>CANPVE010000005.1 GCA_947581635.1 uncultured Clostridia bacterium | reverse complement strand
TCAGGCTCATTTGATAGAACCATAAAGGAATGGGAAATCGCCACAGGCCGATGCATACGTGCTTATGAGGGGCATAGTAATTCTGTATACTCGGTAGCGTACAGCCCAGACGGAAAGCGGTTTATATCAGGCTCATTTGATAGAACCATAAAGGAATGGGAAATCGCCACAGGCCGATGCATACGTGCTTATGAGGGGCATAGAAGTTATGTAACCTCAGTAGCGTACAGCCCGGACGGAAAGCGTTTTATATCAGGCTCATTGTATGAAACCATAAAGGAATGGGACACAGCCACAGGTCGGTGCATACGCACTTATGAGGGGCATAATGATTGGGTGAAATCAGTAGCGTACAGTCCTGACGGAAAGCGTTTTATATCCGGCTCATTTGATGGAACTATAAAGGAATGGGACACAGCCACAGGTCAGTGCATACGCACTTATGGTGGGCATAGTAATTCTGTAAACTCAGTAGCGTACAGTCCTGACGGAAAGCGTTTTATATCCGGCTCGGATGATGGAACCATAAAGGAATGGGACACAGCTACAGGTCGGTGCATACGTGCTTATGAGGGGCATACCGATTCTGTAACCTCAGTAGCATACAGCCCGTACGGAAAGCGCTTTATATCCGGATCAAGGGATTATACCATAAAGGAATGGGACACAGCCACAGGTCGGTGCATACGCACTTATAAGGGGCATAGTAATTCTGTATACTCAGTAGCGTACAGCCCGGACGGAAAGCGGTTTATATCAGGCTCATCGGATAGAACCATAAAGGAATGGGACACAGCCACAGGACAGTGCATACGCACTTATGAAGGACATAGTGATTTTGTAAACTCGGTAGCGTACAGCCCGGACGGAAAACACTTTATATCCGGCTCAAATGACGGCACAGTTCGCATTTGGTCCGCCGAGACGGGCAAATGCCTTCGAATTATTCGGAATTATCCCGGGCTGATAGTTCTGGGGTGCAATATGGTGAATTTGCACGAGGGCAGTTCGATTGACAATGACGTGCTGCGACAGTATGGTGCGGTTGTGGATTGACACGAAGCCGACCAACATTGACGCAACTGAATTCGACAGATGCGCAAAATGCGTTCACGGCGGATTGGTAGCGTTGAACTGACTTGAAAAATATAAAATTATTTAAAACACTTGAAATATTTTATGTAATATTGTAAAATCACAGTGTTATTATTTTTGGAGGAAAGATTTATGGCTAAAAATAAAAAGGAGGTCAGGACGTTCAAGCAATATCGCGATGAATGGATGGGAGCGGGCAATTCCGACAACATCAACTACTGTATGCCGGTCAACGTCGGCATAATCACCCAGACTCCCTCCTCGTTGGACCGCCAGCGGCTCGACGCGGCTGTGGAAAAAATTATGAACCGGCTCGGACGCTGGTTCGGCAGATTTTCGGGAAAAAATAAAACGACGAGTCACAATCAGCTTGTCGTGATGTTCATGGAAAAAGACGACCTCGCCAAAAACATTGCCCTTTATCTTCAGGAGAGATACGACGCAAAGCCGGTTTACGCTGACAAAGAAGATATTAAGGAATACTGCTGGGTAACGATTGCCGTATGGGACGGCATAACAACAACAGGTACACCTGTGTATCAGACCGTCAGGGAAATATTGAGCACTGCGGACACGCCGTCGGAGAATTACAAGCTCAGATTTCCCGAAAATCGCCCAATCTTCCAAATTGTTCTGCCCGACAGCCAAAACTCGCTGCCCGAAGTCAATTACAGGGTGCATGAGATTTATCCGCATATGCTGGAAACAATCAACGACGGTGAGCCTTGGTTCAGCCGCAGGCGATTCACGGACGAGGGGGCGCTGAAAAAACGCAGGGATCCCAAACGCAGAAATTTCAAGAGAAACGCAAAGAAAATAAAGGAATTCAACAGGAAAATTTCATCATTCAGCCACCATGTTGACCGTCAAAAAAAGGATATATTTGATCTGTTGCCATGGCATCATCAGGATAAAAAGCTCCTGCCGCGATGCGCAGATGTTTCTAACCTGCGCCAGATTTATTACGACATCATTTCCATGAAGGCGCAGACTGCCCAAAAGCTGCAAAACCGGGTTATCATGGTGCTGGCATTGGTTGCGCTTTGCTGCTTCTCGGTCTATTCCGACTTGATTGAAGTTTATTGGCTGCTGGTTGCGTATCTGGTATTTATAGCAGTCGCCTATCTTTTCTACTGGATATTCGTCAAGGGCATTAATGCGCACAATAAATATCTGGAATTTAGGGCGCTCGCCGAGGGTATGCGCGTACAGTGCTATTGGTACGCGGCCGGTATAAATGAATCTGTCGGTTCAAGCTACACTGTGAAATTTCAGAAGGATATGTTTTGGGCAATTCAGGCATTTAACGCATGGTATGTACAGGACTATCTGATTAAAGAAAACGGAGACGGCACGGCAAGCCTTGAAGCCGCGTCAATGAAAGGATATATACCGAACAACGATTACATAAAAACCGAGTGGCTGGGAACCCTTTTGAAAAAAGGCGACGACAATAAATACTACATAAATCTGCCCAAGGATTGTCCGCCGAATATGCCTGAACAGCTTAGATTTTTCACGAGAAGAATATACGAATTTTCCGAAAAAAACGCGAGGTCAAGGCGAATGACAATCGGCTTTACGGTTTTTGCGATATTGTTGTCGGCCGTGCTTGCCTTTATAATCAGGAGGTTTGATTTTTCATATGAGAATTGGTTTGTATTTATTATAGGATTAATTAACATTTTATCGCTTATGGTCACTACAAATAACAATCTCAATGCCTATGGAGAGCTGGCCTCAAAATATTCCTACTGCGTCCTTCTCACTCAAAAGGCAGTACAGGATTACGAAGCCGATAAAAAGAAAGCGCGGGAGATATTCAAGCAGTTCGGCATTGAGGCGCTGGAGGAAAATGCCGAATGGCTCATGATTAAAAACGACCGCGAACCGGCTGTTCCACAATAATTTAATTTTAAGGAGATTTTTATTATGCATGAAAAAAACTACACGCCAAAACCGCTCGATACCTCTGATATTCCGCTCAGCGACGATATTATGGAGCTGACAGAAAAGCTTGCTAAAAACACACACGACGTGTGGGCCGTAGAAAGAAGGGCTCAAGGCTGGAGATACGGCGAGCAGCGCAATGACGCGGAGAAGCTGCACCCCTGCCTTGTGGAATACGAGGAATTGAGCGATGATGAGAAAAAATTTGACCGCAATACGGCTCTGGAAACTCTCAAATGCATAATTAAGCTGGGATACAAAATTGTCAAGAACGACTCTCAGTCTGACCGCTGATTTACGTTAATCGTAATTACAACAAATTTGCGAACATTAAAATACAGCTTTCATTTATCGTTTGATTTTTGAAAGCTGTGTTTTTAATGCTGTTATTTTAATCCTTTGTCTGTAAGTATATTTTATGTGGACAGACTTTAATTATTGCATGGTCATCTCCTCAGAAACACCTGCTATTTTGAACAGCTCGTCCCATTCGATATGCCAGCATATGCCTTCCTTTTGGTCAGGCGGCAGATTTATTATTTTTATTTGCCACTATCAACTCCTTTTTCAGGTCCCTTTAATGATGAATCAACATCGTTATCGTATCTTTGAAAATACCGATATTAAAAGAAAAATAAAAATAAAAAAGTTTTCCACGGCGGCAGCACCGCTATATTCGGCGCTGCTGCCGTTTTTACACATTTTTGCACCACTAAAATCATGGCAAATACTCAACATATAGATAATTTACACTTGCAATCACATATATGTTGTGTTATAATAAGTCAGACGTCGGAATGATGCAGTTCTTGTTTGACATTTTTCTCACTTTTATTGAGACTTGGAAAAACTTTGATATCTGCTTCGCATGAGACGCCGCATTATCTTTGAGGAGTGATATATTTGCCGAAAAACCCGGAATACATTGTAAAAAGAAGCGGAGAGACAGTTCCATTCAACGCGGCAAAAATTCGTGAAGCTATCAGAAAGGCGTGCAACGCCGTTGAGGAAGAGGAGCTTACTCAAGACAAGATAGTAAATTTGACAAATCAGGTTATAGAAAAGATTCCCGAGAGTACGGTGCCCAGCGTTGAGCAGGTGCAGGACATAGTAGAAGAAGTCCTCATAGCCAACGACTTACCGAAAACATCTAAGGCTTATATCCTTTACCGTGCCGAACGCAGCAAGCTGCGTCAAACCGAAAAGGATTTGATGGATATATTCAAGTCTCTCACCTTTGTAGACGCAAAAGATTCAAATATTAAGCGCGAAAACGCCAACATCGATACTGACACCGCTATGGGGACAATGCTTAAATACGGTTCGGAAAGCGCAAAGTATTTCGTTGACAACAGTATACTTGAAAAGGATATAGCGGACGCTCACAACGGCGGAGACATTCACATTCACGACAAGGATTTCTACCTGCTGACCGAGACTTGCTGCCAGATAGACCTGCTTAAGCTCTTTAAAGACGGCTTTTCCACCGGTCATGGTCATCTGCGCGAACCCATGAGCATCCAAAGCTACTCCGCCCTTGCCTGCATAGCAATACAGGCAAATCAGAATGAGATGCACGGCGGTCAGGCTGTTCCAAATTTCGATTACTCCATGGCGCCCGGGGTTGCAAAGACTTTTGTTAAGGAATATTTCAAGGCTTTAACTCTTTATTTGAGATACAGATATGACGCCGATGAAAATTCTGCCGCCGAGGCTTCCTCTTTTCTTGAAAATAATCTTCTTAAAAATATTGTGAATCTTTCCGGAAAAGATCAAATCGCTGAAACGCTCACAAAGGCAAAATCTGAAAATGTTCTTCCTGAGATTATGGAGAAACTCTCGGACGAGGAGATTAAAAAGCTCAATGACAATGCGTTTGAAACCGCCTTCACCGAAACCGATCGCGCCACATTCCAGGCGATGGAGGGACTGATCCACAACCTTAACACCATGCATTCCAGAGCCGGCGCACAGGTTCCATTCAGTTCTATAAATTACGGCACGGATACATCGCCGGAGGGACGCATGGTAATGCGCAATCTTCTCATGGCGACGGACGCGGGTTTGGGCAACGGTGAAACACCGATTTTCCCTGTCCAGATATTCAAGGTCAAAGAAGGCGTAAACTTCAACAAGGAGGATCCCAATTACGACCTCTTCAGACTTAGCTGCAAGGTCAGTGCCAAGCGTCTCTTCCCGAATTTCAGTTTCCTCGATGCACCGTTTAATCTCCAATATTATAAACCCGGAGATTACAACACTGAGGTCGCATACATGGGCTGCCGAACACGTGTTATGGGCAATAACTACGATAAATCCCGCGAAGTTACCTGCGGCAGGGGAAATCTCAGCTTTACCACAATAAACCTACCGAGAATAGGTATAGAGGCAAAGGGTGACTGGAAACTCTTCTACAGTATATTGGATTCAAGAATTGATTTGGTAATAAGACAGCTGTTGCACCGTTTCAAGATACAGTGCAGCAAAAAAGTAAGAAACTACCCTTTCCTTATGGGACAGGGAGTCTGGATAGACAGCGACAAACTCGGTATTGATGATTCTGTGGCTGAGGTTCTTAAACACGGCACGCTCAGCGTGGGATTTATAGGTCTCGCGGAAACACTTAAGGCGATGACGGGCAAGCACCACGGCGAGAGCGAAGAGAGTTATAAACTCGGTCTTGATATAATCAAGCATATGCGTGAACGCATGGACGCTGAGTCGGCTGAAACGGGATTAAATTTCACATTGCTGGCGACGCCTGCCGAGGGTCTGAGCGGCAGATTTGTAAAGATAGACAACAAGAAATACGGCAGTATTGAGGGGGTCACAGACCGCGAATACTATACAAACTCTTTCCATGTACCGGTATATTACAACATTTCGGCGTTCAGAAAGCTGGAATTGGAAGCGCCTTTCCATGCGTACTGCAACGCTGGACATATAAGCTATGTTGAACTTGACGGCGATATGTGCAACAATATTGACGCATTTGAAACTGTCATCAGATATATGAAACAGGTCGGCATAGGCTACGGATCAATTAATCACCCAGTGGATCGCGATCCGGTTTGCGGCTACACAGGTGTTATCGGTAATTGCTGTCCCAGATGCGGCAGGCACAACGGAGAGGGTGTGTCCGTGCTTACACTTAAAGAGTTAAAGAAAAAATTCCCCAATATGCCTCATTTTGTAGGAATTGATTAGATTTATATAATAAAAAGGAGGACATTTTCATGAATGAAAAGGCAACACAGGAAAAAACAGTCGGAGAGGGCGTAGAATTCGAGAGAATCCGCCGTATTACAGGCTATCTGGTAGGCACAGTAGATCGCTTTAACGATGCAAAACGTGCCGAGGAAAGCGACAGGGTAAAGCACAGTCTCAATACTTCAGCAAAGTAATTGGTGTGTGGTCTATCTTTAATAAAAATCGGATATTCGTTTGATTCTGCTCCAAAAAATGTAAAGTTCGGGACGTCCTTCGTAAGTAGGACGTCCCGAATCTGCGTTTTCTTATTAATCAATCTGTCGTTGTACTGTTGAGGCACGCTTCCATGCAGTCGCAGATGTAAATTCTCATTTACATGGAGAATTTCTACTTGATTGAGAATTTGTATGTGGTTTCGCTGTGAAATTCCTCATCTCTGAGAAGAACAGCGCTTGGAAAATTCAGATGGTTCGGGCTGTCTGGAAAACTTTGGGTTTCAAGCGCGAAAGCACCGCCGGGGTTGCCCATGGTAAAAAGCTGCACTCCGGGTCGATCCGTGAAACATTCCATAAAAAGCCCGTTGCGGCGGCAATATGCTGTAACCGAAGGCTCGCCGGGTTTGCGTTCGCTCAGAACAAAGAAATGGTCATAGCCGTCCTTAGCAGTCTCTTTAGAATTAATCATATCTCTGGAAATTATCTTTGGCGTGCGGAAATCAAAGGGCGTTCCTTTGACAGGCAACAATCTTCCCGTGGGAAGCAAATTTACCTGTTCGGCGATATGTGACGCATTTATCATAAGCTCAACATAACTGTTGTCGCCGTCAGATTCGGGGAAACCCGATTTACCAATTCTCATGTAGTTTAAATTAAAGTAACTGTGATTAGTTAAATTTATTATCGTATTTTTATCGCTCTTGGCGTAATAAGATATTTTCAAACTGTCGTCACAAGTGACTACAAACGTGACGCTGACGTCTAAATTACCGGGGTATCCCTCTTCGCCGTCAGGTGAAAGAAGGCTGAATTGCACACCCATGCCGTTTTCGCAGGTTAATTGGCGGCCTTTCCATACTTTGGTATTAAAGCCATGGAAACCGCCGTGCATATGGTTTCCACGATGATTCCTGGTGAGCGCGCAGTTTACTTCGTCAATATTCACTTTGCCTTCGGCTATTCGTCCCGCATATCTTCCAACAGTCGCACCAATACACCCCATACTGAATTTTGAATAAGCCTCTACATTTGGCAGCGAAAAAACTATGTCATTGCCATCATAGGTCATGCGCTGTACGGTTGCCCCAAAATTGATCAGAGAAACACACAGCCTGTCGCCAGAAATGGTGTAGCGAATCGTATCCTCGCCACTTGGAGCCTTTCCCCATAATTCTTCTGTGATTATATTCAATTGAACTGCCGCCTTTTTCTGATATTTTTTCAACTCAATTATAATATCAGTGCTCAGATAAGTCAATTGAAACAGCGTAAAATGGGTGAATTTAACTTCTGTTTTCAAAATCAAAACAAAATTTTAACAAATCGGGGCAAAAAATAATAAAAAAACAGTTGAAATTTTGATAAATCTATATTATAATATTTTAGCAATTCGGGTTGAAGTGACGTTGTTCAATCTCTTGAATTATGCTTTATAAAGACAGAATATTATTCGTGCGCATCGACATGCGGATGCCGGATCCTGTGCGACAGGACACCGTGAACCATGTCAGGCGGGGAACCGAGCAGCATTAAGCGGACTGCCTTGTGCGCCGCAGCCAATCTGGTGTCCGTATGACGATGCGCATGAAAGTTCTGTCTTATTTTATTGTGCGGGTTTATATGCATTGAGGATTTAGGCTTGGCGAGGGGTGTGCTGATGTATCAGGTTCTTTACCGCAAATGGCGTCCGAAAACTTTCGCCGATGTGGTCGGGCAGCCTCACGTCACTGAGACACTCAAGAATGAACTTATATCAGGCAGAGTTGCTCATGCTTATCTTTTCACGGGTTCGCGAGGCACCGGAAAGACTACCTGTGCCAAGATATTCGCCAAAGCGGTGAATTGCCTACACCCCGTGGACGGGAACCCCTGCTGTGAATGCGAGATTTGCCGCGGCATAGAGGACGAAAGCATAATGGACGTCACCGAGATGGATGCCGCCTCAAACCGCAAAATTGAGGATATACGCCAGCTTCTCGAGGAGATACGCTATACACCGGCGCAGGCGAAATATCGTGTGTTCATAGTTGACGAAGTTCATATGCTTACCACCGAGGCTTTTAACGCGCTTCTCAAGACGCTGGAAGAGCCGCCGTCGTATGTTATTTTTATTTTGGCCACCACTGAGCCGCATAAGTTGCCGGCTACGATATTGTCGCGCTGTCAGCGCTTTGATTTTCACCGTGTTCAGCCTCAGGCCGTATGCAATAGGCTGAAGTATATAGCGGAGCAGGAGGGCGGTGACATAGACGATGAGGCGGGGCTGATGATAGCCAGGCTCGCGGACGGCGGTATGCGCGACGCGCTGTCGATATTGGATCAGGCGATGGGGCGCAGCAAACAGATCAATTATCTTACTGTGTGTGAGACGGTCGGTATGGCGGGTACGGGCTATATCAATGAGATTGTCGGCTGCATAATCAATAAAGACGCGGCGGCGCTGATGAGGTTGGTAAGTGAACTGTATGCAAGTTCAAAGGATATGCTTCGCCTCTGTGACGAGCTTATAAGTTATTTTCGCAGCATAATGATAATCTGCACCGTCAAAAATCCCGAGGGGTTGATTACGGCCTCTGAAGCAGAACTGGGTGAGCTTAAGCAGGCGGCGGGGCAGTTCACGTCGGCACAGTCTGTAAACATACTCAATATGCTTCAGGAATCATATGAGAAGATGTCTCGTGGCGTAAACAAGCGCGTGGAAATGGAAATCGTGCTTATCAGAATTTGTGGTCTCTCGGACAAGCAGACAATGAATTACGCGGAGTCAAATGCTTCGGTTTCCCGCAGCCCATCTCCGTCTCAATCGGGCATAAATCAAACTGCCGCAATAAATTCTCTGATTTCGCGTATAGAATCCTTGGAGAAAGCTGTGGGCGCTTTGCAGGCCGGTTTTCCGAAGGGAGCCATACCTGTTTTGGGTACTACATCTGAGCCTGCCGCCGCACGCGGAAGTGTTTCGGCAAAACAGAATTCGAGTAATGTGCCGGTCAGCGTGATCGAGTTGAGTAATTCCGCAAAGCCGTTCGCCGAGTGGAACCGCGCCTTAGAACTGCTGAAAGAGGTGAATAAGCCTGCATACAGCGTGCTTTCGGATTCACGTGCATTTGTCAATGGCAAATATCTTCTGATAGATACCAACGGCTTTGGAAGAGATATGTTGCGTAACTCTATAGTTAAGGAGTCAATAAGGCAGATTATCAGACAAATATCAGGAATCGACTGCCGATTAGGGCCGTACAGCCCTTCGGGAGCAGTTCAATATAATCCAAACAATACATCAGGCGATATTACCGTTTCCGCTGTGGAAAAAATCAAACAAAGAGCGGCGCAAGCGGGTATCGAGGTAGATGAAAATTAGGAGGAATTTTAAAATGAAATCAAGATTACCCAAAGGATACGGTTCGGGTCAGGCGACAAACATGAATCAGATAGCCAAGCAGGCTCAGAAGATTCAAGAGGAGATGGAAAAGGTTTCGGAGGAGCTTGAGGCTAAAGAATATACCGTTACCACAGGCGGCAGCGCCGTCTCCGTCACAATGCTCGGAAGCCTTGAAATAACCAGCCTTACAATCAGCGATGAGGCTATGGAAGATAAAGAAATGCTCACCGACATGGTGACAGGCGCCGTCAATGAAGTTATCCGCAACATCAACGCCGACAAAGAGGAGAGAATGAACGCGGTGACTGGCGGACTTTCACTTCCGGGAATGGGATTCTAATTGGCTTATAGAGTTGTACCGCTGACAAGGCTTATTGAACAGTTCGAGCGGCTTCCGGGAATCGGAAAAAAGACTGCGCAGAGACTTGCGTTGTATGTGCTGGATTTACCCCAGCATGAGGCGGAGGCATTCGCTGACGCCATACTCGACGCAAAAAAGAAAATTCATAAGTGCGCTGTCTGCTGCAATCTCACCGACGAGGAACTTTGTTCAATTTGCAGCAACCCCGCAAGGGATAAGTCCGTTATATGCGTGGTCGCAGAACCAAAAGATGTGATAGCCTTGGAGCGCACTCATGAATTCAACGCCACATACCATGTGCTTCACGGATGTATTTCTCCTATGGACGGCATCGGTCCCGAACAGCTTTGTGTAAAGGAACTGCTGTCGAGGATAAACGCGGGAGGAGTGAGCGAGGTCATCATGGCTACAAATCCGACCGTTGAGGGCGAAGCAACGGCTATGTATCTTTCCAGATTAATAAAGCCGCTGGGCGTAAAAGTTACAAGGCTTGCTTACGGTATACCTGTGGGCGGTGACTTGGAGTATGCCGATGAAGTAACTCTTAAACGCGCTCTCGATGGGCGCAGTGAACTATGAGGTGTCAATTTGGCTAAAGATAAGAACGCAAACAGAAGTATTGCCCAAAACAAGAAAGCTTTCCATGAGTATTTTGTCGAGGAATCCTTTGAGGCAGGAATTGAGCTTACCGGCACGGAGGTCAAATCTCTTCGCCAAGGCAAGGCCAACATCAAGGAAGCATGGTGCGCGGTGGAGAATGGGGAGCTCTTCATAAAGGGAATGCACATAAGCCCGTACGACCATGGCAACCTTTTTAATGTGAATCCACTTCGTGTTAGGAAACTGCTCTTGCACAAGAAAGAAATAGCTCATCTTTACAGCGGAGTTAAGCAGGCCGGATATTCAATCGTTCCGCTGTCACTTTATTTCAAGGGCTCTCTGGTTAAAGTTCAGATAGGTCTTTGCAAGGGCAAGAAGAACTACGACAAACGCGAGGATATGGCGAAGCGTGATGCAAAGCGTGCTATTGACAGGGCGTTGAAGCAGAAAAATCAGTAGAGCCTGTTTTTAGTCTTGTTGCTAAGATTTGCTTTCACATTGTGGAGGATTTGAACGCACAGAATATTAGATACGCTCTTACAATAACGGCATTCGCACATTCAACGAATTGCGAGTGCCTTTTGTGTTATTTATGTGTTTTATGATAGGCACACATGGGTCGTTGGAAAAATTAAATGTTGATGAGACGATACATTTCCGTCGCTCTGACATTATGAAGGGAGATGTATATATGAGTAATTCGCTTTTTAACGTTATCAATTCCAGGTATTCGGATTTTTCAAAAGGACAGAAGCTGATTGCAAAATATATCAGTGAAAATTACGATAAAGCCGCCTTCATGACGGCTTCAAAATTGGGCAAGACTGTCGGTGTAAGTGAATCCACAGTAGTCAGGTTTGCCACTGAGCTTGGTTACGACGGATATCCCGCGCTGCAAAAGGCAATACAGGAGATGATACGCAATCGTCTGACATCGGTTCAGCGAATAGACGTAGCCTGTAACAGAATCAGTGACGACAATTTGTTGGGCAATGTGCTCGCTTCCGACATTGAAAAACTGCGCCGTACTATAGATGAGGCTTCAAATGAGAATTTCAACAAGGCCGTGGAGATGATATGCTCGGCGAAGAAGATATACATACTCGGTGCTCGGAGCGCCGAGGCTTTGGCGGTGTTTTTGGGTTATTACCTCAAGCTGATATTCAAAAACGTGGTCGTAATAGATCCGTCGAACGAGAGCGACACGCTTGCTCAGATGATGCACGTAGACAGCGACGCGTGCGTTATAGGAATAAGTTTTCCGCGCTACTGCAACAGCGCAATAGCTGCACTTAAATTTGCAAATACCAAAAGCGCCAATATTATAGCTATAACGGACAGTTTGTCGTCTCCGCTTACGCAGTATGCGGAGTGTTCATTAATAGCGAAAAGCGATATGCTTTCAATAGTTGATTCGCTGGTAGCGCCTATGAGTATGATAAACGCTCTTATAGTGGCGGCAATCAAGAGAAATCAGGATGAGGTTTCACAAACTTTCCGTCAACTCGACGAAATATGGGATGAGTATGACATATATCAAAAGCCGGAGGAAGGTGTTCATTGATGAAGCCTGAAGTGGTAGTTATAGGCGGTGGTCCTGCGGGCATGATGGCGGCAGGAACAGCGGCGCAACGCGGGGCGTGTGTTGTACTGATTGAAAAAAATCCACGCAGTGGAAAGAAATTGCTGATAACGGGGAAGGGGAGATGCAATGTCACGAACGACTGCTCCCGTGAAGAGTTTTTTGACAATATATCTGTAAACCCTAAATTTCTTTTCAGCGCGTTTTCACAATTCAGCAACCGTGATGTCGTGGATTTTTTTGAGCATTGTGGTGTTAAATTGAAGGTAGAGCGTGGAAACCGTGTGTTTCCCGTATCGGACAAGGCGTCGGACATAAACGACGCGCTTATCGATTATTGCCGCAAGAACGGCGTTCGCATTGTCCATGATACCGTTACCGCAATCAACTATGATGAAGGCCACGTCACATCGGTTGATACCAAATCGGGGAGTTCGTTTGAATGTGGCAATTGTATCGTCGCTACAGGCGGTCTTTCCTATCCGCTCACAGGTTCAACCGGTGACGGCTACAAATTCGCGCGCGCCGCGGGACATGATATAATCAATCCAAAGCCGTCGCTGGTGCCTCTTGTTATACAGGAAAGTGATTGCAAAGATGCTCAGGGACTCTCGCTGAAAAATATAGCTATAACTGTCAGAGAATCCAAGAGCGGAAAAGTTGTCTACAAGGACTTTGGAGAAATGCTTTTCACACATTTTGGAATGTCGGGTCCTGTGATACTCAGCGCCAGTTCTCATATAAGGAATCCGAAAGAAACGCATATTATCTCAATAGATTTGAAGCCGGCTCTCAGTCTCGAACAGCTTGATGCCAGAATACAACGAGATTTTTCGGCAAATATTAATAAAGATTTTGGAAATTCTCTCTCAAAACTCTTGCCACAAAAGATCATTTCTGTTATAATAAAAAGGGTGGATATTCCTTACAACACCAAGGTCAATTCAATTCGACGTGAACAGAGGTTGGCTTTGGCAGCACTGCTTAAAAATCTCGAGTACACTGTTGTCGGTTTTCGCCCTATAGAGGAGGCTATTATAACCTCGGGCGGCGTAAGCGTTAAGCAGGTAAACCCTCGCACGATGGAGTCCAAGCTTATGCAGGGACTGTATTTCGCGGGTGAAGTACTCGATGTTGACGCGCATACAGGCGGATTCAATTTGCAAATAGCCTTTTCCACAGGCAGATGCGCGGGAATTGCCGCCGCAGAAAGGCTGGGTTACTATTAATGATTAATGTTGCTATAGACGGTCCCTCCGGTGCGGGCAAAAGCTCTGTTTCACGTGAAGCTGCGCGCCGTTTGGGCTTTATTTATGTGGACACAGGTGCAATGTACCGTGCCGCCGCGGTTTTTGTTATGCAGCGCAGAATCGATCCTGACGACGCGCAAAAAGTTGGCAGTATTCTGCCAATGCTGGATATTGAGCTCCGATACGAGGACGGTGAGCAGAAAGTATACCTTTGCGGCGAGAATGTGTCGCAGGTGATACGCACCAGAGAGGTGACGAGATGCGCTCCGATAGTTTCAGCTCATCCTAAACTTCGCCAGTGTCTTTCGGATATGCAGCAGGAAATAGCTCAAAACAACAACATCATAATGGATGGTCGCGATATCGGTACAGTAGTTCTTCCGAATGCAGATGTCAAAATTTTTCTTACCGCCTCCGCAGAGGTTCGTGCCCAGCGCAGATACAAGGAAATGATTGAAAAAGGGATTGATATAACGTACGATGATGTGCTCGAGGATATAAAAGAGCGCGATTATTACGATGAGCATAAGCCGATATCTCCGCTTCGCCCCGCGAGGGATTCTATATTAATAGACACGTCTGAAATGGACTATGAACACTCTATTCAGGTTGTTGTCGATACTATCAAAAATCGTGTTGGAATTTAACTTGCAAGGCGGTGGAACTTTTGAAGAAAATATATCTGGCTAAAACAGCAGGCTTCTGCTTTGGTGTAAACAGGGCTATAGAGCTTGTAAATTCACTCCTTGACAATGGCAGAAGGGTGTGTACCCTCGGTCCAATAATCCACAATGCACAGGTAGTGAAACAGCTGGCAAGCAGGGGAGTGGTTATAGCTGACACGCCCGATGATGTGCCTTTGGATACTGTGCTTGTTATCCGCTCCCACGGCGTACCGCTTTCGGTTTACAATGAACTTAATGAAAAAAATATAGAAATTCAGGATGCCACCTGCCCATTTGTGGCCAAAATTCATAGTATAGTAACCAATGCGGCAGAGAAAGGTGATATAATACTGATTGCCGGTGACTCTGAGCATCCTGAAGTTCTTGGCATAAAGGGTCATTGCAACGGTGTGACATACACGTTCAGAGACGATTCTGATTTATTGCAACTGCTCAATAAACACCCTGAACTTAAGGAAAAAAACGTATCGGTCGTCGCGCAAACCACTTTCAACACGGAAATTTGGAAAAAATGTTTGAACATTTTCAATAAGGACTGTACAAACGCAACTTTATTTGATACAATATGTAATGCGACTCAAAGCAGACAGCGCGAGGCCGCAGAGCTGTCTGAAAAATGTGATCTTATGGTTATTATAGGCGGTGTCAACAGCTCGAACACGTCTAAGCTCTTTCACATATGTTCCGAAAAGTGTAGGAGCATTCTTATACAAACCGCTGACGAGCTGCCAGAAAACGACGTGCGCGCGGCAAACAACATAGGTGTTACGGCTGGTGCTTCTACACCGGCTAACATAATTAAGGAGGTTCTTTTCAAGATGAGTGAAATCCAGAACAATGAAAGCTTCGCAGATTTGCTTGAGGAGTCTTTCAAGAATTCAAATACAAACGGAAAGGTAGTAACAGGTACAGTCATAGGCGTCGACCCCACCGGGGCATATGTCGATGTGGGCAGGAAACAGACCGGCATCGTTGAGCTTAAAGAACTCACAGATGATCCCAATGCAACCACTTCGGATCTTGTCAAAGTTGGCGACCAGCTTGAGCTTATAATACTCAAGGTGAACGATCAAGACGGATATATCTATCTTTCCAAAAAGATTCTTGAATCAAGAAAGACTATGGACAAGATGATCGCGGCATCCCCGAAGGTTACAACCAGAAGAAGAAGACGCGACGACGATACTGAGGACGTTGCGGAGAATGTAACGGATACTACGGAAGAATCCGTTGAAGAGAAAGAGACTGTTGTTTTTGAGGGTACAGTTACGCAAGTTATCAAGGGCGGCGTGCTCGTTGCCTGCGATGGAGTCACGGTGTTTATTCCCGCTTCTCAGTGTATGCTCAAGCCCAAAGAGTCGCTTGAAAGTCTGCTTAGAAGTAAGGTTAAGTTCGTTATCATCGAGGTTATCAAAGGCGGAAGAGGAAGAGTTGTTGGTTCCATAAAGAAGCTTGCCGAGAAGGAATTCTGGGATAATATCGAGCCCGGTCAGACATTCACGGGTGTTGTGAAGTCTCTCACCAGCTATGGTGCGTTTGTAAATCTCGGTCCTGTGGATGGAATGATTCATAAGTCGGAGCTTTCTTGGGACAAGATAAAGGACCCAAAAGAAGTGCTGTCTGTCGGAGATGTCGTTGAAGTCAGAGTTAAGGACGTAAAGAAAGATAAGAAGACGATCTCTCTTGGCTACAAGAAAGCTGAAGATAATCCCTGGGAGATTCTCAAGAACAGCTATCCTGTTGGTACCGTTATTCAAGCCAAAGTCGTCGGAACGCCAAGTTTCGGCGCGTTCGTCAACATCCTGCCAGGTCTTGATGGCCTTATTCACATCAGCCAGCTCAGCTTGGAACGTGTGGAGAAACCAACAGACGTTGTTAAAGTAGGAGATGTCGTAACAGCGGCTATCACCAATGTGGACTTTGAGAACAAGCATGTAAGTCTTTCAATTAAAGAAGTTCTCAAGGCGCAAGCGGAAGCCGCAGCTCAGGCTGAGAGCAAAGAAGAAACATCAGAAGATGCTGAGTAAAATGCTTTGCAGTGTTTTAGCCTTGTTTAAGATTTAATTTAAATTCCCACAGTAAGGTCAACTTTTGATCGGACTGTGGGATTTTTTTTATCTTCTTAAATCGGTATTATATGACACGAATAAATAAAAAGAATATACAACAGAATGATTATGAATATATGAAAAAATATTGAATCAGGCAAACAGCATTTACTTCTTCGCAATAGAAAAACGTAAAAGGTTATTTATTTTTGTATTTTTCAAAATCACCCTTAACCCGGATATGTTTTTCCAGTTCAGATTCCCTTCGCTAATTATTATTAAATGCTGTTACCCTTGGGGGGTGGATTAAAAACACTTGACAAATATTTCCGCAATTGATATATTTTAATCATGATTACAGTAAGAGATGTGGTGGCACTATGATTAAGGGAAGAATCCATTCTACTGAGTCGTTCGGCTCGGTCGACGGTCCCGGGGTGAGATTTGTTATATTTGTTCAAGGCTGTATGCTGCGCTGCAAATACTGTCACAACCCCGACACATGGAACACAGCAAGCGGAGAGTTCAAATCTGCCGACGAGCTTCTGGATACAGCGGAGCGCTATCGGAGCTATTGGGGCATTGAGGGCGGCATTACGGTGAGCGGGGGAGAGCCGCTGCTGCAAATTGACTTTCTTCTGGACCTTTTCCACAAAGCAAAGCAGCGCGGGATAAACACTTGCATTGATACTGCTGGACAACCATTCACGCGCAGTGAGCCGTTTTTTTCCAAATTCAGGGAACTGTGCGATTGCACCGACCTTTTCATTGTTGATATAAAACACATTGATGATGTCAGACACATTGAATTGACGGGCAGGCCAAATGGCAATATCTTGGATATGTTCCGGTATCTGTCTGAAATTGGCAAGCCGGTTTGGGTTCGCCATGTGCTCGTTCCCGGATTGACCGACGATGACGAATATCTGAGACGCACGGCGGAATTTATCCGAACACTTGGCAACGTCAAACGAATTGAGGTTCTGCCATATCACTCGTTTGGAGTTTACAAATGGGAAAAGCTTGGAATTCCATATAAGCTTGGAGATGTTGAACCACCCGCGAAATCAAGTGTGGAAAACGCACAAAATATTCTTGAGGGTAAATTATGAAAATTGATTTAAATCAAAGAATATACGGGTAAGAGTGTTAGAATATTGACAAAAGAGAGTAATTAATTTGCACTGCTTGGATATAGAAAGGATTTGACAGATATGAACAACAACGAAATTGCATGGAGAGGCTTCAAAGGTAGAGTTTGGAGAGACGATGTAAATGTCCGTGACTTCATTCAGCAAAATTATACGCCTTATGACGGGGACGAGAGCTTTCTTGAAGGCCCCACGGACGCTACCAACAAACTTTGGGGCAGATTACAGGAGCTTCAAAAGGAAGAAAGGGCAAAGGGCGGCGTGCTCGAGTGCGAAACTGAAGTTGTCTCAAGCCTGACGGCATATGGTCCTGGCTATATTGACGAATCTATGAAGGATCTGGAAAAGATAGTGGGGTTGCAGACAGACAAGCCGCTCAAGAGAGCGTTTATGCCCTACGGAGGCATTAAGATGGCACAGCAGGCCGCCGCTACCTACGGTTATAACGTAAATCCGGAGCTTGTAAAAATATTCACCGATTATCACAAGACACACAATCAAGCTGTGTTCGACGCATACACACCAGAAATGAAGCGCGCGCGCCACAGCCATATCATTACCGGTCTCCCTGACACTTACGGCAGAGGCCGCATTGTGGGCGATTACAGACGCGTTGCCCTTTACGGTATAGATTTCCTTATCGCGCAGAAGGAAAATGATTTGTCACACTGTGGCGGCAGAAACATGATTGACAAATTTATTCGTCTGCGCGAGGAAATTGCAGAACAGATCCGCGCTCTTAAGAATATGAAGAAAATGGCGGAGATTTACGGCTATGATATTTCCAAGCCTGCCACCAACGCTCAGGAGGCGGTGCAATGGCTCTATTTCGGCTATCTCGCCGCTGTCAAGACGCAGAATGGCGCGGCGATGAGCGTGGGCAGGATTTCCACATTCCTTGATATTTATATCCAGAGGGATTTGAACGAAGGCAAGATCACCGAGAGTGAGGCACAAGAGCTTATCGACCATCTTGTGTTAAAATTCCGCATGGTGAAATTCGCCAGAATTCCCTCCTACAATGCCCTTTTCTCCGGCGATCCGGTTTGGGCTACTCTGGAAGTGGCAGGTATTGGCATGGATGGCCGTCACCTTGTCACAAAGAATGACTACCGTTTCCTCCACACACTCGAAAATATGGGACCGTCTCCCGAACCCAATCTCACGGTTCTGTATTCTTCCAGACTTCCTGAGAACTTCAAGAAGTACGCCGCAAAGATCTCCATTGATACGTCGTCCATTCAGTATGAGAACGACTGCGTAATGCGTCCCGTGTGGGGAGACGACTACAGCATTTGCTGCTGTGTATCGGCCACGCAGACCGGTAAGGAAATCCAGTTCTTCGGAGCACGTGCAAATCTCGCAAAGTGCCTTATCTACGCGCTTAACGGCGGCGTTGATATCAAGAACCACGAGCAGGTAGGTCCGAAGTATATCCCAGTCAAAGGAGATGTCCTTGACTACGATGAGGTCATTGAGAAGTTCGATGCAATGATGGATTGGCTTGTCGAGCTTTATGTAAATATTCTCAATCTTATCCACTATATGCACGATAAGTATTACTACGAGGCGGCCGAGATGGCTCTCATTGATACCGATGTAAGACGCACATTCGCAACAGGTATTGCGGGATTCTCTCACGTTGTGGATTCGCTGTGTGCCATCAAATATGCCAAGGTCAAGCCTATCCGCGACGACGACGGTCTCATTGTTGACTATATCACCGAGGGAGACTTCCCACGTTATGGCAACGATGACGAGAGAGCGGACGAGATAGCTGTCTGGCTGCTCAAGACATTTATGAACAAGGTGAAGGGCTGTCACACCTACCGCGATTCCGAGCCTACTACATCTATACTCACCATTACCTCCAACGTGGTTTACGGCAAGGCCACTGGCGCTCTTCCGGACGGCAGAAAAGCATTCACTCCCTTTGCACCAGGTGCAAATCCGGCGTACGGTGCAGAGAAGAACGGTTTGCTCGCTTCGCTCAATTCTGTTGCGAAACTGCCCTATGAGTACGCGCTCGACGGCATTTCCAACACCCAAACCATTAGTCCAGACGCTCTCGGTCACAGCGATGAAGAACGTCAGAATAATCTTTGGCACATTCTGGACGGCTACTTTGATAAGGGTGCACATCACCTCAATGTCAACGTATTCGGTGTGGATAAACTCAAGGACTGCATGGAGCACCCCGAGAAGCCTGAATATGCAAACTTCACTATTCGTGTATCTGGTTATGCGGTCAAATTCATCGACCTGACCCCTGAGCAGCAGCTTGACGTTATTGCAAGATCTGCTCACGAAAAGTTATAATTGGCGCAAAATTTAATTTTTATATCGCATTTTTCGTAAAATCAGGGTGACAGAATAGCGGTTTGGCCCCAGATCTGATAAGCAATCATTTTGAACAAATCATTCCGGATTTTTTTCGGTTGAAAAAATATGCACCAACAAAAAAATCGAACATTTTCACATCATAAAATAAAAAATTATTGAAAAAAACAGGACTGCATGGTACAATTATCACAGTCCTGTTTTTTGATGAGGTTTGGTACGTCACTTTTATTTTGCGCCACAGAAAGGTTTGATAAATGATGTCAGCGTTTTCCGTGTTTTTCTTGACATCAGCGCTTGTGCTGATCTTCGCTGGAGTTGCAGTGATACTGCTGGAACCTACGATTATGCGCCGTTTTATGAATTTGTTTGGAATGGCGTGACCTGTTCCAAAAAATCCGCAATTTATTCAAGCAAAAAGCCTGTTGTAGTAACACAGGTCATGCTTATTGACAGGTTCTATGAGCCGAATGAATACAAGCGCGCAAAACGTATTTTCAATATCGTAGGTTGGAGTATGGTCGGTATGGAACTCTCAGGCGTGATTGTGGGTATCGTCGTTATATTGTTGTTTTTTGATCGGTAGGGAACTGTGATGAAATTCAATCCATTTTGTGAAAATCCAAACGACTGCGGGAGCTGTACAAATCGCTGCATAGATAACCTCGCGTTTTTCTCTGGGCTTCCCGATGAAAGCAAGAGGGAACTTATGCGTAAGTCGTCAAACAAATTTCTAAAAAAGGACGAAACAGTTTTTTCGGAAGGTGACAGTGTAGATTACATTGTGATAATAAGAAAGGGACAGATAAAGCTTAACACCTATGACGGCGAGGGCAGGGAGCGCATTATAGGCATATTCTCCGACAATGACACCGTGTGGGAGGGGATATTTCTGGAGAACAGCCGTTATCCTTACTCGGCTGTGTGCATTACAGATGTGCATATATGCCTTATATTCCGCCGTGATATCGAGGCGGCAGTCAGTGACCCTTCCATAGCCCTCAGTGTGATAAATATGCTCTCGAACAAGCTGCACGATGCCAATGAGCGCAATATGATCCTTTCAATGAGCAATCCAATGGCAAAAATAGCCTGTTTTTTGATATACCGCGATAAGCGCAGCACCGAGTCGACTATAAAACTTCGTCTTGATGATATTGCCGCAAGTGTGGGACTTCGCGCGGAAACCGTGAGCCGATATATCCAAAAACTCGTCAAACTGGGCTATATACGCAAGGTTGGGCAGAGCAGCATTGAAATAACTGACTTTAAGGCACTTAACGAGATAATGCACAATTTATGATTTATTTAT
Source organism: uncultured Clostridia bacterium (assembly GCA_947581635.1). Classification (GTDB taxonomy): domain Bacteria; phylum Bacillota; class Clostridia; order Oscillospirales; family Acutalibacteraceae; genus RUG762. The sequence continues at coordinate 146,316 of CANPVE010000005.1, read as the reverse complement.
GCTTTTCTGGGATTATTGAATTGTGTTTCGATTGAAAAACAAAAATTTTCACCGAAAAAAGCGTTCAACGCTTTTTCCGGTGATTTTTTTATTCGGTGTATAAGATTAAAAAATGTTTTGCTGCCCGGGAGTGAAATAATGTAATTACCGTGATATATGAGGGAATAATTATTACAGCGCGATTTTTTATATTTTTTGAGCTGAATAAAATTTATGTGGATTTTTATACTTCGTTAATTATTTTAAATGCTGTTGCCATGAGATTCATATGTTATTAATTGACTGTATTGGGAATTTATGTTATAATAACGTCAATCCCCGTCAAAGTTAGGAGGGTATGGTCTATGTATGACGTTGCTTTAATAGGAACGGGAGCGGCAGGCGTGTCCGCAGCGCTCACTCTTAAGGCATTGAATAAAAATTTCATATGGTTTGGTTCTCGGTCACTCTCGTCCAAAATATCATCAGCGGAGAAAATACGCAATTATCCGGGTCTGCCGTTTATTTCGGGAGGCGAAATGCGGGAAGTATTTCTGCGTCAGGTTGACGAAATGGATATAGAGATAACGCCCAAAAATGTGACAGGCTTATATCAGATGGACGGGCACTACGGAATTCTCTGCAACAAGGAAATGTTCGAGGCCAAGACGGTAATTTTATGCACTGGTGTGGAATCGGTGAAGCCTATACCGGGAGAATTGGAATTTGTCGGAAGAGGTGTAAGTTATTGTGCAACCTGCGACGGTTTTCTGTATAAAAACAAAACCATAGCTGTGGAATGCACGTCAAAAGAACTGGAGCACGAGATTGAATACCTCGCGTCGCTGGCGGCTAAGGTATGGCTGATGCCGATGTACAAAGACGTGGAGATATCCTTGGAAAATGTGGAGATAATAAAGGAAAAGCCGCTGGAAATCAGAGGCGGCCAAAAGGCGGAAAAGCTGGTGTTTTCGGACCGTGAAATTGAGGTTGACGGCGTATTTATGCTCAAGCAGGCAATCACACCGTCTGTGCTTCTCAACGGATTGGATACGGCGGACGGGCATATCGTGGTTGACCGCAGTTGTGCTTCTAATCTTAAGGGTTGCTATGCCGCAGGCGACTGCACAGGACGTCCCTATCAATATGCCAAGGCTGTGGGCGAGGGCAACATAGCGGCGCATTCTGCGGCGGAATATCTGGCGAACGGCAAATGATGTCGATATTTTGTAAAATTATATATAATAAGGTAAAAATAGAAAGGCGAATGAATAAATGCAGAAAAATGATGTAATTCACGGCTTTCGGGTGGAATATTCCCAAGAGCTGGCAGAAATTGGCGCTACATTGTGGCGCATGACGTACGAAAAAAACGGCGCTGATTTGATTTGGCTTGATCGCAAGGACGACAATAAGACCTTCGCCATAGCTTTCAAGACCATACCCAGCGATGACACGGGCGTTTTTCACATATTGGAGCATTCAGTGCTGTGCGGCTCTGATAAATACCCTATGAAGGAGCCGTTTGTGGAACTCATTAAAAGTTCAATGGCCACATTTCTTAACGCCCTCACTTTTCCGGATAAGACAATGTATCCTATATCTTCGCGCAACCCCAAAGACTTTTTGAACCTGATAGATGTGTATATGGACGCCGTACTCCATCCTTTGAGCATAACCGACCCCCATGCGTTTCGTCAGGAGGGCTGGCATTATGAGCTTGACAACGCAGATGATGAAATGGTTTGCAACGGCGTTGTTTACAACGAGATGAAGGGCGCGTATGCGTCAAACGATACGGTTCTGGAATCAGAACTGAATCGACTGCTGTTCCCCGATACTTGCTACGGTTTTGAGTCCGGCGGATATCCGTCAAGCATTCCCGAGCTTACCTATGAGAGCTACCTGGCAAATCACCACAAGTATTATCATCCCTCTAATTCGAGAATCATACTTGACGGCACTGTGGATTTGGACGCGGTTCTGGCTAAACTCGACGGTTTCCTTTGCGAATATGACAGACTTGACATTGATGCGGACATTCCCTATCAGAGTGCGGTAATGCCCGAGGAACGCACGACGTATTATGAAATCGGCGCTGAGGAAAACGAGGTAAACAAGGCGATATTGGCACAAGGTTGGGTGTTTGGGGATTACAGAGACAAGGAGAAAAATTTAGCTTTTGCCGTGTTGTCGGATGTGTTGGCATCGTCCAACGAATCCCCGCTGCCCAAGGCCCTGCTTGACAGAGGACTGGCTGAGGACGTGTATTTCCGTATACAGGACGGAATTCAGCAGTTGTATGCATATTTGACGGTGCGCAACGCCGACCCTACCAAGAAGGAAGAAATCTGGTCAGTGGTTGCGGACGAGCTTAAATCCCTCGCGGACAACGGCCTCGATCACAGGCGTCTGAGCAATACACTCAGCCGAATTGAATTTTCCATTCGCGAGAAGTCATACGACGGAATGCCGCGCGGCCTTGTGTTTGCGATGACGGCTCTCGAAAGCTGGCTCTACGGCGGAGACCCCGCACAAAATCTCTGCTATGACGACGTGTTTGCCTCGCTCCGTAAAAAGATTGACGATGGGTGGTTTGAAGAGTTCCTTCGTGAGACGCTCCTGGAAAATAAACACTGTGCCAGGGTATGCCTGCTTCCGTCCAAAACACTGGGTGAGGAAAAGATAGAGGCGGAGAAACTTCGTCTCGCGGACATAAAGTCCAAATTGAGCACCCGTGAAATCGATGATATAATGCAGGAATTTGCAATTCTGCGCAAACGTCAGGAAACCGAGGACACACCTGAGCAGCTCGCCAAGCTGCCCAAGCTGTCGATCAAGGATATCCCCGTCGAGCGCGAAAAGACCTTGCAGAATATAAACACGATAGACGGGATAACAGTGCTTCATCAGCCTCAGGAGACAAACGGCATCACATATTTAAATTTGTATTTTTCACTGGAAGATATGCCGAAAGAAGAACTGGGAAAGATATCATTTTTCACTGCACTTCTGGGTGAATCCGCCACCGAGAATTATTCGGCACTTGAGCTTCAGAGTGAATTGCAAGGCAAGCTGGGTAACTTTGCGTGTACGGTTTCGTGCTCTGCCAAGCTCGGTCAGACTGATGAGGCGTCCCCGCGTTTGTCGGTTAAAATTGCCCTTCTTGAGCATAACAAGCGCGATGCGGTGCAGCTCTTGGACGAAGTGTTGAATCATTCTGATCTCTCCGACGAGAGCTTTGTCTACAATATTCTTCGACAATACCGCATAGCACTCGAGCAGAGCGTGGCAATGCGCGGCAATTATTACGCTTCCCTGCGCGCCGCCGCCTCAAATAGCGCTAAGGGCGCGGTTGACGAAGAGATGTACGGTATCTCTATGCTGCGTTATCTCAAACGTGCGGACGCGGATTTTGAAAATAATGGAGCGGAACTTTGTCGCAGTCTCAACGGACTGCCCGCAAAAATATTCACAAAGTCGAGACTTACTTTGGCAATCACAGGCGAGTACGACGAGGCGTGGATTAAAGAAATTATCGCGCTGCTCGATGACATTGCAGTAGGATCTAAGGCAGTTTACGAAAAAGCACCGGTAAGGCGTGAAGGTTTTATAATACCCGCCGAAATAGGTTTTGCCGCAAAGTCATGCAACATGAATTCACTGGGAGTGAAGCCAAGCGGATATGCCAAGGTTGCGGCTCAACTGCTTACGTTCGATTATATGTGGAACGACATACGAGTTAAAGGCGGTGCATATGGCACATCTATGAGAGCGCCTTCAAATGGTGAAGTAACCCTTACCACATACCGTGATCCCAGTCCGTCGAGGTCATTGGGTTCATTTGACAAGGCGGGAAAGGCACTGCGCGATTTCTGCAAAGGAGGCAATGACATTGAGAAATACATTATAAGCACTATTGCGGCAGTTGAACCACTGCTCACACCCAAGACAGAAGGGGAGAGGGCTGTCGAGATGTATTTCTCGGGAATCAGCAATGACGATTTGCAAATAGAGCGCGATGAAATACTCAGTACTACCGCCGAGAAACTGGAAGAATTCAGCAGAGTGCTCGATGAAGTGTGCGCAAATTCCGGAATTTGCGTAATCGGCGGAAAAAACACTCTTGACGCGTGCGGAGATTTTCTGGACGTAGTGGAATCGTTGTGATATGAATTCGCGAAGGTAAGGATTAATAAAGAATAAAATACGAAATCCCGCAGATTTGGTTATTTGACGGTCAAAGCCGTTGTGCCAATCTGCGGGATTTCATTATAGTTTATTTGGTTTTCGGATAAAGATTATCTGACAAGACCGACTTTCCTGTATACCTTGTCTATTGTCCTTTCCGCTAATTTGGAAGCGGATTCCGCGCCTTGGCGGGCGAGCTCTTCAAGGTACTTTTTATCCTTAAGCAGTTCCTTATAACGGATCTGTATGGGTTCGAGCTGGGCCACCACCGCTTCGCCTACGGCATTCTTAAAGTCGCCGTAGCCCTTGCCGCGAAATTCATCCTCTATCTGCTCAAATGTAAGCCCTGTGCAGGCAGAGTATATCTCCATGAGATTATTTATTCCGTCTTTGCCTTCGGCGTATCTCACGCTGGCCTCGCTGTCAGTTACGGCCGAGCGGAATTTTTTCATAATGGTTGCCGGCTCGTCTACCATGAGGATAAAGCTTTTCGTATTGGGATCCGACTTGCTCATCTTTTTTGACGGGTCAAGAAGGCTCATTACTTTCGCAGCAGTCTTAGTGATATAGGGCTCGGGCACAACGAAGGTGTTGCCATAAATGCCGTTGAATCGCTCCGCGACGTTGCGAGTCAATTCAAGGTGCTGTTTCTGATCGGCTCCCACCGGTACCATATCAGCCTGATACAACAAGATGTCGGCCGCCATAAGCGCAGGATATGTGAAAAGTCCGGCGTTGATATTGTCCGAATGTTTGGCGGATTTATCCTTGAACTGCGTCATGCGCGACAGCTCGCCGAACTGCGTGTATGTACTGAGTACCCACGAAAGTTCGGCGTGTGCATGAACTTGGCTCTGATGGAAAAATATGCATTTGGCGGGGTCGATGCCCGCCGCTATCAGCAGGGCAAAAAGGTTCGTAGTGTTTTCTTTGAGCTTCTTCGGATCCTGTCTGACGGTTATTGCGTGAAGATTGGCGGTGGCGTACACGCACTCAAATTTGTCCTGAAGCTCCACCCAACTCCTGATGGCACCAAGATAATTTCCAAGTGTCATCTGTCCGCTGGGCTGAATTGCCGAGAATATTCTCTTTTTCTTTTCGGTAGATGTAATGTTTTCCATGGTTAAATTTTACCTCTCTCAAAAATATGGTTTGCTATAATTGTGCCGTCTTTATCAATATTGGAGATATTTTTGTTCGCCGTGATTTACTGATTAAAAAGCAGTTCGGTGTATTGCGCTGTGTCTTTATTTACAACGTGAATGTATGCTTCGTATTCGTCATTAACCAGACTGTATTTACTTATCGTTATCGAGAATCCATTATCGTTGTAGCTATCCCCCTCACATATGGGAAACGCCTCATAGCAGAATGATCTTCCGTTACTGTCGCGCAGTTCAATATAAATATTGCTGTCGTTTTTCAAGTCCGCCCAGTTCCCGAGTTCACCGCTGAGCTTGAGCGATTCTCCGTCGTCGACAAAATTACATTCCTGTCCTCCGTTCACATGGGCGGAGCCGGTCGGGACGTCAGTGCCTATTGCCCCCATTATAGGGGCGTTGTCCAGAATTTTTGGAAGATTGCGTTCAGCTATCTCAACCACAGCTATATTGTAACCGCCACTTTTAGCGGCTGTCATGTCATATGGAAAGGCGCGCGTATATCTGACTTTTGCGAAGGCGTTGGAATTTATGTTTATCAGCGCATTGAAGAATGAATCGCGGTAGCATATCTCGTTGTAATACCTGCCCTGACAGGTAGTGCTTATTTCTGCCATAAGGTCGGTCAACGGGCGGTCAGCGGAAAAGTTCTTTTTAATGCCGAGGTCATATTTTAAGTCGGTCTTTTGAATCGAAGGATATAGAGTGTTGGTCAAGTCGCCTGCCTCATATGCCTCGGTTATATGTGTATCGCTTACCGCAATTGGCATATAATCGAATTTATCTATACGGCTGTTGAAGTTATCCTGCATTGCGTTGTAGGCGGCAAGTGCTCCAAGCTCGTTCCAATGACTGTCATTCTTTAAATATATGTCACGGGACTCGGTTTCTTTCAATTCCAACAGACGGCTTTTCATGTCAATATAGTAATCGCTGTTTGGATCTCGTGAAAAAAGAGCGCTCAATCGATCGAGATTGCCGGATTCAGTGGAACGCCTGATGTGCCATGGCATAAACTCCGGATATATGCTGTTCTTGTTGGGCGCGGAGAAAAACAGCATCGTGATATTGCTTTCATTAGAATATTGGTTCATCAAATCGAGCGTTTTCTTCAATCGGTATATCCCACGATCCGAGAGTGCCGATGCCCCAGTATAATCGTCTAATGTCTCATTGAGGTAGTACCAGCCGTCCTTGCCTATGGTGGTCTTATCGTTGGTAGAGCGTGCGAAAAGCGTTTCATTAAGTACCGCATTTGCCGTCACAAGCTCCTGACGAAATCCAAAGTGTTCGGAATAATAATCCGCCAGTTCGGTAGTGTACTCCATATTCATCTTTGTGGAATCCTCGGTTGTCTCAAGCAACTTAGGCATGGAGAGCATAGTGCGGTTTTCAGTAGATTGACTGCCCCATTTGAATAATGAACCGACAAACGGAACGGTACAAACCGTCGTTATCAGTACCGTGTATGATACTGTGCAGATTTTTTTCAATAAAGGTTTATTCAAAATACCGCTCCTTTCCTAGAATCTGAAATAAATGAATGGGTTGTAGGTTGACGAGGCGAGTGTCATCATGCAAATCGCCATGAGTACAAGACTTGCGGCGTATTTCGCGCAAGTAACAACCGTATGCGCATTGTATTTTTCCGCGAAACGGCTTGCAAGATTCGCCACAATGGGAGTTGCGGCGATTACGGCCGCAAACATTATTAACGCGTTATAAGTTGTGAACAGCGTGCGCACCTGCGCTAATCCGATATTGGTAAAATTAAAGCCTATAAGCATATCACAAATGAGCCGGAACGCCTGAGGCACGCTTTCCGCGCGGAATATTGTAAATCCTACTGCCACAACTGCCATTGCATACAAGTGACTGAGCGGCTTGTATTTCCATTTTTCCGGATGAATGGCGTAGGTTTCTAGAAGCTGAAATACACCGTGGAATATGCCCCACAGCACAAATGTCCACATGGCGCCATGCCATAAACCGGTGAGCAGAAATACAATCATTCGATTGATTCCCGTGCGAAGCTCGCCCTTGCGGTTGCCCCCCAACGGGAAGTAGACATATTCTCTGAACCATGTGGTAAGAGAGATGTGCCAACGCTTCCAAAAATCGCGTATAGATCTTGCCGTGTACGGATAATTGAAATTCTCCATGAAGGTAAAGCCCGCCATTTTGCCCAGACCTATTGCCATATCGGAATAGCCCGAGAAATCGAAGTAAATCTGCATACAATAACCTATAGCCGCCGCCCATGCGAGGACTATATTGAGGTCTGATCCATCAAGTGCGTATATGTTGTCGACAATTTCTCCGAACACGTTGGCGAGGAGCATTTTCTTGGACAACCCTACGATGAATCGTCTTATTCCGTCGGATATCTTGCCTACGCTTGTAGAGCGTTTACTCAACTGCTGCTCTATGTCGTGATATTTTATTATCGGACCTGCTATGAGCTGCGGAAAAAATGATACATAAAGCATGAATTTTATGGGGTCTTTTTGAACTTTGCAGCTGCCGCGGTAGGCGTCTATGACATAACTCATAGTCTGGAAAGTGAAAAAGGAAATGCCCACGGGGAGCGGTATTTCAGGCACTGAAATTTGCGCGTTGAATATCGAATTTACACTGGATACCAGAAATCCCGCGTATTTGAAAACGCCCAGCATTGTAAGATTGAATATCACATCAAGCGCAAGCAGTGTATGCCTCTTCACACTGTTCACATTGCCGCAGCTTTCAGCAGGAAGTGCGACAAGGTAATTAACCAGCATAGAAAACAGCATCAGCAGAATATAGAGAGGCTCGCCCCACGCATAAAATATGAGGCTCATTACCATGAGTATTATATTGCACACCTTTACATTTCTGACTAATGAAACAACGAGTATGTAGAGCGGAAAAAACGCAAAGAGGAAAACTGCCGAACTAAATACCATATTTATAAAACCGTCCTTATAAAAATTATATAAAATTCCTGCCGCTGTATATTCCCATGCCGATAACTTCGCCGCTGTCAGGCTCGAGGTAGAAATAGAGCGACGGCTGCCCCGACTTGTTCGGGATTCCTGCCCAGTAGGTCATTTTTATGTAGGAATCGTTGTTTCCGTCCTCAATCAGCACTTCGGTGTAATATCTGCCGTATGCCTTTTCAACGTCGGCTTTGCTGCTGCCGAGCTTTATGCCCTTTGTGGTTTCCAAATCCGCGTTTATCACGTTCTTAATACTTATCTCGCAGATATTGTCCTCTCCCTTGACCATGGGCACGGTGGATATCACACACTTGCCGACCTTTCCGTTCTCCATGTGGGTGTAGGTATATGACTTGTCAAGACCCACATAGGCGCAGCTTTGATAGCTCTCAACCTTATAGCTTTTAATTCCCAGCTCACGCAGAAGCGGCACGACATTTTCATCAAGGCCGAATACTTTGCCGTTTATTTTCAGTTTCAACAAATCTATATCTGTCTGCCGGTAATTGTCAAGAATATCATTATCGCTTAAGTCGGCGTTTTTTCCGCCAATCTTAGGGGGATCTGCCGATGTGTCCACATTTCCCACGGTAACATTTATGAGCATGGAGGCCGAGAGTTTTCCGTCGTCTGATGTAAGATACACCATAGCCGAGCCGGTTCCGACTGCCAATATTGCATTGCCCGATACTTTGACTATATCGGGGTTGTTGGAAGACCATGTACACTGGATACCTCTGGCATATGAGGGTGTTGACACTATTTCAGGGCAGTAGACATCACCCATCACCATTGTGTGTGACTCCTCGGCAAAGGCTATTTTTTCGGGAACTACACTTACAAGCTGGAATTTTTCGATATTTGGAGCCGTCTGTTGGTTCGATATATACACATTCCTGTATGGCGTGAAGCCCAGCGGTGAACCATCGACTATCTTTACCTGCGTACCTTCGGGACACATCTTATATACGAAATATGCCGCCTCTGTTTCAGTTCGCAGACAGCCCGACGAACAGTTCTTGCCTATGCCAAGCACGCTGTTTCCCGTCACCGAGTAAAAATTCTTGGAAATGTATATCGGTCCATGGATGAACAGTCCGCCGTAGCGGTTGCCGACATTGCTATAGACGGTGGTATAGGGTGAGAATGTGCCCGCAGGCCAGGTGTGCCATTCTTCCTTCTTGCCCACGGCAAAGACTCCCACAGGTGTGAGTGAGTCTGTTTTGCCTGTGCCGGTGTACCATGTGGCTATCCGGTTTGTATAAAGTCCGTAGCTGTCCTTGCCAAACACAGAAAGGGTGTGCGCTCCTTTTTCCACATATATGAAGTATGGCGATTCACCCTGCGGAAAACCGTACGTATTCAGTTCGGACAGTTCGCCGTCAGATATTCCGTTGGAGATATCGGATGTATCCATATTTAAAATTATTTTGTTTCCGTGTATGGATGAATCACTGTTGTAAGTCTGATTGGTGGGAGATTTCTCCATAAAAAGCGAGTTGTAATTAATTACGAATAGTGTAGATACACTCAAGAACGCAAATACAAGCAACACCGTAATCAATGAAGATATTATTTTGTCGCTTTTTTTAATATTTCCGATATTTTCTACTGTTTCCATTTCAACAACCGTCCATACTGTATGTATTGTGATTAAAAGGCTGATTAAGATAATTATAACATTTCTTCAATAATATATCAACAGTTTTTTTATTTGTGATTCACAGTTTTGATTCCATATAAAAAGGTTCTCACACAATCCGTGCAAGAACCTTTTCAACAAAAATATTAAATTTACAGTCAAATGTAAATTAGCTCACTCACTTATGCATTGTCCACAAAGAGAGATTCGTAAATTCTTTGCATTTGCTCGTCGGTTTGGGCTATCACATCGGCGCAGTTCCTGAGCTGTTGGGAAATCTCATCAGACACGCCGTGCGAATTTTTGTATTTGAGTTTGTGTTCGAGGGCTGCCCAAGAATCCATTGCCACTGTGCGAAGTTGTATTTCCACAGGTACAGGAATATTTTGCCCCGAAAGGTGGAGTGATACTGACACTATAAGGTGCAGGCTTCTGTAGCCGCTCTGTTTTGGGTTTTCGATGTAATTAGAGCTCCGCAGCAGTTTGATGTTATTCTGAGCCAATATGCGGTCGCGTATCTCGTAAATATCACGAATATAGGGGCATATCACACGAATTCCCGCGATGTCAGTGAGATTTAATTTTGCGCTGTCCAGCGTGAGCGGATGTTTCCTCCTTTGCAACTTGGCGCATACGCTCTTGACCGATTTTATGCGACTGTCAAGCGCCCGTATCACTCTGTGATCATATTGTACACGGTAATCCAGCTCCAATACCTCAAGATCTGTGAGTATTTTTTTTGCGGCGCAAACATAGCTATTCTGAAAAATGAGGTACTGGCAAAGGCATCTGTCGAGTTCGGCTCTGTTATCAGTACAATTGGGGTCATATCCTGCCAGTTGCTTGATAAGCTCACATTCATCGGGAGAGAAATCCTCTTTGGATAAGACGATTCTGTATTTATCAGACATAATTTATCAAATGAGAACGTCAATTCGTCAGAAATTGCTTCCGTTGAACCCCCATATCTCAACCTCCCCGTATTTGATATAGACTTGCTCTATTTCCAGTTCATCGCGCAAAATCTTTGTTATCTCCGAAGTAAGCTTGTCGCAAACGGATTTAGATAAGCGACCGTACACGCTCACATCCACAAAGGCGATTTTTTCACTGTCGCTTCCCCTGAAATAGAGCGGAGTTTCAGGCTCAAAGCCAACCATAAGCCAGTTTTCGCTCTTTCCCGGAATAAGAGATATTGCCTGACCGAAACGGGTCTTGATTGCAATTTCTTTTTCCTTTGAGATCTTCATGTTGGTTTTTGTATTAATAAAAGGCATTGGCGTAGTCCCCCTTTATAAAATCTATGTTCATATATAAACTATTATGAACACGGACTAAAAAATATTAAACATTACTAATATGAATCACACGCACGATTCTTTAGTCGATCTTGTCTCCGCCATAGACTATTCCCTTATCAGCGTCGACTATAACTGTAGTGCCGCTCTTGAGAATGTCCGAAGCATTCTTGCATCCCGTCAGCACGGGAATACCCAATGTCATGCCTACTATAGCGGCGTGAGTATTGACACCATCAGCCTCCGTGATTATCGCCTTTGCCTTGCGCATTGACGGAAGCAGGCGATTGCTGGTTTGCGGTATCACTATGATGTCGCCGGGTTGGAATGTAGACGCAACCTCATCTTCGGTTTTGCCGACGCAAATGTTGGAGCAGACGCTGCCTTCGCCGATTCCCTTGCCGGATACAAGAATATTGCCTGCCAAGTGAACCTTGAGAAGATTGGTTGTGCCGGAAATCCCGATAGGCACGCCGGCTGTAATTACCGTGAGGTCGCCTGAGCTGATGAGACCGGCATCTTCAGCGACCTTTGCAGAACAGTCAAACAGTTCGTCGGTGCTTGTCTTTTCAGGAATGAGCAAAGGTGTGACGCCCCACGAGAGATTGAGCTGGCGCACGACCTTTGGCTCAGGCGTGCAGCCGATTATCGGACAGGGCGGGCGGTGCTTGCTTATCTGCCGCGCGGTACCGCCGCTCTTAGTCACAGTGATTATAGCCTTTGCGTTCAGATCAATGGCTGTAGTAACAGTTGCGTGCGATATGGCGCTCGTGACGTCGTTGTCCCCCGTTTTGTTAAGGGAATTTTTGAAGCCGCCCGCGTAATTGATATCAGATTCGGCGCGCTCGGCAATCTTTGCCATTGTCAGCAGGGATTCGACTGGGTACTTGCCTGCGGCCGTTTCCCCCGAGAGCATTATCGCGCTTGTGCCGTCATAGATAGCGTTGGCGACGTCGGTAGATTCCGCACGAGTGGGACGGGGATTCTTTATCATGCTGTCGAGCATCTGTGTGGCTGTAATTGCCATCTTGCCCGCCTTGTATGCCTTGTCTATGAGCTGTTTCTGAATTATCGGTATCTCTTGAAGCGGTATTTCAACGCCCAGATCGCCTCGGGCTATCATGATTCCGTCCGACACGCGGAGAATGTCATCAATGTTTTGAACGCCGTCCGCATTTTCAATTTTGGAAATAATCTTTATGGTGTTGCAGTGGAGCTTATCGAGTAGTGCGCGGATCTGCATGACATCTTCGGCGCATCTGACAAACGAGGCCGCTATGAAGTCGAAATCATTCTGCACACCAAACATTATGTCCGAAATATCACGCTCGCTGAGGTAGGGCATGGAAAGATGTACTCCAGGTACGTTTATACCCTTGTTGTTGGAGACAGTGCCCCCATTGACAACGGTGCAGAATATCTCGGTATCGGTGACTGAATCCACCGTAAGTTCGATCAATCCGTCATCTATCAATATGCGCTGCCCGGGTTTTACATCCTTGGGAAGGCCCGCGAAGGAAATGGAAGAAATAGTACTGCTGCCAACTATGTCCCTGGTAGTCAAGGTAAATTTCTGCCCCTGAACCAGTTCTACCTTTGAAGGCTCAAACAGTCCCGTGCGAATTTCGGGTCCCTTGGTGTCGAGCAAAGTGGCTATCGGCAGACCGAGCGCCTCGCGCAGTTCGATTACAGAGTCAAGGCGTTTTTTGTGACCCTCGTGGTCGCCGTGGCTGAAGTTGAAGCGGCACACATTCATTCCGCCCAGCATAAGCTGACGGAGCACGTCTCCACCGTCTGTGGCGGGACCAAGTGTGCATACGATCTTAGTTTTTCTCATTAGCAATACCAACCTTTTTTAGAGCTTATATATAAATTCTCATTAACTTTATAATACGCTCCCGATAAATTTTGGAGAATTTCCCCTATACAGCTTATATAATACACAATATTCTCCCAAAAGTAAAGCGATATTTTATTAATTTGTAAATAATCTGCAATTTCCTTCAGCAAATTATTTATGCGCCAGCCTGTAGCTTTCTTCAATTCGTCTGCAAATCTCGTCAAACTCCACAGAGCCGTCGAGAATTACTGTGTACCAGTGTTTTTTGTTCATGTGCCAGCCCGGAAAGTATTCTTTCCGATCTACAAAATTTTCAATTTCTTCTGGGACTGCCCTCAAATCTATAATTTCCGCAATTTCATCGGACTTTATTCCAAGCCTGTTTTTAGGCACAGTGAGTATCACGGCATACCATTTTTGGCCATCTTTGCGTCTCAAAACCGCGTTGTCGGTAAATTTTTCCCAAAGAAATTCAAGCTCGTCGCCGTATGTGTCACGGACATATTCGATAAGTCTTTTTGTCATATCCGATTTAAACACATCAGCTTCACAGCAATTGTTTTGAATGCTTTCGAGAACGGCATCGTATTCGCGGCGCATATGCCCCACAAAGCCGCCATACGCCGAATTTACCAGATGGAGCACATATTCTGTTCCGAGCGAAGTGTCTGTAACGGTTGTTTCCACATCGGAATTATCTTTAATCAGTACCCGCATGACGAACTGCCCGTCAAGTAATTCTTTGACATATATGTATCCGCCATCAATTTTTTCAAATCCGAACGGAACCAGTTTATCATACAAAATTCGCTTGTTTATAAATTTTATCTGCGCCATAAATTCCTCTTTCATATGTGTTATAAAAATAATTATCTGTGATAAGACTATATTAACACCCAAAACAGGTATTTTCAATCATCAAATCACCGTAAATGTATTGAAACCCATTGTAGCTCTGTCTGCTTAACTTCAGTTTTTCAGAATTGATTTCCGTGCTAACATAATATTATGAATTGATTTTGTGGAGTCTGTATGCTATAATACAGTAGTTGAAATTTAAAGATAGGACGGTTATTTTAAAGATGTCTGATTTGAAGCAGAGATATTTGACAGCTAAGAAGAAAATTCTCGAACGCGAATTTTCGAGAATGAACGATATGCAGCGATTTGCAGTATTTAAAACTAAAGGACCGCTGTTAATTCTCGCGGGTGCGGGAAGCGGGAAGACTACCGTGCTTGTCAATCGAATTGCGAATATGATACGCTACGGCGACGGCTATACGACACAAGCGCTGCCAAATAGCTTGACAGAGGACGATACTGCGTTTCTCGAAGAATTTGCAAATGGAAAGCTCGCCGAGAAATCCGACAGCGATAAGCAGCGCGCGGTTAACCTGATAAGCCATTGGCCGCCGAAGCCGTGGAGGATCATGGCTATAACCTTTACCAACAAAGCGGCGGGTGAGCTTAAAGACAGGCTTACTGTCATGCTGGGTGAGGAAGGGGGCGAAGTGTGGGCGTCAACCTTTCATTCCACTTGCGCCCGAATATTGAGGAAATACGGCGAAAGACTCGGATATTCCGCAAAGTTTACTATTTACGATACCGACGACAGCAAACGAATGATGAAAGACGTAATGTCATATTTGCGTGTTGATGACAGGACTTTTCCTGTGAAAATGATACTTTCCGAGATAAGTCGCGCTAAAGAACAGCTTCTCAACCCAAAGGATTATGCTGCAAAGGCGGGCAGCGACTTTCGCCTGAAAAAAGTGGCCGAATGTTACACGCTTTACCAAAAGCGTCTTGCCGAGGCGGATGCGATGGATTTCGATGATTTGCTCTTTCAGACCGTTCGGCTGTTCCAAGATAATTCCGATGTGCTGGAGTACTATCAAAATCGATTTGAATACATAATGATAGATGAGTACCAGGATACCAATTACGCGCAGTATCTCTTTGCAAAAATGCTTTCGGAAAAGAGCGGAAATCTCTGCGTTGTGGGCGACGATGACCAAAGCATATACAAATTCCGAGGAGCAACGATTGAGAATATTCTTTCTTTTGAAAAGACATTTCCCAATGCAGAGGTTATACGTCTGGAGCAGAATTACAGATCGACACAAAATGTGTTGGACGCGGCAAATGCCGTTATCAAAAACAATACCGAGAGAAAGGGCAAGAATCTCTGGACGGCGAACGGAGCGGGAGATAAAATCGTGCATTATCACGCTGAGAGCGAGCGCGATGAAGCTGATTTTATCGCCAAGACAGTGGAAAGCAATGTGGCCGCGGGTATGCGTTATGGCGACCATGCCGTGCTGTATCGAATGAATGCGCAGTCAAATTCCATCGAAAATTACTTTATGCGCGCGAGCATACCTTACCGAGTTATAGGCGGACACCGTTTCTATGAACGCAAGGAAATTAAGGATATGCTCGCCTATCTGTGCGTTATCGCAAATCCCGCCGACGAGATACGCTTAAAGCGAATTATCAACGAACCCAAGCGAGGTATCGGAGAAAAGACCATTCAAACCGCCTCGGATATCGCGTCCGAATTGGGTATGAGTATGTTCGAGGTCATACGTGAAGCCGATAATTATCAGGCGCTTGCGCGCTCTGCCGCAAAGCTCAAATCGTTTGCGTCAATGATTGAAGATTTTATTAATATTTCAAATGAGGTGAAGCTTAACGAATTGCTGGAGACTGTACTGCAAAAGACAGGTTATATCGCGGCTCTGCGTATGACGGACGAAAGGGCGGAGGAGCGCATTGAGAATATAAACGAGCTTGCCTCTAACCTGCTTAAATATCAGGAAGAACACGGCGATGAAACGGATTTGGGAGAATTCCTCGAGGAGGTGGCTCTTATTGCAGATATTGACAATTTGGACAGCGATAGCGACGCAGTTGTCATGATGACAATGCACTCGGCAAAGGGTTTGGAATTTCCTGCGGTGTTCATGCCAGGTATGGAGGAAGGCATATTTCCCGGTATGCAGTCCATTCTCAATCCTTCAGAAATCGAGGAGGAGCGACGCCTTGCCTATGTTGGGATAACCCGCGCAAAACAAAAGCTTTATCTGATAAATTGTGACAGTCGTATGCTTTTCGGCAATTCGCACAGAAACCGTGTCTCGCGATTTGTAGAGGAAATCCCAGAGAATCTGATGGATGATATGCGCCACGAGGTGAAACAGGTACAAACGCGCAATGCCCCGCAAAAGCCACAGAGAAAACATATTTCTGATATGCAGCTTGCAGGGGAGGCTGAGCAGAAGATCTCCCATGCGCATGCGGCGGCATTCAGCCCCGGAGAGCGCGTCAGGCATAAGGTTTTTAAAGATGGAACAATAGTTAAGGTGACGCCAATGGGTAACGACGCTCTGCTGGAAATAGATTTTGACAGCAAGGGATTAAAAAAAGTAATGGCAAATTATGCCGGCTTGACCAAGCTCTGATTTTACAAAATCGAAAAAATTAAGCGCACTCGAAATAAGCAGCGTTACAGTTGTTTACCCCGAGTGCGCTTTTTATGATATATCAGGCAAATCGAACAAATTGGTATTTTATGTATTGTCCTCTATTGATGCATGGATTGCGTCCATAGTTTCAGCCATGTTGTTTTTCTTTATTTCGCGGCCTCGATTTTTTTGTTCCTGCGAGCATATTACACTATAATCGCAGTATGCGCAGGCATCGTAGCTTCCCTTGGCTGGCACAGCTTCAATTTCGCCATTGTGCAGCGATTCTCCCATTTCTTTAAGAAGTGAGCGGACATAGCGGCGTATTTGACTAAGCTGTTCACTATTTGCAACGTAGGTAGAAGAGGTACGAAAGGTAGCTGTTCCCTTGACGCTTGTGTTGAATTTTTTATCGGTTTTTTTCTCCATACCGATTTCCATTGCATTGATAACATCCGAATTGTCCACGATAAGCCCGTTCTTTTTGAGCATATCGCCGCGTTTCTCCTCAAACGAGGTTTCACCCCGCACGCCGGAGATTTTCCCCATAGAGGCTGGCGAATAGACCACGCCCGCAGGTTTGAAATCATCAGAGCAAAGCTCGCTGTCGCAAATTATATCGAGATATATAAGCATTTGCATATTTAGTCCTGAGAGTATATCACTGAGCACAAATTCTTTGCTACCTGTCTTGTAGTCCACTACGCGCACGTAGCTGACTCCGTCTTTGTTGAATATATCAACGCGGTCGATTTTACCGCCGACAGATATATGCGTCCCGTCAGAGAGCCGAATTTTCAGCGGTTTTACACCGTGCTCACCTATAGGCAGCTCGAACGAGTAAGGCTGGAACAGGCTTTTTGCAAATTCCTCGCTAAGCTGAGCCGCCAAGATTGCCAAAGTGTCGGCAAGGCGCCTGAACATATACATGAAACGCGCGGATTTCATGTCGCTGCCTCCCATTACATCGTTGAGATATTCCTCAAGAAACCCGCTTATTTTAACCTTCAAATCGGGATTGTCAATTAATTCTCCAATATCGCAGTTTTTGAGCAGTTTTTCCAGGACATAATGCACCACGCTTCCGTACTCCAGCGCATTAAGCTCGGCGCGTCGGCGTGGGGCCGCACCCATGCCATATTGACAAAAATACATAAATTTGCATTTGTGGAAACATTCCACTTTTGAAGCGGATATGTTGATGTTGTGTCCGAATAGGGAATAGGCGGAATTTTTTTTATTAAGCGCACGTTTGCCAATAGAGTTGGCACTGCGTACCACTCCTATTTTATCGGCGTATTCTTCACGCCTTCTGTAGTATTCCAGGAGTGAACCGGAAAATTCACTGTTTTGGTTCATACAGCCGGCAGCCAGCAGGAAACCCGCCTCGACACTTTCTATCATGTCCAAATTAACGCAGTTACTCGTCTCGACTTGCCTGCATTTTGGTACTATCCTCTTAAGCTCGGATACTATTTCAGAACTGTACAGTGTCTCGCCGCCTCCTGTTCTGCTGTAAGTAACGTATAGCTTATCCGAAGCGCAGGTGACTGCGGAATATGCCAGAAATTGCTCCGATACCGCGTTTTGTTCTGAATCTCCGGAAATAGGAAGATTCATATCAATCAGGAGTTTGCGTTCGTTATCTGTGAATACACCGTTTTGCACGGGCATCAACGGAAAGACACCGTCGTTGGCTCCTAATACAAATACAACCTTTGGATTCGATGTGCGTATTCTGTCCGCTGTGCCAAAAACTACCTCGTCCATTCCCTGCGGAATTCTGCCTACATTACATACGCCAACCATGAGTGTGAAAAGTTCGGAAAATTCCCTGAATGAAATAGTGGTATCTGAGAGAATATCCGCAAGTTGATCGAGTATGTTCATAAGTGCGTTCCATACCTGTCCCTGCACATCAGCGTCGGCGGGCGACAATTTGGGCAACATTCGCTCTATGCATTCGGCAACTCCGGCCGAATCAATCAAATTGTAAACCGCCGCAGCCATATCACGTCCGCAGGCATCTTCGCTTTTGACAGCTTTCTCAAATGAATCAATGAGATTAAAAATACATTCGCGCGAAGAATTGATATTTCGCAAGGTTTCTTTCTCCAAGTCATTCTCGCGGTCAGTGTATCCGTACGGAGATTGAGTGAATTCACGTTTCCATTCGTTTCCGCTTATGCTCCAGATAAAGCAATAATTTTCCAACCGTGCCGCATCCACAACGCTGATCTGCTTTATCAAGCCTGTCTTAATCCATCTAAATATGTCTTCGCTGCGCCACCTGCCGGAGACTATGTCGAATGTTGCCAATACAAATCGAATTACAGGCAGTTCGGTTATGGGAGATCTTTTGTCGCAGAAGCAGGGTATTCCCTGAAGCTGAAGCGCGCGCGTCATCTGTACCTGATAATCCGAGGCGGTGCGGCATATAATGGCGAAATCCCGCCAGCGCATATTCTCTTCGCGAACAAGCCTGCGTATCTCACGAGCGATAAATTCAGTTTCATCGTATTTATCCGAGGCAGAATATATTGTTACATTGTCAGTTTGTTTCTGATAAGCCTCTCTTTGCGCCGCTCTGAATACGGAGTTTTGTACGCATCTCAATGTTTGGTTTTTAAATCTGTAGTTACCATCTAGCTGATCCCAATAGACATCTGTGTTGAATCGAGAAAGCTCTTCGGCGGTTTTATATACGGCGGCAAATATATTCAAGCTGTTGATATCTTCCGCATCGTTCGGTTTATCACAACAAAGCGTTATGGTGAAGCATTGACTTTGTTCTATTATCTTCTGAAGCACACATAATTCTTGCCTTGTAAATCCTGTGAAGCTGTCCGCTATCACAGTCATTTCGCTGAAGTAATCGACGCATTCTAAATTTTTTGCAAGACGCGAAAGATCGTCGAGAGGATCAATGGAGCCTATGTTTGCAATTACCGCATTGTAAGCCGCATATATTACTGACAATTCCCTCAGCTTTTGAGACAGCGCCGTTTCATCGGTCTTATCGGCTGCTTCGGCAAGCATTTCGGGTGATATCATGCAGCTTTTGAATTCGCCAACAGCAGTAAGCATATTTGATATAAGTTCCTGTCCGCGTTTTCCGCCTGAGTACAGTGTGAGGTTATCTTGGACAGAGTTAATGGCGACATTCATTACTGCGGCGCGTCCGCACTCGTCAAGTCTTGTTCCCGCTATGCCGCCAACCTCGCGGGAAATTTTGGCTGCCAACTTTGTGAAGCTGAATACTTCAACCATATCGGCGTATTTTGGCTCAAGCAGTTCAAGCATGGCACGTTCAGTTTCAAAGGAAAACTGTTCAGGGACAAGGATAGCTGTTCTTTGACCAGATAACGCAAGCTGAGCTGCCGTATGTCGCGCATAATACGTCTTGCCGCTGCCTGCCGTTCCAATAACAAACTTTATCATAAGAGAACTGCACCACCCAAAAATCTTGTACTATAAATTTAAGATCCGCAATAATATGCCATGAAAAGAACTATTAATAATATTTTATGATGCAGAATATTAAAACTGCATTGAGTATTTCAAGTGTCACAGCGTTGACAATCCCCGCCCAGCTCGGGTTATCTTATAAAAGCACACTACAAGATGTCGATGTATTCCCCGTTTAATGCTTTGTTCATACTTCTTACGGCGCAGAATTTACCGCACATCGAGCAAGTATCGTCATACTCCGGCTTTCTCTCATCGCGGATCCGCTTTGCTGTTTCCGGGTCAATGGCGCACTCCCACTGTTTTTCCCAATCAAGGGTTCTCCTTGCGTCCGCCATGGCGTCATCAATATCTCTTGCGTGAGGAATATGCTTTGCAATATCTGCGGCATGAGCTGCTATTTTGGAAGCAATAATACCCTGTTTAACATCTTCCACATTAGGAAGCGCAAGATGTTCTGCGGGAGTGACATAGCAAAGAAAAGCCGCACCCGCAGAAGCCGCGATTGCTCCGCCGATTGCAGATGTAATGTGGTCATAACCGGGGGCAATATCGGTTACAAGGGGGCCGAGCACATAAAATGGTGCGCCCATACAAATAGTCTGCTGTAATTTCATGTTGGCCTCTATATGGTCAAGAGGCATATGTCCTGGGCCTTCTACCATAACTTGAACATCCTTTTCCCAAGCACGCTTGGTCAGCTCACCCAGTCTGACAAGCTCTTCAATCTGGCATACGTCACTTGCGTCGGCAAGGCAGCCGGGACGGCAGGCGTCACCCAAAGAGATCGTAACGTCATATTCTCTGCAAATTTCAAGTATCTCATCGTAATATTCGTAAAACGGATTTTCTTCTCCCGTCATGCACATCCATGCAAAGACGAGAGAGCCGCCGCGTGAGACTATATTCATTTTTCTCTTGTGTTTTTTGATCTGTTCTATAGTTTTACGAGTGATACCGCAATGGAGTGTTACAAAGTCTACGCCGTCTTCAGCGTGCAGACGAACCACATCAATGAAATCTTTTGCGGTAAGTGTTGCCAGATCTCTCTGATAATGTATAACGCTGTCGTATACTGGAACGGTTCCGATCATTGCGGGGCATTCGCCGGTGAGCTTTCTCCTGAATGGTTGGGTATTGCCGTGAGATGAAAGATCCATAATGGCTTCTGCGCCCATATTTACAGCTGCCATCACCTTCTGCATTTCGATATCATAGTCCTTGCAGTCCTTGGAGACGCCGAGATTAACATTGATCTTTGTACGCAGCATGGAACCTACACCGTTGGGGTCGATGCATTTATGCAGTTTATTGGCACAGATTGCAACCTGTCCCTTTGACACAAGTTCTCTGATTTCTTCCTCTGTGCGGTATTCCTTGGCCGCAACTGCCTTCATTTCGGGAGTTACAATGCCACGCCTTGCGGCGTCCATTTGTGTTGTATAGTTTCTCATGATTCTTTATTCCTTTCAGACAAATTTTTAAAATCTTTATTTTTCATCGGCAAAGAAGCCGTTTAGATTGAATGAATGTTTTATTGGTCCGGAGCCTTTTCCAAAGTCCAGTTGTGCTTCAAGCGCGCCGGACACGTAGTCCTTTGCTCTCTTTACAGACTGAGCAAGACTAAAGCCTTTGGCAAGATTTGAGGCGATGGCACTGGATAGTGTGCAGCCTGTACCGTGGGTATTGGGATTGTCTATTCGTTTGGCTTCAAACCAACAACATTCGCCGTTTGTGTATAAAAGGTCGCTGGCATCGTTGACACTGTGACCTCCCTTGAGCAAAACGGCACAGCCGTAAGCTTCGCTGATTTGCTTCGCGGCTGTCAACATATCTTGCCTGTTCTTAACGGCAATGTCCGACAGTATCTCCGATTCGGGAATATTCGGAGTGACGAGAGTGGATATGGGCAGCAATTCTTTCATCAGTGTGTCAATTGCGTCGTTCCTGATAAGACTGGAACCGCTTGTCGAGACCATAACAGGATCAACTACGATATTGCCCGCATTGTAGTACTTCAATCTTTCGGCTATTACCATTATCAGTTGAGCCGAAGATACCATTCCGATCTTTACTGCATCGGGATAAATATCCTCGAAAACAGCATCGATTTGCTGTTTTAGAAATTCCGGAGAAACTTCAAAAATCGCCCTAACACCGGTTGTGTTTTGCGCCGTCAGTGCCGTTATAGCACTCATAGCGTAAACACCATTCATCGTCATTGTTTTAATATCTGCCTGAATACCGGCGCCTCCGCAAGAGTCACTGCCTGCGATTGATAATGCTTTCTTCATGAGTTTTGCTCCTTATCAATTGTTGCATTATTTTTGTATAGCGGCAAAAGGTGGTGCCCCCGATTTGCCGCTTGTATAACTTTATCATGATTTAACTACTGTTTTTACCTTTTCTTTTAGCACGGCGGTTGCCGTTACAATATTGTCGGAGCCAAATATCGCTGACACCACGGCAATGCCCTGTATTCCGCCGTCTTTGAGTTCCAAGACGTTATCAAGGCTTATTCCGCCTATTGCCACGCACGGAATGGAAACAGAATAGCAAATTTTTTGCAGCTGCGCAGTTGTAATACGGATAGCATTTTTCTTGGTAGGTGACGGAAACACCGCGCCTACGCCAAGATAATCAGCGCCGGCCTTTTCAGCGCTTTGCGCCTGTTCCACTGTTTTGGCGGTTGCACCGATAATGAAATCTCTGCCCGTTCTCTCACGAATTTCGGCGACAGGTGTATCATCAATACCAACGTGTACGCCGTCAGCGCTGCTTTTCAGTGCAACATAGACGTTGTCGTTGATGATAAGAGGCACATTATAACGGGCGCAGAGCCCTTTGATCTGTACGGCTTCTTTGACAAATTCATCCTGGTCAAGATTTTTCTCACGGAGCTGAACTATTGTCACACCGCCTTTAAGAGAATCTTCGATTTGATCGTATAATGTCCGATTTTGGCTCCAGCTTCGGTCGCTTACGGCATAAAGCAATAGCATATTCTTATCAAAAATCATTTTCTTCCTCTTTCAAATGATGACAGATAATCCTTGACATCATCACATATCATTGTTCCGCTCATTATACAGGCACCCGTAGCACCGCTGCTTCGTATTTCCAATATATTATCGCCGTTAATGCCGCCGATTGCGTAAACAGGAATGGAAACGCTTTCACACACTTGCTTTAAAAAATCCGTGCCGCGACCCGGTAATCCTTTCTTGCAATCGGTATCAAATATGTGACCCGCAGTAATGTAAGTACACCCGAGTTTTTCAGCTTCCATGGCGTCTTCTGTGGAATGACAGGAAGCGCCCAGTGTTGTAAATATGCGTTTATCATAAGCCGAAAGCGTGCGAAGGATATGCAACGGCAGATGCAATGACGTGCAACCCAGTTCTCTCGCTGCATTTACGAAGTTGTGGAGAATGCAGGTTGTGCCGTGTCTTTCGCAGATTTCATTGACTGCGGCTGCAAGCTCCTTATATTCATCTTCATGCAAATCCTTCTCACGAAGGATTATTCCCGCAGGATGAGCGGCGGCAATTTTTTCGATTCGGACAAGAAAATCCTCATTGCAAAGCAAGCGATTGGTTACGCATAAAATATCACACATAAAGGTAATCATTCAGAACCGGTTGTAAGCCCTCATCGGATATATCCCTATACATTTTTCCAAGGCTGCGGCTGTCGTTTATCTCAAACTGCTCGTCGCCATGCATACCGTCCGACTCCTTCCCGCTATATTTGCTCTCGTGGTCACCGATGCCGGTAGATACTCCTGCGGAAACTTTTGTTGCCGCTATTTTTACGATGCCGTTGCGGAATTCGGCACTTTCACGGGATGATACGGTAATACCCACAAACGGCAGGAAGATTCGGTAAGCACAAAGTATTTGACAAAGCTGCTTTTCGTGAACGTCCAAAGGGTTTATCTTGTCATTGTTGATTATGGGGCGAAGTCTCGGACAGGAGAGCGACATTTCCGCATATGGATATTTGCGTTGCAGAAAATATACATGCAGAGCGCTTGCCAGAGCGTCTTTACGGAAATCTGACAAACCGAGCAGCGCCGAAAACGCCACACCGCGCATACCGCCCATCAGAGCACGCTCCTGCGCGTCAAATCTGTAAGGCCATACCCGCTTGTGACCAAGTAAATGTAATGTCTCATATTTATCGGAATCATATGTCTCCTGAAATACCGTGACATAATCCGCACCACATTCATGAAGATAACGGTATTCGTCTGTATTTACCGGATATATTTCAAGCCCGACCATGCGAAAATACTTCCTTGCCAGCTTACAAGCTTCACCGATGTAATTGACATCACTTTGCGCTCGACTTTCACCCGTGAGGATAAGTATTTCTTCCATTCCGCTGTCAGCAATTATCTCCATTTCATGAGCTATCTGCTCTATGGTCAACTTCATGCGGTTAATGTGATTATAGCAGTTGAAGCCGCAATAAACGCAATAGTTTTCACAATAGTTCGCAATATAAAGTGGAGTGAACATATAAACCGTGTTGCCGAAGTGCTTGCTTGTCTCCAGTCTTGCTCTCTGCGCCATCTGTTCCAAAAAGGGTTCGGCTGCGGGGGAGAGAAGTGCCTTAAAATCTTCAATTGAGCAGGTATCACGATTTAAGGCCGATTTCACGTCATGAGCAGTATATTTTGAGTAGTCAAACGATTTCATATGTTTCATTACATTCGCGCAAATATCCGATTCGATTCTCTCCATACCGGGGAGATACTCCATATGATTTTTCCGATATGTGGGATCAGTCTCAAGGCGATGTTTTTTTTCAAGAGCTTTGGCGGACAGATACTCTGAGTCCACAAAGAATTGGTTCTCCATATATATCACCCCTTAATCACGAAGGAAACCGGTAAGAGGGTCTGAAGCGGATGCGCCGCGGGTGAGCACCCTGCCAAGACCCGCGAGGTATGCTTTTCGTCCCGCCTCAACAGCCTGACGGAAGGCGGCCGCCATCATTGGCAGATCTCCGGCAGTTGCAAGCGCCGTATTGGCCATAATCGCCGCCGCACCCATTTCCATTGCCTCACAGGCCTGTGAAGGTCTGCCTATACCCGCGTCTACGATGACCGGAAGATTTATTTCGTCAATAAGTATTTGAATAAATTCTTTGGTTGCCAGCCCCTTGTTGGAACCTATTGGAGAAGCCAGCGGCATGACAGCGGCCGCGCCTGCGTTCACAAGGTCACGGGCTGTATTCAAATCGGGGTACATATACGGCATAACCACAAAGCCATCATTTGCAAGTATCTCAGTGGCCTTGACTGTTTCCTGATTATCGGGGAGCAAATATTTGGAATCACGCATAATCTCTACCTTTACAAAGCTGCCACAGCCCAGCTCACGAGCCAGTCTTGCGATGCGAACCGCCTCTTCAGCATTTCTCGCACCGCTTGTATTTGGGAGTAAAGTAACGCCATTGGGAATAAAGTCCAAAATGTTTTCCTGCTTTTTTGTATTGGCGCGGCGCACCGCAAGGGTAATAATCTCGGCCCCCGCATACTTTACTGCCGCTTCAATGAGGCTTAAAGAATATTTTCCCGAACCGAGGATAAATCGAGAGTTAAACTCATGTCCGCCAATGATAAGTTTATCGTTATCCATTTAATTTTCTCCATTCTTTACGTTTCAAATTCATTTGCTAAAATACGCAGAACTGTATGCGCCTGATGTGCGGCGCATAGCATAACACGGGAAGATACCAGTGCCGTGCCATCGGATATATCGCTTACTCCGTCGCCGCAAATGTAAAAGTTTTTTATAACCTTTCGAGTTTTGATACTGTTTGCACTGCCCATCCCCGCCATACCTGAGGCAGCTACCAAAAACTTTTCCGGCATGGTTTCAAGAACTGTATTTGCAAGCATTGCCTTTGCCTCTGCTTTGTCAAAAGCCTCGCAGATAATGTCGGCTTCTTTTAGAAGCTGTGCCGCGTTGGATTCGTTTACACAAACGGTATGTGCTTCAAGTTCAATATATGGCGCGATTTCTCTTAAATTTTCAGATAGAGCTTCTGTTTTGTATATGCCTATCTGGGACGCCTTATACTGTTGCCGATGAAGATTAGTGATATCCACTCGGTCAAAATCAACAAGAATGAGTTTGCCTATTCCGGCGCGTGCAAGGCATATCGAGATATTTGAACCCAGCCCTCCAAGCCCGCACACAGCGACTACGGCTGACGAAAACCTGTTTTGCAGTTCTTTGCCGTGACGTTTTTCCAAGGCTTTTATCATTTCATCCTTTGCAGGTATCACATTAACCACCTCCCACAAAGCTGACGATCTCCACACCGTCACCGTCCATTAATATGACTTCACTGTACTGTGATTTCGGCACAATATCTCCGTTGCGCTCCACAGCAACGAGCCTTGGGTCATAGTTCATAGCTGCTATACATTCCGCTAAGCTTTTTCCGGCAACATCAAAACATTCTCCGTTAATTTTTACCATTAACTTTACCTCCTGATAGAACAAAAACGGGAAGACACCGATTCGGCAGCTTCCCGTAAAAACACACTTTATATCAAGTTTTCCCTACGTTGGCATTATCCAAATCAGGTTATCGGTCGAAGGTCACACCTTCCTCTCAGCCTGTAATACAAGCTCCCGCCTTTTTAATTTTTCTTATATTATACACTACTGTGTCATATAATGCAAGAACTTTTAAAAATTAATATGACAATTTCTACATTCTCCGCTGGAACACGGTCATAAAACGCTGATCCATTAACCGAATAATTGAGATGATTTAATAGGTATAATCTTTAATTATGCTTGTCCTTTTTTGAGCGATCTACACGGGCAAGAGGGTTGGCGTTGATAGCATTTTTGATTTGATCATTTGAAAGATGGGTATAGATTTCGGTTGTGCCAAGATTTTCATGACCGAGAATATCTTTCAGTACGCGGGTATCGACGCCGCCTTGCTGATACATCAATGTGGCTGCCGTGTGACGTAGCTTATGCACAGAATAGCCTTCGTCAAGATTGATTTCTTTGAGATATTTCTTGACAAGCCATTGCACGGTTTTAGGGCTGATTCTCCTGCGGTTTCGGCTTATAAACAGTGCATTACGGTCTTCATAAATAATCCCATTAACAGGACGAACCCGTTTGTAGGCTTCAATGGCGTTTAAACAGGCTTCATTCAGATAAACAACACGTTGTTTGTTGCCCTTTCCGGTAATGATAAGTGTGTTGTCGGAACGTATATCTCCATAATTGATACCAACAAGCTCGGAAAGGCGCATTCCGCAATTGAGAAACAATGTTAATATGCAGTAATCACGCTCCTTGAAGGGACCGTCTACTGCGTCCAGGAGATCAATACTTTGCTGTAGGTCAAGGTGTTTGGGCAAACGCTTTGGGGTTTTGGGATTTCCTAGTTCCAGCACGGGATTCTGCTTTATTTGACCTGTAATAGATGATAGATAATGATAAAAAGACCTAATTGAAGAACATTTGCGTGAGCGGGTATTGTTATTATTGCCTCGAACTGATGCAACGTAGTTCATAAATTCAAACACATCTGACAGACGCACCGACTCAATTAAATCCAAGTCAACATCGAGGATTGATATTTTGTTGAACTCCGTATCTTTGTCAACCAGTCCGCGTGATAACTTGATGTATCTGAAGAATGACCTCAAATCAATGAAATATCCTTCAACAGTCCTGACGGATTTTCCTTTAATTGTCTCCATATAACCGAAGTATTCTCTAAGTATCATAGGCGACTGTTCCATATAATCTATTCTCATATTTCTTCACTTCCAATTGTGATTTATAGGGCAATGATTTTGTTTATTTTATTTGGTTACTCGTTATTAGTTTATCTCATTTGGTTAAATGTGAAT
This sequence comes from uncultured Clostridia bacterium, assembly GCA_947581635.1. Classification (GTDB taxonomy): domain Bacteria; phylum Bacillota; class Clostridia; order Oscillospirales; family Acutalibacteraceae; genus RUG762. The sequence goes on along the minus strand of CANPVE010000005.1, from coordinate 118,390 downwards.
TATTTTTACCTCGCCCCTCAATTATACTAAATATTCATTTAGTATAATTTTATTATTATATTGTATTTTAATTTTTGCAATTAAATTAATTCTCTGTTAATTTTCCTTAGTTTTTTATCTCTCAAATTGATTTTTAGAAATAGCCAAATGGTGGATTTATGGTATCATTCAAGAGGCCGACGCCGGATACAATATCAGAGCATACAGTCTATTTCTACATCAAAAAAAAGAGCCTGATACAAACTGCAATCGCTTGCGGTTGATACCAGGCTCTTCCCTATTATTGTTTGTATATTTGTTTATGATTTCATCATCTTGTCAAACTCTTCGCCTGACATCTTTTCATGCTCCATAAGATATTGCGCAACCTGATGCAACTTATCAATGTGCTGAGAGAGAATCGTACCTGCCTGCTTGTAACTTGAAGAAACCAGCGAACGAACTTCATTGTCAATCTCATTTGCGATCTCATTCGAGTAATCCACTGTATGCCCGAAGTCACGTCCAAGAAATACCTCGTCATTCGCCGAACCGTATTTGATCGGACCGAGTTTTTCGCTCATGCCATATTTGGTAACCATTTCCCTTGCAACCTTGGTGGCACGCTCAATATCGTTTGAAGCACCTGTAGAAATGTCATCAAGAATAAGGGCCTCAGCTACACGACCTCCGAGTAATACGGTAATATCCTCTTTCATCTCTCCGCGGAGTTTATAGGAGCGATCCTCCTGCGGCAAACTCATCGTATAGCCTCCCGCCATGCCTCTGGGAATAATGGATATCTCGTGCACGGGGTCTTGAGTCGGACAAAAATAAGTGACGATCGCGTGACCGGTTTCATGATAAGCAGTCAAGCGCTTCTCTTTATCGGAAATTTTCTTCGATTTCTTTTCGGTACCAGCCACAACCTTGATGGTTGCTTCCTCAATTTCCTTCATTGTTATTGCCTTGAGATTTCTTCTCGCTGCAAGAAGTGCGGCCTCATTAAGCAAGTTCTCAAGATCCGCACCGGTAAATCCTGCTGTCGTTTTGGCTATGACCGACAGGTCAACATCAGCGGCAAGTGGCTTACTTCTCGAATGAACCTTTAATATTTCCTCTCTGCCCTTGATGTCGGGGTATCCAACAAGGATCTGGCGATCAAAGCGGCCCGGACGTGTCAATGCGGGATCAAGTATATCCGGACGGTTGGTGGCAGCTATAATGATTACGCCTTCATTAGCTCCAAATCCGTCCATCTCAACGAGCATTTGATTGAGAGTTTGTTCGCGCTCGTCATGTCCGCCGCCGAGACCCGCTCCTCTATGACGACCTACAGCGTCAATTTCGTCTATGAAAATAATGCAGGGACTGTTCTTTTTTGCTTGGTCAAACAGATCACGCACACGTGAAGCGCCGACGCCCACAAACATTTCCACGAAATCGGAGCCGGAAATTGAGAAGAAAGCAACGCCGGCCTCACCTGCAACAGCACGCGCAAGCAACGTCTTACCGGTACCGGGAGGTCCTACAAGAAGTACACCTTTTGGAACATGCGCGCCCAATTCATCGTATTTTTTAGGATTCTTAAGGAAGTCAACTATTTCCTGAAGTTCTTCCTTTTCCTCGTCTGCGCCCGCGACATCGGCAAATGTTGTCTTCCGCTTTTCGTCATTGACATTCTTGACTTTTGCTTTGCCGAAATTCATCTGCCTGCTGTTTTCGCCCATAACGCCATTTACGCGCCTAAACATTATATAGTAGAAGAACACCAGCGCTCCGACCATTATAATTGTTGGCAAGAGACTTGCCAGAAGGCTGTTATCTTGCTTCGCCTCATAATCTTCGGAAATGACAATGCCGTTCTCTCTCAACTCCGCCATTCCCAATTTCGCGTCGTTCACGAAAAGATCAATGCTCGGCACCTTATAGGTTATAGGATTGTTTTTGGTTCCGTCTGGATTGTCTTTAAGATTTATAGTGAGAACACCCGTATTAAATGACAGGTCAAAATCTGAAACCGTCGCCGCTTTCCAGTCGCTCGGACTTACATCGCTGCTGCCCGGTGTAAAATACTCCATTATTTCGGAATATTTGTAAGCATCGGGCTTTTTCTGCCCGGAGATAATGTATAGCGCCAATATAATAAGGATCGGGATACCGAGCCATATCACATAGCCGCCAACTTTTTTCTTTTTGTTTTCCAAATACGCCACTCCTAACTTATTAAGAACCTGAGAAGATATTATACAACACAATTATGTCATTTGTGTGAATAAACTGATTGTTTTAACATTCCAATATAAGATAAATTGCGATACTTTTCGTTGTAATCCAAACCATAGCCTACTATAAAACCGTTCCCCACAACGCCTCCAATATAATCTGCGGTTATCTCCGCCTTTCTTCCAGATGGCTTGTCCAACAGAGTACAGATTTTGACACTGTTTGGTGAGCGCGATTCCAGAAGATTCTTCAAGCTGAAAAGGGTAACGCCGGAATCAATGATATCTTCAACAATTATTACATCACGACGTGCAATATCCGTTCGCAAATCTTGAATTATATCTATGCTTCCTCTGGATTTTGCCCCCGCATAGCTTGAAACTATCATAAAATCAATCTCACAGTTTATCGAAAGACTGCGCATGAGATCTGCTGCCATGACAACTGAGCCTTTAAGCACCACAATCAATAACGGATTTTTCCCTGCGTAGTCTCGGCTCAGCTCAGCTCCAAGTTTTTCTACCATGGAAGCTATATCGTCCTGAGAGTAAACAATCCGTTCTATGTCTTTTTCAAGCTCGTTATTCATAAAATATCAGCTCCTGTACCTGTTCCGACCGGAATTTGCGGTTCGATTTGAATATAAAGGATATTCTTTGTATCTTCTGATACCTGAAATCCCTCCGCAACGCCTACGCTGCATATCCATGCAACACGACCGTCACACTCGAGCATAGGAATCCTGTAACGTAAATCAGTGGGAATCTTTCTCTCATTAAACAGTTTTTTGAGACTTTTTGTGTTGCCGCGCCCTGCCTGACGAAAGCTGTCGCCTTTATGTCGAAATCTAAATACCGCTCGCCCTATTTTATCATAATCAAGCGAATTTTGAAATACATTTTTATAAATTTTGCGAATATTATCATATTTATTTTTGTCTACAAGCTGCCATAATATTTTCTGCGAGAAAGGTGTAATTATTTCCCCATCTGATAATTCACAGTACCAATTGCTTGGTTGACACTGATTTTGTTTAAGGCAATCATTTGTCAGAAGTAAAATATGTCTATTTTTTATACAAAACACATTATTATTTGATAAATTAACCTTTCCCGCACCACATTTCAAACATTCAATTATAGCGGAAATATGCCTGTGTTCGGGAACAACTCCAAATTTTTTACAGCAAATTTCCATAAGCACACGACTTGCCAGAGGTTCTGGCGCGGCGAATATTCCCTCTTCCCTGCCAAATTCAAAGTATTCCCGGGCAATTTCATGAGCCAGTGAGTTAAGATAATCATCGTCGCCTGCCGCGATTTCTGATAATCTGCCCAGTGCGTGCGTTACCGATGGGTTTATCTCACGCATGAGCGGCAATATCTGCAAACGAATTTTGTTACGGGTGTAATCCGAGGAAAGATTTGTTGAATCTGTGACGTATCTTATATTATTTTTATGGCAATAACTTTCTATTTCCTCCCGTTCGCACAAAATAAGCGGACGGATAATATTCCCTCTTACAGGCGGTATCCCCCGAAGTCCGTTAAGCGAACATCCGCGTATAATGTGAAATATAATTGTCTCCACTGAATCCGACAGAGTATGCGCCGTGGCAATCTTACCTCCGAACTTTTCGGATTCGCTCCCGAATATTTCGTAGCGCATTTCACGTCCGCATTCTTCTATTCCAATACCGCGCTCTGCCGCAATTTTAGGAACATCAAGCTCATACAATCTGAAATCTACATTCAGAGTGCGGCAGAACTGCCTAGCAAAAGCGGCGTCACGCTCCGCTTCCTGCCCACGTATCATGTGGTTCAAATGTACGGCAATTATATTAAGTCCAAATTCTTCCCTTATGCTGCAAAGATAATGCAGCATGGAGCAGGAATCCGCTCCGCCGGAAAGTCCAACAACAACGCTGTCGCCGTAACTGAGCATATTATATTTCTCAATGGCGAGCCTGCATTTAGTATTCACTGTATGTATCCTCCGCTGCCGTGAACCTTGTAGTTGCGCCTGACCAGTGAAGCGGTATCTCGCAAGTGTTGCCATGGCGGTTTTTAGCTACCATGCATATCGCTCGGCTCTGATCAATTTCCTCATTGGGCGTACTCTCGGACTGCTGGTAGTATCCTTCGCGATATAGAAACAGAATTATATCCGCGTCCTGCTCTATCGATCCGGAATCTCTCAGGTCAGACAGCATGGGCTTGTGACCCGTTCTGGATTCTGTAGCGCGGTTCAGCTGTGAAAGGCATAGCACCGGTACCATAAGTTCCTTCGCCAAGATCTTCAAACTCCTGGTAATCTCCGAAACCTCCTGCACACGGTTTGCGATTTTTCCGTTGCCCATAAGCTGCAAATAGTCAATTACCACGAGAGCGACATCGCCCAATCGCCTGAGCTTCGCCTTCATTTCAGTGACAGAGATATTGCCCGCTTCATCAATGTATATCGGCGCTGCGTGAAGCTCTCCTGCAGCCTGTGACAGCTTTGCCCACTCGTCCGCATTCATTCTGCCATCGCGCAGCTTATAACCCTCTACGCCGGACTCAGTGGAAAGCATTCTTAGAGCAAGCTGCTCGCGGGTCATTTCCAAAGAGAAAAACGCCACCTTTTTTTGATGAACAAGCGCAACATTTCGTGCTATATTGAGCGCAAAGCTGGTTTTGCCCATGCCCGGGCGTGCCGCCAAAAGTATGAGGTCTGATTTGTTAAGACCTGATATCGTGTCGTCAAGTGTCTTTATTCCCGTGGGTGTTCCGACAAATTCGTCGCGCCGGTCGGAATTCATCAGCATAAGGTGATCATATGCGTCTATTAACACCTCTGATATCGGTTTCAGCCCTTGACTTCCTCGGGAATTCGCTATTTCATAGATTCGCTGCTCCGAACGATCCAGAACAATCCGCGCGTCGTTCGTCTCGTCTGAGGCGTCGTTGATTATCTCGCGTGCCGCGAGAATAAGAGCACGCATTTCATATTTTTCACGGATAATCTCGGCATATGCTTCGACATTAGATACGGAAGGGACAAGATCTGCAAGTGTGAAAAGATATTGCTTGCCTGTGTCCTCCGTGAAAACACCGATTCCCACAAGTTCGTTAAGTACTGTGATTATATCAACGGGAGAACCTGCGCGAAAAAGTCTGTGCATTGCCGAGAAAATCTCGCGGTGATTTTCGTTATAAAAATACTCGGGACGTACTATGTCGAGAATCCTGTTAAGGCACTCCGAATCCAGCAATACCGCACCCAGAACTGACTGTTCCGCCTCGTTGCTGGAAGGCAGCACGGTTGTCCTCTCTGAAACGACACTGTTTATATTTTCCACTCAAAAACTGTTCCTTTCAACCCTCTGCCTCAAATTAAAGTAAATTTATTCGCTAACTACCTCTACATTCATCTTCGCAACAATACCTGTGTAGAGCTTTACGTCACACTCAAAAGTGCCAAATGTCTTTATTTCGGAGCGGAGGGAAATCTTCTTTTTGTCAACTTCCAGACCGTATTGATTTTTCAAAACCTCAACTATCTCCTTTGGTGTTATCGAGCCGAAGAGCTTGCCGCTTTGACCTGCCTTGCCCACAATTCTGAGAGTTTTACCGTGGATTTTGGCCTTTTTCGCCTCAGCATCCGCCTTTTCTTCAGCCAAGCGGAACGCAGCAGCGCTGTCCTTGTTTGCCTTCTCACTCATGGCCTGTGCATTTGCTTCAACCGCCAAGTTGCGAGGAAAGAGAAAATTTCTGGCGTAACCGTCAGACACGTTTACCAAATCGCCCTTCTTTCCCTGTCCCTTAACATCTTGATTCAATATTACTTTCATTCTTGTTTCATCCTTTCGATAATCGATTATTTATTTGCGTCGCGTAGTTCCTGGGCCTGCTCTTGGCGAAGCTCGTCGATTGCCGCCTTGAGCTTTTCTTCAGCTTCATCAAGAGTGATGTCCGGAATCTGAGTGGCCGCCATTGTCATATGTCCGCCGCCTCCAAGTTTCTCCATAACGATTTGAACATTAAACTTTCCCAAAGAGCGCGCGGAAATATTGACCTGAGTTCCATCTGCATACAGAACAAACGAGGCTGTGATTCCGTTTATATTCAAAAGTTCGTCAGCTGCCTGAGACGCAATCACACGTATTCCCTCAACATCCTCTGATGCACATGAAATGGCGCAATCGCCGTAAAGTCTTGCCGAGGAAACAAGCTGCGACTTTTCTATATAGGTTTGCAGTGAGCCTGAGAAGAATCTTTTGACCTCAATCGTATCTGCCCCCCTTCTGCGCAAATAAGCCGCCGCCTCAAATGTTCTGGCACCTGTTTTGAGTACAAAGCTCTTGGTGTCAAGCATAATGCCGGATAGGAGCGCTTCGGCTTCCGGGCGGGCAATAGCCGTTTCATGCATATAAGGTGCAAGCTCCGTCACCATTTCACAGGTTGACGAAGCATATGGCTCGTGAAAAAATATTACAGAATTTTGTATTCTCTTTACAGACAGTCTGTGATGGTCTATCGTCACTACTGTCTGGGCGGCGTTATATATCGCTTTGCTTTCTATGACCTCCGGTGAATGTGTGTCAACTATAATGAGCAATGAATCGTCTGTCATGGAATCCAGCGCCACGTCAGGCGGTATAAACCAGTTTACATCTCGAGTCTCGCGATAAGAATTTATCAATGGAAGAGCCAAAGTAGCACTTTCATCCACCACTATATTTACAGTCTGCCCCGTATCCTTCTGGAGTGCTGAGATTATAGCTGCCAGACCTATGCTCGCACCTATCGCATCAAGATCGGAAAATCTGTGTCCCATCACGAAGCATTTGTCCGCCGTGTTTATCAGCTCTACCAAGGCCTGAGCTACCATTCGTGTTCGCACCTTGCTCTGTTTTTCAACAGATTTGGAGACGCCGCCGTAAAACGAGTATCCGTCGGTATCCTTGACAGCCGCCTGGTCACCGCCCCGTCCAAGTGCCATTTCGAGAGCCTGATTGGCCCAGTATTCGCACTCGCTGAAATTTGCACCGCCGCGTCCCACTCCTATTGAAAGGGTAACGGGATTGCCTCCTTCAATGACAATTTTTCGGGCATCGGTGAGCACTGAAAAGCGCGATGAAATTATCTTTTCGAGATATTGCTCTTCAACCATTATGAAGCTGCGGTCGCGGGCATTTATTCTCGAGATACAATTATAATCCGCTACCCATTTTCCGATCAGCGCTTCGACCGCCGAAATAACCCTCATGCGTTCGTTTTCGCGGACCTTAAGAAGCTCCTCCTCGTTGTCAAACACTATCAGTATAACAGCAGGTCTGCTCACCGCAAACTGCGTTTCGGTATGTTTTAATTCAGTTATATCATTGAAATAGAGCACATATTGCATTGTATCGTTGATATCATGTGCTCCTACTGTGACAAAATAAACCTTTTTTTCCTTTTTTATCTCGAATTTTTTCCCTTTGTCAAGCCAAAGATCGTCAAAACCTTTGAACACACGCGGAAGCATAACTCCCTGTGCGTCAGCTCCCAAGAGTATGACATCTCTAAAAAGTTCATTATACCACACTATCTCCCCCTGCTCAGACACGGTCACTGTGGGGACAGGAATATTGTTGAGAGCGTCTCTGTTGGATGTGTCCAGGGATCGGGACATCTGCGAAACATATGCGTATATATTTTCTTTGGCAGTGCTGGAAAAGAACAGCGAAAAGGTTATGGCCAAAACACCGACTATCAAACCGGTGATTTTTAGCGGAAGACTTTTTCCCATCGTCACTATCAGCAGAACCAACAGAAGAATAATCCCCAACTGCACATATAAAAAGGGTGACAGCAGCCAATATTTTTTGTTTTTCATAAAACCACCACCATACCACGCGATTTTTACCGATACCAATGTCAAATAAGAACACAAGTGTTTTACAACTCGGCATCGATTCCAAAAGCAATACCTGCATCGTGATATTACATATTATTCAAGAGCCGCCGAACCCAAAATATAAAACACAAAAAATACATAACAACTCAGACTTCCATAATTATAGGAAGTATCATCGGGCTTCTCTTTGTGCGTTCGTATATAAATTTCGACATATCATCGCGCACCCTGCTCTTGATGATCCCCCACTCATGAATTCCCTCGTCATAGCAGTCCTCCAGAGCGTCAGCCGCAATTTTGCGTGCTTCATCAAGCAGTGGTTCTGCATCCCGCACATACACAAAGCCGCGTGAGACTATGTCCGGACCTGAAACGGTAATACCGGCGTCGGAGCTTATCGCCATGACCACTATTATCAGACCGTCCTGTCCAAGATGTTTTCTGTCTCTCAGCACAACACTTCCGACGTCTCCTACGCCAAGACCATCGACCAACAGCTTGCCGCTCGGCACTGTCCCCACCTTTTTTATATAGTTGTCGCAAAGCTCTACGCAGTCGCCCAAATCTGCAATACAGACATTTTTATCAGGAATCCCAACAGCACGCGCAAGTCCCGCGTGTTTGAGCAAATGCTTTTGCTCACCATGTACCGGAATGAAATATTTGGGCTTGACAAGTCCCAGCATCAGCTTCAGTTCCTCTTGGCAGGCGTGACCCGAAACGTGAACATCGTACATCTTTTCATAGACAACCTCACACTTATGCTTCAACAGTTCGTTCACGACATTGCCCACATTCTTCTCATTGCCCGGAATTGGATTGGCAGAGATTATTATAAAATCGTCGGGACCTATCTCAACCTGTCTGTGATCTGAGAATGCCATTCGTGTGAGAGCGCTCATAGGTTCGCCTTGACTGCCTGTGGTAATCAACACAACTTTGTTTTTGGGGTATCTTCCAAGCATGGATATATCTATCATTACGCCCTCAGGTACATCGAGGTAGCCCAACTCTTGCGATATACTGACTGTATTTATCATGCTTCGTCCGCTCACCGCCACTTTGCGGTCAAACTTATATGCATAATCAATTATTTGCTGAATTCTGTATATATTCGAGGCAAACGTGGCTATAATTATTCTCTTGTTTTTGGCGGATTCGCTCTGAAAAAGCGTATTGAAGGATTCTCCGACTTTGCGCTCACTCATGGTGAAACCGGGACGCTCAGCATTGGTGGAATCCGACATCATACAGAGCACGCCTTCTTTACCAAGCTGCGCAAATCTTCCCAAATCCAGCATATCGCCGTGTATCGGAGTAGAATCTATCTTGAAGTCACCCGTATGGACTATAACTCCCGCAGGCGTGCGTATGGCAAACCCCACCGCATCGGGGATCGAATGGTTTACGTTGATAAATTCAACACTAAAGCAGCCCACGTTTACCGTTTGGCCTGCGGAAACCTCATGCATTTCTACCGATCCCAGCAGTCTGTGCTCTCTGAGCTTACCTTCAACCAAACCCAACGTAAGACGTGTGCCGTAAAGCGGTAAATTAACTTTTTTAAGCAAATAAGGAAGTGAACCTATATGATCCTCATGTCCATGCGTAAGGAAAATTCCCTTTATCTTGTCCCTGTTGTTTTCGATATGAGTAAAGTCCGGTATCACCAAATCGACTCCGAGCATGGTATCATCGGGAAACGCCATGCCGCAATCCACAATTATAGCCTCATCACCGTACTCAAACATAGTGATGTTCTTTCCTATCTCGTTGAGACCGCCTATAAACGATATTTTCACAGGCATTGACGGCGAAGCAGTCTGGACAACGCTGCGCGCAGTTCTGCTGTAATTTTTCTTTTTGTAGCCTGAATATCCGCTCGAACGCCTTACAGTGACATCCTGCTGACAGCTATCCTTCTCGATGCTGTTTCGTGACGATTGGGACGGACGGTATCTGCCGTATTTTGAAGAACTGCCATCGGATTTAACTTTTCTCAATCTGTTTTCCGATGAATTTGGTGAGTAGTTTAAATTCTTACGGTTCTTTTTTGCATTATCCTGTTGCACAAAAAATCCTCCATTGTAAATTTTTGGAAGCGCCGGACGCCACACACACCTATGGCGTAAAAAGTTCCAGTTGAGATGATCCACGCTTCTTGATTTTTATCCGAACACATTATGCGCACACCTGCCATACTCGCGCCTGTCATCTCCCGACATTTTACCGATGCCTGTACGGGGATTCTCAGTCACTTCAAGCGAAAAGTGTAAAAATAAAAAACTTCATGCGGCAAAAAATCCCCGCGCACAACATAAAACACCGGATGCAGGGAGTAAATAATCACGAGAACACAATATCATGCCCTGACAGCCGTTAAATGTGCAAATACGAGGACGTATCAAGACTTGCCGTAACACATAAATCCGAACACATTATCCATTCTATATTACATTGTCACACCGATTTTGTCAACTCTAGAATTCTTAATTTATTTTAAATTATAGTAAACGGCTATGATTTGAGGTTGGTTTCAACAAATTTCAGCCTAACAGCGTTGTTATACAAAGAGCAGCCATAAATCCGGCCGCAAAACCACCCACCGATATGGAATGGTGCAGTCTGAGCATTCTGACGAATTCATATACCATGCCGGAAATACCCACAGTAATCATAACAAGCGCCGCAAACTCACTGTCAAATCCTCCTCTAAGACGCAGTATAACGCATATCACGGCCTTGATCACAATGATCCCGGCGGCAGACTCGGTCAGACCGATGACGCCTCCGAACTTATAATCTTCGTCCAACATCAACATTGCCAAAATAATCACAGCGAACTCTGCCGCTTCTCCAAATATATATAACGAAATATCAGACAATGCAGAATAGTCGCATATCAGATTCCTGCCCACTCCGAAGCAAATTAATGCCGTGTTTCGTGCAACAACGTCGCCTTTATCCTTAAAATCAGATATACATAGCTCGCGAAAAAATACAAATGCCCCCAATGTCATTGCAAGCTGCGCCATAAATCCGCTGATCACTCCAAAAATCGCGGCAAACCCCCACCCACAGTCTGTAAATATACTTTTTACACATATAAATATAATTATACCGAGTGAGGAGGAAAATATTTGGGTACGGCTTTTTACACTTTTAACCCGAACAGCCGGAACAATAAGCAGGCTTACTACCGAAATTGACATAATGCAAGAGACAAGAACATATTTTAAATACATTGACATCCTCCGAAAAAATTTTTCTAAATTGATTGAGTATATGTAATTTATCTGGTATAATATCATAAACGCTAATTAAAATTTATTTTAAGGCAGTGTCGGTTATTCCATAATAAAAAAATTATCACCTAAAAATAGGAGGAAATAAGGTATGATAAATCAGCAATATAAACAAATGCTTCAGGGAAAGTCCGTAATACGTGAACTTAGCGAATATGCCACCTCACGCGGCAAGGAAATCGGCTATGATAATGTATTTGATTACAGTCTTGGCAATCCCAGCGTACCATGCACGCAGTCTTTTACCGATGCCATGACGGACCTGCTGCAAAACAGCGACCCGGTGGCTATACACGGCTACAGTCCCTCGCTCGGCATCGAGTCTGTGCGTAATTGTGTTGCTGACAGCCTGAAAAGGCGTTTTGGCGTAAACTACGAGGGAAAACACATCTTCATGACCTCTGGTGCCGCAGGCGCTATCGCCCATGCAATACGCTGCGTCACAAAACCCGGGGATAAAGTCCTCACCTTCGCCCCATTTTTCCCGGAATACAATCCCTACATAAATCACACAGGCGCAGTGTTGAAGGTGGTTCCCGCCAACACCGAGAACTTCCAGATAAATTTTGACGCATTTGAGCAAATGCTGACAGACAAGGTAATGGCGGTTCTCATCAACACCCCCAACAATCCATCAGGTATAGTATATTCGCCCCAAACCATAACAAAGCTTGCCGACATTCTGCGCCGAAAACAGATTGAATTCAGACATGATATATTCCTTGTAAGCGACGAGCCTTACCGTGAAATTGTGTTTGACGGTGTGGAGGCTCCATTTGTAGCTAAATTCTATGACAACACAATTACCTGCTATTCTTTCTCGAAGAGTTTGAGCTTGCCCGGTGAAAGAATCGGTTACATTGCGGTAAACCCAAAAGCTACCGATGCAGACATCATACCTGTGATATGCGGTCAGATAAGCCGAGGCATAGGCCACAATTGTCCGCCCTCAATAATTCAGCTTGCGGTCTCCCGTGTAATTGATCAGACAAGCGATCTTTCGGTTTACGAAACAAATATGAATCTGATTTACAATAAGTTAGTCGACCTTGGTTTTACGGTAGTCAAGCCGGGCGGAACTTTCTACATTTTTCCAAAGGCACTTGAGGATGATTCAAACTCGTTCTGCATGAAGGCGAAGAAATACGACCTCATTCTTGTGCCGTCGGATGGTTTCGGATGCCCCGGATACTTCAGAATGGCATATTGTATTGATACAGAAAAAGTCAAGCGAAGCCTTGATGTTCTGGAAAAATTCGTTCGTGAAGAATACGGTGTCAGATAAAACCTGTTCTATCAAATAAGATTCTACAGCTCTTACATTGTAAAAGTCCAAATGAAAAAGTATATTGCCATAAATTAATTACACAACAAAAGCTCGTTCAACAGCCTAATGCACGGTGGTTATTGAACGAGCTTTTAATATCAATATCAAGCGTGAAAGAAATCACACATAGATAGGCTGCACCTGTTTCTTCTCCAGAGCGCACTTTATAGCTTCGGGTGTCTTGTCAAAATGCACCACCATGGAGTTAGGCTTTTTTATCGGATCGTCCTGTGACATGGGAATAAAGTAGATATTCTTGCTGTTCATCAGCATACCGATATTCTTCGATGCGGCGGCAAGCGCGTCATTGGTGGATACACCGATAACAAGCGGTCTTGCGTTGCGCAGATGAGCCTTTGCGGCCAGTGCGACGGACGTATCTGTTACGCCATTTGCCAGCTTCGCCAGAGTGTTGCCCGTACACGGCGAAATAACCAATACATCAAGCAATTTCTTAGGACCTATTGGTTCGGCTTCCGGTATAGTGTGTATTATGTTTCTGCCGCATATTTCCTCAATTTCTGCGATGAAGTCCACCGCCTTGCCAAAGCGCGTATCCAGTGAATAAGCGTTATCCGACATTATAGGGTAAATGTCCGCGCCCATCCCGGCAAGCACCCTCATCTCATCTATGGATTTGCGAAAGGTGCAAAATGAACCGCAAATCGCGTATCCTAATTTCAGACCTTTTAATTCCTCCATAAAAATTTACTCCTCCTCAAGTATTAACATCACTGTTTCCTTTATTATCTCCGCAGCGGTAGTGGGCGAATACTTCCCGGGCAGTCCCAGCGCACGCCACGCCTTTATTCCTCTGCGCTCGCAGGCCTCAAAGTCTATGCCTCCCGGCAGTGAAGCCAAATCTATCAATACGGCATTATCCGATACTCCGTCCACAAATTTTTCGTTTATAATCGGAGCCGGAACGGTGTTAATTATTATATCGAAGTCCTTTGCCCTGCGCATGGCTTTGTTGAACGAAAAAGAATCCATTCCCTGCGCCTGAATCCATGCCCAGTCCTTTGATTTACGCGCGGCTACCGCGACCTTGCCTCCAAGATTCCTGAGCATTGGAGCCAAGAATCGCGTTATCCTTCCGCATCCTGTTATGAGGATACTGCTGCCGCATACAGTTTGCGGGTAATTAGTGATTATTTCTGCCAGTGCTCCCTCTGCGGTCGCCTGGGCATTCCTAACCAGAAATGATTCGTTTGCGTAATAATCGAAAATATTCAATTTGGCGTAGTTCGGAGATATTTCGCGCAGTTTGCCCGCTATGCCTACAAATACAACTTTTCCCCGCAGAGCCGTGCAAAATTCTTCGTCCAGCTCGATGCGATATGTGCTCAGCGGCGTATTGAGCGTTTTTCCATCGCGTGTGGGCGGCATCGGAAGTATTACCGTATCCGCCATCAGCACAGCGGTCAATGGATCGGTAGAGGCCGTGCCTGTGAGCAAATGCGGCGACTGCTCGAAACCCGCGCAATATACCGTTATACCGTCGCCCGCGAGCATATTTGCCAATGCGGCCTGACGCGCATCACCTCCGACTACTGCGAATATGGATTTATCCAATATTATGACCCCCTAAAAAGGCTTATTTTTCATCAGAGTGAGGTTATTTCATGCCAATCTGGAATAAAAGTACGACAGAAAATCTTTTCAAAAATGTAGACATAATCTTTCTTTTTCTTCCAGACTTCATTATAAACGATGAATTATAATTCTCCCCCTACAATCAGATTATGGGAGAAAGAAAATTTTGACACAACAAAAAATACCGGGAAAGAGCGGTATCACTCTCTCCCGGTAAAGATAACTTGCCAATGATTGCATCTAATTAAATTCTGTTGATAATCCCTCTTACAAAATTAGAACAACAAAAATCTCATTTCAATTACCTTTGGCAAAGCAACAGTTGAAGGACGAACAAAACTTGAACAACCCAAATCAGTTCTCCTTCATCTTTGCAAAGCACTCACTGCAATACACGGGGCGACCGTCAGTAGGCTTGAACGGAACCCTTGCCTCACCGCCGCATGCCGCGCAAACTGCGGTGTACTGCTCGCGCTGCTGTCTGGATGCATTCTTTCTGGCGTCGCGGCATTCCTTGCAACGCTGTGGCTCGTTTTCAAAGCCCTTGCTGGCGTAGAATTCCTGCTCGCCTGCGGTAAACACGAATTCGTTGCCGCAATCTTTGCATCTGAGAGTTTTGTCTTGGTACATGGTAAAAACCTCACTTTGAGAAAATAAATGGTTTGCCCCGAAGCGCATACCACAGTAGTCATGCTGTGGTTGTCTTGAGGGGACTTGTAATAAATAAAGAAAAAACTCAATCAAAGTCAAATGATTTCATTTTTTGCCTTACTCTCTGAATCGCATTATCCACCGACTTGACGCTTATGCCAAGCCTCTCCGCCGTTTTCTCATAAGAGAACCCCTTGATACGCATACTTATTACAGCTTTTTCCAAATCAGTAAGTTGAGAGGAAATTGCCTTTATAAGGCTGCCGACACTTTCGTTCTTAAATATGTGCCCTTCGGGGTCTCCCGACGATTCAGACAATACATACGAAACTACACTGTCCGAAATCTCAGCATCTACAAACTCACTATGGTAGTTGAGGGGTTGATTTTTATGACTGACATAAGATCTCATCGCAGAAATAAGAACATTCTCCACACAAATCGCAGCATACGTGCGAAATTCAACTCCCTTGGAGGCGTCATAGTTTCTGACTGCGTTAAAAAAACCTATCGCTGCCTCCTGAGACAAATCGTCAACATCGCAACCGCATATACGCCCTTTTGCTACCGCTTTGGCATATATCATGGAGCTGTACCGCCCGAGCAAACAAGCAAACGCCTCTTGATCGTCGGCATTGGAAAGTCCGATCAGATCATTGTCTGACATTTCCGAGAGAGAACGCATAAAAACTCTCCTCAAACGCTGTCCGACCGACCTTACGAGGTCAGGCGAAACAAGTGCAAACCAAATTACGTTACCCAAAAGCTACATAAAGAAACACAACTAATAATGCTATTCTATATACTACACTAAAAGTTCAAATTTGTCAATAGTGTTAACAGGAAATTTTATAAAATATAAAATTTATCTCCAATAATTTTGTAATATTTATCGAAGCTTATGACACAGTAATTCCAATATTATCAATGATTATCTTATGACTATTGTGAATTAACTTTTTCCTCGACCGCCGCCATCACTTTTGATGCAACGCCACCCGCCACCGTAGCGCCGCTGCCGCCGTTTTGCACAAATACTGCGAAAGCATATGGATACTTTTCGTTTCTACAAAAGCCAACAAACCACGAATGCGATTTCTTATTTCCGTCCAGTTCTGCAGTGCCGCTTTTTGCGCAGATTTCCATGTTTTGGGGATAATTGGAATCCCCATATTTGCTCACGACGTTATTGCGCATCATGTCGGAAAGCTTATCTGCCGTGTTCCGGCTCAAGCAACGCGTAGTGCTTCCGTTTGATAAGCCAAGCTGAGTACGGAATCCCGATGAATTTGTGATTTTTTCTACAAGATACGGTTCAACACACACTCCGTGATTTGCAATTGTACCGACAAGTCTCATCATGGCAAACGGATTTACGAGGTCGGTGTTCTGACCTATTCCAGTCCATGACAGTTCATTGTCGCCACCAGAAGAGGCAATGTTTCCCTTTGCCGTGATAATTCCGCTGAGATCATGGGCAGTGGTTATTCCGAGTTTTCTGGCATATTCGACGGTAGTATTCCAACCCAACTGTCGAGATATGTTTCCGAATGCGATATTGCAGGAATTTGCGAGCGCCTGTTCAAAATTTTCATTTCTATGAGTACCCGAGCATACTATCTTCTGACCGTTCACTACCTGTGTCTTATTGCAGGTAAATTTCTGGTCGAATATGTCATCTATGTTGTCTATTGCCGCAGCGGCTGTCACCAGCTTATAGACCGAGCCGGGAGTAAAAGTAGAAGATATGGCGCGATTTATATATACGCCTTCGTATTTGTCGTCTTCAGGCGATATTGTGGGTGGATTTTCGGGATCATAGGTGGGAGTGCTGACCAGGCATATTACTTCTCCGGTCTTATAATTATATACGCACACGGCTCCTTTCCTGTCTTTGATCTGCTCATACGCAGAGGCGCATATGTCCGAGTCGAGTGTGGTATATATGCTGTTGCCCTTGCCACTAACGGAATAGGTTCCGTTTACAGTATTATACCCCATAAGCTGATCGGCATACACTTTTTGCAGTGATGTTGCGATGTTGCTTTTTTTATCACCAACTATGTGCATCGTAGCGCAGCGAACGCTCTCGTTGTCACTGTATTTTCTCACGCCGTCAACTGTGTGAACCAGCGCATTTCCGTCACGGTCGTAAATAGCGCCGCCTATAAGCACACCGTTTGAATATATGTGTTTATTGGCGGTGAAATTTACCCAATCTCTTCCTTCGCGAAAGAATCTGTAGGTAAACGTTCCTATGCCCACAATGAGACAAAGTATTATCACAAGCACACTCATAGCGCGCCGCTTCACCTTTTTCATATGACGATTGTTCCTCCCTTCAACAATTAATACCTGCGCTTCTTTCCAATGTATGTGTCTCCGTCACCAGAATCTGTAGAGTCAATATACCTATTGTGACGTCTCGCTCTTCTGTAATCAGTGCCGTTTGGTTTTCCGGATTTTGGGGTCTCAGCCGAGTCTTGAACCGATGTGTCTGAAGTCATTGGCATCTTTTTTGTACTTGTCTTCTCAGTTCCATTCTGGCTGCCGTTTTTTGATTTGGACGAATTCTGCGCGGAAGAAGTATTGGGTTTTGTCATATCCTTGGCAGAAGTTTTTTTGGGAATTTGGGCAGTGGATTTTGTTTTTGGGATATATTCATCTTCATTCTTCTGCTCAGACTCCGAAGCTTCCACAAAGCCTGTTCCTCCCTCGTCAGATTTCTCAGTAAAATCTATATCCGCAACGGGGTTGATTATACCTGCATCTATTAATTTAACACGTATGCGTTCGGCAATCTCACCCAACTTGGTAAAATCGTACTCACTGCGGCCTATCATATTTTCCATTTGAGATACCTGCTGCCCAGATTCATTGTAAACAGGCTGACCGCTCATCATTCTGGTTTGGAAATTTTCCCTCGCAGCTGCAAAACTTGCATTCCTGCGGGTGTCCGCAGCCTTTACATACGCCAGCAGCCCCCAGCTTGACAACATACTTGAACCACCGTTTGACACAAACGGAAATGTCACGCCTGTCAGCGGAAGTATATCCACTGAACCTAATGTGTTCAGAATTGTCTGAAATACCATCATGCTTACCGCAGCGCACGCCGCTATTACATAGAACGACGAACGACCGTTGCCAGCACTCTTTACCGTGAAAGCCGCCAACGCGCATATTGCTATAACTGAAATTACGGCTATGATTAAACCCCATTCTTCGCAACACACACCAAATACGAGGTCTGTGTCCGCCGCCACAACATTCCTGAGCCATCCGTTGCCTATTCCCACACCGGCTATGCCTCCACTCGCCGCCGCCGACATAGTTCGCGTCTGCTGATAGCCTGTATCGTATGCGTGCTCCCACGCATGCCCCCATACCTCAAACCGTCGTGCGACATACGGCTTAAATTTAAGCACAAGTATCACACCAAATACAACCGTCGCGCAAATCAGAGCTATTGTTGCAAAATCACCCGAGCGCATAAACGCTATCACAACGAACGCTACAAAAAATATGGAAGCCGTGCCGAAATCACCCATGAGTGCGAGAGCTCCTATACAAACTCCTGAAAATCCGATAAAGTACGCAAGATTTTTCTTGGTCAGCAACATATCAAGCGTACCCGCGCCTATGAACACAAAAGCAATTTTAACTAACTCTGATGGCTGCACCGACACGCCGCCAACCGATATCCAATTCCTTGCGCCGTTCCTTACCTGACCGAATACCAAATTAAAAAACAGAAGTCCAACTGCTGCTATCATAACATACATCTTAATTGACGTGGTCCTCTTCAGGTCGCGAAGAAACCAGCCGATCAAAACAAAAAGACCAAAGCCCAATATGAAAGCAAAGAATTGCTTGTAAAGCTCATTCGGTGTGGGTGACGCCGCCACCGAAAAACCTATGGTGGACAGAAAAAATGCCAGCATCTCCACCTCTACGCCTGTTTTTACCAGTATACGCATCACTGCGTAATATGCCCACATCAGCACGCCAAGACCGCCGAAGCAGACTATGACTGAAGTCTTATCCACAACGCCACCTGATAAAAGCTCGACAACTGTTAAAAGTATGAAAACACTTAACAGTATTAGTGTGTGAACGGGTCGAAGAAGTCTCGCGACTTTCTGATTGGCATTTCTCTTATTATCCTTTGGGCGCGTCACCAGAAACCGCGCCTCAACATCGGCAAATTTCAGTACGCTGCCGGCGGGCAGAGCCGACGTGCCGCTGACAGGATTGCCGTTGAGTGTGACTCCACCTGTGGAGCCAAGGTCAGATATGGTCCATCTCTTGTTCTCGTCCCGTATGAGCACGGCATGTGATCGGGAAATCGTGGGATAATCTATTACAATATCGCTCGACGGGGAGCGTCCGATGGTATTTTCCCAATGGCTCACAGGCATTCGCCCGTGTCCCTTTACATCTAGATATGCCCATATCTCAGGCGATTCCTGACCTGACAGCATAGACCTGACACATCTCCAGACTATAACGATCGCTATAATCGGAATTATCCATCGGGCGAAAAAAGTTATTCCCCCCATAGACTGAAATATATCTTTGAGAAAGTCCCATATTTGTTCCGTAAATGATGTCGTATCTTCCAAGGCAACAAAAATATTAATCAATTATCGTTCCCCCACTTCCAAGCGGAAAAAATCATATAAAAGCACAGTCGGCATCCTCAAAAAAGCGGATACCGACCGTTTGCAGATGAAGAAACTCACACGAGCCGCAATTTTATACCGGTGTTAATTACTGCTCAATATTATTTATTACTCCCATAAGTACAGGAAGATTGTAATTAAGGTCGATCACCATAAAGAGAAACGGTCTGTTAAGCATAACCACACGGGTATTTGTAGCTGTACTGTTGTCATCTGCGACCGTTGCGCCCGTACCCTTGCTGGTGCCCTTCTCAGTGACGCTGAAAGAAGCACGTACAAAAAGATCACCTGCATAGAGTCGACCGTCAGATGTTCCGAGCATAGATAAGTCGGCCGCGTTGGAATCAAACGCACGACCCAGCTTCATTTTTGAAAGCACATCTGCCATACCGCCTCTATACTCACAAGAAAACTTCGGAATGGTAACATCAACGACATAAGGGAGCTTGTTCTTAAGCAACGGTGCATATTTGTCGCCAACAGCCATTCTTGAAATATAGTCGCTCATTTTCATGTTTTCGTTTGGAAGAAGTGCCATGAATGCATAATTGCCATCTGAGTATTCCTTGATAAACCCGTTGGCCATTTCATCGTAAACGTAAGAGTATTCAAAGCCGGACATCATCTGTGCTTTCTGTTCCACGCCGGCAGCATTTGTGAAGGTGCCTTCCTGGACGTTTTGATACGAATATTGTTTCGCCCAGCTCGCGTCAAGCATTACTGAACTGAGCATATACATGGGATCATCTGCCGGCAGTTCGTCGGCAATAAACTCCACGTTTTGATTTGTCTCATTCGATACCCAATTGTTAACATTTGTGACGGCCTCAGAATTAAAGCTTTCCTCGTACATGGCGTTGCCAAAATAAGTGAGATTCGTCTGAACAAAACTTTCCGAAGGAGTGGTGTTCTTGTCAGAATTAAACCACACAGCATTGTTAAAATACAACTTGGTAAGATCCGAATCGGTGAGTCTTTCTTTGTAGGAGTGCATATAAACATTCATCTCATTGACGCCTATAGGTGTTCCCAGAATACTTCTCAACTGATCGGTAGTGTTCCCGCCTGCACCATTATACAGCAAAGCCAGATTATAGCTCACCGCCAGCGGCGATACTATGACATTTTCTTCGTCGGACTGGTACATATTTTGCAGAAGTTTAAAGGCAAACGTGCTGTATTTTTTGCAAAAATCATCGTCCAAGTCCACCTCGGAGGCATTTTCGGCGCTAATGTTTTCCGTTAAGTCTTTGGCAGTGATCTCCTTTTGACAGCCCACAGATGCAACGAGCATTGCAGAAGCAATAAAAAGAGCCATCGCCCGGCGTATTTTTTTCATCAAATTATTTCCCCTTTCGGTAAGTTTATATGAATTATAACATATAATTCAAAAAAAATAAAGGAAAATTATTCATTTTTTTAATGTTATAATGATATTTTTGCCAAAAATTTTTATAGCCATTCAATTAGATGAAAGCGCCGGATTTTCTGATCTCCGGCGCTATAGAAGCGTATTTAATTTTCACATATTATAATTTCTTCAGCGTAAGGGAGAGTTTTTATCCAATCACAAAAAATATGCCATTCTTCCAACTTGTGGGTATTGCGCGCGTAATATATATTTATCAGTGTCTCGTAATTGAATGTGCAAGTGCGCATCTGATTATAACTAGACGGCAAAAGCTGAATTATATCGTACCAATCAGATTTATCTTTTGTCTTTAAGTATTTCACGCGTATTCTCTCCAGCTCATCTACAACACCGCGCATGAATTTTTCAGCATCGGGAGATAAATGGTCGTGACTGAAATCATCTATGTCAAATGGCTTGCTCGTCACCTTGTGCATAGTACTCGTAGAATTGGCAACAGTAGCTACCTTATAGGTGTCGTATTCCTTCCACCAATACAGAGGCGCTGTAATGTCAACCGAGACAAAAATCTGCCTGAGAAACTTACGGTGATCGCTGCCCGCTTTGCGCAGTCTCTTTGCCAGATCCAAATCATTAGGTCCCAAAATATACTGACCGCCATCGTCGTAGAAGCTGTCGCTCCTGGACCAGCTGTTCATGGGATTGCGTGCTCCCCTAATTGCGTTTTCAATATTCATCACGCTCGTTCGCTCAAATTTTATCATAAAATAAACATCTCCATGTCCCGTTAAAAAGCAAAGAGCGAACAGCGGCAACAGTGCCGCGCGATTTCCCGAGGCACTTACCAACCATTCACTCTCTGCTGCTGCCTATTAACTTGACGGCTCAAAGCCGCACCACTGGTGCCGGTGACCGGGGTTGAACCGGTACGGTATCGCTACCACCGGATTTTGAGTCCGGCACGTCTGCCAATTCCATCACACCGGCAAATAAAATGTCCTGCGAATCACTCCGCAAGACACAACAAATGGTGGAGCATAGGGGAGTCGAACCCCTGACCTTTTGAATGCCATTCAAACGCGCTCCCAACTGCGCTAATGCCCCATGCAGTTCCGGCAATCGCCATCGCCTGCGACAGCTTCTAAATTATATTACATATATGTCGACTTGTCAAGCATTTTTTTGAAATTATTACTTTTTATACAATTATAATTTTGACGCATATATAAAACTCAAAAAATATACATATCATCGGATTCTCAATTTAAAAGATTAAAAAAATCGACATAAAATGACAGTTTTTTATTAATTTTATATTGAAATTTTACTGACTATCCAATATAATAAACAAAGTAAATTGAAAAGCAAAGGATGGTTGTCATGCATGAAGGACACAGATACAGACTGCGAGAGCGCTTTATAAACGAAGGACTGCAAAATTTTGAACCGCACAATATACTTGAACTGCTGCTGTTTTACTGCATACCGCAGAGAGACACAAACGAGATCGCGCACAGACTGATAGACAAATTCGGTTCACTTAGTGAAGTGTTGGAAGCGCCGGTTTGCGAGCTGACGCAGGTTAAGGGCATAAGCGAGTATTCGGCGGTATTTCTTTCGATGATTCCGCAGATATGCAATAAATACCTCCAAGACAGAAGTTCCCGAAGTGAGATCCGCGGGCTTGATGAAATAGCAAAATTTGCCGCGAATTGTTTTGTCGGCATGACTACTGAGCATTTTCTCTTGATTTGTGTGGACAACAGAGAAACATTGATAAGCTATCATTTTATATCAGAGGGCAATGTTGATTCGTCAACCGTAGATACGCGCAAGATAATACAAAACTTAACGGCTTCAAATGCAACTGCGGCAGTCATAGCCCACAATCACCCTCGCGGGGGAACAAAACCGTCACGAGCCGATTTGATGACCACTATTCAAATTTCCAGATCCCTCAGAACATTTCATATGAATCTTTTGGATCATGTTGTCGTGTGCAGTGACGGATATATGTCGATGGCGGCAAACCCTCAGAAATACGGCATTTATCTCAATCCCGATTGAGTATCACCGCACTATAAATTTGTAAAAAGTGAGGCTGTTGCGCTTTGAATTTTATTTCAAGTGCAACAGCCTCTGTGATTGCCGGATTTATCTTTATACGTGCTGTAACAGGCAGTAATACTATTTTACCGGCGTTATTGTGATATTTGAAATATCGGCGCCGGTTTGTGCTGTGATGATCTCGGTGATTACTGAAACCTTCTCCGAGGTCAGACCGTCCGATTCGGGCAACAGCACCGTCACCTTGTCGCCGTTGATAAATACCATGCAATCGCTGAAGCCCTTTGCCTTGATAAGCGTTTCTGTGGTGTTCTCCTTTTGAATGTTGTTCACGTGCTCGGTTCTGCTCTCGAGGGCCTGTGCCTTGAGCGCCGAATCTGACGAGGCGTCCTTGAGCTGCTTTTCCAATTCATCAAGCACGGTGTCGCGGGCAGTCTGACGGTTAAGCCTGCTCTCGGCAAGCGTGCTGTTTGAAGCGGTCGCGGAGTTTGTGTCCTGAACGTCGCTGCCTGCCTTTGCAGAAACAAATTTTGCTTTGCCAAGCTCGGAATCGCTGACGGTTGAACTCTTTGTAGGCAGCACCAAACTCTCGGTGGGAGCAAACTGCCAATTGAGGTAAACTGCCGCACCCAAGGCAAGCACAAGTCCCGCAAGTATAATGTGTCTTTTTCCGATTTTCATAATGTATTCCTCCAAAAATTAAGTTAATTAATAATGTTGCTGAATTTTATCCCATAAGCGTTACACAAACTCTGTTGGAGCTTGTTCCCAGCGCCGTTGTGACGATATCCGTTATTCGCTGTCTTACGTTGACATCATCAGCACCGCTGCACACCACCACCACACCCGCCACGGTCGGAGTTATTTCTTTCAATATCAGCGGTTCCTCTCCCCTGTCGCCGTCAACGAGGATCACATTTTCTTCTCCTGTCCGCTTTTCGTCGCGGCTGGTTTTTCCTCCTGAATCGGAATTTTCCGACATGGCGGAGGTTGTTTTTTGCTGACTTGCATATACATACTCCGTTCCACACTCCAGCGTTACCATAACCTTTGTCTCGCCCGCACCATCCACTGCTGATATCATCTCGGTGAGCCTGGATTCAAGCCGGGCGGTATACTCATCATAATCGCTGTAACCAGCGTGAGCTGCATAGCTTTCGTCAACATTGGCAGATGCGGAAGCTGTTTTGTTTAACAAATTATCCGACAGAAATATCAGCACAATTGCGGCAATACCTATGAACATAATCAGCCGCAGGCGGTTTTCCGCCCATTCAGGCGAAAATAATTTTTTTACACTCTTTACAAAGCCGCCGTCAACAATTTCTTTTGTCTTAAAAAATTCCAAACGATTCACTTCCTTTCATTGCAGCTCCATGATTTTCACGACAGGCTCCGAACCTATGTACGGCATCAGGAGCTGTTTTATCTGCTCGCTCTGAGCTTCGTCCTCATTTTTTACGATCACCTCCACCTGTCCAATTGATATGCAGCCGTCGTCGGAATTATCCATGTTTACAACGACACTTTCATAAGAAATTCTGCTGCCGTCCAAAACTCTCCGCAGATTTTCTTCAATGTACGATGAATATATTTTCTTTGCGTTGTCCTCAACCTCCTCTTCTAACTTAGAATTTTCATATTGCGATGTACTAAACTTGTGCTTATCAAGATCCATTACAAATTTACCGAGTGAGCTGAGCGGTTTGAAGATTACACACAGTATCATCATAGATATTATCATATTGAGCAGTTTCTTGGAACTGTTGTTCGGAAATACAATGCTAATCAACGCTCCCAGCGTACACACTGAACATACCCCAAGCGCCCACGATCGCATACCTTCAATCAAACAAATCATCTTCTTTCATATGTTTCACATGGATTTCTGTATAATGATGATAATACTGCCCAATATCAGCAGGAACATAGAAAAAACCAACACTCCGAGCATGAGGGATATCATGCCCGAGAGCGACTTCATCAGCTTGTTGACACTGTCAAGCCCTAAAGCTTCACAGATGGAAAGCCCGATTTCCATTACCAAGTTCCACAATACTGCGCGAATTATCAGCGGCAGATAGATGTAAGCTATTGCAATTATTCCAAATGCTCCCACAGAATTGCGCAGAAGCGCCATTCCGCTCTTTATTGTCAGATATGCGTCACTTACTGCACCCCCGACTACAGGCACTGAGCCTGATATCACAAATTTTGCCGTGCGCGCAGCCACGTTGTCGGCTGAAGCGGATATAACTCCGCTGATTCCCAAAATGGCTGACAGTAGCACTGCCATAAGGCTCAGAAGCCACTTGGCATTTTTCTCGAAAAATGTTATTACTGAATCTATCTTGATATTCTCAGATATTGCAGACACGCAGGACATTGCCAAAAAAATTTTGAGCATTGGAATAATCAGCTCACTCACACAAATCGTTGAAACTTCTACCGCGCCAAACAAAAAGGAACTGTATCCCGCTGCCGAAACTGTCTGGCCGTTGGCTATAAGAATTCCGACAAATACAACCGCAAACGCCTCAGTAAAGCCACACGCCGATTGAACAGTGTCGGATATTTCATTTATCGTCGAAATGATGGGAACCGCAAGTGTCACACTCACAGCAACCGACATGACCGTGCCAACGGTTGGTGCGAGGGGAGAATTGAGCGAATTTTCACCGCCTTTAAAAAACGACGCCAAAAGCAAAATTGCAATAATAAACCCCAATGAGGCAATGGGTGTGCGAATCTCATTTTTAGTTATATCCAGCAATGAATTTATCACATTTGCCGCATTAAGACTTGTAAGCGTATCGTAATCCGCATCATCTACGCCGATCTGCCGCATATAATCTGCAGCATCGTCAGGAATGTCGTCATAGAGTTCATTTGCCCCACTCGCCTCTAACTGCGTGTCATAGTCAAAGGTCTGTGTTTCCTCAGACGCATAGGCCGTTATACAAAGCAACGGAATGCAAATCAGCAGAGCTATAAGCTTTTTTCTCATTTTCTATTCTCCGATTATTTCAACGGCCAGTGAAATCATTTGCTTAAACAGCGGGAATGAAATTATCAGCAGTGCCAGCTTGCCGCCAATTTCCAGCTTATTTGCCAGTGCGGATTGTCCCGCGTCGCGGCAGACATCCGAAGCAGTCTGCACAGCTACGCATATGCCGACCGCCTTAACTGCTATAACTATAAATTCTGAATTTATTCCGCTCATCTCGGAAAGCGTACGCAATTCCTCAATCAGTGGGGCCGCACACGATATGAGATAGAGCGTCATAATCACACCGCAGACTATACAAAGCAGGATGGCAAACTCGGATCTGAGCTGCTTGACGGTGACTATAAGCACGCACATGATTATTCCCGCCCCCGAAAATGCCAGTATATTCATAAGTATCTTTTCCTCACAATCCAAAGGTTGATTTAACCGTTTCAAAGAGCGTATTTATTTCTGAAATTATCATCATAAGTACAACAATAATGCCTGCCAGCGTTGTCATCATTGCCTGTTCCTCACGTCCTGCACGAATCAGAACTTGATTGAGAACCGCCACTATTATTCCTATAGCGGCGATTTTGAAAATAAGATCAACTTCCATGTATTTAACCCTTGTCCTTTCGATGTGATTGATATATTTATACGAGCAGCAATGCCACGATTATTCCACATGAACACCCAACCGTTGCATAAATTTTTCCGTCCGAATTAAGTTTGCTACGAGCCTCTTCAACGGCAAGTGAAAGGCGTTCGTTGATAAGCTGCAGCGAATCGAGTTCTCCTTCAACGTCACATTTCCCCATCATATTCGCACAATCAATCAGCAGTGAGGTATCGCTTTCGGTGATACAAAGCGAACCTTGAAGATCCTTTAAGGCTAATTTCCACGCCTCTCTGAACGAATTATAATGTATATATTCACATGCTTTCGATATAAAATTATTATTCGGATATCTGCCTGACATATCAAATATCATGTCGTCAAGAGTAAGACCACTGTGCGATATCATGGATTTCATGTCAAGAAACAATGTGCGAAACATTTCAAGGCTTCTCACACGCACACTCAGTTTCAGCCTTAATTCAAAGCCTATAAGCGTTCCGCACACTATCACCATAATAATGGAAACAGTTTTAAGACCCATTGTTCCCCACCTCTATAATATCGCTCAGAACTCCCCTGCAGCCATCTTTCAAGAAGGCAACTTTCTCGAATGCTCCCGTTCCAAGCAACTTTTTAAACTGCTCACGCCTGTAAAGTTCGTCTATATTACATGCATGAATTGTGGAAATTACCGTGACGCCTGCATTCAATCCTTGGCAAACCGCCTCAACCTCATGCTCCCCGCCTATTTCATCGCAAATTATCACGTTAGGCGCCAGCGTCCTCACAGCGTTCAATATGCCTTCCCCTTTTGGATATCCATTGAGCACATCGCAGAAAATTCCCAATGTATTTTGAGGCTCTCCCCTATGCACGGCTGCAATTTCCCCGCGCTCGTCCACTATCACCACATTTTTATCATACGGCTGCGAAGAAAGAGACAGAGCGATATCGCGAAGTACAGTAGTTTTTCCGCTGCATGGTGGTCCGGATATAAGCAACCCGCAAAGCCCTTTTTCAAACGCCTTTTCAAAAATTTCATTGGAGCAGCCTATATACTCATTTGATATCCGAATATTTATGGACGATACATACTTAAGAGTTCGATTTCCATTGCTGTCTGTGGCAGCAGTGCCGCAGATTCCTGCCCTATGTCCCCCCGGGAGCGTTATGAATCCTTCGGCAAGTTCGCTTTGATGACTGTATATCGAATAATCGCACAGCTTTTCAAACGTCTCCCGAATTTCTTCGGGAGAAATTGGCCGCTGTTCACAAAGTATTTTATATCCGGTTGAGGTCACAATTACGGCGGGTTTATTAACCCTTAGTCGGATTTCATTTGCATTCCTGCAAAGTTCCCGGGTCTCATTGAGCAGTTCATTTGCCAAATAATTCGGCATATACTTGGCAAATGACGCAATCTGATTTTTTTTTGCATCATTATCTTTTGACATTCGGCACGTCCTCCTTTGTCAAATGTATATGCACAGGGAAAATATATATTACAATAATGTCAAAAATTAAAAAGTTGCTATACAGGTGTTACACGTGAAACAATATTGTATTGAAACCTTATCTATAAAAATAAAGTGAATTGCATTTCAATAAGACATAATAATTTGTTCATGTTTATATGATATAATATAATTTTTACAGGAATCCAAGTAAATCAACGGCAACACAGCCATGGATTGACCGAGGCTCCCAATTTGTTGGATTGTTTGTTTGGATTATATAAGTTAAATAACAAGCGAGGTTGTAGCATTGAAACGTGTTGAGATTAAGAAAAATGATGCAGGACAGCGACTTAACAAATTTATAGAAAAGAGCTTTCCAGCTATTCCTGTCTCATTGATGTATAAAAGTATAAGGACAAAAAACATCAAAGTAAACAAAAAGCGATGTACTCCCGACCAAAAACTGTGTGAAGGTGATTTGGTTGACATATGGCTGAAGGACGAATTTTTTGTACAGCCTACTCATAAATACGATTTTACCAACGCCGCCGACAAGCTCGATATAGTTTACGAAGACGAAAATATTCTGATAGCTAATAAGCCACAAGGACTGATTGTTCATCAAGATGACGACTACGAACCTGACACACTTATCTTCAGAATACAGAAGTATCTTTATAATAAGGGCGAATACAATCCCGACGCCGAAAATTCTTTCGCGCCAGCGTTGGTAAACAGAATTGACCGCAACACCGGAGGCATGGTTATCTCAGCGAAAAATGCCAATGCCCTCCGAATTCTCAATGCAAAGATGAAATCGCGCGAGATTAAGAAAAAATATTTGTGCATCGTATGCGGCAGTCCCAATCCACCCGAAGCCACATTGGGGGGATATCTCGAAAAAAACGAAAAGCAAAACCGCGTATATATAGAAAAAAGCAGATCCGCAACAGGCAAAACTATCAGAACGCATTACAAAACTCTGGACACAGTGAACGGCTTTAGCCTGGTGGAGGTAGAACTGCTCACCGGCAGAACACACCAAATTCGGGCTCACATGGCTTCAATCGGATACCCGTTGCTGGGCGACGGCAAATACGGCATAAATAAGATCAATCGTGGCAGCGGCTATAACAAGCAAGCGCTTTGGTCATACAAACTGACGTTTGACTTTACAACCGATGCCGAGGAGCTTAATTATCTCCAAGGCAAGAGCTTTGAAATAGAGGACATCAACTTTGTCAAAGATTTTTATGCGGGGAAAATTAAATAAATCACAGTAAAATATAAAAATGCATGATTGATTCCAAATAATTCAAAATCAATCATGCATTTTTGTGCATATCATCCTGTAAACCTATATTAATTTACATTTGCTTATCGACGTCTTTACCCAGTCTGATTGCCAATTCTTCATCAGGATGCACATACAACGTGCTTTGGTGTGTATATATGACCATTCCGGGTTTTGCTGACCGCGGTTTATTGACATATTTTATCAATGTGTAATCAACTGCCACGAGACCTGAATTTCTTGAACTACTGTAATATGCGGCAATCTGAGCCGCCTGTTCAATGGTTCTGTTGGGTGGATTATTGCCATCACATACTATAACGGTATGCGAACCGGGTGAATTCAGCGTATGAAGCCATATATCATAATTTCGGCTGTCCTTTAGGGTAAGGCGATCATTTTGCTGATTGTTGCGCCCCACAAGGATTGTAAAACCATCGTCGGAGATAAATTTCAGAGGAGGTAGTTTAAGAGGCTGCTTGGAGGAACTTTTCCCTGTGCTGCGTTTTATCAGTCCCTCTTCGACCAATTCCTGTCGAATCTCAGACAATTCACGCTCGGTTTGAGCACGGGAAAGGGCGTCAAGCACCGAATCAATATAATCCAGCTCTGCCCTGCCCTGCTCAATAAGTTCAGTCAAATGCTGCTCGGCTGCCTGCGCCTTGCGATACTCTTTGTAATACTTTTGTGCGTTTTGAACGGGTGAAAGCATGGGGTCAAGCTTAATTTTTATCATGGAGCAGTCCTCAGAAAAATAATTGACCACCTCAGCGATTATATCACCCTTTTGGAGCAGATGGAGATTAGCATTTATTAAATCGCCGTTTATCCTGTATTGCTCACGATCGGCGCATTTCTTCAATTCCTCCTGCTGAATAGCCAGCTTCTTGGAAATTCTCGCAGAGCAATTCGCCAATAGTTTAAGCAAATCTTGCGATTTTGATTTCATGCGGTCGTTTAAATCACGCTTAAAATAAAAGCTGTCGAGCAGTGAGGAATAGTTCTCATATTCACTGGAAATCGCAGAGACGCCGTATTGTCGTGGATAAATAAATGTAAAGTCTATCGGCTTTCCATTAACTGATATTAAATTTGGCTGGCCCTTTCCGGACAAAATTGATTTTAGGTTGTCAAGACTGTATGCGAGCTTGTCAAAATGTACCCGTGTGAGTTCGTCAACAGCAGTATCCGTATATCCGGACGTTCTGTAGGAAATTTCTCTCGCAACTATCGGAGAAATTCCTTGAACCGCACTCATCAGAGCTTTGTCAAGTTTAATTCCTTTACAGAATTTAATCTGCTCAACAATCTCATTAACATCGCTTTCAAGCAAATTGAGCTTATCTTGGGCGGGTGGAAACTCGTATTTGAGACCGGGCAGAATAAGACGCATGGAACTCAAATCGCTGTCTATGCGTTTAACTGCGTCTATAACCAGTCCGCGCTCGTCGTATAAAATTATGTTGGAATGTCTGCCCATTATTTCCACCGCGAGTGTGAGCACTATCTCATCGCCAAGCTCATTATGCGCGTCGAACTTAAGCAGCAAAACACGCTCAAGCCCCAACTGCTTTATATCCGAAAGTCTGGCTCCGCAAAGTCTTTTTCTAAGCAGCATACACAGCATGGGCGGCTGAGCTGGATTTTCCACTGCATATTCCGTAAAATGAATTCGCGCTGAGTTCGCAGATGCGGATATGAGCAGCTTACGGTTCACACTCTTGCCGCGCATGGCAAAAATCAGTGTTTCTTTGGACGGCTGGTATATTTTGTCCACCTTGGCGCCAAGTACACCTTCCGAAATCTCCTTATTTATCAAATACAGCATTGCACCATCAAGCGCCATGAATTTTCATCTCCTAGTCACAAATTCAAATCAATTCGGATATTTTAACGGGTTGTCAATATTTGTTACCTCTACCGACAGTTCTGTGAAACCGTCTCGTAAAACCGAAGCCAAGGTTTCCAGAGCCACTTGTTCGGTAGCATAGTGACCTGCGGCGATCAGAGTAATTCCATTCTGCGCGGCATATATCATTTCGTGATGCTTTGCCTCACCGGTTACAAACGCATCAATACCGTGCCCCACGCACTCAAATATAAACTCACCGCAGGCGCCGCCGCCAACCGCTGCTTTTTTCACGGGTCTCCCACCGTCAACATATGGCATTCCACGCCGCCCGACGAGCCTGTCGCACACGTAATTCGCAAAATCCGAGGGCATCATTTCAGTACTCAACTCCCCCACTCTCCCTATCCAATTTTCAATAACGGTTCCGTCATATATACACTCCGAAACCTTAAAAACCGGCGTTATATTCTGTAAATCCAATTTACTTGCCAGTACATCGTTTACGCCGCCCTGTGCAATATCGAAATTCGTATGGGCCGATATTGCCGAAATTCCGCTTGATATGAGATTGAATACGGGCGTGTCTGCCTCTATGCGTTTTATCGGATTAAATATAACAGGATGATGCGACAAAATCAGATCCGCCCCTATGGACGAGGCGTAGCTTATCACTTCATTGGTGATGTCAAGAGATACCACTACTTTTTCTACTTCGTTTCCGCAGTCAACCATTATTCCACTGTTGTCGTAACTCTCCTGCAAACGATACGGGTATCTTTTATCAAGATAATTATAAATTTCTCCTACAGAAGCCATGTCAAACTTCTCCTCCCCTTGAATACAAATATAATTTTTCCGACAATTCACGAAAATGCTTTTCCTTTTCGCAATCTCCCTTCGCAGACATACCGTCTGCCACGGCTTTCAATATACCTGCCTGCTTTTCAATCAATCTCATGGAATACTCGTTTTTATTCCCCAACTGTCCCACATAAAAATCAAATTCATTGAAATGTGGAGGATTTGGGTTATACTGCGCGCAAATAACTGTATAAATTCTATTAGCTTCACATACAGGCTTTTCGGCCAATATTTCGAAGCTATTACTGTAAAGGTATTCTCTCAGCCTTTCCGCACGCGACATAGGCTGCAAAATAAGCCTATAGCGGGGTGATTTAATCCACTGTGCCTTATCTAAAATAGCCACAATATTGTCCCCTCCCATTCCCGCTATAACTATATCGTTTGCCATAGAATGGGGATTTTCAGTCAATCCATTTGCTGTAAAGGCTATAACCTTGTCATATAAATTGTACTTTTTGATATTGGCAGCTGCGGATTTTATAGGTTCATCGTTTATGTCGGAAACGTAAGCACAAGTTATTTTGCCGCTGAGAGCGAGCCATATCGGCAGATAAGCGTGATCTGTACCTATGTCTGCGATTACTCCGCCTTCGCGGACAAAATCCGCACACGCCTCAAGTCTCGCCCCGAGTGAAAATATTTTTTCATTCAACGAGCGTTCTCCTCCAATTTTCATATTAATTCTGCAGGCAACAAAAAACAGGGTCCGTCACAGCACAACCATGCGGCGACAGACCCAAATGACCTACAGGCTTATTTGCCTTGAATGTGACCGTTAAGCTTTTCAACCAGTTCGTCGACGTTTACACCATGAACCATGCACGCCTGCTCTACGGTTTCACCTCTGGAAGCGGGACATCCAAGGCAATGCATACCCATTTCCAAAAAATAGGGCGCCGTGGAAGAATCTATATCCAGAATATCGCCTATAATAGTGTCTTTTGTAATTTCCATTGATTTTGCCTCCATAAATCTTGTGAGATTAATTATATTATTAAAATTTGCAATTGTCAATATTCAATTAAATTTTTGGTTCATAAAAATAACAAAATAAAAATATCTCACTTGACAATCGCAAAAATTTTGCTTACAATTAAGATTCGTAGGTTATGATATATACAAAATCGTTTTATTTTTGATACAAATGGAGAATTATAAATGGATACCAACATAAATTCTACAGAGAAAAAAGAGTACGGCAATGACAACATTGTCGCATTGAAGGGCGCCGACAGGGTGCGCAAACGTCCGGCAGTAATATTTGGCTCAGACGGCATAGAGGGATGTTGCCATTCAGTGTTTGAAATACTGTCTAACTCCATAGATGAAGCGCGTGAGGGATACGGAAACAAAATAATAATTACACGCTTTGTCGACGGTTCGGTGCAGATAGAGGATTTTGGGCGCGGAATCCCTGTGGATTACAACAACAATGAGCAGCGCTACAACTGGGAGCTTGTGTTTTGTGAAATGTACGCAGGCGGCAAATACAACAATGACGGCGGAGAGATTTACGAATATTCTCTAGGTCTTAACGGTTTGGGTCTATGTGCCACGCAATACGCTTCAGAATATATGGATGCGGAGATTCATCGCGACGGAACTAAATTTACCCTGCATTTTGAACACGGAGAAAATATCGGCGGACTGCAAAAAGAACCTTATAACGGAAGACAGACGGGTTCAAGAATCAAATGGAAACCCGATATGGAAGTGTTTACAGATATAAATATCCCACTCGAATACTATCAGGACACCATTCGCAGACAGGCAATAGTAAACGCAGGCGTATTGTTTGTGCTGGATGACAAAGTAAGCGGTGAAAAATTTGAATATTATTACAGGGACGGCATTGCGGATCATGTACGCGATCTTGCCGGGGACGATGCAATGTCTCAAGTACAGTTCTGGCAGTGTGAACGCCGAGGGCGCGATCGCGAGGATAAACCGGATTACAACGTCAAGATCAATGCAGCCGTGGCATTTTCTAACCGAATCTGTGTCAGCGAATATTATCATAATTCAAGCTGGCTGGAATATGGAGGCGCGCCGCAGAAAGCCGTGCGAAGCGCCTTTGTATCAATGATTGACGCAAGATTGAGGCAGACAGGAAAATATAACAAAAATGAGAGTAAGATTACATTTCAAGATGTAGAAGATTGTCTCATAATAATTGTTTCTTCTTTCTCAAATCAGACAAGCTATGAGAACCAGACAAAGAAGTCAATCACTAATAAATTTATACAGGAGGCAATGACAGAATTTTTCCGACATCAGCTCGAAATATGGTTTATCGAAAATCCATTGGAGGCTGACAAGATATGTGCTCAGGTGCTTTTAAACAAGCAGAGCCGTGAGCAGTCGGAAAAGCAGCGCCTTAATTTGAAGAAGACGCTCTCATCCAACATGGATATTACTTCACGCGTCAATAAATTTATAGACTGCCGCTCCAAGGATCCGAGCGAACGTGAATTATATATCGTGGAAGGCGATTCCGCAGCGGGTTCATGTAAGAATGCCAGAGATCCGGCATTCCAGGGAATTATGCCTGTGCGCGGCAAGATACTAAACTGCCTCAAAGCGGATTACAACAAGATATTCAAGAGCGACATTATAACCGATCTGATAAAAGTGCTCGGCTGCGGCGTCGACGTAAAGGGCCATCAAAACAAAAATCTCTCCACATTCGACATAAATCAGCTTCGTTGGAGCAAGGTGATTATTTGCACTGATGCCGACGTCGACGGATTTCAGATAAGAACCTTGATTCTTACAATGATATATCGTCTGATGCCAAAACTGATTGACAAAGGCAAGGTGTACATTGCGGAATCTCCGTTGTACGAAATTACTTGCGGCAACGACACCTATTTTGCCTACACCGAGCAGGAAAAATCAGAAATTCTCGACAAAATCAGTAAAAAGAAATTTACCATTCAGCGATCCAAAGGGCTTGGCGAGAATGACGCTGATATGATGAGTTTCACAACAATGGCGCCTGCTACCCGGAGACTGATTAAAGTAATGCCAACCGATATAGAACAGACCGAGCAGATGTTTGACGTACTCCTTGGCGACAACCTCAGCGGGCGCAAGGAATACATTGCGGAACACGGGAGTGAGTTCATAGAACTCGCCGATATTCAGTAATTTGCACATTTTTAACGACTATTTATGTGTATATTGTTTTTAAAGTAAATCGACTTTACATGGCTAGTAATCGTAAAGGAGATTCACTTTACATTAGCAAAAAATATATTATGTAATATAAAAGTAACGAAGGTGATATTTTGGCACCCAAAAAGAGAAAAGCAACCGTACAAAAGACTGCTATGAGCGGGTATATAAAAGGTGCGGGAGAAGTGGTTCCGCAGGCGATAGTTGACACGCTCGAGGGAAATTATATGCCCTACGCAATGAGTGTTATCATGAGCCGGGCTATCCCCGAAATAGACGGCTTCAAGCCGTCGCACCGTAAACTGCTCTACACCATGTATAAAATGGGATTGCTCACCGGCGCCCGTCAGAAATCCTCAAAAATTGCAGGCTCAACTATGGCGCTCAATCCTCATGGCGACGCGGCTATTTATGATACCATGGTACGAATGACGGTGGCGTATGAAGCACTGCTTCACCCCTATGTCGACTCCAAAGGTTCATTTGGCAAAGCGTATTCACGAGACACTCAAGCGGCGGCCTCGCGATACACCGAAGCAAAGCTTGCCCCGATTGCCGTGGAATTGTTCCGAGATATAGATAGCGATGCCGTTGACATGGTGGATAATTTTGATAATACTATGAAGGAGCCATCTCTGCTCCCGGTCACATTTCCCACGATTCTTTGCAACAGCAACACAGGAATTGCGGTTGGCATGGCCAGCACTATCTGTTCGTTTAACCTCAATGAGCTTATCGATACCACGATACAGCTTCTCAAAAATCCCAACCACGACATCAGCTCAACTCTTCTTGCGCCTGACTTTCCCGGCGGCGGACAGATAATTTACAACAAAGCAGAACTCGACAAGGTATATCACACCGGACGCGGCAGCATAAAAGTCCGCGCAAGGTATACCTACGATAGAGATGCTAACTGCATAGATATAACGCAGATTCCACCCACCACTACCTGTGAACAGATTATTGAGAAAGTAATCGAGCTGGTCAAGGCAGGCAAAATAAAAGAGGTGTCTGACATTCGAGACGAGCAGGGTTTGCACGGTCTGCGAATCACAATAGATTTAAAGCGCGGAGCCGATCCCGACAAGCTCATGCAGAAGCTCTATAAGTTCACCACGTTAGAGGACAGCTTTGCCTGTAACTTCAATATTCTGATAAATGGCGCGCCTAAAGTTCTTGGCGTAGACGGCATACTGAACGAATGGATAAAATTTCGTATGAACTGTGTACAACGCCGTACCACATTTAATCTGAAGAAGAAAAAGGAACATTTACACCTTTTGGAAGGTCTGCAAAAAATACTGCTCGATATAGACAAGGCAATCAAAATTATCCGTGAAACCGAAGAAGAAACAGAGGTTGTGCCAAACTTGATGGTAGGTTTTGGCATTGACGAAATTCAGGCTGAATATGTGGCTGAAATCAAGCTTCGCCACATTAACAGAGAATACATCCTGAAGCGTACTGAGGATATCGAAAACCTTCGCAGCGACATTGCGGATTTGGAGGAAACGCTCAATTCTCCAAAGCGAATCAAAAAAATTATAATTGATGAATTGAGGGACGTCGCCAAAAAATACGGTCAGCCGCGCAGAAGTATGATTCTCTATTCTGTCGAGGAAACAGATATGGATGAAATATCGCTCGTTCCCGACTACCCTGTGCATATATTCGTCACCAGGGAAGGCTATATAAAGAAGATAAGCCCGCAGTCACTTCGCATGAGCAGCGAACAGAAGCTGAAAGAGGGTGACGAAATTGTACAGACATTTGAAACGCGCAATTCGGTTGAGTTGCTCTTCTTTACTGATAAGTGCCAAGTGTATAAGTCAAGGGCCTCGGATTTCAGCGACACCAAGGCAAGTGTTTTGGGTGAATACGTTCCAGCCGTGCTGGGAATGGGCGAGGACGAACGAGTCAAATACTGCGTGATGACAACCGATTACAGCGGATATATGCTCTTTGGGTACGAAAACGGCAAAGTGTCAAAAACCGAGCTGAGTTCATACGCCACTAAGACAAACCGCAAAAAACTGCTTGCGGCTTACAATGACAAGTCTCCGCTGGTCAATGCGCTTTTTATCGATAACGACTGCGACATATTGCTTCGCACTACCGGAGGAAAAGTGCTTATATTCAACTCAGAGGCGGTTCCTGCCAAAACTCGCAGTTCTCAGGGCAACCAGATAATCACGTTGCGCCGAAACGCTGTTCTGAGCAACATGGTGGTGTTTGCTGATGGAATGGTAAAGAATGAGAAAAAATTCCGTCCCAAAAATCTTCCCGCAGCGGGCTCAGCCGATGACTCGGATGAGGGTGAGCAGACAACGCTGCTCTGACAGTGAATCTAAAATTTTATAGCTAATACCAAACTTCAATTTAAAGTTTAAAATAATCAAAATAAGATATAACATACAGAGACGCAGGTTGAATTTTACCGCTTTTATCAACCGTGTCTCTGTTTTAATTTGGCCATTAACAAATATCAAAAAATATTTATCGATATTTAATAAATAAATCTTGACAAACGATATTCAAGTTAGTATAATAAAGTCAAGGTCGACCTGATATGTAAAAATCTACGAAATGGGGAATTTATTATGCCTAACAAAGTATGCTGTTTTGTATTGTGTATCTCTATCTTGTGTTCAATTTTGACCGGTTGCGCGGGAGTGGGAATAAATCAGGAAGCCGCGCTTAAACGCTCAATTTCAACGGAATTGGCAATAGATTGCGGCTCTGCTGATATTTCCGACAGTTGGGATTCACACGGCGGGTTTCACGGCGACGGCACTTCATTCTATCGGTTGGATTTTCCCGACGATTCTATAGTAAATGACATAAAGGAAAGCACAGATTGGAGTCAATTGCCGCTTACTGATAACCTTACTGCGCTGGTTTATGGCAAAGAAATTGACGATTGCGATTACGCCCCGTCTATAACCAAAACTAACGATGGAGAACACCCGCTTTTTCCGCCAATAGAGAACGGCTATTACTGCTTTATTGACCGTCACAGTGAAAGCACAGATAAAAAAGATGATACTGATGTGCTCAACCGTTATTCAAAAAATTTCACAATAGCGATTTACGACACAGATAATAATGTGCTCTATTACGGCAGCTGTGATACATGATTGATAAAAAAACGTCGAACTTGTCATTTATTTGACAGGTTCGACGTTTTTGTTGTCACACAGATGGCTGTTCTTGCCTCGTTTTTATCACAATATCACTGCCATAATGGATCGTCATTACGCACAATATCAGCATTGCACCAAGCATTACCAGATGTTTGCTTATGTAATTTCCGTTACCCACTCGGTATTCTGCCAATACACCTAAAACAATACATAGCAGCATCAGTATTATTGATACCGTGTATTTTAACGTAAACTTATTCATTTTGACAGAACTCACAATAAAATAAATCAATACCGCAACACACGACACTATTCCAACTATCTGCGATATTTTTATAAACTCATTCGCACCCAGCTTTAGGGCGTCCGCGCGCATACTGTCGGCAAGCACCTGATTTGTTCCGTGCAAGGCCAGCATTACAAGTGCGGTCTTGCCGCCGATAAATTCACTCTTTCCCTTTCGTATGCAAAAAATGAAGAAGCAAAGCGAGACAAGGAATATCACAGCCTCAAGTATTCCGTCTAGCATATACACCGCGAAGGTGTGGAGGTCATGGGCCTCATCATAAACTGCCATTATACTGAAGTTTACTTCATATCCCAGTTCGCTTCCGGTAAACCCGGTCGCGAAGCGTCCGATTGTGATTGCAAAAGTTCCTCCCACGGCCATACAATCCAGAAGTCCTCCGAAATTATCCATATTAAACAGCACCGACGAAATAAAAGCACTCAAAAATACTCCGAATATCGCTCCGTAAAGTCCGTAGCCGCCGTTTGTCAAGTCAACAATCTGACGTATGCCGCTGAATTCGCTGAGAGAAAAAACGCAATAAAAACATCTGGAAAGAAAAAGTCCCAATGGAACTCCAAACGCCGTGCAAATAAAAACATCGGACATAGGTTGGCGCTGTATTTTTCGCAGTATTGCCGCAATAAACATTCCAACCAAGCAGCCCACCGCAACAAAAATTCCAAACCAGCTTATATTCAACCCATTATATATAAGAGCCAAACGGTTTTCCAAAATTACCCCTCCCCACTTGTCACTCGGCAGACGCAAAATAGAGTATGTCGCTCATTGCGCGTTCAACTCCCTTATAGGCTATCTTATTGTAAACTCTGCCGTCAAAAAGCATGGTTCCCGATTGTCCTCCGTCAAGGTTATAAGCGGTAATGCAGCCCTTTTCTTCCATAATCTTGGTCATTTGCTCACACGTCATTCCGGGGCTGCCCACTGTACACAGAAGGTAATGCAGCTCACCCAACTGTCCTATTCCCGTGCGTCCTACTCCTTGGCTAAGCTCTCCGAGTCCTTGATCCTCCCAATGTGACGGCGGGACGGCATTGCCATTCTCAACAAGCACCGGACCGAAGGTGAAAGACAGCATTATATCGTCTGCACCTTGCTTCGAAATACGCTTTGCCAGCTCAGTATCGTTCCATATTGCAAAATTCCCGTTGTAATCGACGGTCAGCACATCAAGTGCCCTGCTGCTTCGCTTATTGCATATCACCGTGCCATATTGTATTATTATGCCATACTTTCTGTGCTTGTAGAAGTCAGCAGACATTCCGACAACGCCATTAGAGCTTGCAAACATATTAGACGGATATTGATAACTTTTTGAATTGTAATCACCGTTAGCCCACTGCCTGCGGAACTGTGAGGCGTGCTTTATCTTTACCTCGGAGAAATACACAGGCGTGTTTGAGAATTTATGATTAATGTGGATCTCTTTCCAACATTTGACCTCAATAGTGCTGTCGCTATAGCAGTCCTTTTCACCCTCGGTATAATAATTGGAAGAATCAGGTGCCTTCTCAGGAGCACTGAAATCATACGGAAGCACTTTTACCGGCTCTATACCCACAACTTCAGACAGCATAACGCCGGCGCGATTGTTGATATACGATGAAACAGTATTTCCCGGCAAATCGACATTTTCCAATGTAGTGCTTGGGGAAACCACAAAAACCAGCAAACTGAATATCATTGCAACGCTTAATACAAACGAAAACAGTGCTGTCAGTTTGCTTCTTTTTACGCTATTCATTTACATCATCTCCAAAAATCGCCTCAACCAAATCTGAATCCAGTCTTATCTTCCACTGATCGTTGACGAAATCAAAGTTCACCGTAACTTGATGCTGTACCGTACCCGCAGTACCCGCATACTTTTCTATAGCAATATTCATTATATTTCCGATATCCTGCTTGTCCTGTTGGGCATCAATACTTCTCTTATCGTGCTCTACTAAGTATTCGTATTCCAAGTCAACAAAGTTTTCTCTTACGCACTCCGAAAGTTTTCCAATATTCAAGGCAGTCACACGAATCTTACAACTAGCTTCAACATTGTTTATGTTGCAGACGTCTGTTTGTGAGTAATCAAGATAACTCATGGCCTTATCAGTCAGGATATTTACAAAGCTGTAGCCTGTGTTGTCGGTAATCATAAAATTTTCATTTTCCGCCAAGTAATTACCGCACCGCTCGTAATCGCGTGATTTAAGTGCTTCAAAAAAGTTTTCCAAAACCATGTCAGGTGGATCTGTTTCAGAAAGAATCACTGTGTCAAAATTGAATCCACAGCCGCTGCACATCATCACCGAAGCCGCCAAGACAAATGAGGAGAAAAAAGTGGCAGCTTTTTTTAATGAATTTCCCATAATTAAAATTACACCATCCACCAATTAATTTTTTATCTCACGAATATGGATAAGATAATATTATCACACAATACCCACATATTCAAGAAGAATTTTTGATGACAGCGGATAATCAAAAGTTCATCTCCCAATCAGCTTATAAATGTAATCCATGTCGATATTATGGCGCACCTCCGACGCAAGCAAATCGTATTGGCTCTGCCTGTAGATTTGCCGATCGATTGAAGTGCCGCGAAATTCTAAGCTTTTTCGTGCGAAAAGCGTCTTCACAATACATTCGGATATTTCTGCGCTGTCGAATATTCCATGTATGTAACTGCCGTAGATATTCCCCTTACAAGCGCCCTCCGAGCTGCCATCAGAAAGAACTCCCAACCTGCGCTCATGCACAAGCGATTGACCCATGTGAATCTCATAGCCTTCAAATCGGGAACCCGACAATGAGGCAAAGATTCCACCGCATTCCGATATTTGGCCGTGAATTCGGGTGCGTCTTTTTTCACTGCAAAATACCGTTTCAATATTCAGCAGCCCCATTCCATCAATTTCACCGCCTCCCTCAGAGCCGAGCGGATCAGATATTCTCTGTCCCATCATCTGATAACCACCGCATATTCCAAAAATCGGGACGCCCTCACCAGAGTGATGTTTGATCGCATTCTCAAGACCGCTCTCCCTCAACCACACCATATCTGAAATAGTGCTTTTTGTGCCGGGAATTATGATCAAGTCGGCGGAATTAAGTTGCTCAGATTTAGCTACATAACGCACCGAAACGCCGTCATATTGGGAAAATACATCAAAATCTGTAAAATTCGATATTCTCGGCAATTTTACGATTGCAATATCAACTGTTCCAACATCGGTATTTTCTAATTTTTCCGAAAGACTGTCCTCATCGTCAATATCGCATTTTATGTATGGCACAACACCTACGACAGGCTTTCCGCCACGCTGTTCCAGAATTCTCACGCCGTCGTCAAAGAGCGTGCGGTCGCCTCTGAATTTGTTGACAACCAGTCCTTTTACTTTGTCACGGTCGTCCTGATCAAAGAGCGAGAGCGTTCCAAGTAGCTGGGCAAAAATACCGCCGCGGTCGATATCGCCCACCAGCAGCACGGGCGAATTTACAAGCCTGGCCATACCCATATTGACAATATCATCAGTTAGTAGATTTAATTCAACCGGACTGCCCGCACCCTCTATAACTATTACATCATATTGTGAATCAAGCTCTCTGTACGCTTTCATTATTTCAGGAATATATTCCCTCTTGCGGCAAAAGTACTCAGACGCAGTCATATTATCGCGAATTTCACCGTTTACAATCACCTGTGATCCGACATCGGTAGTGGGCTTGAGCAATATTGGATTCATCAGCACCGACGGCTCAATCCCTGCCGCCTCCGCCTGCATGACCTGCGCCCGTCCCATTTCCAATCCCTCATGTGTTATAAAGGAGTTGAGTGCCATATTCTGCGACTTGAAAGGGGCGCAGCGGTAGCCGTCCTGTCTAAGTATCCGGCACAGCGCAGCGGCAAAGAGACTTTTGCCGGCATTCGACATCGTGCCTTGTATCATTATAGGTTTAGCCATACGTTTGAATACACCTCTCTATTGCGGCAATCAACGCCTGATTCTTTTCGTGTGTCATCACCGCAACTCTGAACCATTCCTTTCCAAGACCAATATAATCAGAGCAATTTCTTATCGCTATTTTATGTTTTAAAAGCAACTTATCCAATGGAAATTGACATTTGAATAAAATAAAATTCGCGCTTGAGGGATAAACTTTGAATCCTAATTTTTTCAAACAACCGCTTAAATACAACCGTTCCTCGGTTACCAAGGCGACGCTTTTTAAGACATAATTATTCTCATCAAGCGCTGCAATTCCCGCGATTTGAGCGGGAACAGAAACACTCCAACACTGTCCGCAGTCTTGTATTTTATCCGCAAGCGTCCTGCTGCCGCAGAGCATATATCCAAGCCTTAGCCCTGCCATAGCGTAAATTTTCGTAAAAGCCTTAAGAATTATAGTGTTCTCAGGGATAACGCAATCAATGCCGCTATATTTCTCTACAAAGTCAATAAAACATTCGTCTATAATCAACACCGTACCACACTCGGCGCATTTTTTTATTATAAGCCCAAGCAGATCCATGTCAATTAAATTACCTACAGGATTATTCGGGTTGCAGATAAACATCATATCCATGCCGCAGACCTGTTGCAGTATATCGTCACGCACACTGAAATTATCTTCCTCGTGCGTGAAGTAGTGTTCTAAATGACAATCCACGCTCGACAGCGCACGCTCGTATTCCGAAAAAGTAGGGGCAGATATTAACGCCCGTTTGGGTTTAAGTGTCTGAACTGCACGGTAAATTAAATCCGCTGCGCCGTTGCCGCACACGATATTTTCTGCACAAACACATTCATGCGCACTCAAGGCTCGTTTCAGCTCGGTGCAGCGTATGTCGGGATACCGCTCGAACTTGCCAATATTGTTAATTAGGGCACGCTTTACGCCATCAGGCATACCAAGGGGATTTATGTTTGCAGAAAAATCATACATTATCTCGCGGGAATAAACATCGCCGCCATGAAAATTTTCAATCATAATAATACCCCAAATACCAACATCCTTACCAACACACATAAAATAAGCATGATTAACGATGTGCAATACATCAGTGAGTTTGCACGGACAATATCCTCATTTTCCACAGTTCGTAAGTTGTCCCCGATGGTCTTTTTTCTGTAAAGCTCTCCGAAATAATAAGCGTCTCCCGCAATCATTACCCCCAATGCTCCGGCACAAACAGCTTCTGTCTGTGCCGAGTTGGGGCTTGCATGGTTAAATCGGTCGCGCCGCCATATCTTATATGCGTTTCTTGCGTCAAATCCTAAAATCAGCGCCGATATTATCATTATCAACGCGGTTATTCTCGACGGTATAAAATTTAAAATATCATCTAACTTTGCTGCAAATCGACCGAATTGGATATATCTCTCATTCTTGTACCCCAGCATTGAATCCATTGTGTTTGCGGCCTTGTAAAAAAATCCAGCCGCTGCACCACCAAGCATTATATAAAACATTGGAGCGGTCACTCCATCCGAGGTGTTCTCAGCGACAGTCTCCACTGCCGCCTTAATAATTCCTTTTTCGTCCAGCACATCTGTATCCCGCCCAACTATCATCGAGACTGCGCTGCGCGCACCCTCAATGTCCCCGGAACGAATGGCCGAGTAAACTTTCATACTTTCGTCGTGCAGGCATTTAGCAGCCAGCATATAATAACACAATATCCCTTCAGCCGTCATTCCAAACCACATATTAAGTCGATAGCAGATCGCCAGCAAAACGGCAGGAATTACGGTGGATAGTATAAGCACAATTATGGCAAGCAATGTACCCGCCAGACACTCATGATTTGGAATAGCCTTGCGAATGAACCTTTCCAAACGCGCTATCCCAGTGCCGATGATCCGTATCGGGTGCGGAAGTGTGTATGGATCTCCAAGAATACAATCCAAGCAGAACCCCGCCAACAGCGGCACAGCCGTCGTTAATATTTTATCCATATTGTCACGCCGTTCCTCCGTCAAGATTAAATTTCGCGTTCTATTGTGATATGGCCCCCTGAAAATTCAGCCAAAAATCCGT
The DNA here is from genome assembly GCA_947581635.1 of uncultured Clostridia bacterium. GTDB lineage: Bacteria > Bacillota > Clostridia > Oscillospirales > Acutalibacteraceae > RUG762. The sequence goes on along the minus strand of CANPVE010000005.1, from coordinate 73,555 downwards.
GACAGTTTTTCACCTGATAATCATAAAATTTCCGCTTTGGCAACGCATATTTTTCCATAATAGCCATTATGGTACCTCCGTGTATTACAAATGCTGCGGACTTAAAATCATTCTCTGACATCTCCTTGTCAAACGCCTCAACGCACCTCAATTTAAAGGCTTCATGGGCTTCTCCATGTGGAAAAGGCAAAGTTCCCGCGCTGTTGAGCCATCTCGTATAGTCATGATTTCCCCGCAATTCCATGTAATTTTTCCCTTCAAAGCTGCCAAAATCGCACTCGCACAGATTTTTACAAGTCAGTATGTTATTATGAGGGTAGATTATGCGGGCAGTCTGCACACAGCGCAGCATAGGGCTGCATATCACAATATCACAAGGCGGATATTTGATCATTTGCAACTCCAATATGCCCTCGGTACACAATGGTTCGTCAGTCTTTCCTATGTAGCGCTTTTCCAGATTGCCAGCCGTTTTTCCGTGCCTTATAAATATTATTCGTCGGGACAGTGTGGTATTTTTCATTTTATTTTCACCGCGCAACCGCATGCTATACGCTCCACACTCTCCGCATTCTCCGCCAGTATGCAGCCTATTCTGCCCACGGCTTCGCGCCACTCACGTTCACGCTTTTCCATGGGAATTATGCCGCTTCCTACTTCGTCCATTATTATAATGATATTTCTTTCGTTTTCAAGCAATAATTTCGTAAATTCAACGATTTCGGAAAATTCCTGCCCGACTTCAAGTTTGCTTTTGATAAAAAGATGGAAGTTATAAATACATTTTGAGTTTACAAGTTCAGTTGTATTAGCATTCATGCAATCTTTCATTTCCGCGATATCAATTCCGTATTTGTCGGCAACGTAACGCCTTTTTCCCTGATAAGCTCCGCCTATAATGAGTCTCATAAAAACACCTTTCCAATCGCACAGGCAAGCACAGCAAAACCCGGTCCGACAAGTTCACAAAGCTGCAAAAAATATCCCGCCAAGTCTCCCGTAATGCCGTCGAACATCTTATATGAAAATATCCTGTAGTACAAAAACGTAAGCGTTGCACCCACGACCGCGCCAATGCCGCATATCAGGTTTATAATGAGCATCGCTGTGCAGGTGAGCAGAACAAAAAATATTTCAACTGCTATTGTTATAGCTTTATGGGCGGGTTTGGAAAGTTGCCGCAACGTACCGCTGTCCTTTGCACATCTGAATATAACGGCGGCAATTCCGCTCAGCGCTCTGGATTGAATGAAAGTGAGCGCGCATATCTGCATTAATTCGGCATTGCCAATCTCATAGATCTCAAAGAAAATTCCCGTTTGAAGCAAAAGATAAACCCCAAGTTTGATTGCCGCAAATGCTCCAATGTGCGAATCGCTCATTATCTCCAGCATTCTATTACGAGAGCAGCATGAAGCTTTCGCATCGCATACATCACAAAAACCATCGAGGTGTATGCCGCCTGTCACCAAAATCGGAACAGCCACGCAAACTGAGGCAAAAATAAGCCCTTCCAAATTCAAAATAATACATATTTTGTACCACAGCAGAATCAAACCGCCGATTATGCCGCCTATCAACGGAAAGAAGCACAGCGAATATCGCCGGTTTTCTTCATTCCATTCTACATTCGGCATCGGTATTCTGGAGTACATCAGAAATGCGGTAAAGAGAGAATTTATTATATGCAATGCGGCATCTCCCCTTTCAGCATGAGCGGAATTCCGAACACCGTCTCTATCACACAGTCGGCCATCTGTGCAATTTGGGAGTTTATTTGACCCAGGCATTTTATATAATTCATAGTATCATCGGGGTAAATTATGCCATCCTCCCCTACCTGATTTGTTACGATAACCAGCAACGAACTTTTTTCAATAAGCTGAGAAATTTCGTCAAGAATCTTTCCGACAGGGTTCGTTTTGCACGGGGAAAACATCTCGTTGGCACAGAGATTGCCCATACATTCCAACAGAACGGCGCAGGGCCGAGGCAGTTCGATATCACATATGTCGGTGTATTTTTCGATCGTGACAAATCCTTTGTTGGCGCGCATAGTACGGTGACGTTTGATCGCGGATTGCGCCTCACAGCCAAACGGAATCATGGTGGCTATATAAAATCTCGGGAGTTCTGTGCAAGTGACAATTTCTTCGGCAATCTTCGATTTGCCGCTCTTGCTGCCGCCTGTGACGAGTATCATCATTTCAGTTCAACGTACCTTTCAATTTGCAGATTCTCAAAGCTGTGCGAAGAATTATATACCGACAACGCGCCGTCGATAAGAGGCAGCAACAGCATGCCGCCCGTACCTTCTCCCAAACACATTTCAGCCGTTATAATCGGCCTCATTCCGATATATTCCAACATCTTTATCCCGGCAGGCTCCTTTGAAACGTGCGAGCACAACATATATTCCCTGACCATCGGACATATCTCTACAGCCAGTGCGGCGGCAACTGCCGATATAAACCCGTCAATCACAATCGGAATTCTATAAATGGCGCCTCCGAGAAAAAGTCCTGTCATTCCCGCGATATCGTAACCGCCGAGCTTGGCAAGCAGTTCAACAGGCTTGTTTTTATCGGGATTGTTTACCGAAATCGCGCGCTTTATCACTGATATTTTACGACTGAGTCCAGCGCTGTCGAGTCCCGCTCCCCTGCCCGTAACAAATTCGGGATCCATATCCAACACTACAGCGGCAATGGCACTAGCCGTCGTGGTATTGCCTATCCCCATTTCTCCGGTTACAATGATTTTATAATCGCGCTCGGATAAGTCACGCACAGCGTCAATTCCTACACAAATCGCCCGCACGGCTTGGGATAGGCTCATCGCCGCACTCACCGCTATGTTTTGCGTACCGTACGAAATTTTTCGGTCAATAAGATTAGGTATACGAGTTTGCGCATTTATGCCAATGTCGATAGGAAATACGTCTGCGCCGAATGTACGCGCTATCAGATTGACATTCGAGGTGCCTTCCGCCATTGTCTGAGCTACAATTCGAGTGACATCGTGCCGAGACTGTGTCACTCCCTCACACACTACACCGTTGTCTGCACACATTACCACAACGCACCGCTTATCGAGTGATATGTTTTCATTTGCTGTTATTCCTGCAATCTTAATCAAAGCATCTTCCAGCAATCCGAGACTTTTAAGCGGTTTGGCAATACTGTTCCAACGCTGCCGCGCCCTTTCCATTGCCGTGCCGTCGCACGGCTTTATCAATTTTAACCTCTCCATTTTAAAGCAAATTCCTCGCATTTCCTTACGAAATTTTCGGCAATTCCGATATTTGCGTAAAAATAAAGATGAGGAAAACCGGCATAAAGGTTTTCACCGGCGTGAATACATCTGTATTCCGCTCCGTTGCTTGCTCTGCGCCCTGTGAAACTTTCTCCGCAATTATCACTGTCCCAGTAATGAAATTCATGTGCGGGAATGGTTTCCCCCCGCCCGCAAAGCAAATTGTCGTTCTCAGATGTAAGATTCACATAGCCAAAGCGTCGAAGTTTTTGGGTTTTGAATACCTTTCCGCGTATCGTTCCAACCATTTTATAATTTTTGCCGTCGCTGCCTTCAATGTTTTCGTGCAGGTACATGAACCCGCCGCATTCCGCAATAGTGGGCATACCCAAATTTATTTTTTGCCTGATTTCAGACAGAATTGATTTATTCGCGGAGAGCTGTCCTGCATATAGCTCTGGATATCCCCCGCCCAAAATCAGCCCGCTTGCCCCCTTCGGAATCTCACTGTCGGTTAAAGGGGAAAATTTAGCAATTTCGCAGTTCATTTGACGCAGCAGATTTAAATTATCCTCATAATGAAAGCAAAACGCATTGTCATATGCAACAGCAATTTTTAACGGTATTCTGCTGCTGTATAAAATTTTTGGCTGTTTAAAGTCTACAGATTTTGCATGGCAGCCGACTTCTAAAATGTCGTTGATTAGGATATTTTGCTCTGCAAGTTCGGCCAAAAGCCGCATTTTTTCTTTTAGTCCCGCTATTTCGTCTGCCGTAACAAGGCCTAAATGCCGACTTTCAACGGAGCATTGCCCGCAATTCGGAAGTCGCCCGAGATATTTGACATTCATTTCACCGCAAAGCCGCTTCGCTATATCAATCAGGCCGTCAGGCAGTCTGTTGAATATAAATCCAGCAATGTTGTTCGGTCTTTGAAATTCCAAAAAGCCCTTCATGACTGCGCCGATGGACATACTCATACCTTTGCAGTCAATTACAATAACTACAGGCGTTGCGGTGTCAAGCGCCAATCGACATGACGAGGCATCGTTTCTAACCCCGTCATAAAATCCCATCACCCCTTCTATCACCGATATGTCCCGTGAGTTTTTATTCAGCAGATAATTCAATGTATCTGTGTCACAGAAAAATCCGTCGAGGTTATATGATGCCGTACCGATGATTTTGCTGTGAAACATGGGATCAATGTAGTCAGGCCCGCATTTGAAAGAAGCGACATCACAGCCGCGATTTATGAGTGCCTGCAATATGGCGCAGGTAACAGTTGTCTTTCCGCACCCGCTGTGCGTTCCGGCGATAATAAATCTTGTCATTCTTTATTGCAAAACTTCCTTTTTATTATAAATATTGGATTTTCTGCACAAAACATTGTGTGACTTCCGATTTTGCGCGTCTGGGTAACAGCAATTTGCACAGTTTCGCTCTGAAAACCCAGTTTGTTGAAAATGTCAATGCATTGAAACAGTGTTTCAAGCGACACCGCAGTTGCCACAATTTTCACATAGGAATTCTTTGCCACCGCCGTTCGGATTATGTTTTCAATACAGCCACCCGACCCGCCAATAAAAACGCAGTCCGGAACTGAAAGCTCCTCGACAACATTTTCGGCTAATGAACGTATTGTTTTAATATTATCACAGCCGAATTTTTTGCTGTTGAGTTCAGTAAGTTCCACTGCTTCGGAATTTTTATCAACTGCGAACACCGTGCCATTTGTGCAGCGCAGGGCCATTTCCACCGATACTGAACCTGTGCCGCATCCTATGTCCCAACAGGTGTCGTCCTTGTGTATATCCAACTTTGAGACACACAGCGCGCGAACCTCGGATTTTGTCATGGGAACCTTTCCGCGAATAAATTCTCCGTCGTCAATTCCACAGCGTATATAGCGCTCGTAATGTGGATTTTGCACAATCATCACGCAGAGGTTATCGGTTGCGACATCAATAAAATCTTCGGCACGACCACTCAATATGCGTTCGCCTTTCGCACTGGTTGCAGCCAAATTTTCACCGATATGCACAGTTATATGCCCCATGGAGTATTCGCACAGACGGCGGCAGATTTCGGAGGGAGTTATTTTTCCGCCGAGCAGAAAGAAAGTGAATTCATGCGAACATACATTTCTGACAATGCTACCGCTTGCCCCATGGAGGCTTACAAAGTGGAGCCGCGACCAAGGTATTTGCAGTCGAGAACAAAAATAAATCGGGGCGGATATTCCACAGATAACTTCTGTCTCAAAATCTTCCAGAAGCGGCAGCAGCTTCTCGGTTGCGCTGTAAAACCCGCAGTCACCTGATACCAGCACCGCTATGTTTTTGTATTCACAATCTTGTATGAATTTTACAATATCTTCGCAAATATACGAGACGAATTCGGACTTACCCAAGCTTTTGAAAGGCAAAAGCATTCGCTGTGCGCCTATCAGTAAATCGGCCTCTTCGATTCCACGCCTGCCAGCCTGAGTTAAAGTGTTTGAGCCGTCCATGCCTATGCCTATTATTTTTATTTTCTTATACATTGGATCTCTCCGACATCAGAATCTTCTTCGCTTCTTCAAGCGAAACCCCACTTTCTGTTGGACGCTTTATTATCAACAGTTGGGCGCCGCATTTTTCCGCAGCGCTTACCTTAGCTGTAAATCCCCCAACTGTTCCGCTTTCCTTCGTGATGAGATATTTGGCGCGGCATTTCTTTAAATGGCGGATATTCTGTTCTTCGGAAAACGGACCTCTCTCAGCTATAACGCTCTCTTTGTCAAAGCCGAGTGCCTTGCATCGCTCCATGATTTCTTGAGTGGGGAGCACACGTACCATGCAGCGTTCCGCGTAATTCTTGATACTACAGAACTTTTCCAAATCATTACTGCCTGTAGTTATTAAAATATTTCCGTATGACGATGTATTCAGATATTCAATAATAGACTCGATATCATCAAAATATCTGCCGTATTCACAAAGATTGCTTTCTTCGCGCAGAATCCTCACGCACTTGACTGAGCATTTTTTGCAGGCAGCGGATATATTTCTCCCCGCTTCAACAGCGTAAGGGTGCGTCGCGTCCATAACGATTTCTATTCCGTTTTTAACTATAAACTTCTCTATTTCCGCCTCGTCCTTCCGACCTACCAATATGTGCAAAAATTTGGAAGAATTTAGAAGTTTCCTTCCATATGGGGTAGCGACGCTGACATATGCATAAATTTTATTGTCAATACAAAATTCTGCGAGTTTACGCCCCTCGGTCGTACCTCCGAATATCAATATTCTACACATTTCTGTAACCTCTTGGCGTTACCATTTTTCCGTTGATTTCGGCTGTCTCGCTGTTTCCGATGAATACGGTAGTGAACATATCAACTTGAAATTCCGCAAGTTTTTCGAGGGTGGTTATCTCGCTTGATTCTCCATCGCGCCCTATGTTCCTCACACAACCGCAAATGGTTTCCGCGCTCTTGTGCCTGAGCAGTATTTCACAGGCCATTTTGAGATATTCGCTCCGATTTTTTGACGAGGGATTATAAAGAACTATGACAAAATCACCCATAGCCGCACATTCCAGCCGATTTTCGATTTTACTCCACGGCGTGAGCAAATCCGATAGACTTATTACGGCGAAGTCATGTGTAAGCGGTGCGCCGAGAACCGCTCCACCGCTCAAAGCCGCCGTTACACCGGGAATGATTTCTATATCCACTTCGGGATAATTTGCGCCAAGTTCAAGCGCAAGCCCCGCCATGCCGTAAACCTCGCTGTCCCCGCTGCAAACAAGAGAAACGGTCTTGCCCTTTTCAGCTTGTTTTAAGGCGTAAATCACGCGTTCGCGTTCCTGACGCATCGGTGTAGAGACAAATTCCTTTTCGGGAAAATATTTTTGCATAATCTTAATATAGACTGTGTACCCGACAATCAAATCGCTCGATATTACCGCGTTCTCTGCCGCCAATGTCATACCATCGCGGCTTCCAGCGCCAATACCTACAACATACAACTTCATAAAATCCTCCTCTCGAAATCAATATTTAAATATTTTTCAGCGGCAGCAAAAGTAATGCCATCAAGTGCCGTCTTTTTTATTATCAATCGATCCGCATCAATCGCGGCGCTTCTTTCACATATATTGTCTGCTCCTGTCGTTTTCATCACGAAATCGGAATGGGCAAAACGGCCTTCCACTTTCATAAGTTCCTCGGCAGTATATAATTTCATGGGAATGTTGTACTTATGGCAGAATTCATTTATTGCCCGCTCGTGCTCTTTCATTCGGATAGTATGTAATCCACATACGCGAAAAAGCGGTATTTGATGCGCTTCAAGCATATTTAAAATAAAATTTTCAAACACTGCAGGAAAAATATTTTTCCTGCACCCCACACCTATAACTATATTTTTTGGGACCAAATGCAAAGTGGTTTCAAATGGAGTTCTCTGAGTGTCTACGTCAACGCACACACCTGTTTTTGCACATTCTTGAGTGAAAAACTTGCTCGGCAAATTCACAAACGAGAAGGTGCTGAAAAATCCGATTTTTTCCCCGTTTACTACGGCCGCCGCCACGATCTTTGCAACGGCAGGCTCACAGATATGCAGTCCGTTGGCCGCTGCAAATAAATCAGGGGAAAATCTGCCGCCGGTATCGGTAGCGGTGGTAATCACGGGTTCCGCTCCAATTATTTCAGCAATTTTTCCGGCAAGAGCATTCGCCCGTCCTATGTGCCCGGATAACAGAGAAACAGAGAATTTTCCCTGTTCGTCTACAGCAATCACAGCCGGATCCGTCATTTTTGAGACAATGTGCGGAGCAATCATTCTCACTGCTATACCGCAGGCGCTAATGAAAACGAGCGCGTCATATTTATTGAAAATGTCGGATATGAGCGATCTCAGATCCGAAAAGGTAATCGTGTTCGAATCTGAATATTTAAAGAAAGAAAAACGCTCACAAAAATGGTCTTTGTCTAAATTGCGGGAAATTTCCGCCGACAGCTTTGTTCCACTGGTTGTAAGTGATATTATGGCGATTTTCATTTTATTGTAAAATTGCCTTTCTGTATTCGGTTTCAAATGTCTTGTCATACAGCTTAGATAGTGAATAATTGTCGCCCAAAAAACCTCCAACACAAATGAGCGCGGTCTTTTTAATTCCGTTGCTCTCGGCTGTCTGCGCCAATTGCTCCACGGTACATCGGCAGATTTTCTCATCTTCCCAGCTCGCCTTATAGACTATCGCCGCAGGGGAATTAGGAGCATAGCCGCCCTCAATGAGCTCTTCCGACAGCTCGCGCAACATTCCGGTGCTCAGAAAAACAACCATGGCAGCTCCATGGGCGGCAAGACTTCGGATACTCTCACGCTCGGGAACAGGAGTGCGCCCCGCCATTCGTGTAATTATAACCGTCTGAGACACATCCGGCAGAGTGTACTCCGCCTTGAGTGCCGCAGCCGCACCACAGAACGAACTGACCCCTGGACATACCTCATATTTAATATTCAGAGCCTCCAGACTGTCCATCTGCTCACGTATCGCGCCGTAAAGGCTCGGATCTCCCGTATGTAGGCGAACCGTCATTTTACCCTCACGCTCCGCAGTCAGCATTACGTTTATCACTTCGTCCAGATTCATATACGCGCTGTTGTGAATTTCACAATTATTTTTTGCGTACTTCAAGAGCTGAGGATTCACCAGCGAACCAGCGTAAATTATAACGTCCGCTTCATTGAGCAGCTTCATTCCCCTAACCGTAATGAGGTCGGCAGCACCGCAGCCCGCTCCAACAAAATTAACCATCGCTTTTTCCATACTCCTCTGTGATTTTTTCTATAAGTCTGTCAACCGTTTCGGTTTTGCCAACTATACCGAACTTATCTGAAAAGATTATTGCGCCTGTTTCTGCTTGACCTTTCACCTTTGCATCAAGATAGTATTGCACTCGTTTCATCAGTATTTGAACTGTCTGTTCCCCCAAACCTATTGTATCGAGAACATTCAGAGCGGCGTCTACTGTGACACATTCGGGAATTTTTCTTATCTCACTCATTTGTTCAGATCCCTCGGCTCCGGCAAGGACTGCGCAGGTTACAAGAACGTCCATTCGCCCGTCCGCCTGCGAAGAATGGGTGTTCATTATTCCCGCGCCCAGCTTCACCAGCTTGCCTGCGTGGCCTATTATTAAAATACGTTCAAACCCGTATTCAATCGCTCCGTCAATCGCCTCACCTATGAAGTTGCTACAGGTTACACTCTTGTCGAGCATAAATGGAATTTGCCGCGCCAGAAAGCTCTTGCTATAGTTGCCTATGGTGAGCAACAGACTTGATTTACCCTCTGCCCTGCGCATACGCAGCTCGGTGCGAATGGTTTCAATTAACGCGGCGCTGCTCATCGGTTCCACTATTCCCGTGGTGCCGATTATGGAAATGCCGCCTTCAATCCCCATTCTGGGATTATATGTTTTTGCGGCAATCTCAACGCCGTCAGGTATGGATATCGTGATTCGTATTCCACCTCTGTATCCGTACTTTTTGCATATCTCTCTTACTGAGGATGAAATCATTTTTCGCGGCACGCTGTTTATAGCCGCCGCGCCCACAGGCTGATCCAGACCATCTGCTGTAACTCTTCCCACGCCCTCACCGCCTTCAATCTCAATTCCTTGTGAGATTTTTTCAACGCGAGCGTAAACTAAGATACCATTAGTCACATCGGGGTCGTCACCGCCGTCTTTTTGAACTGCGCAGCAAACCGAATTTTCATTTACGGAAATGTCACGCACGTCGGGCGATATCAAAATTCCCTTTGGAGTCATAAGCTCAACGCGCCTTAATATACTGCCTGCCAAAAGCATTTCTGCGGCGGCCTTTGCCGCAGCCGCCGCACAGGAACCCGTCGTATAGCCGCAGCGAAGCCGCTGCTTTCCGTGATATATATATTCCTCAAGCAAAATTCCTTCACTTTCCCCAGCTCTTTATAATTAAAACACATTAAATATTAAGCAGAAAAGTGGTTTTTACTTCAAGGGCAAAGTCACTCCCCTGCTTAATACCAATTATTCCGCAACTATCTTCCCTGTTGATCTATCGTAAATCATATACAACATCGCGTTGCATATTGCCGCCGCCACATTGCTGCCGCCCTTACGTCCCTCGGCAACAATATATGGAACGCCACTGTTAATTATCAGTTCTTTGGATTGCACGACATTTACAAAGCCCACAGGAACGCCGATTATCAATGCGGGGGAAATCCTTCCCATATCCGTAAGTTCGCGAAGGCGGATTAACGCAGTGGGTGCATTGCCTATGGCAAAAATTACGCGCCTGTCCGCAAATAATTCGGCGGCGTTATCCATCGAGGCGACAGCGCGGGTAGTGCGGTTCTCGTGTGCGATGCGAGCTACCGCCGGATCGGACATGAAACAGTACGCGTTGCACCCCAAGGCTTTGAGCGCCGGCTTGCTTATGCCGGAAAGGGCCATTTGTGTATCAGTTACAATTACTGCTTCACTTCTGAGAGCAGCCATACCAAGTTCAACCGCATTATCCGAGAATCTCAGGTTCTTAATGTAGTCGAAATCTGCGGTTGTATGGATAACTCGCTTGATTATCACCTTTTGCAGCGGGGATAATTCGGATGTGTCGCCAAGTTCGCCCTCGATTATCTCCATGCTGCGGCGCTCAATGTCATCAGGAAGCAGCGTTTGGATATTACCCGTCATTATTTTATTCTTTTGCCTGTATTACGCGCGAAAATTGCCACAACAACAATCGTGACAACAATCGCGGCGACAGCGGCACATACAATTAACACAATATAAAACGGGCTTAAGTCAGCCATACGACCTGTCGTTGAAAGCTGATTGGTATCATTTATAAAAGCGCCTTCAGGCAACGAGTCTGATTCAAACACAATTACCCTATCGTACCACTGCTTTTTTTTGAAGCTGAATGCAGTGCAGTCTATACCTGTGTCAAGTGCTTCAACGGGAACGGTGTAAGTGTACTTTCCGTCTGCGTCCTCAACATAATAAATGTAATCACCGTCGGAAGCTTCAATCGCCTGTTCACCTTTACCCATGTACAGCTTTTCGTATCCCTTGCCACTGAGTGTCATGACGGCTGTCATATCGCTGTCCGAAACGGTGAGTTCGCACTTTACAATTTTGAACATCGACGAACTGGAGGTAACTTTAATGTCATATGTACCGCTATTGAGGCCGCTTGCATAAATTGGCTGGCGCGTCTCATCGGCTTCGGCGAATACCGTAATAGCAGAAATTCCAACGAACACGGTCACAGCCAACAACATTGAAAAGAATCTTTTAATAAACTTCATATGCACATACCTTTCTTTATTTAAGTAATAAATTGCCGCCTCCGCGATGATTATACATCCTTGCGACAGCGGCAATTATATTTTAACTTAATAACATATCTTTTGCAAGAGATTTAAGAGATTTATTTGTTGAGCGAATCAATGGCGTCTTGAACATGGCTAACGTATATGTCTCGGATTGCCTCTATCTGCCCCATGCCTTTCAGAATACACTGAACTTTGAATCCTTCTCCTTTTATGACGTTTTTCCAGGAATCTTCCTCGTCGCCCGCCATATCGTTGTTGGCGTGGTCGCCTGCAACTACCATTAGAGGCTGAAGAATTACATTACTGTACTCTTTCTCTTTAAGCTGCGCCACAACGTCGTCGAGTGAAGGAGTGGCTTCAACCGTTCCCACGATGCAATTATCCGCTCCAATTTCCTTGAATGTTTGCTGGAATTTTGAATATGATTCATTTGCCTCATGCTCGGTGCCATGTCCCATAAATACTATCGCGGTGTCTTCCCCATCATAGTCGGCCACATCGTGTTTGAGAGCAGTGGCAACATTGGTATAATCTTCGTCAGACGTTAGCAGCGGCGCGCCGATTGCCACGGAGTCGAACTTGTCCTTATACTTTTCAACCTCGTTTACAACATCGTCATACTCGTAACCGCTCATAACATGCGTAGGCTGTACAATCAATGTTCTTACGCCGTCGTCTGTGAGCCTTTCAAGAGCCTCGGTGACATTGTCAATCTTAATGCCGTCTCTCTCCTTGAGCTTGTCAATAATTATCTGACTGGTAAAGGCGCGTCGAACATCATAATCGTAGTACTTTTCCTCTATTGCCTTCTCTACAGCGCCTATAGTATTAATTCTGCTGTCGTTGTAGCTTGTGCCAAAACTCACCACAAGGATAACCGGCTTTACGCCGTTTTGACTGTCGGAATCACAGCCCGTCATAATAAGCATTGAGCCAAGCATTGCAACAGAAATAACCGCCGCGATAATCTTTTTGAATGTAAATTTCATTCTCTAAGTTCCTTTCAAATTGTAATTTTGCATAAGTATGTTAATTAAGTTAAAAGCTTGAACTTACGGCTTTATGGAGACAGATATTTTGCATACAGATCCTCCGGTATGTCAAAAAGCCTGCGAATAACATCTCGGCAAAAAATTTCTTGAGGTTTCCCGAATTTAAAAATTCCTCCGTCCTTAACACACACCGTGTAATCCGAAATCTTTTCGGCAAGGTCGAGCTCGTGCATTGACACAACAACAGCTATTGACCTTTCTCTGGTAAGCTTTTTGAGTATTTCCAAGAAAATTATTTTGTGATAAATATCAAGATATGATGTAGGCTCGTCAAAAATAAGTATTCGTGGCTCTTGACAAATCGCCCGGGCCAGCATTACCCTTTGTCGCTGTCCGTCGCTTATCTCAGAAAAGTCCTTATGTGCGAAATCACTCATTTGTACAAGTTCTATGGCGTCATCTACTGCCGTGTTGTCCGCAGGCGACAGTAGCCCAAAACGTCCGGTATACGGGTATCTGCCCATCTCCACTACCTCGCGGCACGTCATAATGTCGGCTCGAAGCCGTTCGGTCAGAAGCACCGAGAGTTGCCGCGCCTTCTCGTTTGGAGAGAGGTCATCTATAGTGGAATCGCCAATATAAATATCGCCTCCATGTTTTTTCAGATAACCCGCAATGGTCTTTAATATGGTGGATTTGCCTGAACCGTTTGGACCTATCAAAGTCATAATTTCGCCGCCGTGCAGAGCGAAGCATATATCTCGAATAAGCGGCTTGTCGTATCCAACAGATAGGTTCTCCGCCGAGATTATTGTATCACCGGTTATGCTCACAACTCGTCCCTCTTTCTGCGTATCATAACGATAATAACGACGGGCGCTCCGAAGATCGCCGTCACAGTGCTTATACTCAATTCTGTTGGAGTGAATGCAGTGCGGGCTATCATGTCACAAAGCATACAGAATATGCTGCCGCCAAGGAAACACGCAGGTATCAGGACTATCGGCTTAGACGTGTGGAAAATCACTTTGATTATATGCGGGACGGCTATTCCTACGAACGACACGGGACCCGCAAAGGCCGTAACACAGGCGGAGAGCAGCCCTGAAAGCGATATCAGAGCCACTCTGAGCAGCTTTATATTAACACCCAGATTCTGTGCGTAGTTTTCTCCGAGCTGATAGGCACCTATCGGCTTTGAGAGAAAGAAAACGCATATTGTCGCCGACATAACCACAACCGACATTGCTCTGACATTGTCCATAGTGGTGCCGGAGAATGTGCCCATGGACCAGTTATGCAGATTAACTATATCCGAATTATCGGCAAATGTCACAATGAAGTCCGTTACCGCCGAGCATATGTAGCTTATCATCACACCGCATACCACCAGCATTGACATCTGCCTTACCCTGTGAGAAACAATTAGCACGAAGCCGAGCGACAGCATTGAGCCGACGAATGCCGCAAGAATCATGACGGCAGAATTTACCATGTGAAAACGACTGACGGCGAATATCATAACGAGCGCCACAGTGAGTTTAGCTCCAGATGATACACCCAGCACAAATGGTCCTGCAATGGGATTGTGGAAGAATGTTTGAAGCAGATATCCCGAAAGCGCCAGCGCACCGCCCAACAGCATTGCCGCAAGTGCGCGTGGAATTCTTATTTTAAACAGTATGGTCGCCGAAGTGCCGGTTTGTCGGTAAACACCACCGGAGATGACGCGAAGCACCTCAGACATGGAGATATCAGCAGATCCCGTGAATACATTAACGCAAAACAGAGCACACATTGCAATTATCAATGCGGCAAATGCTATCATACATCGAATTTTGTTGTCAATCCGGGTCGATTTGCGAAGGTTTAGATTAATCACTCTGACTTCCCGCCTTCAAGTTTATAGAGAAATTCGGGTGGTTTTTCCTCCGTATTTCCGCTGAATACAGAGTTGAAATCTGATATAACCGCGCCCAGCTTCATTGTCTCTTGAAATAGATTATCGCGAGTACACCAAACATTGCCGTCCTTAACAGCCTTAAAGTCTGCGAGAAGCTGGTTTTTGGATATAATCTCTTCGAGCGATTCAGGGTCATTCCCCACAGTACTGTTGTATATGATGAAATCAGCGTCCTTGGCAATGGCGTAAAATTCCTCCATCTCCATGTTTACCGTAGATGTGTAATTACCGTTGTCCAGCTTATCAAATACATTTCTGCCTCCTGCCAACTCAATCATTTTTGTCACATAATCTCCGGATTTCCGCGTTACGGCCTGTCCTGAACTGCTTATGTAAAAGAATACGACGGTTTTACCCGTGTCCGGTCTTTCTCCTACTGAATTGAGCAAATCGACCTGCTGAGCGAAGAGTCGTTGCGCGTCGTCCGATTTTCCAAGCATCTCACCGTAAACCTTTATCCACTCGCTGCGCCCAAGAGGGTGTGATTCATAACTCGAATGATCCACAAATACTGTTATGCCAAGCTCAGTGAGTTTTTCCTTTACCTCGGGCGTGTGTCCTATCATGGTGGACTGTATGGAAAATTGGCAGTTGTTCTCCAAAAGAAGCTCGTAATCAGGCTCGCTGTATTTTCCTGCATACAACATATCACCGCTTTCCATTGCGCTTCGGGCACGGTCTATATACCAATCGTCAGATTTTGTGCCGGAGAATTTTATCGCGCCGCCGCAGTCCAAGGCGTCAAACAAACCCATTACGGAGGTTGCGGCGAGGTATATGTTTTCTGTGGGACGTTTAATTATTTTGACACTTTCGCTCAGACCGCTCGGAACACTCTGCCCCTCGGGAACAACCAGATATTTGTTGCCGTCTGCAACGTATATCATCGAATATCCGCCCGAATACCGGTCAATGGCAAATTGGTCGGCATATTCCAAATTGACACGCTCTTTAAAGGACAAATTCTCTATATTGATAGGCGTCTCGGGAATAGCATTTTTTTCTTCGCCGCATGAAGTCGGAATCACAAGCAACGCGAAGCATAAAAGGCAGACAAGTATATTCCTTACATTTAGTGTTTTCAGCATTCACTCTTCCCTTTCAAACGTGATTTGTATTTTTTTAATATTACCGCCACAGCAGCAATTATCAATACGACCCCAAGCGAACCAAACACAAAGCCGTATGTATTTCCGCTGTTTTTTTTGGCGGTGGAGGAATCGAAATACAGGGTGTATTCAATTGTGTGAGGTTGACTCATTGCTATTGTTTCGGCGCTTACCGCAAATTCAGTGTCAAGTTCAGGCACATCTATAATAAATGTCGAATTTCCTTCCTTATTTACGGGGTAATAATCGCTGCCACTCACTGCCATATAGTCGTAATTGGAACTGCTCCACTCTATTGCCGCCTGCATTTTTCCGTTTTCTACGTTGAGCGCGGTTGGGGATTTAACTCCTGACCTGCCGCTGCCGCCGCTGAGTATAACTTCAATTGTGTACTCGCCGTCATCAAGAATTTTTGCCATATACGTCTCCTTTCAGCAAATAAAAAAGCACCTCTACCCAAGAGTAAAAGCGCACCTAAAACACGCATACGGCATAACTACACACAGCGCCGCACACGGTGAAACACGTACTGTCAATTACTCGTGACATTGGAATGATATTAAAAATAATAAAAATTCCGCGTACCGACCAGCAGGCAGGTCTCCTGACTTATACATCAACGCGCGCGTGAGGTCTTCCCAAGCTATGCTTCCGCCTTGCTCAGTGACATAAATTCATCGCGTACTCCGCAATTACAGTGACGAGTTCGCACAGGAATTGCACCTGTTTCCCTTTTCACCGGAACCATTTCAGCCGACAGCCGAAATATCCGACACCTGTTGTCGTTATTCGATTTTTCATAATGATACCACAGCATGAATAATTTGTCAAGTTTATTGAAACTAATTCACACCGGAATTTAATCTTGATCGGCGGCAGGCCAGACGAAGTATGTAATAACATTCGCTTAAGATTTAGAAAACGGATTCAGACTCTGCCATAATGGCAGAGTCTGAATCCGTTTTTTTGAATCGCTGTGAAATTATGAATTAAAATTTAATTTGGTACTTGCCAAAGCGCCTTTAATATGCTATAATCATTCCCGTTAATTGTTTCAGAATAAATATATCAGGAGGCAAATATCCAATGTCCGGACATTCAAAATGGAGCACAATTAAGAGGAAGAAAGAGAAAATAGACTCAGCCCGCGCCAAAGTATTCACCAAAATAGGCCGTGAAATCGCTATAGCTGTGCGTGAAGGCGGGAGCGCTGACCCTGCCGCCAATTCAAAGCTGCGTGACTGCATAGCCAAAGCAAAGGCAAATAATGTGCCAAACGACAATATTGAGCGAATTATCAAGAAGGCTTCTGGAGAAAACGACGGAAAGACCTATGAGGCTCTCACATACGAGGGCTACGGTCCATGCGGTATAGCCGTTATAGTGGAAACTCTGACTGACAACCGAAACCGCACGGCTGCTGATCTCAGACATTACTTTGACAAATTCGGCGGCAATCTCGGTACGACAGGCTGCGTCTCTTTCATGTTTAATGAGAAGGGCGTCATCGTGGTGGACAATGAGGACGGCGAGATTGACGAGGAGCAGATGATGGAAGACGCGCTTGAGGCGGGTTGCTCTGATTTCCAGCCTGATGGTGAAGTATTCGAGATTTACACTGACCCCTCAGATTTCAGTGCGGTTGTCGCGGCACTCGAAGAAAAGGGCTATAGCTTCGTATCTGCCGACGTGGAGCAGGTTCCCGACACCTATAATACAATCGATGACGAGGAAGCCGCCGTTAAAATGCAAAAATTGCTTGATATGCTTGAGGACAACGACGACGTTCAAAATGTATTTCACAACTGGGAATTAAATTAATCGGGTTACAAGTTCAAATAATGCCATATATGGCCGAAAGTCGCTGTATATGGCAATTTTGATTTCCGCATTTAATATAGTCTTGCAGAATTTGATACAAGACAGAGGAAAAATTGAGAATTACGCCGCTGCAGTGCAATTTGTGCGCTGGAGCTGATAACGGTAGATTTATTCATGTTTTTGTTGTATACTTAATCAAAAGTCGAGTGTTGTATCTGCTCGACAAATCGGAATTTGCGGAGGACAAACTATGGAAATACGAAATATGCGGCTCGACGACTATGATAGCGTTTATGCCCTGTGGCTGAGTTGCCCCGGCATGGGATTAAATAATTTGGATGATTCACGAGAAGGTATTGCAAAGTATCTCGCTCGGAATCCTGATACCTGTTTCGTCGCAGAGGAACAGGGAAATATCATCGGGGCAATACTTACAGGGCATGATGGCCGTCGCGGATATATCAGCCACACTGCGGTATCTCCTGCCCACCAGAGGCAAGGTATTGGTAAGCAAATGGTCGAAAATGCGCTAAATGCCTTAAAAGCGCAAGGCATCAATAAAGTCAACTTAGTTGTTTTTGCTCATAACGACAAAGGTAACGCTTTCTGGGAAAAGATGGGCTTTACCCAACGGTCGGATCTGATATATCGGAATCGAACGCTTGTAGACATGGTACGCATTGATACTTAACAACTTCTCATTTATCAACGTAAGTAATCAGAAAAACTCCTCACCCCCGATGTGGTGGTGAGGAGTTTTTCTCACCGTCTAATCCAACGGTATATAAGGCTCTGAGAAACTTGTCAATACAGCGCTATAATAAATTTGTGGTAAGAAAAAAGATATTTATTTAATGCATTTTTTGAAGGCCGGAAATTTACGATCCGAGATTCTATAATCAAAGAGTGCTGCTTTTCTTGCGACGAGGATAAGCAAATACTTTTTGGAATAATTGTATTTTCCATTCTCCATACCGTGTTCTGAGCATTCTTCCTTCCAAATTTTACCTCAGGATTCAGCAGCAAGGCGGATTTATAACATACAACTTCTTACAAACTCCTTGAATATCATAAGACTGTTTTCATCATTGCGATATGAAAATTCCGGATGCCATTGAACAGCCCACACAAAGTCCATGCCAGGCATATAGACGGCCTCAATTATTCCATCTTCCGAATATGCCATAGCTCTGAGCTTGGGCGAAAGCTCTTTTACCGCCTGATGGTGATAGCTGTTCACTTCCAAACTCTGAGTTCGCAAAAGATAAAAAAGTGGGGAATCCTTATATATGAATACCTTATGAACCGGAATATCGTACGGCGGTGACTGGTGATGTTCGGTATCTGAGTCAAGTTCACTGGGAATATCCTGATAAAGCGTTCCGCCTGTCGCGGCATTTATGAACTGTATCCCTCTGCATATTCCCAAAACAGACTTTTTTACCGCGAGCGCCTGCTGCAAAAGATATAACTCCATGCTGTCGCGTTTTGGACAGCACACTACATTATCAAATTCAATTGTGCTTCCGTACACTTCAGGGGACACATCATGTCCCCCGGTAAAAAGGAAACCGTCGCATATATCCGCCATGCGGTCAATAAGTTCCTCATCGGCGGTGAGCGGCAACATTACAGGCATACCCCCTGCGGCAATTATTCCGTCCATGTAACCCGGAAACATCCAAAGACTGCTCTTATCATCATCCCAAAGGGGAACTACTCCTATAGTCGGTTTTGTCTTCATTAGCATCTACCTGTCAAATAAGATCATCTGTAGGAATAATCCTGTAAAGCGGAGTATGAGCATAGATAACAGGCTGCGCTGCGTGAAAAAACACGATTCCATTGACCGGAGACAGTATTTTGTCAATAGTTCTACCGGAATACGGATCCACTATTTCCGCCAGCAGGTCACCCTGATTTACCCTGGAATTTACCTCCGCGCGGCGTATAAAGAAACCTGCCGTGCCGGTTTTGACATTGACCAGTTCATGCCCCTCAATTAACTTTGATATGTAGCCTTCGTGACAATTATATTCAATAATGCCCTGCTTTTTCAGAAAGCTCAGGACTGCATTCACAGCTTCGGCGGCTGTATCCGTGTTTATGGTGTCCGTGGCATCGGTATATACCGAGAATGCCTTTGTTTCCCATATCTGCCAGTTGTAGTTTAAGGTTGTCGTATCATACGGCCTTACATCGCGCCTGAATACATACGGCAAACCAAAATCCTTGGCAAGCTCTATATCTTCAAGGCCGGTTTTCATCATACGCACATGGGGTATGAAGCTGCCCTGCATATAAAAGCTGGCAAATTGTATGCCATATTTGTAATCGTTTACGTTTCTGAACAATCCGTCTGCGATTCTTTGGGTGGTTTCACCGAGGTCGTACCCCGGAAACATTCTGTTGATATCTGTATTATCTGTTGACCAAAAGCGCTTTCCTATATTCATGGAATAAGAGTTCACGCTCGGCACTACCATAATCGATTTGCCCGAACAGATTTTACCTTTGCGTTCAAGCTGTTCAAGTATATTTACAAGACGTGAGCAGATGTACACCTGTTGCACTTCATTGCCTCTTGTAGCCCCTACTATACAGGCAGAATGTTCTCCATTGCCGAAAATATAGCCTTTTATGCGCATATTTTTCCTGTATACGGAGCTGAGTTCAAACAATGTCTTTTCTTCCATTTATCCGTCAATCCTCCTCACGCAAGTATTCTGGCAATAAGCGAGCCTTCGGAGACTATTGGATATTCACGCAGGGTGAAAACTATGCCGTCTGTTTCCGCATTAATTTTCTCATTAATTTCTCCGGTGAGGGGATTGAGGATATCTCCTATATGATCGCCCTTTTTGACATTTTTCCAATGCTCCACGCTTGGTACAAACACACCCGACTTTGTGGCGTTGATAAATGAGACCTCGCCGTCCTCGGAAATTATCGGCTGCTTTGGCTCGATTACCTCTCCGCTCCATATGCCCAGTTCCTTCATAAGCGCAAAGATACCGTCAACAAGTTGATCGCCATATTCCTTTGTAATGCGCATACCAACGCCCATTTCCACCACAAGGGTGGGAGTGCCGATCACATTAAGCGAATATGCCAAAGTAGACTCAAGCACAGTTGCGGACGAATGTACCCAGATATAGTCCACATTCAACTTTTTGGCAAGCGGAACCAACGTGTCCCTTGACAACTCGTTGATTCTCACCTGCGGTATCTCCCTTAAAAAAATATTGCTCGCGTGTATATCTATCACCGCAGTACTGCCTTTTAGTTCGTTTACTATTTTGGACGCAATGTATTCAGGCATAGAGCCATTTTCAGAACCTGGAAACAATCTGTTCATATCGAGGTCAAAGCCTGGAATTCCTCTGGTTATGGAATCAATGCCAAGTGGATTTAACGCGGGATATATATCCACGGTCCCCGTCAGGCAATCATAATTTTCATTTATTCTTCTTTGAAGCTCGTAGCATACATATTGCCCTTCAAGCTCGTCGCCGTGAGTTCCAGTAACTATACTTATACGTTTCTTGCTGTCTGTGACACCGCTTTTGGGAATCAGGCGGTTTTTTTGTATCATAAGAGTTTCGTCTATAGGCAGACCTATAGCCGCAATTGTCTGAACCATAATTATCAATCCTCCGTCTGTTTTATTTCTTCTACGGTGACTGTTTCACTTTGCGATTGCTTTGCGCAACCATAAAAGCTGCCCCTTATAACCGAGCAATCACCTGAATCCCTGCCGCACGAAACCCTGATGTATCCGTCATCCACCAGTCTGTTGTTGGTAGGATCAAAGCCGTACCAATAACCCTTGCAAAGGGCCTCAACCCATGCGTGGGAAGCCCCCTCCCCTGTCATCATTCCCACGATATATCTTGCAGGAATGTGCTCAGCTCTCAAAAGCGAAATCATTATGTGTGCATAATCCTGACACACGCCTCTGCCAAGTGAGAACGCGTTTTCTGCTGTTTCGTGTATCTCGGTTACACCTTTGTCATAGGCAAACACATCAGGCAGTGAGCGCATTATGCGCAGGGCTTTCTCGTAATCCCCGTCCAGTTTATCGAGCATGAGCGATTTGTGATATTCGTCCAGCTTATCTCCCAATCCGGTGAGCTGAGTCTGTGTCTTAAACATTACAGCGCTAAGCGGATAGTCGGTGTATTCCTCAAATATATCAACGCCTGTCTGCACAGTTCCCTTTATTTTTACGCTAAAATGGCTGTGAGGCTGTATTATTCTGCCGTATAACTTTTTGTTGCCGAAACTGTCGTAAGTCTGACTGAATTTCTCGCAGCCTTCCACATCAACATCAAGCGCCGTTACCTTCTGTCTTTGCGTGTTTTGCGGAAGAAACATAACGGAAAAACTATGATTATTGATATCGGCACTGTAGGTGGCTGATAAATTGTAATTGAATTTTAATAATTTGATAATACCACCCTTTTCATTTATCCCTGAATCAAATTTCTAAGAAGGTTTTTGACGTTTCCATAGTTAAAATCAGACCCGTCAAGCATACTGTCAATCGTATAAAGAACGCTTTCGTCATATCTCAGGCCGGACTTTTTCAAAAAGCCTTTGGTTCTGCTGTATTCTCTGCGTATCTCATAATCCGAGCTGCCAAGGCTGAGGTAAAGGTCAAGCCTTTCCACGCCTTTGCCCAGCTTTATGATGTTGCGTATCTGCTCATCGTCGATAATATCGTTGACGCAACCCCAAAAAGCGAGTATGTGGTCTATGACAAGCATCAAATCGACAATGGGCGAATTGCTTTTCTCTGCTTTTTTTATATCGTCAATCGCGAGCTGTATATAGGCCATAGTCTCAGTTCCGATGTAATCACGCATGACGATGGCGTTGTCATAAGCCTTGTTAAGACTGCTTATGATTGAATTTTCGTCAGTTTCATCGAAGGGATATCTCTTCTTGAAATTTTCCCTCGAACCGTAAACATCAATTATTCCTATCTTCTGACACAGCACGGAATAGTATTCGGGATCTGAATCCAGCATTACATCTTCTGTTTTTAAGTAATATTTAAGTGTAGTGTGTACCCTTTCTGTGTATCTGCCCAGCCAGAAAAGATGGTCGCTCTTATCTACCGTGATAATACCCATGTGTCTTTAAAACCTCCGCCTTGTGATGAATTTACAATGAATGAATCGGGATTTCTGGAAAATCTGGTAAGTCCGCTCGGCCATACCTTGGTGGTGCTTCCCGTGAGTACAAACGCACGCAGGTCGGCTTTCCGCGGCACACGCTGACCGTTCTCGTCGAGAATATCGAGGTCATAAAAATCTATCACCTCCTGCGCTATGAAGCGTCTGGGTTGAGCTTTGAGCAGCTCGATAAATTCAGCCTTCTTTTCCTGTGTAAGGGAATTTCCGAATACTACGCCATAGCCGCCCGCCTCTGCTACATCTTTGATAACCAGATTGTCAAAATTGTCAAGCACATATTCCATGTCTTCGTCATAAAAAGGAAGATATGTCGGCGCATTCATAAGAATTGCATCTTCGCCTAAGTAGTATCGAATCATCTTAGGCACAAAATAATATATGCCTTTGTCGTCCGCGACGCCGTTTCCGGGAGCGTTGAGAAGTGCGACATTTCCCTTTCGATACGCCTCGAAAATATGAGGTATGCCTATAACCGATTGTTCGTAAAAAGTCATAGGGTCAAGGTATTCGTCTGATATGCGTCTGTAAACCGCTCCAATTCTTTGTTTTTTACCGTTATAGTCTATGTAATAAAGGTTATCGTTTTCGCATACTATATCCTTTCCTGTGGTGAGCACTGCGCCTGTCTTTTCCGCGAGATACGAATGTTCAAAAAATGCCGCATTATATCTGCCCGGAGAAAGAATTACGTTGATACCGCCGGTATTCACGTTGTCCATGACCTCTTTGAGCAAATCGGCGTAATTCCTGTTGTCAACAACATGATTGTTCGAGAATACGTCCGGAGCGCCGCGTCTTTGCAGTTCTCTGGCAATCATGGGATAAGATGCGCCCGACGGCACACGGAGGTTATCCTCAAGGATATACCAGCTGTCGTCCTTTGACTGGACGAGATCTATGCCGGAAATGTGACTATAAATATTTTTTGGCGGACATACCCCGTCACAAGGGGCAAGGAAACCTTTGGCAGAAAATATGAATTCTTCGGGGATAACCATGTCCTTTACTATGTGCTTTTTCCCGTAGATATCCGCCAAGAAGCAATTCAGGGCATCAACCCGCTGACGCAGTCCCCTTTCCAGATAGGCAAATTCATCGCTTTTGATGATTCTGGGTATAGAGTCGAAAGGAAACAACTGCTCTTTGAATTCACCGTTCTTATAGATGCCAAATTTAACGCCGTATCTGGCAAGCAGCCTGTTGATCGTTTCTGAATTTTTAATTAAAGAATCCATCATTTTACCTCCATAAAAGTTAAAAGGACGCCCTCGCACCCGTTGCGAAAACGCCCTTGTTTCATATGGATATATTATCATATTCTATCTGCAATGTCAACCGATTTTTGCAAGATTTTAATTTAAATATTTCATATTTATACATATAAACAATAGTTTTTGCAATTTTAAAAAATATTTTTACAATTTTACTCTTTAATTATTGCATTTTCTAGAATCAACTAATGTTTTATAACGTGCCCGCAAAACGAAAATGTCGCAATTTTTCACTTGTAATTCAGTAGAGATATCTATGCAAATTGTTATACGAAATTAGGCCACTAAAACACAGACCGCACATATAACGGAAAATGTAGCTCGAAACAATTCCTAAATTTCTATCATACTTAAATTTAAAATATTTATAATTTTGTTTTACTGACTTCGGTCTATCCAATCTCAGATTTGTAAGCACAACATTTTATAAATATGCATTTGCACTGTTGTTGTTTATGAAAATATTGTGTAATTTTTTTGTGCACATTGAAAATCAGTCGATTGTTGTTGTATAATAAAATTGTACAGTAAATATGTGTAGATTATTGGTTTTATATCATTTAGTTAATATGCTTGAGAGCTTTAAAATCAATATTTTATGCGATTTGTACAATCAATACAAAAAGGAGAATTTTACATGAACACAACAAAAAATCTATCCTCGACAACCAAAAAAGTAATCATCTCTGTTATCATCGTTGTTGCGATTCTCGCCATATTATTTATAGGTGTCTCACTTATAACAAGAACAATGTCACAGAACAATTCTATTGGGGAGGCTAATGCAAAAAATTTCGCGTTTGCAGATGCAGGTGTTGACCCTGTCTCCGTCGAATCTTCCCGCGCGGATTTCGATTTTGAAGATGGACAGTTTGTCTATGAAGTGGAATTTGTGGTTGGAAACACTCAGTACGAGTATGTAATCAAAGCATCCGACGGTTCCGTATTGAAAAAGCAGACCGAGGTTATTGGTACCAACGGTGCAAACGGACAAAACGCTGACATATCCGCGCAAATAACCATGGATAAGGCAAAAGAAATCGCACTCGCGGATTTGGGTCTTAATGCATCCCAAGTGACCTTTGTGAAAGAAAAGCTGGACTATGACGACGGAGTGGCAGTATATGAGCTTGAGTTCTACCATGACAACGTGGAATACGAGTATGAAATAAACGCAAATACCGGCGCCATTTACAGCAAAAGCAAAGACGCGGTGGCAAAACAACCCAACGCAAATGCAAATACAAACGTTAATAACGGCGGTGTCAACAACAAAGCAAATAAAATCAGTCTTGATGAGGCAAAGAACAAAGCTCTTAAAGATGCGGGCTTATCGGCCTCACAGGTTACATTTACAAAAACCAAGCAGGATTACGATGATGGAATCACCGTATACGAGATTGAGTTCCATACTTCTACGCAGGAATATGAATATGAAATCAATGCTGCAACCGGACAGATTTACAGTAGAGATATAGAGGCTTTTAAAAACAGATAATTCTCAGATTGTTATGTGTGTATAGCATTTTTCACTGAATTCAAAGATTTTAAAGCCCTAATCTTAAAAAATACTCAAATATTATTTAGGCCTCTCAGATGGTGTAAAATAAAACACCGTCTGAGGGGTTTAAATTATGTCAGGAATTTTTTTATCGTTTAGAATAAATTCTTCATATGAGTGCTCTAATTGCAAAAAATTTCTTAAAATAACCGCTTTTTATTTTCCTGATTGTTTGCTATAATGGTTGAGAGATTTAAAATATCAGGCTTTTTGGGGGCACATATGATAAATATAGCTGTGTGTGATGATGAAGTGAAGGTTCTTGATGATATCTGCCGTAGAATATCAAAAGAATTTTCTGAGACAGCTTGCCATGCCGAAATATTCAGTACTGCAAATGCGTTTGAAGTTTTAGAATATATAAAAGGCAGTAAAGTCGATGTACTTTTTCTTGATATAGATATGCCAAACTTAAATGGCATGGATATAGCTCAGACGCTGATTGACAATAACATCGACACTCTGCTCATCTTTGTCACAAGTCACGACGCACTCGTTTACAAGTCGTTTAAGTATCACCCGTTCGGATTTATCAGGAAAAGTCACTTTGATGAGGAGATTGCCGCCGTTGTCCGAAGTATTGTAGACGAGCTTCGCAGGAAAAACGAATTTTTCACCTTTAAAACAAACGAGGGGTTTTTCAAGGTTTTGTTCTCTGATATCATATATTTTGAGTCAGAGTCCAACTACATAAACCTTCACTGCACGGATAAAATTTACCGTTTCAGAGGGACAATATCCTCTTTGGAGAGTGAGCTTGCCGCAATCGGATTTGTGCGTACACATAAGGGATTCCTCGTAAACCAACAGCACATTTTTGCCGTGAAGGGCAATGACATTCAGCTTTCCGACGGGGAAATGCTCCCTATAGGCAGAACTAACAGAGAGTGTGTCAAGAAAACTATTATGAGGTACATGAGATGAGAAGATACAGCAAACTTAAAGCTGAATATGAGCAACTGGAAAAGCAATACACTCAGGAAGTGACCAAAAATCTCGATTTGCAATATCAGTATGACAGCATCAGGTACGACTGGCAAAACAGCAAAAGACAGCGCGAAGAAATAGAGCGCCTGCACGAAAACACGCGAAGATTAAAACACGATATGAAGAATCACATTATGGTTATAGCCTCGTATCTCAACAATAACGAAATCGAAGAAGCCAAACGCTATCTTTCTGTTGTGCTCGACAAGCTCAATCGAGTGTATTCTTATATACAAACGGGAAATTCCGTGATGAATTACATAATCAATTCCAAACTGGAATACGCTCAACAAAACAATATTCAGTTCAAGGCTGAAATAGAAAATTTACAGTTTGAGCAAATTGGGAGCGTCGACTTTTCCGCTCTGCTCAGCAACGCCGTTGATAATGCAATCGAAGCAAGCCTTGATATCGAAGGCGGATTTATTTATGTGTCGGTGCGTAAAAAACGCGGATACGACACTATAACTGTTAAGAATAAGATTCAAGATTCCGTACTTGCGAACAACCCAATGCTTATATCCACAAAGGCAAACGACGCGTCGCATGGATACGGAATAAAGCAGATAAAGGCAATTACAGAAAAATATGACGGTATCGTTGACATATACGAAGAAGAAAATCTATTTTGTATAAGTATAATGATACCCTCACAGCAAGAGCGGATTACACAAAAGTAATCCGCTTTTTGTCACGGCAAAACGGTTGTTTATCCCAACAGTATTGTATTTTACGACTGTATAAATTAAAGTATATTCGGGTGGAAAAAATGGTGGTAATTAAAGAACTCACAAAGACATTTTCACGCGGCATAACAGCAGTGAATAACATTTCACTGCACATTGCAAGGGGTGAGAATATTGGACTTATCGGAGCTAATGGCGCGGGAAAAACCACCCTGATAAAGCTGATATGCGGTGTGTATCCGCCTACATCAGGATTTATCAGGGTATTCGGAGAAAATCCGTTTTACAGAAAGAAAAAGTATCCTCATATCGGAATGGTAACAGGTCAGCTTGTAACTGACGGCTATAATATCAGTCAAGGAAGCGCTGTTCTTCAAGATGACCTCACGGTTGAATTGAATATGGAGCTAGTTAGAATCATCTACAGAATCCCAAAAGATGTTTATTCCAAAAGGATCTCGAATCTATTATGTGCTTTAGATATATCAAAGCTCATGCATTACAGGGTAAGCCAGCTCTCGCTCGGTCAGCGTATGAGAGTCGAGATTGCCTCCGTGCTGCTGTTCGAGCCTCAACTGTTGATACTTGACGAGCCGTTTATAGGTATAGACTCAGTGGCAAGAGAATCTATACGCAAAATCCTGCGGGAAGTTGCGGGAAATAAAAACATCACCGTAATTCTTACCACTCACAATGTTGAGGAGATCGAAAAGATCTGCTCTCGGGTTGTGTTTATACAGGAAGGCAGTATTGTATATAACGGCAGCTTCGACAGGCTGAAAAGATCCCACATCGGATTGAATTCAATGAGGGTGGTGTTTAACGGCGTCCCTCCCGATCTACAGGATTTTCCGATAGAGAGGTACACAGTCGACACGAACTCGCTCACTCTTTTTTATGACAGCGGAATTGTAAGTTCAAAGGATATTTCAAATTACCTCCTCGCAAATGGGGATATTAAAGATATTCTTATAACAAAGCCGTCTGTGGAAGATATAATTAAGGAAATATACAAGGAGGGCAACAAATATGTCACAGACAATAATTGACGTTCGGAACATTTGCAAGACCTTTAAAATCCACAAAAGGGGCACGGGATTTAAGGGAGCGGTTTCAAATGTATTTCACCCGAGATACGAGTATAAAAAAGCAGTCAACGATATCAGCTTTAACATAAGAGAAGGCGAAATGGTGGGATTTATCGGACCAAACGGCGCCGGAAAATCCACCACCGTTAAAATGCTGTCTGGAATTCTTTATCCCGACAGCGGGAGTATAAACGTCGCCGGCTACATTCCGCACAGGCAGCGCAAGCAGTATGTTGCAAACATCGGCGTGGTGTTCGGGCAGAAGTCGCAGATTTCATGGGATTTGTCCCCCTTAGACAGCTATGAACTCATAAGGCATATTTATAAAATCCCACCTACGCTGTACAAACAAAACCTTGAGCGGTTTACAGAGCTTCTTGACATGGGCGGATTTATAAATCAGCCGGTCCGCCAGCTCTCTCTCGGACAGAGAATGAGGGCAGATATTGCAGCCTCACTGCTTCATTCTCCTAAGATAGTTTTCTTTGATGAGCCAACAATCGGCATTGACGTGGTAGGCAAAGATAAAATAAGAAAATTCATTAAAACGCTCAATCAAACCGACAATATCACAATGATCTTCACAACTCATGATATGCAGGATATCGAAAAGACCTGTGATCGACTTATTATTATCGATGATGGCAAGAAGCTCTATGACGGAAGTCTCGAAGGGGTAAAGAGAAATTACGTGTCGTCGAGAATAATCGAGGTGGAGCTTGAAGATTCTCACACAGAGTTTGACATACCGAATGTCACGATTTCCGACGCAAATAATAGCAAAATGAAGAAAATAATCTCATTCGACGCGGAAAAGGTCAGCATCAATTACGTTATGTCGGAGCTTATCAATAATCACAGCGTCAGGGATATTTCGATAAAAGAACCTGAAATAGACGCCATTATACGCGACATCTACGAAGGCAGAATTGTGATGAGGTAAGGAGTGTCAAATGAATACATATTTGCAATTTGCTGCAATTAAATTCCGAAACAACATGGCATACCGTTTTGAGTATGTAATGGGAATACTGAGCACGCTTCTTTCCTTTGTAGTGTACTGGAGCATATACAGGGCGCTCTACGGCACAGAGGAAGTTGTGGACGGCGTGACATTTTCCATGGTAGCAACAAATTTTATAATATCATTGGGGCTAAATAACGCTTTTGCTAAAAACGAGATGTTTTTACAGGACAAAATCAAGCAGGGAACCATTGCAAACGAACTGCTCAAGCCAGTGAATTTCAAACTGAGAATGTTGTTTGAAGATTTTGGGGAAGGTCTTTTCAGGGTGATTTTCAATTTCCTGCCCACAGTAATAATTGCCATGTTTTTCGCGGAACTTCAGGCGCCGTCGGGTACGCTTAACATGATGCTTTGCATCATAAGCGCGATTTTGGGTTATATCGTATTGTGGCTTATCAGCTTCATCGTACAAAGTTGGTCATTTTGGCTGTTCAGCGTGTGGGGATTGATTACAATAAAAAATGTGTTTGTAAACATACTCGCCGGTGCGTTCATTCCCATGTGGTTTATGCCCGCTTGGCTCAGGGATTTTATTAAATTTACGCCATTTGATTCCATATATTTTACGCCCGTTCAGATTTATCTGGGAGAACTCAATGGCTATGAAATTGTGATAAACTTTGCAAGGCAGATTTTTTGGATTTTAATACTTTACGCACTCAGTGAGCTCTTCTGGAGACGCGGCATAAAAAAATTGGTGGTGCAGGGGGGATAAAAATGAAAGATACAATTTCACTTTTCTTTGCGTACGCGAAATTGGGACTAAAGACCCGCTTTCAATATAAAGTGGACACAATAGTTACAAGTTTTGCCGTTTTTTTTCGAGAATCTGCGGGCATCATTGCCATGTATCTCGCGCTGCTGAAATTCGACACCATAAACAATTGGAATATTGACGAATTGATTTTTCTCTTCAGCTTAATATTCATCACCTACGGAATATTTATCGTGTTCTTCATGGCGCTCAGAGATTTTTCGGATTGGATAAAGCATGGAGATTTTGACCGCGTCATGCTCCGTCCGAGAGGACTGCTGACACAGCTTCTGCTGTGCGGTGCGGATTGGATGGCCGCCTTCGGACATGGCACATTGGGAGTGTTGCTGTTTCTGTTTTCGGCAAACAGGGTGGGGATTGAGTGGAATTTTGCAACCGCTCTCTATTATATAGTAATCGTGATAAGCGGAGTGCTCATTCAAGGTGCGATATTCCTCATATTTTCTTCCATAAGCATATATGTGGTTGAAACACAAAGCCTCAAGGAACTTTTTTATTGGAACATGAGAAAATTTGCAATTTACCCATTGAGCATATACAACAAATTTATCCAGTCTATATTGATATTTGTGATTCCGTTTGCATTTGTCAATTATTTTCCCGCTCAGTTCTTCCTTCGCAAAGATGATATGTCGGCGTATCCCGAATTCTTTATGTACCTCTCGCCTATCGTGGGAACCGTACTGTATGTGATTGCATACGCATTTTGGAAATTCAGTCTCAGATATTACAAAAGTACAGGAAACTAATTGATTTTGACACTTTCTCAAGCTTTTACAAATTCGGCTTTATAAATGTTGACAAAACATTGTGTTTGTGATAGAACTACAGTAGAAAGTTGGCGGACGAGGGTATGGAAAGTATAATAAATCAATGTCTTTAGCATGAGGCCCTTTCCAAGGTTATCGGACGATTTCTGAAATAAAAAGATCGACCCACACTTTTTTAAATGCGAAAGGTGTGGGTTCTTTGGTCTTAGAAAGAACTTCAAAGAGTGATTCAAACACCCTGGGGGTTTGCGGGTTCAAGAAGAAATACACGCTAGTAGAATATCATACAGGAGGCAATACCATGATCTACACAGTGACGCTAAATCCATCTATTGACTACTTTGTTCATATGGACAGTTTCACCATAGGTTCTACGAATCGATCTACCGGTGAAGAATACTATATAGGCGGAAAAGGAATAAACGTATCCTGCATACTTTCCGAACTTGGCATTAAGAGCACGGCTTTGGGATTCGTTGCGGGATTCACGGGAGAGGCAATTGAAAAGGGTCTAAAGGATAAGGGAATAACGACTGATTTCATAAAGCTCAAAAGCGGAATCTCAAGAATTAACATAAAGTTAGAAGCCGACGATGAAAGTGAAATAAATTGTCAAGGTCCAAGTGTCAGCGGCATCGAATTCGATTCATTCATGCAAAAAACAGATATGATATCCCACGGAGATACAGTAATTCTTGCTGGAAACATTCCCAACGCCCTTTCGGATGACACATATGACAAAATACTTGAACGCCTGAAAACAAGGGACATTCGCATAATAGTGGACGCGACGAAAAATCTGCTCGTAAATTCTCTCAAGTACAAACCGTTTTTGATAAAGCCAAACAGACAAGAGCTGTCGGAAATATTCGACACGCAGATAACCGATAGGGCAGACATTGAAACATATGCCAAAAAGCTTCAAAGCATGGGTGCGAGAAACGTCATAGCCTCCCTTGGCGCTGATGGGGCAATCCTAATTGATGAACTCGGAATGAAACATACAACAGGTGTGGTTAAAGAAAAAGTACTTAATACGATAGGAGCAGGTGATTCAATGGTCGCAGGATTTATTGCCGGATATGAGCACACAAAGGACTATCGTTATGCGCTTACTTTGGGCACAGCCTGCGGAAATGCCACAGCATTCTCAAATGGGCTTGCAACAAAAGAAAAAATTTACGAGATTCTAGGTAAACTGCAAGCAAAGTAAAATTAAAAGCGGGGGTAAGCTATGTTCACTGCAGATCTGATCAATAGATAAGGCTTCAAATCCACATTTCTTTCCATCACGCGTGTAAAGAAGCCTGTGGAGCGCAAGGCCGTCGTTGCAAATGTCTTAATATGTAGTAATACTAAATATTGACACCATTTTTACAATCGTGTATAATAATATGGTACTTACACTTTTGAAGATGCAAGTTAATGTTTAATGCAGCAGTTAGTATGTGGCAGAATTTAAAAATTTTCCGCTGTGGGCTGTTTTTTGGCAATTTATTTTTAAATATTGCATTTTTGTATGATTACCTATATTGACGTAATCGTTTTTTTGGTGTATAATTAATCTGTCAAGCAAAAGTATAGTACACTGACTCAACTTGTCAAATAATTATTGTATTGGGGATTCAAATGGCTAGAGAAATTTCTAACAACAATTTTAGGAACAATTTTAAAAAAGGGGCCACAGCTCTGCTTATACTCACTTTTTTGCAAGAGGGTGATATGTATGGATACCAGATATCGCAGACTTTGTTAGAACGTAGCGACGGAGAATTTTTCATTCCCGAGGGTTCTTTGTACCCTGCTCTGTATAAGCTCATTGACGAAGGTTATATCAGCGACCGCAAAGAACAGGTTGGCAAAAGGCTCACCAGAGTTTATTACCATCTGGAAGATTCCGGTAGGGAGCATTTGAAGCAATTGACTTCTGATTATATGGCTGTAAGACACAGCATAGAGAAAATATTGCAGAGAAGCGGGGAGAATTTTGAAAATGACGAAGAATCTGAATAATGAATTAAAAACATATTACCGCCAAATTAACCGTTTATTGTCCTGCAAAGGCGGCGAGAAAAAAGCCATCATAGATCGAATTCGATCGGATATTGGCTGCTACATAGAGGAAAATCCTAATGTTACATTTGAGGACATAAACAAGAAGTTCGGTTCTCCGGAACAGATAGCTGAGCAGTTTTATAGCACCGATTTGGAAGAAAAACTTGCGAAAAAATTGAGTGGCGGCAAGAAAATAGCTCTTGCTGCGGCTCTTATCGCCGTTGTTGTTTTAGCAGCTCTAATAGGAATTGTTATAATGCAGTGGAAGAGCCGCGTGGTGTATGACCAAAGGGTTGTAGAGATTTATGCGTCACAATCGGATTCGTCCTACAAGTCGCAAGTGACAGTGTTATCTAAATAATTTATTATTTAAGAGAGGAATGTTTTTATGAAAAGAAGAATATCTCTTGCGTTGGTTTTGTCTATGCTTGTGTGTATGCTTCAGACAGGCATTGCATTTGCGGCTCCTGTAAAAAGCGAGGAGCTCGTTGAAGGTCAGATTATTTCTTCTACGAAGGAATATCTGGAGGACGGCAGTTACATCATCAAAACTCTCGTAGTTTACGATGACGCCTCCGCAATTTCGGGTGAAAACACAGTGCTTGGCACGGCCACAAGCATCACTGCGTCGCAAACAACCACTCGCTCTGATTCGTCAGGCAATAAGCTGTGTGCGTTGAAAGTTACCGGCACGTTCTCCTATGATGGCAATACAGTTTCGTGCGTTAGCAAAAGCTACAATACATACTCCTATAACAGCGATTGGAAAGTTGAGGATGTATCTACTTCGACGGGCGGCGCAGGCAGCACCAAGGCATACGCAAAGGCAACCGGCAAAGGGGTACACCGTGTTTTGGGTATCCCGATTCAAAGTGCGAGCATATCAGCGGCCATCTACTGCACCAATAAGGGCGAAATTTCTTGTTAACCTTGATATTTAGTTAGTTTGTTATTAAGAACAGAACACCGTCGGGCACTTACGTATCTGTGTCCGACGGTGTTCTGTTTAAGTGGTGCTTCATTAAAAAAAGAAGTTGGTTAATTAATGTATGCCTGCAAACCAGTTCGATATCGCCTGTGGAGGCATACATTAATTATATACCTAAATTACACTTATTGCAATATATAGACGGGCTAAATTATAATTATTTTTTATGTTCATATATGGAATATTTTACCAATAGCCAGCGTTGCATAGATGTATTTTTCACTATACCTCACCCTCCTCAGCCAACATCGAACTCGGCGGTCAGCCACGCTGTGTGACGTCTTGCAATTACATTCGCAGTTAAATGGCCAATAACTTGTGATAAAAGCCACAAGTTATTGGCCATTGCATTTTACGGCAACGCTGAATCGAAAAGCTTGACAGGCATATTTATTGTCAGCTCAAAGATTTTTCGCCTAATTGGCTTACCATGTCGGACTTTGCTGAAGCACGAGCGGCAGGACGCAGACACAGCAGTGCAACAATAAGAAACACCGCGGTTACAGAGAGACTGAAAGGATATGCCATCATAATATTTGAAAATGTCCTATCTTTTGGAAATACCATATATATCCACGTTATTCTGACTCCACATATACCTACCATTGTAAGAAATGCAGGTATAAAGGATATTCCGAAGCCCCTCATATATCCCGACACCACTTCATAAGACAATGTGAAAATGTATGCTGAAAAAATAACCAAAAGTCTTATATATCCTGTTTCAATAACTTTCTGATCACCGTTAAATATTGACAAAATCTGATGACCAAAAATAAGGATTGCCGCAATTGCCAAAGCCATCGCAATTATTCCTTCCAACATACACAACCCCATGGCCCTTTTGCAGCGCTGCAGTTTACCTGCTCCGTAATTCTGACCCACAAAGGTGGTACACGCCTGGCTGAAGCTGTTAAGGACGTAGTAGGCAAATACCTCAACGTTATAGGCCGCGCTTGAAGCTGCCATAACTATTGTGCCCAAGCTGTTTATCGCGGTTTGTATGATGATATTGGCAAACGCAAATACAGCCGACTGAACCCCGGCTGGGATTCCGATTCTCAAAATGCGCGAAAGTGTGCCGAAATCTATGCGCAGCTTTCTCCACTGCAATTTGGCAGCGCTGTCCGTCCTTAGCAGGAAGAAAAACAGTATTGCAGAACTCACAAGGTTTGAAATAACCGTGGCCATTGCTACACCGTCCACTGTTCTGTGAAACCCGATAACAAACACAAGGTTGAGCACAACATTCAGGATTCCTGATATAAAAAGGGCAATAAGCGGCGTTTTTGGTTTGCCCATTCCTCTGAACACGGCGGATTCAAAATTATAAAGCAGGATAACCGGCATTCCTGTCATGTACACTCTGAAATACAGTACCGCCATTGGCAACACCTCATCAGGAACATTTTGCGTGAGCATGATCGCCTTGGCCAAAATCTCTCCAATTATTGATATTACCACGCCTCCTATCAAGGCAAATGTTATCGAAGTATGAACCGCTTTATTGATGCTTGAACTGTCACGCCGTCCAACTGAATTTGCTATTATTACATTTGTCCCAAGAGATACGCCTATAAACAGGTTGAGAACTAAGCTTATCACAGGAGTATTTGCACCAACCGCCGCCATTGCCAGGGCGCCTTTTTCACCTGTGAACTGTCCGACAACCGCAATATCAGCCGCATTAAAAAGCTGCTGCAAAATTCCGGTCACAGCAAGAGGAAGGGCAAACCTGAGAATTTTATCCCATAGACTGCCCTCCAACATATTAATTTCACGTTTTGTTTGATCCATTGTATGAATTCATCCTCCTTGACAATGACATTATACCGCCATTCTCTCAAAAATACAATATTTATCCAAAAATCTATAGATAAATCAATTAAAAAATTGAAGTAAATCCATGCGTGATAAGTTTTTGTTTTTTGGTATATTGATAGAATTCAAATAATATGATAAAATGATTGCCATAACTGATGTATTGAGGTGGTTTATTTGTTCGGACTTACACTTTCGTTTAATCAGATCATAGAGAAAATGGACGGTCTGATTTGGGGGTGGCTGTTAATCCTGTTGATTTTTTCCGCCGGTATCTGGCTTTCAGTAAGAACCGGCTTTGTTCAATTCTTTCACCTTGAGGATGCACTTAAATATATGATCAAAAATGAGGACGACGGAGAGGGCGACGTTACGTCCTTTGGCGCATTATGTACCGCTTTATCCTCAACTATCGGAACCGGAAACATTGTGGGTGTTGCCACCGCGATATGTCTTGGCGGACCCGGCGCCCTTTTTTGGATGATAGTTGCCGCGTTCTTTGGAATGGCGACAAAATATGCCGAAGGTTTCCTTGCAATAAGATACAGGGAAAAAAAGGGCGGTCATTATCTGGGAGGACCTTTCTACTACATAGAAAAGGGACTTGGTAAAAAATGGAAATGGCTTTCGAGACTTTTTGCCTTTTTTGGAGTTTGCGCCGGACTTTTCGGAATAGGCACCATAACACAAATCAACGGAATAACAACCGCAGTTCAAAACTTATTCGACCCTCACCGGCAGCACATAGCTTTCAGCATAGGTCAGTACAATTATTCGTTCGCCACTGTCATAAGCGGCACGCTTGTTGCGGTGTGTTCCGGATTGGTAATCATCGGTGGAATAAAGAGAATAGCAAAAATGTCCGAAATAGTCGTCCCGTTCATGGCGATTACGTATGTGTCATTGGTTTTGATAATTGTCTTTACCCATATCCGCGCCGTTCCGTCCGCAATTGCGCTTGTTATTAAAAGCGCTTTTGCTCCGAGTGCGGTTTTGGGCGCAGGCTCGGGAATAACGCTTAAGTTGGCAATGCAGAAAGGCATTGGAAGAGGCATATTCTCAAATGAGGCGGGCCTCGGTTCCGCTCCAATTGCGGCAGCCGCAGCAAAAACTAAGGATACGGTTCGGCAAGGTCTCGTTACAATGACGGGAACATTTATTGATACCATTACTATATGCACCTTAACCGGACTTTCAATTATTGTTACAGGCGCACACGAGAGTTACGTCGAGGGTTCAGTGGAGGGCGTCAGCGTTACAACCATCGCATGGCAGACCGGACTTTCATGGAACCATAGGATATCTTCCACCCTGCTAATGCTTTGCCTGACCTTTTTTGCCTTTACGACAATAATAGGCTGGAACTATTATTCGGAAAAGTGCCTTGAATATCTGACGAACAGCAGCACTGCTGTGAAAATTTTCAAATATATATATATAATAGTGCTATTGATAGGGCCTTATATGACCGTAAGCGCGGTTTGGAATATCGCGGACATCTTCAACGGTCTGATGGCAATACCAAACCTCATAGCGTTGTTCGCTTTAAGTCCGGTTGTGGCAAAAGAAACCAAACAGTACTTTGCAAAGAAAAAACGGTAATAATATTACTTTGGCAGCAACATATCAATAAAATACAGACTATACATCACGATATTTAGATATATAGTCTGTATTTTGTTATGGCAGGCAAGCCCAAAATGTATTTTTGTTTTGATTACAGTTTTACACTAGTTTTTTTTAATGACCACTAAATTTTATTACTTACTGCAATCTTATTTACCTATCTGCCGCAGAATTTGTTATTTTGACAATAATACATTTTTCAATACTGATCGCCCACCGGGAATTTCTCACGCGCGGAAGATAATCGGTTTTCCACTGCAATGCAGTCTCCCGTTTTCAACACTGATCTCCATGTCGTCGATTTCGTTCACATACGTTCCGTCACTCAAGTTGACACGGACATCTGCCGAATTGCACTGCATACTGAACACGCCAACGAATCTCACATCGCGTTTGGTGAAATATGCCGTCACGATTTCGGTTTCATCGTTCGCGCTCGCTGAGAAATCCGCGTCTACAGGCAGTAAATCCTTCTTTATCCGACCAAGCTTAATCATGTACTCCGTGATATCCTTCCGCTTGTCGCGCTTAAATACAGCCTTGTCAAACAGCGTGCAATACTCAGCGTTCTGCCATTCCTGCCCGCCGTACAACAATGTCGCACCCTTTTGGAAATAGGTGAAGGCGAGCCAATTCATCATTTTTGTCTTGTCTGGAAAACGATTGCTCGCCCGCGGAGTGTCGTGATTTTCGAGGAAACGTATTTTTATGTAATCCGACGGAAGAATGTGCTCCTGATAGGTAAGCATATTCACATAGTCGCTGAGTCTTCCCTTACCTTCCACATATCTGTCGAAATAATCCTGAATGTCATAAGGATAAAGCATATCAAACGCGCGGTACAAGTCCGAATCGGTGGCCACAGGATAACCGCACTCACGGGCGTATTGAATATGCCACGTATACACCGACTCTGCCAGCCATATCGCGTTCGGGTTGACCTCCGCCACTTTGTCGACAGCCTGTTCCCAGAATTCCACAGGCACACATGACGCGACATCACAGCGGAAACCGTCCACTATTTCCGCCCACTGCACCAATGTGTCTGTTTGGTATCGCCATAGATCCATGTTGTCGTAATCCAAATCTATAACGTCCGTCCAATCGCCGTAGCGGTTTCCGAAGCTTCCGTCAGGCTTTTTGTAAAAATATTCCGGGTGCTCGGTCCTCAGCACCGAATCGTGTGATGTATGATTGTAAACCACGTCAATTATGCACAGCATACCGCGGTTATGTATCTCATGCACCAAATGTTTGAAATCGTCAATCGTGCCATACTCCGGATTCACGCCGCGATAGTCGCTTATGGAATACGGACAGCCCAACTTACCTTTTTTGTTCAGCTTGCCTATAGGATGAATTGGAAGCAGCCATATTATATCGGTTCCCAGTGATTTAATCCTGTCCAAATCATCCTCCAAGGCTGCAAATGTGCCTGCTTGAGTGTGATTGCGTAGGTAGACCGAATATATGATCTTGCCGCGAAGTGAAATATTTCTCTTTTTCATAAAAATCACTGACCTTTACAGATATAAAATTTGTAATTATTATACAGTAATTTTATTTTATTTTCAAGTGTTTATCAGCAAATATACAAAACAGGCTTGAACAAGGTTTATTTTCCTCATTCAAGCCTGACTGTTATCTTATCAATAATGTCTACCTTTGCAACACTCCCACGCCAATCAATCCAGGACCCGTATGCACACCCAAAGCCGCGCCTATCTGTCCTGTGACTATCACTGTACCATTGACTATCGTTCCCTCCACCTTGTTGCGGACGTTATTGCCATCAATCTCGGCGGCTCCGTTCATAACTGCCAAGTCTGCCCTTTCGGCTTTCCGTGCAAATTCACTTGCCAGATCTATCACCTTTTGTATTGAGCGCGCCCGCCCTATCGCTTTTGCCGCAGTATAATAAATTCCGCTTTCGTTGCATGAAATTATTGGCTTGAGACTGAGAGAAGAGCCGAGCATCGCTGTGACAAGACCTATACGCCCACCTTTTTGCAGATACTTAAGGGTATCCACGCAAAAGAATACCTTAGATTTGGACAGTTCCCTTGGCATTCTGAGAATCAGTTCTTCCCAGCTTATCCCCTCATCGTTCACCATCTGCGCGGCCCGTATAGCCAACATACCCGAACCTATGGAAATATTTTTACTATCAAGCACGAATATATTTAGCCCCTCATACTCTTCGGCTATCATGCGAACCATATTGTATGTTCCGCTCAGCCCCGACGATATTGTAACCGCAAACACACGCTCATAGCCATCTGACTTTATCCTGTCAAACACTTCCTCGACCATCCCTCCTTCCGGAAGTGATGTTTTGGGGATCTCTATGGGCAGAAAATCGTACATCTCCTGCGGCTGTATGTCTATGCCGTCGCGGCACTGTCTGTCTGAATAATTTATAAGCAACGGCAACCAATATATACCGTACTTTTCACGATACTTTGGCGGCACGTCAGTGCCGGAATCTACTAATATTGCAATTTTCTGCTCGTTCATGCACATAACCTCACAAATTTAGATTTTCCACTTTGGAAATAAATTATAGAAAGCCTAATCTTTAAAACAAACGCTGCGATACCGGTGTAGAAAAGTTACTCTTTTCCTGCACTTCCACCGTCATCACGAACTATGGACAGCATTTTTGCAGCGAATATCTTTGTTGCAAATGAGCAAGCTGCCATCATTATCAAAGGGTTGCCGGTCATATCTATATTCGCGCTGTCACAGGGGGATATCACGCTTTGTGACACAATCCACATCGCGCGTTCCAAGTATTCGCAAAAGCTGTCGTACGCCTCAGCCCTTTCTTGATTTTTTATTACCTCGTCGATACCAAGCCTTATATCACTTATAGCGATAGACTGTTTCAATATAGTTATCACCATAAGACCCGCAATGTGCTCACGGCTATATTTTTTCTTTTCCGGTTTTTGCACAATTCCCAGTTTAACATAATTATTCACCATTGACGAAGTAATAAACGCTTCTCGGCTAAAATCCAAAATCGGAGCTAGTGACTTTTCAATTACCGTGACAACCTGATCCATATACAGCCCAAGCGACGGTATCTGATCCCAACGCGGCAGCTTGAATTCAGACACAGTATGAGCGAAGTCCAACATTCTGCTGTCTTTTTCAAATTCTACATTCTCCAACCAATCAATCCTCACATATAAAACAAAAACAAACGACATAATCTGGTTTTAACAATTAGATTATATCGTTTGTATCTGTAATTGTCAATATTTATTAAATAATCATCACAAAAAATCAATACAAAGTTTCATACACCTTTTTAGCACGCTCGACTTTTTTCACATAATACTCGGTATCGTCAAACGGGATATTCTCCAGTGTCTTACCGTCAGGAGATATCACAGAGTCGCTCAGCCATTGATTCACACGCCCCATTCCTGCATGATATGCGGCAATCGCCAATCTCTCGTCGCCAAACTCGTTGTTAAGCACGGAGAGAAAATACACTCCGTAGCGTATATTCGTTTCGGGGTCAAATATATCAATATCACTCTCATCGGCTCCGATTTTTGACCTCAGCCATTCAAAAGTCTCGGGCATAATCTGCATGAGACCGCAAGCTCCCATATGTGAAACTGCGTCGCTGTCGAACCCGCTTTCCGTGTGTATTACGGCATATGTCAGATTTTCATCTATACCGTATTCACCGCAGTATTTCTCCACATAATTGGAGTAGCTCTGAGGATAGATATACGCCTTTACTGCGTTAAGTCCAAGGCAGGCAATCCCCGCCACCACAATGACCACGAGCGCAAACGCCAAAAAACCCTTTTTCCTGTGCAGGCTAAACACCATCAAATTCTCTCCTAACTTCACTAGTTAACGATTACAGCGCCCAACGAAACACCCAAAAACCGGAACGGCAGCTAATCTGATCGACGCAGAATTAATTGAACTAATTCTTGGGCTTTTTTTTCAAGCATTGTCTTGTCACTGTCATTAATAATAATATATTGGCACCGCGATGTATAATATTCGTCCTCATGCTGCATTTTTATTCGGCTGCGGATTTCGCTCTCCGTAATGCCGTCACGCTCACAAAGCCGTTTTATTCTCAGTTCAAGCGGCGCTATCACAGCAACACAGCAATCACACGTTTCTTCCAAATGTGCTTCAAACAAGAGCGGAGCGTCAAAAAGGCAGTCCTCTTCCCTTGTGCGGCATTCATGCGCGTATGCGATCATGCGTGTGCGTATCTCTGTAAGCATTATGTCATTCATCAGATCCGTATTCTCACGGGACGCAAACGCACGCTTTGCCAGAAGCCTGCGGTCAAGAGTACCGTCAGCTTTGACTATATCGCTGCCAAACTTCTCGGCAAGACGTGTCAAAGCGGGTTCTCCCGGCATGACAACCGCACGCGCTATCTCGTCGGCATCTATCGCATGAAAGCCGTACGACTCAAAGACACGCACCACCAATCCCTTACCTGCACCGCTGGGTCCGGTTATGCCCACCAACATAAAATCCACCTGCCGTTCAAATTATCCCCAACTAAATAATATTATGCCGAATCAACTAATTCAACATCTTAATTGTAAACATTTTTATGCGCTTACCAAATTCTCCTGCTGCAATCGTATTAAAAAAATCACACCTTTTTAACTCACTGTTATTGACAAATTTAATAAAATATGGTTAAATGTATATGAATAATTCAACACAATACGGAGGAATTATAATGAATGTACAACTCAATGACAGCGGAGTTCCTATAGTCAAGGAAAAAACTCTCGCTCAGAAGATCAAAGGGATTCTGCTGTGGACCATCCTCATCATACTAACCATAGCGGCGGCCCTGCTGGTTTATCTTTGTGTCGCAGGCGCCGGTGAAATGGCAGCTCTCACTACCTTCAAACACGTGAGCGACCACCCGTACTACACTATGACATACCAGAATTTTGAATATTCCGACATGGTCAATAAAGAACTTTCAAACAACGATGAGGTCATTAAGTATTACAAACAAAAGTTCTTTAAAAGCTTATCTGACGCAATTCCCGGAGAAGATAAGAACGAATACGTAACCAAAGGGTCCGTTGCGTTTTACAGCCGCACTTTCATATACTCCTACATGAAGGGACGTGTTTACAATTCATACGACGCCCCGATATTGATGGTAACAGCCAAGCCACAGAACGGCTACAAATCGTGGAACATAATTGATATGTCTGATGTTGGAGTTCAAGCGGAAACCAATGTAGATCAGTGGTATAACAACGCGTTCCAAACCATCGCGGCTACGTATTGCACATCTGAGGGTATCAATCAGGAAGGGCTGTCGGTATCGCTGATATCCTGCCCTGTCGCAAGCTGTGATGACACAAATTTGATAAATATAACACCGTTCGTAGCGGTAAGGCTTATGCTGGATCGCGCTACTACCGTAGACAACGCAATAGATGTTCTCAAGAATTACGACATAGACTTCAGCAGCGGAACCTACCACTTCTTCGTCTCCGAAAAGGAAGAAAAGAGCGCCATAATTGAATACGTCAACGGTTCAATGGAAGTAGAGTATATGGAGAGCGGTGCTCTGCATCAGGTCTGCTCCAATAAAATGGAAAGCCCTAAGGTTCCGTCTTCCACAAGGGATTACAACAACGCCTATGACGAGGTTACTCTTTACGATTTCTTTGAAAAGGCGCTTTCGGATCAGCTCTCCGGAGGTAAGCCGGGTATGTCTCAGGATTACGCCCAGTCTATTATGAAGAGCCAGTCTACAAACATGAGGGACAGCGGTGAGAATCACTTCGGCACGGTGCTTTATGGCACGCAGTACACGGTATTCTATGATACGGCCAAAATGAAAATGCAGATTGTCGTAGAGAACGACGCAAAAACCCAGTCCTATAGTTACGACCTTACCAAATAATCAAAAAAATGATTTAAAACAACCTTCCTCAGTAATTGCTTTATAAGCAAAGCAATTACTGAGGATTTTTCATCTGTAAAAGCGCTATATATTTTTGGAATACCTATGTCCAATTTTATGGCGACACCATGATCATCACCGACGATTGCTCAATGAGCCTGTAGAATTATGAACAAAACAAACCGCACCGACATAAAATATGCTCGGTGCAGTATTCTTATGAGCCGATTGCATATCGATGCGCTAGCTCAACAGCTCCAGTATGTCCTCTCTGCTCATCTCTGCAATATTGCCGCCGCCTCCTGTGAGAATTTCGTCCGCCAAATTCTTTTTAAGCTCCTGCATTTTCAGAATTTTTTCCTCTATAGAATTTTTCACAATAATTCTATAAACAGAGACAGTCTTTGTCTGTCCTATTCTGTGCGCACGATCGGTTGCCTGATTCTGTGCGGCCACGTTCCACCATGGATCGTAATGTATTACAACATCCGCGCCCGTCAGGTTAAGCCCTGTGCCGCCCGCTTTAAGCGATATCAGAAACACCGGTGTATTGCCCGAATTGAAGCTCTGTACCAGTTGCATACGCTCCTTTTTTGGTGTGCTGCCAGTTATCTTAAAGTACTCTATGCCCGTCTTACGCAAATCCTGCTCCAAAA
The DNA here is from genome assembly GCA_947581635.1 of uncultured Clostridia bacterium. Lineage (GTDB taxonomy): Bacteria > Bacillota > Clostridia > Oscillospirales > Acutalibacteraceae > RUG762. The sequence continues at coordinate 29,589 of CANPVE010000005.1, read as the reverse complement.
GATCAAGCATGGAAGTAAACTGCGAAAAAAGCAATATCCTGTGCTCACCCTCTATTGCGCTGTTTATAAGATCAATGCAAGTCTCGCGCTTGGCCGATCCCCCATTGTAATCCTCAAACAGAAGAGATGGATCACAACAAATCTGACGTATCTTGGTAAGTTCAGCCATTATTTGCAGCTTGTTCTTTTTAACAGAGGCATCATCTTGGCTGTCGAGCATATTTCTCATGCAGATTACTTGACTGTCGTAGACAAGCTGTTGCTCTTTCGCAAATTTGGCGTATCTGACCTCCTCTATCTTGTCCGGAAGGTCATTTAAAACATCGGCCTTAAGACGCCTGAGAATAAATGGAGAAACCATACGTTTGAGACGCTTGACAGTGTCCGCATCATTCTTCTTGGCTATAGGAGATTCGTATTCTTTCTTAAAGGTGTCATAGCCATATAAAAATCCCGGCATCAGATAATCAAATATGCTCCACAGTTCACTTAAACGATTTTCAATAGGTGTACCTGTTAGTGCGAAGCGTGTCTTACTTTGCAACATTTTAACGGACTTTGCAGCCGCCGTCGTGTGCGTTTTAATATACTGCGCTTCGTCAAGCACTTGATACAGGAAACTGTGCTGCTGATACAAGTTGATGTCACGCTTGAAAAGGTCGTATGAAGTCACAATAACATGGTATTCACCGCATTTGCTTATGAGCTCGCTGCGCTCCTTCTGAGTGCCAACGATAGCGCACGCCGAAAGCTCAGGAGCAAATCGGGAAACCTCTTCAATCCAGTTGTAGATCAGTGACGACGGACATATCACGATAGACGTTCCTTCTCTCCCCTCCGCCTGTGCCGCAGAGAATACGGAAATCATTTGCAGCGTCTTGCCCAATCCCATGTCGTCCGCCAGTATTCCGCCAAAACCATATGCTCCCAGCGTCCGAAGCCATTTGTGACCGTACACCTGATACCCACGCATTATGTCCTGTAAATTATCGGGTACGTCAAAGTCAGACTCACTGACCGTCTTAAAACTTTGAATTATTTTTCTGAAGTATTTGTCACGCTTGATTTCGAGAGATCCACACTCTTTTGACATATTGTCAAGGTACAGCGCTCTGTAGGTCGGAATTTTTATTTTGCCGCTTATTATATCTTTAGATGAAAGCCGCATGGTATCGATCATTGCACTCAACTCAGATATGTTATCCTCTATATTGACAAAATCTCCGCTTTTCAATCTATGATATCGCTTCTTTTGCTTGTAGCTCCGCAATATCTCCAAAAGTTCCTCGCGGGATACATCAGTACTGCCAATCTCCAGATTCATCAAATCTCCTGATACGGATACGCCTACTTTTACCTGCACCTTAGGACGAATTCTCAGGCATCTGAAACGGTCGGTACCCTGCACTTCTCCTAATTCTGCCAGTTCGACTATCCCACTTTCCAGCATATTGTAAACAGCGTCTTCGTCGCTGCCGCAAATAAATTGATCGCCCGCCTTATCCACCTGCGGAAAATACCGCTGCACAGCTTGTATAGCCTGTAACTCGCGATATACGTCTCGGAACCGTTCCTTCACCATACTGTCGTTCAAACAATCCATTGTTGGGCGACTTAACTCACCATACTGTGAAACCGCACGACAAACAGGCGTTCCGTCAATGATATCCAGATAAAACGCAAATCTCACCTCAGGCGGCAGATATTGTTCAACTACTTCTGCGTCGTTCTCTTCTACGTTTATGTATTCACGCAGCTGTGGAAGCACAGTGTAATAAAACTCCGACAAATTCTGTCTGCCTATTCTGAAATGTATCTTCCCTCCGTCTATAAGGTCGAATATAGGCTCTAATGCTCTTACGTCGCTGCTCACACGATTTAGGACATCTCCATCAAGAAAGTATCGATATCTTGGAGTGGAAAAGAAATCCGGGGCAGTTCCACTCACCACTACTCCGTGAAAAACACCGTATTTATCTGTGTCTTTTCGTATTTTAAGTGAGATCTTCGGAAAGTCATGCCCAAATTTTAACATATTTAAAGGCTTGCCGCTAGAATTACTTGAAGAAGTGTCCTTGTCAATGTAAATCACGTCTTTTCCGTGAGCAAAGTCAACGAAACTGTCAAGCCGCTGACCGTACAGCGCTATATCGGATTTTACGGATATCTGACTCACTCCGAAGTAGTTGTATCTTTGAATTTGCTCATTGTGGTGATATTCATCATCAATTACACCCTTGATGAAATTGTAAAGCTCAATATCCTGTTCGCGTATCCTGTCATTGGCAAAATTCAGCTTGAGCTTGCCGAACGAGATCTCTTCCCTCTCTTCAACGTGCTCAACCAAATCCGGCAGGTTCCTGACAACATACATTTTGTCACAACCTATTCGGAATGACAAATTAAGCCTGCCGTATTCCTTGGTAATGCGCGGTTCCAACGCTACATCTCTTCCCGCAGACATCGCAGCACTCAGTGCCGAGCGCGTTTTTCTGAACGACTCAAGTAACCGGTTCGCAGATTGATCAGTTGAGTCTCCAAAATCATTTTCCCTGATGAATTTGTCGGCGGCTATCAACAACGCGAGTGTGTGTTCGCACGGTTCCCTTTGTCCATTTGCAATATTGTATCCCGAATAATAACTTTTGCAGCCGTAGGCCGCGCATTTCAGCTCCTCAATTCCGTCTTTGCTGAAAGAAACCATCACAGGATACCATGCGTTTATTCTTTCCGCCTGTCCCATGACAGCACAGCACAAACCGCCCTCATAATTGTAATCCAATCCTATCGACTTGACCGTAAACTTGCTGCTCTCAAGGAGGCCCTTTGCTTTATCATATGTATCATCATAAATAATAAGTTCGTTCGTTATTTTGCTCATATCAAAATATCGGTAGCTGTCCTTATCCGATTCGCCGTTATATGAGCTGAATGGCTTGATTTTCTCTCTGGAACTAAAGAGACGCTTTACAGACATTTGATCATTCTGAGATTCGAGCGCATACAACACAGCGGCCATATGCTTACAAGTGCGTCCGGATTGAGCATACTGACAGCCGCACCCCATACTCTCCACGGACGCGGACGAAAATTTTATTGATACACTGTACACATTGTAATTGGAACCATACACGTTCGCAGTATACTTGCCTTTGTTAACATTCGTAAGATTAGATACTCGCCCACTTTTCTTGTACTGCTCACCGCGTTTCAACACTTCACTTGTAAATAAATGCTTCCACTTCATAAGTTGTACCCCGCGCAAATTTAATTACAATTGCCCGTTAATTGTAGTTATTCGCTGTACTCTCCGTTGTAATTGACCAGAACCGCGCTGATAACACCGTTGGTCGAGCCGAGGCGTTCCACAAAATTGCCTTCAACCACCTTACTGTCAACCTCTACAATAGTTTCTATTTTGGATTTAGTCACAGTCTTGTTCCTCACTTTGCCGTTTATCGACTTTATCGCCTTGTCGATAACCTTTATTGCCGACATATCATACCTTATCACAAGAAGATACATACGCTCCTTGCTTTTCATAATACTCATCACAAAGCAAAGCACGCCTATCACAACCACACAAATGGCCGCAAAAATATACTGTCCCGCTCCCACGATTATACCTATTGATATCGCCCAGAAGAGGTACATTATATCTATGGGATCCTTTATCACCGTTCTGAAACGTATGATGGAGAGAGCGCCCACCATACCGAGCGACAGCACTACATTTGAACTTATTGTCATAATAATAACTGATGTGATAACCGTCATGAGCAGAAGCGACATATTAAAGCTGCTGCTGTACATAACGCCTTTGAACGTCTTTTTGTAAACTATAAAGATCACCAAACCCAGCACAATAGCTACTGCCATTGTCACCAATGCGCTGGCAGGTGAAATATTGTTCACTTGGCTTAAAAATCTGTTTTTAAAAATATCGCTAAAACCCAATTAAAAAACTTCCTTTCCAAAATAGTTGGCTTGAGCAAGACAGCACATGGCATATTTCGACTGAGACAGCTGCCACCGCCCAAGCGGCTTAAGCATATGCTTTATAAAATTCGGCAGGTAATCGTCGTACTTAACTTCGAGTATCATTCGACCGCTTTCATAGGCGGGGACGGTGGGCAGCAATGGATCAAATATATCGCTCGAAGCTTGTCCCGCTCTTAGATTCATGTCGAAAGTCATGCGTACATTTCCCTCGTCGCATACAAAAACTTCGCGATCATAATCCACTATCACCTGCGGGGACAGTATCTTAGTCGAAAAATCCACATAGCCTATGCGCAGAGCCTTCTCGTTTCCTCCGTCGGAATTGCTCAACACCATATCACTGACAAAATCAAAGCTGCCATCTATGATGCTTTGGTACTGCTGGTAGTTTATGCGGGATGAAACTTTAGAGATGAAGCTGTCAAACTTATCCTTGACCTCGAACTTAATCACATCACGACTCAGATCGTAAATTCTTATACGATATTTTCTGCGCCTGTTCCAGCCGTCCATCTTCTGGTTGTAATTTGACATAAAAATATCGTCAAGATATAGGCTTCTTATAAAATATGTGCCGTCGCTGCCATGCTCGTCGTGCCTCATAAACACCAGCGCGCGGCTTCTCAGTTCGTAATAATCGTTATAAGATATCTGATACTTCAACTCGTGCCTCAATTTGTGGTTTTTATATTGCAATAAAAAATCCCTCCTTATATCTTGTTATAAAAATATTTGTTAAATTGCTGTACTCACTCTATAATACTGATTTCCACTAAAAACAAGAAAGAAATACTCCCAAAAAAGCGTATAAAATTCTATTTTCAATCTTGACGCGCTCACGGTGGAACACTCGTTATGACAACAAATCCGCACATACGTCTATTCTACCATATTCATCAATGGATTACAACATAATATTGCATAAAAAATAATTCGCAACAGGCAGCCGACGGCGCAACGCCGTCAGCTGCCAATTACGAATTTAAATATTTTATAAATCGGTGAGACTACTTGTCTATCAAGTCCGCGTAGCACCGCTGCGTAATTTTCTTGCAAACCGTATAGAAATGATAGTCGTCAACATACCCAATGGCACCGCTGGTCATTACCACAACGCCGCTCTTCTGCTTTTCATCATAACAAACGCTGGCATAGACTCCGTATGCGTTACCACCGTGATAATACACATCATGTCCGTCCACATAAGCCGTAGTTTTCTTGAACCCTAGACAATATCTGAATTGGTCATCCTTAAGATATTCCTTCTCAATTTCCTTGACGGCCGACTCAGAGAGTATCCGAATATTTCCGTACATTCCGTCGTTGATGAATATAGTCACCAGCTTTGCGTAATCCTGCGGGCTTATCAGCAGGCTGCCCTGTGCAAGAATATATGTTTCACCAGGTTCACGGATCTGCCTATCCTTCACCAACACCGAACGCGAACGAGCTATGTTTTCCACCTTATAGCACTCCGCAACATTGTTTTTGTCCTTAAGGCTCTGACCTCCGAACGACGCGTCCATACCCAATCTCTGAAATAATATTGAATCGGTAAAATATATGTATGGCATATTGGTGATAACTTCGTCGAGTGACCCGACTATTCCAAAACCCGAATTGCTGTATGAAAATTCTTGTCCGGGTTTCTGGCTCTTATAGCTCTTGATGTCAACCACAAGATCTTTCAACCGCGTACCCGCGTTGCTGCCGGTATAGATGATATATTCGTCGTCCAGTGACGATGAATGATCGAGCAGCATTCTCGGCGTTATCTCAGACTGGGGAAAGTATGGATTGCGGAATTTGTATCCGAAGTAATCCTCCACATTCCGGTCGAGATCAAGCTTCCCCGCGTCTACCAATGTCATTGTGGATATGGTAGAAATTATCTTGGACAGCGAGGCCGGACGGAACTTGGTGTCTGCGTTAATTTTCTTCTTCTGCTGCTTATTTGCATAGCCATAGGAATACGTGTACTTGACGGTACCGTCTTTGATGACCGCGACGCCAACGCCCATGGCACTGTAATCTTGACATATTTTCTTGAGCGCACTGGCAGATGAACCGGTCAATTCGGTGGGGTTGTTGGGGTCAATAAGCTCGGGTTCCTCGTGACCCTCACGCGTCACATAATACTTATCGATCCATCCAAAGCAATTTTTGAGATATTCTATTCTGTAAAAGTTCCCACTGGTTTCCAACACTTCGAATGTCTGTCCCTTCACAGCGGTATTCTGCAACTTCTTTTTCATATCAGGCTCTGAACACAATGTTGCTGTAGTGAATTTGACCGTCACATTAAAACCGCTCTCCGGTTCTTCAGATGATACAAAATCCGTGTAAGACACAAGGTCATCTTTTTTATCAAACCACGAGGCTATTATGGCAAAATAATCCACGGATGTGAATTTAAATGCTATTACCATACTTATGGGAATACACAGCGCCAGGCCCACAGTGCCTATGCCGCGCAGGCGGTTGCTGCGATAGAATTTCAGATATCTGCGCCGTTTGTCCTCCAGAAATCCGCCTACCTCGCTCAGCAGACCACTTCCGTTGTATCTCTGGTTATCTCCCGCATTCTGCATATGGCACAATCCTCCTTTGCTTTTATCGGTTGTCACCATTATAATTATAGCAAACAACAAAGGGCATGACAACCATAAAATTATTAAGATTTTTGCACGCAAAAACCCGAGCGACTTGTTTTGCAGAAAACAGATCGCTCGGGTTTTTTTATTTCTCAACTTTTTCAGATGCCAATAAGCAATTGTAAAATTAATCGTTATCGGCAATAAGCGAACATACTGCGTTCGCATATGCCACCGGATCGTCTACACCTATTCCCTCTATCAGCGACGCTTGGGCGAACAGCACATCGGTGAGCTTTGCGGCTTTGTCTTTATCCTCAGCATATGTGCGGGTGAGGACGGCAAATATCGGGTGATTAGCGTTGATTTCAAGCACTCTCTCCGCTTTGATTTTCTCCTGGTTATTAGGCATGGCGTTGAGAACCTTCTCCATTTCCAAAGAGATGCCGCCGTCAGACGTAAGGCACACAGGATGGCTCTTGAGACGAGATGAGAGGCGAACTTCCTTCACGTTGTCGCCCAGATGCTCCTTCATGAAGTCAAACAGGCTCTTGTTGTCCTCTGTGGTTTTCTTTATTTCTTCCTTCTCACCTTCGTCCTCAACATCAAGGTCGGCATCCGAAACCGAACGGAATTCTTTTTCTTTGTAGTCGTGCATAGACTTAATGACAAACTCGTCCGGCTCATCAGTCATGTAGAGAATTTCAAAGCCCTTGTCGCGCAACACCTCGGTTTGAGGTAGCATATCCAGTTTTGCTGTGGACTCACCGCAGGCATAGTAGATATACTTTTGGCTTTCCTTCATGCGTCCAACGTACTCATCAAGGGTTACGGGCTTTTTCTCTGATGAAGAATAGTACATCAGCAGGTCTTGCAGCAAATCTTTCTTCATTCCGTATGAGCTGTAGATGCCGAGTTTGATTTGCAAACCGAAATTTTTGAATATCTGCTCATACTTCTCACGATCATTCTTCTGCATATTCATAAGCTCAGATTTGATCTTCTTTTCAAGGCTTGTCGCTATGGCTTTAAGCTGACGGTCATGCTGAAGCATTTCGCGGCTGATGTTGAGCGACAGATCGGGGGAATCCACCAAGCCCTTGACAAAGCTGAAATAATCCGGCAACAGATCAGCGCACTTTTCCATTATCATAACGCCGTTGCTATAGAGCTGTAAGCCCTTCTCATAGTCCTTGCTGTAGTAATTGAATGGCGTGCGTGCAGGAATGAACATCAGCGCTGTGTATGTTGTAGTGCCTTCGACATTCTGATGTATGCAGCGGGCAGGGTTCTCATAATCGTTGAATTTTGCCTTGTAAAATTCCTCGTATTCATTCTCGCCCAACTCGGCCTTTGTCTTTTTCCACACAGGAATCATGCTGTTGATAGTCTCATGGTCGATATATGTGGCGTACTCTTTACCGTCGGTTTCTTCACCCTCTTCCCAATCGCGCGACTTTTCAACGTCCATTGTAATCGGGTAACGAATATAGTCCGAGTATTTTTTTATAAGATTGCGCAGAGTGTATGTCTCCAGATATTGGTCATAATTTTCGTCTTCGGTACTGTCCTTGATATAGAGCGTAATTTCAGTGCCGTTGTCGGCCTTATCGGCAGCGTCGATCGTGTAACCGTCGGCCCCGTCAGATTCCCAGCGGTAGGACTCGTCGCTGTTTATTGACTTGGATACAACAACTATCTTCTTTGCTACCATAAATGCGGAATAGAATCCGACACCAAACTGGCCTATTATGTCAACATCATCAGTGAGATTGTGTTCCTGTTTAAACGCAAAAGAGCCGCTGTTTGCGATTATGCCGAGGTTGTCCTCAAGCTCGTCCCTGGTCATACCACAGCCCTTGTCGGTTATTGTGAGGGTGCGCGCTTCCTTGTCCGCCACGATGTTAATAGCCAAGTCATCACGGCTCAGACCGGCGTTGCCATTCTGCATGGCGTTGTAATACAGCTTGTCTGTGGCATCGCTGGCGTTTGAGATAAGCTCACGCAGAAATATTTCGTTGTGTGTATAAATCGAATTGATCATCATATCGAGCAGACGTTTTGATTCCGCTTTGAATTGTTTCTTCTCCATGAAAATATCTTCCTTTCATCTTGACAATTAGCACTCTCAGCCGTTGAGTGCTAACCAATTGTATGGAATATAATAATCCCACAAAATAATTATGTCAAGTACGCAATTATGAATTTTTTTATAATTTTACATTTTTTATTACAACTAAAAGGCGCGGGAGAAGTCAAATGATAGTCTCTCGCGCGCTAATTAAATTTTCAGATTATAAAATATTGTCTTGGTGGGAATATTACAACAAATCGGCAATTTCGAGAACTAACTTCTCGCTCTTTTCCCAGCCGAGGCACGGATCTGTAATTGATTTTCCGTACACGCCTCCGTCCACGCTCTGACAGCCGTCCTCAATGTAGCTCTCTATCATCAGTCCCTTTACCATCTTGGCAATATCGGCATTGTGGCGGCGGGAATGCAAAACCTCCTTGCAAATCCGGATTTGCTCAAGATACTGCTTATTGGAATTGCTGTGATTCACGTCAACTATCACGGCGGGATTCTCAAGATTTCTTGCGCTGTACATATCGTGCAGCAAAATCAAATCTTCATAATGATAATTCTGCATTGCACGTCCGTGCTTATTCACAGAGCCGCGCAATATGGCGTGTGCGAGGGGATTGCCATCGGTTTGGACTTCCCAACCACGATAAAGAAATGTGTGACTGAGCTGCGCCGCCTTGATTGAGTTGAGCATAACGCTCAAGTCGCCGCTGGTGGGATTTTTCATGCCAACTGGCACTGCGATTCCACTAGACGTCAAGCGGTGCTGCTGGTTCTCCACCGAACGCGCACCAACCGCAACATATGAAAGCAAATCGCTGAGGTAGCGGTAATTTTCGGGGTAGAGCATTTCATCAGCGCAAACGAAGCCTGTCTCCTCAATAGCGCGGGTGTGTAAACGGCGAATAGCTATGAGACCTTCAAGCAAGTCCGGATTCTTGGTAGGGTCGGGCTGGGTTGCCATACCCTTGTAGCCTTCGCCTGTAGTACGTGGCTTATTGGTGTAAATTCTGGGTATTATTATTATTCGGTCCTTCACCTGCTCTTGAAGCTTGACAAGTCGGTATATGTAATCCATTACCGAGTCCTCATTGTCCGCCGAGCAGGGGCCTATTATCAGCAGAAATTTGTCGCTGTTTCCCTTAAACACGTCGGCAATCAGAGCGTCGCGCTTGACCTTAACCTGAGCGCAGTTCTCTGAAATCGGGAACTGTTCCTTTATATCTTGGGGAATGGGCAATTTTCTTATAAAATTCATTTTTATAACAATCCTTTCATTTGGTTATCTCTAACTTTATCGGTTTAAAGCGCTACATTTCATGTGCCGAATAACAGTATATATTATATAAAGCAAAAATGCAAGTTTTTTATTTGATTTTTACGGAAAGATTTGAGTAATCGGAATACATAATTAACGACGGACATTTTGGGCACTAAAAAATTAAATCTTTATTTCGCGGAGACAACATTCAACATAGAAAAAATTCACCGAAACAAGCGTTTATCTGCTCATTTCGGCGGGTATTATTCTGTAAAATATTTGTTTCACAAATAAAATAAAAAATTATCCATTTAGGTGCGCCAGTTCGTCCTTGAGTTTGCCTATAATTCTTTTTTCCAGACGGGATATATAGGATTGACTTATCCCGAGCATATCCGCCACTTCCTTTTGGGTGTGCTCCTCACATCCGAAAAGTCCGAAGCGAAGCGACATTATCAGCTTTTCGCGCTCGTCCAAACGGCATACGGCTTCGAGCAGCAAATCGCGCTCGTTTTCCTCCTCAATTCCCACACTGACGCTGTTTGGGTCGCTTCCCAATACATCGGAAAGCAGAAGTTCGTTTCCGTCCCAATCAACATTCAGCGGTTCATCTATAGATATTTCGAGCTTGGACGAGTTGGTTTTTCTCAAGTACATCAATATCTCATTCTCAATGCACCTTGAGGCATAAGTCGCAAGCTTTATGCTGCGTTCTGGTGAAAAGGTATTAACCGCCTTTATCAGACCTATGGTGCCTATTGAAATTAAATCCTCTACGCCAACACCGCTGGATTCAAACTTGCGCGCTATATATACGACAAGTCTCAGATTGTGGGTTATCAACGGTTCACGCGCGCTGTTGTCACCCGCCAATATACGGGAAAAAATAACCTGCTCCTCTTCGGGGTTCAAAGGAGCGGGCAGGGTCTCGGGTCCATTTATATAGTGTATAGGGGACTTATGCAGAAATTTACGAAGAATTTTAGTAAGTAATTCAGCGGATTTGGTTTTAATATATTCATAAAATGCTTTCAACCTTTTCAGTAGTTTCATTTGTCTCGCTTTCCTTCTGACTTTTATATAATTTGATATTTTATAAAACAAACCTGTGGGTCAATCAAATATTTTTGGATTCACTATGCCGTCGTATTCCTCGTCATCAAATCCGTCGGATATCGCTATGTAGCAGTGCTCCAGCGCGTATGAACTATCCTTGTCGGTTATCTTGATTTTGTCTGGGCGGAATGCCGTCATGAAACCGCTTCCGCTTACTGTAGAGTAGGGTATCACCCTGAAATTTTTCGGAGCTACAGCTGTCGGTTTCGACTTGTCCGCCGCAGCGTAATCCATAAAGTGTTCGGGCAGTATTTTGGAAACCGAGCTGCGCTTGACTACAATCACAGGATATCCGGAAAAAGGTTCGGTGAGGCAGTTGCCCGTATCGCACATAAGCCGCAGCTTTACCGCGCGTCCTCCGTTTGACACCGTAGCGTCGTAATTCTTGGACAATCTCTCCAATTGCAGGCATATTCTGCCTGCCACTGTGATAACGGTGTAGCAGAGTATTGTTACTGCGATTATAAATTCAGGGGATATATTAAAATATATCACGCCGTTACGGTAATACATTCCCCTTGGCGAGACCGTGAGCCACAGCGCGAACATCGTGCCGCCAAAACCGAAAGTCACAGCACAGGTCACCAGCATACTACGTCCAAATTGCTTAACGCTCTGCCATTTATAGGCAATCAGCACCATTACAGCCGATACCGCCAACTTATAGAGACAGCTTACCACAGTGTTCATTTGAGGAAGAAATATCGACAACGCCGCCGCCGCTCCGAATACTGCCGCCAAGCAAATGCGCGTTCTACTTATGGTTGTGCGGAGTATCTTGCCCGCCGACAGCATGAGAAAATAATTGGTGAAGAAATTTATTGCCAACAGTACATCTACATATACTGTTTGTTTCATCAAAACCACCCTCCTTGGCTTTCTCACAGGTGCGTTATATACGTTTTATTCAAGGTCAATAAATTATATTACAATATTTATGAGTGTTGCAGTCATATTATGTCAAGGAAAACGCAAAAATATTTCGGCAAAAAACGACGTGTTCTGATAAATGGTTCATCTATGCATTTTTTAATAGAGCTTGACATATATATTCTCAGACAAAAAAATAAAGAGCTGTTTCGTTTGAAAGCTCATCAGGAAGGCAGAGCAGGAAATGACTAAATTTTATCCGGAAGGAAAATTACTGAATACAAAGAGGAATATGGATTGCACCGCAAGCGTGTCGGCGCTTACATATGCAATGGAATGCAGAGAAATATTGGAGGCGCGCGCGATAGTGTGCGACAGCCGCCACAATCTTATCGTGGATCTCGGCTGCATGAAGGGTGTAATACCACGCGAAGAAGGCGCGCTGGGCATAGCTGAGGGCACTACACGCGACATAGCCATAATTTCACGCGTCGGCAAGCCCGTGTGTTTTTTTATAAATAAAATATCGTCTGACCGCCGCGGCGTACCCTACGCCACTCTGTCGCGCCGCGCGGTTCAACAGGAATGTATGGATCAATACATCAGTCGTCTGTGCTGCGGAGACGTGATAGACGGGCGGGTTACTCATCTGGAGCCGTTCGGGGCATTCGTTGATATAGGCTGCGGAATCCCATCGCTCATGAGCATCGACACCATGTCGGTATCGCGCATATCTCACCCGTCCGACCGCTTCACGGTTGGTATGGACATCAAAGCCGTAGTGCGTCAAAAAGAGCCCGATTGCAGAATATCGCTCAGCCACCGCGAACTGCTTGGCACATGGGCGGAAAACGCCGCTCTTTTCAACGTGGGAGAGACCGTGACGGGAATAGTACGCTCGGTGGAGGATTACGGAGTTTTTGTGGAGATAATGCCGAATCTTGCGGGGCTTGCCGAGCGCCGTGAAGGAATTGAAGCGGGCTGCTCCGCGAGTGTATACATTAAGAGCATTATCCCCGAACGCATGAAAATAAAACTGGTTCTGGTGGACACATTCATCTGCGACGCACCACCCGCGCCGCCAAGATATTTCTTTACCGGGGACCATATGGATCGCTTCGTCTACTCCCCCTGCGCCTCAGACAAGTATATAGAGACCCGCTTCACAAATTAACTCGAGGTGTGTTTTTATGCAGGCATTTGCCATAAGGCACAGAAATACGCAAAATATAACAAAAATCGGCCAACCCCTTTTGTGGGGTTGACCGATTTTTTCAGGTCACGCTATGGAAATATGTTTTTTTATTGCCACTCCTCATCTCTCTCGGAAAGATAAGAGGGGCCAATCTAAGTCATAATCAGCGCTTTTTTAATAAAGTGACTTCTCAAAATCTGTCAGTCAGTCATACATTGACATTGCAATCATACGATCTATTCCGCCATCACTGCATTGTAGTAAACACATCATATGCATAGTTTAGTACTGAGTATTCGATTACACAATCTCCTACTTTCGTTACCATCTTAGTTCTGTATTCCTTCGCGTCAGCAACTGTTACTTCCTTTACATAGTAGCCGCCTACCTTTTCTGTTAGACCATATTTTCTGGCTAACGTAGATAGTGAAACGCTAAAATTATGACGAATGGTAATACTATCACAAAAGGCATCGGCCAAGCGGCCTTGAACGGCACACACCCAACCGATGCTTTTAACTACGGTTATATTCTACTGCTTTATTCAGTACAAATTGCTCACTTATCAGAATCCTGCGAGGCGAGAGTATATGTGATTGATGAGATCGAACCGTCATTACCAAACATAAATGAAACGACACTGCCGCCCTTCGCGTAACTCAATGAGGAATCAGTGGATTGAGATGGGGATTCGCCATAGGTCTCTATCACCTTGTCGCGGCTGTCTCCGATAGAAATTCCCTCCGCAGTGGCAACGGTATCGTCCTTAAGCTCCACACTGAGCACATAGTCAACCTCTTTATCCGGATATGTCCTTATAACAACTCCGTCATAGGTGTACACCTTGTCAAGTCCCTGAAAAGCGCATGACTCGGATTCAAAATACTTCTTCGGTTCGCCGAGAGCGCTGAGAACAGACGACATCTCCGCGCCCGGCACAATTTCAGTATCCTTTATGGTAACGGTGTATCCCGATTCCACAGGTTGATCGACGGCCATGTCCTTCTTTTCAGAATTGCAGGCGACAAGCCCCAGACAAGCCAAAGCAATCAAAGCAAGAATTATAAACTTTTTCAAAATACTCGTCTCCTTCACCGCAACGGGAACGTGAGAGAGCAGCTTTCCACTCTCTTTAAGCTCCTTAATCTGCGAATTTTTCTCTTTGTCATAGTTCTCGGCTAACTTTTTGTAATACTCCATACAATCCGAATCTGAGCGGCGGTCGGACACGCCGCAGTTGTTTACTAACCACTGCCCCAAATAGTCGGACATCTTCTCAGCCCCGTACACATTGAGATGCAACCCCGCGTCATAAGTGTCTGTGCTCATATCAAGCCCTATCTCATCACGGAGTTTTATAAAATTGATGTACGAAAGCCCATTTTGATCGGCGTAATCCGAGATTTGCTTATCCCACTCATCGTACCAGTGGGGAAATTTCGTCGGTGCCTTGATAAGAACCAGCTTTATCCCCTTTTCCCTGCAAAGCTTGTCCATACGACGCAGATAACTCATAGCGTTTTCACCCAAGGTGTAATCTGCAAGCGGCATCGGATCGGGGAATTCATCTTCGGCACGTACGTCAACTCGCATATAGTAGCCATTGTGTGTAACCGGATCCCTTGAAAACATATACTTAAAATCGTCGTTTGTCAGCTCAGACCAGCGCGAATGATAACGAAGAAGCGGGAATACATAGTCTGCAAAATTTTCATCGTCTGTCATAGATGCCCTTATAGCATTCACCTTGGAAGTCGACCAACGCATACCGTCAAGCGTCATTCGATTGTAAGCCTCGCTCTGCGGCTCATTGTATTTCAGGGAAAGCACATTGAAAACGACAACTTCGGGCGTTTCATAATTCAAAGTGTCTTCCAGCAAATAGTACGACTGCCACGGGAGCTGCTGTGCGCTGCCCCTGATGTATGAGGTGATGCCATACTTTCTCCAAAGCTCAACTGTGGATATATTTTCATAGACCTCGCAGTCTCCTATAATAACCACATCGTGTTTGGTCTTATCTTTATAGTACTCCGCGATCATCGAGCCTTCCACAACGCCGCTCTGATATTTGGGAACAAGCAGACATTGAAGCACAAATATCACAGCCAGCCAAAATACCGTTACGGACGCAGCGGCGGCGGCTGTCTTGATTCTTTTTGTTTTTATCTTCATGCCGCCCTCCTAAAATTGTGTATAGATGAACTGCGTTGAATCATAGCCCACACCGTATGCGCCAAAAACTAGAACAACAATAAGCAGAACTGCCATAATGCTGTAAAACAGAAATCCGGGCTTATTGTAGAATCTGTCTCTCACACTCCCTGCCTTGAGCTTTATAATGCTTACACCGAGAACGACAGCAAAGCCGACGGCGAGCACAACGTAATCCGAAGCGGAAAGTCCAATATTAAGCAGCGAACCATTGAAAAAAACTGAAAACTTGAATGAGGTGAACATACTTACCATCATTTTGAATGTCAGAGGAACGTCTCGATAACAGTCAAACATACGTATGGCAGACATGAGAAATACCGTCCTGACTATCTGAAAGATCTCGTAAGGCGTCTTTCCTTTTAAGTGAAAGCGGGAATGGAATTTCGCGTAAAGCGGTTCAAGCTCCTGCGACGCCATAATAACCACATAGTTTGTAAGACCCCAAACCACAAAATTCCAAGCTGCCCCATGCCAGATTCCTGTTGCCAACCATACTACGAAGCATGAAATATAAACAGTTACCCGCTTACCTATGGCCTTCGGCAGGTGCGACCTTGACCACTTTGAAAGCTTGAGCATCGGTTCGCATACCGATATGGGATAGAAAATGTAATCCGTGAACCACGAACCCATAGTAATATGCCAACGATTCCAATATTCCTTGATGTTCTTGGAGAAATACGGGAGATTGAAGTTTTCCGTAATCTTTATTCCCATTGCTTCGGCTGCCCCTATGGTGATATCAATGCCGCCCGTAAAATCGCAGTAAAGCTCAAAAGCATAAAAGAACATCGCACAAAAAACGTATGTACCGGTGTATTTTGGGTCTGAGACGAGCGTTGTTACCCCTGTGATTATCCGATCGGCAATAACCACCTTCTTAAAGTATCCCCAAAGGATACGCATTACACCGTAAGAAAACGTCTTGCGCTCAAATTTGTGTTCCGCAAGCAGTGTGGGAGCCAAATGGCCGTATCGGCTTATCGGTCCTTGTGCAAGCTGGGGGAAGAAAGAGACAAACAATGCGAATTTAAAAACATTGTGCTGGGCCTCCTGCTTACCACGATACACATCTATGACATAGCCGAGCGATTGAAATGTGTAAAAGGATATGCCAAGCGGTACAATAAGATCTACGGGGCGCAGCATCTCCGCATTATTAAGCATATTGTTGATGTTTGAAATGACAAAATTCGTGTATTTTGTCACTGAAAGTATTCCAAGATTGAAAAGCAGGCATACAAGAAGCCATTTCCATCGCCTGCGCTTCATATTATTTTTATAGGTCTGTTTGTCTGTTTTGGAAAGCTCCGCCTTGTGCTCTTTAAGATATGCCTTTTGAGTCAGGTTGAGTTCTTCTACCTTAATGGCAGTGAACCACACGGTGACCGTCGTAGTAATTATGAATAAAAGATAACGAGGGTCCGCGATAGCATAAAATACATAGCTGGCCACAAGCAGAAAACACCACTGCGCTTTTTTAGGTATCAAGTAGTATATAAGCAGCGTGAACACAAGATAACAAACAAACGGCAGTGAATTGAACAGCATATTGTAAATCTCTCTTGTCTTTGTTTATCAGTCTTCTTCTAATCGGCAGATAAGAGCATATATAGCCTTGGCAGAGTTAAAATTCTCGGGTATTATCTCTTGAGCAGGTATCGCCACGTCAAAACGGTCATTTATCTCGGAAATAAGTGAAACTATGTCGAGCGAATCAAGGATACGATCGTCAACCAGGCTTTCCTGCGCCTCGAAGTCAACATCGGGGTGAAGCTCGTTCAATATTTCAAGAAGTTCGTCCATGTTTAATTTCTCCTTTGTACAATTATCTGATTATTTAATTTGAGATTGTTTTTGAAGGCTAAAGCGATCCACCTTGCCGTTTGGCGTAAGAGGAAGGCTGTCCAACCTTTTCAACCGATTTGGCAGCATATAGCGCGGCAACCTTTCTTTAAGCTCTGTGAGCAGCTTGGCTTCATCAATTTCACCTACATAAAACAGCTCTATCCTGTCCTTTTCTTTGTTGAACACGCAACAACACATCGAAATCCAGGACAGCAAATTTACGTTGAACTCTATCTCCCCAAGTTCGATACGATGTCCCATATGCTTTATCTGATGATCCTTGCGGGATACAAAAATCAGTTCACCGCGTTCATTCAACCTGCCAAGATCTCCCGTGCGGTATATAAGCTCCGGATATCGATCGTTAAGCGGATTTTGAACGAAAACCTCATCAGTCTTGTCAAATGCGTGATAATAGCCGAGAGTGAGCGCGGTACCCCGTATGCATATTTCACCGATCTGTCCATGATCAGCACGCCTGTTGTCTTCAGTCAGCAGTAATATCTCCCTGTTGCTAAACGGTTTTCCAATAGGGATAACATCATCAGGCTCAAAATCACGGTTGACCTTAAAATAGCAACACATTCCGGTAGTTTCGGTGGGACCATAGAGATTTGTAAAAGTCGCCTCTGGCAGTGCTTCCCTCCAGCGCCTGAACTGCTTGATTGGAAAGACCTCACTCCCGAAAGCGACGGTTCGCAGATATTCGGGCTTTACCGTGTCGAAAGTATTAAAAGCCGATATCATTGTGAGAGCCGAAACCACCCAGCAAATGGTATTTACTTTATGAAGGTTGAGATACTCAACCAGCTTCACGGGAAACATAAAAAGCTGTTTCGGTGTGAGATATGTTGTGGCGCCAAACTTTATCGTAGGATAAATCTCCTTGAGACAAGCGTCAAAGTACAAGGGAGACTGATTGGCAAATACGGTCTTTTCAGAGAATCCAAGCACTTCGGAAAGCTGCTCGATATAGTCAATCACTGAACGATGACAAGCTACAACGCCTTTCGGAACGCCGGTAGACCCTGATGTAAAAACAATGTAAATCGGGTCAGTATCTATCTGTTTCTCCCTTATGTCGCAAATCGATTGCTCATTTACGCCGAATTTTATGAGCTCGTCATAAAAGAGCAACTGACTGTTATGCTCATAGGTCCCAAGTTCATGTGCGGTGCTTTCATCGCATATTACCGCTTTGGGCCTGAGATTGTTAAATATCAGTTCTATTCTGAAGCGTGGCATCTCCGGGTCTATGGGCACATAATAGTTGCCGCCGTAAACACAGCCGAAGAATGCGGCCACTGTCCTTGGGCTTTTTGGCATAAATACAACTATCGGCTCACCGTAAAGTCCTCTCTCCGCGAGAGCACTGCCAATTGCCCGGCTGTCGTAATATACCTGAGAGAACGTCATCTCACAGGCATCGTCGGCATACGCAACCTTATCCGGAAACCGCGTCACAGTGGCTTCGAGATATTCAAGAATGTTTCTTTGTCTCATATTGTATATAATTCCCCCCCGATTTATACATAATTATACGCACAAGGGGGCCTTTCTGACATTTTTTCCGCAAGCTGTAATGGCTGAGGTGACCAGAACATCCATTACATCGAGAATATTATCTCCTGTACAGTTGTCCCGCTTTATCACCGAAAGCTCGGTGCAGCCGAGAATCACTACCTCGGCCCCCTCTCTCATCAGCTCGTCTTTCACCTGATAAAACGCTTCCATGTCGGGAGGTCTCCCCCTCTTGACATCGTCATATATCAACGAAGTAACGGCGCCCTGTCCTTTCTCATTAGGAACAACAACGGATATTCCCTTCTTATGCAATTCCTGCTGAAATAGACCTGTGCTCACGGTCCCCTCTGTTGCCATGAGCCCTGCCGTTTTTACCCGTCGTTCGTATAACAGTTCGGCACTGTCTCGTATGGCGTTGAGCATTGGCACACCCACTCTCGACTCTATCTCATTATGAAAATAATGCGCGGTTACGCACGGAACAGCGATGATATCAACCCCTGCCGACTTGAGGACAAGTCCCGCATCAACTATACCGGGCAGCGGACTGTCGCCGCTTTTTCCCAGAATATAGTCGGTGCGGTCGGGAATATGTGGCACGCTGTATATAAGCATATTGATATGCTCTTGATCGACAGCGGCCTCGGTCATTGACGTTACAAGTTCCATGAAGTAAGCCGTAGCCATAGGTCCGAGTCCGCCGATTACCCCAAGTAAAGCCATATTGTTTAATCTTCCACCTTTCTCCCATTATTTTCAAGCGACCAGACGGCAAAGTACGATCCAAAAGGACATTGTGCGCCGTCTGTGATAAGCATGGCAAATTTATATCAATCCAGCACAAGCTTTGAAGAACCGTAATTTATCATATGCTGAACAGATTTGGTTGCGAGCTCCGGCAGGCCATCAGGGTCGTAATTATGGCAGTTTTTATAATATCTGCTGTCCCAGTCCTTCAATTCCTCGTCAGTAACCATGAAGAAATTGGAATTCTTATATACATACTGTGTGGCATCGAAATGATACCAGCCGTCACCGACATTAATCAGCGACCAGTAGTGCCTTGCCTGTGTTTCTCTGGTACGCAGCTTTACCATATCAATGTTTGGTATTCCCGCTTCGTCAAGAAGTACTTTGGCAACAGAGTAATAGGTAAAGCAATCCCCGCTTCGATACATAAAGCCGTCCCTTGCACCTACCTTATAATCAGTCTTGTCCGATGTGCTTGCGTAGCCTATATGATACTTGGTCCAATTATATATGGCATACGCCTTTTGCATATCGTTCATATCTTCATGTGTTATGTCAGCAAGAATTTTTCGCGCTTCGTGGCTCAAATATGCGTCGGCGTCTTCGTCAAAATCATAAACCTTTTCCTTGACCGTCAGCGTAATCTGTGAAACCGTCTGATTTCCCGCGCTGTCGGAAACCGTGTAAGTCACGGTATACTGACCGGGAGTGTAAAGATCAACCTGCGAACTATCAATAATCACATCGGGGGCGCTGTCAAAGTCATCAGAAACTTCTATATGCTTTTTATAACTCACGCTGTCACCAACGGTCACTTCAAAATCAGAAGCAGATACCACAGGCGAAGTCGTATCAATCAAAGAAGACACTTCCTCATCATCCGTATCTTTTTTCCCACCGCCGCACGAGTTAAAGGATAAAATAACGCAGGCGGCAAACAACGCACAGATCAAAGTACGCTTAATTCCGTTTCGATTAATTTTAAACATGATAATTAAAAATTTCCCCTCTCTCACACTGTGGTTCAACCCATAAATTTTTCTCTCACAAATACTACATTCGATTGATTAATCTGCTCTGTGACAAAAACAATTTTATATTCGAAAACAAAACCGCAAACTTGTCCGAAATATTACAACATCATCAAGTACTGCTCACTTTGATACATATCAAATCATCACCTCAACAACAATCACCAGGGAATAAAACGGCTATTTATTTCCCCTAGGTTTTTATCATCACATCATCAGATAATTGACAGGTAGAAATAACAAATATTCTTAATAAATTATATTGGCGTTGTAACAAATGTCAATATGCAGCACTTAAAATAAACATTTTTTTGACAGAAACTTCACATTTGTCCCATTTATATTAATAAAGTTTTACTATGACTAGAGGTGCATAACGAGAAAAAGGCGGTTTAATACGACTTGAAAATTCGGCGTGATATTTTGGAATCGACATCGTTTATAATTTAATAAATCTTACCGCTAACTGTTGTGCATTTTAATACATTAGACCAAACTTGTCAATTGTTTTTCCAAATTTTTGATATTTAATTTCACGTTGTGAGATTAAAAAATATCTGAAAATATTGATTATTAAGAACATCTGTCTTTATTACCTTCATCGCATACATAATCGCGTATAGCTTTAGTTCTTACACGCTAAACTGTCTCATTTCCGTCTCCTTCAAAGAAGTCGTACAAGCTGCACCTAAGCGCGTCTGCTATGTCTTTACCCAAAGTCAATGTCGGTATTTTTGTTCCACGTTCAATTTGCGCAATATACGACTGCTTAACTCCTACATTATCTGCCAATTCTTTTTGTGTCAAATTGCGTGATATCCTGATTTTTCTGATATTTTCCGCTACGCTCATTCAATTACCTCCTTGTTTTTACTTTATAACTGTGGTAATATGTAGTCATACAGATAACTATAGTTATAGTATAATCCATAAAAATATGGATTTCAAGATATAATCCATATTTTTATGGATTTTTGGATACTTGCACAAAGTAGGAGAGGTGTTTATGTATAAATCCGATAAAATCGCCGAAAAAATAAAGCAAGTGGCAAAATCTAATCAAATTCAGCTTAAAGATATGTTATCTGAGCTAAAATTAAATAAAAATACTATGTCAAATATGTATAACGGTTCTATGTTAAAGGCAGATAACCTTGCTAAAATAGCTGATTATCTCAACTGTTCAGTGGATTATTTGCTGGGTAGGACGGATATCATGGAAGTAAATCACCCGAAAAACCAAAATTTAACCGAACGAATACCTCATAAGAGCGATATGATAGATACAGACGAGAATATACAATTAAAATTGGTGGGAAAAACCGCTCTCGGGACTCCGCTTGAAATGGTTGCCAATAACTGTGAACTAATCCGCATAAGACGTATTTCAAAATCAAATATAAAACTCTATAATACCGATATTGTTGTGAAAATACATGGCGACTCAATGGTTGACGCAGGTATAGAGGACGGTGATCTCGCCGTCATTCGTCCCTGCCCCGTAGCAGAAAACGGACAGATCGCTTTGGTGGCAGTTGACGGCGGCAGTACATTAAAGAAATTTTACCTAACCGATGGAGGCGTGGAACTGCACTCCTGTAATTCCACCCACAAAATACAAAAATACGGATACCGTAACGATATCCGTATCATAGGAACTTTTGTTTGCACCTGCGAAGGCGACATTATTCGGCCATATTAAAGGATACAGCCTTTTTCATCGCGATAATAATCCGAATCCAAAATCACCCAACACAATCACATATCTTCACCGCAAACTCCATAGCAATTGAAGCCGCCTTGTCTTTTCCCGCCGGATTGATTTCGTTGCTCAGGCTTCTTGAATCCCATTTTTCAGAATCCAAATTATCGGCAGCATAAAAAAATTGAAACAAATCTCTGCCTCTGAATGCTGCAACTGCCGCCGCTGCCGAGCATTCCATATCCACACACACGCACCCACATGATTTTCTCAGTTGAACTTTTGTCCTTGTTTCGCGGTAGATAGCGTCGGTAGTCCAGGTTTTACCTATGGTGTAACTGACATTGAATTCATCAAGCATTTCTGTAAATTGGTCTATGTAATTTTCATTTACGTTAATTTCATCGGAAGCGGGAACGTAGTGGTAACTTGTACCCTCATCACGCATAGCAACATTCGGAACTATAATCGAGCAATCTCGGATACGTTTATCAAGCACACCGCAAGTTCCGAACAGGATAATCTTCTTTGCACCTATTGAATAAAGTTCTTCGCAAACCCCGGCACATCCGGGAGCACCTACATACATCATTATGAGAGCAATTCTCGTTCTTTTATAGACAGTAGAGTAAATAGGAATATACATATTGGCAGTGGAGAGATGTGCAAATTCCTTTCCTCCATACCTTTCGAGCATTCTGCCGAATGTGCTTCGCTCAAAGCAGGAAACAACGACTTCCGGCATATCTTCTATCGTTTTTACAACATCAGAGGGATTGATCACGGCGGTTTTAGATTCATCAAATTGTTCCAATAACATAACTACATCTCCTGGTATAATGAACTTACGGCAATCCGATGGATGCCTCTTTATTTGGTACTTACTTTTTATTTTATACCAACTGTCGGGATTTGTATATACTACTTCGGCTGTTTTTTATATTTTTAAAGAAGTGCCTCAATCCATTAGTGAGACAGGCTCGTTTTTATACATTACTATTTTGACGTGAGCGAAAATAGATTTATGGACTTCTTGGTTTACTGACATAATAAAATTAAATATTCAATACAAACCTGTCTAATCTGCTCCGTACTACATTTTCTATGGTACAAGATATTTGTGTTTTACGATTCACATAAATTGTACTGTGCAGCATAACTATAAAGTGGCGCTTTTATAAATGTAAAATTATATAAATCGTATAAATAAGTTTGTTTTTTTATTTTTTACTTGCAATTTAAATTAAATGATGATATAATTACATTCGCTACAGAGACGGGGCATTAGCGCAGTTGGGAGCGCGCAACATTCGCATTGTTGAGGTCAGGGGTTCGACTCCCCTATGCTCCACCAGCAAAGGCAAAGCACAGCGATAACTTTTCGTGTGCTTTGCCTTTGTCGAAAATGGAGAGTTGTCCGAGTGGTCGAAGGTGCAGCACTCGAAATGGTTGACTTCCGTGTCAGTTTTGTCCACCCGAAAATCCCCATTTTACGGGGCTTTTGCCCAATTCGAAAATTGAATATTTTGCTGTTCTGTCCTGCTGTTCTGCCCTTGGGTTTTTCGCAGAATTTCAGGCTTAACAATACACGGAGAGGTATCGAAGTGGTCATAACGGGGCTGACTCGAAATCAGTTTGACGGCAACGTCACGCGGGTTCGAATCCCGCCCTCTCCGCCAAAAAGTCCAGTAACCATGCGGGTTTCTGGACTTTTCCTTTTCCGGCAAAGTGTTTTCAGAGCACCGCATTTTTAGGGCAGAACAACATTATTTTAGGGCAGAGCAACATTTTATTCTTCGGATTTTTCATTGGTTGCCTCCGCTTCTTCGGTCAGGTTGCTCCATTTGCTTTTGAAGTCCCCAACCTCGGGCAGCGGCATTCCGCTTACCATTGCCTGCGCCGAAGAGAGCTTCGAGGAATAGTCCAAATGCGCATAGATGTTGGCGGTAGTGCTGAAATCCGAGTGACCGAGCCACTCCTGAATCTGCTTGAGGGGGACGCCGTTGGCAAGCAAGAGGCTGGCGCAACTGTGGCGGAGATCGTGAAAGCGCATTTTCCGCAGCCCGTGACGCTGAATGAACTGCGGGAAATAGGATGTTAAGTATCCGGGGCGCATCCGTTCTCCTAACTCGTCCACGAAAACATACCCGTCGTACTCGTAATTGTAGCAGTTCCCGCAGACCTTTTTGTTCAGCTCCTGCGCCTCCTTCACTTGCAGGAAGTATTCCCGAAAGCTGCCGACAAGCGGCAGGGTGCGCATACTGGATTTTGTCTTAGCCGATTCCTGCTCAATGATTTGCTCTCTCCCGTCCACTTGAATCGATGTTACGGTGCGCTTGATCGTGATAGCGCCTCGCTCAAAGTCGATAGCGTCCCATTTGAGACCGATCACTTCCCCACGACGCAGACCGTAGAAGGCGGCCACCAGAACCGGCAGTTCCAGCTTGGTACCCTTGATGATCGTGAACAGCTTTTGCAGCTCTGCCGCATCAAGAAACACCGGCTGAAAATCGTTCTTTTTCGGCCTGTCCACCTTCATTGCCACGTTCTGCGTTACCAGATCGGTTTTCAGTGCGTATTTCAGAGCCTGATGAATAACGGCATGGTAGTGAATCACGGAGTTAGGCTTGACGGTTTTCAGCTTCTCTGTGTAGAATTGCTGAATGTGCCGAGCCTCCAAGCCCCGCAGAGTGTACCCTTTCTTGCGGAAATACGGTTCAATCGTGCGCTTGACCATGGATTCATACGATGAAAAGGTTGCGATTTTAATGCGCACCTTCACGATTTCCAGCCATTGCAGCAGATAATCCGCAAAGGGCATGTCCGAATTTAAGTCCTCCACCTCCTTCGGCGGCTCGTAAGTACTGCGGATGCGGGCAAGTTCCGCCTCCGCCTTTCGTTTGTTTCCCTTTTCGGGAAGTCCCGTCGAGATCCACGGCCTGTGCCGCTTGCCGTTGACATCGACGTAGCTGAGTACCACGTAGTAGTACCCTTTTTTGGTTTCCAAGTGTCCTGATACCATTTTCTAACTCCTTTCTTTTCTTCGGCAAACAGGACAGCTCACACCGACAAGAACAGTATACCTTGCCGGTGTGGGTTCTGCCACTGTACGATTGGTTCTTTTGAAAACGTCGGACGGCTCGAATTTACCGGGCGTCCCGGTTTCGCTCCCTCTGACGTTTTAAGAGCTCTAAGCCTTTCAGAATGTCCCGCTTGATCTGCTCGTCGGTATACCGTGGCGGGAAAAATTCCTTGAAATCCTCCCGCCGGAAACGCAGCTGCTCCGCCTGATTCGGCTTCTCCTCGCTCATCACGTCGTAAATATCCTGAGCGCTGAGAACGCCCTCCTGCGCCATTTTCTTGAGGCGGATCGCCTGTGCGTGGGAGGGTGTGCAGTCGTTCATGGTCATGGCGTCGAGCAGGGTTTTCTGCTCCGCCGGTTCCAGATAGGAAAGCTCCACGGCGGGATTGAAGGCAATTTTTCCATCGTCTACCATAGAAAGCAATTCGGGAATCAGGTATGTCAGGCGGATATAGCGCTGAATTTGCCTTCCGCTATCGGGAGCATCTTCTGCCATAATTTCCCTTGACCACTTCTGGCCAACTTGTCCAGAAGCAATACCTTGATGATTCATCGCCTCTAACTTCATCTTGTAGGCAAACGCCTTTTCACTGGGGAGAATATGCTCCCGCTGCAAATTGGCGTCCACCATGGCGATTACCGCTTCATCGTCTGTCATCTCCCGGACGATCACCGGCATGGTATCCATACCCAGCGCCTGACACGCCGCAAGCCGCCGATGCCCGGAAACAAGCTCGTACCCGCCCTCCGGCAGGGGTCTCGCCAGTCCCGGGGTCAGCGTTCCGAAGCGTCGAATGCTCTCGATCATTCGTTCCATCTCCTCGCCGCTTTGTACCTTAAAGGGATGATCTTTGAAGGGGTGCAGTTCCTCAAGCGGGATCTCTTTTATCCTTTCGAGCTTGGCATCGTCTCGCTCCTCCTGCGTGGAAAATAAATCGTCCAAGGTCGGTAAAGTAAAATCGGATTTTCTCTTTGTCATCGTTCATACTCTCTCTTTCTTTGTTTTTTCGGAGCATAAATTTCCTGCCGCATCCGCTCCTCGATGCGGATATTTTCCTCGATTTTGGGGTTGTCCTCTATCAGCCGCCCGGCGGTCTTGATGTCCCTTCGGAGCTCCGCAAGGACGGAGGTGCAGTCGTTCCGTTTGGAAACGAGCGCCGCTTTTTCCTCCGGGTCACGGCACCGGTCGATCTTCCGATAGAGGGCCTTTCGGTAATCGGTCAAAAGCTTGATTTCTTCCTTGCTTTTCCCGATAAACGCCTCTACGGCGGGAAGATCATGCAGCTTGTGCTTGGAAATCAGCTGCACTTGCTGAGAATATCGGTCGAGAAATCGCCACGCTTCCCGCATCTCCGGGGAGAGCGGTCGGTGTGGTTTGTTATTCGGGATAACGCCTAAAAGGTAGCAGTAATGCAGATATAACGCCCGCAGGCCGGTCATCTTTTTCACGGTTCTGAAGCTTCCTTTTAGCGGAAACTGCCGCCTCTGAATCGTCGTACCGAAGTCCTTTTTCCCGGTAAATTCCCCGTACAATCGGTATGCCTCCTGCCAGTTGTTCCGCTGGTTCTTCAGCATTTTCGCATACAGCGATTCCCGATCATAGGCTTCGCCGAGGCGGTATAATCGGGTGGCCTTTTGACTGTTCACCGAGCGGATCGTGGCGTATTTGTGATAGGGATTCAGGTCGATCACATACCCCAAGCGCCGCATCACATAGCAAAAGGTCTTCTCGTTGGTGCTCATGGTCAGCGCCCTGTCGATGGCTTCCCGCATCAGATTGTACCGGGTCGGCTCGCCGTTTTTCTCGGCAAAGTAGAGCTTTCTGGGCGTCTTGCCCTTGGGATTTTTCAGCACCGTCAGCCCGTGTTCGGCGCATAATTCATCTGACAAATGGCGGAACTTCCAGTATGCGCCTTCGTTGCAGTTGAACTTTTTGCCGTCCCACATTCCCACGGCATTCACTACAAAATGGTTATGATAGGTACCGGTGTTGAAGTGGGTGGCGACCAGCACCTGATACCGGTCGCTCCACATTCTCTGCGCCAGCTCCACGCCGATCCGGTGGGCAAGCTGCGGGGAAACCTCGCCCGTTTTGAAGCTCTGGTAGGCGTGATAGGCGACGTTGCCGGTGGTCTTTCCGAAGCGCTCCTGCACGGCGATCATCTCCTCCGCCGCCGTTTCCGCCCGGCAATTTACCCCGGTGACGTACATGGTTTTCTCGTCCCCGATGACGGTTTTCTCATCGTTTTCGGCGTAGTGAAGGACGCTTTTCATCTCCGAAAATTCCGTCTTCTCCGGGTTCCTTGCGTATCCGACCACCCGCCCGATGCTGTCCTTCACCGACCAGATTTTCGTCACTGCCACGGCACGTCACCTGTCTTTTGGGAGTCTTCTTCGCCGCCGTTTAGGTCGTGATACGCCTCCAAAAGCAGGCGAACGGACTCCTCCAAGGCACGGTCGATCTCCGCTTCCCGCATCGTTTTTCGCCGGTCTTTCAGCAGCAGTAAGAGTCGATACGCCTCATAAAAACTCTGCGGAGAGGCCGCCCGAACCTCCTTGCCGAGTCCCACTTTCCGCAGATATTCGGAAAGGGAAAGACCGCAATAGCGGGCGGACTTTTCCAATTTTTTCTTTTCATTTTCGGTCACACGAAGGTTAATGGCTGTCTTTCTTAATCTCATAATCAATACTTCCTTTCTCTTTTTAGAGGGGTAATAGGGGACATCCCCCTTTCGGCATCCTGCCGCCGGTTTTGTGGGCAACACAAAGCCTATGCTCGCTGTTCCGTTCTCTTGGCATTACATATATCCATCTTTTTCAAAATGACGGTTGTGACGGCGGTGACGGCTCTTTCGCTATATAGCGCTTTTGCCGTCATCGGTGTCATTGCCGTCACTCGTTCTGAACTGCATCAAACGACTTGCACCCGTTCGTTTGGTCTTGTACTCAATGCCCGCCGGCGTAAGTACCTCCCCGGCAAACCGCCCGAGCATTTTCGTGACGAGGTTGGACGGCGTTTCAGCTTCTTTCATCTCCGAGAGCAGACCAGTCGCCGTTCCCGTCCAAACTGGTTTGTCCTTTAGAAATTCCACGAGCCGAAAAAGGAACGGTGGGATTTCCTCTCGATGCAGGGCTGCGCTGTCCTTGTGCTCCACGAGCTGCCAGACGTTATCCTCGAACCGCAGAGTGAACTGCTGATATTCGACATCCCTGCCGCTGACAAGAAGCGTCGCCGTATCCTCGTCCCGCTTGCGTTTCAGAATGATGTTCGTGTCCGCTGCGCCGGTGATCCCGGTGGAGCCGGAGACCTCATTGAAGGGGTCGCTGGCATCCTTCATTTTCCGCAGGTGATGCACCAGAACCACGGCGATGCGGCGTCGGTCGGCAATGGATTTCACCGCCGAGATGTCATCGTAGTCGCTGGCGTACATACCGTTTTTTCCTGCGGTGCTCTGGGCGTTGCGCACCTTCTGAAGCGTGTCGATGATGACAAGCCTCGTGTTCGGAAAGTCATTCAGCGCCGCTTCGATCTGCTCCTCCAAGCCGCAGCCCAGCTTGCCGCAGACGGTTGCAAAGCGCAGGCCGGGCGGCGCTTCATCGGTCAGCTTGTAGAGCCGCTCTTGGATCCGCACACGGGTATCTTCTAAGCAGAGATAGAGGACGTCGCATTGGTGTGTCTGTAAATCCCATAGGGGTTTGCCCTCTGCTACTCGCAAACCAAGCCACAGCATGAGCCAGCTTTTTCCGATCTTGCCGGAGCCGCACAGCATACTCACACCCTGCGGAATGAAACCGTCCACAATGAACAGTGTCTTTTCCATCGGGGTGGAGAGCAGCGTATCGGCGTCCACGAGTTGTAATTTTTGAGACATTCAATTCACTTCCTTTCTTCCGTCCTCAGAGAGAACATAATTGATGACGTTGACCTTCGGCACACGGAAGGCGTTCCCGATCTTCACGCCGGGAATATATCCGTCTCCGATGAGCCGGTAGGCCAGCGGTCTGCTGATGCCCAACATCGCTTGCAGCTGGGCGACGGTCAAGATGTCCGGGTATTCCGGGAACATCAGTTTGTAAAGCTCTTTGAGCTCTGCTTTTTTCATAGCGTTTAACCTCCTTTTCTGCTATGTATGGGGGCAGTCGCCGTAAGGAGGCGACGCTGACAACGGCTGCCCTTGCCGTTTCACCCGACTGTCGTTTTTATATCCCTGCCCCGGAGTCTCACCGCAGCGTCGCTGCGCTCGCTTCCTTTCGGAAGGTCGTCGCACGGTCATATCCCAATCGGACGGCTATTCAGTTTTCAAAGGTCAC
>CANPVE010000004.1 GCA_947581635.1 uncultured Clostridia bacterium | reverse complement strand
GCAAAATCCGATGCGGCGACTGTGGCGGCTTTTACGGCTCAAAGGTGTGGCACTCCAACGACAAGTACAGAAAGGTCATATGGCGGTGCAACCACAAGTACAATGACGGAAAGAACTGCTCCACGCCTCATTTGGACGAGGACACCATCAAGACATTGTACCTCAAAGCCCTGCGAATCCTTGGAGAGGAGCGTGACGAGATCATAGCCACCTTTGATGCCATTAAGGACGAAATGTACGATACCACGGAGCTGGAGGCAGAACAGGCAGCATTACAGCAGGAAGTCATAGTGGTGACGGAACTGGTGGAGCAGTGCATCAGCGAAAACGCACATGTCGCACAGAATCAGAAGGATTACCAAAAGAAGTACGATGCCCTTTCCGACCGTTACGACAGGACAAAGGAGCGGCTGGATAAGGTCAGAGGCAGGATTGTGGAGCGGCAGGCAAAGAGGGAGATGATCGAGGCTTTCCTTCAAGACCTAACTGAGATGGACGAGGATGTACAGGAGTTCACGGATGACCTATGGTTCAACCTGCTTGATCACATGACGGTTTTCTCAAAGATGGATGTGAGGTTCACTTTCAAGAACGGGACGGAGATCAGTGTGAAATAAAGGGAACAGAACACGGCCGGACACCTTGCGGATTGCGGGATGTCCGGCTTTCTCTATGCAAAATTAAAATGTTCGGCAACAGCGGAACGAGGCAAAATTATAAAGTATGCAAAATCAAAAGGTATAGGGGCAAAGTTAAAAGGTTCAAGGCAAAATGTAATTGTATCGCTTTGGGATACTACTTAGACGAAGGAATCACCGGGACGCTCGCCAAAAAACGTGATGATTTCCTCCGCATGATCCGCGATTGCGAAAAGAGAAAGATCGACCTGATTCTGACGAAATCCGTATCCCGCTATGCGCGAAACGTGGTGGATTGTCTGAGTTATATCCGCAAGCTGAAAGCTATGGGAATCGGCATCTACTTTGAAGAACAGAATATTAACCCTCTCACGGAGGAAAGCGAAACCTACATCGGTATTTACGGCGTTATCGCACAGAGCGAAAGCGAAAATATTAGCGGAAACGTGAAGTGGGGTATTCAAAAGCGTATGCAGAACGGAACCTATGCGTGCCGGTTCAATTTTCTCGGTTACAGACGAAACGAAGCAACCAAAGAACCGTATATTGTTCCGGAAGAAGCGGAGGTCGTCAGGAAAGTCTTTGCCATGTATCTGGACGGCGCGAGCGTGGCGCAGTTAAAGGATTATCTTGAAAGCAACGGCATCAAAACCGTACACGGAAAGAGCGAGTGGAGTACCGACATCATCGGCAAAATGCTGCGGAACGAAAAATATGTAGGTGACGTCATCTACCAAAAAACATTTCGCACAGACCCGATCAGCAAGTGCGTATTAGTCAACAGAGGACAAAAGGACAAGTATTTAGTCAGCAACAATCACCCCGCCATCATTGACCGTGACACCTTTATGCAGGTGCAGGCCGAGATTGCCAGGCGCTCCAACAAACGAAGAACGTCGGATAATGCGATCACGGAACGCGGAAAATACAGCGGCAAGTACGCTTTGTCGGAAATCCTGGTCTGCGGGCATTGCGGCAGTCCGTATAAGCGGAAAATCTGGACGAAGGCAGGATATGAAACGAAAGCCTATTGGCGGTGTTTAAGCCGGATCGAACACGGGAAAAAATATTGCAGCAAGTCCAAGGGGATTGAGGAACAGTATTTGCACAATGCAATCTGCCGCGCCCTGCAGAAAGGGGTAGATAGCAGCCGGGAGGTATACGCGCTCATAAAAGCAAATCTGGCGTATGCCGTAACGGGATCAAGCAAGACGTTTGACGTTTTTTCTATTGAACGGAGCATATCTCAAAAGAAAACCGAAGTCAGCGATATGGTGAAGCTCAGCATGAAGTCCGGAGGCAATGCCGAGAAATATGAAGTTGAGATTGCCAGACTGTATGCCGAGATTACCGAGCTGCGTCAGCAGTTAAGCCAAGCCCAGCGGATGATGCAGGACAGTATTCGTGCAAACGAAGCGATCACCCGCGCGGCGGAATGGCTGGAGAAAAACGAAATCGTATTTGACGTGTATGACGATGTTGTGGTCCGGCGGCTCGTTGACACGATTCGCGTGAACGACGACGATACGATTACCGTTATCTTGAAAGGCGGGATTGAAATTACCGAACCGTTAAATGACGAGAAACATTGAGCCGTCTGGCAATAAAAAGAGCAGGACGTGAAACAACCCTTCAATCTGAACCGTAGGTGTTCGATAAAGGGTTGTTTCTTTTTTGTGTATATAGTATTTCGGCAGCTTTTCGCCGCTTTTTCTGTTTTGCATAAATAATACACCGAAATCAAAAGAGCTCAAAATATAACGCGAAAACAGAAAACTTCCTCAATCCGAACCGCCAGTGTTGGATCGTTCTGTTAAGAGATCCTTATGTTGACTGTAATATTTCCGTTCAAAGCCGTTTGGCGTTTGATAATGTAGCACGGAGTGATGACGCTTCTCGTTGTAGTAATAGACGTACTCCTTTACCGCTTGTTTGAGCTCTCGTTCGGATCTGAAATCGATTCGATACAGCTTTTCCGTTTTCATTGATTTGAAGAACGATTCCATCACCGAGTTGTCGTACGGAGTTCCCGATTTTGAAAACGACTGCCGCACGCCCAGCTGCCTGAGATAGGCCATGTACGTTTTCGACGTGTAGTTGCAGCCCTGGTCGCTGTGAAATAACAGTTCGGTCGGTTGTCGGCTTTCAAAGGCGGTTTTGAAGGCGCCTTTGGTTAATTGTGTGCTGTTTGACAGGGATATTCTGTACCCGACGACCTTTCTTGCAAAGAGGTCCAGGATTACACAGATGTAATAGGTCTGCTGACGGTATCTGAAGTAAGTGACGTTGCCGACCCAAACCTCATTCGGGCGCGTGACGGTAAATTTTTGATTGAGAACGTTTTGTTTGCGTTCCTGCGTCATTTGATATAATTTCTTTGCTCCGTCGACAATGGCAAACCACCTGTTGTCATGCATAATGCTCGCAACGGTGTTTGGACTGATTTTATACCCGCGCTCTTTTAAGACGGCGTGAATTTTGCCTGCTCCGTATATTTCATGGTTTTCATGAAAAATCTGTTCGATGACCGACGTCAGCTCAGCGCGCTTTTGCGCCGCCAGCGTATCTTCGTTTTTATTTCTGAGAATGTGGTTATAATAGCTTCCTTTGGCGACCTTCATCGTTTTGCACAGCAGACTGACGCTGTACTTGCCTTCTAATTGCCGGATGACCGCATACCGTTCCCGCAGCGGGGCGTGAACCGTACAAGTCGCCGTTTGCAGAATTTCGATCATCTTTTCCTGCTGTTCGCACTTTTGCTTTAAATCAAATACTTCCCTCATATTGATTCGCTTGATTCGCACGGCTTTTTGCTCACCGTCTTTTAACCAGGCATAGATCGTGCTCCTTGCGATGCCGGAATCTTTGGACAACTCTGTCGGCGTCATGCCGGCATAATATTTTTCAATGATTTCCTGCTTTTGTTTTTTCGAGTATGTTTTTCTCATAATCTGCCTCCTGCAAAGTGATTACTTTTAGGATAGCACATGACCGTGAAGCTTTGCAATGGATGGAGAAGCGCATGAAAATAGGGGGGAAGTTACAATAAAGGTGCGTATTATACCGAATTGCGGCAAAAATGAAAGTGCGTTTTGCCGGAAAAGCTTACGTTGCCATTGGGCGCCGCCGAACCGCACCGGCGTCATTTACCGCAAAATACTCAAACAAAATACCGCAAATCTCTCAAATAAAATACCGCAAAATACTCAAACGGCTCATACAAATCGTGGGCGATGAGCGTGAGAACGGCGAAAAGCCCGAACGCTCGCGGGATGACAGAGATTCTCGCTGCCGATACATGATAAAAATTTGATGAATATAATGTCGAAAAATTGCGGAATATATTTTTAAAATATTGCTGAATATCATTGCAAAATCCTGCTGAATATGCTACAATGACATTGAAAAAAACAGAGGAGTCTTTCGCGATGAGCGTAGCAGATAAGAAACGATACAAACATAGAGTAATCGACAGGCAGGTAGAGAGATATTTGAAAAACTTTGGCGCCGTCTGTGTAGAAAGACCGAAATGGTGCGGAAAAACCTGGACCTCATCGTATCACAGCATGAGTGAATTTTTGATTGGCGATCCGGCAGGTAACTTTCAAAACAGACAGCTTGCACAACTATCCCCGTCGATTGTGTTGGAGGGTGAAACGCCGAGGCTGATTGACGAATGGCAGGAAGCGCCTTCGATTTGGGACGCCGTTCGATATACGGTAGACCAAAGAGGAAAGAAATCGCAGTTTATACTGACCGGTTCGTCTACCTCTAACAGAAAGGGCGTGCTGCACAGCGGCGCGGGCAGAATCGGAAAGCTGCGTATGAGAACCATGTCTTTATACGAGAGTCGGGCGATTCGTCCGGAAAAGTGTCACTGGCAGAGTTGTGCGACGGGAATTTGACGCCGGCACTGACGGGTGAGGTCGATCTGCGGGATTTGATCTATTATACGGTGCGCGGCGGATGGCCGGGAAACCTCGACGCGCCTGTCGAGGATGCACAGATTTTGCCCGAATCTTATATCAATGCGATTATCGACGATGACGCACAGCGAATCGACAATATTCAATATGATAAGCACAAGATGCAGCTTTTGCTGCGTTCTCTGGCACGGAACGAAAGCACAACGGCTTCACAAAGCAAGCTGATTGGTGATATGCAGGAGTTTGATGACGAAAGCATTGACAGAAATACGGCTGCACAATATCTTGATGTGTTTTCGCGGCTTTTCCTTTTGGATAATCAGCCCCCGTTTGCAAGCAATATCCGATCATCTGTACGGGTAAAACAGGCTGAAAAGAGGCATTTTTGCGATCCTGCGCTCGCTTGTGCGCTCTTAAAGGCGATGCCCGAACGATTGTTGAATGATCTGAATACCTTTGGCTTTTTGTTTGAAGCAATGTGCGAACGCGACCTGAAAATTTACGCGGAATCCTTTGACGCAAAGGTGTTTCACTATCAGGATTACCAAAACCGTGAGATCGACGCGGTCATTGAACTTGCAGACGGTCGTTGGTGCGCGTTTGAAATCAAACTCGGAGCAAACCAAATTGATGCTGCCGCCGAAGAACTCCTTGCAATCCGAAATGATATTGCAAGCGAAAAAAACGGCGTTCCGCCGTCCGTTCTGTGTGTCATATGCGGACTGAGCAATGCCGCCTATCAGCGACCGGACGGCGTATTTGTCGTGCCGATCACTGCGCTGAAGGATTAAATAGGCCCATTTAATCAATTTTGCTGTTTTAAGCGTTTAGGAACAGAGCAATCGGGACGGAATAAAAAAACAGGTCCATGTTGAAATTTAGCTACTTCCCGAAAATTTGCTAAATTAAGCGATAAGCACAAACAACGCGATGAGTTTCAGAAGTGTGGAACTCGTCGCGTTTTGTTTTAATTTAATACTTTATTTGATATGGAAATCCTTTTTTATAATAAAACAGTGCGCTGCATCTCAATTGAGATGCAGCGCACTGTTTGCTATTGGAATTAAAGGAGAAATTTTACTTGTCTTCTGGAATGAGCAAACCGTAGTCACCATCGCGTCGAAGGTATACCACGTTGATTTGGCCCGACTCAACATTGCGGAACATGAAGAACTTGTGCCCCAGCATATTCATCTGAAGGACAGCCTCGTCCACGTCCATAGCGAATACAGGGAATGTCTTGGTGCGGACAATCTGAAACTGCTCGTCCTCCTCACCCTCATCTTCGGGGTCACCGCCAAACGGTTCAAACGCTTCCATGGGATTTTGATTTTTTACGCGCTTGGCGAGCTTCTTTTTGTTGCGGCGGATTTGGGCAGAGAGACTGTCTATAACCAAATCCAAAGCCTCATCAAGATCAAGACCTGTCTTTTCCGCTCGATAGATGTAACCGTCGCTGCGAATTGTAACTTCAATTGTATATCTGTTTCGTTCCATGGTGACGGTTACATTTGCGTCGGCAGCGTCATCAAAGAATTTATCAAATCGGGTAAATTTCTTGTCGACCCTCTCTTTGAACGAATCCCTGAGATTAATTTTCCTTCCTGTGATAGTCAATTTCATAAATTAACAGGCTCCTTTCTCAAACGAGAAATTATTGAGGTTTATACCAAACTTAAATAGAAATACGACAAAAAATTTGCCCAAAATTTATATGTGCAAGCTTTTGCGCTCGATTTTTTGTGTTTTTAATTGAAGTTTAGTATTAGGAATTACAGTTCTACCTGTATTCCAAGAGTATTATAACATAATAAACAAAAACATTCTATATGTTTTTTAAAATTTAATAAAATTTAACATTCGTATAAAGTGTATAGCTATATGGTGTCCTATTTAGCATTTATATGTAAAAAATCAGCCGCACGGACAGTAAAAAGTGTATCCGTGCGGCGTTCGATATTCTTTTTAATTTTTTATTACATAATTGCAGTCAAATTTCCGCTGTGGCGTGCCGTGTCACATGACATCCCACATTTACAGCCACAGGCAGTCCCGCAATGTGGGTAGGGGCAACTTCAATATTTACTGCCAGCGCGGTTATACTTCCGCCAAAACCCTGTGGTCCGACGCCTGTTTGATTTACCGCTGCAAGAGCATCCTTTTCCATGGCACTGTAGAATTCGTCAGGATTTGGCTCTCTAAGGCTGCGACAAAGCGCTTTCTTCGCAAGCAAGGCACAGCCTTCAAAGTCGCTGCCTATGCCGACGCCCAGCACCATCGGCGGACAGGGATTGCCGCCCGCAATTTTTGCCGTCTCCGCGATAAATGCAATTATATCCTCGCGCCCGTAAGATGGAGTGAACATTTTGAGGCGGCTCATGTTTTCGCTGCCGAAGCCCTTTGGCGCAACAGTTATCTTTACTTTATCGCCCGCCACGATTCTGGTATGAATTACCGCAGGAGTATTGTCGTTTGTATTTACACGGCGCAAAGGATCATTAACCACGGATTTGCGTAGAAGTCCGTCAACATATCCGCGGTGAACGCCTTCGTTTACCGCGTCTTCAAGCAGCGCACCCTCAATATGTACGTCCTGACCAATCTCAAGGAATACCACCGCCATACCTGTGTCTTGGCAGATTGGAATATCCAGTTCGGCGGCGGCCTTTAGATTAGACTTCATATCTTCAAAAATAGATCGTGCAAGCGTTGATTTTTCGCACCTTGAGCAGATTTCAATTCTCTCAGTCAAATCATCCGTCAACACCTTGTTTGCATTAATGCAGAGTTCACGCACGGTATCCGAAATTTCGGATGCATTGATAATTCTCATTCAAATTTTCCTCCGTATAATCAGTAAAATTTCAAACAATCAATTGTATTCGGACTTGTAAACAGCGATTCCGTCTATGTAGACGGCCAGCGGCTTAGCTGCCAGTGTCAATGGATCACAGTCAAATATCGAAAAATCAGCGTCTTTTCCTGCTCTTATTGATCCTATTTTGTCATCTAGCCCCAATATCTCCGCAGGATTTATCGTAATGGCGCGTAGCGCACTGTCGTAATCCATGCCCTCACGCACCGCAAGTCCCGCGCATATTGGCAGGTACTGTATGGGTGTTTCGGGGTGGTCTGTGATGATAGCCGACTTTATTCCTGCTTTATCCAGAATTCCCGCAGATTTTGGTGTGAGGTTGGAAAGCTCGGGCTTGCAGCGGTCACAAAGCAACGGCCCCGAGAATACGCTCACTTTGCACTGCGCAAGTTCATTTGCGCACATATAACCCTCTGTGGCGTGTACCAGAACGTATTTCAGTCCGAATTCTTCGCATATGCGTATTCCTGTGAAAATATCATCTCGTCGATGAGCGTGAATGTGTACCGGCAATTCTCCGCGCACTACTGGAAGCAAAGCTTCACAATTGGAATCGAATTCGGGCAAATCGGCTTCATCTTCCGCGCGGTCTATGCTGCGCGCGTACCGCTGAGCCTTTACAAGCGCCTCGCGTATAATCTTGGCTGTGGCCATTCTTGTAGTTGGAGATTCATCACGGTCGTGGTACGTGTTTTTTGGGTTTTCTCCCAGTGCCATTTTCATCGAAATTGGAGACTTTATTATCATGTTGTCTATGCGTCCGCCAGTCGTTTTGAGTGCCGCCATTTGGCCTCCTATGGGGTTTGCACTACCCGGTCCCGTTACTACCGCAGTGATTCCGGCGTTGTGTGCCTCCACAAAGCATCGATCGAAGCTGTTTATCGCGTCAATTGCTCTGAGCGCGGCAGTTACCGGCTCATTGTCCTCATTGCCGTCGTCACCCTCGAAGCCCAATCCGTCGTCCCACATTCCAATGTGCGTATGTGCGTCTATAAAGCCGGGATATATTCGCCTGCCGCCCAGATCAATTATTTCCGTGCGGTTTGTCGTCTGAAAATCAGCCATGCTGCCTACTGCCGATATTTTTTTATCCATCACACTCATGAAGCCGTTCGGTATGGGCTTATCTTCGGCAGTATAGATGTACGCGTTGATAAAGGTAAAATCCGAAGTCAAATAAAAATACCTCCACAGAAAAATTAAAAACACACAGCACAAAAGCGATTGCCGCAAATACAGCGAAAAAAGCGGGCGATTTGACCGTTTGATGATGCTATATATTTGCAGTAACCGCTTGTGAATATGTAATGTGATTTACCCTGCGGCACAGATTACCACTGATTGCCGTCGTTGTTGCCTCCGCCTTTTCGGCTGCGGCGATTTTCCTTTTTAAGTCCGGAAATTTTCTCGTCGCTGGAGGCCATGAATTTAGAAAGCATATCGTCAAAATTATCCGAGGAATTCTGCCTGCGGTTCCAATCGCTGCCCACGCTGCCTGAATCATACCTTCCGCCGCGCTGTCTGTTGTAATTGCCGCCGTTTCCTCGCTTGCCCGAATTGTTCTGCTGCCTCGGCATAGTCTGCTTTATCGACAGAGCAATTTTCCCATTTTCGTCAATAGACAGAATCTTTACCTTTACTTCCTGACCTATGGTAAGATGATCCTTTATCTCGTTCACGTACGTCGGCGCGACCTCGGAAATATGTACCATGCCTGATATGCCGTCGCCCAAGTCAACAAAAGCACCGTAATTCATGATGCCTGTAACCTTGCCTTCGACAATCTGTCCAACCTCAAAAGCCATAATCTGAAATAATCCTCCCGAATCTATTGAATTAGGTAACAAATCCGCAAATTATACGACTGCCGGTGGATCTGTGCCTAGTCTCCCACTGTGTTGATGTAGACCCGCTCACCGGGTTTGACCATATCGAGATTTTCACGCGCGTATGCCTCGATGTATTGATCGAGGTCGCCGTTAATCCTGTCCTTGAGCTCGTCGTTCTCCAATTGCTGCTGGGCTATCTGCGTATCCAGATCATCGAGAACCTTTTGCTTTTCATTTATGGTTAGCTGTGACTTTGTGAGAGATACCAGACAAATAACAGCCGTTACCGCCACCGCGATGCTTATTATAATTTTTGTAGTAAAGCTCATGGAACCTATTGTATCAATTATAGTCGCCTGTCGTTTTTTCGGACTGCTTGTCGAAAACATACGGCTTTTTTTTGCCGACTTTGCAGGCCGCGCGGTCGAAGACCTTACCGCTGACGTTTTTATGTTTCTCTGCCCCTGACGGTTTGCGCCGCCGTAACCTTTGCCCCGGGCATGGGGAGATTTCTTTACAGCCATTTTATATAAATACCCCGACATTATGTTATATGTTAATTCAGAATTAAAAGAAGAAAAAAAGCACTTGGCGACAAATCAAGCAAAAAAGGGTGAAAAACTATCTCTGCGACCGTGTGACAAAGCTTTGTCATTGGAGCCGTTTTGAATTTCCAAGTGCGGCAGATAAAAATTCATTAACACAAATAATTATAGTCGGGTTTGGTCGTTATTTCAAGGGGATTCTCAAAT
The DNA here is from genome assembly GCA_947581635.1 of uncultured Clostridia bacterium. Classification (GTDB taxonomy): domain Bacteria; phylum Bacillota; class Clostridia; order Oscillospirales; family Acutalibacteraceae; genus RUG762. The sequence goes on along the minus strand of CANPVE010000004.1, from coordinate 214,962 downwards.
TAATTTTTAGATTTTAAAATTTATAGATATTTAATAAAAGTAATTCTCTGTTTATTTGATTTTTAAGTAAATCTTCTCTAAAATCTTTATAAACACACGTTTGAATGTGTTAAAAATGCGATTGAATACTTTTATGATTCCGTCAAAAATTTTGAATATGAATTTTCCGGCAGTCATAAAGTAGCACAGCCATCCAACCATGACAAAAATCACAAAATATATACGAATAAATCCGGCATTGAGCTTTATGCATACAAAAAATATACATATCGCCGATGTTATCCAAAACAAAACATCTTGTAAAGCGACTGAAATCGGAGCGAATTTGAATATTCTGCGTACGAATCTGAAGATATCGTAATATACCCCCATAACTGCACCTGCCAAAAGTGCCTGAAGCATGGAGGTTATATCGGTAATATGTGTGTATTCCATAATTTATCTGAAAAGCCTCGAAAAAAATCCCTGTTGTCTGGTGTCCATATCGGAATAAACCAATTCTTTCACGTTTCCGTCGAGTTTGAGTTCACCGCTGTCACGGTTGAAGCTTCCTATATGCAGCTTGGAGCCTGTTATCGAAAGCTCGCCCATCACGGTGCGTATCACAATAATCTCCTCGTCACAGCTTACCACCTCATTTACACCCGATATAGAGAGCGTTTTTCGGTCATTCATAATGATATTATGGGGCGCATGGGGAATATTTCTTTCATCAGTCATGTTGCTCAATCCTCTATTCTTGCCGTAATATAAATGCTAGATTAAATATATGCCGCATCAATAGAGATAATTACTTCTGTAAATAAAAAACAGGTGCAATATCCGATGGTGTGTGTTATAATAAAAATATATCCGTTTTTATTATTATGATTTTTTTAGGAGACTGTGTTATATAAAATGAATAAAAAAAACAATCCGTATCCCCAATTCCGAACAGTTTTTTTCATAGTGACAGCTATAATACTCATGAATGCTTCGCTCAAGTATGTCGGAGGACTGGGGAAGAATAATTCCGCTGAAAAAATAATAAACGACTATGCCGCCGAGAACGGATTTAAATTTTCGGATTACCCAGAAGAGATTGTAAATTTGTTGAATACAAACGATGAGACAAAGGAATTTGTGCTTGACTATCCGAGCAAGATAGTAAATTTTAAGCCCGACGCCGTAAATTTCAGTCAATACCAGGGCTGCACAGAGCCTCCGTTGCTGATGCAGTGGGATTTACGGTGGGGATATATGTCATATGACGACAGTGTAATGGGAATATCCGGCAGCGCCCCTACCGCCCTATCAATGGCCGCAATCTATGAATTACAGGATATTTCGCTCACGCCGGTACGCGTGGCAGAGCTTGCGGCGGATATTAATTCAGAAAGCAAGCCCGAGAAGCTGCTGTCAAATGGCGCGCGAGAACTGGGTATGACTGTGACTGAAATTCCAAAGAACGACAGCCGAGTAAGGCAGGCGGTGAGTGAGGACGGCTGCGTGGTTGTGTGCACAACAGACAATGAGGAATTCTCGTCGGTAATAGTTATACGTGGAATTGATGAGAATGGTAAATATCTGATAAATGACACAATGAGCACGAGCCGGTCGGACAAAAGCTACACATTCAGGGATATAGGTGAGCACCTGAAAAAAATTTGGAAATATGGGCGATAGTGAAAACCGGAGCAGCGATATTTCAAATTTTATGAGGCAACAAATTGCAAAATCGGAAAATGTAAATACAAAAATAAAAAAATTCGACATAATTCTTTACTTTTTCGCGTTAATTATGTATAATGAATACAATCGCAGATACAGACAAAAATTACTTTTTCAACGGAGGATATTATGGGCAATGAAATAAAGGGTTACGGCTGGCGCGAGGTGGTCAAGAAGGATTTCAACAGATACCGTCCACAGTCGAGTAAAATAAAAAGCGGGCTGTTTGTTCGTGCAGAGATCAAGAATCACGTGGAGAAATACGGCGTGGATTTGTCTTGCTGTCAACCGGAAGATGCGGGCGAGTATGAAACCTTTTCGGACTATCTGTCGCGCAGCTTTGCCGAGGGGGCGCGCCGAATTGACGATAATCCAAACAGTCTCATAGCACCCTGTGACGGATACATTACCGTGCATTTTATCAACAGTATGTGCATGATACCTGTAGGCGATCATATGTATTCGGTAGATAAGCTGCTTGACAGTGATTCCCGCGCGAAGGAATTTGCCGAGGGATTGGTGCTTGTGGTTCGTCCCGGCGAAGCGGATCCTCACAGATTTGTTTACGTTGACAGCGGCATGGTCAGCGACACTGCGGTTGTTCCTGCCGAACGGAATATGGAAGACTCCATGTTCTTTGGGCCGAGGAACTGCACTTTTATGAATACAACACATTTTCACGGGATCGCTCAAGTTGAGACTTGCGGCAATGCCAAAGGTGTGGAACAGTTCGCGCTCGGAGAAAGTCCCGTGTTCGCAAAGGGTCAAGACAAGGGACGATTCCTTTGCGGCGGCGCGGGTATAATGATACTCTTCAAAAAAGGCGTGATGTTCCCGGACGACGAGATCATGGTAAATACGCGAATGGGTTTGGAAACCCGTGTGCATATGGGCGAGAAGATTGGAGTTGCCATAGCGGCAGGATAATCTTTAGGTATTCTTAAGGTTTAAAATATTGATTTTTCCGACGATGTCCGATATACTGATTATCGGGCGGCGTCGGATATTTTTATTGTAGGTCGTGTCGAGGGAACAGTACTGAATATTGGGAATATCGGCAGAATTTCGGAAGAAAATAATGTTGCGCTGGATTTCAACATTGGAGTGAAAATTTCACGTAGAATTTTATTGAAGTATGCTATGTATATTAATAGGTGAGATTGCAAATATTGTGTAAGCATATAAAACTTGATCCGACAGGAGTTGATGATAGAATGGAAAATACAGTGAAATCAGAACCGATTCAAAGAATTGTTGAGGGAAAATTCAACACCGCCAAGGTATTTACCGATGTGGTCGATGACTCGGCAATACAGCAGATAAAAACGCTGTGTGATCAGCCTTTTACACAAGGCGCGAAGATACGAATAATGCCTGATGTTCATGCGGGCGCTGGCTGTACCATAGGCACTACAATGACCGTCTCTGACGCTGTAGTTCCAAATTTAGTTGGGGTTGACATAGGCTGTGGCATGGAAGTTTTAAAGGTAAAAAATAAATTTATTGAGGTGGGAAAGCTCGACAAGCTGATTCGCGGCGCTATACCGGCGGGATTTAATATTCGCGGCAGGACGCACGCCTTCGCGGAAGAGATTGATCTGAGTGGGTTGCATTGTGCCGCAAAAATAGATATGGAAAGGGCATATCGCAGCTTGGGCACATTGGGAGGAGGCAATCACTTCATTGAAGCTGATAAAGATGAGGACGGCGGAATATATATTGTGATACATTCCGGCAGCCGACATCTCGGCGTGGAGGTTGCCAATTACTATCAAGGTCTCGCGTGGCAGAGCCTTAACAGTGTACCGAATGACGAAATAAAGCGGATTATAGCCCAATATAAGTCTGAGGGTCGTGAAAACGAGATACAGTCAGCGATAGATACACTTAAATTCGGCTTGAGCACCGATATCCCAAGGCAGTTGGCATATGTGAGCGGCAACCTCTTTACCTGCTATATTCACGATATGCGCATAGTTCAGCGATTCGCCATGCTCAACCGCAAGGCTATGATGGACGAGATTATACGCGGCATGAAGCTGAAGGCAGACGAGCAGTTCACCACTATACACAATTATATAGACACCGAAAATATGATTCTCCGAAAGGGAGCAGTCTCAGCGCAAGAGGGAGAGAAACTGATAATTCCAATAAATATGCGCGACGGCTGCCTTATCTGCACAGGCAAGGGAAATTCCGATTGGAATTACTCAGCGCCGCACGGGGCCGGTCGTCTGATGAGCCGCAGACAGGCAAAGGAAAGCTTCACGGTGTCGGCATACCGCAAGGAGATGCAGGGAATATATTCTACCTCGATAAACAGTGAAACGCTTGATGAATGTCCGATGGCGTATAAGCGAATAGAGGATATTGTAAACAATATTTCACCCACTGTGTCAATTGACCGCGTGATTAAGCCGATATACAGCTTTAAGGCAGGTCAGGAATAGGCAGCGCTGCACTGACCGCAAACACGCCTCGAAAAGTCATAGCGCTAAGTGAATAAACCCGACTTTACATTTTCTTTTACGTGAAGTCGGGTTTATTCTTGTGAGATTTAAAAATAATTTATAATTAAGCCCTTGCTTGTCCTCACTATGTGTGATATAATCTTGAAAGCTGTTTGTACTGCTCTCCGATAAAAGCACGATGAAAAATCTTAATATAAAAGAACATACGCAATTCTTTCGATCGATTTTTTCAACTTTTTATTTGAAGTCAGTATGTATGATCAGGAGCAGAAGGGAGTTTTGTTGCGGCACTATGGAACTTAGGAAACCTAAATTTATAATGTTTGATTATGGGCAGACGCTCGTTAAAGAATTTGAATATGACGGAGCGCGCGGATATAATGAACTGCTTAAGTATGCTTCGGCAAACCCCAATAATGCGACCGGGTGTGATATCCAAAGTGACGTGGAGGCACTGAACCGTGAGCTTGGGCGTTTTAACCCCGCCACGCGGCATTTGAGAGTGCATGAGTACTCCGAGGAGAGCATCAACCGATACATATTCGCAAAGCGCGGCGTGGAATTCGATTGTGACCTGCGCACGCTGGAACCGATATTTTGGAATGCCGCAAATCCATGCGCTCCGTGTGACGGAATAATCGAATTTCTGGATTATTTGCGCCTCATGGGTATCCGTACGGGAGTTGTAAGCAATCTCTCATTTTGCAGTGAGACTCTGAGACAGCGCGTTTACGGCTGCATACCAAATGCGGATTTCGATTTCGTGATATCGTCTTGTGACTATATTTTTCGCAAGCCGAGCAAACATATATTTGAAGTGGCGCTTGCCAAGGCGGGCGTTGAGGCGCGTGATGTGTGGTTCTGCGGCGATCAGTTCGGCCCTGATATAGAGGGTTCGTCCTCGGTGGGAATGACGCCCGTGTGGTATAAGCAATTTCTCAGGTATGACGGTGAGTGCCAAATGAGCGGAGGAATTGAAGTAACGTCATGGGAAAGTCTCAGAGACATAATAGAATCAATTAAATGATGTATATGAGCGCGTTTTTGCGCGTTTGTGGAGATGAATACTGTGGGCCTGCGCGATTAAACAGCCGTGCAGGTTTACGGAGGAAACTTCAAAATAAAACTATGCTGGGAGAATGAAAATCATGGCTAATGATTACGAAAAAATGACAGATGACGAGCTTTGTGAACTTGCCTTTAGGCTCCATGAGGGAAGCGACGATACTGAGCCGGATTATGACGAGGCGGCTTTTGTAATTAAGATCGCAGCCGACAGAGGTTCACCCGCCGCACTTTGCGATTACGGCGTTTATCTGATGAACGGCGACGGCGTGGAGAAAGACGAAGCTGCGGCGGTCGAATGTTGGGAGAAAGCGGCGGAGCAGGATTTCGCGGCCGCACAATACAAGCTGGGAGTTTGCTATATGCAAGGTGCGTGCGGTGTTGAGAAGGATGAAGCCAAGGCCGCTGATTATTTCACTAAGGCGGCCGAAGGCGGGAACAGTGATTCTATGCTCAATTTGTCGATATTTTACGGCAATGGCATAGGGGTGAGTGCGGATCCGGCCAAATCTCTGGAATACCTTGAAATGGCGGCAGAACATGAACAGCCTGTTGCCTGTTGCTATCTGGGCGCGGCGCTTACATCGAGAAAAACAAGCACCGAGGAGGACGTTATTCGCGGCGCCAAACTGCTGGAAAAGGCGGCGGAGACCGGCCATGTTGAAGCTCAGTTCATATACGGTATGTGCTGCGAAGAAGGGCGCGGTGTCGAAAAGGATTTGGCGGAAGCGGCAGGTTGGTATCGCCGCGCCGCAAAGGCCGGTATGCCTCAGGCAAATGCCGCGCTTATAAATCTGGGTTTCCCCGGAGTTCTTTAATATCGGAGGTTTTGAAAAATGTCTGAAAAAGTGCCTGAAAATATTTTAGAAAATGAACAGGACAGCAGGAATAAGACGTTTGCGAGGATTCGTGTCGCTGTATCGTCTGTCGCTTATATCGTAATGGTGTTTATTGTGATCTACGGAATGTCCGACGGTGTTTACAATGGGTTTCCAAAATTGATACCATATATAATAATAACTGTGTTTCTCATAATGTCGTTTGTGAGAATGTATCAGAGCATTGCCGGTGACATTCCCGAGAAAAAGAAGAATAAAAATAACGAAAAAAAGAACAAAAGCCATAAAGACGACATTGATGATGAGACAGCAGATGAAGATGGTTCGGATGACCGGCAGTCAAGCCCAAAAGTGGAATGAACCTGTTGACTTATAATATTAATATTTATTTGTGAAATTTATTTGGTGCCGCCGACCTTTAGGTTTGTGGCGCCTTTGTTTGTGTTGCGGATTTCCCGCATAGTCAGCATAATCAAGGGAACTATAACTATTCCTGCCGCGCCGAAGAGCTTGCCTCCGATGTAAACTCCAGCCAGCGTGAAGAATGGGTGCAGTTCGAGATTGCTGGCCATAAATTTTGGTTCGAGGAAATTCCTTATCAATGCTATTACGGCGAACATAATCAGAAGCATTATTCCGGGCGTGAAGTTCCCGGTTATTATCTCAAATGTTCCCCATGGGATCAGCACCGTACCTGTGCCGAGTATGGGCAGGATGTCTATGAGCGCGATTATTAATGAATTTGTGATTATATTACCCGTATTGTAGCCCATAAGGCGAATTAACGTGAATCCCGCCATCAGTTCGCACATAGTTATGAGCATGAGTGTGCCGTAGGTTTTCAGCAGCATTGTCGCAGTGCGTACGGCTGCGCGTATTACCATGGACACGCGCTCGCATATCCCGGCGGGAAGGTAACTTTTTACCGAACATTTGATTTTGTCGAATTCACCGCAGGCAAACAGCGCGGATATTATGCCAAAGAATACCGCGGTTATGAACGATGGCAGCTTGGTTATGAATTTCGTGGAATGACTGAGCACTGAAGGCAGGTAATTTTTGTAATTCTGTGTGAGGAAATCTATGCACCACTCAGCCGCGAGCGCGACAAAATTCACGAATCTTCCCCATGAGCTTTCGGCGTTGGAATGTGCCGCAGACTGTGTTATGAACACGCGCACACGGGAAAGGTGCTCCGGTATTCCCGGACAGAATGACATTGCTCCGCTGAATATCGAGCACAGCGCCGCGATAATCAGCATGGTGGCTATTAGCATTACGGCAACTGTCATTATCACACAGCACACCTTTTTGCTGAGACGGGGGATTCGTTGTGCGAGAAGCGCGGCGGGATTCTGTACCAGCGCCGCGATACTGAGACCGAATACGAATGGCAGAAGTACGGGCAGCACATATTTAACTCCGAAATAAAATATGAAGGAATAAAGCAATATTCTTACCGGTGTCTCGATGTTTTGAAGTTGTTTGATAGTATCACGCTCTTTAAGAATTATTCATATATTTTCACTTGTAAGTAAATTTACAATGAGTTATAATCGTATGAGAAGTAGTTTTAATTGCAGTCGTACCTAATGCTGATTTTTATTATTTCCTAAAAGGAGAGAAAAATTTGAGCCGAAGCAAGAGAAGCAAAAGTATTTTTTTTCGCAGGCTCACGGCGATTCTGCTCGCAGCGGGGCTTTGCCTGTCTGCTTTGCCAGCGCTTACCTCGTGCGGAGGAAAAAGTAAGATTACTGTGTGGGTGTATTCTGAGGAATACAAAGAAGAACTTGAGCAGTTTCTCAAATCCACTCCGCTCGAAGTTCACTTTGACGCCAATATCCGCGTTGTGAATTCCAGCGATTTTGACGAGGAATTAGAAAAGGCGTTGGCAAATCGCAGCGATATACCGGACGTATTTATGCTTTCACCCGATAATATCAAAAGATATGCCGAGTCTGATGTTACTGCGGAGGTTTCATCTCTGGGACTCAACGTTAGCGAGGAGAGCTATTATCCCTATACGGTGGAAGCCGCGTACAACAGCGGCGGTGCGATCAAGGCGGTGGGCTGGCAGGCAGACCCGGGGATATTTATGTACCGTCGTTCGATGGCTAAGGTTTATCTGGGTACGGACAACCCCGATGACGTGCAGGCTATGGTGTCTGATTGGGACGGATTTTACTCCACTGCCAAAAAGATTTATGAACAGTCGGGCGGTAAAACTCGAATACTGGCGGGTCAGGAGGATATGATGAATCCCTACTTATCGGCGGACAATTCGCCGTGGGTAGTCAATAACAACCTTGTTATAAGCAACCTTAAGATGTCGTATGTGAGTTATATGGGAAAAATGGCGAATGAGCATTTGATATATAACGCGGAGCAGTGGTCGGAAGCCTGGCTTAAAGGCATAAGCGACACCCAAAGCGTGTTTGGATATTTTTCGTCGGGAATATGTATGGAGTATGCCATCAAGAAGGCGTGCGGTGGCAGCATTAAGGGCGAGGGCAGCTATGGAGACTGGGCGGTCATACCCGGTCCCGCCAATTACTGTTGGGGCGGAAGCTGGCTGGCAGCATACAGCGGCAGCAAACACAAGCAGGAAGCGGGGGAGTTCATAGCGCTCTTTACAGCGTGTACCGACGATGATGACTGGCTTGAGCAATCTGTGAGGTACTTTCGCACCACGGGCGAATTTGCGGCGAGCAGCAAGGTGGTTTCGCAGATAAGGTTCGATCCACAGTTCGAGGATTCCTTTATAGGTGGTCAGAATTATTATCAACAGCTTTCGATAGTGGCGCGCGATGTTTCAATGAGCAATATGACTGTGTATGATAACGATATAAACGGTATGTTTAAGACTTATATGAACGAATATGCGGGGGGGCTTAAGTCCTCTGAGCAGGCGTTGAATGACTTTAAAACTTCAGTTAAAGTAGCATTTCCAGAAATTAAGGTCGATTAGTTTTTATATTTTGTGCTGAAATTTATTTTTGAAACGGAGATTGGATTTTATGGATAATTTTTGCAGACGATGCGGATCAAAGCTGGGTGAAGACGGAATGTGTCCAAATTGTGACACATCTTACAGCATCGATGAGGTATTTGACGAGCCTGTTTTTTTGGAAGATACATATGACGCCGATAACGATGATTCCGTAGTTGATACTGATAGCGCAGGCGATGTAAGCAACATAGAATATGCTGAGCAAGTTGATGACAACACCGACTATGCCGTTGATAATTATGGCTATGATAATCAATCCGGCTCCGAAGATGAGTATTTCACAAAGACTGAGCAGGATTACGGCAGTGAGAATATCGATTACAGCAATTATAACGACTACAGTGATTACGCTTCGCAAGATTCAGCCGAGGAGGAGGATCGCCCGCGCCGAGATAGCCAATCCGATCCAAAGAAGAGCTTTTCCGGCCTCGTTGAGTGTTTAAAGAATTGGATCGACTGCGCGGTGTCTTTCTTCAAAGATGGACCGTTTGCGGCGGTGGACAAGGTGCTTGACGGCGGAATGCATTTATGGGCTATATTTGCAGGGTTGAATGTGATATTTGGCGCATTCTGCATAGCTGGAATGTTCGGTAACGGATTTGTATGGCTGGTAGACGAGGTTTTTGGCTCATATGCGATGCTGATAAGCTTTTATAAAGAGTACACTTTTGGGAATATATTTGTACTGTTTCTGTTCTCTCTGTTGACTGTTTTGCTGCTCTTATTGGCGATCGCGGGCTGCGAATATGCGCTTTTCGTTCTGTCTCAAAAAAAGCCTCGCGTGGAGAGAGTGATCAGAATAGTCGCGATATCGTTTTTCCCGATGACTATAGCGTGTGTTGCGGCGTATATTTTTTCGTTCTTACTTATGCGCGTGGCGGCAACGATAATATTCGCGGGCGCCATAGCGAGTTTTCGGTTGCTCAACCAGGCGGCAGAGCGTGAAGCGGGGGAGTTTCCGTTCTGGAATGTTGTGTTGTGTAATATAGCTCAGATGGTTGCAGCTGTGATAATAGTGGGTATTACTCTGGCGGTTGTATAACTGTAAAATTGACAAAATAAAAATCGAGGGCGTCTTTCCGAAGGTTAAATTCGGTATGATGCCCTCTTTTTTGTGTGAATCGCCCTTTGTTTTGCTCTTTAGCTGCGTCAGTTTTCATTATATCATTCAAGGGGACGGGGTCACTTCTTGTTTTTAAAAAACTTTGGAACCGGGTGTATAAAAAGCATAAAAATAAGCCTCTGCGATGCTTTTAAGCTCAGGTGTCGCAGAGGCTTAATCTTATTTTATAATTTCGTATCAAACGCGGTTTCTGCCTTCAGTATCCAAGGTATTTAGGCGTTACTCCCATCGTTTTCCTCGGATTTATCGGGTGTCGGCTCTGTGGCTTCCGTGTTCGAGTCGACATCATGATCTGTCGCAGCGTCGCTCGGGTCGGTTGTCCCGACGTCCGGATCCGTCGTTCCGGGTTCCGGCTCAGTGGTGGGTTCAGCGGGTTTGCTTGTGGCTGCCGCTTTGACCGTCAACGTAAATTTCGCCGTATAGCCGCCGTCCAATGACTTGGCAGTTATAACCGTCGTACCCGCTTTTTTGGCGGTAACGGTACAAGAGATACCATATTCCGATTCCTTTAATGTCGCGACGGAATTGTCGCTTACGCTCCAAGTACATCTCATGTCCGAGGCGTTTTCAGGGTTAAATTTAGGATTTATCGTTACGCTGTCGCCAATCTCAACGCTTTTCTCATTGGGTTCAAAAGATATCCCCTTTAAGGCCACGTTCTTCTTTGACGGATCCGTATACTGGCTGTCTACGGACGGAGCGGAGGCGCTGCGATTGAGCGGTGAGCCGTTGACTATTTTGACGCCTGTGCCAACGGGACAGTTATAAACCGCATATGCTGCGGCAACACTCGTTCTCATACAGCCGGAAGTGGCGTTCTTCCCAATATCGTATACGCTGTTCTTGCTGAGTGAATAGAAATTGTCCTTCTCCAAGTAAAGCGGACCGTGGAAGTAAAGGCCGTTTGAGTATTTGCTGCAATACGGCGAATAAGAAGTATTTCCCCACGAGTGCCACTTCTCCTTGGCAAGTATAGAGAAGTCTCCAACAGGAGTTAGACTTGAAGTTCTGCCCGTCGCAGTGGAGTATGTAGCAGAGGGAACGGTGTATTTGCCATTGCTGTCCTTGGTGTAGATAGTTATTGTATGAGAACCTTTCTCAACATAGATAAAATAAGGAGATGAGTTTACCGGAAAATCCTCGGGATTTACAGAAGAATTTTTGTTGTTAGATGAAGACTTACTCTTGGAGGCGGTGTTGTTCTTCTTGGTTGAGGATTCACTTGTGGATTGTTCGGTGGCGACATCGTTAGCCTGCTCACTTACGACTATCTCTATACCGCCTGTATTCACATCTTCCCGATGAACATACCCCTTGACTGTCTTTTGGGAATTACTTATCTTGTAATAATCTCCCGATACGTCGTATATCATTACGTTTGTTCCACTGACAAGAGTAGCTATGACAGAAGCCTCGGACGAAGCACTGTCGTAGACAGCAGATGCTTGGTAAATCACGCCCATGCCTATAACGCCGTCATCAATCGAGTCAATGCTTACACTGTCGCTGTCAGTGACAAATTTACTGTCATTCATGTCGTAGGCGTTTGGATCACCGGGATTCAACGCAACGGCGGTAACTGTAATTATGGTGACTGCTGCAGCTATTGTTCCCAAAATAACAGCGGGGAGTCTTTTCTTTTTTCCTGTGATGCGCCCACTGCCGCTGCTTCCAGTATCGCTCAGACACCCCACATCGAGACTTTCATGAATATTGAATTCATTCAGGTCCTGCTCGTGACCGTCCGTTTGTTTGCTTTTGACATTCATTTTTCATTCCTCCCATCTAAGGTATATCGCGTGGCGACAAAAAATCCATACTCAAGATAGAGTAAGATACATACAATATACCCAAATTATAACACCCTATAGGGCTTTTGTCAATAATTTTTGGACAGTATTCCAGTGTAGCAGCATTTATTCTTAAAATTGAAAAAACAGTAAAGGTTTAATAAAATGGGTATTTATTTTGTGTTCGCCCAAATCGGTCTTTAATTCTGACGCGTTTTGCCCGTTCAGCCTTTGGTTTCGCTTGTGGGGCGCTGACCAGCCCTCTGCACGGGCGCTGTAACCATGAATGTTCATCATTAATGGTGTTGACACTGCCAAGAGGCTCGAAACCTACCTTCGGGCCTCCACGTCTCAGGCTAACAGTTACGCTCGCTTGACTTTAATTTTTAGAATCGATTTCGTGGACAATGCTTTCTTTATCAAGTTGACCCGATAAATACATGAAAATACACAGTGCGCAGCTTTCGGATTTCTACTTTGAAAAGATTAACTTACAACTGCTCGAGCTTTGACTTCATCAGCTTGGCGCATTTGTAAATATCTCCGCAGCCCATGGTTATGATAAGGTCGCCTTCCTCAGCATTCGCGAGCACGTATTCAGCGACCTCTTCAAATGAGTGACCGAGGAAACAATTCGGAATTAGCGCTTGGAGATCCTCTGATTTAATGCCCAGGTCGTCGGTTTCGCGCGCCCCCATGATATCAGTTATCGCAACTCGATCGGCAATTTGCAACACATTGGCAAATTCCTGCATATGGGTCTTGGTGCGAGTGTAGGTGAAAGGCTGGAACACCGCCCAGACACGCTTATAATCCATTTCCTTGCAGGCGTGGAGGGTGGCTTCTATTTCGGTTGGGTGGTGGGCATAGTCGTCGGCTATGGTGATACCGTTATGTACGGTATGAATTTCAAATCTTCGCGACGCGCCCGAAAACATTGCCAATCCCTTTTTCACGTCGTCCGCCGTCGCGCCGACATACATGGAGGCGGCCGCCGCCGCGAGCGCGTTTAATACATTATGTTCTCCGGGAACCTTGAGCACAATGTCGGTGAGCTTTTCGCCAGCGTGCATCAGATCAAATTTCCAGAATCCGCTCCTCTCCATGCACACATTTTGGGCGTAGTAATCGTTTTTGGAATCAAGACCGAAGGTAATAATTTTTGCCTTTGTGGTGTTTAGCGCTTTCATTGTGTTCCCATCGTCGCCGTTGGCAATAACCGCACCCGTTGTTTGTCCCGCAAACTGACGGAACGACGCTATTATATTGTCGAGTGTACCAAAATAGTCGAGGTGATCGGCATCTATGTTCAAAATAACCGAAATTGCCGGAGTGATTTGCAGGAAGGTATCAACAAATTCACAGGCTTCGCACACCATATTCTGGCTCTTGCCGGCCCTGCCGTAGCCGTCGATAAGCGCGAGTTTGCCTCCTATGACGACGGTGGGGTCGAGTTGTCCGACCATGAGGATTGTGGTTACCATTGATGTGGTGGTAGTTTTTCCATGTGTACCTGAGATCGCGATAGCGTTGGAATATCTGCGGCAAACCGCACCGAGCAACACCGAGCGCTCTATAGTTGGAATTCCGGATTCAACAGCCGCCCGAAGCTCGGGATTTTCTTTGGATATGGCGGCGGAATAAACCACCAGTTCCGCACCGTCTATATTTTCCGCACGCTGACCTATTGCCACGTTGATGCCGAAGGAGCGCAGACGCTTGACCGTGTCTGAATTGTCGTCCACATCAGAACCGGTGATGAACTTGCCGTCCCCACGCAGTATGTCAACGAGGGGACACATTCCTGAACCGCCTATGCCGATAAAGTGTATGTGCCTTACTTTATTCAAAAGCTCGTCGTATTCCGTAATAACTTTGCTTCTCATAATCAAATCAAATCCTTCTGAAAATAATTGGCAATGTTTATTGTAACACCAAAATAAAAAACTGTAAAGAGGTTTTTGACGGCGGCTCACCTGTCGGTACTTTAAAATTTTTGATAAATTATGAAATATTGAGGTTGAAATTTTCTAAAGCTAATGGCTGACAGCCAATACTTGCTTCTTTTTGCGTCTGATTATAAAATAGTTGCTCGTCATGATGATCGGAATTGACAGAAAATACCAGCATACGGAGTATTCCAGACAGATTTGTCCCATTACATTGAGAAATCTATCCGAATAATCCCACACCATCATGTCGAGTTTTATATTTACCAGCCATCCGACTGCAAACTCTATGACCGTTATGCACAGACACCCCAGCCCGCACTTCCTCCATAAGTCAAGGTTATAATGCCGCTGATTTATCCAATGCATTATCGCCATACACGCGCCGCCCGTAAGCAGCATCGTCCAATGTGTATAACCGCGCCACAATATTTCTATAAGTCCGTAGCATACCGCTCCTATTATAAACATCACCGTGTATTCACTGCGCCTTGTCAACATATGCCGTTCCCACTCCAATAATAAAATAAAATACAATACTGTGAATTTTATTTTTAGCTGGGGCGTCAAATTTATTCCAATGCGCGAGAAACCGCCTCTTACATTTTATGACAGAATGTCGGAGACGGTTTTTTTATTTTTCGTTAAAACCTTACGATCCTGACGACTTGTAGTGGCGCACACCCATTTTCCATATGACAAAGCAGGGTATAAGGAACAGCGCGGCGCAGAGCGGCAGGAATATCAGCAGGACATTGTCGCTTCGTCCAGTGAGATAGGTGAGAGGATAATACTGCACAAGCGCATAGGGTATCACAAAGGTGCAAATCTGCATCATTCGTTTGCCGTAAATGCTTATCGGATATTTTCCGTATTCTCTCGCTCCATCGGTCAATATATTCATGAATTCCAGTCCGTCCAGTGTGTAGAAGCAGAGAGCGGCGTATATCAAAAATATTCCGCAAAACAGTGCCGTTCCGCCTATCAACATAAATATTACCGTGACAACGCGCGACAGTTCCCAGTTTATGCCGCAGCGTGTCATGCCGTAAATGAACATCACCGCCGCCTGAGCCATTTTACCCATTCGTGTCAGCTCTATATTGCTGCCCAACACCTGAAATATCTCATTGCGCGGACGTGTCATAATGCGATCGAATTCTCCCTTGCGTACCATTGAATCAAAAGTGTCGAAGCCGCGGGCTATACACTCGGCCAATGAATACTCCGTCAGCATTATGGAAAAACACAGCAGCACTTCGTTGTAGGTGAACCCCTCGACGGAGCCGAAACGCTCGAACATGAAATATATTCCCAAAAACATATTGAACGATACCAGGAATTGTCCAATTGTTGTCATGACAAATGACGCTTTGTATTGCATGGCTGAGCGTACGTGTATTGAAATGTAATGAATATAAAGCCTTGTGCCTGAAATTTTACTTGATTTCATTTGATCAGCCCCCCTGTATCGTCGTTTTTTTCATGGCGCACGCGCAAATGAGCTTGCCTGTTACAGTGAGGACAAATATCCAGAATATTTGAAGCAGTACGGCGCGGATAAGCTCGTTCCCTGCCAGATTTCCGCTGTATACCCTGAGCGGAACATTCTGCATTGAGGCAAAGGGCAGCAGCTCGGTTATATTTTGAATCTGCCGTGGAAAGAATGGCAGAGGGATTACCGCGCCTTGGAAGAATTCCGCCGTGAGGGAAAACATCAGCCGCAGTCCCATTGGAGATATAGTGAAAAAGGTAAGCATATACACAATCATGCAGAGCGCAACCGTCACGGTTAATCCCAGAATTATTGTGACAACAAACCACAACGCGGTGGTCGGGTCGCTCGGGGCGTGCATTCGGTAGGGTTCGGGGAGAAATGCCGCCACAGCCAATACGGGTAAGCACCTGAGAAGTCCGGCTGAAATTCTCGTTCCCATGCTGCGGGCAAACCACATATCGTAAATATCCACCGGACGGCATAGCTCATAGGCTATATTCCCGTCGGTTATGCAGTTAAAAATTTCTCCCTCCATGAGCCATGCCATAAAGAACGCTAAGAATGCCTGTTGGAGCCACATATATGATGAGAGCTGTTCAAATGTCATGGGAAATGAGTTTGGATCGGTATTGTGGAATGCCATGAACACCTTTATTTCCATGATCCCCCACGCGAACTGCGTCGCCACTCCAGCGAGAGCAGCCGCGCGGTATTGCAGTCCCATGCCGAATCGCAGGCGGAAGAATGAAATGTATTTTTTGAATCTGAGCGTTTTGTATCCTGTTGCGGTCATACTGTCCACCTCAAATCTCGTAGGAGCGGTACAGCTCCGCAACCGTTCTGTCAATGTCGTGTCCGCCACGTCGTATTTCGTCTAGGCTTCCGTCAAGCATGATCCTGCCCTTGCCTATGAGGATAATGCGCTTGGTTATAGCTTCAATGTCCTGCATATCGTGAGTTGTCAGAATTACTGTGGTATTGTGTGTTTCATTCAGCTTGACGATAAATTCACGCACTGCGATCTTTGATACCGCGTCCAGACCTATGGTCGGTTCGTCGAGAAACAGAATGTTTGGAGAGTGGAGCAGCGAGGCGGCCAGCTCACAGCGCATTCTTTGTCCGAGCGAGAGCTGGCGCGCTGGGGTTCTCAGAATTTCGGACAGTCCGAGAAGCTCTGTAAGCTCGTCCTTATTTGCCTTGTAAATTTCGGGCGGTATTGAGTAGATGTCACGCAGCAGCTCGAAGGAATCAATTACCGGAACGTCCCACCAAAGCTGGGAGCGCTGACCGAATACCACACCGATTTGTGCGACGTGGGCTATTCGATTTTTCCAGGGAGTGCGCCCGTCAACCAGGCATTCGCCGCTGTCTGGGGTCAAAATTCCGCTGAGAATCTTGATTGTGGTAGATTTCCCCGCGCCATTGGGACCTATGTAGCCGACGGTTTCACCGTCCGAGATGGTAAAGCTGATGTTGTCCAAAGCGTTTACCGTCTCGTATTCACGGTGAAAGAACGAACGCGCGGCTTCCTTGAATCCGGCATTTCGTCTGGCTGTTCTGTAGGTCTTGCAGATGTTTTTCATGATAATCATAAAAAATCCTCCTGAAAGATTGAGATTTATATTCGCCACGCGGTCTGCGTTCTTTTGGATTTTGCCAAAGGAAATACCGTATGTAAAATATCAAAATTATTTATTTTTTTTAGAGAAAGGAAGAGCTATTCTATCATACTCCAAACACCATGTCAAGCTTTTTATACCGAATTTAAAAAATTTTTCCATAAAATCTACCGAATAAATCCGATTATTCTATCATGCGGACAACGCAATGAATATGATCGTTTCACTTTAATCTGCCCAATTATAAAAAAACGGAGATTTTAGGACATATAGCCCAAAAATCTCCGTTTTATATTTGTTTATAATTGCAAATAAATCAAGTGTTTGAGAAAATATCTTCAATAACTTCTTTTAGTGTATCGGCGGATTTTTTCAAATTCCGCTCCTCCTGTTCGCTGAGTTCAATGGGAACTGTAGCTTCCACTCCGTCCTTGCCGACGATCGCGGGCATACTCAGCGCGATATCGCTTATGCCGTGGTTATTGTGCTGAATGCTGGATATCGGCAGTATTGATTTCTCATCGCGGACAATGGCTTCGCATATTCTCCTGACCGACATTGCTATGCCATAATAGGTGGCTGATTTTTTCTTTATAATTTCATACGCGCTGTTTTTAACGTCTTCAGCAATGGCGCTCATGGAGGCACGATGATTGAAGTAGCCGCGCATTTCGCAGAAACCGTCGAGCGGAATTCCCGATACATTTGCGCTGCTCCACGCGGCGATCTCGCTGTCGCCGTGTTCGCCTATGATGAAAGCGTGAACCGAGCGACTGTCCACCCCGAGATGTTCTCCCAGCAGGTATTTGAGCCGCGCCGTGTCGAGCACGGTACCCGAGCCGAATACGCGGTTTTCCGGAAAGCCGCTGAGCCTTGCGGCCGCATATGTCAGAATGTCAACGGGATTAGTTACTATCAAAATGATGCACTCGTTGTTCACTCTGGCAATTGCGGGCATAACAGCTCTGAATACGCCCACATTCTTTCTGACCAAATCAAGGCGGGTTTCGCCGGGTTTCTGATTTACGCCCGCCGCCACAATGACAATATTGGCGTCTGCGAGGTCGGAGTAATCTCCCGCGTAAATCTGCATAGGCTTGGCAAATGGCAGTCCATGGCTGATATCAAGCGCTTCTCCTTCCGCTTTTTCTTTGCTCACGTCAATGAGAACCATTTCGGAGAAAAGTCCGCTCTCCATCAGGGCAAATGCCGACGCTGAGCCCACAAACCCGCAGCCAATGATTGCCGTTTTTCTTATATTTATTTCGCTCATTGTAGATAATCCTTCCGCTTTTGTTTTTTATCTTGCACTAATAGTGTTACCAATTCAGAAACTGAGATATTTTTTGGGTGCTTAAAAATATTTGAAATATTTGACAGGTTACGGATTATTTTACAATGAGAACCAATAAACGGTTCTTGATTTTAATTTTAAATGGCGGAATTTAGTTAAAAAATACCTACTTTGTCTTGCTCCATGCCTTCATTCTCTGAGTTTTGTCGAGAATTACCTTTCTCATGCGTATAGATTTAGGCGTTACCTCCACCAGTTCGTCGTCGGCGATGAACTCAAGGCACTGTTCGAGGCTCAGCACCGTATGCGGAACGAGCCTGAGCGCTTCGTCCGAACCGGCGGCGCGGGTATTTGTGACGTGCTTTTTCTTGCAGACATTCACCACAATATCTTCTGATTTTGGAGATGCTCCGACAATCATTCCCTCGTACACAGGTACATTGGGACCTATGAACATTCTGCCGCGCTCCTGAGAGTTCCACAGACCGTAAGCGGTGGATTCACCGGTCTCATGGGCAATCAGGCTACCCTGCTGACGGACAACAATGTCGCCTTTGTAGGGCTCATATCCGTCGAAGATATGGTTCATGATGCCGTTGCCGTTGGTATCAGTCAAAAACTCTGAGCGATATCCCATCAGACCTCGGGCAGGTATTCTGAATTCAATGTGAGTAATTCCGCTCTCGCGCGTGTCCATGTTTATCATTTCGGCCTTGCGCGTACCCAGTTTCTCCATGACAACGCCTACATAATCCTGTGGCACTTCTATCATCAGAAGCTCTATAGGCTCATGCTTCACGCCGTTTATCTCCTTGTAGATAACCTGCGGGCGCGAGACCTGAAATTCATAATTCTGTCGGCGCATGGTTTCGATAAGTATTGACAAGTGAAGCTCACCGCGTCCGGATACCTTGAAGCAGTCGGTGGAGTCGGTTTCCTCCACGCGCATTGCGACATTGGTTTCTACTTCCTTGAAAAGACGGTCGCGAATATTGCGGCTTGTAACGTATTTTCCCTCTCTGCCGGCAAATGTGGAATTATTAACCATAAACATCATTGAAACGGTTGGCTCGTCTATTTTTATGAACGGCAGCGGCTCAATACATTCGGGAGAACAGGCGGTTTCGCCTATGTTGAGATCGGCCAGACCCGATACGGAAATTATGTCGCCAACCGAAGCGGACTCTGATTCCACGCGGCGCAGACCTTCAAATTGGTAAAGCTTGCCTATTTTTACATTTTGGTTGGTGCCGTCGCGGTGACAGAGAACCAGGGATTGCCCGGTTTTAATCCTGCCGCGTTCCACACGCCCTACGCCTATGCGTCCCACGTAGTCGTCGTAATCTATGTTGGAGAACAACACCTGTGCCGGAGCATCCGCATCTCCCTTTGGAGCCGGAACCTCGTTGAGTATTGTTTCAAACAGTGCCGTCATATCCTTGCCCATATTGTCGGCGTCCAGTGATGAGTACCCATCGCGCCCTGAAGCGTACACTACGGGGAATTCGAGCTGATCCTCGTCGGCGCCTAAATCTATGAAGAGGTCGAGTATCTCGTCTATAACTTCCGCAGGACGTGCGCCGGGGCGGTCTATCTTATTTATCACCACAATAGGCTTCTTGCCCAAAGAGAGCGCTTTTTTTAACACGAAGCGGGTTTGAGGCATACATCCCTCGAATGCGTCCACCAGCAGAAGAATACCGTCAACCATCATAAGTATGCGCTCCACTTCACCGCCGAAATCGGCGTGACCGGGGGTGTCGATTATATTTATCTTAACGCCCTTGTACATTACGGCGGTCTGCTTGGAGAGGATAGTTATTCCACGCTCACGTTCGAGGTCGTTGGAATCCATGACACGCTCCGCAACGGCTTCATTCTCGCGGAATATACCGCTCTGACGGAGGAGTTGGTCAACAAGGGTGGTCTTGCCGTGATCGACGTGTGCCACAATGGCTATGTTTCTGAGTTTTTCCTGTGATGTTACACCCATTCAAAATACCTCTTTTTTTACTTCCGATTCGGAAATTATAATAATGCATTAAAAATCAATCGCCATAATTATAGCATATTATTTTTTTGTTTTAAACCTCGTACGACAAAAAACAGCAATCTTAAGTGAAGAAATACGCGGACTTATCTTAAAATTTTTTGTAAATTTTTACACTTATTTTTGACTTAATTTATTTTCAAATTGCTGTCTTCCATCTTTTTATAAATTAATACAGTATTATAATATTTTCACAAAATTTAAAATTATTTGTCGAATTTAGTGGATAAGACAACTGTTTTATGGTAAAAGATAATAAAAAATATAAAAAAACTATAAAATTTTGTTTTTTTTTCAAAAAAAATAGTGACTATTTTAAAAATATGTGATATACTTGTAAGGTAAAACAGATCGTTATACCAGTCGGGCTGTGAGATTGCTGTCGTTTTTTCGCTCATTCGACGTGTTTCGCGGCTGAGATGTGGTTGGCTGATCGGTTTTAATCAGTAATTTCTAAAACGTGAGAGGAGTCTTTTGGCTTTGTACGAGGAAACCGTGCATATCGAGAGGTTGGAGTATGCTGCCGGTCTTTTCGGCAGCTTTGACGAAAATATCAGGCTGCTTGAGAGAACTTTCCGCATAAGCATTATCACACGCGGCTCGGAAATCAAGATTACAGGTGAGCGTGAAGAAAATGTGCGGCGCGCCGTCAAGGCGGTGAATTATATGCTTGGCAGGTTGTCACGCGGCGACGAGCTGGACGAACAAGCTGTGAGATACTGCATATCCATCGTTGACGACGATGCCGGAGATCTTGACGGAATGCTTGAGCAGCTGCCTGACGAATGTGTTTGCATCACCGCTAAAGGCAAGCCGATAAAGCCGAAAACCATCGGACAAAGCAATTATGTTGACGCCATAGCCAAACATTCCATAACTTTCGGTGTAGGACCTGCCGGCACTGGCAAGACCTATCTCGCCGTCGCGATGGCAGTCGCGGCATTCAGGCGGGGTGAGGTGGACAGGATAATTCTCACGCGTCCTGCGGTTGAGGCGGGGGAGAAGCTGGGTTTTTTGCCGGGCGATCTCCAATCAAAAATAGATCCGTACCTTCGACCGCTCTATGACGCGCTGTTTGATATGCTGGGTTCCGAGAGTTATCAACGCTATCTTGAACGCGGCACCATAGAGGTTGCGCCGCTTGCCTATATGCGCGGAAGGACCCTTGACGACAGCTTTATTATACTGGATGAGGCGCAGAACACCTCTCGCGAACAAATGAAAATGTTTTTGACCCGTCTGGGATTTCACTCCAAAATGGTGATTAACGGTGATATTACCCAAATCGACCTGCCCGACGGGAAAAAATCTGGACTTTCTGAGGTTGTCCGAATTTTGAATAATATTGATGATATTGCCATAGTGAGATTCAGCGGTAGAGATGTGGTTCGCCATAAGCTGGTGCAGGATATCATCAAGGCTTACGAAAAGAGTGAGGAGGCCAAACGCAAACATGGATAACAACAGCAATAAAACAAAGGTTATAATATCTGACAGACAAAAGGTGATCAAGATTCCCACAGGGATTCGCCTTCTTATCAGGAGATGTTGCAACGCTGTGTTGCAGCTGGAGAAGATCCCGGGTTCATGTGAAGTAAGCGTGTCATTTGTTGACGGCGATGAGATACGGCGGCTTAATTCCAAATTTCGGGGAAAAGACTATCCCACAGACGTGCTCTCATTCCCGCTCGGCGTAGACGGCAACTACGACGTGAATCCCGCCACCAATGCAAAGCAGTTGGGCGATATTGTGCTGTGTGTGCCTATAGCCGTGGAGCAGGCCAAGAAGTACGGTCATTCGCTTCAGCGCGAGATAGGCTATCTTACTGTACATTCAATGCTTCATTTGCTTGGATATGACCATGAGCAGGGCGGCATTGAAGCCGTGCGTATGAGAGAGAAGGAGGAAACCGTTATGGTGTCCCTCGGACTTCCGCGCAACGGCAGCTACGTTCCCGAATCCGACGATGAACTCTAAAGTTGGTTTGAGGTTTGGAGCGTGAAAAAATTTTTCAAAGGATTTGTTTACGCCTTTGACGGAATAGTCATATGCATTAGAGAGGAACGCAACTTCCGTTTTCACCTGGCGGTTGCGTTCCATCTTTTTGCGTATATGCCATTTTTTGACCTCACCGGAGCGGAGATCTGTATTCTCATAATGCTCTGCGGATTGGTTATTTCGTTGGAAGCAGTAAACACCGCAATTGAACGGGCGGTAGATTCGACAGGCGAATTCAATACGGCAGCAGGTGCTGCGAAAGACGCTGCGGCGGGCGCGGTGTTGATCGCCGCGATAACAGCTGTGGTATGCGGCGTTATAATTCTGTGGCAGCCGTGCGCGTTTGTGGCGATACTTGGATTTTTTGTCAAATATCCGTGGGCGATTGTGGTGCAAATAGCAATATTGGCAAGTTGGATTTGGTTTATATTCAGGAATTAATTCGCATTTTATCTTCCGATTTGCCTTTGTGATAAGCCGAAATTCGTCGGGAATGTGGGACCATATCGGTTGACAATTTAGTTATGAATAAAAAGGCAGGATCTTGCACAAGCTTGTGTGAAGATCCTGCCTTTTAAATAAAATTATAATTATCCGTTTTCGGTGCTGCCCGTTTTGAGTTCCGAGAGAATTTTGCGCGCCGCCGTACCTGCCGAGAACGCCTCGAGCGAAAGTTCCATTGCCACGCGTGCAAGCTGCTGTCGATTTGCTGAATTGAAACCGTCGGTGCGGCGAGAAACCGTTGACACAGTTCTGGCAAGCTCGGATTCGAGCGTCTGGCCAAATTGTTCGTGTATTTCCGAAAAATCCTCCGTAGAGTTAAGCTCACGCAGCATTGCGGTAAGCTCCTGACCCGACAACACCTGACGCGTGATGCAGAACATCAGAAGGTTGCTGAGCAGGGCGCGCGGGTATTTTTTTTTGACCGGCTTGGGAAGCACTCCGTCCTTGGTGTTGTTGTTTATGATTGACGGCGTGATTATCTTTTCTTCGTCGTATATGCGGAAGTAGTCCATGTACCGTTCCAGATATGATATCACCTGATCCATGTAAAGGTCTATATCCGGCCATTCTTCCCAGTTTCCAACTTCAAACGAAGAGAGCCTTTCGCACCATTCCTTAAGATCATCCAATTCGTTTTTAGCGTCGTCCATAATAAAATCCGAACTCCTTGTTTTTGAAGATTACTGCAATTACTAAAATCGTTTCTCAAACGTATTATAACATAAATTGAGTTTTAATTCAACCTCTAATTGATTTGTGTTTTTGAATATGTCAACTGATGGTCAGCGATTAAATATGGAATTCCATGATGAAATAAACTTGAAAAAAATTAGAAACAGGCTTGACAAATGATTAACAATCGCTTATAATCATATCCGAAAATTGTATTAAATGATACAGTTTTTAATTTCGAGGAAATCAAAGGCATTGGAGGAAGTTACCGTGGTTAAAAGTGAATTTAATGCCAATGATTTTAATGAGGCGCTCGGTTGCTGTCTTTTTGACAGATGTGGCGAAGACATGGTGCGGAATTATCTTGATTCGTCGGGTGTGAGCGTCTGCGATTTTACGGGCGGCGAAGAGATTCCCCGCGAACTTAGGGTTAATTGCTGGAGTGTGGTGATTACCGGCTCGGTCAAGATATTTTCGGGCGGCGAGGGAGGTTCGGTACTGCTCAACGTCGTAAGCAGGCGCGGGATATTTGATATAGCCGCGCTGACAGGTCGCTGTGGGAATGTGCCTCAATGCGCCGTTATCACGGTTGGAAGGTGCAGAATTGCATTTATCACAGCCTGCGGGATCGAATCACTTATGAGGGATTATCCCCAAATTGCCGCTAACTGCCTGGGATTTTTTACGGAGCGCGTTGGTTTTCTCAACAGGCGCATACGCACTCTATCCTGCGGTAGCTGTGAGAGCAAGCTGGCGGATTTTCTTCTCAACGAGTTCTATCAGGAGGGCGGCAGCTTTGTGGTTAAATTGAAGAGCTGCGTCGAGCTGGCCAACAGGCTTGGAGTGTCGCGTGCGTCGCTTTACCGAGCGTTGGGGACGCTGGAGGATTCCGGAATCATATCGCGCAGCGGTAAGCTCATAACAATACTTGATATGCAGGGTCTGCAAAAGCAATGAATTGGTTTCGTTATTTGAGAGCAGGTGTATCACCTGCTTTGGAATATAATTATTTATTTTTAAGGAAGGAATTGTGATTATGAAGACAATTTCAAAAGTTACGGCGGCGTTTCTGTCGTTGGTAATGGTCGCGGCCATGGCGGCGTGTGGCTCGAAGAAGACTGTGGACGTTTCGCCCAGTGATTCCGGCAAATCTCAGGTGAGCACAGAAGTCAAGGTGGGAGCGCTTTACGGTCCTACGGGTGTTTCAATGGCGAGACTTGCCGCCGAAAAAGCGACGTTCACCGACGCTTATGCCGACGATGCAAAGGAGTACGTCAATACCTATGACGCCTCATTTGTGGATGAGCCAACCCAGATGGTGGCAAAGATTTCTTCGGGTGATGTTGACGTGGCATGTATACCCACGAATCTTGCGGCGAAGCTCTACAAGGTTACAGACGGCAAGATTAAGGTAGCTGCTGTCAGCACGTTGGGTGTCCTGTATATGATAGACACTTCAGGCAACGTCAAGTCATTGGCGGATCTTGACGGCAAGACGATTTATGCTCCATCGTCTGTTCAAGGTTCAAATCCTGAGTACATTCTCAATTATCTCATTGCCAAAAACAATGTTAATGCAAAGGTGAACTTTGACTACACCGTTGATGAGCTTACCGCCAAAATCGTAAGCGGTGACGTCAGCACTATAATGGTTCCCGAGCCTAAGGCTACGGCCATCAAGGGTCAGCTTAAGCAGGCTGGAAAAGAATTCAATCTTGACGATATTCAGGGCGAATGGAGCAAGGTGTGCGACACGGAAATCGCACAGGGCGTTGTCGTAGTTCGTTCGGATTGGCTTGAAAAGAACGAAGGCGCGTTCAAGACTTTCCTCAATGATTTTGCAGGTTCTACCGACGCGGCTATAAATGATCCTGATACTACTGTCGCTCAGGTTGTCGAGCTGGGCATTATCCCAAATGAGAACCTTGCGAAGCAGGCAATTCCGAACTGCAATCTTGTTTGCAGGACGGGCGAAGAAATGAAAAGCGGGGTTTCCGGCTTTATCGATGTGCTGCTTGCGGCAGATCCCCAGTCTGTCGGCGGTGAAAACCCTGATGATGCATTTTATTACGTCGGCTGATAATTTAAACGCAAAGTGGCTAAATTAAAAAAAATAGCGATAAAGATGGCTGTCGCAGTACTTTGGCTGGTGCTGTGGCAGCTTGTCTATATTGGCGTGGGTATGGAGCTGCTGGTGGTTTCGCCGCTTACCGTGTTGCATAGGTTGTTTGAACTTGGTCAGACGGCGGAATTCTGGGAATACTCCATCGGTTCGCTCGGAAGGATAATAGCGGGTTTTGCCTTGGGCGGCGTTGTGGGAACGCTGATAGCAGTGCTTTGTTCGGTGTTTGAATTTGCACGCGAATTTTTTTCTCCGGCTATAACCGTGATAAAATCTACCCCCGTGGCCTCATTTATAATATTGGCGCTGGTGTGGCTCACAGGACAGAATGTTCCGATATTTATAGGATTTTTGATGGTATTGCCTGTGATGTATTCCAACGTGTATGAGGGAATACACATGGTCGATCCCAAACTGCTGGAAATGGCGCAGGTGTTTGGCATGAGCAAGAGAAAAAGGCTGACCAAAATTTACATTCCGTCGGTAATGCCATACTTCATGGCGGCGTGCCGCACGTCTCTTGGACTTGCGTGGAAGGCCGGAGTTGCCGCAGAGGTTATCGGCGTCACCAAGGATTCTATAGGAAGGCAGCTTTATTATTCCAAGATATATCTTGAAACGGCGGATTTATTTGCCTGGACCGCCGTTGTGATAATATTAAGTCTGATATTGGAGAAACTCTTTGTATGGGCGGCCGAAAAATTCAGCGCCAGATTTCACTTGGCTAGGAGGGAGAAATAATGCCGCTCATTATGACTGACATATGCAAGTCATTTGGTGAAAAAAAGGTACTGGACGGCTTTTCTCTTGATTTACCCGATGGCGGGCGCGCCTGCATATTGGGACCGTCAGGCGGCGGCAAAAGCACGATTCTCAATATAATAGCAGGGTTGACAAAGCCTGACAGCGGAAGAATCGAATGTTCCTACACACGTATAGCTTACGTTTTTCAGGAATACCGCCTGCTGCCGTGGCTTACGGCGAAGGAAAATATCACAGCGGTTTCAGGCTGCGGAAGCGGCAGGGCCTGTGAACTGTTGGAGGCGATGGAACTTGGCGGAGATATTGATTCGTACACCGACAGCCTTTCGGGCGGAATGAAGCAGCGCGTCAATATTGCGCGGGCACTAGCATTTGAGCCGGAATTGTTGCTTATGGACGAGCCATTCAAGGGATTGGATATGGAGCTTCGCGAACGAATTGTTCAGAAGATCTTGGAATATCACAACGGTGCGCTGATCCTCGTTACCCATGATAAGATGGAATGCGAGCTTATGAAATGTTCACAGATGTATGAATTTGGCGAAATCACCTAAAAATCTCGCCAAAAGTTACATGAAAATGTGATAATTATTGTGATGTGTACTTTTTTTGAACAAAACTATTGACAAATACCACCATATAGTATATCATGTTTTTGGCGATTTATCGTTATTTAATAAGTATTTATCGGCTGACGGTGATTATTTTTTGAGAATTTTAACAAAAAAATAAAAAACATAAAAAATATATTGAAATTCGATAAATACTGTGTTATACTATAAGCAAGCTGGAATGCGGGATGTCTGAGATATTATATGTGGTAAAAATTCCCGCACCGCTTTGAATTATCCTATGTTATTGTGGATTTTAAGGAGGGGACTTTGTCATGGTTAATGTACGTGAGAATTATGTGGGGAATCTTTATTTTGACGATACTCGCGTTTCGACAAAGCCTGTTTATTCATGCATAAAGAGAGCCTTTGATGTGTTGGTTTCGTCTGTTTTGCTCGTACTTCTCTGTCCGTTGTTCGTCATTATCGCGGTAGTTATCAAGTTGGATTCTGAAGGCACGGTGATATTCAGCCAAAGCCGCGTCGGCAAGAATGGAAATCTTTTTAATGTGTACAAATTCCGCACCATGAGGACAGACGCTCCGCATTACGCCGCGACTTCCGATCTGGCTGATCCCTATGTGCACATCACTTTTGTGGGTCGGTTTCTTCGCAAGACCAGCCTTGACGAACTTCCCCAGCTTATCAATGTGTTCAAGGGCGATATGAGTTTGGTGGGTCCTCGTCCGCTCATCATGGGTGAATCCGATATACACAAGCTCCGTATGCGCGAGGGAGTGTATGATATTCGTCCGGGTGTGACAGGCTGGGCGCAGGTCAACGGCAGGGACTGTGTGTCTGCCGAAGAGAAGGTCTATTTCGACAGAGAATATCTGATAAAGCGTTCGATTGCATTCGATTTGTTTATATTTATCAAGACGATTGCTGTCGTCATAGGCGGTCAAGGCTACGTTGAAGGCCGCAGAAACTGATTTTTGGATTCCCGCATTATTTTCTGAATCAAACGGTGGGGTTGCTTTTGCAACTCCGCTTTTTATTTTGTATTACAATAATGTCAATTTAATGGAATAGTTTATTAACAAAATATAATACTCGTTGTGTTAAAATCTACCCATAGATTTTGTATGTCGAATTTTGGCAGAAAACTTTTGTGGACGATCAAGGATGCGGTATTATGACGAGTATGAAAAAAAAGAATAGTATTAAAAAGAACAATGATATAAAATACCCTCCGTTTGGAGTGGTATTGACAGTAGTAGTGCTCATAACGGTGATGTTTTCCGGACTTAAAACATTGGGTGGATTCGGCGAATATATCACCGAGAGCAAACTGGAGCGATTCATGCGGGTGCATGAGGTGGATATAAGCGAGTACCCGCAGGAGTTGCTCGACCTGATGGAGCGAAACAGCGAAACCGAGGACTTTGTGATAAATTACCCAATAAACAAGGACAGGGAATTTGACATTGATCTGTCGAAGTACAAGAACAGCTCGACGGTTCCGTTGCTGATGCAATGGGACGAGCGCTGGGGCTATGAGAAATACGGAAGCGGTATGATAGCGATGACGGGCTGCGGACCGACCTGCCTTTCGATGGTTACAATATACCTTAAGCACGACACATCATTTAGCCCGAAGGCGGCGGCGGAATTCAGCACCTCTCACGGCTATTCTATTCCCGGTAACGGCACAGCATGGACGCTGATGTCTGAGGGTGGCGTAACATTGGGTATGAATGTCAAAGAACTGCCGCTGGACGAGAACCGCATAATGAAAAATCTTGAGGCGGGCAACCCGATAATATGCATCATGGGTCCCGGTGATTTTACAGACGGCGGGCATTACATAGTTATGGTAGGTTATAAGGACGGCAAAATCATGGTGAACGATCCGAACAGCCGTGCCAATTCAAAAAAGCTGTGGAAATACGATGACATAAAGGATCAAATAAGGAATCTGTGGGCGTTTAGTATTGATTCATGATAAACCACTGACTTTTTATAGTTTACGTTATTACAGTTTCTGCACCTTTGGTAATTTGATTATATACAAAAGAAAGACCGACACACTTCAAATTGTGATATGTCACCTGTCAAGTAGATACTTGAAAAATAAAAAATTTCAAGCGTCTACTCTATGGGGATTATATCATTGTGTGCGGGTCTTTCTTTTTATGCAGATTAATATTATTTCGATGTTATTTGGAAATTTCTATGCTTTTTTCTGCTTTTGCGTTGAGGCTGAGGTCCGCCGTATTGCCGCTGAGGTATTCGTAATAGCCCTGTGAGCCTATCATGGCGGCATTGTCTCCGCACAGCGATAATTCGGGATAATACAGCTCACAGCCTCGTTTTCTGCATATTTCGTCCATGCGACGGCGCAACAGGGAATTTGCGGAGACGCCTCCTGCAAGTACCAGCTTCCTGTGACCTGTATCTTGTGCGGCGAGCATAAACTTATCGGTAAGTATATTTACTACGGATTGGCGAATCGAGGCCGCCATATCTTCGCGCGGAAGTTCCATGCCCTTCTGCTGCATATTGTGAATAGTATTTATGACCGCGGTTTTAAGTCCTGAAAAACTGAAATCATATGGCGAGCCGTTCACCTTTGGAACGGGAAAGGTAAACGCGTCGGGGTTGCCGTCCTCAGCCAGCTTGTCCATGTGAATACCGCCGGGATAGGGAAGTCCCATTGTTCGGGCGGTCTTATCAAATGCCTCGCCCGCCGCGTCGTCGCGCGTCCTGCCGATAATGCGCATATCCGTGTAATCGCGAACCTCAACGATATGGCTGTGTCCTCCCGACACCACAAGGCACAGAAACGGCGGTTTAAGATTCGCGTGGGATATGTAATTTGATGCGATATGCCCGCGCAGGTGGTGTACAGGAACAAGAGGTTTGTTGGCTGTCATGGCAAGTCCCTTGGCAAAATTCACCCCAACGAGTAGGGAGCCTATAAGCCCCGGATAAGCCGTGACCGCTATCGCGTCCACATCGTCAATATCCGTGTCCGCCTCTTGAAGCGCCTGACGCACTACGAACGAAATTGCCTCGCAATGCATTCTGCCCGCGATTTCGGGGACAACGCCGCCAAATTCTACATGGCGGAACACTTGGGAGGATACTACCGAGGAGAGAATCTCGCGTCCGTCGCGCACAACTGCTGCGGCGGTGTCGTCACAAGATGACTCTATTGCAAATATCACCATTTAGTTAAAAGTCCTTTCTTTCATTTATTAATTATACTGAGATCTCAATATATCCGCAGTTCAGTGGGGAAGGAGGAAAAGTCGAATTTTTGTGTTCGAGTGTGAGTAGATCCGTATTTCCGTATTCTGCGCAAGGCTTAATTATCGTTGTGATTGCCCCCATCTTGTCGGTCAAGAAATAAGCTGTAAATTTCGGCGTCCTCTTTGGGACTGTTGTAGAAATTCGGTCTTGTGCCGAGCCGCACAAAACCGAATTTTTCATACAATGCCTGTGCGGGGGTATTTGACGAGCGAACTTCCAACGATATTTCGCTTAAGCCATGAGTGCGGGCGTAGTCGATCTGTGAGCCAATCAGGGTCGATGCAACGCCACGTCCGCGAAATTCGGAGGACACCGCAATATTGCAGACATAGCCTATGTTCCCCAGATGGTGCATACCCATATAGCCCGCGACCTTGCCGTCAATCAACGCCGTGATAAATACGGCGGCGGGTACGCTCAATTCTTCCCACAGAGCCTGCTCGCTCCACGGCGTTGAAAAACACTCCGCTTCAATCCGTGCAATTGACGGGATATATTCGGAAGTCATGGGAACTATTGTTATTGTTGTTATTTCACCCATTCTTTTGTCTCCTGTCGCCCTGTCGGGCGCATTTTGCAAGCAGATTTTCTACTTCACTTATCAGGGAATCGCGGCACTTGCGGTATACTTCAACGTCACCGCCGAACGGATCCGGGATTCCGTTTCCCAGCACGATAATTTTATTAGGGTCGACGCCGCAACGCCTCAGAAAATCCAAATGCGATCGGGTCATCACCGCGAACACGTCGGTATTGTCCGCTATTTCTCTGTTAATGCGGCGGCTCCTGTGTTCAAGCAGATCAATGCCGATTTCGCTGCATACGTCAATTGCATTTTGGCTCGCGGGCGACCCGTTTAAGGCATTCAGCCCCGCACTTGAAACTTTGATTTCTGCTTGAGTATATTTTTCAGCTATAATTTTTTTGGCAATTCCCTCCGCCATAGGTGAACGGCAGGTGTTTCCCGTGCATATAAACGTGATATTCAGCGTGAACAACCTCCTTAAAAAGCGTTTGTATACTGCATGGAACTAAAAGTAATTCCGAATTAAAGAGCTTAACCTTTAGCTATATACCAATTTTCCCCGATATTTGCGTCTGCCTTCATTGGAACCGTCAGATTTACTGCTTTTTCCATTTCCTCCTTTAGAAGTGCGGCGGCTTTTTCCGCCTCGTCATTTGGACACTCCAATATAAGCTCGTCGTGTATCTGCAAAATAATGCGGGATTTCATGTTCTCTGATGCAAGCCGCCTGTGTACGGCGATCATGGCGATTTTGATGATGTCCGCCGCCGTACCTTGAATAGGCATATTTCTCGCCACCCTTTCGCCAAACGAGCGCGTCTGGAAATTTGAAGCGGTAAGTTCAGGTAGATAGCGCCTGCGCCCGTAGAGTGTTTCAGCATAACCTTTGGCGCGTGCTTCGTCAACCACATTCTTCATGTAGGCCGAGATTGCCGAATATTTGTTCATGTAGCTGTTGATATAGGCTGATGCTTCCGCATTGGTTACACCAATATCCTTGGCAAGGGAAAAGGCGGATATACCGTAGACTATCCCGAAATTTACAGCCTTTGCATTGCTTCTCATCTGTGGAGTGACTGCCTCAAGAGGTATTCCGAACACCTGTGAGGCGGTAACGGCGTGAATATCCGTGCCGTTTTTGAACGCTTCGATCATGGTTTGATCGCCCGCGATATGTGCGAGAACGCGCAGCTCAATTTGACTGTAATCCGCGTCAACCAGTGTCATGCCATCGCCGGCACGGAAGAATTTACGAAGTTCGCTGCCCAGTTCAGTGCGTACGGGGATATTTTGCAAGTTCGGCTCAATAGAGCTTATTCTGCCGGTGCGGGTCTCGGTTTGTCGGAAGGTAGTGTGAATGCGTCCGTCGGCGGTAATGGCCTTATTCAGACCCTGACAGTAGGTTGAATTCAGCTTTGACAGCGTGCGGAATTCGAGAATAAGCGATACGATTTCGTATTCTCCGCTCAGACGCTCAAGGACCTCGGCATTGGTGGAATAGCCCGTCTTGGTCTTTTTGCCGCCCGGGAGCTGCATTTTCTCGAATAAAATCGTGCCTATTTGCTTGGGTGAATTTATGTTGAATTCCTCACCTGCCAGTGCGTAAATTTTTGCGGTAATTTCGTCAATGCGCACAGTGAGGCGCCTCCCGAATTCCTCAAGAGCACGCGAATCAGCAGCAAATCCCGAGCTCTCCATGTCTGCTAGGACGTAGGCCAGCGGGATTTCAATATCGCTGAGAAGAGCTGTTTGACCGTTTCGCTCGATTTCAGCCAACATTTTCGCGCACATTGCCGGTATTCTCAGGCAGAGCATGGGAACTCGCAGCTCGGCAGGGATATTGTCAGGCAGAGCGGAGGCGTATTGTGCGACCAGCTTCTCGAGATTCTCACAGTCAGACGAGGGATTGAGCACGTATGCCGCAAGCATTACATCGCAAATGCAGGTACGCGGAATAATTCCCAGCGGTTCAAGCGTGTGAATAGTGGATTTTATGTCGAAGGTATATTTTTTTATGGAATCGTCCGCAAGAATTTCACGGCAGAATTTTTCAATATTTTTAGTTCCGTTTTTGTCTAACTCGTCCGTGACTTCTGTAACTACGGTGACGCTGCCTTTTTTTGCGATACAGATTTGTTTTAAATCTCTGTCAAGCATGAAGTAGACCTCGCCGTCCGCCTTTATATCGGATATTAGCGCCTCGATATCTTTGCAGAATATGACGTCGGAGGTTTGATCGTGTTTGCCGTCATCAGATGAGCTTTTCGGCGTAGCCGCAACAGGCGAAGCTTCGTTTAGCCAATCTTTTTTTATTTTCTCCAATTGTTTAAAAAGCTCCAGCCTCACCATGATTTCTGTCACCTTTTCAGCGTCGGGCTTGCCGGGCACATACTCCGAATAGTCGGTGGAGACGGGCGCCTCAGTGCTTACAGTGCCGAGCCAACGGCTGAGATAGGCGCTTTCCTTGCCCTCAATGAGTTTTTTTCTTATACCGGGCTTTATATCTATTTCATCGATGTTGGTGTAGATGTAGTCAAGACTGCCAAAGCGTTTTATCAGGTCCAAAGCACCTTTTTCACCAATGCCGGGAACGCCCGGAATGTTGTCGCTGGTGTCGCCTTGAATTGCCTTGACCTCGATCAGTTGAATAGGTTTCACCCCGTAAGTTTCCAGTATTTTCTCCTCGTCATAGGTTACTGCATCCGCCTTGCCCTGCTTGGTGGTCAGCATACGCACCACAACTCCGTCGCCCACCAGTTGCAGCGTGTCGCGATCGCCTGTCGCAATTACGCAGGTGTCTTGCGGGTGCAGACGGCAGGCGTTGGCGAGCGTGCCCAGAATGTCATCGGCTTCCCAGCCTTCGACGGAGAGCAGCTTTATTCCCATGGCGGAGAGTAAATCCTTCAGTGGTTGGAGCTGCATTGCAAGCTCCGGAGGCATACCCTTACGCTTGCCCTTGTATTCGCTGTATTTGAGGTGACGGAAGGTGGGCGCTTTCATGTCGAATGCCACGGTAACGCAGTCGGGGGCGGTTTCGCCATAGATTTTATTGAACATGGTGAGAAAACCGTATATTGCGTTAGTGAAGAAACCGTCCTTAGTGGTGAGGGGACGAACGCCGTAGTATGCGCGATTTATAATACTGTTGCCATCAAGCACCAGCAGCTTCATGTTAATCAACTCCGAAATGTTTTTTTACTCACGTAAGAGATATTATATACCATAGCTCACGGAATTTAAAGACATTTATTTGAATTGCCATAGATTTATCGCCAACTATTGTCTGATATCAGCGTATTTAATTAAAACTATAAAACTATTAAAAAATCCGTCCTCACGGTTTGAATTTCCGAAGATTATATTTTATTTGATGAGTATATTATTTCTTGACAAATATGATATTATTTGTTAGAATAAACACAGCTTAAGGTTGAATTCATATTTCGTTTAGTCAAAAGGAGTTTCGTTCAAAATGAAAACATCAGTACTTTTTAACAAGGTGGTAAAATCCGCAGCCATGCTTCTTATGATGTCATTGATTCTCGCAATGTTTACGGGCTGCGACAAAGAATCTGTCACCACAGATGAATTCAAGACGTTGGCATCTGAAAAAGGACTTGCCTGCACGGACGCTGTCGAGCAGTTTGCCGCATATGACTTTATTAAAGAAGTGACCATAGCTGTGCCTTCGGATTCTTCGTACCAGATTGAATTCTATGTTCTGTCGGATTCGTCGAACGCAAAATCGTTTTTTGAAACCAACCGCACGAATTTTGATATGAACAAGGGCAAAGATTTCATCGATGATTCCAAAGACGGTGGCAACTACGGCCGATATTGGCTCAATTCAAACGGCAAGTATATGTTTGTGGAGTATATAGACAACACTGTGCTTTATGTAAACACAGAGGAATCGAATCAGTCGACGATTGAAGCGTTTGTCAAGGAATTAAAGTATTGATCGTTTTATAGATATATACGTTGTCCCCGCAGTTCTGTTCAAAGGAATTGCGGGGATTTTGAGTTGGAATTCTATTGCCACGTACGTACGCCGTCTATGTGTAAAAAGCGGATCTGTTGATAGGTGTATGTAAACAGCGGCCTGTTGAGCGCGTCATACGAATGTGAGCATATGAGTATGGTGGGGTCGAGTTCTGTTATAATCAGAGTGTGGTAGTACTCGCCGTCAGAGTTGCCGAGCTGTATAACATCGCCTGCCTCCGCCTGCGGTGCGTAAACCTCGTGCGCGTATGGGCCTACCGATTGATTTGAAATCAAAAATTGATAGAGATATTTTACGCTCGTCCAAGCGGCGGCGCGGTCGGACGCCGATCTGTAGTACCAGCCGGTGTCTGGCGTGAAATTCATCACGCCCGCTCCCGCGTATACGCATTGTGATACAAAATTGGTGCAGTCGCCGCCGACGCCCTCAAAGTCATAATATTTCGGATTCCGCCCCAGCGCCCATTTTTGCGCATATTCAATGGCGGCGGTGCGATTATAAGCTTTTTCCTTCATGGCTAAATTCCCCCCTTATAATTCATATTATGCGAAAGGGGCGTATATTGCGTTAAAATTAAAGGCTCATCATTGTGCAATGATTTTTTCCGGTTAATCAACCAATGACTTACCAATTTGATTGACAAACACAATGCCCCTGATTCCGATTTAAAATCGGAATCAGGGGCATTTGTCTGGAGCGGAAGATGGGAATCGAACCCACACCATCAGCTTGGGAAGCTGAGGTTCTGCCACTAAACTACTCCCGCAGTCGTGGAATATATTATATCCCACAATTGCGGGATTGTCAAGTCCTATGAAAAATTATTTTACCAAATCAAAAGTCCTGTCTTTCCGACGATCATCGGTTAAAACAGGACTTCTCAATTCAATTTAATCTAATTTCAGAATCAGAATTCCACCTTTTCGGTGAGGAAGTTTTTCAATTCATCTATGCCGATTCTGACCTGCTCCATTGTGTCCCTGTCTCGGACAGTCACGCAATGATCGGCGGGAGTTTTGTCATCTCCAACGGTCTGGAAGTCAACCGTAATGCAGTAAGGAGTGCCGATTTCATCTTGACGGCGGTATCTCTTGCCTATAGAACCGGTGTCATCAAAATCGAGCATAAAGTACTTGGACAGATCGGTATAGATTTCTTCTGCGGCGGGGGTGAGTTTCTTTGACAGAGGGAGAACAGCCGCTTTGAAAGGCGCGAGAGCGGGGTGGAGTCTGAGCACGGTTCTGACGTCGTTCTTTGCCTCGTCGATAACCTCCTCGTCGTACGCCTCGGTGATAAGTGCGAGGAAAAGGCGTTCCACGCCAAGCGACGGTTCGATGACGTATGGAATATATTTCTCATTTGTGGCTGGGTCAAAATACTCCAAGCTCTTGCCGCTGGTCTTGATATGCTGGGTGAGATCGTAGTCGGTTCTGTCAGCGACTCCCCACAGCTCGCCCCAGCCAAACGGGAACATATATTCAAAGTCAGTGGTCGCCTTGGAGTAGAAGCAAAGCTCTTCGGGCGAATGATCGCGCAGACGAAGGTTTTCTTCACTGATGCCGATGGCATAAAGCCAGTCGCGGCAGAAACCACGCCAGTACTCAAACCACTCGAGGTCGGTGCCGGGCTTGCAGAAGAACTCAAGTTCCATTTGCTCGAACTCTCTGACGCGGAATATGAAATTTTTTGGCGTTATTTCGTTTCTGAATGACTTGCCGATCTGAGCCACACCGAAGGGAATTTTTTTGCGAGTGGTGCGTTGAATATTGGCGAAGTTTACAAAAATACCCTGAGCGGTTTCGGGACGAAGATAAAGCTCGCTCTTGGTGTCCTCGGTTACGCCCTGAAACGTCTTAAACATAAGGTTGAATTGACGGATATCCGAGAAATTGTGCTTGCCGCAGTTCGGACACGGAATCTGCTTCTCGTTTATGTAGTCAACAAGCTGCTGATTGGTCCAGCCCGCCACATTGGTGCCGTCAAAATCCTCAATAAGATTGTCGGCTCTGTGACGTGTCTTGCATTCCTTGCAGTCCATGAGGGGGTCGGAGAAGCCGCCGAGGTGACCTGAAGCAACCCATGTCTGGGGGTTCATCAATATTGCGGCGTCGAGACCGACGTTATATTTATTTTCCTGTACGAACTTTTTAAGCCACGCGTTTTTTATGTTGTTTTTAAGCTGCATACCGAGCGGACCGTAATCCCATGTATTGGAGAGACCGCCGTATATTTCCGAGCCGGGATACACAAAGCCTCTGTTTTTACACAGGGCGACTATTTTGTCCATCACTTTTTCTGTGTTTTGCATTGTTAAATCAATCCTTTGCTCAATAATAAATAGACTGAGTTATATAATATCATTTTCCGAGTGGGAATGTCAATATATTTATTTTTTATTGCACGGAAATCAAGTCCAGATAACAGAGTCAGTCGATGCAAAAAAGTTTGGCTGATTTTGTTTCTCTAATCGAAAATCTTCGATTTCCATGTTATGGAGTCTTTTTTTTAATCGGGAAAAGGGGTACTTATTTTGTGTTCGTCCAAACTTATCTTT
The DNA here is from genome assembly GCA_947581635.1 of uncultured Clostridia bacterium. Lineage (GTDB taxonomy): Bacteria > Bacillota > Clostridia > Oscillospirales > Acutalibacteraceae > RUG762. The sequence goes on along the minus strand of CANPVE010000004.1, from coordinate 177,536 downwards.
AATCGTTTTCATTGTACACTCAGCGTAAAAACGTAATAGTCTGCGCCGTCTTCGTAGTCGACCTTAAGCGTTACGTTGTACTCACCCTTACCTATGTTTGCAGGGATTTCACAGATCATGCTCTCCGCATCTGCCTTGAGGTGATAGCTGCTTCCATTTGGCTCAAGCGGAACGGCGTTTGCCGAGAGGGCCACGGCCCTCTTGGTGAAATTAATATGCAAATTTCCCTCGCCCCCATATATCAGATAGGAGCCATAGAGAAGAGGTCTGATATCGGTCAATGTCACCTCACCCTCTGCGGGTGAGGCCATGACAGTGGAGTCATTAAGCTTTACTGTGAGCAGTAGATCTTCAACTCGAGATGTGACGCGGATGGCCTGTGCCATTGCATATTCAGGTGAGGTGCCTGTAGACGTCCCGTAATACCAAACCGAAACCGTATCTCCCGGAGATATCGCTTGCGGATCATCAAGGTGTTTTTTTCCGCCTGCCTCTACAATTGTTCTTGAAGTGATCGTTACGTATACCCTGCCGTCGGCGTAGGTGTTGTTTTTGCCGGGAATCTCCACAAGAATTGTCACACCCTCACGCACATATGCAACGCTTGTCACCACCCCGGTGATATTTGGAGTGCGATCCGGAATTGAATCGTCAGCCACTATGACCGAGCCGCTTGCAAGAGGCGGTTGTCCGGAACTCTGTCCGCTGCACGAGGCGCAGACCGAAACGATTAGCGCCAAGGCGAGTGCAAATGAAAAAAAAGACATATATTTTCTCAAGTTAATGTACCTCCAAAGTTGAAGCGAGCGGAATCAGTGAGGTGTTTTTAAGAAAAGGCTTCTGTAGCAGTCAAAATTAAGGCACATGGCCCTGCAATTAAAAAATCAAGATTCAATATCCAATCCGCAAACGCTGTTAATGCACCATATAATTTTAAACTCTATCATACAACAAATTGACAAATTTGTCTATAGGAGTTTTATATATTTTTACAAATAAAATTAATAAATATTTCATAAAAACGGGCTAAAGCCGCACTGTTAATTCTATATCAACTATATATTGTGCGAAATATTATATTTTTATTACAAATAACGAAAGGACATACACAAAAAACAGCGCCATGAATACTATGTGTAATAAATAATATTTGAGGTGGATGCTGTATGAATATGCTGTTATCTTTTGGGAAAGCCTTCATAGAGGCGCTCGGCGGACTTTACAGCCTTTTCCTGAGTGTTCCGTTGATATCGGGATTTCCGCCGAAGCTCTCTCCAGAAGAGGAGAAAGAGTGCATCGAGGCCATGGCGAATGGAGATAAATCCGCCAGACAAAAGCTTATTGAGCATAATCTGCGGCTGGTTGCACACATAAGCAAGAAGTATTACACCACCACGTCGGACGGAGACGACCTTATTTCGATAGGTACGATAGGTCTGATAAAGGCTGTTGATTCTTTTAATGCTGATAAAGGCTCGAAATTTTCTTCTTACGCTTCGATATGCATACAGAACGAAATACTTATGTATCTTCGAAGCGGCAAAAAAAGCGCACTTGATATCTCAATGAATGAACCAATAGACACCGACCGACATGGAAATGTGCTCACAATTATGGATACAATAGCGGTTGACGATACCATATCAGATGATATTGACACCTCGATGAAATGCAGCAAGATGAAAAAAATTATCAATGAAGAACTGTCGCCCGCCGAACGGGATATTATCATCAAGCGTTACGGACTTAATGACCGCAAGCCGCTCACACAGAGGGAAATAGCTCAGGAACTGAATATATCGCGATCATATGTGAGCCGGATTGAGAAAAAGATACTTGAACGAATCAGAAAGCAAATCTGAATTCATTAGTTATGACCGCAGAACACCGAACAGGTCTTGATTTAATAAAATCGCCTGCTCGGTGTTTTCGTCAGATAATCCGCCGTATATCGGTGAGCTTTTTCAATACGCAGTCGGTGAGCCGCAAAGTTTCGTCATCGGGTGGAGTCAGGTCGGGTATCATTACAGTAAGACAACCCGCGTCATGAGCCGATAAAATGCCGGTCGGAGAATCTTCCACCGCCATGCATTCCCATGGTGGCAACCCCAGTTCGTCGGCGGCTTTGAGATATATGTCGGATGCAGGCTTGCTCCTTGCCACTCCCGCGCCGCTTACCACAGCGTCAAATTTATCGAAAATTCCATATTGTTTGAGATAATCTGCGGCGCGTTTTAGAGGTGACGCAGTTGCCAATGCAGTCTTAATTCCGCGCGATTGGAGATAATCAATAATTTCCGCCGCGCCCTCCTTAAGCTCAACTCCGAATATTTTGATGTATTGCTCCATAAGCTCCCGCCGCGCGTCTCGTATTTTTAAGTAATCTGCGTTCTCACCGAACCACGCCATAAATTTTCGCATTGCTGTTTCGGGCGAATTGCTGCGCAGGCTTAGTGCCTGTCCTCTGTCCAATTCAAAACCGAATTTCGCGCAGGCTTCTTGCCAGAATCTCAGATAGAGCTTCTCGCTGTCGACCAGAACACCATCCATATCAAAAATAACGCCGCGTATTTTTTTACAGATCAATTATAATCACACCCTCATTGTCGTGTGTTCATTATAGCCTGTTTTATTTTGCAATTCAAGTGTTCGTTTATTTTGTTCGTGTTTTTATAAATCTTGACATAATTCTATATTAATGATATCCTAATGTGAAGAGAGTATAAACAATCTTTTTGGCGGCGGGTGTGGAATGGACAGCCCCCGCCAATTCGGTGATATATTTTGATACAGCCGTTGAGTGTATTGAGGAATTCTGCGGCACCTTATCAAGACCGAATATAATTCAGTGGCAGAATTTATGATTGTTGAATCAGAAACTAATGGAGGAAACGACATATATGTCGGATATAAGCAGTAATTTGAATCGGGTGGAACTGCTGTCACCCGCAGGTGATATCGAGCGGCTTAAATGTGCGGTGATGTACGGGGCGGATGCGGTTTATCTCGCCGGAACCATGTTCGGAATGAGGGCGGGCGCGAATAATTTTACGCATGATCAGCTTGTCGAGGGCGTGAAAATTGCGCACGACAGCGGCGTTAAGGCGTACATGACCTGCAATACCGTCCCGCACAACGATGAAATAGACAAGCTGCCCGAATTTATAGAGCGTGCGGCAGACGCGGGTGTCGATGCCTTCATAATAGCCGATATCGGCGTTATGCGCATGGCTCAGAAGTATGCGCCCAAGGTTCACGTTCACATTTCAACTCAAGCGGGAGTGGCAAACTACGCCACGGCAAACGAATTTTACAATATGGGAGCCGCGCGAGTAGTGCTGGCGCGCGAGTTGTGCTTCGATGAGATTGCGGAACTTAGGGCTAAGACGCCGCGTGATTTGGAGATAGAGGCATTTGTTCACGGCTCGATGTGCGTGTCGTTTTCGGGGCGCTGCCTGCTGTCCAGCTATATGACGGGCCGCGACGCAAATCGCGGGGACTGCGCTCAGCCATGCCGTTGGAAGTATTATCTTACCGAGGAGCACCGCGAGGGGCAGAAATTCGAGATATTCGAGGATAGCGGCACACACATAATGAATTCACGCGATATGTGTATGATCGAGCATATCCCGCGCCTTGTGCAGTGCGGGATAACTTCGTTCAAGATTGAGGGACGCGCGAAGTCCGCTTATTACACTGCGGCCGTCACAAATGCATACCGTCAGGCGATTGACGGGTATTATCTCAATCCCTCTCCCGATTACAGGCCGAGCGGCTTCATTCTGGAAGAATTGCGCAAGGTGAGTCATCGTGAATATTCTGCCGGCTTTTATCTGGGCGGTGAGCCGGGGCAGGTTTACGACAACGGCGGTTATGTGCGTGAATATAAGGTCGCGGGCGTCGTGGAGGATTGCGGCGGCGGTTTCCTCACGCTCAGTCAGCGCAACAAATTCAGCGTCGGTCAAACCCTGGACGTAATGCCGCCGAGAACGCGACCGTTTGTAATTGAGGCTGCGGAAATGTATGACGGCGATGGAAATTCCATTGAATCCGCGCCCCATGCCACCATGACAGTGAGAATTCCGTATACGGGGGAGCCGATACCAAAAGGCTCGTTTGTGAGAATGAAGGAGTAGTCCACAATGCGTATAGAGCATATCGCCATGTATGTAGATGATTTGAATGCAGCGCGCGATTTCTTCGTGAAATACTTTGAAGCAAGCTCGAATAGATTGTATCACAACACGAGAACAGGGCTTAGCTCATATTTTCTGACATTCCGCGACGGCGCGAGACTAGAGCTCATGAATAAGCCCAACATAGCGAAATGTGATAGCTCACTGCCGCGAATGGGCTATATTCACATAGCCTTCAGCACAGGCAGCAGAGAAAATGTGGACAATCTTACAGCGCGGTTAAAATCCGACGGATTTGAGGTAATCAGCGAACCGAGGACCACGGGCGACGGATATTATGAAAGCTGTGTAGTTGACATTGAGGGCAATCAGATAGAAATAACGATTTAGGCGGGGGATACTTACAATGTACAGATGTTTTGACAGAAACCAAAACGGGGATATAACGCTTCACGACTGCAAGGCCACAAAGGTCTTTATGAAGAAGGACGTGCTTTGTTTTGAATTTGAGAACGGTTTTTGGGTATCGGAGAAAAATCGTCACAACCCCTACGGCAGAACGCTCCGCACTGATAAATCAAGGGTGGATTTTCGCCTGCTCTACGGCGATTCGGAGGACGACGTGACCTTTTATGTGTTTAAGCAAAAAAAGCACGGAAAGACAATTCGCAAACAGTACAGCCTAAAAAAGCTCATGCGGAAGATAAACGAAAAGGGTATGCGGCTTGAGTTCCTGTATGCTTATCAAGGCTATAAATCAATAATATTCGAGTGCGAGCTTGAGTTTGATAAGAAGCCCTACAGGCGCGAGTGCGTTCTCATCGTCACTGCGGAAGATGTAGTGTACCGATGGAACGATATTCGTCGGGACAAGGCGTTATAATTTGCCTGACATATATAGAATAAACAAAGGTGGTAATTAACATTAGCGATAAAATATTGATGGCTGCGCCGTGTCTGTTTGGACTGGAAGGTTTGGCAGCCGGTGAACTGCGCCGCATGGAGGCGGAAAATGTATCAGCAGAAAACGGCCGTGTGTTTTTTGAGGGAGACGAAAATATGCTCGTGCGCGCGAATCTCAACTGTCGATATTCCGAGAGAATATGCGTAGTCACAGGGCGATTTAACGCCTATACATTTGACGAGTTGTTTGAAAAAACAAAGGCTCTGCCGTGGGAACGCTGGATAGGCAAATCCGACGCATTTCCTGTCAAGGGCAGCTCGCTTAACTCAAAATTACATTCCGTCCCCGATTGTCAGAAGATAATCAAAAAGGCAGTGGTGGAGCGTCTCAAGGAAAAGTATTCTCTCGGTTGGTTCGAGGAAACAGGTGCGCTGCACAGGATACAATTTTTAATAATGAAAGACAATGTGCTTCTGATGATAGATACATCGGGTGAGGGACTTCACAAGCGCGGATACCGTCCTAACGGCGCGATTGCCCCAATAAAGGAAACATTGGCTGCGGCCATATCGGACATCGCGTTTGTGCGCAGTTATTCTCATGTGATAGACCCATGCTGCGGTTCGGGCACTATTCTGATTGAATCCGCAATGAAGGCGCTCAACGTAGCTCCGGGTCTGCGGCGGTCGTTTGTGTCGGAGAAGTGGCGCGAGATAGATTCCGATATTTGGCGGAGCGAGCGCGCCCGCGCCAAAGATTTGATAAACCGTGAAGCCGAATTCAGCGCCTGCGGCTATGATATCGACGGCAGCGTGATTGAATTGGCCCGTGAGAATGCGTACAAGGCGGGAATGTCCAAGCGTATTAAATTCGAGAGACGGGACATAGCTGACTTTGAACCTGACGGTGAAAAGGGCGTTGTGATTTGTAACCCTCCCTATGGCGAACGTCTGCTCAGTGAGGACGATGCGAGGAAAATATACCGCACGATGGGAGAAAAATTCGTGCGGCGCAAGGGCTGGAGCTACGCCGTAATCACGCCCGACGAAGAGTTCGAGCATTATTTCGGCAGGAAGTGTGATAAACAGCGCAAGCTCTACAACGGGATGATTCAATGCCGTCTTTATATGTATTTCAAATAGCCATACCTGACGTCTCTTACTATATTCATGAAAAATTAATTACAATAATTGTTGTAATTGACAAAAAAATAGTGTATAATCTAGACGTGTGTTCAGAAGTCAGCTTGTGTGTAAGAGGAGGTATTGTATTTGAGTATGAATATAAGGGCGTCAGCTGAGGATTACTTGGAATCCATACTGATTATAGGAAAGCGTAAGGGGTCGGTGCGCTCCATAGATATAGCAAATGAACTGGGTTTCTCAAAGCCAAGCGTTAGTGTAGCCATGAAAAATTTGCGCGAAAACGGATATATAAATATGGACGAGGGCGGTTTTATAACGCTGACGGAGTCCGGCTCCAAAATAGCCGATAAAATTTACGAGCGTCACTGCATTGTGTCACAGTATTTTGTTCTGCTCGGAGTGGATCCCGAAACTGCGGCCAGGGATGCCTGTAAAATTGAGCACATATTAAGCAATGATAGCTTTCAGGCCATTAAGGGACAGTATGAAAAGCTGAAAAGCGAGCAAAAATAAGTATTTGTTTAACCGACTGTCTGTAATTGAGCAGGCAGCCGGTTTTTGTCATTTTATGATTCGGAGATGATTTTTTATGCGCGCGGTCATTCAGCGTGTGAAATACGCCTCCGTCACGATAGACGGAGAGGTCAAGGCCAAAATTGGCCAGGGATTTATGATATTGTTTGGCGCGGGTCAAGGCGATACTCGTGAGGACGCGCAGCTTTTGGCAAAAAAGACAGCGGGCATGAGGATATTTCGAGACGAAAACGACAAGATGAATCTCGCTTTGTCGGATATAGGCGGCTCGGTGCTTGTTGTATCGCAGTTTACACTGTATGCCGACTGCCGCAGGGGAAACCGCCCGAGCTTCACAAATGCCGCCCCTCCCGCGGAGGCAAATGAACTGTATGAATATTTTGTGCATCTGTTGCGCGATGAGTATGGTATTGTCGATGTTCAGACAGGCGAATTCGGAGCGGACATGAAGGTGGAGCTTTTAAATAACGGCCCCGTTACCATTATCCTGGATTCGGACGAATTGAAGCGGGCAAGGAGAGACTAGACGATGACTCAGGGCTTGAGATCCTGAAAATATTGTGACAAAAGGGAGATATTCGGATATGAGCGTAAAACGAATAGTTGTTGGTGAGTTGGAAACCAATTGTTATATATATCGTGATGACAGCACGGGAAGATGTGCGATTGTTGATCCGGGTGAGATGAATGAGGAACTTCGCGCCGAGATTGATCTTGCGGGTCGTGATATGTTTGATTACATTCTGCTCACCCATTGCCACTTCGATCATGTGGGCGCGGCAGGCGAAGTCAAGGATATCACACGGGCGCCCATTGCAGTTTACAATGACGATGCCGAAGGTCTGCGCGATCCGCACATCAATCTCTCGGGTGCGTTTGCAGGGATAAGAATGATTTATCCCCAGGCCGACATAACATTTAAAGACGGAGATAAGTTTAAGGTTGGCAATACTGAGTTCACCGTAATGCACACTCCGGGACATACCGAGGGAAGCTGTTGTTATATTACCGAGGGACTGATGTTTGCCGGAGATACGCTTTTCCGCGAGAGCGTTGGAAGGACCGATATGCCTGGTGGCAGTACTGAAAAAATGATGCGTTCGCTCAAGAAGCTGATGGCGCTTCAGGGTGACTGTTTGGTATATACCGGACATTACGATTTCACCACGCTGTCGCGGGAGCGCGCAAGCAATCCATATGTGAAGATGATTGGAGAATATTAAACTTAAAGGGTCTGACTTGAAAAGATGTATATTTTGACCGAGGGTATAAATTCGAGATACGAATATGAAAAGCTGGCTCGGGTGTTCTTTCCCGACCAGAAGATGAACGAACGTGAGGCGGACGATCCTAACGCTTTGAGAATTGAGGTGCGTTGGCGTGGTCAACAGCTTTCGTCCAAATTAAATTTGGGCGAGCGCGAATTTTTTGATGAAACCAGCGTTGACGAGTCCAAATCCCACGACAAGAATTTTTGTGAACTTACGATAGCGCAAATGCTTTGCCGTCAGTTTACCGAATTGACCGGATTTGAACCGCCGTGGGGATTGCTCACGGGTATACGGCCAATGAAACTGTTGCGTATGCTCACCGCCGAATACGGCAGGGAAGAGGCGGAGCATCGATTCACGGACGATTATCTGGTGTCGGAGAAGAAACTCAATCTCAGTCGGCGCACACTTGGCAACGAGGATAAAATTCTCGCGCTGTCCCGCGACAATTCTTTCAGCCTGTATATATCAATTCCGTTTTGTCCGTCCAGGTGCAGCTATTGCTCTTTCGTCTCGCAGTCGGTGGAGCACGCGGCAAAGCTGATCCCGCAGTATGTGGAACTGCTGGTAAGAGAGATTGAACTGACTGCGGATATAGCCAAATCGCTGAACCTGCGGTTGGAATCGGTCTATATGGGCGGAGGTACCCCCACCACTTTGTCAGCGGAACAATTGGAGCGGGTTCTTACTGCCGTTACAAATCACTTCGATATGTCGGGCGTACATGAATTCACCGTGGAGGCGGGGCGGCCCGATACAATTACACCCGAAAAACTTGCCGCTATCCGCCATAGCGGAGTAGGGCGGGTGAGTATCAATCCTCAGACGCTTAACGACAGTATACTCAGGTCAATAGGCCGCCGTCACACCGTTGAGCAGGTTTACAGAGCAATGGATTGGGCGAAGTCTGCGGGCTTTGATAATATAAATATGGATTTAATAGCGGGTTTGCAGGGCGATACCCTTGAATCTTACCGCCGTACGGTCGACGGAGTGATTGCTATGGAACCACAGTCAATCACGGTTCACACTCTTGCCATGAAACGCGCTGCGGGACTGGTCACGGGACACATTGCTGAGTATAATGCGGAAGGCGCGTTGGCATCTCAAATGCTTGATTACGGTGAGCGTCGGCTGACCGAAACGGGTTACGAGCCGTATTATCTCTACAGGCAGTCGGGAATGGTGGGCAACCTGGAGAATGTCGGCTGGTCCAAGCCGGGCAGCGAGGGCGTTTACAATGTATTCATCATGGACGAAACCCACACCATATTGGCTGTGGGCGGCGGTGCGGTAACCAAACTTAAGCAGCCTGGCGTCAACAATATTGAGCGCATATTTAACTACAAGTATCCCTATGAATATATCTCGCGATTTGACGAGATGATCGAGAGGAAGAAGGGAATAACAGAATTTTATGATAAATTTTGTTGATTATTATATACACTACACCGAGCGACTGCGGCATATAAACGATGCCGTTAAAAATTCACCTCAGGAACTTATATATCAGATGGAACATCAATATCGTAAGCGTGTCAACGAGATAGCGGATTTCGTTATGACCGCTGGCCCGGGTCGCAAGCTGGTGATGATAGCGGGACCCTCAAGCTCCGGCAAGACCACCACGGCGAATATGATTGTAGAGCGCGTCAAGGCATCGGGTGCCAACGCCGTGCGTTTGTCGCTGGACGATTTCTTCAAGGGAGAGCGCAAAGCGCCGCTTCTCCCAAACGGCGTGTACGATTACGAGTCTGTGTATGCGCTTGATATAGAACTTATGCATGAATGTATGGCCGCACTGCTGGCACACGGACGGTGCATGATGCCGCGTTTTGACTTTTCCACCAAAAGCCCCGCGCCAGAGCGCTATCCGCTTGAAATAGGAGAAAATGACGTTGTGATAGTGGAGGGGATACACGCTCTCAATTCCATAATCACCGACTGTTTGCCCGACGACAAAATGGTTAAAATATACATCAGCGTCAAGCAGGGAATCAAGGAGGGAGATGAAGAAGTTATATCTGCCCGACAGATAAGGTTTCTGCGCAGGCTGGTGCGCGATTACAAATTTCGCAGCAGCGCACCCAACCGCACTTTTGAAATGTGGCCTCAAGTGCAGCGCGGCGAGGAGCTGTACATATCGCCATACAAGCGAACCGCTACCGTAACGATAAATTCAATCCACATATACGAGGTAAATGCCATAGCGGATAAGGCGATAGAAATTCTCGGACAAATAGGGGAGGACAGTCCCTATTACGCGGAAGCCCAAGACTACATCAAAAATTTGGCTCTCTTTGAGAATCTCGACGAGCGGCTCATACCCGCTGATTCTATGATAAGGGAATTTATAGGGCAAGGCGCACTGTCTTAGACACGTTTATTTATAGTAATCGGAAGATGAAAAGCGAGGTGTAAAAAATTATGTTTGCTGTTGTAAACAGTGTGGGATATTTTGGCATAGACGCATACGGCGTCAAAGTGGAGGCGGATATCGACGAAAGTATGCCTGGATTCGACGTTGTGGGTTTGCCTGATACTTCCGTAAAGGAATCGCGCGATCGTGTGAGGGCCGCGATGAGAAACTGCGACTTTGAATTCCCGCTTGCAAAAATTACGATAAATCTCGCTCCCGCCGATATCCGCAAAGAGGGTCCCATGTATGATCTTCCAATATTCATGGTGCTGCTCCGCGCCAGTCTACAGATAGACTCCATTCCCGAAGGCAGCGCCTATATAGGCGAGCTGTCGCTTACAGGCGAGGTTCGAGCGGTGCGCGGTGTGCTCGCAATGGCGATAAAGGCGCGTGATCTCGGCTACAAATCGTTGTTCATACCCAGGGCGAATGCCGCCGAGGCGTCGGTGGTGAATGGAATTGAGATATATGCCGTGAATAATGTGGGCGAGATAATAGAGCATATTACCGGCAAAAGTCCGTTAAAGCCTATAGGCACAGAAGATTTCCCCGACAATCTTATTGATTTGGATTGCCCCGATTTTGCCGACGTGCGTGGACAAAGCGCGGCCAAGCGTGCGCTTGAAGTTGCCGCCGCGGGAGGACACAATGTGTTGCTGATAGGTCCGCCGGGTTCAGGCAAAAGTATGCTTGCCAAGCGATTTCCTTCGATTCTGCCGGATATGACCTTTGAGGAATCAATCCAAGTAACGAAAATTCACTCTATAGCGGGCATACTTCCGCCGAATGTACAGCTCATACGCCGTCGTCCGTTCCGCGCGCCTCATCACAACGCTTCGCCCGCCGCGCTTGCGGGAGGCGGGCATATTCCGGGTCCGGGCGAGGTTTCGCTTGCGCATAATGGCGTGTTGTTCCTCGACGAGCTTCCAGAATTCAATAATATGGCGCTCGAAATGCTGCGTCAGCCGCTGGAAGACCATGTGGTTACAATATCGCGCTCCACGGGCCGCGTCACGTATCCGTGCGATTTTCAGATGATAGCCGCCATGAATCCCTGCCGCTGCGGGTATTTTGGACATCCAACCAAACGATGCACTTGCAAAAAGGGGGCTGTTGCAAAATATTTGGGAAAGATATCGGGACCGCTGCTCGATCGAATGGACATTCATGCCGAAGTTCCGCCCGTTGATTACAATGATCTTTCGCGTCCGTCTCCGTCGGAAAGCTCCGCTGAAATTCGCAAGCGCGTGAACGCCGCACGAAAGCTTCAGCAGCGGCGCTTTGAGGGAAAGGATATCTCTTGCAATGCGAGGATTACGCCCGCTATGCTGCATGAAACCTGCCCAATGACTGACGAGGCGTCGAGGCTGCTCCAAATGGCTTTCGACAGACTGAATCTGTCGGGGCGGGCATATGACCGAATCATGAAAGTGGCGCGCACAATAGCGGATTTAGACAGCAGCGAAAAAATAGAATCAGCCCATATCTCGGAGGCGGTACAGTTTCGCAGTCTTGACAGAAATTATTGGAATAATTGATTCATACAAACGGCGTTTGTTGTGGATTTTTTACTAAATTCAACATAGTCCATCAGTTTCCTTTGCGTCGTTGTAATTGTTTTGCCACGATCGCCGAAAAAGTGACATAAATACATATTAATTAAAAAATATTGAAAAATTTATATAGTCTCGACATCATTTGCTCATATTCGCCCGCATCGGCATAATATATTATTAGAGGCGCAAATTTTCGATGTATGCCCTCGGTTTTTTACAAGATATTATCATGGCGTCTAATTTTTTGACGAAGATTTATTTGAAAATATGATTATATGCGGTGATTATGGCAAAAATATCAATGCGGCACCGATTTCAATTGCAATTTGAAACCGGCAATTATTTCAAAATACAAACGGATGTTTTCTGTAAGAAGATGTTTGCGGCTTTTTAACCGCGCAAAAATGGAAAGGACGGACGATTTATTTATGAATGTTAAGAGAGGCGATATATATTATGCTGACCTCAGCCCCGTGGTCGGTTCAGAACAGGGCGGCGTAAGACCCGTACTTATAGTACAGAATGATGTCGGCAACAAATTCAGCCCAACTGTGATTGCGGCGGCAATCACCAGCCAAACCGACAAATCTCACCTGCCGACACACATCTATGTACAGTCGGTTGAGTGCGGGCTTCACAAGGATTCTGTAGTGCTGCTCGAGCAGATACGCACGTTAGACAAGCGCCGTCTCAAAGAATGCATGGGACGTCTGGAAGACAGCACAATGGACAAGGTAGACCACGCGATTTCGATAAGCTTCGGTCTCGGCACCGATTCAGGCAATATACGCAAGGCAAACTGATTTTTAGAAAAACCGCCCTGCCCAAACGCCGCAGCTCGGGCAGGGCGGCAATACATAATTCGTATTATCAAGTTGATTTTATTTTTGGTTATATAATTGCATATTTAATTTATTGGTCAATTTATTATCTACCGTAGTAAGATGATATCTGCTGTGACCCGGAAATTTCCTATTCATAAATCAAAACAGCTTTGCTATTTCCGATGGGTGAAGATGAGGTTGTAAAGCCCCGTTTATCGCCATTGCTATGAAGTTGGCGGCCCGGTCGGTAAGCAGATCTATTTCGCGCGGGGTGACTATAAGATTATTGCCGATATTTGACGACTTGCTTTTATCTTGGCATATATCATGCGCCAACGTCTGCATATCGACTACAGTAGGCACCCCCAGTGATATCACGCGGGTGCCCAAAAATTGGCTGTCTATCTGCGGGCGGTTGTTTCCCACTCCTGCTCCGGGTGAGATTCCGCTGTCGCTGATTTGCAGAGTGCGGCCGAGACGCGAGAGACTGCGCGCCGCCATTGCGTCTATAACAATCACGGCCGACGGTCTCAGTTCCGCGCATATGCACTTGATGTACTCGGCTGCTTCAATGCCCGTCTGACCAAGAACGCCCGGTGCGATTACAGCGGTTTTGCGCAGGGGAGCAAGGCCGCATTTTTCTGCCAGTTCGCTCGAGATGTGTCGGGTGGCGAGTATTCGGTTCGCTGCCTTTGGACCCAACGCGTCGGGAGTTATGCCGACGTTGCCCAGACCGACGGCGAGCACGCAGCCGTGCTTGGGCAGCATTTCACCCAGAATGTCAGAGGCCGCCTCAAAGCAGTTCTCAGGCTCGAAGGCGCTGTCCGAGAAGGGCAGCATTTCCAGAGTATAATATTCACCTTGCGGCTTGCCTATCTTTTGAGCGGCACTGTTGTCGCTGATAACGGTCTTGGTTATATTCACGCCGTCTGCGGAATAACTTTCGGAATTTACACCCTCAACTTCGCCTGCCGCTTCGGTCAGCTCTATTGTCAAATCGGTTCGGTAATTCATAAATTTAAGCGCCCCTTGCTTTTGTATTGTTATATGTTAGTATTGTCGGGTATGGGAAAAATATGCATGAAACTGTTTACCAATAATCGAAGGGGGCTAAAAGGATTGCTTTATAAAAACGGATTGACCGTGCTTTCCGATTTCACGCTCGCCGAAGCCGATGTGCGTGTGTCAAATGGCAGGATAATGGAAATTGTGCCGCGCGGCTCGATCTCCGATGGAGCGAAAGAAATTGACATTTCGGGGAAAATCCTGGCCCCGGCTCTGGTGGATATGCACATTCACGGCTGCGTCGGGATGGATTTCAGTTCGCATCCGGATACGGCGGCCTGCATTGCCGCGATGAGCGAGTATCTGTACTCACGGGGAATCGCCGTCTTTGCGCCCGCCGCCATGACGATGTCGTACGACGGGCTTTGCCGCCTTGTAACGAGATATCAGAAGGCGGTGGTAAATCCCCAAATCGGCGCGGTTCCCGCCGGAATTTATCTCGAGGGTCCGTTTCTGTCAGCTGCCAAATGCGGCGCACAGCCGGTTGAATACATTCAGCCGCCCGATATAGGCAAGTTGAATGAACTTTATCGGTTGAGTGGCGAAAATATTCGCGTGGCGTGCGTTGCGCCCGAGGCCGAGGGTGCTGTGGAATTCATAAGAGGGGCCTCTCAAATTTGCCGCGTCTCCGCCGCGCACACTGCGGCAGATTATGAAACCATGCTCCGCGCAATTGACGCGGGTATATCCAATGCGACCCATCTTTACAACGGCATGGGAGCTATAAGCCACCGCGAACCGAACGGCGCGGCGGCGCTGCTCGAAAGTAACGCTTTCTGCGAATTGATTTGTGACGGACTGCACATTCATCCCGCGATAATACGCCTTACCTACAGACTTATAGGTGCGGACAGGCTCTGCCTGGTATCTGACGCTATGGCCGCAACGGGTCTGGGCGATGGAGATTTTCGTTTGGGAAATCAGAATGTGCGCGTTTCCGGCAATGAAGCGCGGTTGCCGGACGGCACGCTTGCAGGTTCGGTCACTGATTTGTGGCAGAGTTTCCGCAATGCCATCGAATTCGGCATACCACCCCTTGACGCGCTTCGTGCAGTTACGCTAAACCCTGCGCGCGCACTGGGAATTGATGGATATTTCGGCTCGATTGCCGTGGGAAAATCCGCGCGTCTGATATTGCTTGACGAGGATTTTAATTTTGTCGGGAGGTAATTGAGATAGATATTACATATGATTTGGATTTGGCGATAGTGGGCGGAGGCGCTTCGGGCTTGGCGGCAGCGGTATCGGCGGGACGTGAGTTTTCGCAGAGCGCCAAAATCGCCGTATTTGACGCCCAGCCCAGATGCGGCAGAAAGCTGCTGGCAACTGGTAATGGACGCTGCAATCTTACAAACCGATTAGCAACGCCGTCCTGCTATAATTCGGACGACGCCCATGCGGTCAGTCAAGTGTTCAGTGGTGTGAATGTTTCTGATACGCTGGCTTTTTTTGAATCATTGGGCCTGGTATGGCGTGAGGAAGATGAAGGTCGGATTTATCCATCGTGCGGACAGGCGTCTGCCGTGCTTGATCTGCTGAGACTCGAACTGGCGCGGCTGAATATAGCCGAAGTGTGCGGCTGCCGCATTGAAAAGATACGCCATGAAGGCCCATATTACATAATGAATTCACCGCTTGGAATCGTTCGGGCCAAATGCCTTGTGGTGGCTTGCGGCGGAATGGCCGCTCCCAATCTCGGTGGCGTGAATTGGGGATACGGCCTCATGCAGTCGCTCGGACATACCGCCACACGCCTCACCCCTTCGCTCGCGCCCATACCGGTAGATTCACCGCACCTCAGTTCTCTCAAAGGGATCAGGGCATATGCCAATGCATCAATTTGCGATGAACGCGGCGTGATCTATTCTGATACCGGCGAGGTGCAGTTTGGAGACAAGGCGTTATCTGGAATAGTGATATTTCAGCTTTCATCTGCTGCCGAGAATGTGCGCTCCGACAATCTTTGTGTTGAATTGGATATGCTCCCTGAGCGAAATATGGAGGACATAATCGCTCTGCTCGCCAAGCGCAGAACCATACTGCCACATCTCACGTTGGAAAATTATCTCACGGGTGTTTTTAATAAGCGCGTGGGAATGTGTATACTCAAGCATTCGGGCATGACGCCGCTGTCCCGTTCAGTATCGGAACTTAGTGACGGCGACATCAGGCGCATTGCTTCTGTGATAAAGTGCTGGAGATTTCCCGTCAGCGGCGTCGCTTCATGGAACAGCGCACAGGTGACGAGCGGCGGGATTCGACTGTCGGAGTTTGACGGAATGACTATGCAGTCACGGCTTCATACAGGGCTGTTTGCCGCCGGGGAGATGCTCAATGCCGATGGCAAATGCGGCGGATTTAATTTGCAGTGGGCGTGGAGTACAGGAATTTTGGCGGGCAGAAGCGCAGCCTTCTTGATTAAAAAAGATATGACAAAGAGTAAGTAACAAAGGAATATTATAGACATTATGATACAAATAAACGATATCAAAGTCCCACTTGATGATATGAACACTGAATATCTCACAAACGCGGCGGCAAGGCTTATAAAGGTTGCCCCCGCTGAAATTGTATCGCTGAGGATCACGAAGAAATCAGTTGACGCGCGCAAAAAGGACAATATTCACTTTGTCTGCTCGGTGGAATGCAGATTAAAAAACGCAAATGTCGAAAAAAATATTCTCTCGCGCAATAAAAACAGAAATATATCCGCAGCGGATCCGTATGTGTATTCGGTTAAGGTCACACCGCCGCCGCTTCGGCGTCCCGTAGTTGTGGGCAGCGGTCCGGCAGGTCTTTTTGCGGCGCTGATTCTTGCGCGCGGCGGACAGAATCCAATAATTCTGGAGCGCGGCGGGGACTTGCACACGCGTAGGGCGGCGGTCAAAAATTATTTTGACGGCGGTGAGCTTGACGTTTCCAGTAATATACAGTTTGGAGAGGGCGGCGCCGGTACCTTCTCTGACGGCAAGCTCACCACGGGAACCAAGGACAAGCGGATACGCTTCGTGCTGCAAGAATTTGTCCGTGCGGGCGCGTCGGAGGAAATCCTTTACAGCTCAAAGCCGCATATAGGCACAGATATCCTCATGAATGTTTTGCTGAATATGCGCACTGAGATTACCTCACTGGGCGGCGAATACAGGTTTCTCACAAAATTAGTCGATATAAATATTTCAGACGGCGTTGTAAAGTCAGTAATTGCAAAACGCGAAGGTAAATATGAGGAGTTAATCACAGATCATGTGATTCTGGCCATCGGACATTCGGCTCGTGATACGTTTGAAATGCTCTGCAATAAGGGCATTGCAATGATTCAGAAGCCGTTTGCCGTGGGAGCGAGAATTGAGCACCCACAGGAAGTTATCAACCGCGCTCAGTACGGTGAATTCTACAATCGTCCCGAGTTGGGTGCGGCGGATTATAAACTCGCGGTTCACCTGCCAAACGACCGAGGTGTATACACATTTTGTATGTGTCCCGGTGGATATGTGGTAGCGGCGGCGAGCGAACCGAATTCTGTTGTCACAAACGGCATGAGCCTTTTTGCACGCGATGGCACAAACGCCAACAGCGCGCTGCTTGTGGGAGTGAACCCGTCGGATTTTGGCGGAGGGCATCCGCTGGCAGGGGTGGAATTTCAACGAAGAATAGAACGGGCAGCCTTTGATTATACGCACAGCAGCAAAGCTCCTGCCCAGCTTGTAGGTGATTTTCTGCGCAATGTACCTTCTGTAGGCTGCGGAGGCACTTTACCCACATATCGTCCCTCAGTTCAGTTTGGAGAGATAAGCTGCTGCCTGCCGGAATTTGTGATCGAATCAATGCGTGAGGGAATCAAGATGATGGACGCAAAGCTGCACGGATTTGCTCACCCTGAAGCAATCATTACCGCTCCCGAAACGCGCAGCAGCTCACCAGTGAGAATACTTCGCGGCGACGACTTGCATTCGCCGTCCGCACGCGGTCTGTATCCGTGCGGTGAGGGCGCGGGATTCGCGGGAGGAATAATGTCGGCTGCGGTCGATGGAATGAAGTGCGCCGAGAAAATCTTGGAGAGTATTGAGATTGCTTGAACCATCTTTTTATTAACGGAATTAAGCCGGCATCAAAAAATATGATCATTGTGATCTGACTTTTTGACGCCGGCGGTTTCTGTCAAAATACCGGTTTTTATTTTTGGATTTAAAATTGATGTATAATTAGCTGTTTACGAATATCTGCACTGCGTTGGCGAGAGCACGGGCTATAGCGTCAAAATTGTTAAGTATCCACGCCGCGTCCTCGGGATTGTCATGATACGCTGTCTCCACCAATACGGACGGGTAATTCGGGCGTGTTACCTCGCCAAGACTTGTGGTGGGGCGGACGTCTACGAGTTGAGGCTGCGGATAAATGCGCCTGAATTCTTCGGCTATCAGCTCGGCGGCGCGCAGACTTTCAGGGTCGTTGGGATTATAGTAGATGTCGGGTCCCTGAATCATTCCCGAGAATTCCTCGGGGGCCGCGTTGGAGTGAAGGGCTAAGTATAGGTCATAGCCGCCTGTGCGGTTTGCCTGTTCTATAGATGTTCGGGCGGTCATTTCGGGTGTGTTTCGGTCGTATTGTATTCCCGATTCATCAAGGTAGGGGACAAAGGCGTCAGCAAGGCGGTTCATGTTCTTCTCCTCGCTGCCCCCGCCTATTACAAATTGGTTGTACTCCTGAGTAGAAGGGCTTAAATATATTTTTGGCATAAGTCATTCCTCCGTTTAAATATGTGTGAGTGATATTGCCGCTCAATTAAATAGTATGTAAGTATCGGTGATATTGTGCGGATTAAGTTGGATCCCTAATTGCGGTAATATTGGATATATTTGTAAAATTAAAATAAAAATTCCCACAAAAACATTGTTGCCACTTGAATTATTTGGAAAAATGATGTAAGATAATAGAGGTATGCGGCAGGACGGCGTTTTCCGTAAGTCGGCATAATTCCAATATTCAGTTTATGATATCGCTATCGAGGTTCGACAGGTGAAATTCGGGCGGTATTGACATGAAAGGATGTATTTTACCAATGAGTTCTCTTCTGAACAAAAAGAGCGTCGATGATATCGACGTAAAGGGCAAGAAAGTTCTTGTGCGCTGTGATTTTAACGTACCGCTCAAAAATGGCGTTATCACAGATACCAACCGTCTGACTGCTGCTCTCCCCACAATCAAAAAGCTGGTTTCCGACGGCGGAAAGGTTATTCTCTGCTCCCACCTGGGCAAGCCCAAGGGAGAACCCAAACCCGAGCTTTCTCTGGCTCCCGTTGCCGCAAAGCTCACCGAACTGCTCGGTCAGGAAGTAAAATTCGCGGCCGATAACGAGGTCGTGGGTCCCAACGCAAAGGCGGCTGTTGAGGCTATGCAGGACGGCGATATCGTATTGCTCGAAAACACCCGCTACAGAGCTGAGGAAACCAAGAAGGGCGAAGCATTCTCCAAGGAGCTCGCTTCTCTTTGCGATGTGTTTGTAAACGACGCTTTCGGCACCGCTCACAGGGCGCACTGCTCCAATGTTGGCGTGGCAGAAATTGTTGACACGGCAGTTGTAGGTTATCTCATTCAGAAGGAAATTAAGTTCCTCGGCAATGCCGTGGAAAATCCTGTTCGTCCTTTCGTAGCCATTCTCGGCGGCGCAAAGGTTGCCGACAAGCTCAATGTTATTTCCAACCTGCTTGAGAAGTGCGACACCCTTATCATCGGCGGCGGCATGGCTTACACCTTCCTCAAAGCTCAGGGCAAAGAAGTCGGCACGTCTCTGGTTGACGATTCTAAGATCGACTACTGCAAGGAAATGCTTGCAAAGGCTGAGTCCCTCGGCAAGACAATTCTTCTCCCTGTCGACACCACAATCACCAAGGAATTCCCGAATCCCATAGACGCTGAAATCGAAGTAACCGTTTCCGATACAATTCCCTCAGACATGATGGGTCTTGACATTGGCACTAAAACCGCTGAGCTTTATGCCGACGCTGTCAAGTCGGCAAAGACTGTTGTCTGGAACGGTCCTATGGGCGTTTTTGAAAACCCCATTCTCGCAAAGGGCACGATTGCCGTTGCAAAGGCTTTGGCCGAGACAGACGCCACCACAATCATCGGCGGCGGCGATTCCGCTGCTGCTGTAAACCAGCTGGGCTTTGGCGATAAGATGTCTCACATATCCACAGGCGGCGGCGCTTCCCTCGAATTCCTTGAGGGCAAAGAGCTTCCCGGTATAGCGTGTCTCAACGACAAGGATTGATGAGTTCGGAATTCGGCGCGCGGGGTTGGTGCAGATAGTGCGACCGATGGACTGTTTCATACCCGACGTCGCTGCGTTATCGATGTCTATTTGAATAATGATTAGTTTCGAGCGGGGCTGATTCCGTACAGGCTTTTGGCTGTTCATCCGGGTCAGCCCCTGATTATGATACCTTGCTATCTAATGTAAAAGGACGGTAATTACAATGAACAAGACACTTCGTAAGGCTGTTATCGCGGGAAATTGGAAGATGAACAAGACTCCTGCCGAGACAACCGCGCTTATAAATGAAATTGCTCCTCTCGTCAAGGACGCGGATTGCGATGTTCTCGTCTGCGTGCCTTATGTCGACCTTCAAAATGCCCTAGAGGCTACCAAAGGCACAAACATTAAAGTGGGCGCAGAGAATTGCCACTGGGCAAAGAGCGGTGCGTTCACGGCCGAAGTCAGCGCAGAGATGCTTACTTCGATGGGTGTGCAGTATGTCATTATAGGTCACAGCGAGCGCAGACAGTACTTTGGTGAGACCGACGCCACAGTGAATTCCAGAACAAGAGCGGCTCTCGACGCGGGCATGACGGCTATCGTCTGTGTGGGCGAAACTCTTGAGCAGCGCGAGGCGGGTGTCACCGAGTCACTGGTTCGTGAACAGACTGCAAAGGCGCTGGAGGGCGTGTCCGCAGAGGAACTCGAGAGAATCATTATTGCGTATGAACCCGTGTGGGCTATCGGCACAGGCAAGACCGCTACGGCCGAACAGGCAAACGAGGTGTGCAAGATTATCCGCACACTTATCGGTGAGCTTTACAACTCGGAGGCGGCTGACAAACTTGTAGTTCAGTACGGCGGTTCCATGAATGACGGCAACGCTGTAGAGCTTCTCGATCAGCCCGATGTCGACGGAGGTTTGATCGGCGGCGCTTCTCTGGTTGCGAGTAAATTCGCGGCAATTGTTGCCGCTGCGAGCAGATAATTTTTTATCTGTCTCACGGGGTTGATATTTATTACCGACTGTGCGAACGGAGCGGGCATTAATTTTTTAATCAAATTATGCCTGCTCCGTTTTTATATTACTAAATTGCCACAGCTTGTTTTACATCATTACGGAAGGGCAGTTGAATTTATTGAAGCAATATAAAAATTATATATTCGACCTTTACGGCACGTTGGTCGACATAAATACCAATGAGAGCAAGCCTTATCTGTGGAAAAAGGTATCGGAATTGTATGCGTATCACGGCGCGATATACACCCCAGCCGAATTCAAAAAATCGTATCTGCGCCTTTGTTCGGCCCACACAGATGCTCTCAGGGCAAAAAGCGGCGCGGAGTATCCCGAAAATCAGCTTGAGTATGTATTCATGGATCTCTTCTCCGAAAAGGGAATAGAGGTGTCGATGGAAACAGTGCGCGAAATCGGACTTGCATTCCGAAGCATTTCCACAAAATTTCTCTGCCTATACGACGGCGTTATTGATCTGCTTGATTCGATCCACGCGGCGGACAGAAAAGCATATCTTCTCTCCAATGCGCAGGAAATGTTCACCAAGCACGAAATGATTGCGCTGGGAATTTACGATAAATTTGACGGGATAGTCTTTTCATCGGACGAGGGATTGTGCAAGCCTGAGGAGAGATTCTTCCGCACAGTGGTGGAGCGCTACGATCTCAACATATCGGAATGCATAATGATTGGCAACGACGCCAACACCGATATCAGAGGCGCCAATCTTATAGGCATGGATTCTCTGTATATTCACTCCGATATATCGCCAAAAATCACAGATTTGAGCGGAGCCGATATTCCGTCCACATACAAGATAATGAACGGTGATTTCTCTAAAGTGAAACAGCTTGTTTTGTGACAGTTGTTAATTTATTTTTTCTTTATGGATACCACAAAACAAGCAAGACATTTGCACAAAGCTGAGCTCCGGCTTTGTGCAAATGTCTTTTATCAGTTAAATTAAGAATAGACGCAATTATCGTTCCAAGTCGCTTAGCCACGCGGCATAAAGCGCATCTGACGGCATACGCCAATCGCCCCGTGGGGATATCGCAACGCTTCCCACTTTTGGGCCGTCGGGCAGACAGCTGCGCTTGAATTGTTGGGTGAAAAAGCGACGAATAAAATTATTGAGCCATTTCTTTATTGTCTCGGGCGAATATTTGCCCTCGAAGGTGATCAGTGCGATTCGATAGATTTTATGTGGAGCAAATCCACACCGCATTATATAATACATAAAGAAATCGTGCAGTTCATACGGCCCCACAATATCTTCGGTGCGCTGTGCGATATCCCCGTTTTCCTCGGGGGGCAGAAGCTCGGGGCTTACGGGTGTGTCAAGCACGTCGTAAAGCACCGATTTGAGCGGCTCATTTGACACGGAGGCAAAATAGTCAACCAGATAACGCACGAGCGTTTTTGGAACTCCTACGTTGACGGCGTACATTGACATATGGTCGCCGTTGTACGTTGCCCAGCCAAGGGCCAGTTCCGACAGATCTCCCGTGCCTATGACCAAGCCTCCGCATTTGTTGGCGGTATTCATAAGAATGAGCGTTCTCATTCGAGCCTGTGAATTTTCATATGTGATGTCGGTAGTTACACCGTCATGCCCTATATCATTGAAGTGCTGCTGAACAGCCGCGTGTATGTCGATCTCACGGAACGAGGTGCCTATGACCTCCGCCATTTTTTGCGCGTTGGATTTGGTGCGGGAGGTAGTTCCAAAGCAGGGCATTGTAATGGCTATTATGTTCTCCAGCGGATAATGGAGCTTTTTGAATGCGTCAACCGTCACCAGGTATGCGAGCGTCGAATCCAGTCCGCCCGAAAGCCCGATGACGGCGCACTGAGCGTGAGCCGCCTCAAGACGGCGCTGAAGTCCCGCACTTTGTATGTGGATTATCTCTCTGCACCTTTCGTCAAGGTTGTCCTTTGACGAAGGCACAAACGGTGTGCGTGAAAAGGTGCGTGTGAGCTGCGTCTCGGTCACATCAAGACTGAATTCTGATATAATCCTGTATTTGCCTGAGTTGTCTGCGACAAATGTAGACATTCGGCGGCGATCGGTGTTAAGTCTTTGTATGTCCACCTCCGCTGCTATGAATGTGCCTGTGCTCCAACGCTGCTCTGCCAGCATGGCTGAATTTTCGCAAATCATACAGTGTCCCGAGAATACCAAATCTGTGGTGGATTCTCCGCCGCCCGCGCTGCAATAGACATATGCGCTCACCAGACTTCCCGAGAGATTCTTAACAAGCGAGCGGCGGTATTCCGATTTTCCTATAACCTCATTGCTACACGAAAGATTGAATATTATGTTAGCTCCCGCCTGAGCCAAGCCGATGCATGGCGGGCAGGGAACCCATGCGTCCTCACAAAGTTCTATCCCGATCACAAGCTCGGGAATTTCGGTGCAGCGGAAAAGCCCCTGCCCAAGCCATACCGATTGCCCCAGATAATTCACATATTGTCCCTCTTCTGGGGAAGATGTGAACCTGCGACCCTCGTAAAATTCCGAATAGGTGGGCATTTGCGTCTTTGGCACAAGTCCGAGAAGTTTGCCTCGGTTGATAACTGCCGCGCAGTTGTACAAAGAACAGCCTACAGGCACGGGAACGCCCACAAGTACCAGTGTGTCTATATCGACAGTGGCGGCAATGACCTCATTCAACGCTTTGGCCGAGGCGTCGAGAAGAGCCTGCTGGAGAAACAGATCTTCCAATGTATAACCCGTTATTCCCAACTCAGTGAATGTTGCGAGCTTTATGCCCTGTGAGTGCATATCTTTCAGCATGGCGATAATTCTTTTTGCGTTTTCGGCGCAGTCCCCCAAGGCGATCTCGGGAACGCCTGCGGCGACTTTTATAAATCCGTCTTTCATTTATGAATCAAATCCTTTTGTTGCGTTAAGGAGAGTGGTACAGGCAAGGTTTCCCTTATATTTTATCACAATCCGTCCAATTTATCAATAGCGTTTTTGTTTATTGCGAAGGCGGCGATACAAAGAAATAAATAGCGAAGCCGCAGGCAAGCGGGAAAATCGGAGCAAAACTAAAGGCAGGATTAGGCAAACAAAGAATAAGTATCCTTTTTGACCAAACTCTTACAGGCTTTTTCAATCGTAAAAAAGTAAATGCTGTTGCCGTGATCCCTTAATAAAATTTACTTGCATTGACCTGATATTAATGTTATAATATTCTAACACAGTAAAAATGCTTTGGAGGTATCTCGAATTATGTCATATAAAGAGGATTTTGTTAAATTTATGGTGCGCTCGGGAGTGCTCCTGTTCGGTGACTTCACTACCAAGAGTGGCCGCAAGACCCCTTATTTTGTTAATACCGGCAATTATAAAACCGGAGCTCAGGCCGTCAAACTGGGCGAGTATTATGCGCGCAACATTCAGGACAATGTGCAAGGCAGAATTGACGCGCTCTTTGGTCCCGCTTACAAGGGGATTCCGCTGGTTGTGGCCGCAGGTATATCCATGAACAATTTGTTTGACCGCGACATAAACTACTGCTTCAACCGTAAGGAAGCCAAGGATCATGGAGAGGGCGGCTCGATGGTTGGCTACAAGTTGCAGGACGGCGACAGAGTGCTCATTGTGGAAGACGTTATCACGGCGGGCACGGCTATTCGCGAGACACTCCCCCTGCTCAAGGCCGCCGCAGATATTGAGATTGCGGGCATGGTTATTTCGGTGGACCGCATGGAAAAGGGTAAGGGCGAAAAGACGGCGATTCAGGAAGTTTACGAAGAATTTGGAATAGTGACATATCCGATTGTGACCGTTCGGGAGATAATCGACATTCTTTACAATACTCCTGTTGACGGCAAGGTTTACATTGACGACGATATGAAGGTGAGAATGGAAGCATATATGGAACAGTACTGTGTCAAATAGAGTTATTAAATTTGTTGGAGCCTGCATATGAATTGTTTGATATAGGCAACAGCTTTATATTAGGAGGGAAATAATGCTAAGGTTCAGGACAGGCTTGAATTACGGGTGGAGATTTACCCCGGATTACTCACCAAGCAAAACCAAAAACGAGAATTTAGATTTTACCGTTCGCCCTGTTGATATTCCCCATAACAGCGGCAGCGGCAAGTTTAACTATTTCAGCGGCGAGGACGACAGCAAGATAGTTCAGTACAGCAAGCTGTTCGTCGTGCCTGAAGAGATGGAAGGCAAGCGCATCATTCTGCATTTTGACGGAGTGATGAGCTGTGCGGCTGTGTTTGTCAATGATAAGGCGGCATTTGCGCACAAAGGCGGCTTCACGGGGTTCAGCTACGATATAACCGAGCTGCTTAACGACAGTGAGAACAAGCTTACAGTGATTGTGGATTCATCCGAGCGCACCGACACTCCACCGTATGGTGCGCCTGTTGATTTCCTCAGCTACGGCGGAATTTACCGCGATGTGTGGATCGAAGCAGTGCCCGAATTGTACATTAAGGACACCTTTATCAATCCTATGCTTACCGACAAGGGCTGGAAACTGGACATTACAGGCGAGATCGGCGGTAACGGCGGCGACAGAAAACTCACGTTTTCGTTGTATGACGGCGCTAAGCGTCTTGGCTCATGCCAGTACAAGGCGGAGCAGGCCAATTATCATGTGTCATGGACGGTTTCTGCGGATATCACACCGTGGACTCCCGAAACTCCCAAGCTCTATACCTTCAAGGTGACGCTAAAAAGCGGGGACGAGTTGGATTACACTGTTGGTTTCCGTCAAGTGAAGGTGGACGGACAGGGCTTCTATCTCAACGGCAAGCGTATAAAGCTGATCGGTGTCAACCGTATGCAGAATTACGCCCACGAGGGCTTTGCAATGCCGGCGGCTGCTCAGAGAAACGATGCGGATTTAATCAAGTCTCTGGGCTGCAATGCAGTCAGGACGGCACATTATCCACAAAGCAAATACTTCATTGAGCGCTGCAATGAAATAGGACTTATGGTTATTTCCGATATCCCCGGCTACAGGCACGCTGAGGGAGGCGAGTGGCTGGAAACGCTGATTCAGAATGTGCGCGAGATGATACTTGAGCTGAGGAACAACCCAAGCATAGTGATGTGGGGAACACGGTCAGATGATACGAAAGATATTCCAAAGATAAACAAAAAGGTATGCGACACCGTGCGCAGCCTCGACAATTCGCGCCCCATGTACGGAGTAAGAAACTTCAAGGGAAGTGATATTCTCGAAGAGGTCTACGGATACAACGATTTTGAAAAACACAGCCTTACTGAGAAATTCTCCTATAACGCATCGGAAATTTCCTTGGGCAAGTCGCCTGTGATGATAACCGAGCACACCGGTCATCTCTATCCGGCACGCAGCTTTGGCGGAGAAAAGGAATTGCTTGAACAGGCGCTTAGTCATGCGAGAATTATTGATGCGGCGTATGGCGGCAATGAGATAATTGGCGCATTCGGCTGGTGTCTCTGTGACTATAACGCACACCCGAGCTTCGGGGGAAATGACGGGATTTGCAGCTATGGTATATGCGACGTCAATAGAGTACCAAAGCTTGCGGCCTCGGTTTACTTGAGCCAATCGTCAGTCAAGCCCGTGTTGAGCATATCCTCGTCGATGATGGCGGGTGAGCATAGATTTGGAGTAATAGGCAACGTGTATGCCTTCACCAACTGTGACAGCGTGCGTCTCTACAAGAATGATGAACTTATATCCGAATTTTTCCCCGATCGCGACAAGTATCCCAATATGCCACATCCGCCTATCCTCATAAACGACCTTATAGGCAGAAAAATGGCGGCGAAAGAGGGATTCGATCAAAAAACCGAACAGGACGTCCGCAGCGCGATAAGCGGGTTGAGCGACGATGGCGCCGCGCCTGTACAGCAGAGTAAACTTGAGGGTCTCATGGCGCTGTTCTCTTCCAAAAACACGAACAAGATCTCCGAGGAGGAAGTCGTGAGGCTCTATGAAGCGTATGCCGTGGCCCGAACAGCCAAGACAGTATTCAAATTTGAAGGTATTATAAACGGCAAAGTCGCGGCCGTAGTTGTGAAAGCTCCTGTGGTCAAGACAAAATTCAAGGTGAACGTGAGCGGCAGCAAACTTATCCATGGCGAGACATACGACGTTGCACGGATTGAGATAACGGCGGTGGATTCAAATGACAACCGTCTCACATATTTTACCGACTGCCTCGAGGTGAGCGTAGACGGAGCTATAGAAGTGGTAGGCCCTTCGGTGATCCCGCTTACAGGCGGAGCCACGGCGTTCTATGTGCGCACTAAGGGCGGGCGCAGGCAAGCTAATGTTAAGATTACCACGCAGTCGATGGGTGAGTTCAACATTCCGCTCAGTGTGGTGCGCAAGTCGCCCAAGGAACTGAACGTCTCAAAGACCGAGCTGCAGGAAGAGGAATAATGCGGGTGAATTGAATTGAAAAAAATCACATTCAAATGCAAAAATAGAGATTACGAAATTTTCGGTATAATTATCTGCATACTTCTGTTTTTGGCAGGATGGATAGTTTCATCAGCCATAGCCCGCAATTTTGGCGATAATTTATTTATCACGATAGGAATACCTGCGGCGTTTTTGATCTGCGGTGTTGTTTTTGTGAACAAGAAAGACAAATCTCAGAATTCAGATGGTGTAGCACAATTCAGCGACAGTGGTAAAGTGAAACTGACATTCGGCGGCAGGTCGGTGATATTTGACTGCAAGGACGTAAAGAATGTGTATTATACGCGCGATACCCTGACGAATGACGCTATTGGAAACGGGTATATACTGGTGATAAAGCTGCCTTTTAAATCATACAGACTTTTCTCGGAAGAACTGACTCAGGGGATCATCGGCTTTGAGAATACAGAACTTTACGCCGTTTATCTTGAATTAAAGGACAGGTTAAATTGTTATGGCGGGTATGAATGAGCATTTCAGGCAGAGCGGCTATGTCCTTCACCGTCAAGCCTTGAGAAAGGAATGTCTGCCGCGCTGTTGCCGTGAGAATCTGCACGAAATGGCCATAGGTATAAAGTTTATGGACAGGGCGGGCGGAGATGTGGTTCTTCCGCTTGTCCAATGTGCGTGCTGTTCCGGTAAGTATGCCTTGTCGGACGGGAGGTACATTGCGGTTAAAAGTCTGTTGAGATTTGACGTGGTGAGACTGTAATACTTGGGTTAATTTAAGATTTAACCTGATGTTGTCACAAGTTGATATGAAAAGACAGAGCTGCGAAGGGTTCGTTTTTCAGAATCCCTCACAGCTCTGTTTTTTGTGTGCTATTCATAAATATCACGAAACAACTCCATTTTTGACGCCTTGAAGATCCGGTTAAAAAATCTCAGCGATATCACCGGAGCAATCCTATATGCTGTGGACATAAAATGTGCGTCCGCCCCTATTACAATCCTGCTCCAGCCCCAATTTAATCGCCGCAATATTAGCTTGGCCGCTTTCTCTGCGGGCATACTCACGAAATTTACGAGAGGGCTTACCGCGCGACGCTGATTTTTCATGATACCCGTGCGTATGAAACCGGGACAGACCGCCGGTATGTAAATTTTTCCCCGATACTCTTCGCGCATTGCCTCCGAAAGCACACGTACTCCCGCTTTACACGCCGAGTATAATGAAGTGCCCGCCAGTGGACAGAGCGCGTCCAAACTGGATATATTGATTATTGCCGTGTTTGGCTTTTTGGAGAAAATCGGCACAAATTCATACAGGGAATATACGACGGAGTATAAATTTACGCGTATGGCGCTGTCGATTTCTTCGCAGGTGTATTTGCCAAAACGCGCAAACGGCGGCAGAATACCCGCGTCATTTATCAATACGTCGGCTTCAAATCCACCTTTGATTACATATTCAGCCAACTGTCTCCAGCCCTCCGGATCGGACACATCAAAAACCTGATATTCAAATCTGTCTGAAAGCCCTCCAAGCTCATCGCTCAGTCTCCGCAGTTTTTCCTCATTGCGCCCTACTCCCAGAACCCTGCATCCGTATTTATTTAACAGCCGCAGCGTTATTTCCCTTCCAAGTCCGCCCGACGCACCTGTTATTATCACATTTCTGCCGTGAAGGCTGAATTTACATTTTGAATCCATATTGTCTCAAACTCCAATTTTTACTGTCAGGAAAAATTCGATATATATGTTTATACAATTTTGAAACTTTTAATTGACATTCTAGCGTATCAATTATATAATTATGTTAAATAAACATGAATATTTGAAGTGTGAGAGGTATGGCGATATGTTAAAAAAAGTTATATGTACCCTTATTTCGTTGAGCATTCTTGTTTCATCACTTGCTTCGTGCAGCGGCAGTAAGTCGTCGGATAGTGATAAACCGGACGACAACTACAGCAATTTCTACGAGATATATGTTCGCTCGTTCAGTGACTCTAACGGCGACGGCATAGGCGATTTACAGGGACTTATATCAAAAATGGATTACCTTCACGCCAGGGAGGGCGAGGACGATTCCATGTCGCTCGGCATTGACGCAGTGTGGCTGATGCCAATATTCACATCTCCCTCCGAGCATAAATACGACGTCACCAATTACATGGAAATTGACCCTACCTACGGCACTATGCAGGATTTCGACCAAATGCTCAAAGAATTTCATGAGCGTGGGATACGCGTTATCCTCGACATGGTAGTCAACCATACATCCATAGAGCACCCGTGGTTTAAGCAGGCTGTGGAAGCTCTCAACAGCGGCGTCGAAAGCAAATATATTGATTATTACAACTTTACGCAGGAGCCGGAACTCGATGAGGAAGGTGAAATTGACGAGGGCTACAGACCTGTTGAAGGCAACGAGGAGGGCTATTATTACGAAGGCCGTTTTTCAGTTGATATGCCCGATCTCAACCTCAAAAACCCCGAAGTTATCAGCGAACTCAAGGATATATTGAAATTTTGGATAGACAAGGGCATTGACGGCTATCGTCTGGATGCCTGTACATCGTACTTTACAGGCAATCTCAACAAGAGTGTTGAATTTTTGAAATTTGTCGTGGACTACTGTAAATCAATAAATCCCGATTTTTATCTTGTGGGCGAAGTTTGGTCGGATTCCTACATCATCAGCCGCTATTATAAGAGCGGCATTGACAGCCTGTTCAATTTTGACTGCTCGTTCGTCGGCCCTTACGGCGGGTTGCTTAACAACGTGACCCAGGATAAGAATGGCAGCATGCTTTCCAAACGCCTTGAGAATTGGAATATCACAATGCGAAATATGAATATAAACGCAATTGACGCGCCGTTTCTTTCAAATCATGACACTGTGCGCAGCGCCACCTACATTGAAGACTCTTCGGATCGCAAGTTAGCGGCAAGCCTCTACATGATGCTTCCGGGCAATTGTTTTATCTACTACGGCGAAGAGATAGGCATGACCGAGGGTTGGATTAACGACAGTGAAAAGCGCCTTCCAATAATGTGGTCTGTTGACGAGAACGGCATGGATATAGTTCCGCCAAAGGGTTCCAAGCACGTTGGAAGTCCATATTATGGTGTCTACGAGCAGCTTGAGCAGCCTGATTCGCTGCTCAACCATTACAAGAAGCTGATAAATATTAAGAATAAAAACCCCGAGATCCAGCGCGCGCAAGTTGTTTCCTCGTGCGATATAGATTCTTACAATGTGTCGGCATATACCTGTGCCTATAACAACTCGTCCGTGATGGTACTCCACAATCTTGCGGCAAGTCCCAGAGTTGTGGATTTGAAGTCTGCCGGTTACGAGCGATACAGCGAAATCGGAGGATTTGCTGTCGCAGATGATTATGTGGAATATGAAGAACGCAGGGCGTACATTGACGACCTTGAGTATGAGACTCCCGAGGTCAGGGCAAACGCCGTGCCTATGGTTTATGTTGACGGCAAGCTGACACTCCCGCCAAAGACTACTGTGATTCTCAGATGTTCCGATAAGGTGAACTCCACCTTTGTCACCACCACCACTGTGCCGTATGTATCTCCAAGCGATTTGGTTACACCAAGTGATTTGGTGACGCCCACCGATTTGGTCACGTCCACTGATCTTTATTCATAATAAAAGCTATATGCCCGTGAGCCGTACCTTAAGGTTAAGGCTTGCGGGCATATTTGTTGTGCGGCTTAGCGATTATTAACGTATATTTTTTTATTTTTATCCTCTTGCTCTATTGAATTTTTGCTGTCCATATAAATAAAGAAACAGGCCGCCGCAAATATAACGAACATTCCCGCGCCAACGCTGATGTGATTGCTCACTATTTCCAGCAAGTTGCCTATCCATTTCATTACCAGCATAATGGCTGCGGTGGCAAGTGCGGTCTTCATGGCGCTGAATACAATGTATTTTGCCCTTGGAATAAATGTTACATGATTTTTATTTGTTATCTTCTTCATTATAACAACCCTTTTCATTCTATAAAATGAGATGCGCGTGATAATCAAATCAGAAGATAAATCGCGATTTATCATCAAGCAGCATTGCAGACTTTTCTTCAGTCGCGTTTATGCTACTTACGTGTATAATATATCATACTAAATTTGGTTTGTCAATAGTACTTTCGCGATTGTGAGAAAAATACTTTTTAATTTGTCTTTTAGGGGTTGCATTTTCGCGAAAGTTATGTTATAATTATTCTCGACACATAGATGTGCATAAAATTCATTTTAGTATAATCGCTTTAATCTCATTAATGTAACTAATCTAAATATTAACAAAAGGACGGTAATTTAAAAATGAATGTAAACGACAGAATAAAGCATCGTCGTATGAAACTGGGACTTAACGTAACCGATGTGGCTGAGGAATTGGGTGTATCACGCGCCACGCTTTACAGATACGAGAGCCACGACATAGAAAAACTGCCGATATCCATCATAGAACCGCTCGCGGAAATTCTCAAGATCAACCCCATTGAGCTGATGGGGTGGGAGCGTTTCAGTGACGGCGGCGACACAATGGTCCCGCTCCTGGGCAGCATTGCCTGCGGACTGCCGATTATGGCCGAGGAAAACATTGAGGATTATGTAGCCGCGCCAATAGGGTGCAATGCAAATTTTGCTCTCAGGTGTAAGGGGGACAGTATGATAAACGCCCGAATCTGTGACGGCGATATTGTGTTTATCCGTATGCAGCCCGACTGTGAAAACGGTGAGATTGCGGCTGTACTTATAGGTGATGAAGCTACCCTGAAGCGTGTTTACAAGTACGACAACAACACAATTACACTGATGCCTGAGAACAGCTCATATCCGCCTCTGGTATATAGAAACGAGGAACTTAACTCTGTCAAGATTCTGGGAAAAGCGGTTGGCTTTGTGAGCTATTTCTGATCAAAAGGAGAAGAGGGTTTGCATTTAGATTCAATCTATCTTGTTGTCAGTAATTTTGAAAAATCGATACGTTTCTACGAAAAAGTTCTGCAAATTCCTGTTACCGCACGCAATACCGACCGATTCGCAATTTTTAATTTTGAGGGTCACTGCATTGCGCTGATGAACGGATTCTTTGACGCGGATAATCCTGACAAGGTGGAGCGTAAAGGGGATTATTCTGATTATTTCGACGATATGGTGGCAATGGCACTCGCACCGAATACTCATAAATTCGTGCTGAATTTTTGGGACGAGGATCTGCGCGCCGAATATGAGCGCATTAAAAATCTGGGCGTCTCAGGGAATGTCACCGGTATAAAGTATGTGTGCCATGTCAACCCGTATTATTTCTTTCAGTTCGATGATCCGGACGGCAATATCATCGAAGTAACGGGGAATTATACGCCGTGTGATAACGATTTTTAACAAAGAAAGAGCCTGGAGATTTGGTCGGTTTGAACCGTCCGTCTCAGGCTCTTTTACTTATTATTTCATGCCGTCTATTAACTTGTAGAGCAATCGGTAAAGCTCGAGCGTCTCATCAGGCTCCAGTTTGATACAGCGCGCCACCTTGTGCGGCACGGATACAGCGCGCTCTTTAAGTTGTTCTCCGTTGTCGGTCAATTCGGCTATAAGCACGCGCTCGTCCTCGGCGGAGCGGCGGCGCGTTATAAAGCCCTTTGACTCAAGGCTTTTTAGCACCGGAGTTAATGTGCCGCTGTCGAGACATAGCCTGTGCCCAAGCTCCTTAACGCTGATTTGCCGCTGTTCCCAAAGCACCATCATTGTTACATATTGAGTGTAGGTGAGGCTCAGCTTGTCCAGATATGGATGATACTGCTTCACCACTTCGCGTGCTGCGGCGTAGAGAGGGAAACACAGCTGATTTTCAAGCCTTAGCGCGTCGTACTTGGATTGGTTTGAATTTTGCATTGGCACGTCACCTGTACTCAAAGTTTACTTACCTTTTGGCGTTTATAACATTTCTCGCGAATTCTGCGACGCCTTCAAGGTCAGACGAATTTGGGCGTTTCTTGTGCAAAAACAAGAAGTGTCCAGGACAGGTGAACGCCTCGGGGAATACGTCAATTCCGTTTTGCCTGGCAAGCTCTGATATCTTTTTAAGATTCGAGCTTCCAGATGCAGACGATCCGAACAACGCTATAATTCCGATTTTGTCGGCGTTATTTTCAATAAATGTTTTGATTGTGGGATCGAATCCGCCCGCATACACTGAACTGCCCAGAAAAAGGATATCGACCGGCCCGTCGAGAAAAACGTCAATGCTCTCTGCGCTCGTTCCCATGGCGCTGGCAACAGAATCCGCGAGCTTCTTGGTATTTCCCGAACGCGAGAAGTATCTGACCGCTTTGTTCGTATCAATCACCTGCCTTCTCGTCGTGCGTCTCGTTATATGCCTGTCTTACAGCTACTGCAAGCTGGTCCGCACATGATGTGGGACGTCTGCCGCAGATATTGCCCCGCAATTTTTCCTCAATTTGATCAACGGTCCAGCCGTCTATCAGCTTGGATATCGCTTTGAGATTGCCATTGCAGCCGCCCATAAATCTGATGTTCGTAATAACATCGTCGTCTATGTCAAACGTAATCTCAATAGGGCATACATTCTGAGGTGTGAATTTGTATTCCATTATAACAGCTCCTTTATTTTATCTTCTATGCTTTGAGGCGTCACTGTTGAAGCAAAACGATCTATCACATTTCCTTCGCGGTCGACAAGGAATTTAGTGAAATTCCACTCTATTTTGCTGCCTAGAACGCCTCCTTTTTGAGATTTAAGATAGGTATACAACAGACATTTAAAAATACCCCTGTAATATTTAATTTTAAAAAATTTAGTTTAGCTCAATCAAATTTTTTCCTTAATTATAACGCCGTCTTTTGCAGTTGTCAAGATAGTTTTGGCAAAATAACGAAAATTAATCAAAAAACCGAAATCAAACGAAAATCGGGCGTTTTTGGTCAGAAAAACAACACAATGTTAAGTTTGTAAATGTACCCGTCCGGTATTATTATTAAAAATTGATTTACGTAAATTACAATTTTACGTCATTTACTCAATAGAAAAGTATGATATAATACAATAGCTTGTTTTTGATTATCGGCGAGACAATCAGTTAAAAACAAACGACAGCATAAAATATTTTTACTGCATTATAAAATCTCAAGGAGGAAGATATGTCCAAAGCAATGATAGCTATGAGCGGGGGGGTGGACAGTTCCGTCGCCGCATATCTCACTATGCGCGAGGGATTTGAGGTAATAGGAGCGACAATGAAGCTGTTTGACCGCCCTGATTTGGATATTCATGAAAAAACCTGCTGTTCACTGGACGACGTGATGGACGCAAAAAGCGTATGTACGCGTCTCGGGATAAATCATTATGTGTTCAATATGAAAGCGGAGTTTGACGCTCAGGTAATGAGCAGATTTGCCGATATTTACCGCACGGGGGCTACGCCGAATCCGTGCATTGACTGCAACCGCTATATCAAATTCAATGGACTGCTGCGTCGCGCGCTTGAACTTGACTGCGATTATATAGTTACCGGACACTATGCATCAATTGAATTTGATCGCGGATCGGAGCGCTGGCTTCTAAAAAGGGCCGCTGATACGGCGAAGGATCAGACATATTTTCTTTACCCTCTTACGCAGTACCAGCTTTCACACACGCGGTTTCCAGTGGGTGCATTGACTAAACCTGAGGTGCGCCAAATTGCCGAAGATAACGGTTTCGTCAATTCCCGCAAGCACGACAGTCAGGACATATGCTTTGTACCGGACGGCGATTATGTCAGCTTTATCGAGGGTTACTTCGGTGAAAAATGTGAAGGCGGCGATTTTATTGATATGCATGGAAATGTAATCGGTCATCATAACGGGACTACGCGATACACTATAGGACAGCGCAAAGGACTTGGAATGGGGTTCAATAAACCTATGTATGTATGTGCCAAGGACGTTGCGCGCCGAACAGTTACATTAGGTGATAATTCAGACCTTTTCAGTTGTTCGGTCACAGTTCGCGACATCAATATGATAGCGTGTGAAAAGGTAATGTCGCCAATTCGCGTCAAGGCTAAGATACGATATAGCCAGCGTGATGAGTGGGCAACGCTTGAACAGACAGCGGACGACGAATTTCATCTTGAATTTGACACCCCGCAGCGCGCTATAGCTCCCGGACAGGCAGCGGTGTGCTATGACGGCGACGTGGTGGTGTGCGGCGGCACTATAATATGACGCATAAATTAAAGCGAAGAGTGAACGGTGACAACGGCACGCCGAATTTATTCGGGCGGCAAATTCACTCTTCACTCTTCGCTCTTGAAAGTTTATCATTTCGTGCAGCCTTGGCTGCGCCATGGTGCGCCTGACAGGACTCGAACCTGCACCCTCACGGATTGGTTCCTAAAACCAACGTGTCTGCCATTCCACCACAGGCGCATATGTAAACTTGACAGCTCTGTAATTATACCACAGATGAGTTAAATAATCAAGAAATATTTTGCGGTATCTCAATAAAAATTATCGGTGAAGCTGTATGAAGTGAGCGTGCAAATGCGGATAAAAATTGCCTTGGCCAACGCGGACCAAGCAACCTTTTGTACCAAAACTTCCACGTTTTTTTCGATTGCAAAAGATAAATGCTGTTACTTTTTACGGCTTATTGTATAGTGAAATATTACATAATACTACATTATGCGATGGCGAAAATGCGCAAATAAGTGATGTACTGATAAATTTATTGCTGATTTTTAAAAAAATATAAGTTATAATAACAAACTGATGTGAGAAATATGCCGTTGCATATAGTCATTGTTTACAAAAAAAAAAAGTTTTTATTATGTTATTATTACTAATGGGAGATGTAAATTTGATTGACTTTTGGTGCTTTTCGTGATATAATCCATTCAGTGAGCTTTGCATCTGTAGGTGTGCAAATACAGCATTTTCCACAAATTTTATCATAGCTTGTGGTTGGGTTCTGTATATTTGTCGTTTGCGGACGACGGAGAATGTTTCAAAAATTATAGAATGTGAAATGAGGTAGTTTTATTTGGTTAATCAAAATGACGGCTACGATATCAGACGATTGATAGCTCTGGTTCTGAGCAAGATTTGGGTTGTGGTGATTTGTGCGATTTTGTTTGCTACGAGTTCTTTTTTGTACACAAAATTTGCAGTTCCGCTCAAATATGAGTCTTATACCTCTTTGTACGTGAGAAGTGACCGCACCGTGTCGACTCAAGACAACGACAGTGAGGTCAACATGAACACGCTGAATTTGTCCAAATCGCTGGTCAGTACATATGTTGTAGTTCTTCAGAGTGATTCCGTAATGGACAAGATCGGGAATCTGCTTGTCTTGGAATTCGATGATGAGACGCTCGCTTCTGTGTTTACCATTGAGGACGGGAAAATATCCACCGAATCTATAAAGAGTTGTTTTACGATGACTTCAATTGATGACACCGAGGCTATGAAGATAAGTGCGGTTACCACAAATCCTGAAGTTTCCGCTGCTTTGTGCAATATGATGGCCCAAGTTGCGCCTGACTTCCTCATTCGCGTGGTAGGAGCAGGTTCGGTTGAGATAATCGACCCGGCGGTACCTGACTACACTCCGGTGTCCGCAAGCATACCTAAGAACACGTTGTTGGGATTGCTTGCCGGTATAGTTGTGGCCGTTGTTTTTATATTCATAGTTGACTTCTTTGACGATACGGTGAAGGATTCAAACGACATATCAGATCTGTTTGACAAGGCGGTTCTCGGAGAGGTGCAGAATATTTCCACAGAAGGATCGTCAAAAAAGAGAAAGAAGGACTGGGAAAGAGCACCACGCAAACTGCTGATTGATAAGGACATACCCTTTAATGTGAGTGAAAGCTATAAATCCATTCGTACCAACATTATGTTTTCACTTGGCACATCTGACAAGAATATAATAGCAATATCAAGTCCAAATCCCAGTGAAGGTAAGTCCACTGCCTCAGCGAATATTGCCATAGCCTTTGCCCAGACATCAAGCAAGGTTTTGCTGATAGACGCCGACATGAGAAAGCCTGTTCAGCACAAGAGTTTTAGATTGAGCAATACGCAAGGACTTTCCACACTGATCGTAAATATGTCCTCAATTGAGGATTCCATAAAAAAGAATGTCGTGGAAAATCTGGATGTAATTACATCGGGGCCTACACCTCCCAATCCCTCTGAACTATTGTCTTCGAGCCGTTATGTAAAACTGCTGGATAAGCTGTCAAAAATGTACGATTACATAATAATCGATACCCCCCCGGTTAATGTTGTGAGTGACGCGATGGTTATGAGCAATTCCGTGAGCGGCATACTTCTTGTTGTCAAGTATGGAAGTACAACTTTCAGTGATATTTCCGAATCCCTCAAGCAAGTTGAACTGGCAAATGCAAATCTTCTCGGATTTGTTCTTAACGATGTTCAAAGCAGCAATAGTGTTTATTATTACAAGCACAAGTCCGGTTATTACAGATATGGCAGCGATTATGAATACAAGAGCGGGGAAAGCACGGAAAGTGACTAGGGTGTTATAATGTTAATCGATTTTCGCGCTTAATAAGAGCTTAGTGCTTTGACGTGACAAATATGTCGGTGGGTTCACTTTTGTACAGGAAAAGAACTCACCGAATATATTTTTACTTTATTTGTCTCAATATACGGCATAATAAATGCTTACTTTGAAATTTGTTTGAAAAGGAGAGGAATGCATGGAGAATTTTAAGGATTTTATTAAAAATTTATTTAAGATTCGTTGGATGCTTGTTTTCTATGATATATTAACATTTGCTTTTGTTTCCGCATTCCTTCTGGTCGTAGTTCATGTTGGGTTTGAAGATATTACATACACTGAATTGATAATTCAAAGTGTTTCGGCTCTTGCCTGTGTACTTACCTGTAGATTGTTGGGTAAGATTTACAGGCAGATTTGGAGATACGGCGGAATACAGTGCTATATGAGACTTATTGTAACAGACTTTGTGTCTATTGTTCTTTGCTATGGGATCTCACATATTTTGCCTGCAAGGAAGTTGCGTCTTATTGAGATGACGGCACTCATTTGTCTCAACTGTATATGCTCTCTGGCGCTCAGAATGATATACATATATGCATTTAAATGCGGCAATCAGAAAACTAAAATAGGTAGGTTACTTTTGTGGTTATTGCGAACCTTTGGAGGTATTGACAATGACCAAAGACACGACCCACAGAGGATAAGAATTGCCATAGTTGGCACGGGCAGAGTTGGTGTGAGCCTTGCCGACGAGCTGTTAAGCAACAAGAATTCAGCATATGTACCTATGTGCTTTGTAGATATCAACAAAGGGAAATGCGACAGGGATATCCATGGAATTCCGGTGTTCTCCGAGGAGGAGGCGACATTTGGAAAACTCAACGAATTTGAGGTACAGGAGGTTGTCTTTGCGCTTCCGCCCTTGGACAACGGGCTTAAGAAGAGTCTTTACGAATATTATAGCCAGCTTGGCTACAAGGTAAAGGTTTACGACTTCCCGACTATGGTTACCGCGGGAAAGAAGCGTCATCTTCGCGAACT
Source organism: uncultured Clostridia bacterium (assembly GCA_947581635.1). GTDB lineage: Bacteria > Bacillota > Clostridia > Oscillospirales > Acutalibacteraceae > RUG762. The sequence goes on along the minus strand of CANPVE010000004.1, from coordinate 138,402 downwards.
CGACATAGAGGAACTGCTTTTCCGCGAGCCGATAGTGGTTGCGGACGAGGGCATCAATGAATATTACACTGGCAAAGTAGTTCTCATCACCGGTGGCGGCGGCAGCATAGGCTCTGAACTGTGTCGGCAGCTCGCAAAGCTGGGGCCGAAGCAGATAATTATCCTTGACATATACGAAAACGGCGTTTACAATGTCCAGCAGGAGTTGAGGATCGCCTATGGAGACTCGCTCGATCTCAGAATAGAGATAGCCTCAATAACCAACAAGGAGGCGCTTGCCAGAGTGTTCGAGCGCTATCGGCCACAGATAGTGATAAATGCGGCGGCTCACAAGCATGTTCCTCTGATGGAGCACAACTGCGTGGAAGCCGTGGAAAACAATGTGTTTGGCACTAAGAACGTCATAGAGCTTTGCGAAGAATACGGAGCGGAGCGCTTTATGATGATTTCTACCGACAAGGCGGTCAATCCTACCAACGTGATGGGAGCCACTAAGAGAATGTGCGAGATGCTTGTACAGTCGCAGAGCACCCACAGCAATGTAAAATACAGCTGCACGAGATTCGGCAACGTGCTTGGCTCGGCAGGCTCGGTAATACCGATATTTAAACGTCAAATTGCAAACGGAGGTCCCATAACCATCACGGACAAGCGAATTATCAGATATTTCATGACCATTTCCCAAGCGTCACAGCTTGTGCTTCAAAGCGGCGCGATGGCAAAGAGCGGCGAGTTGTTTGTGCTGGACATGGGCGAGCCTGTCAAGATATTGGATCTGGCGCAAAACATGATAAAGCTGTCGGGCGCTCAGGATATCGAGATTATTGAAACGGGTCTGCGCCCCGGTGAGAAGCTCTATGAGGAACTTCTCGTGTATACTGAAGAACTGGATAAGATGCCAAACAGTCTTATATTTATCGAGAGAGACGAGCCGCTTAGCGAACAGGAAATTTCGGAGAAGATAGAGGTCTTGCGCAAAGCCTGCGAGACAGGTGATGACATGGTTGTAAAAGCGGCGCTCAAACAGACCGTTCCCACCTATAGGGATCCGGAGGAAGTCAACAACCGAGTCAATGATATTATCGATGTAGAGATAAAAGATCAGATTATCGACGATAAAAACATCATCGACAGCGGCAAGTCTACCAAGGAAAAATCCATTGCCAAAAATGAATCAGAGATTAAAAAAGCTAAAACAAGGGTTAAGTCAAAATCCAGATCGGAATTTGCGGCAGCAAACAGAATATAACATTTGCGGGGAGCACATTATTTTAAGTGCTTCCCGCTTTTTTATAAATTATAAAAAAAGTGAATAGACGATCATATATTTTTAAAAAAATATTGCAAATTTTAAATAAATTTGTTAATATATACAAGGAGGCACTAAAAGATAACTGCCTGCGTGGATATTCTTATGTGCGATAGGCATATGCCAAGTGCCAATGTATTTCAGAATCTTTTTCTTCAGACGATGAATCGAAAAAGTATATTGAAAAAGGAGTCGTTTTTATGTGGTCAAGATCTGAGTTAAAGACAAATGCCAAAGCTGCTCTTAAAAAGTATTTTTGGAAAGCTTTGGTGGCATTCATCATAGTGGGTGCCATAGCTTATGGTGTTTCGCTGATTCTCAGCGTGATAATGGTTCTGATAGGCAATTCGATGGGAGGAGAATTTGAGACTCTCCAGAATGTAAGCGGTGGTTCCGTGGATTCTTATGTCTCAGGCGAACTCCCTGAGGGCCTTGCCGCAGTTATGTCGATTTTCGGCGTGCTTTTCACGCTGTTTTCGATTTTCTTTTTCGAGCCTGTTGTCGTGGGTCTGATTCGTTTCTTTGAAAAGAGCCGCGGACTTAATACGGGCTTTGGAGAAATTTTTGTTCCATTGAAAAAGTTCGCCCATGTTGGATTGACAATACTCTGGATGGGAATCAAGGTCTCTCTTTGGTCTATGCTTTTCTTTATTCCCGGTATTATCAAGGCCTATGAATATAGCATGGTGCCTTATCTGCTTGCCGAGAACCCCGATCTTTCCTGCAAGAGAGCCTTCCAGATTTCCAAAGCTATGACTAAGGGTAACAAATGGAATCTTTTTGTGCTGGATCTTTCGTTCATCCTTTGGTATCTGCTGTGTGTCTGTACCTGCTACATTGCCTGTATCTGGGTTATTCCATATGTCGAGGCAACCAATGTTGAAGCATATTACAAGCTTAAGGCCGGCGCAGTTGCGAATGGCGGCATGACTATTAATGAGGTTCCCGATATCTGTGTGCCTGCACAGCCTCCCGTTTTCCCTTTTGGCCAAGCAGCAGCAACTAATGCGGCAAATGCTGCTGCTCCTGTAGCTACCGAATCCGTCGTACCAAATGTTTCTGAAAACACACAGGTTCCTGTTGAGGCAGTTTCTGAAACCGCCGAGGCCAATGCGGACGCAGTTGAAGCTCCCGCTGAAAACGCCGGGTCGGAGGAAACTCCTTCCGCCGAATAATATTACTTATTAAATAATAATTGATTGTTTTCTGATGTAGTTTCTGAAATACGGGAAAAAACCGTTCCGATTGGCGCTGATACCCAGCAACGGCTTGTCGGAACGGTTTTTCTTTTTAATTTCTTTTACAATTTTTTATTATGGTATGCGGCTCCAATCAATTTGAGCTATGCCGTATTCCAGTTTTGTGCTTAGTGACAGCAATTTGTCACACACATCTCCGCCTTGGCTGCCGAAAAGGGGAACGGGGCGGAAGTTGTTGACCGTGCTGCCAGATGACGTTGTATAGCATGGCACGACAGATATGCGGCTTGTCATTCTGCCTGAGCCGTCTTGCGAGAACAGCGCGCGCAATATGATTGTCTGAGGCTTAAAAGCAGACATATTGCCGCCAAAGCTGAAATTGCCCAAGCTATATGCTATGTAATGTCCTTTGTAACACTCGATCCCTTGCAGGACATGAGGGTGATGTCCAACAATCATATCCGCACCCGCATCGATTATGCTGTGTGCGGTCTCAATCTGCCACGGCTCTGGGGTATCTGAACCCTCCACGCCCCAATGGATATTTACTATGATTACAGTCTTGCTGTCGCGGTATTGCTGTATATACTTTTCGATAGTGCTTTTGAATTCAGCGTCATAGCGGTCGCTCATTATCAACATGGACAGCATTACAATCCGATACCCGTTGACATTTATTGTGGCGGGCGAACTGTACGATGTGCAGTTTATATTTGCGCTGCGGAGGTTTCTGAGGGTATCGTTGTAACCCCTGTCAAGATAGTCGGAGGAATGGTTGTTTTCCACCGTTACCGCCTCCACAGACGAATTGGTTAGTATGTTGACATATGACGGCTCGCCGCGAAAGTAAAAGGTCTTGTCCATATGCTCTCTGGATTGGGTGAGCGTACCTTCAAAGTTAATCATTGTTATGTCGTCCGAACCAAATACATTCTTTGTAAGGTCGAAAGGATATGTGACGCTTCCCGAGTTTTTATAGACGGCGGGAAACATATTGGCGGGATTGGTTTCATTAAAGTATGCAAAAGTGCAGTCACCAGTAAAGGATATAGTTACGTCGTCAACCAGTCTTTCCCCTTGGCAATATGCTGCCAATGCCGCACTTTTGAGCGTATCATCATTTATGTCTGTTATCTGCGCATTGGAAAGTGCTGAGTTCAACTCGTTCCATACATCATTGGGTGAACCGCCTTTGCCCGCACCGATGTCACTGAACTTAAGCAGATTGCCCAGCAAATTAGAGCAGCCGTCGACCGAGCCGTTCTTGGCGCATTTGAACTGATGAGCAAGGCTTGTCAGAGCCGTAAATGACTGGATGCTGCCGTCAGTTGCAAATGTCTTAATCGCATCGGCTGTACATTCAGTTGGGTTATCGTATACCCATACCTTCGCCGAGGCTATAATGTTTTCAGGCAATTTAGCTTGGATTTCGGTTTCTCCCACTGATACGGCCGTCACTCTTCCGCTGTCGCTGATTTTTGCAACCAATGGGTCAGAACTGGACCATTCGATGTTGCTCATTTCGTCATTGTTAAAAAATGCACTGCATTGATAGCTTTCTCCCAAACCCAATGAGAATTCTTCGTCCGACAGGCTCAATCCGGTTTTGTTGACATTGAGGTCGTGGTTGTCAGACAACCTGCCCGAATCGTCCATGCCCGCAAAGACAAATGCCGCTGCCGCGCTTACCATCAGGAGAAAGACGAGTATAATCCTGGATATTTTTTTCATTGACGATACGCCTCCTTTCGTCAGTGGTAAATGAAAATTCCTTATTCGACGTATGAAACGTATCTCAAAGAATTAACTTTCCCATTCGTATTCACGCAGTCTTCCCTCGTTTTGCAGTTCAGGATATCCCCATTGGCGCAGAACCTCGTATGCGCCCACAGCCACGGCATTGGATAAATTCAGGCTTCGTGCCTCTGATATCATCGGCAGACGTACGCAGCGGTCTGGATTGACAGCGAGCAGCGATTCGGGAAGTCCTGCGGTTTCCTTGCCAAATATCAGATAACAGTTGTCGGGATATTTAATGTCCGAATGTGTATTTCGGGCCTTTGTGGTGAAATAATAGAATTGTCCGCCCGCATTTTTGCGGAAGAAATCGTCGAGCGATTCATAATAGGTTATATCCAGAAGATACCAATAATCCAGACCCGCGCGTTTGAGCTTCCTGTCGTCCACCTTGAAGCCCATAGGCTCCACCAGATGAAGCCTCGCGCCGGTGGCGGCGCAGGTTCGGGCGATATTTCCCGTATTTTGTGGGATTTCCGGCTCGACGAGTACAATGTTTAATCTTGCCATGATAAGTAAATCAATCCTCTGCGAATGTTGTTTATAATATTGATAAAATTCGATTATTTTCAATAAATGGAATTTATAAAAAATATTGAATTTTATCCATACATATATAATGTATTAAAAATTCCGCGATGTCAATAATAAAAATGCGGGCGGGCAAAAAAATTGCGGCGACGATTGTCCAAATACGCACGTCCGCTTGGAAAACGCGAGGAAAACGAAATTTCGGGAGATGAGCAAGGTGAACATGAGGCGCAATAGAACCTTGGGCGGCATAGGTCTTGGAATGTTGCTTGGAGCGGCGATTGGCGCTGTTGGCTGCGGCAGCATATGCGGAATGCCGAGCAAGCGCAAAGTCAAGCGTCGACTTATGCATGCCGCAGATGTAATGGGCAGCGCGGTCGAGAATATGTGCGATATGATGAAATAAATTACAGTTAAAAATTGAAATTACTCTTTATGATAAATCGATCGTAGTGAATGTATATTTATGTCCTGCGGTCGATTTTCATTTTAGCATTTTTAAAGAAAACGCATATTATATTAGTGATTGTCTCTTTAATCAAAAAGAGGCAACATATCATGAAAGGTGTGATTTGTTTGAATACAGATACAGGAATAATATCAAAGATAGCTGAGCTTATACTTACCAATCGCCCTGCGGCAATTGCCAATATACAGGGCTCGGAGCAATACCCTGACATTGAGGGAACCGTGGTGTTTTATCCTGAGGAGCAAGGTGTTATGGTGCTGACCGCCATAGCGGGGCTGCCTGTGCCGGACGCGGAGTGCGGCAACACGGTACACGCAATACACATTCACGACGGCGGCGAATGCAGCGGCAATGATGAAGATCCTTTTGCAAATGCGGGCACGCATTACAATCCATATGACTGCCCCCATCCCCAGCACGCAGGGGATTTGCCTCCGATATTCGCGGATAACGGCAGCGCATGGAGTGCGGTGCTTATGGAGAGGTTCAACGTAGATGATGTGATAGGCAAAACCGTGATAATTCACGATTCATACGACGATTTTCAGTCTCAGCCCGCAGGCAATTCGGGATCAAAGATAGCCTGTGGAGTGATAGAGGCAGTATGATGGCGCACCATATGGCAAATTGTAAATAAAATGTAAATACTAGGAAACTGCCTTGACTGTTACCTAACGTAATGCTTTACAATTTAAATATCAGTTCATGAATTGAAATAGTTTTTATCGAGGTAACGGTTATGACAAATGAATCATGCGGTAAATTGTTCACGGCTGGAGAATTGGCACGCATGGCGGGGGGTTCAGTCAGAACCATAAGGTTTTACGACAGCAAAGGAATACTCAAACCGGTGACACATTCGGATTCCGGTTACAGGTATTACGATGAGCGTTCCGCACAGCAACTCCAAAAGATACTCATGTTGAAGTTTGCCGGATTTTCACTTGAACAGACGCAGCGGGTAATGTGCAGCGACAGCGACAGTCTGAAGCTCTCCTTTGTCGCCCAGAAAAAACTGCTGACGGAGAGAAAGGAACACATAGAGGACATAATATCCGCATTAGATGAGATACAGGAGGCGGAAGGGGAGGAGCTTTGGCAAAGGCTTTCCGAATTGATGCAATCTACGTCTCAAAAGGAAAAAATATTTGTTCAATATGCGGACGACAGCAACTTGCAGCGTCGAATAAATATTCACGCATACAGCACCGGCGAGATCCCATGGATGGAGTGGGTGTTTGAACGCCTGAATATTTGCGACGGCATGAGAATCCTCGAATTAGGCTGCGGCAACGCTCTGCTGTGGCGTGAGAATATCAGCCGAATTCCGAACGGCGTGAGCCTTTACCTGACCGATTACTCACAGGGAATGGCAGACAGCGCCGAAAATTCAATGCGAGAATTCGATTCTGATTTGACGCGTCGCGATATCTCGATAAAATTCGGTCAGGCAGATGCCAATGATTTGCAGCTTGATGGGGAATACGATTTGATTATAGCCAATCATATGCTGTATCATGTGAAAGAACAGAGGCAGCTTTTCGAGAGGATTCGGGAACTGCTGGCTGACGGCGGAAGATTTTGCTGTACTACCATAGGTGAGCGGCATATGTATGAGCTGAATTGTATGCTCAGGGAATTCAGCCGCGAAATCAACACTCCGTTTTTTGATATGGCGAGCAAATTTTCATTAGAAAACGGGGGCCAGGCGCTTTCGCAGGTATTTTCGAGTGTAGAGTCGGAGAAACACGACAGCGACCTGACGGTAGATGATCCGCAGGCGCTCTATGATTATCTGTACTCATATCCCGGCAACGTAAAGCAAATACTTGAAAAAAGGGGAGGAGAACTCATGGCGTTGCTTGAGGAAAGAATCCGCAAAGAGGGCGCGATGTTTATAACGAAATCTCAGGGAATTTTTATCTGTAAAAAGTAACTGACAGAAAAATATTGCATAAATGGCGGATAAATATTTAATGTCCGCACAAAAATCACCCGCGTGTAGTTTCTTCCTCGAAACCACACGCGGGTTTTTGCGTTAATTACGCATTGTATCACGAACCTATAATTCCCTTGAGCAACTCCATTATCGCTGAGCCGAGGGTGATTTTTTCCGAGCCTCTATCCGCGCAGATATCGTATTCGCCTATGGTCTCGCTGCCGAGAGTCAGACGCACTTTGCCTATCGGCTGTCCAAGCTCAACAGGCGCTTCGAGGGTTTCGGGCAGCTCGGTTTTTACCTGAATGTCTTTGCTTTTGCCCTTTTCGGTCAACACTTTGCCTTCAATCTGGACGAACGAGCCGACCTTTTTTTCCATGCCGTTGGTGACGGGGATCTCTGGCAGCTCGACCTGAATTTGCGATACGTCCGCAAGTTCCCAATTGGCAAATCCGTAATCAAGCAGCTTTTTGGCGTCCGCAAATCTGCTTTTGCCGTCCGGAGCGCCGAGAATCACGGCGATCATTGTCATATCATCTCGGCGGGCGGCGGCAGAAATGCAGCAGCCGGCCTTACTTGTTGTGCCGGTTTTAAGACCTATGGTACCGCTGTACTGCTTGATCAGCTTGTTGGTATTGGTGAGCTGCAATTCACCGCCGCGCAGGGTATCCATCCAAATGCCGGTAAATTCCAGAACCTCACTGTGTTTAAGAAGTTCGGCGGAAGCTATTGCTATATCCTGCGCCGATGTGACGTGTCCTTCCGCGTCAAGCCCTGTGCAGTTTACATAAAATGTGTTTATCATTCCGAGTTCTTCCGCGCGGTCGTTCATCATGGAGACAAACGCCTCATTGGATCCGGCGATGTGTTCCGCGAGCGCAACGCAGGCGTCATTTGCCGAGCCTACGAGCGCCGCCTTTATCAGGTCATGCACCGACATTTCCTCGCCCGGCTCAAGCCATATCTGTGAACCTCCCATTGACGCGGCGTATTCGCTGCAAGTGACGGTTTCGTCCATACTCAGCTTACCGGCGTCGTACGCTTCGAATACAAGCAGCATGGTCATAATCTTTGTGATAGAAGCCTCGGGCAGTTGTTGCTGCGAATTTAGGGCATATACGATCTGCCCTGTTTCGCCGTTCATCAGCACGGCGGCTTTGGCGGTCAGTTCAAGAGGATTATTGGCGGAGGCGGACGGAGTTTCGGTGACGGCGGCTTCGACGGAATCAATATCCGCATTGTCGGCGTAGGCGCTGAGGGGAAACGCGGAAAAGATCAATGTAACGGCAGACAATAGGGCCGCAATTTTTTTCTTCATCTTTTAAAAATACATTCCTTTCAAAAATAAATTCCTACAACCTATTTTATGCAGAAAAGGGCGCTTTTAGACAAGTCATGTAAAATATTATAAAAAACAAATCATCTCAATAATGATTAGATAATGGAAATAAAACAAATTAATTTAAAAAATATGTTGCAATTATGCGAATTAAAGTGTATAATCTAATTTATGCAAATATCTTGAATTTTCATCGCAATTGGAGCAAAAAATGTATTACCACCTGAATTAATTTATCGTTCAATATTCTAAATTTAAACCGGGGGTTTTCTTTTGGATCATTTTAAACTAGTGTCGGATTATAAGCCTACAGGAGATCAGCCCGAGGCTATCGCGCAGTTAGTCGAAGGCTTGAAAAAAGGATATCGTGAGCAGTCGCTTCTTGGTGTTACCGGCAGCGGCAAAACCTTCACAATGGCTAATGTTATAGCGCAGATGAACAGACCCACACTCGTACTTGCGCACAACAAAGTGCTTGCTGCCCAGCTCTGCAATGAATTCCGTGAGTTTTTTCCCGAAAACGCGGTGGAATTTTTCGTCAGTTATTACGACTATTATCAGCCTGAATCATATATCCCCACCACGGACACTTATATTGAAAAGGATTCGTCGGTCAACGACGAGATCGACCGTCTGCGTCACTCGGCCACCTCGGCGCTGTCCGAGCGTCGGGATATAATCATTGTAGCGAGTGTGTCCTGCATATACAGTATGGGGGATCCTATCGACTATCGAAATATGGTGCTTTCGCTCCGCCCGGGAATGCAAAAGAGCCGCGACGATGTGCTTAGAAAGCTCACAGAAATTCAGTACAACCGCAACGACATCGAATTTGCCCGCAACACATTTAGAGTGCGTGGCGATGTGGTGGAAGTGTTCACGTCGTACTCTAAGGAAACCGTCATACGCATTGAATTTTTCGGTGACGAAATTGACCGTATTTCCGAGATAAACTACGTCACCGGTGAGCTTAAAGCGGTGCTTAATCATATTGCGATTTACCCCGCGTCGCATTATATTGTACCCGAGGCCAAGATGGGACGCGCTCTGGAGGACATTCAGAACGAGCTGCGGGAGAGGATTCAGTATTTCAAACAGAACAACAAGCTGATTGAGGCGCAAAGAATAGAGCAGAGAGTTAATTACGACATGGAGATGCTAATGGAATGTGGATTCTGTCCCGGCATAGAGAATTATTCGCGCGTTCTGTCGGGCAGACCTGCGGGAACCCCTCCATTTACGTTGATAAATTACTTCCCAAAGGATTTTCTGCTTTTTGTGGACGAATCACACGTCAGTTTGCCGCAGGTTCGCGCCATGTACGCAGGCGATCACGCGCGAAAGAAAAATCTGATAGATTACGGATTTCGCTTGCCATCTGCATACGACAATAGGCCGTTGCAATTTGATGAGTTTTATTCACTCGTAAATCAGGCAATTTATATCAGCGCAACCCCGGGTCCGTTTGAGAAGGAACACAGCCAGCAGATTGTCGAGCAGGTCATTCGTCCGACGGGACTTCTCGACCCTGAAATTTCGGTGCGGCCGACCGAGGGACAGATTGACGACCTGATATCTGAGATAAACACACGCGCACAGAAGGGCTTCCGCACATTGGTTACTACCCTGACCAAGAAAATGGCGGAGGATTTGACGGAATATATGGAGTCGCTGGGTATGAGAGTGCGCTATCTTCACCACGATATTGACACGGTGGAGCGCATGGAGATAATACGCGACCTGCGTTTGGGTGAATTCGACACTCTTGTGGGAATTAACCTGCTGCGTGAAGGATTGGATATTCCCGAAGTGTCGCTTGTAGCAATTCTCGATGCTGATAAAGAGGGATTTTTGAGAAGCGAGACTTCGCTTATTCAGACTATAGGCAGAGCCGCGCGAAATGCCGAGGGATTGGTTATTCTCTATGCCGACAGCGTAACGCCGTCTATGGAGCGCGCCATAACCGAGACACAGCGCCGCCGATCAATTCAGATGAAATACAACGAGGAACACGGTATTGTTCCTAAGACTATTATCAAGAAGGTTTCCGATGTTATCGAGATTACTCAGCACGACGAGGCAAGCAACGTCAAGAAAAACGGCAAGCGACTTACCAAATCTGAGCGGGAGCATTTGATAAACGAGCTTACCAAGCAGATGAAGCAGGCGGCAAAACTGCTTGACTTCGAGCAGGCAGCATATCTGCGCGATCGCATCAAGGAATTGCAAGGTGGTAAGTCATAATGACAAATTATATCAAATCAATCTATATGAGATCAATGCCGCCGTCCGATTCGTATATCAGCGAGCTGCCTGTTGTGAGAAATCTGCAAAAGATGGGGGAACTCAGGCTTAATTCAAACGTGACTTTTCTGGTGGGTGAAAATGGCACGGGAAAATCCACTCTGCTGGAGGCTATCGCCGTGTCTATGGGCTTCAACGCCGAGGGCGGTACGAGAAATTTCGATTTTTCCACAGTCAAAACACATTCAAGTCTGAGCGAATTTATTACGATTGTAAAAGGCGTTCGCCCGCGTGACGGATTTTTTCTGCGTGCTGAGAGTTTTTACAATGTTGCGTCCTATATAGACAAAATAGATCACGAACCGTCATTTCAACCGCCCGTAATTGACAGCTACGGCGGTGTGTCACTGCACGCCCAATCGCACGGCGAGAGTTTTCTCGCACTGGTTAAGAACCGCTTCGGTGGAGACGGAATTTACCTGCTGGACGAGCCCGAAGCCGCGTTGTCTCCCACGAGACAAATGACCTTGATAGTGCTTATCAACGAGCTGATTCAAAATAATTCGCAGTTCATCATAGCCACTCATTCTCCAATACTCATGGCGTTCCCGAACGCACAGGTGGTGGAGCTGACCGATGACGGAATAGATTGCGTGCCTTACAGGCAGACGGAGCATTACAGGCTCACCAAGCGATTTTTGGATAATCCCGAAAAGATGCTTGAACTCTTGCTTAATTAATTTGAAATTGTATAAGGAAGTGCTACTTATATTGAAATTTAACAAATTGGTTCGCAACAGAATTCCTGATATTATCCGTGCGCAAGGTGAAACGCCTGTGATACGCAGGCTTGACGACGCTGAATACGTCGCGGAGCTTGAGCGAAAACTGCTCGAGGAGTGCGGCGAGTACCTTGAAAGCAAATCAGCGGAGGAGCTTGCCGACATTCTTGAAGTGGTGTACGCCTTGGCGGAAGCGCACGGCTGTTCCATGGAAAGATTGGGCCGTATTTATAGTCAAAAGCACGCCGAGCGCGGCGGCTTTGAGAACAGGATTTTTCTGATTTGCAAGGAATGAAGTTATCTGAGGAGGAAATTGAACATATGACAATGGAAAAAATTGTAGTCAGGGGAGCGCGGGAGAATAATCTTAAAAATATCAATGTGGAATTCCCACGCAACAAAATGGTTGTATTCACAGGACTGTCCGGATCGGGCAAAAGTTCGCTTGCATTCGACACAATATTTGCCGAGGGACAGCGGAGATACATGGAATCGCTCTCGTCCTACGCGCGAATGTTTATGGGGCAGATGAGCAAGCCCGAGGTAGACTCAATCGAAGGTCTGTCGCCCGCAATCTCAATAGACCAGAAGACCACCTCAAGGAATCCCCGCTCCACGGTAGGCACAGTTACCGAGATTTACGATTATCTGCGTCTGCTTTACGCGCACATAGGTATACCGCATTGCCCTGTGTGCGGTCGTGAGATTCAGCAGCAGACCGTGGATCAGATTGTCGATCGTGTGCTGCATATGGAAGAGGGAACCAAGATTCAGATAATGGCGCCCATAATCAAGGCGAAGAAGGGTACACACGTCAAGGAACTTGACAGTGTGCGTAAATCCGGCTTTGTACGTGTGAGAATTGACGGCAGTATCTACGATTTATCAGAGGATATAAAGCTCGAGAAAAATATTCGCCACAATATCGAAGTGATTGTTGACCGTCTTGTAATTAAGCCTCAAATACGCAGCCGTCTTGCCGATTCCATTGAAACCGCTTCAAACCTCGCGGGCGGCGTCTCGATAGTCAGCGTAGCTGATGGAGAGGATATACTCTTCTCACAGAATTACGCCTGTCCCGAGCACGGCGCGAGTATAGATGAGCTTACACCTCGGATGTTTTCTTTTAACAGTCCGCAGGGTGCGTGCGAGCATTGTACCGGATTGGGAATATTCATGAAGGTAAATCCGGATTTGGTTATCCCGGACAAATCACTATCTTTGCGCAAGGGAGCGGTAAGGGCATCGGGCTGGTATTCTACCGATGAAAATTCGTTCGCAATGATGTATTTTAAGGGACTTGGAAAAGCGTATGGATTTACAATCGACACGCCAATTAAGAAATTCAGCGATGAGGCTTTGAATGTATTGCTTTATGGTTCGGGCGACAGGGAGATCGAATTCACGCGCATGAGCACTATGGGAAGGAGCAAGTTTTCCTCAAAATTCGAGGGTATTATTCCAAACCTCGAGCGCCGTTACGCGGAAACTCAAAGCTCATGGGCAAAACACGACATTGAACCGTTAATGACGGAAGTACCGTGTGATTTTTGCCGAGGAGATAGACTTAAGCCCGAAATTCTGTCAGTAACAGTCGGCGGATTGAATATAGCCGAATTCTGTAAACTATCCGTAACCGAGGCCATGGAATTCCTGCACACGTTGGAGCTTACCGAACACGAACATTTTATAGCGGACAGAATACTAAAAGAGGTGCGCACACGTCTGGGATTTCTCAACAACGTGGGTCTGGAATATCTCACGTTGTCGCGCTCGTCAGGAACCCTGTCGGGCGGAGAGAGCCAGAGGATTCGACTTGCCACCCAAATCGGCTCATATCTGACCGGCGTGCTCTACATTCTCGATGAGCCGAGCATAGGACTTCATCAGCGCGATAATGATAAGCTGCTTGCCACACTGCAAAGGCTGCGCGATCTGGGCAACACATTAGTGGTAGTGGAGCACGACGAGGACACCATTCGCGCCGCAGATTATGTTGTGGACATAGGGCCCGGTGCCGGCGTTCACGGCGGAGAAGTGGTGTTTTCGGGAACTGTAGACGACCTGATTAAGTGCGGGAAATCAATCACGGGGCAGTACCTGAGTGGCGCGCGCAGAATTTCCATACCCAAAAAGCGCAGAGAGGGCAGCGGTAATTGGCTGAAAATCGTCGGGGCGGCTGAAAACAATCTGAAAAATATAGATGTATCAATTCCGCTTGGCACTTTCATCTGTGTGACAGGTGTGTCAGGCTCGGGTAAAAGCTCACTTGTCAACGAAATTCTCTACAAGCGCCTTGCCTGTGATTTAAACCATGCCAGAATTATATGGGGCAAGCATGACCATATTGAAGGACTGGAACATTTGGATAAGATTGTAGACATAAGCCAATCGCCAATTGGACGGACACCGCGTTCCAACCCTGCGACATATACGGGGGTGTTCACTGATATCCGTGAGCTTTTTGCCTCGCTTCAGGAATCCAAGCTTCGCGGCTTCGATTCGGGGCGTTTCTCTTTCAATAAGAAGGGCGGCCGATGTGAAGCCTGCGAGGGCGATGGCATAATCCAGATAGAAATGCACTTCCTGCCCGATGTATATGTTCCATGTGAGGTGTGCAAAGGTAAGCGTTACAACCGCGAGACGCTGGAGGTTAAGTACAAGGGTAAGAGCATTTCAGATGTGCTTGATATGACAGTTGAGGATGGTGTGTCTTTTTTTGAGAATCATCCTAAAATTGTGCGTAAGCTCAAGACACTGTATGACGTGGGATTGGGGTATATCAAAATAGGACAGCCGGCGACAACACTTTCCGGCGGTGAGGCACAGCGTGTCAAGTTGGCAACGGAACTTTCCAAACGCGCAACGGGCAAGACGATATTTGTGTTGGACGAGCCTACAACCGGTTTGCACACGGCGGACGTACACAGGCTGATTGAAGTGCTGCAAACTCTGGTGGATAGCGGGAATACCGTGCTTGTTATCGAGCATAATCTTGATGTGATAAAGACTGCCGACTATATTATCGATTTGGGACCCGAGGGAGGAAACCGAGGAGGCACGGTGGTCGCGGCAGGTACGCCCGAGCAGGTCGCTCAGGTAGAGCAGTCATACACCGGAAAGTACCTGAAAAAAATAATCGGAGATGAACAGCCGACGCAGACCGCAAAATAATACAGTATTACTATTATTACAGCAGTTCAAGCATATAGTAGGACAAATTCGGCGCCGCGTTTGGCGCTGTAAGGCGATACCAAAAAAGCAAGGTTCTTTTACCCGACTGTGAAAGAACCTTGCTTTAATTTTTTCTCAATTCAACCGGCGGGAGTTATGATGGATAAAACCGTATTGCATACATATCTTCATAAAACCCGACGCGTGTTATCCATTAAGTACCATTATTACGCAAAGCGACGCTTAGTGTAGGCGTGATTGGAGCCCATCCATCCTCCGCAGCCTCCTGCCAACAGCAGGCAGATCAGCTTTATCGCGGTGATCAGGCTGAATGCATCCGCGCCCATTGCCATACCGAACAGCCAAACTGACAAAAACACGATAAATCCTATTGCCAGACCGTACAGCAATCCGCGAGACCGCGCCACGGTACCGCAAACCAAGCCGCCCACAAAGCAACCTATCATCAATGCGATGAGCGAGAGCGGTATCACAGCAGAGGACACGATAGCCTTCATTATGACGAATACCAGCGCGAAAATCATGATGAACACAAATGCCACTACTGCGGCTATGACAAGCCCCAGCATTACGGGTTTTATCATGCTTGCGCCGCCGGAACCCATTGACGGACCACAACGAAATCCGTTTCTTCTTTTTTTTGCACGAGCCATAAAAAAATCCTCCCGGTTTTTTTGTTTGGTAAATTAATACTCAAAAAACAGGGAGAATATGCTTGTTTTTAATTATTACAGCGCAAATTATTTCTTGAGGAAACTGAACAGCCCCTTCTTCTCGGTGCCGTCTGACTTTTTTTCGGCTTCCTTTGCGGCTGCCGCGCGGGTCTCGTTGCTGCCGATGGCCCATTTCTTTATCTTCATTTTGTTTCTGTCTGCGCCTGTTTCAATAACGATGTCGTCCTCTTTAATACTTAGCACTCTTCCTATAATACCACCTATAGTTACGATGGTATCACCGACCTCAAGAGAATTCCTCATTTCCTCTTCCTTTTTCTTTTGTTTGGACTGCGGTCTGATGAGAATGAAGTAAAATACGGCGATGATAAGACCATAAAGAACAATCATAGTCCAAAAGCTGCCTTCTCCGCCGCCCTGTGTAAGTGCAAAGCCTGTGGTTGTCATATTTTTTACCTCCATTGGAAAATTTATTACATTATAGCAGTAAATATATAAAAGTGCAAGAGAAATTTTTATAATTGGGCCTGGGTTTATAATTAATTTGAGCCTGATGAAAATTTATCGGCGTGGGCGATAAGTTTAAAGTTGTCGTCATTGACCAAATTGTGAAATTTAAGATAAAAATTCAAATAAATATTGAGTATGTATTAAGTATATATTTGTTTATCTGTAATTTTAGATAAAAAAAGTTGCACTTTCATGTTGTATTTCCGCTTTACAAATCGATATTAATGTTGTATACTTATCACGGATGGCATTCCTGTGAAGCCGTACCGTGTCAAGCATTTTATTCATACGTACCTGTAAAAATAAGACCTTAAAAACTGATGTCTTATCGGTGTTTTAAGGCAGTGCGCCCAATTATAACCGCGCGAGCGTTATATACCGTTGGGTAAGTTTCCCTTGGCAATTCCTGCGGCATTCGCAAATTTTGCGATCCCGGCTCTGTCAGGTGATTTTTTGGGATTGCTGCGATATAAATTTATTAAGAAGGCAGTATGATGAATGATAAT
This sequence comes from uncultured Clostridia bacterium, assembly GCA_947581635.1. Classification (GTDB taxonomy): domain Bacteria; phylum Bacillota; class Clostridia; order Oscillospirales; family Acutalibacteraceae; genus RUG762. Next base: position 121,908 of record CANPVE010000004.1, on the reverse strand, counting down.
AATTTAACTATAGGTTTTATTGGCGCGGGCAGAGTAGGGTGTACTCTTGGCCGCTATTTTTTTGCAAATAAATTGAGAATATCGGGTTATTACAGTAAGACATATGCTCATGCCCGTGAAGCCGCAGAGTTTACTCGCAGCAGGTTTTACGATACAATCCAAGATGTCGTAAAAGACAGCCGGATTATCTTTATTACAGTTCCGGACGCGAATATTTATGATGTTTTTTTACAGATTAAGAATTGTGATTTAAAAGATAAAATATTATGTCATTGCAGCGGCGCGTTATCTTCGCAGGTGTTTTCGGGAATAGAGACAACAGGAGCCTGTGGCTATTCGATTCACCCGATATTTGCAATCAACGATAAGGAAAATTCCTACAAGGATGTGTCAAAGGCATTTTTCACCGTTGAGGGAAATCCGGAAAAAATGTGGATCATAGAGGAAATACTGCAAAGGTTGAAAAATCCTTTCCAGGTAATTCGGTCCGAGCAAAAGCACAAATACCACGCCTCTCTTGTAATGGCGAGTAATTTGGTTATTGGCCTTTATCATATGGCTTCACAACTGCTTGGCGAATGCGGGCTGTCCGAAAGTTTTGCTCAACAAGCATTGCTTCCGCTTTTTTTGAATAACGCGGCAAATATTGCAAAAAACGGCTGTTGCGAAGCGTTGACGGGACCGATTGACAGAAATGATGTAGACACTGTGCAGGAACATTTAACAGCATTGAAAAACGAATGCAATTTTTCTGCAATGAATGTATACAAGGAGCTTTCACGGGAGCTAATTCAGATATCAAAGGAAAAATATATAGATAGGGATTATAAAGAACTGGAAACAATATTAAATGATTTTCATTAAAATATTATATATAAATAAGGAGTGCGACCAAGGATAATGAAGAATACGGTACTTACATTTGCCAAGGCAAAAGAGGAAGGCACAAAAATTTCGATGCTTACGGCGTACGATTATTCCACAGCCAAGCTGATGGATGAAGCTGGTATCAACTCTATTCTTGTGGGCGATTCTCTCGGAAATGTTGTTCTCGGTTATGATGACACGATCTCTGTGACAATGGAGGATATGATTCATCACACAAGGGCCGTGTCAAGGGGAGCAAAAAAAGCATTGGTGATCGCCGATATGCCGTTTATGTCTTATCAGGCGTCCGTATATGACGCTGTTGTCAACGCAGGGCGATTGATGAAAGAAGGACGGGCCAACGCGGTTAAGCTTGAGGGGGGCAGGGAGGTCTGCCCTCAAATCAAGGCGATTGTCGACGCAGGTATTCCTGTATGTGCGCACATAGGACTTACGCCGCAGTCTATAAATTCACTCGGTGGAAATCGGGTTCAGGGAAAAACCGAAGCCGCCGCCATGAAATTATTGGACGACGCGATGGGCGTTCAGGAAGCTGGAGCCTTTGCAGTCGTAATCGAAGCAGTGCCGGAAAAGCTTGCCGCATTGATCACGAGCAGGCTCGAAATACCCACTATAGGCATAGGCGCGGGAAATTGCTGTGACGGTCAGGTATTGGTATATCAGGATATGCTTGGTATGTTTTCGGATTTTACCCCTAAGTTTGTCAAAAAATATGCCAATCTGGGGGAATTGATGACAGCGGCGTTTAAGCAATATGACCAAGAGGTAAAAAATAAATCTTTCCCGTCTGAAGAACACACCTATAAAATTGATGACGGAATTATAGAGAAATTATATTAATATCAGAGAGGTTTTGAAGCCATGATAAATGTAGTACACACTGTCAAAGAAACAAGGGATCAGGTAAATGAGTGGAAAGCACATGGTCTGTCTGTGGGTTTTGTGCCGACAATGGGATATCTTCACGAGGGACATCAGAGCCTGATAAAAAAGGCTGTTGAAGAAAATGACAAGGTAGTTGTGAGCATATTTGTAAATCCAATGCAGTTTGGCCCGACGGAGGATTTTGAAAGCTACCCCAGAGATTTGCAGGCCGACGCGAGACTTTGCGAAGAGACGGGCGCAGATTTGATCTTTAATCCCGAAGCGGAAGAAATGTACACGGACGGATTTTGTTCCTTCGTAGATATGTCCGGACCTACCAAAGAACTTTGCGGAAAGAGCAGACCAATTCATTTTAGGGGCGTGTGTACGGTTGTGAGCAAGCTCTTCAACATCGTAACTCCCGATAGGGCGTATTTCGGTCAGAAGGACGCTCAACAGCTTTCGGTAATCCGCAGAATGGTTCGTGATCTGAATATTCCGGTTGAAATAGTAGGTTGTCCAATCGTTCGAGAGAAGGACGGCTTGGCAAAAAGTTCCCGAAACACTTATTTGAACGAGGAAGAGCGGAAAGCTGCCTTAATTCTCAGCAAGACAATTTTTATGGGGCAGGAATTGGTTAATAACGGCATGACAGACGCAAAAGCGCTGATCAATGCTATGAAAGAAAATATCTTGACAGAACCCCTTGCAAAAATCGACTATGTTGAGGTTGTCGATTTTGACGATATCTCCATTAAGGATACCATCGAAGGCAATACTCTGGTTGCTATGGCTGTTTATATAGGAAAGACGAGGTTGATTGATAATTTTATCGTGACGGATAAACAGTTGGATACCGCAAATAAGCACGGTCTTTAAATTATATGAATAGACGTCTTATGATGTCTTATGATTTTGCATTATATTTCGTATAAAATCCGATATTTGTGTAAAGCTGCTAAATCCGCACCCGTTTGTAGTATAAGGGAGTGTATAATTTATGTTGGTTAATATGCTTAAAGGAAAAATTCATCGTGCGACTGTTGTGCAAGCCGAGCTTGACTACGTGGGGAGCGTTACAATAGATGAGGAGCTTCTGGAAGCCTCGGGAATCCATGAATATGAGATGGTTCAGATTGTGGATATTAACAACGGAAACCGTTTTGAGACTTATACCATTGCGGGGGAGAGAGGCAGCGGTCTGGTTTGTTTAAACGGAGCGGCGGCGAGACAGGTACAGTTGAATGACAAGATAATTATTATGGCATATGCTATGATGACTGAGGAAGAAGTCAGGGAGTATTCGCCCAATATTGTTTTTGTCGACGATAAAAACCGCATTGTCAGAACAACACAGTACGAGAAACACGGTTTACTAAAGGATATGCTCTAATATCTGGAATGAAATGAGGTTGGCTATGTTAGAGGGAAAAACGGTAGTTTTGGGCATTACAGGGAGCATTGCGGCTTATAAAATGGCAAATGCGGCGAGTGCCTTGGTGAAAGAAGGCGCAGATGTTCATGTTGTTATGACGAAAAATGCCTTGAATTTCATAAATCCGATAACATTCGAGACGCTCACCAACAACAAATGCCTTGTAGATACTTTTGACAGAAATTTTCAATTTCATGTAACCCATGTGTCGCTGTCTCAGAAGGCGGATGTTATGTTGATCGCGCCCGCGTCTGCGGATATAATCGGTAAACTTGCAAACGGTATTGCAGACGATATGTTAAGCACGATGGCTCTCGCGGCTACCTGTAAGATAATTCTTTCGCCTGCAATGAATACCTATATGCTTAGAAATCAAATCGTGCAAGACAACCTGAAAAAATTAAGGCATTACGGATTTGAAATTATAGAGCCGGCAGCAGGGCGGCTGGCTTGCGCCGCAATTGGGGAGGGAAGGCTTCCCGACGAGAATGTTTTGCTGGAATATATAAGACAGGAAATCGAGTGCGAAAAGGATATGACGGGGATTAAATTATTGGTTACTGCGGGTCCCACTGTCGAAGGCATAGACCCCGTCAGGTATATTACAAATCATTCGAGCGGTAAAATGGGTTATGCGATTGCGGAGGACGCAGTCAAAAGAGGTGCGCGGGTGACATTAATTTCGGGACCGACGCATATCAAGCCGCCTATGTTTGCAGATGTCATTAACGTCAAATCGGCGGCGGATATGTATGATGCTGTAATGAATCACATCGCAGAGTGTGATATTTTAATAAAGGCTGCGGCAGTTGCTGATTATACGCCGGCCGCAGTCAGCGATGAAAAAATGAAGAAAAATCACGATCTCAGCTTGCAGCTTGTGAGGACTAAGGACATATTAAAAGCCGTGGGCGAAATAAAAAGGGAAAATCAAGTTGTATGTGGTTTTTCCATGGAAACCGACAATTTAATTGAGAACTCCAAGAAAAAACTGCACACCAAAAACTGCGATATGATTGTGGCAAACAATTTGAAAGATGAAGGCGCGGGATTTGGTGTGGATACAAATAAGGTGAGCATAATTACAATGGACGATATCCTGAATTTGGATATTCTCACAAAAAAGCAGGTTGGCAACGAGATATTAAATAAAGCGCTCGCCATTTATCGCAGTAAGAATGGAGTCGGTTAAATGATACTCGGAATTGATGTTGGAAACACCGACACTGTGGCGGCATTGATAGATGAGGACGGTGTAGTACAAAAAGATCACAGATACCCAACAAAAAAGAATGAGACGGATTTGTACCATCGGGAACATTTGAGATATTTCGTCGAAGCCGAGATGCCGCACGGCATTATTATTTCCTCTGTCGTGCCTGAAATCAACGGATATTTAAAGCAAGCGTGCATATGTATTGCAGACAAGCGTCCCGTGTTTGTAAGCGCCGGCCTTCAAACGCTGCTTACCGTCAAATATGACGATCCCGATAAGTTGGGAGCCGATCTTATTACCGGGGCAGTTGGCGCCGTAAGCAAATATGGAACTCCCATTATCGTAGTTGACATCGGTACGGCCACTACGTTTTCCGTTATCAATGATGACAATGAATACCTCGGAGGCTTGATTGCACCCGGACCTCACATTTCCATGAAGGCATTGGCTTCGATGACCTCCTTGCTTCCGGAAACAGAACTCATTGTAACCGATAAGGTCATCGGCACCAATACAGCTGACTGCATAAGAATAGGCACTCTGACCGCACACGCTGCGATGATTGACGGAATGATTGAGAGGGTGTGTGAAACTTTAAGTGCCACTGATATTACGATTGTCGCAACAGGCGGTCGCGCTGAAGATATAACGCATATGTGCAGTCATAAGGTTATTTACGATAGAGACCTGCTGTTTTACGGACTGTATAAATTGTATTCAAATCTAAATAACGGGATCAAGTAAAAGCATATATCAGCCCGTTTTGCTGCTATTGTCATGTGCCACGTATCAATAAAATACACATCAAGCCCATCAACAGTCGTTTTTTTGACATTTTCGCTGTTTTGACGCACATTAAAAGAGGCTGTCTCACTGTTCCACAGCGCGACAGCCTTTTTTGCTTTTAGACTTGAATCATGCGTTAAATCTTTCCAACCATGCTTCGGCAAGTTCAAGAGTGTCTGCAAAGGTATTCTTTTCGCTTGTCTTATAAACTTTGCCTCTTCCCTTTATGTCGGGGTCGGTGAAGAGAAGCTGGATCTCAAACCTTGAGCCGACATCTATGTCGTTTACCTTCTTGACGGCGGTTTCTTTTATGAGTATAATGTATTTGTCGCTCATGCTGCCAAAATAGATCTCGTTGCCGCAACGAACTAACGGACGGCCTTTATAACAAAGATAGTTGTTTTCCAAAATAAGCATCCTCCTTGAATTTCGCAATAATATAAAACTTATTATAACATAAAATCAGATTAAAGTAAATAAACAAATATTTAATTTTGATTGACCCGCAAAAACGGCGGCTTAACATTTCTGAAAAGCCGCCGACAGTCCCATGCTTAACAAATTGAAATCATTTCTCATCAAGATAACTCTTTACCAGTTCACTGAGCAGATCATCACGGTCAATCTTGCGTATGATACTGCGCGCGTTAGCGTGAGTGGTGATGTAGGTGGGGTCCTCCGAAAGAATGTAACCCACTATCTGATTTACAGGGTTATAGCCTTTTTCCTTGAGAGCGTCGTACACAATTTTGAGAAGAGCCTTCATTTCTTCTTCGTGGTCCTGTTCAATAGAGAAGGTCATAGTTTCGTCCATAGATTAAGCACCTCCGTAATCTAACAACATTTTACATCTATTCCCCTGAGTAATCAAGATGATTTTTGTAAAAAAATCAAAATTATTACCATTTCCTTATGATTATACACCCAAACAAATAAATATAATCTAATGATTTTATTAATAAAATGAAAAGATATATTGAATTCTATTCATAAATTGACGTAAATATGACTATATTTATAAATCGTGAAAAATAATTGAAAAATCATTTTAATCTCAAACTTATTGAAAAAAATGTTGTTTTCACCATGAAGATATGATATAATATACGAAAATATTTTTGTTACGGAGATGTTGTTCAAGTGATAAGCGATGTAGTGTGTGAATATCTTGTCAAGAAAAAACTAAATGTGGTACAGATTGCAAAAGCAGCCGGCGTTGTGGTGCCGTGTATTATTTTAACATGGCTGATGTACGCCGTCGGCGTTGTAATTGACCACACGGGCCTGATGCCGTCGATGCTGTTCTGCTGCGGAGTGGCGCTTGGAGTATATCTCTTGAGGCGCGTTGTAATGGTCGAATATGAATATACGCTGGTGAACGGCGAATTGACCGTCGACAGAATTCTTGCCAAGAGTAGCCGCAAAAATATGCTTGAAGTAGACGTCAAGGCATTTGAAAAACTCGGCAAGTACGATGCGGAAACCGTAAGTAAACTGAATGCGGGCAGAGTTCTTGACTATTCTGCGGACAAGTCCGATCCGGGTACGTTGTTTGCCTACTTTAAGGATGAAAAAACCAACGCCAACACGGTGCTGCTCTTTACGCCAAATCAGAAGATGCTGGATGGTATGAAATCATCAGTGAGTGCGACAGTGTATCGAGAAGCATTTCGCAAATAATTGATGATATACGCAACAGACAGGAGAAATAACTATGCCGGAGATTGCATTTTAAATAATAATAATAGGGCAAGATCTTAAAGTCTTTTTGTGCGGGGTCATTGCCTTTTATTGTCGTATATTGTACCGACAACATTTGGAGGAATTTAATTAATCATGCTGATACTTAACAATGCACAAACCAAGAAGCTCGAAGATATCGCCGTAAACGAAGGCGGCATTGAGCATATTAAGCTTATGGAAAATGCGGGAACGGCGGCATTCCGCTTTATAAATGACCGAATCGGCGTGAACAACAAGTCGGTAGCCATAGTCTGCGGCAGGGGAAACAACGGCGGGGACGGCTTCGCCGTGGCCAAGAGAATGCTGGACGGCGGCGCGAAGGTTCGGGTTATGCTGGCATTGGGCCGTCCTACCACCGAGGATGCCGGCAAGCTGCTTGATGAGAGCGAGAAGTCTGGGATCAAGACTATATCCTATGTTGAGGATGAAAACGAGCGTCAGGAATTTGCCAAGACGCTGGAGGCAGCCGATATAATAGTTGACGCGATATTTGGCGTGGGGTTCCACGGTACTGTGAGCGACTCACTCAAAAACGTAATTGATATGATCAATCTGGCTCGCGGCACGGTAATTTCAATCGATGTTCCAAGCGGTGTGGATTCAGATTCGGGCGAGGTTGTGGAGCCGTGCGTAAGGGCCGATTATACGGTCACATTCTCGACAATGAAGCCGGGACACGTTATATATCCCGCTGTCGACTACTGCGGACACGTTCACGTTGCGTTAATCGGAATAGATGAGAGATTGATCCAGGAGCAGGAGCATCACATATCTACTATCGACTATCAGAAAGTGCGTACAAGTTTTCCGGTTCGCGGCAGCAACACCCACAAAGGTACATTTGGTAAGCTGTTGTGCATATGCGGAAGTATGGGAATGGCCGGGTCGGCAACCTTTGCAGGCAAGGCGGCGGCAATGTCTGGTGTCGGCATGGTGGAGATGGCTGTGCCGAGAGATATTTACCCCATTGTGGCGGCCAATTTGGTCGATCCCGTATATGTCCTTTTGGAAAGCAACAGTTCCGGAACGGTTTCGGCCAATTCACTTCCGATAATCCTGGAAAGAATGCGCAGCGCAACCGCTGTTATGATAGGCTGCGGCATGGGTAAAGGCGAAGATGTCAGCGCCGTTGTGGAGGAAGTTATACGCAGCTCAGAAGTGCCGATTATAATTGACGCCGATGGTCTCAATGCCATTAAGGACAACCCGGGCGTATTAGGCGAGGCGAAAGCTCCAATAATTATGACTCCGCATCCGGGTGAGATGGCGCGTCTGGTTGGAAAGACAAATGACGAGGTGCAATCTCAGCGTCTGGAAGTGGCGTCGTCGTTTGCGATGACATACGGAGTTTATCTGGTGCTTAAGGGCGCCAATACCGTCTGCGCTGCTCCCGACGGGAGTATCATGATAAATCTTACGGGTAACCCGGGTATGTCCAAATCCGGAAGCGGTGATGTGCTGGCGGGCTTGCTGGGTTCGCTGCTTGCGCAGGGAATGGACCCCGGTACAGCGGCCGCTGCTGCCGTACATATTCACGGCAGGGCCGGTGACAAAGCGGCGGATAATTTCTCTCAGCATTCCATGACGGCCAACGATATAATAATGGAATTCTCTGATATTTTCGCTGATATCGAGAAAGCTTAAAATTTATTATAATCAACCATGAATTTTTTAAATGCGGAAATTGATTTTGAAAAACTAAAGCCAAACGTACGTAGCTGTTAGCCCAAGACATGGGAATCCGAGGAATGTTGAACATCTCTTGGCGATGCGGACAGAACGCGCTATGGTTAAAGGTCGGCTTGGATAAACACAAAATAAGATTCCCATTTTAATCAAACTTTTTCCGATTTTTTTCAGCCGAAAAAAAGAGTGCCGACAAGAAAATCGGAGGTTTTCGCTCGGAGAAATAAAGTTGGTCGGAGTTTTTTTACATTACAAATCTAAAAATAACCCCAAATATTGAGGAGCCGGCGCGTCAGCGCCGGCATTAGTTTTATGGTTAAATTTAATTTAAATTTTTGTTAAATTATTGACAAATCGATCTGAATGTATGATAATATAGTTCGATATAAAAAACTAAGTTAGGAGTTTTTCTCATGGGAAGCACAATTGCAGAAAAAATCATAAAATCTCATCTCGTTGAAGGTGAAATGGTTCAAGGCACAGATATAGGGCTGAGAATCGATCAGACATTGACGCAGGACGCTACAGGAACCATGGCATACCTCGAATTTGAGGCAATGGGTGTGCCGCGCGTCAAGACTGAGCGTTCCGTAGCTTACATCGATCACAACACGCTCCAAACCGGCTTTGAGAATGCTGACGACCACCGCTTCATTCAGAGCGTGGCAAAGAAGCACGGCATTTACTTTTCTCGACCCGGCAATGGTATCTGCCATCAGGTGCATCTGGAACGCTTCGGCATACCCGGCAAGACTCTGATCGGATCCGACAGCCACACTCCTACCGGCGGCGGTATAGGTATGCTGGCGATGGGCGCGGGTGGACTTGACGTGGCCGTAGCGATGGGCGGCGGCACATATTACATCACAATGCCAAAGATGGTTCGCATCAACCTCACAGGCAAGCTCTCGCCGTGGGTATCCGCTAAGGACATTATCCTTGAGGTTTTGCGCAGAATGTCAGTAAAGGGCGGCGTGGGAAAAATTATCGAATACGGGGGAGAGGGCGTAAAGACGCTCTCCGTGCCTGAGCGCGCTACAATCACCAATATGGGCGCAGAACTTGGAGCCACAACTTCTGTATTTCCTTCGGACGAAATAACAAGGCAATTCCTCAAGGCGCAGGGGCGCGAATCCGACTGGGTTGAACTCAAAGCGGATGATGACGCCCATTATGATGAAGTTCTCGAAATCAACCTCAGCGAGCTTGGACCCATGGCAGCGGCCCCCCATATGCCCGACAACGTAAAGACTATTGACGAACTGAAGGGAAAGAAAATCGACCAGGTATTGATTGGATCATGTACCAATTCCAGCTATCTTGACCTTATGCGCGTAGCCCATATTCTCAAGGGTAAGACGGTTCACCCCGACGTAAGTCTCGGCATAGCTCCCGGCTCCAAGCAGGTTTACAATATGCTGGCACAGAACGGAGCTCTCGCCGACATTATAGCGTCGGGAGCCAGAATTCTCGAGTGCGCCTGCGGACCTTGCATAGGAATGGGGCAGTCGCCCAATTCCAAGGGTATCTCTCTGCGCACATTTAACCGCAATTTTGAAGGACGCTCCGGTACTGCTGACGGCCAGATTTACCTCGTATCGCCCGAAACGGCGGCTGTTTCCGCAATAGCCGGCGTCTTCGCCGACGCGCGCGAATTGGGCGAGGCTGTTGAGATTCCCATGCCCGAACAGTTCCTTATCAACGACAATATGATAGTTCCGCCCGCTCCAGTCGAGGAGATGGACAGCGTAGAGATCCTGCGCGGACCCAACATCAAGCCATTCCCCATCAGCGAACCACTTCCCGAGACAATCTCGGCAAAGACGCTGTTGAAGGTTGGCGACAACATCACCACCGACCACATTATGCCCGCCGGTGCAAAGATTCTGCCTTATCGCTCCAATATCCCATATCTGTCGAACTTCTGCTTCGCCGTATGCGACGAGAAATTCCCCGAGCGTTGCCGTGCGGAGGGCAAGGGCATTGTCGTTGGCGGAAGCAACTACGGCCAGGGTTCTTCGCGTGAGCACGCCGCACTGGTTCCTCTTTATCTCGGCATAAAGGCGGTTATAGTCAAATCTTTCGCGAGAATTCACCTTGCAAATCTCGTTAATGCGGGCATTGTGCCTCTTACATTCGTCAATGAGTCGGATTATGATACCATTGATCAGATGGACGAGTTGGAAATACCAAACATTCGCGAACTTGTGGGAAAGAGCGAAATAACAGTATACAATAAGACTAAGGGCACAAGCTTCAAGGTAAATTGCACTATTTCCGAGCGTCAAAGAGATATAATTCTCGCCGGAGGGCTGTTGAACTACACCAGAGAAAGCGTGAAGTAAAAAAGGCTTTATCCTTGTATCGCCCTGTCATTTTGCTAATTAAATTGAGACGCCAAAAATAAAAATTTCCGCCGACGTGGATTATAAAGAATTACCACTGTCGGCGGAAATAATCATATCATAAAACAATGGGGAGTTTTGTTTGATTATGTCTAAAAATGATAAAATTTCAATGTCGGTGATACGTCGACTTCCCCGGTACTACCGTTTTCTTCTTGAAATGAAGAATAACGGTGCTCTGCGCGTGTCGTCAAGAGAGCTTGCTGAGAAAATGGGCTCCTCAGCCTCACAGATACGTCAGGATCTTAATTGTTTCGGAGGATTCGGGCAACAGGGCTACGGCTATGATGTTCCGAAGCTGTTCGACGAAATAAGCGCTATTCTGGGACTTGACAACCGCTACAATGCAGTGTTGCTCGGGGTGGGCAATCTGGGGCGTGCGGTGGTCAAGCATGTGGCGTTTGAGTCGCGTGGGTTCAACCTGACGGCACTTTTCGATAAAAATCCGCAGCTCATAGGCTCCGACGTAAAGGGAATTACAGTGAAGGATATAGCCCAACTTAAGAGCTATTGTACAACCAATCCCGTTGATGCGGCGTTCCTGTGCCTGCCGAGGGAAAGTGTGGAGCCTGTGGCCGAAATCCTCTACAACTGTGGGATTCGTTGCTTCTGGAATTTCAGCCACTTTGACCTGACTATGAAATACAATGACGTCATCGTTGAAAACGTACACTTAAACGACAGCCTTATGACACTTTGCTATAGAATTACCGAGGACAAGCTGACGCACAATTAGTAATTTAATGCGAAATTCAGAAATTAAACTGACTGCTTGGCACTTTCACGATCCGTACTAAAACGGTTATACGGGAAAGGTACAAAAACTCATGTGATTGTTTTCTGCCTAGCGTTACTTCCCTGACAGATCTCAACAAAGCCTTTGTTGGGATCTGTTTTTTATATTAATTGTGATAATTATTTGAAGTAAATTTACATATTTGTAATAAAGCACCGACGAAATTATGAGATAATAACCATTGGAATATTGTCGTTGAGGAGCATGGACGTGTTTGGTTATGTTCGTATTTGCAAGCCGCAGATGAAAATTTGTGAATATGAAGTGTATCAATCCGTGTACTGCACCCTGTGCAGGTATCTCGGCAGACACTTGGGTCTGCCGGCACGTATGCTTCTTAACTACGACTACACCTTTCTCACAATGATCATGATGGCGCTCAGTGGTGAGCAGTGTGAGCTTGTCAAGGGACGGTGTGTTTTTAATCCGACCAAGCGATGCGGCAACTGTTCGACGCATAAAGAAGCTTTTGAATACACCTCCGCCCTAACTGCTATAATGTTTTATCATAAGCTGCGTGACAATATAAATGATTCTTCAGGTGTGAATCGGCTTATGTGGCAATTGCTTATGCCCTACGCGGCTCACGTCAGGAAGAAGGCCGCAAAACTTTGCCCAGACGAAGACGCGTTGGTGAATGATTATATACGCAGACAGTTTGAGGCAGAGAAAAAAGCTTTGGAGAGCGGCAATATCATAATTGATGAGCTTTGTGAGCCGACGGCCGACACGATATCCGCCATTGCGGTTAAGCTGTCGCGGAAACCTGAGGAACGCACCGTACTTAAATATTTCGGCTATTTTCTAGGCAGATGGATATACATGATAGATGCGCTGGACGATTTGAACGAGGATTTAAAAGACGGTTCGTTTAATCCTTTGGCGTTGAAATTCGGGCTTACGGCCCAGGACGTGCTGGACAAATCAGAGAATTACGAGAATGCCAGGTGCTGTGGTAACGACAGTCTTAATTTGTCGATAGCCGAGGCAATTAAGTATTATGAACTGCTGGACTTTGGAGAGTTTAAATCGATATTGGACAATATAATTTACCTCGGGGTGTCCGAGGCTCAAAAATCCGCCCTGTTTCCCAAGGAGAAGAAAAATGAGAAAATTCGGCGTGACAATGACGATATCAAAACAGGAGTTGAAGAATTATGACGGATCCGTATGCAGTGCTCGGAGTGTCACCGAGTGCCACTGACGATGAGATAAAAGCCGCTTACAGGAATCTTGCCAAGAAATATCACCCCGACAATTACGCCAGCGCACCCGATGTGGCTGACCTTGCGGCAGAAAAGATGACTCAGATAAACGACGCATACGACCAGATAATGAATGCCCGCAAAAACGGTATTCCGGTTGGAGGTGGAGGCGGTGCGTCGGGCAGTTCGCAGGGTTACGGCGGCACGGGGGCATATTCAGGCTCACAGCATACCGACTTTGCAGATGTGCGTAACTTAATCAGCGCCGGCCGCATTACCGATGCTGAAATGGTCTTGGACGGCGTGCCCGTATCGCGCAGGAATGCCGAATGGTACTTTCTGAAAGGGAGTGTTCTTTATCGGCGCGGCTGGGTGGACCAAGCCTATACCTACTTTGAGACTGCTGTAAATGCAGATCCAAATAACACCGAATATCGCGCTGCATATACGCAGGTTGCACAGCAAAAAAGCGGCAGAAACGGCGGGTATCAATACAATCCCAATCAAAACAACAACTCATGTACAAGCGGTTGCAGTCCGTGCTCAACCTGCGTGGGGCTTATCTGTGCGGATTCCTGCTGTGAATGCTGCGGCGGCGACCTGATAACCTGCGTTTGATTGAAGGCAGGCAGCAAAACCGCATCGCACTGTCGTTTTATCCTAGAATCAGACGGGGGAGTTCATATTGAGAAAACCTGCAAATTCGGCGAAAATAGCTGTTTGCGGAATACTTACGGCACTAAGTGTGACAGCACTGGTTCTGTCGGGATTTCTGGGGGTGATGACCTACGCCGCTCCTATGGTAATTGGCGGACTGTTGATAGTGCCGGTTAAGGAATACGGTACAAAGACTGCGTTTACCATGTTTGCCGCAGTGTCGCTGCTTGGCGTCATGCTGGTCACTGACAAGGAGCTTGCGTTTTTCTACATGATGATGTTCGGTCATTATCCGATAATCCAGACATACATAAACCGCCTGCGGCTGCGCGTGGTCCGTGGTATAATAAAGGGAGCGGTATTCAACGGCTGCTCCGTGTTGGCGATATGGTTGGCAAGCGTGGTTACAGGCATACCGATATTTGACACAGGCAGCCCTGTATGGATTATGGTGTTGTTCTACTTCGTAGTGGGTAATTTTGCGTTTGTGTTTTATGACCATGCACTTGTGGAATTTTACACGCTTTATGACATCAAGATAAGAGTGTTCTTGAGGAAGTTTATCAGGTTTTAATTCGGCACTTGCAATCGACACATATCTAAAAAGGCAGGATATTCGCATCTATTGATGCGAATATCCTGCCTTTAAATTTTTATTTCGGCAAACAAAGTCAAAAGCTTACTTATATCTTATAAGGGCCTTATAGCTGTTCAATGACATTGATCCGCTCACTCTGAGCCTGTTGAGTTGCAACGGGTCATCTCCTCTTTTGACAACTCCGCCGTGAGTGGTAAACGCCAGCCTGAATCCCGCCTGACGCAATATCTCCTTGGAGTTGCCGCCGTATGTGCCGAACGGATAGGCAAAATATTTCGTTCCTTGCAAAATTTCCACTGATTTCTGTAAATCGGCAACGCCTTTCTCTACCGATACTCCCTGCATCATACCGCGATTGTCTGGAACTCCTCCGTTTGAGATCTCACCTTTGTGCATATTATGCGTGTGCGAGTGGAGCTCGACATTAGGCAGGGTCAACTTATGAGGAATGTTTTTGCGATAGCTTGTTATGACGAATGACGTAGCAACGAACCCATATTTGTGCAATTCGGGCTGCAATAGCTCGAAAAAGTTGTCCTGTCCGTCATCAGAAGTCAAAAGTATACAACGCCTTGGAAGCTCAATATTGCCGTTTAACCACTCGTAAAGCTCGTCCATTGTTAAAGTTACATACCCGTTCTCCCAGAGGAACTGTAGCTGCTCACGCACTGATTGTATAGAATGGCTGTTGGTGCCCTTGGTTGGTCGGTCCACGTCAGCGTCATAGAAAAAATGGTACATCATCACAGGCACGAAGTCTGCTGTATCGCCGCTGTAATTGCGGAATCGCTCCACATAGACAGGCTCCTGTGGAACGGGTTCGATGTCAAACACCGAATTGCCCACAGATATGTTTTCGGATTTCTCCAACGATCCTCCGCAAAGCAGTGTCATTGTGTCAACGGCTTCACAGGCGTCATTTATTGACACCATTCCTTTATCTTTTCCACTAAGCGCCGCCACGGCGCAGGAACACAACGCCAGTACACATATACAGCAAATCATTACGTCGCATATATAAATAAATTTCCTGTTCAAAAAATCACCCTTACTGACAAAAATGACACTGTCCGGCATAATTCAGACAACAAATCCGCCGTTTGGCGCCAAAACCTGCCCGGTTATAAAGGACGCTTTGTCCGAAGCCAGAAAAAGCACGGCTTCCGCGACGTCGCGTGGAGTTCCAATGCGCATAAGTGGAGTATTTTCCTTTAGCACGTTGAGATCGTCGGAACTGAGGTGGGAATTCATATCTGTATCTATAACACCCGGAGCTACGCAGTTCACGCGGATTCCGCTGGGACCAACTTCCTGAGCCAGCGCCTTGGTCATACCTATAACGGCGGCCTTGGTGGCAGAATAAAGTACCTCACATGACGCCCCAATCTGTCCCCACATTGACGAAATATTGACTATACTGCCGCTGTGCTCGCGAATCATGGATTTGAGCGCGATCTGCGAACAGATGAACATTCCATCTACATTCACCGCAAACGTGTGACGCCACTCGAAATAATCAATGTCGGTAAAAAGACACTGTCGGGCGACAGCGGCATTATTTACCAGAATGCCTATATTCCCGAGTTGCCTCTCGGCCTCATCAAACATAGCCGTTACCTCGTCGGATTTAGAAATGTCCGCCTTAATCGCAACCGCCATGCCTCCAGCGGCGTTTATCTCACGCGCCGCCCCAAACGCAGCATCGCGGCTTTGGTTATAATTAATGATTACGGGGTATCCGTTTTCCGCAAACAATTTCGCCGTCGCCAGACCTATTCCTCGCGACGCTCCGGTTATCAATACTGCCTGTTTCACGCGCCGCCGCCCTTTCTCTCCTTAAATTTGTACCCTATTCGGGGAAAATTTGAAACAAACTTCTCGCCGTCAAAGTACTCATGGTTGAGCTTTCTGGACATAAGGCTCATTAGCCACACGTCTTCCGCAATCCCATCGGTTACGACTCCGTTTCTGATGTAGGCAATTTTGACAAAGCCCAGCCGTTTGTAACTGCGTATGGCATTGAAATTTGAGGCGCGTACTTCCAAGCGTATTTCATTAAAACCGTGTTTTTTGGCTTCATTGATCGTCGTGGTCATCAACCTGGTTCCCCAGCCCATATGACGATATTGACTGAGTATGCCTATGCCAAGGTATCCCACATCGTCAGGCTCATCGGAGCGACGGACTATATCGCACCAGCCCACTGCCAAATCATCCTCATTTATCAAAAGAAACTGTGGATATCCGCATTCCTTACACGCCCTGATAAATCGGAGCATTTCATCCATGGGATAGCCGTCCGATATTGAGAGAAATTTTCCCTCGCGTGCCACACAATCGAAGGTTTTGCAATACGAGGCTACATATTTCTCTGATGACTTTTTAATTGTCATTTTCTCCGAGCTAACGTCATATAAAGCTCTCATATCTTCAATCGTCGGCAAGAGCTGCCTGTATCATAATGGCGCATTCCAGACGTTTCTTTTCCATGTCACAATATAGCGAATACGGCTCAAGAATGTCGTTGTTTTTCTCAAAATTAATTGCGTTGCATCCGCCGCTGCAATAAAATCTGGCCCAGCAGTCGCGACACTTCCTCTTGTTGTATATCGTGGTTTTGGCAAATTTTTTCTTTATATCTACATTGAATGTACCATCGTTGAGATTGCCCATATTCCAATTTTCATTTCCAACAAACTGATGACATGGGAATATATCACCTTGAGGTGTTATGGCAACGTATTCATTGCCGCAGCTGCAACCCCTAAGGCGGCGTATGGCACAGGGGCCTTGATTGAGGTCTATCATGAAGTGGAAGAAGTTGATTTTCTCCCCATTCTTCTTCATCTCAATAAGCTTTTTGGCAAGGATCTCGTATTCCTCGAATATACGTGGTAAGTCCTCTTCCTGAATGGAAAAGTCGAGCTTTGGGTCAGACACAACAGGCTCTTCCGAGAGCTGGTCGAAGCCCTGCTCGTAAAGATATAATATATCGTTGGTGAAGTCAAGATTGTAGCGCGTATAGGTCGCGCGGGCATAATAATCCTTGCCGTTGCGCTGAGAAACCAGCTTTTTAAACTTTGGCAGAATTCTGTCATGGCTGCCTCTGTTTCCCCAATCAACGCGCAGACGATCGTTTACTTCCCTGCGTCCGTCAATCGAGAGCACACAATTGTGCATTTCGCGATTGATAAAGTCAATCTTCTCGTCATCCAACAACAGGCCGTTGGTGGTAATGGTAAATCGAAAATTCTTGTCAAATTCCTGTTCCTTGCTTCGGGCGTATTCCACGGTTTTCTTGACCACATCGTAATTCATGAGAGGCTCGCCGCCGAAAAAGTCCACCTCAAGGTTGCGGCGTCCAACCGATTTCTCTATAAGGAAATCTATCGCCTTGCACGCAGTTTCCTCGCTCATCAGACACCTTTCGCCGCCGAATCCGCCTTTGCTTGCGAAGCAGTATTCACAGGCGAGGTTGCAGTCATGGCTTATGTTGAGACACATGGACTTAACCGAAGCGTTTATCATCATATCCGCAAACTGCTCGTAATCGTCAGGAGCGTGAAGCTGTCCAAAATTGTATGCTTCAAAAAGCTCGGAATACGCCGAATCTATATCCTCTTTGCTGTATTCTTTTAACGCATTGTATGCTTCGGCCGGAACCTGAGAGGACATTCCTTCGGACGTAAAATCCACAAGACGGTAAACGAGATCGTCCACCACATGAACCGCTCCGCTGTAAACGTCCAATATAATGTTGTAGCCGTTAAGACTGTATTTATGTATCATATCAAAAAAATCCTTCCGTGGGACAAAAATAATGGACTGCAACGGATTCTCCCTAATATCGCCGCTTTAGGCGCGAACGTAAAAAGACCCGAAATCACAGTCCTCATTGTGCTGACAAAGCCGCCGAATTCCAAATGAACCGGCAGCCCCGTCACATTATAATGCACTGCAATGCACCATTATGATTTACCTGTCAAGGTAAAATCACTTCTCGCACTTCTGGTTTGCGACCGTGCAGGAAGTCTTACAAGCAGACTGGCAGGAAGCCTGGCATTCGCCGCAGCCGCCCTTGACAGCACTCTCCTTGAGATTTGCCTTGTTGAGAGTTTTCATGTGCTTTTTCATGCATATTACCTCCAATCATTTGTCTGATGCCTACTATTATACCAAATCATTTCCAACTTTTCAACTACAAAGGATAAATTAATTGATAATTCGCAATACGAAAATTCGTAATCAATTATCATTTCTTTGGACTTGTTTACGAATTAACATATGTCCAGTTCGATCAAGTCATCAGGATTTATGACGGGTTCTCCATCATATATCAAGTAATTAAAAGCATTGACAAATACATCAGGTCTGCTCATAAATCGTTTAGTGAGGTTATCCTTATTACCCATTGGTGTCATATCCTATCTTTTTCTGTAAATCATTATATCAAATATTACACCCATTTGCAATATATTAACGTAAATTTGACGAAAATTGACGAATAGAATAGAGAAGTTTAAAATCAAAATGGATATAGGGATTATTTAGAAATGGTTAAATGTTTAATCTAACGAATATTTTTAAGAAAATCATTTAAAGGTTGAATGGCAGATCTTTTCCTCAATGGGATCTTGGAAAATATTGCAGCGGGTTGTGTCCGTTGCTGCGGAGATATGTAAAAATACTTAAAAACCCGTAAGTTAATCATACATATAATTAACCTACGGGTTCTTTATATTATCATTTGGGGATTATTTGAAATATTTTACGCCGGAGAGGAATATCTTCTGATCCTTTTCTCCGGGAACATTCTTGTAGAGATTGTTCCCCATTCTCTCGGAGTGTCCCATTTTGCCGAATACGCGTCCGTCAGGCGAGGTGATGCCTTCAATGGCGCACACTGAGCCGTTGGGATTCCACTCAATGTCGGAAGATGGCATACCGTTGGGATCGACATACTGTGTGGCCACCTGCCCATTCGCAATCAGCTTGCCCAGCATTTCCTCGTCTGCTACGAATCTGCCTTCGCCGTGCGACACAGGGACGGTGTGCATTTCTCCGACTTCGCACTCATGGAGCCATGGAGATTTGACTGAAGTTATGCGGGTGTATACCATGCGGGAAACGTGTCTGCCGAGCGTGTTGAAGGTGAGAGTGGGGTCGTCTTTGCCGATTTCGGTAATTTTGCCGTAAGGCACAAGCCCCAGCTTAATGAGAGCCTGAAAACCGTTGCAGATACCCAGCATAAGACCGTCGCGTTCTTCAAGCAGCTTTGTGACTTCTTCCGCGATTACGGGGTTGCGGAAAGTGGTTGCAATGAATTTGCCCGAACCGTCGGGTTCGTCACCTCCAGAGAATCCGCCCGGCAGCATGACTATCTGCGACTTGGAAATTCTCTTGGCCATTTCCCTGATGGTCTGCTCAATGTCGGAGGGAGTGAGATTCTTTACCACCAGAATATCAGCCTTGGCCCCCGCCTTTTCAAATGCGCGCGCAGTGTCTATTTCACAGTTGGTGCCCGGGAACACGGGTATAAACACGCGTGGCTTGGCCTCCTTTACGGGAAGTACAGTGGGGTAGGAAGCACGGGATGTGTTCATCGGCACGTTTTTAACAACAGGTCTCTCACCGGGTTTTACCGGGAATATAGGTTCGAGCGGTGACATCCATTTGTCGCGAAGTTTACCTAGCGCAACCTTGCTCATACCGATTTTAATTAACGGGTTCACGGTAGTCTTGCCGAACAGTTTGTACTTGATGTCATCAGGTATTCGTGCGCCGTCTCTAAGCTCAAGGACAAGCGAACCTGAAAGTGGCGCGAAAAGTTCAGCGTCAGTTACCGATTCTTCAAAGGTGAAGCCCAGATCGTTGCCGAAGCAGGCTTTGATCACCGACGCGGCGGCACCGCCCTCGTGGACAACACTTGCGGAAAGCACATCGCCCGCGCAAATCATGTGATATACGCTCTCATACATTGCCTTTAGCTTTCTCCATTTTGGCATATGAGATCTCTTTTTATGGTATGGTATCGGAACGAATATTACTGTCGAATTCGATTTGGTAAATGCGGCCGATAGTGTTCTCTTTGCACTGGTGATGGCAAGAGCGAAACTCACGAGCGTGGGAGGTACATCGAGGTCATTGAAAGAACCCGACATGGAGTCTTTGCCCCCTATAGAGGGAGTTCCGAGCTTCAGCTGCGCTGTCAGCGCACCGAGAAGTGCGGCCGCAGGCTTACCCCATCTTGAGGGCTTGTCGCCCAGGCGCTCGAAATATTCTTGGAACGTGAGACGCGCTTCCAGCGGATTCGCACCTACTGCCAACAGCCTGGAGAGAGATTCGACTACGGCGAAGGCGGAGCCGTGATACGGACTCCACTCCGTGTGACCCGGCACATATCCGAACGACATTGCGGTGGCACAGTCAGTTTCCCCTTTGTCTATGGGGAGCTTGGCCACCATGGCTTCCTCCGGGGTGAGCTGGTTTCTCCCCGCAAACGGCATAAGCACCGTTGCCGCGCCGATTGAGGAATCAAAGCGCTCGGAGAGACCTTTTTGACAGCATACATTCAACCTGCCCATGTTTTTTACAAGGGCGTCTGTAACAGGCAGACCGCGAAGTTCGTAGGGAACGGAAGTGCGGTAATCGTTGTAGGGATATACCGCCTTAATTTTCGCGTCGGCGTGCTGTCTCACGCCGTTTGTGTTAAGAAATTCGCGAGAGAGACTCACGATAGTCTTGCCGCGCCACATCATGGTGAGACGCGGCTGCTCGGACACGACCGCGACTTCATAAGCCTCAAGGTTTTCTTTTTCGGCTTCTGCTATAAATCTCGCCACGTCCTTCTTATCGAGAACTACAGCCATTCTTTCCTGTGATTCCGAGATTGCAAGCTCGGTGCCGTCCAGACCTTCGTATTTCTTGCGAACGTCGTCAAGTCTGATGTCGAGACCGTCCGCCAATTCGCCTATTGCCACGCAAACGCCGCCCGCGCCGAAGTCGTTGCAGCGCTTGATCATGGAGGCTACTTTGCCGTTGCGGAAAAGGCGCTGAATCTTGCGCTCGGTGGGAGGATTGCCCTTCTGGACTTCTGCACCGCAGGATTCGAGCGAGGTGCTGTCATGCGCTTTGGAAGAACCTGTAGCGCCGCCGCATCCGTCGCGCCCTGTTCTGCCGCCGAGCAAAACCACCACATCGCCGGGTTCGGGAATGCCGCGCACGACGTTCTTTTTTGGAGACGCGCCTACCACCGCGCCGATTTCCAAGCGCTTGGCGGTGTATCCGTAGTCATATATTTCGGTAACCTGACCAGTGGCGAGACCTATCTGGTTGCCGTAAGAAGAATATCCTGCGGCGGCGCCGGTGGTTATCTTGCGCTGAGGCAGTTTGTTTTCCATTGTTTCCGAAACGGGGACTCTCGGATCGCCCGCGCCGGTGACACGCATCGCCTGATACACATAGGCGCGCCCGGAAAGCGGGTCGCGTATAGCTCCGCCGAGACAGGTTGCCGCGCCGCCGAACGGCTCAATTTCCGTGGGGTGGTTGTGGGTCTCGTTTTTGAATTGAACAAGCCATTGTTCTGTTCTGCCGTCAATCTCGACAGGAACCTCTATAGAACAGGCGTTTATCTCATCGCTCTCGTCGAGATCGGGAATAAGCCCGCGCTTTTTGAGCACTTTGGCTCCAATCGTTGCCATATCCATAAGTGTTACCGGACGCGTGGCGTTATCGCCGTAGACTTCGGCGCGCGAGGTCAGATATCTGCGTATGCCCCTGCGTATTTCCGCTTCGTATCCGCCATTTTCAACCTTGATATTGTCCAGTTCGGTGAGAAAAGTGGTGTGCCGGCAGTGGTCGCTCCAGTAGGTATCTATCACACGGAGCTCGGTCACAGTCGGGTCGCGCTGCTCATCGTCGCGGAAGTAGTCGCGGCAGAATTTAAGATCCGCAAGCGTCATGGCAAAACCCATTGACGTGTAATAATCCTCCATCCTGTCATCGTTCCATGAGATGAAGTCTTCTACAGTTGCCACATCTTTTGGAACGTCAAATTTCTGGGCAAGAGTGCGAGGTTTGTGCAACGACGCTTCGCGCGATTCGACGGGGTTGATTATGTAACCCTTGATTCTGTCAAATTCCTCGTCGGTTATGGAACCGCTGAGAATGTAAATGCGGGCGGTGAGAACGGTGGGGCGCTCACCTTGGGTGAGCAGCTGCGCGCACTGTGCGGCAGAGTCGGCCCGCTGATCGTACTGACCCGGGAGATATTCGGTGGCGAATATCCTCACATTGTCGTCTACCGGCAGAGTTTCGTCATACACGATATCCACATTCGGCTCGCTGAATACAGTGGTTTTGGCCTTTTTGAATTCGGCTGCCGACAGACCTGAAACATCGTAGCGGTTGAGAATTCTCAAACCATCGATGTCAGTCATACCGAGGTTATCCCTCAGGTCGGAGAGAACGCCTTTGGCTTCGATGTCAAAGCCAGGGGCTTTCTCAACAAATAGTCTCATAACTGGCATAGTTTATCAAATCTCCTTAGAAATTATTTCATTAGTTAATAAAAAAATAACAAGAGCCTTGAGATATTTGGCGATAAATATATCTTTTATATTGTAGCACATTGTTATAGTATTTTCAAAGCGTTTTTCATCAAATATTGCAAATTTAATATTAATAAATATTATCAAGATTCTACAATGTGTAAAAAAAACGTAAATTTGCACGATATCAAATAAAGTTATGGATAATATCGGTTGACGAACCCGATCGATTAATTTATAATGTAGTGTAAATGTTTTATTAAAGAGAGCGTGAAACAGTTTATGAATTCAAATTCAAGTATATCCGAATATATTAAGCTCTGTTCAAAGCGAATAGCCTACTTGGCCATGCTGTCAGTTCCGATTTTTGTGGTGGTGGTGATAGTTGTCCGCATAATTACGCCAGTGCAGTATACCATCACCGGCACGCTCAGGATTCAGTCTGACGTGGGCGGAGAGAGTATCGCCGATCAGTACAACATTTCCGAGCTTTCCAAAGCGGCGGCGCTTACTTCAATATCGCTGGTGGACAACAGCGACACGGTGCAGCGAGCGCTGGAAGACGCCAGAATACCGGATCAGAATCCCGCGGAATTCCAGAAGCGTGTGACGGTCACTCAGATAAACGATTCAAATGTACTGAGAGTTGTTGTAAAATTCGATACGAACAGTACTCAGGGCGAGAGTTTTACAGCGTATCTCCTCAATGAAGCGAATGTATCCATAAAAGAGGCGTTTGCTTCCTCCAATCCATCTTTCTCCGGTGTGGTAGAAGACGCTGGAAGAGTTACGGATATAAGCAGTCCATGGCTCACGGCGTTTATAAGCGGGCTTTGGGCATTGGCGGCTACTGCCGTATGTTTCTTTGTGTTTAACATGATTTCCCTCGCATCTGATAAGACGCTCCGCAGCAGCGCGAAATTCGACACCATGACCAGACTTCCGGTAATCGCTGCGATACCCCCTGTGGCGCGCACTATCGGATCGGAGCGAAATTTAAATCAGGTCAGCAACGCATACCGCGTGCTGCGCTCGGCCATCAAATATTCCAAGCGGGGCGTACGCACAATCGCGGTTTGCAGTCCTTCACCGCGCGACGGCAGAACCTCGGTCGCTATAGGACTTGCGCGCTCACTTGCCGATACCAATGCGATGGTTCTGCTGATAGAGGCTGATATGCATCGTCCGAGTATAAGCCGTGAGCTTAGATTTGATTCAGTGTTCGGATTGGGCGATTTACTTTTGGGTAAGGCTAACATTGCCGCGACGATAAATAAAACATCTAATCGCAATCTGTACGTTATCACGGCGGTGAATAATGTGAATATGAACAATATCAATGTATGTGATCTGTTGGACAGCGATGTGTTTGGCAAAATGCTGGAGGCTGTGGAGAACGAATTTGAGTATGTAATAATAGACACGCCCTCGATAGAACTGCTGCCCGATGCTGCGGCAGTGGCGGGAAAAGTCGACGCCTGCCTGCTGGTTGCACAGTACGGACATACTCGTACCGACGTGATGAAGTACGCCATAGATGTATTTGAATCTCTGGATTGTGAGGTCCTTGGCATAGTCACCACCAATTCGCCCCAGAGAAGCGGTGCGTTTGGATCCGTGTCCCATTATTACCGCAGCAGCAACAGCCGCACGGGCGAGGGATTTTTCACTACACTTGCGGACAACTTCTTTGGTGTGGTCAATATGATTCGAGAAAAGCTTCCCGGAGGTAAGAAAGAAAAATCATAATTGCAAATGTGTAACAATTAAATATCATGTCCCTTTGTAACAAAAAACTTCGCGCTGTAATCCGAAAAATTACTGCGTGAAGTTCTTTTTATTTTATATTATGGCATTTGCTCTCAGGTCTTTTGGCACTAGTCTGTTATGACTTCGCCTTCCACATGACCCGAACATCCTGCGGCGTTGGATTCGTCTGTGTCTATGTGCATTGCCGCCGAGAATTTTGGACTTACTCTGACTACAACGTCACCAAATATGGTAGTTCTGTCGGCGGTTTCAATCTTTACCGACACTATCTGCTTATCTTTAACGCCGAATTTCTCAGCATCTTCAGGAGTGAAGTGAATGTGCCTTTTTGCCGCGATGACGCCGCAATCCAAAGTGATTTCACCGGCGGGACCCTTGAGCACACAGCCGGGAGTACCCGCTATATCGCCCGATTCTCTGATGGGAGCGGCAATTCCGATTTTTCTGGCGTCAGTGAGCGAAAGCTCCACCTGGGAAGCGCTGCGTGTGGGACCGAGGATAGATACGTTGGGCATGGTGCCTTTGGGACCGACGATGTCAACTCTCTCGTTGCAGGCATACTGACCGGGCTGGGAAAGATCCTTCTTCTTTGTAAGCTGGTAGCCCTCGCCGAAGAGCGCCGCAAGATCTGCCTCTGTAAGATGTACGTGACGTGCTGAGGTTTCTACTAATACCTTCATGAATAAAATCTCCTGTAAAACAAAATTGCATTAAGCGAAAATCGCGTTAAGCTGACTATATTTTAATACGGTTTTTTCCTAAATTCAACCTGTTTTTGCATAATTTTATATTTTGCCTATGATTTTCATGCCGAGATGCGCGATTAACTGTGTTATAACACGGTGTAACCGGGTACAATCAGTTATAATCAGTGGAATTTATTGATTTTGTTGATTTAGTCAATAAATTTACATACAATTTATTGAAATCTATGATTATATATGATATAATGTACCCGAATTTTTAGGTTTTCACTTTGTCGGCCCTGTTTTTATATGAATTTAACCGTCGAAGTGACGCATAGGGGGACTTTTGATTTTATTATGAAAAATCTAACAGTGGGTCTGTTTAATGAATCATTTCCGCCGACCATTGACGGCGTTTCAAATACTGTTGTCAATTATGCGCGCATAATTCATGCGGATTATGGTGTAAGCGTGGTTGTGACGCCGAAATATAAAGATGTGATCGATGATTATCCCTTTAAAGTAATACGCTATCAGTCGCTTCCCACCGAAAAAACAAGGCTCCGTTATCGCGCGGGTATCCCGTTCTGGATTCCGTCCATCAGGGAGATACAGAAACAGAAGCTCGATATAATTCATGTACATAGCCCGTTCACTGCGGCGCTGATAGCAAGGAATTGCAACATACGCCACAAAATTCCGGTTATCATGACATATCACACCAAATTTGCCAGTGAATTCGAGTTCACGCTCAAAAAGAAGGCGCTCTGTAAGGTGGCATCGGAGTTTTTGGTGAGCAGCTTCAACTATGCGGACGAAGTGTGGACGGTCAGCAAAGGTGCGGCGGATTCACTGCATGAGTTGGGATATAAGGGCGAGACGCGTGTTATGGTCAACGGCGCGGATATAACTCTTGACCCCGCCTCGACAGACATAATGCGCAGGGTTCAATCAGAAACGACAATTTCATCGGGTGAGCTTGTGTTCATGTATTGCGGCAGAATGCAGTGGTATAAGAACATAAAGTTGATAATTGACGCTCTGGTCAAAGTGAAGGCGGCAGGCGTGCGCTTCAAGATGATATTTGTCGGCTCAGGTCCCGAACGCGAGGAGATCATGGATTATACACGCAAGGCAGGACTTTTCACCTCCACGCTGTTTCCGGGAGCGATACACGACCGCCAGCTTCTCAAGGGTTATTTTACACGCGCCGATCTTTTTCTTTTTCCCTCAACGTATGACACGGCGGGTTTGGTAGTTATGGAAGCTGCGGCGTGCAGGACGCCAAGCGTGTTGGTTAAGGGCAGCTGTGCGTCGGAAATTGTCGAGGACGGCCGCAACGGATTCACTTCGGATGAGAATCCGGACGCATTCGCGGCGGCTATAATGCAGGCGGTGGCGGACCGTGAACATCTGGCGCAGACAGGCGAGCTTGCCTCGCAGGAGGTATACCTGTCATGGGACGATGCCGTTGCCGCCGCATATAAGCGTTATGAAGAAATTTATGACGATTGGCGTGCCTTCAAGGGAATAAGGAGAATGAGTGTGCTTAAATCGGGAAATGATTCGTAATGTTTGAATAACCACGATGACAAGCCAAAGCGCCGATCAATCCGCCGCATATACGGAGCGACAGATTGATCGGCGCTTTTATTGTGGTATTACATGAAGAATGTCACGGTAAGTGCAGCGAATATCATTCCGGTGAGATCGGCTGTAAGTGCGGCAGGCACGGTGTAGCCGGTCTTTTTTATTCCCACGCTTCCGAAATATACCGCTATAGTATAGAAGGTTGTCTCTGTAGAACCCATCATTACAGATGCCACTCTTCCGGCGTAGCTGTCGGGACCCGTGGTTTTGAATATATTCTGTATCACTGTAAGCGCGCCGCTCCCCGATACCGGTCGAATGAGCATTAAAGGCACTGTCTCGGTGGGAATATTGACTGCGCCTATTATCGGTGCGAGTGCCTGCCCTGCCGCATCGAGGCAGCCGGACGCCTTTATCATTGATACGCATAGTGTGAGCGCTGTCAGTGCGGGCATTATTTTGAGAGCAGACTGAAGACCTTCCAGCGCTCCTTCAATAAATGTATCAAAGACAGGCACCCGCTTAATCAGCCCAAACAGCACTATCCCCGCCGCTGAGATTATTACGATGTAGTTTCCCATATTTCCCACGAGTTCTTCTCTCCTTTTGCACCAGTTTTTGAGGTACACCAAGTATAAAGCACATAAGTAATCCTGCCGTCAATGCTGCCACCGACGTCATCCATACGCATGGGATTATTCCCATTGGATCTGACGATCCCGCCTCACTTCGTATTGTCAGCAGCATTGTAGGCAGAAGCTGGAGTGAGGCGGTGTTGATTACAACGAATGTCATCATCTCAGGGCTTGCTCTGCCGCGAAGGTCTCCGTGCTCGCGGCTCATAGCGCTCATAGCCTTAAGTCCGAGCGGAGTTGCGGCGTTGCCAAGTCCCAGCAGGTTTGACACGACGTTCATGCACACATATTTTTCGGCGTCCCCGCCTTTTTTCAGGTTCGGCATTATCAGCCGAATGACGGGACGCAGCAGTCCTGTAGCGTATTCGGTGAGCTTGGATTTTTCGGCTATTGCCATAATGCCATTCCATAGCGACATGGCGCCCACGACAGTCAGCATAAGGTTTACCGTTCCGCTGCCGCTTTCCAGCACAGCGGTTGCCACTTCGGACGAATTTCCGGAGCACACGCCCCATATAGCGGCAATTATAACAAGACCGGCGAAAATGTAATTCATCATAAGTCTCAATTCTCCTGTTACTATACTGTTTACGATAAATAAATTTTTCATTTGACAAAAAATTAATCTAATTTTGATTTACTTATATTTATGAAAGTGGTATCATGTATATTACAGGTATTTTAACACACACGTCTAAATGATCAGGAAAGGAAGATAGACTTGCCGACTTTTTCCGATTCTCATGGCCCTCATGATTCTCATGGATTAAATAAAAACGGCGGACGCGATTTCTCATCTACGGAACGACAGGAATTGGCCGACATTGAGCTTCGCGATTTTTCCGACGATATAGACCTGGAAGGGTTGGGCGCACTGCTCGGAAATGATAATTCACAGAATTTTGTCAAGCCGGAACAGGAGGCTGCCACCGGGACGGAACAGAAGAAAACCGGTTTGCGCGACAGCTTCAGAGCGTTGTTTGGCGCGATATCTAACAAAATTAAGGTGAAGAAAAAAGACAATTTGCCGCCTGAGAGCGAAGATGTAAGCGGATATGATTTCACATACAAGCCATATACGGACGACGATATCGCTAGAGATAACACTGAGGACAGTGCGTTGACGAATTCCCAACCTCGAGAACCTTCGCCGTTCGAGGATTCTTCACCATTCGATCAGGCGTCGCCGTTCGAGAATTCTTCACCATTCGATCAGGCGTCGCCGCTCGAGGATTCTTCACCATTCGATCAGGCGTCGCCGTTCGAGGATTCTTCACCATTTGACCAGGCATCGCCGTTCGAGGATTCTTCACCGTTCGATCAGACGCCGCCGTTCGAGGAACCTTCGCCAATTGGGATAAATACCGGCGAAAATTATGCTTCTCAATCTGACGGAGCTGAGTTGAAGGACGATATGTCCATCGGGGTTCCTGACAATGTGCGCGAACAAACATTCGGACAGAAATTTGCCGATCTTGAACACGATACCGTAGAGGAAATGCAAAATGCCACCGGGAAAAGCCAAAAAGAATCCCGAACGGTCAGCGGATTTTCGGCGCTTTTTGCCAATTTATCCAAAATTTTTAAAAGCGCAAAAAAAAATCAAAAAGCGCCTTTACCGAGTGCTGTAGAGAATACTACCGATAATTTTGGTGATATTTCCGACACAGTACGCCCTATCAATACAGATGACCTTTCACATCAACCTGATGAGAATCAACTTGGTGGCTATAAGTTCGATGATTTTAGCAATCAATTCTCCCAATCCGAAGAAAAAAATGAAGAGGATCAATGTGAGTTTACTCAGCCTGTCGAATTTCCAACCGAACAATCGGAGATACCTGAAAATACCGTGGAAGTTGAAGCCGATTTGGGCGGGCAACAGATATCTCGGGATAATCTGGAGAGGCGGCGCACATATGATATCGTAGGCGCTATTCGCGCGATGTTGGCCAGGTACGGCAAGCGGCTCCCAAGTTTTAAGCCAAAGGTGTATACAATTCCCGAATCTACTTATGAGCCCATTGACGATAACATAAAGTCACCCAGCCTCATAGCTGACATAGAGGAGTATATCCGTAAGGAGAGCGATTTTGGAGATCTGCAAATTGAATATGATGATATGAGAAATTATATCAGTTCCATGAGTACTGACGCAAAATTGACGAGTGAAGAAATCATACCGCCCAAAAATATCCGAGAGGTTCACGCGGCAGAGAGTGAACTTTTTAGCCTCATAGATCAGATAAGCTCACGGAACGAGCAACAGCGTCGTCAAATAGGAGTCTACGCCGCCTCGGAGGAGGATCCGTATAACTACCGCGGCATAAACAACGACAGACAGAATTACATTGACATAGATGCTTCGTCTTTTTCAATTCGGCCCTCTATCAGTTTTGAGTCCGAGCAGAAGATAGATCCGAATAGGGATGACGTCGAACGCAGGTATTATGATGGGCTTAATCAAGCTCAGAGCGGCAACGGACTTTCAAGCGATTTTGTTGTCAACCAATTTGACGATGTAGGTGCATTTAACGATATTGGCAGGCAGGGAGAGCAGAATGCTTTGAACGGCGGATTTTCCGACAGTTTTGACAGTGATTTCAACAGCCTCGGCGGACAGGGCTTTTCATATTCGCCGGAATATGGAGAATATAAGCGTGGTGACCAGGACAGCAGTGAAAGAATTGAAATAAGCGATGCTCCGTATGATGAGTTTGACGGAGATTTAGACGATGACTTTGACGATGATTACGGCGATCAGCGCGGAACACGCAGAGGTGGCAGCAACAGGGAATACCGCGATTCGAGAGAAAGAACGCGCAGCGTTGGAAACGTACGCGGTGCGTCATATGATGAGTTTGATAATGAACTTGCCGATGATTTTGACAGCAATTTTGTGTCCCCTCGCGTTTCAGTCCGTTCCACGGACCGCAAGCCAAAGAAGGTGACAGTAAGGCGCAGAGGATAAAAAGGATTGTAGGTAAAATTTAAAAATTAATCTTGAATGAGGCATAAATTTATGTTATCATTATCCAGAGTGTTGTTGTCGTGATGTTTATTTACAGAAAACACCGACAGTACAGCGCAAAATTCTCTTATTAAGGATGGTTGGGATTGAAAAGCAACAGACAAATCGGTCTTGACGGCAGGGTGTTTATCACCGACTGTCTGAGTGACGGGATATTTTTTGTTTACAGCATTATACTCAGTGGGTTCCTCGGCGCAGCGGGAGATATAATGAAGCTGCTCGGCCAGAGCAGCCGAGGCATGGACGCGATCACCAACTCTCTGATTATATGCGACTTGGTATGCAGTCTAAGCATGATAATTGTCACATATTATGTGTACTTTATGCACTGCGGTGAGAATATTCCCAAACTTGGTACCAAGCCGCTGATTTTTCTTGAGTATCTACGTCTTGCCTATTACGGTGTGTTGGCGTACGAGGTAATTTATCGTTTTGCGTGCGATTTGCAGAGCGGTTCCGGAGTACCCGCCGCAATACCTGTATTTTATTTCTTCTATTTTGCGTGGATAGTTTGCTGCATATGTGCGGCTATGTTTATCCTTACCGTACTTCATCAGAATGTGATACGAAGGAGCTATGCCAAGTCTTTTAAAATTCTGGCGCTGGCGGGTCTTGTTACAAATGTGATTGTGCCTCTTGTGTATTTTATTACGCGGATCTGGGTCAGAGGCTGGGGTGATGGATTTTACAGCGCGGGTCTGTGCGATTTTGTCAGATTTGCTCTCGCCCCTGTTTTCTACGCCGCAGTATGGTTTCTTTTCATGAGCGCCATTGATCAGGTTGACAGAGTGTTCAATGAAGTCGACAACGCGATACGTGACAGGCGCTACCGTATCGAAATTGAAGAAAAGACTGCCGCAGACGGCAAGGCTTCCTCAAAGAAGAAATATTCGGGTATGAAAAAGAAATCGGGCGGCAAGAAGAGTGCCGAGACTGAGATTAAATCCGCCAAGAATTCCGGGAAGAATAAGTCAAAGTCCAAATCCAAATCCAGGAAACCGAAGTCTGACTCCAATGCGGAAAAACCAAAGGTCGAGGATATAAAAGTTGATATACAGCCCGAAGGTGCGGAAAATGAGCCTACCGGTGAAAAAATTTCCGATGACGTGAAGGTAGACGATATTATTCTCAATGATATTATGAAGTCTGTGGTTGTGCAGGAAGAACCCGAACAAAGTACCGAGACTGTGGATGCTCAGGAATCTGTCGAGCAACTTCAATCGCCCGAAATCCAAGAAGCTGGCTCGGGTGAGGCTAAAGAAAAAGGCGCGAAGAAAGTCAAGCCCAAGAAGAAGCACAGAATAACCGAGGTTGAAGAGGAATCCGCCAAGGTGGAGGTATCTGTCAGAAGTGCGGATGAGCTTGCGGCTGATATTTCCGAATCGGTGGATTCTGACGAAAAAAGCGGTCGGAAAGACGATTGACAATGTGTTGAGTGAGTTTATCCGAAATAATAAAAACAACGTCAATTTAAAAACTGACGTTGTTTTTAGATTGTATAATATTATTATGATTTTTGTTATGTTATATTAATTCTTAAATTGAGAGGAAATCAGATGGTATATGGCTAAAAATAATTACAGCAACGTGATAACCCCGTCCGATGGAGTGCGCAGGTTTCTGTGCGGTACCTCTGTACTGTTGCTCGGATTGGCGGCGGTTTTGTATAGCTATTTTGCCTACCGTATGAATGCGTTTGAGCGCGAAGTGTTGGGCAGTTCGGCGCGAAGCATAATGCTGTATGCGGCGTACGTTATGGTTCCGCTCGGTATTCTGACGGCGGGAGCCTTTTCTAGGATAAAGGCAATGGGGCCGGCTTTTGGAATGATAAGTCTGATTGTCTCGGTATTGGGAATATTCATCATGTTTATGAATTCCATTGCGTCGCTCAAATATGAGAGAAACTTTCAGGGAATACTGGGAAGCGCTCTTGAATTTCTGACTTTTGCCGCAGCTTTGACGGTTCTTATAAATCTTACAATGTCCTGCATGGAATTTAAGACAGTGCCAGTGTTGGGAATTGTTGGTGCGGTTTGTGCCGCATTTGCGCTTATTATAACCGGAATAAGAATAATCACGTATTTCAGTTCGATGCAGTTTGCGTGGAATCAGGATTTCGACTGGAACAACCTCGCAGAGCAGATAAAAACCGATAACTTGCAGTATCAAGCCAAGTGGATATTCAGAAATATCCGAATGAGTCACCCGGACGAGCTTAAGAAAATGTTCATGTTGAGGTTCTATGAAAGAATATCGTCATGTGTGTTTTATGGAGCGTTTGCTGTTTTCTTTATTAATTACAGAAAAGAAATGGCAAGCTTCAACAAGCTTATGGACCACGCAAGCGAATATGTGGATATTCCTACTATGCGCATATCGGATTCAATTGCCAAGACTGAGCAGATTATAAGTGATAAAATTAAAAACGGAGGAAATTCCGTCAAAAAACATTTGAGAAAACTGAATGACATGACCAGAGCAAAGGGCGAAGGTTTGGATATAACCAATATGTCAGACGAATTTGAGCGAGAGCGCGATTTGGAAAATGAATACTACAAACGTCCAATTCAATCGGAAGACGGTTACGAAGACGAGCGCCCAAGACAGCGCCGCCGCTCGGAAGACGGTTACGAGGACGAGCGCCCAAGACAGCGCCGCCGCTCGGAAGACGGTTACGAGGACGAACGCCCGAGACAACGCCGCCGCTCGGAAGACGGTTACGAGGACGAGCGCCCGAGACAGCGCCGCCGCTCGGAAGACGATTACGAAGACGAGCGCCCAAGACAGCGCCGCCGCTCGGAAGAAGATGGTTACGAGGACGAACGCCCAAGACAGCGCCGCCGCTCAGAAGACGATTACGAAGACGAACGCCCGAGACAGCGCCGCCGCTCGGAAGACGGTTACGAGGACGAACGCCCAAGACAGCGCCGCCGCTCTGAACACGATTACGAAGGCGAGCGCACGAGACAGCGCCGCCGCCCGGAAGACGGTTACGAAGACGAGCGCCCGAGACAGCGCCGCCGCCCGGAAGACAATTACGAAGACGAACGCCCGAGACAGCGCCGCCGCCCAGAAGACGGTTATGAAGACGAGCGCCCGAGACAGCGCCGCCGCCCGGAAGACAATTATGAAGACGAACGCCCGAGACAGCGCCGCCGCTCGGAAGACGATTACGAAGACGAGCGCCCGAGACAGCGCCGCCGCCCGGAAGACGATTACGAGGACGACGAGTTGACCGAGGAAGAACGCTACATAATGGAGGAACGCCGCAAGCGTAACCCGAATTACAATGGACAGCGCCTTCCAGGGCGATCGTCAAGAGGCATTGAGGACGATTACAGGCGTCGTCGTCAGGAGAGATTGAGACGCGGTGACAGTGATATGCAAAAGAGCATGAACGAATACTATGATAACTATATGCAGGTTAGGGAGGAACGGTCGCGCAGGCATAATTCTGACAATTGATCACATAAAATGTGATTTTTATTGTTTAGCATGATGAATTTAAAAAAACGATTGAAAAACAGTTTAAAGCGTGATATAATGTTATGCGGTTATTATATGGAAGGAATGGTGTGCTTTTATGGAAGAGAATAATGTAAAGACAAAAAAGAGTCGTGGTTCTGTGGTTTTGTTTTGTCTTTCGGTGTTAATTATGGTTATAGCCGTTTCAATGATCTATATGTACACCAGACAACAGGCATCTGAGTTGCTTGAGGTGAGCGCAGGTACTCAGTATTCGTCGGAAGCCGTCGAATCTACCGTTCAAGACTCCTCGACGGCTGTTGAAGCACAAAGTGCTCCGTTCAATGTACACATCTATCAGGATTCGGGAATCTTTATCATTGGCTCTGGAGTATTCATGCTCGTTATAGTTGTGTCGTTTGGCATCGTGAAATTTGTTGAGAACAAAGAAGAGTGAGCTAAGATTAAAGCATAAATCGCACTGCACAGATTTGCGAAACGTAAAATCTGTGCAGCGCGATTTTGATTTTTATTTTTGTTTCTATGATCTCTAATTTATAACATCTTGATTTTCTTCAATAACAGCTTGAATAAGACGTTTCATATCACCAAGTTCTCTAAGCTCTCCGCACATTACGCGAAGTCGGGCGGCCCCATGCAGTCCCCGCATATACCAAGCCGTGTGCTTTCTCGCTTCTCTCATTCCTATTCGTTCTCCCTTGTATTGGCAGAGCTTTTCTATGTGGCGGCTCATTACACTAATGCGTTCAAACAGTCCGGGCGGAGGAAGGGGACGTTCATATTCGTACTGTGCGTTTATCTCTCGGAATATCCATGGATTTCCAAGGGCGCCGCGTCCCACCATTACCAAATCACAGCCCGTCTGCTCAAGCATCATCATGGCGTCATGCGCCGAGTATACGTCCCCATTGCCTATGACAGGAACACTTACGGCCCGTTTGACCTGTGCAATTATGTCCCAATCTGCGGGCGGCGCATACATTTGCTCACGCGTTCTGCCGTGAACAGCTATCATTTGAGCGCCTGCTCTCTCGCATATTCTGGCGACCTCCACGGCATTCACGCTGCCGTCGTCCCAGCCCTTGCGTATCTTGACGGTAACGGGAATATCCACTGCTTTTGCGACAGCGTCCACAATCCTCCCGCAAAGATCCGGATCTCTCATTAATGCGCTGCCACTGTGATTGTTGGCGATTTTTGGTGCGGGACAGCCCATATTAATGTCAATTGCTGCGGGGTTGTGCTGTGCGGCGATTTTGGCGGCTTCGGCCAAGGTGTGTGGCTCATACCCGAAGAGCTGTATAGCCATAGGCCGTTCCGATGGAGATATATCAAGCAGTTCTGCGGTCTTTTTGTCGCTCATGATCAGGCCCTTCGCGCTTGCCATTTCACCTGTGCAATATGATGCTCCAAAGCTCATACATAATTCGCGGAAAGCGCGGTCTGCAACGCCGGCCATGGGCGCGAGAACGGCCTTGCCAATTATTTCGGTGTTCCCAAGTTTCATAAATGATAAACAGTCCTTTAAGATTTTTTGTGAGTATTTTTTCACAACGGAGTGATTTTTTTTGAAAACCATGATTATTTCGGATTTGGACGGCACGCTGCTCAATTCCGATGTGAAGCTGTCCGAGTTTACCATAAGCGCAATAAATTCTCTTGTCAGGCTCGGTATCAATTTTACATATGCCACCGCTCGATCGCTTAATTCCGCCATGCTGCTGACCAATCGGCTTGAACTGAATTTCCCTGTAATAACCTACAACGGCGCGTGCATCAAAAATCCTGCGACCGGAGAGATAATAGAAATACAGTGCATGGACGCAAGCCAAATAAAATATATAAGGGATACATTAGAGACATTCGGCGTAACCCCATTGGTGTATACATTTTTGGACGGAGAGGAGAAAGTGCTGTGGCAGCGCGGCTCCGAAAGCGATGGAATGAAACATTACCTCAATTCGCGCAGCGGTGATGAAAGAATGCTGCCGGTCGACAGCTTTGACGATTTGTTCTGTGGGGAGATATTCTATTTTACCTGCATAGAGGACACCCGCGACGCACTCATGCCCGTGTACGACGACCTCAAATGCAATGATTCTTTGAACAGCATTTTGCAGCGTGAGATATACAGAACGGAATTCTGGTTGGAAATAATGGATTACCGCGTCAGCAAGGCGAACGCTCTGGACGATTTAAAGAAACTTACGGGTGTAGACAGAATAATCTCATTCGGTGATTCTATAAACGATGTGCCTCTTTTTGAGGTGTCGGACGAGTGTTATGCCGTACAAAACGCGGTGGATTCACTCAAGAAAATAGCAGATGATGTGGTAGAATCCAATGATAACGACGGTGTTGCCAAGTGGCTGCTGGAAAATTACAAACGATTGGTGTGAATCTTTGCTGCGGTTTATTATCTGACGTAGCCCAGAGCCAATTTTGCTATGCTCTCGGCAGAATTTCCGCAGCATCCGCCGCACAGCAATTCTTTAACCAGCGATATATCCTCCTGTGTGGCGCGTTCACTGTTGATTGCCTCTATTAATGGTTCTGCTTTGTCAAACGATACGTTTGGGAATACCTCCATCGGATTTACGTTGATTCCGCATCGCTTGGAGTATTTTTTTATATCGGGAGTAAAAAAATACAACGGCTTACCGAGCAGCGCAGCTTCGGCAGCGGCGCCCGAGTAGTCGGATATCACCGCGTCGGCCAGAATTATCGCCTGTTCTGTTGTGAATTTTTCATCTATAATAACATTACTGTTGTAAATTACAGTGTCTTTGTCAAGCGGGTGCAGCTTAACAAGCAGGGCGAAATTGTCGTACCGGAACCGCTCTACAAGCTCGGCACAGTCCACGGCTTCTCCACGTCGCATTGTGGGCAGATAGACGATAATTTTTTTACCGCGGGCTTTGGGATAGACGTCAAAAAACTTCTCGTAAAGGGCGGTCTTGTTTGCCAAGTTACTGTATGATTGGATAATGGCGTCTGCTGATGGCGTACCCAGTGGCAGGATTTTTTCCTTCGGGGTGCGCATTGCCTCCGAGAAAAATCCGCGCATATATTCGCTGCCTACGATGACATAGTCGTAGCCGCGGTGCATCTGCATTATTTCCGACACAGATGATGAACTGCCTTCGGGCGTGTCCACAGTCTGCCAGCCGAATTTTTTTATTGCGACCATGGAGTGCCAGATTTGAATTACCTTGAGTTCCTTTTTATGATTGAGAATGCTTATCGGTATACAATAGCTTTCGGTTATGCACACTTTTGCGCCTGCCAGAGCTTTCATCTGTTTCAGCATAAACAGCACATACGAAGGTCCCATTTTATTTTTCAATCCCAATTTGCAGTAAAATTCACAGGTATAGTGTGGCGCAAGGTTGTCTATTTCCTCCTCCAGCATAAGAAAATTCAACGACGGTTCGTCAGACTGCCGACTGATGAATACAACCTTATCGTCTACGGGGGTAAAGAGCTTCATAAAAAAGTAGATGAATCTCATACCGTATTTCATTATTCTTAATATAAAATTTTTCAAACCATGTCACCTTAATATAAAGTTTGTTCTTGATTTATCGTAGTTATTATATTATACAATTTCTCATTTTTCAACTGAAAAAAATAATTGTATGCGGCCGTGTAATTTTCGTGTAATTCATTGACGCTTATCAGCGGTAAAACAAAAAGAAAAAGAATAAATAATTAAGAATAATACTGAAACTGATCGCCGCAGTTCCTTACTCTTTATTATTTATTCTTTAACCAGGAAAAACCACGAACTGAGCCTTCTTGCGGGCGGCAATAAGGACTCGATTGGTGCCGGTGACCGGGCTTGAACCGGTACGATGTTGCCATCACGGGATTTTAAGTCCCGTGTGTCTGCCAATTCCACCACACCGGCGAATCTGTATTTATACATTCGCGGACTTTTATTATAACACAATGGTAACTAAAAATCAAGATGTTTTTTAATTTTTTTACAAACTTCTAAAAATTTTATAAAGCTGTCCTTTTCTATTGTGGTTTCACATTATAATTTTTTATATTTTTAAATATGGGCTTGCAATATCACTGAAGAATTGATAAAATATATCAAAAGGCGCTTTTGCGATTGCATTAGAGTTATGTTGAAGTTTTCGGGAGGAGGATTCCCATTTATTATGATATGGCATAGTGAAAAAAAGGAAGATGTTGCCGAAAAATTGCAATCACAGCCCAAGCACGGACTCACAGATATGCTGGCGGCGCTGCGTTTGGAAGAATACGGCGGCAACGTACGGGTCAAGCTGAGGAAGAGATCCGGCTTTGTGATGTTGATGGGCAGGCTGTTTGCTCCATTCAGCTTGATTCTTATGCTGTTCTCGGGCATATGGATAGCTGTTAATGTAATCGACTGCATAAATTCTGATGAAAACCCGTTGTTGGACTCGGACATACGATACCCTGCGCTGCTGTTGCTTGTGACGGTGATTTTTGCTGTTGTCAGAACTGCCAGGCAGTTCGCGGTAAACAAAAATATCCTGGGCATAAGGAGCAGAGCGTCATATTCAAAGGTACGGCGCGGTTCGGTCATAAAGAAAGTTCCGTCCAAGGAACTTGTTCCGGGTGATGTGGTTCAGATAGAAGCGGGCGATGTAATTCCCGCTGACGGCAGATTGCTGATAACCGCCTCTTTCATGTGCGATGAAGGTCTCTTCACAGGCAGCCGCAGACCGGTGTTGAAGGATTCGGACGCGGTTCTCGACAAGGATACGCCGCTTAAAAACCGCGTTAATATGGCATATTCCGGTACGGTGGCGGTATCCGGACGTGCACTTATGATGGTGACTGAAACGGGCATGAATACTGAGCACGCAAAGCTGCGTTCAGTCAAACCCAAAAAGGTCAACGCACGCACCAGAATTGTGCGCAGTTTTTACAGAACAAGAACTGCCGGTATCATTATTGCGCTGTGTGTTTCGTTGGCTTCAGCCGTACTTGTTGCTCTGAGAACAAATATTTCAGATTTGCCTAAAAGCCTTCACGAAATATGGACATTTATTGTGATGAGCGCAAACAATATGGACAGGACAGATATATATACGTTGTATATGTTGGAAACATATCCATATAATCCAACATTTTTGAGCAATGTTTTGGACTGGTTAGTGTTTACCATATTGCTTGCGGTGTGCGCGATTCCGATTGGATTACCTCAGAATGCCATGCATTTGCTTTCTGAAGGCGTTAGATCGCTCAGACACGGTGGTACAATGCTGCACAGATTTTCAAAGGCTGAGCTAATCGGCGGAACTACCGTTATATGTGCAGACAAAACCGGTACGCTCACACTTAACGAGATGAAGGTGTCCAAGGCGTGGCCGCTCGGTGATTCCGTCGCGGTGGTCGATGAGGGCTTCTGGTCTGATGAGATGAAATATCTGATGAAGTGCTCGGCGCTGTGCTGCGACAGCAAGGTACTTTACGATTATGAGGGCAATCCTGTCATAACAGGCGATCAAACCGAGACTGCGATTATATCCGCGTTTGTGGACAACGGCAACGATATGGATGAGCTCATGGAGCAATACCCGAGGCGCGCGATCATCCCGTTCGACTCTTCGCGTAAGCTGATGACAGTAATACATCAGGTAAACGGTCTTTACATAGTGGTCACAAAAGGGGCTCCAGATGTGCTCGCGTCAAAGTGCATTGATGTCGATATGGACGAGATAAATGCTCACAACAGCGAATTTTGCTCCGAAGGTCTGAGAGTAATAGCGGTGGCGGTTCACGCG
Organism: uncultured Clostridia bacterium; assembly: GCA_947581635.1. Lineage (GTDB taxonomy): Bacteria > Bacillota > Clostridia > Oscillospirales > Acutalibacteraceae > RUG762. Next base: position 82,096 of record CANPVE010000004.1, on the reverse strand, counting down.
TTGAACAAGCTGCCTGAGAAAATAACCCCTGAAAATATAGAGAACGAACTTACGTTTATAGGTTTGATAGGTCTTGACGATCCCTGTCGCGAAGACGTCAGAAAGTGTGTGCGCGAATGTTCCGAGGCGGGCATACGTACCGTGATGATGACGGGCGACCATCCCGAGACCGCCTCTGCGGTTGCGGTCAGGCTTGGCATTATGGAAGATGGGGACACGGTTCTCACAGGCGACAAATTGGCTAATATGTCCGATGAACGGCTTTCTCACGATATATACAGGTATTCCGTATTTGCCAGAATATCTCCCGAGGATAAAATCCGTTTGATCAGGACATGGCAGTCGAAGGGCGACTGTGTGCTGATCGCATCAGGCGGAATGGGCGATGCTCCCGCACTTAAAGCTGCTGACATAAGCTGCGCGGTTGAGGCGACAGCAGCGGACGTGGCAATTCATGCGGCTGATGTTACGCTTTCGGAAAACAATTTCCGGAACATACGTTCGCTGATCGAAAAGGGCAGGGCTATAAGACGCAATTTGGCTCGGTTGAGTGAATACAGCGTGGCTTGCTGTGTGGCTCAGGGAGCGGCTCTTGTAGCGGGCAGGCTGATATTTGGAGTGAATGTTTTCAATATAATGCCGATGTTGCTGTTAAATCTCATGCTGTTCATATTTGTTCAGCCATTTTTTGCCGATGAGCCTGCCGAGAAAGACGTAATGCGAGACATTCCATATCTGAATGACGGCAGAGTTATGGGATTTCTAGGAAGAGCACGGGCGTTGTTAAGCGGCGGTTATATAGCGTTTAATTCATTGCTGCTTTATTGGCTGTGCGTCAAGGATTTTGGCGATTACGGGTTTATGATGCGCAAAGAGGGCGCAGGTGTGGTATTCATATTTATGACCATGAGTTTGGTGCTTTACGCTCTTTGCGTGAGGTCGGATAAGCCGTTTTTATGCACTGCGATTGTGCGCAATCAGGGACTTTTGTTTGGATCGTTGGTGGTTGCGTCGACGGCACTCTGCGTGTATATGTATCAGACATCGCTGGCTGTGTTTGGATTCTACAGCTTTATCAGAATGACCGGTCAAATTCTCTTCCTGCTTGGGTTGGAGTTTTTCGTGTGGCAGTATCCTAAGTTCCACAGCTATTTCAAGTATTGATTTATGCGATGACAAAAAATAAATCGGACAGTTGAGCGCTTATTATTTTGCAGTTGGTAAAATAATAAATTGTGTCACTGTCCGATTTTTCTTTTTATATGATTAAAGATTACAAAAAGTTCCACTAATATAATTTATCCACGGGTTCACAATATTAATGCCGACGCACGGAAGAGATTTATATTGAGATAAGAGATTTAAGAGAAGGAGTGCTTTTTATCATGTCAAACAAGTCGAGTAACAGAATAGTAGTACCCGAAGCAAGAGAGGCCCTCAACCGTTTTAAGATGGAAGCCGCCAACGAAGTGGGCGTAAACCTCAATCAGGGCTACAACGGAAATCTTACCTCCAGAGAGGCAGGCAGTGTAGGCGGTCAGATGGTAAAAAAGATGATCGAAGCTTACGAAAACAGCGTGAAATAATTTTAAATAATAAGCCTTTTACCGAGCCTTAATCCGGGCCGGGCTGTTAATGGGGCGGCGGAGAGCGGTGATTCGATATTTGCTCTCTGCCGCTTATTCTGTATGATTTCAATATCTCAATAAATTCATCACAAAATATGCATTGAATAGTTATTTGCCGTGGGGTATAATACTCCTGGATAGGGAAGTATTATGAAAAATCTTCAATGTAGTTCTGATACTGTTCGGCAGTGTAGGCATACACTCCTTCCTTCAGCTTTTGAATTGCGTTATCAGGCAGGTCGCTCACTTCGGTAGATAGAATCTTTATTGGCGAGTCTGAATTTTCTTCAAATACTGCCACCCTGCCGCGGTGCAGCTTAATTATCTTGGTACTGTACGGCTGATCCGATGGTACGTCAGGTGGATGCTCCTGGGCGTCGGATGGCGTGTTATCCGTATGCGATACCATGATGGTGGGCGTCGGCTGTTGTACCACCACCGGCTGATAAACCGCTGCTGCCGCCAGCGAATATACCGAGGCGGCAAAGAGAGCGAAGGAGAGTATAAGCGTTATTCTTGTTTTTTTGTTCATACGCGAGTTCCTCCGATTGTATTGATGTACATATTATTGGCACAATATTTGCCGTTGATACAATTGGAGTAAAATATATTTGGCATGGTTACAAAAGTATTAAATATTTTTGCAGCGGTGTACAATTGGCAAATATTGTGATATAATTACTTGGTGTAATATTCTACATGAATTTGGGAGGCGATATTTTATATGGATTTTAAAAATTCATTTGAAAGCATTTCCAACAAAGTTAAGGAAGTTACCGATAAGACGGCAGACGGCATAAAGAGAGGCGTTGCCTCTTTGCAGAATTCCGTGAGGGAGATTTCGGACAAGTCGTTGAACGGCGGCCGCAAGAAAAGCACAAACGTTTCACGCGCCGTGTCGCCCGCAGTCAGGAGAGGCTCGGCGAAGGGTAACGGCAGACCGCTTTGGCTTTCCGTGCTGATAACGTCAGGCAAATATCTTGGCAGGGCTGTCGGAACGGTAGTGCTTATAGGCGTCATTACCGGCTGCATAGTTGCGGCGGCGGCTATGGTGTATGTGCTGACGATGGACAAAAGTATTGACGATATAAACCTTACCCAGCTCAAACTGAACTACACAACCAAGATTTATGCGTATAACAGTGAGGGAGATTTGGTAGAGTACGAATCCTTGCACGGCAATGAGAATCGCGAGTGGGTTGATTACGACGATATCACCGAGTACACCAAAAATGCCGCGATCGCGGTTGAGGACGAGCGATTCAGGAAACACCATGGTGTGGACTGGAAGAGCACGACTTTTGCATTTGCTAATATGTTCCTGAATCTAACGGATTCGGAGCGAGGAGGTTCCACCATTACTCAGCAGCTGGTCAAAAATGTCACTAAAGATGACGCACACAGCGTAAGCAGAAAGATAAAGGAGATATTCAAGGCGCTTGAATTGGAGAAGGTATACACGAAGTCCCAAATTCTCGAAGCGTATTTGAATGTCATAGCCCTTGGCAACGGCTGCAATGGTATTCAGACTGCGGCGCAGACTTACTTTGGCAAGGACGCCAAGGATCTGACCCTTGCGGAGTCGGCGGCGATAGTGGGTATAACGAAATATCCGTCAAAATATAATCCTCTGTATCACCCGGAGGAAAATCAGAAGCGCCAGCGCTATGTCCTGAAAAAGATGTACGATCTGGGGCTGATAACATCAGAGGAGTACGAAGCGGCCAAAGCCGAGGATTATATTTCACACCTGAACATGGACTCCATAAACCAGAATACTCAGGCGACCTACTGGAGCTGGTATACAGAGCAGCTTTACACCGATATTGTAAATGATCTTCAGAAGCGCAACGGTCTCACCGAGAGCGAAGCGAGATTCCAGATATACAATGGCGGTTATAAGATTTATGCCAACGTAGATATGGATCTTCAGGAGAAAGCGGAGGCAATATTTAAAAACAAAACCGGTAAAAACACGGAATACTGGACAAAATTCCCACGTTCGGTTCAGCCGCAGTGCGCCATTGCGATTTTGAACTACGAGGGCGAGATAAAGGCTATTGTGGGTGCGCGCGGTGAGAAGAACGCCAACCGACTGCAAAATCACGCTTCTCAGTCGCGCAGACAGCCGGGATCGGCAATTAAGCCATTGAGTGCATATGGTTTGGCAGTGGATTTGAAAGCTATAGAATTTTCAACACCCGTTACCGACAGGCAGATCACAATTAAAGATGAAGGCAAGACGCGATCATGGCCGAAAAATGATGGCGGCAGGTATCGCGGTAATATTCCCGTGGTAAAGGGTCTTGAAGTTTCGGCAAACTGTGTTGCGGCGCGAATAGTTAGGTATATTACGCCGCAGAAGAGTTATCAATTCATGACTGAACGTCTTTCCATTAAGCTCAATGAAAAGGATAACAACCTTGCGCCTATGTCTGTGGGCGCTCTGACTGACGGCGTAACCGTGCTTGAGATGGCCTCGGCATATGTCATATTCGGCAGCGGGGGTGTGTATTATTCGCCCGCGTCGTATTCGCTCGTCACAGATCAGCAGGGTACTACCGTGCTGGAAAATACTAAAGCGCGCGGAACCAGAGCGATAAGTGAAGAAGCGGCCACCATTGCCAACAGAATGTTGCTCGCCCCTGTCAATGGAAGCAACGGTACGGCGAGAAGCGCAAAAATAAGCGGCTTTGATACTTTTGGCAAAACAGGTACTACCAGTGACGCAAAGGACCGTTACTTCTGCGGAGGTACGCCGTATTATGTGGGCGCCTGCTGGTTCGGTTATGCTGACAACAAGAAACTGGAATATACCTCGACCAACTACGCTACCAGAGCGTGGACGTATGTTATGAAAGCGGCACATAAGGGACTGGCGTCCAGAAAATTCAATCTGAGCAGCAATGTTGTTGCGCGCCAGTACTGCACTGTTTCGGGCGGTTTGGCGAGTCCCTATTGTCCGTCAACCGCAACGGGATATTATTCGCGCAACACGTCGATGCCCGTATGCCCGCTTCATGGCGGAGGAACTATGACAAGATCTTTCACAGCTCTGCTAGAAGATAAGTCGGCGTTTCAGCCTACGACTACGTCTGCTAAGACTACAGAGTCTACATCAGAGAAATCAGACAGTTCTGATACAGAAAAGTCTACGTCTGCCCAGTCCAAAAAGACTACCACTAAAAATGGTCAGACGAACGGAACTACTGAACCCCAGGGAGCGGTAGGATAAGCGAATAATTTTTAATGCCCGAATGGGTTGTAACTACACAGCAGCCAAAGCTGTCCATCTCCCGTTTGGCTGCTGTGCTTTTTTTCAGAAGGATATTGTATTAAACAGGACGCGCTGTTGCTGAATATGTAAGCTGCCTGTACAAGAATGGGGATTTTAGAATGGATGATAAAAATAACAGGGCAAATGTCGGGGACGACAATGATGTGGATCTCTTTGAACTTTCCAATCGCATAGAAAAGGCGGACAGCATACGCCGCAGCATCGAAAATGAGTACGATGATGATGGTACGCACTCTTACGAATTTTTGAGTTCGGATCAGAGTTATAATCACGCTTATGAAAATCCAAAGAATGATTTTGACAACTTCAGTCAGCCGCCCCGCAAGACGCCGATTCAGACTGAGGGCCATGCGCAAACCCAGCAAAAATATGCTGAAAATACAGATACTGTGGCGAGACGCCGCATAGGTATAAACCAATTGATAATATTTTTGTTGATAGCGGTGGGTATTTGTGTTATAATGGGGCTGGTTCTCCTCAACAATGCCATTGACGGCGTGAACTACGTTGAAATTAACACAGACTGGAGCGATGTAAAGGCCGAGTCCGCGCCGAATTGGACGCTTCGTTCCGATCCGGATGTGACCAATATTCTGCTGCTTGGCATAGATGGCGACGGCGGCAAGAATCAGCGCAGTGATACCATAATGATACTCACTCTTGACGGCAAAAACGATGCTATCAAAATGACATCAATACTCCGCGATACATATGTTTCGATTCCCGGACGAAAATCTAAGACGAGGATAAATCACTCATATGCTTATGGCGGGGCAAGTCTTACCATGCAGACGGTCGAGAGCAATTTTCGCATAGATTTGGAACGATATGTGGGAATTGATATGGACGGCCTGACGGTTGTTGCCGATAAGCTGGGTGGAGTGGATATTGAACTGACAAAGGCAGAGGCGTCAGTAATTAACAATCACGTCAAAAACAGCGAGCTTAAAGATGGTATGCAGCATCTCAACGGCGCTCAGGCTACGTATTATGCTCGCATACGCAAGATAGACAGCGATTTTGGGCGCACAGGAAGACAGCGCAAGCTGATAAAAGCGATGCTGGCTAAATTTAAAGAGATGAATATAATGGAGCAGTATTCTGTGGTGTCTGATGCGGCTCCGTATATAACCACCAATTACAGCAAACGCGAGCTGTTTTCCGTTGCGCTTAAGGCTATGGGTATGCTTGATTCTGACATGGAAGAGCTTAGCATACCGGTTAAAGGTTCGTATAAATCGCAGAAGATTTCGGGAATGTCCGTGCTGGTGCCTGATGTTGACGAGAATTGCAGGGAGCTGCACAAATTTATTTTTGGTAGTCTGCCGGAATAATATTTTCACCTGAGAAATATCTCTTGAAGGGGAAGAAATTGACTTGACAGCTAAAATAAAATATAAATTCAACCGGATGCTTGCGCGTTGGAATAACCTTACCGTTGATGAGAGAATCGTCGCTGTATGCGCAGTGTCGTTGTTTTTGCCGTATCAGATGGTTGCGGTGCCTGGGTTGATAACAGTATTCCGCGCCCTTTTTAAAAAGGAAGTGCGGCAGAAAATGAACAAGGTTTCAGCCTCGGAGTACATTTATTTTTCCGTGATTCTTTTTACGTTGCCTGCAATACTGTTCCGAAATTGGTTTGGACTGATTGGCGGGATAGTCTTATGGCTTATGCTGGTATTTATGTTGTACTTGTTCACAATTATGACTGTGCGATTTTACAACAATTTAATAGACTTGATGTTGATATTGAGTATGTTTGCTACGGTATTTGGCATTGCGGACAAATTTGTGCTGCATTGGTTTGTATTTCAGGGCCGCACTTCGTCTGTATTCTACAATGCCAATTACTACGGCTATATGCTCGAATTATTCGTGATAATGGCGCTTTACCGATTTGAGAAGCGTCATTCAACCAGCTATCTCATCATACTTTTTACCAATCTGGGAAGCATATTGCTTTGCGATTGCCGAACGGCATGGGTTGCCCTGGCTGTGGCACTTATGTTTTATGCTGTACATTATAAGCGTAATGTTAAATGGGTTATGGTAATCATGCTTGTTACCGTTATAAGCGTCATTGTTATCCTTTGTGTACCAATGTTTTCAGGTCGAATGGCCGGTGAGGTGCTTGACAAAGATTTAGACAAACGCTCTCAGATTTGGACTACGGCATTTGAGTGGATAAGAGGTCAGCCGATTTTTGGCTACGGAATGAATTCCTTCCGCGAAATATGCATACGCACCAATGCAAGCCGTATCCGCTGGCATTCGCACAATCTGGTACTGAATGTTTTGCTGGATTTTGGCATTGTGGGGCTTGCGTATTTCAGCTGCATGGCTGGAAAAATAGTTAATGTACTCAATAAGCCGCAGTTTTGCGTTTCTTACGGCATGATACGCAGGCTGATAATGGTGTCCGCTCTCGCAACCATGATTCACGGAGTGACAGATGTTCCCTTGCTCGGCGTTCAGACGGCTTTGGCTATGATATACATTGTATCGGGATGCAGCGTAGAGCGCAACGAGCGTGTGTTCAAGCGACTGAGAAATTTCTGTGAAATATATCAAAAATAAACTTTTATACACAACCGATTCCAATTTAATTGGGGTCGGTTTTTTACTGTGTCCTCTGCTCATATTTTAAAAAAAAGCCGAATATAAATTTAATACTAATTATTCGGGGGAATTGCGATGAATGAAAGTAATATTCGCTCTGCTGAACGTCGCGCGGAGGAGCTTGGCAGGTACATAGTAGAAAATAAGGCGACGGTGCGCACCGCCGCAGCGGCAACAGGCGTGTCAAAATCCACAGTTCATAAGGAGGTAAATCAACGGCTTAAAGAGATTGACTACCGACTTTATCTTCAGGTGCGTCAAGTTCTGGATATAAACAAATCTGAGCGCCACATAAGGGGCGGCATAGCCACTCGCGAAAAGTACAGAAAGATTGCAGAGGAGCACATCGGAGAAAAAAAGCATTGATTTTCAGGAATCTTTATTGAATATTTTCATTGTAAATGATATAATGTTACCACAGAGAGGATGTGTAAAAATCATGGCAGATATATCACAACTTTTGGGCGCAATGATATCGTATTACAAAGGAGATCGGAAGAGAATACAGCATTTTATCAAAGTTCATGACTTGGCGCGCACAATAGGAACACTCGAAGGCCTTGACAAGGATACCATGTTTATTCTGGAAGCGGCGGCAGCGGTACACGATATTGGAATACATCTGTGCGAGCTGAAATACGGCAAGTGCGACGGCAAACTTCAGGAGCAGGAAGGTCCTGAGCTTGCGAGGGACATGATGAAGGCGCTTGGATTTGAGGATAAAGTTATTGAGCGAGTCTGTTGGCTTGTCGGACATCACCATACCTATAGCAACATTGAAAGCCTCGATCATCAGATATTGGTGGAGGCAGATTTTATTGTAAATTTATGCGATGACAATACATCTATGGATGGCGTGCGGTCGGCGTACAAAAATATTTTTGTGACCGAAACCGGGAGACTTTTCTGCCGCAAGATATTTGACTTTGATGAAATGGATAAGTAATAAAAAAATAGTGGCTATATTTAAATTTTATGTTGATTTTTTTGAAAAAAATAGTATAATATAAAGGTAAGTTTTATCTCTTCTGGTTTGTGTGTTCCAAAGGGTTACTTTTTCGTGAAAGGAAGCGATTGTTATTTTAAAAAAATTCGTAAAATCAAGGCTTCAGGCGTGTATCCTTCTAGCGGTTGCTGCCGTTATAGTGATCGTCTTCATATATTTTAGGAACACGTTATTTACCGGTCAGCAATATATCATAGGCGAGGTTGTTTCAATAAATTCCGCAACAGCTCAGATGGATAACTTTGATCAGAGTGATGGCTCATACACCGGCGACGGAGAATTGCTTTACATAAGATTCGAGCCTGACGGTTGTGAATTTTTAGATGAGAACGGCGATCCCTGTGAGGCAACTGACATCATCGTAGGCTCAAAGGTCAAAATGACCTCGAGCACAGGGCTTAAAACCGATAAATACGGTTATACCACGGTTTATATCGATAAGGTTGAAGTTCTGGAACCAGCTTATCTTGATTAAATCCAAAATATATAAAAAAGCAGCCACCACATATTTTTATAAAGTGTGGTGGCTGAAGTGTTGTTAAAGGGTGATTTGCCCGACAATTTAAATGCTGATCACAATATCGTTTATCACATTAATCTCACATATCCTTAATTTTGTTTTTGAATGAAAAATTGAAAGGGAGTAAGTTTATTATGAAATATAATATTGAATGGCTTTTGAGTCAGATTGACGGGGGAAGGAATTTTGAGTATATCTTCTTTTGGGGCGGTAGACCAAATCCCGGAGGAAAAATTACAAAATCATGCCTCAGCCAATGGTTCCCGTGCTATTTTGAAGTGCAAGGAATAAAATACTTCACAGCCGAACAGTACATGATGGAACAGAAGGCCGTACTCTTCGGCGACAATAAGACACGTGCAAGGATAATGGCGGCCTCTATGCCAAATCAATTTAAAAATTTGGGCAAGCAGGTAAGACCCTTTAACAGCGATATTTGGGATGCCCACAAGAAAGAAATTGTGGTGCGTGGAAACCTTGCGAAATTCACACAAAATTACGCTTTCAAAAACTTCCTTATCTCCACCGACGGCATGATTTTGGCAGAGGCAAGTCCTTATGACACAATATGGGGAATAGGAATGTCTGAAAATGAACCTGAAATAGAGGATCCCAAAAAATGGCGCGGCGAGAACAATCTTGGTTTTGCACTTATGGAAGTGCGTGACGAACTTAATAAAAAATGATGTTTAATTGCACGCTTGAAGTCAACACAAAATGCTGTATGGCTCTAAACCTGCAATATTTTGTAGGAGATGCAGAAAAATTCGGATCCACCGTGTCATTGCTAAAGATTAATTCCCTAAGTATATTGTACAGCATTGCGGCATTTGAAATTTCACAGAAAGAACGGAATGCCTTTGTATTAATTTTTAAAAGCTTTTTTCACAAAAAAGCTAAAAAAAATAAGCCTCAGTCCTTTTTTACCAGCGTAATTTCGTAACCAAGGTTTTCGGCTATTTTTGATAGGGTTTTAAATTGCGGTGAACCTCCGTGATTTTCGATGTTGGCAAGCGTCACCTGCTGAATTCCACATTTTTTGGCAAGTTCCTCCTGCGGTAGTTTCAATTCAAGGCGTGTTTCCAGAAGGATATTAACTATTTGATCCACATTCATTAAAATGACCTCCAATTATTTTTTAGACGATGGTAGATAAGCGAACATCTCTGCAAGATACATATTAATTCTACCATTATTTTTCACAGAAGTCAATGTGTTTACATTATTTTTTTCAAAAAATATCACCACCGAATACAGAATAAAATCATTCTGTAATTCAGTGGTGATATTTAATGCTGCAAGCCGTAAATTGAAGATTATACATTACCGCCCGCCGGGCTCACTGTCGCCAAGAGATTTCTTTAACTCATCGTTCGCGTCTTGAAGCAAGTCCTTGGGTAGATAGGCTTTCCTACATTCGTCTCACAATGTGCCCAGTCATTTCGTCTTTACGATACTGTACTCTTAAAACGGGAGTGTGACAGAGGGACTGTTGGAGACTACGGGACCTGTACGAAGATCTGTGCACTCAATGAAATCAGCCAGATACCATGCGTCAAACGCTTTCTGGGCCCATTGCATAATATTAGTGCATAAATTCATACGTAGAACGTGTAAAAAATACACATTACATACGAATTTAAGCAAAAAATACACTGTAAATTAATTATAAAACATTTTGAACAATATTTTAATCAAGTTATATGTTTTTTGTGAATATAATATTAATTTTTATGATATACTTACCTTTTGATATGTTGCATCATATATATTCAATTGTTCGTGTTTATTTATCCGTGAAATTTCATCTGAATAAAATTTCACGTTCTTCCGATATTTCCCTCAGAAATGTCACATACCTTGTTACGCGGATTCCAACTGGAGTCTCATTAACCGTCTCATTGACGTTGATTACATCTAATTTATTAGCGTTCTGTATTTTGTCATCGAGCAATTGTTCGGCCTTTGCTTTACACTCTTCTTGAGTGAATATTTTTTCCATGTAGCAAAGCTCATGCCATTGCTCTCGTCTCAGCTTTATGGGCAGCTCAAATCCCATGATTTCCAGAGGAATTTCATCGTACGTCCTGCTGTAATTTCCTTTGGGTGTGGAGTAAAACAGCGGTATTTCCCAGCCGAATGCCATAAGACGATTTATAGTGACAATTTTACCTGTAGGTTCTTTAACTGTCTGCTTGTAGTCTATGGTTTCCGAGAAAGTTTCTTCTGTCATTGCGGTTATCTTTCCGCGTGAATGCACCATATCTATTCCGCCGACCTGTCCTTCAAACAGTCCGCTCACCAGTGTGTCACCAGGATACACCACGTCTCCGGTCTGGACCAACGGCGTACCTTCTGTGGCGATTACCTCCACAATTTCGCCGCTGTCGGTGGCTATCAGATCGCATGGGGTTTCGTCGGAGACAGTGGCCTTTTCGTGTACAGAGGGACTGAAATACACCTGTGCAATACACCCCATACGAGATACCTTGATAAAATCGAACTGAGGAAGCTCCTGCTCCAGTTCCAATTCCAGCATAGGCCCGTCTATCCTTGAGCTCAGCATACCCGCTCTTATTCCGGCGTTATACACAGCGTCCGACGCGCTGACCTCCAGATGCTCCGGAAGGTTTACGCAATCCACGAACCACACGAACAGCGACAGATACCACAGTATGAAGCAGAACAGTGCGAAGCCCAGCACAAAGCCAATTCTTTTTCGATAATTTCGCAGAATATGGGGCAATCCGTGGCGGTCAACTATTTCCAGCCGTACAGCCGCCTTTTCCGCAGCGTCGGTGAGCGTATCAAACTGTGACGCCGGTATGAACGCAAACATTCGGCTGCCGTCACAATGCACGTTGAATATTCTAAGTCGCCGCCTGTTGGCTATATTCAGAAATCTCTCGGGTGAGATGCCCACAATTTCAAACTTGACTGTTTCTCTTATAAAGTTAAACATTTATTATACCACCTTTACCGCTGATATATTTCCACATATTACTATGGCATCTTCCAACATACGGCATATGCAAAGGCAGGTGCCTTCAATAATTATATTTCGTGAATAGGTTGAAATAATCATTCGTTCCTCTGTATATTCGCACACATTCCGTATGCCCTCTATAAGAAGTCCTTTGCCAATCTCGAAAGTAATCCGTGTCTCCCCGCGCGAGAAATCCGGGGTCTGATTGAGAACGCCGCTTAGAAATTTATCGGATGAATCCGCACTCTGCCCGTTTTTTATATTTCTCATTCCCGTTATCATGCCTGTTATTTTCAAAAGATATCACTCCAAAATAATAAGGATCACTTCAATCATATGCTCCTCTTTAATTCATAATTCGTAGTGAGTAAAGCATAATTATTTTCAGATGATAGCTAATTTTTGTTGATTTAGGCTGGCGGTGGTTACTTTGAAATTTTCGAGATATGCGTTAAGAAACTCAATAGCAGCGGCCCTTTGCATAGCCGCCTGTGCGGTTGTGTTAAGTCACTCCGAGCAATCGGCGGAGGCGGCGCGGCGCGGTATTGAAATGTGTGCGACAAGCGTGATACCTTCGCTTTTTCCAATGATGTTTCTGTCTCAATATCTGGTGAGAAGCGGCGGCGCAGAGCAGATTGGCAGTATTCTTGATGCTCCGACCCGAGCGCTTTTCGGATTGCCGGGAGTGTGCGGTGCGGCAGTGCTCACAGGATTGGTGGGAGGATATCCGTCCGGGGCGGCCTCGGCAGAAGCATTGGTGAGACGAAAGGCGATAAGCCGCGCGCAGGGAGAGAGGCTTGTCAACATTGCCTTCTGTTCCGGTCCGGGTTTCACAATAGGTATGATAGGCGCCGAGCTTTATAAAAATAAATCTGTGGGTGTGCTTATATTGACAGCGCAGGCAATTTCCTGTATAATAATAGGAACAGCTCAGCGATTTATTGTGCATGATTCAAACGGCAATATCGGATCCCGCATGGGCTTGTGTGATAGCCGCGATAAAAATGAAGGCCAGAATGCATTTGTGGAGTCGGCGGCGGCAGCTTCGTCTTCTGTGCTGGCGATGTGCAGCTTTATAATAATATTTCAAGTGATAAATTCCATGCTGGGAGTATTGGGAGCGAATAAATTTGCAGCGCATATTTTGGGCATGGTCGGCATGGGACATTTTGGTGAGTATATACTGCCTTGTGTCACCGAAGTGACGGGAGGCAGTATGCTTTCGGTAAATGTAGGTCTGCCGTTTACGGCGTTTGTTGTCGGTTTCGGCGGTTTGTCGGTACATTTCCAGAATTTTGCTCTCTGCGGCGGCATACACCCGAGTAAGCGGAGATACATATTTACGAGGCTCGTTCAGGGCGGAATTTGCAGTATGCTGGTGAGCGCGGCTCTTAGAATTCCGTTCTTTGCCGATATGTGCGTGGAGACTGCGGCGGTCGCCGGTACGGGCGGTATGCGATTCTCAAATGTATCGGTCAGTTTCGGCGCGGTAATGCTTGTTATGTGTCTTATGAGCGTGCTTTGTCTGCCGCATAATAAAGACGGGAGATGTCAAAATGAACCTTTCTAAATTTTATGGTAAAAATATAATTCCTGCCTGCCAATACTGCCTGCATTGCAGCAGTTCGAGCGACGGCTTGGAATGCGACAAGCGAAAGAACGCCGTGTTAAACGGGTCGTGTAAGTCTTTCGTTTACGAGCCGACCATGCGCGAACCGAAGAAGGCAGCCCTACTTGGCAGCTTCAAGCCCGAGGACTTTCAAATTTAATTTCTGCGGGAGTTTGATTGAAAGGAAAGTACAAAAGTGGAAATAATATTGAGAGAATATACGCAAGATGATGTCAAAAGTATGATTCAAATATGGAACGAGGTTGTGGAAGATGGCATTGCCTTTCCACAAAAGGAGGGACTTACCGAGGAAAGCGGAGTGGAGTTTTTTGCTTCTCAGACCTATTGCGGAGTTGCAGCCGACGGCGAGAGTGGCGACATTTTGGGAATGTACATTCTGCACCCGAATAATGTTGGACGCTGCGCGCATATATGCAATGCGAGCTACGCGGTCAAATCCGACTTTCGCGGTATGCACATAGGGGAGAGGCTGGTAACCGACTGTATGGAGCAGGGCAGGAAGGCTGGGTTCAGAATATTGCAGTTTAACGCGGTGGTTAAGACTAATTACAGCGCGCGCCATCTCTATGAAAAGTTGGGATTCGTGCCACTGGGGACGATACCGGGCGGATTCCTGCTCAGAAGCGGCGAATACGAAGATATAATTCCGTATTATCACACTCTGTGACATTTGCGGAATTTGAAAGAAGATGTTTGGAAAATGAAAATAATACTCGCGTCAGGTTCCCCGAGACGCAGAGAACTGCTGGATATGACCGGTCTTAAATACGATGTAGTGACAAAATACACCGACGAAGCGGTTCCTCCGGGGACGGAGCCTGCGGTCGCCGCTTTAGAGCTTTGCGAGCGCAAGGCGATGTCGGTAGCTCGGATGGACGAGTACAAGGGCAGCATAGTTATAGGGGCCGACACCATAGTCAGTCTTGACGGTCAGAAGTTTGGCAAGCCTAAGGACGCGGACGACGCCTTCAATATGCTGTCGCAGCTTTCCGACCGAACACATACGGTATATACCGGCGTGGCCATAGTAAATACGGATATGACAGTGAATAAATTTGTCGAGAGCACCGAGGTGCATTTTTACCCGCTGAGCGAACGGCAGATACGTGATTACATCGCCACAGGAGAGTACAGTGACAAGGCAGGCGGGTATGCCATTCAGGGCGGCGGCGCTATGTTCGTAAGCGGTATAATTGGCGACTATTACAACGTGATGGGACTGCCGATAGGGCGGCTTATGCAGGAAATACGCAGAATTCACTGATGTAAAGGAATGTGTTGAGTTTTGAAAGTAAATGATATTATAAAGGCAAACGGAGCCAGTTTTTCGTGTGAGATATTTCCCCCGAAGAACTATATGAACATAGACAAAACAAAGGCTGTGGCGGATAAGATATGTGCCCTGAATCCTGATTTTGTGAGCGTGACTTACGGCGCTGGCGGCGGCACGTCAAGGCAGACCGTCGAGATAGCACAGTATATAAACCGGCACGGCGGAACGGCTTTGGCACACTTGACTTGCGCTTCGTCAAATCGGTTGGAAGTGACCGAGGCCATAGAAAAGCTCAAAGCATATGGCATAGAAAATGTGCTTGCCCTGCGCGGTGATATTCCGGAGGAACTGAGGGACAAGCCGCGCGATTACACATATGCGGGCGAACTTATCACCGAAATAAAAGCGCAGGGGGATTTCTGCGTGGGTGCGGCCTGTTACCCCGAGGGTCATGTAGAGTGTGCCAGCATGGAGCAGGACTTGAACAACCTTAAGTCGAAGGTTGACTGCGGCGTTGATTTTCTCACAACGCAAATGTTTTTTGACAACACGGTTTTCTACAGTTTCATGTTCCGCGCGCTCAAAAAGGGAATAGATATTCCGATAATCGCCGGAATCATGCCCATGACGAACTCCGCTCAGATAGAGCGAAGCTGCAAGCTGTCGGGCGCAACTCTGCCCACACGTTTTCGCCGCATAGCCGACAAATTTGGAGACAACCCCGAGGCTATGAAGCAGGCAGGCATAGCTTACGCGACGGAGCAGATAATCGACCTCATAGCGAACGGTGTGAAGGGGATACATCTCTATACAATGAACAAGCCTGACGTAGCTGAGGGGATAATGTCCAATCTTTCATACATAATCGGGGCAGACAGAGTATGTGTGCAAAAATAAATTCAAATCAATGGTACAGCGGCGTAAATTTGAGCGAGGTGCTTCGTTATTCCGGTGTGAGAGATGAAACGCTCTGCGGCAACGATGTGACTGAATCCGCAGTCATGGCGATAAACCAAATCGGAGATAATTCATCGCCAAAAAAGGTTTGCAGAGAATGTACACTTCAAATAAACGGTGACGAATGTGATATTGACGGGATATCAGTCACGAGCGTGGCATTGGCGAAACATTTGGCGGGCTGTGAAAGAGCGATTCTGTTTGCAGCTACGCTTGGGAGCGGCGTTGATACGCTGATAAGGCGTTATTCCGAGGTAAAAATGAGCTATGCGGTAATGCTGCAAGCTGCCGCCGCCGCGCTGATTGAGCTTTACTGTGATATCGCCAATGAGGAGCTGGAGGAAGAGTATGCAGCAAAGGCTCTCTATCTCACGCCGCGATTCAGCCCCGGCTATGGGGATTTTTCTATAGTACATCAGTCTGAACTGACCGCTCATATCAATGCGTACAAGTACGCGGGCATTGCAGTGAGCAGCGGCGGCCAGATGACTCCAATGAAGTCGGTCACTGCGGTGATAGGAATCACCCGCATTAGGCAGCGAGGTGCTACGGGGAGCTGTGCAAGCGGAAAATGTCAAAATTGTCCAAATGTAAAGTGCGAATTTCGCCGAATTTAATTGAAAAACAAGGTGAATGCCAATGGGATCAATGAACAAAGTTAAGGAAATGCTGGGCAGGAAAATGATATTCCTGGACGGCGGCATGGGGACAATGCTTCAGAGCAGCGGTTTGAAAGCAGGAGATCTTCCCGAGCTTCTGAACTTAAACTCTCCTGAGCTTATCACCTCAATACACAGGCGGTATTACGAGGCAGGAAGCAATATTGCGACAGCCAATACCTTCGGCGCAAACCGATGCAAGATGCAAGGCAGCGGTCATTCGGTGGAAGAGGTGATTACCGCCGCAATTAGCTGTGCCAGAGCTGCACGCGAGCAGTGTGCTACAGGCGAGGACAGGTTTATTGCTATGGACATCGGCCCTATAGGTAGGCTTATCGAACCTATGGGAGATCTTTTATTTGACGAGGCATACGATATATTCAGTGAAATGGCAGTATGCGGCGAGAATGCGGGCGCAGACCTGATTTTGATTGAGACGATGGGCGCGACGTACGAGGTCAAGGCGGCCGTACTGGCGGCGCACGAGAATACATCTTTGCCTGTTTTTGTCACCTGCACATTTGACGAGCGCGGCAAGCTCTTTACAGGCGCGGATTTCCAAGCTGTGGCTGCGCTTCTCGAGGGTCTGCGGGTAGACGCTTTTGGGATAAACTGCGGGCTGGGTCCCGACGAGCTTTATCCTGTCATAAAGTCTTTCACCGAAATTTCATCGCTGCCGCTCATATTCACACCAAACGCGGGTCTGCCAAAGCAGAAAGACGGGGTTACCTATTACGATGTTGAGCCGGACGGTTTTGCGAGATCAATGCAAAGGGCGGCATCACTGGGCTTATGCGTGATGGGAGGCTGCTGCGGCACTACTCCCGAGCACATCAAACAAATGGTGAGTCTCTGTCGTGATATTGTTCCCAAAAAGCCCGCAGACAAGGGAATATCTATGATATCCTCCTACACCCACGCGGTAAGGCTGGGAAGCGAACCGCTTATCGTCGGCGAGAGAATAAATCCCACAGGCAAGAAGCGTTTCAAGGAGGCGCTTCGCAACGACGAAATTTCTTATATTTTGGGAGAGGGAATTGCACAGCAGGACGCAGGAGCACAGATACTCGACGTAAATGTGGGAATGCCGGGAATAGATGAGCCTGCTATGCTGGAGAAGACCGTAAAAAAATTGCAGGCGATAATTGATTTGCCGCTTCAGATAGATACGTCTGACACTCACGCAATGGAGCGGGCTCTGCGCTGTTATAACGGCAAACCCCTGATTAACTCCGTGAACGGCAAGGAGGAATCCATGCGCGCCGTGTTCCCGCTTGTGCAGAAGTACGGCGGCGCGGTGGTTGGGCTGTGCCTTGACGAGAACGGAATACCACCTACGGCTGAAGGGCGCTTGAAGATCGCCAAAAAAATAATAGACACAGCGGCAGAATACGGTATTCATAAGAATGACATTGTGATAGACGGCCTTACGCTTACAGTGAGTGCCGAGCCGAATTCCGCCAACGTGACGCTGGAGACCTTGCGCCGTGTCAAAAGTGAGCTTGGCGTTTGCACCACGCTGGGCGTGTCCAATATCTCATTTGGATTGCCGAAACGTGAGGTGATAAATTCGGTTTTCTACACAGCCGCTTTGGCCGCAGGGCTGGACTGCGCCATAATTAATCCAAAGTCCGAGGCTATGATGAATTCATATTACTCATATCGCGCTCTGTGCGGATACGACGAGGCGTGTGGCGATTACATAGCCAAATACAGCGCGGTTTCCGAGGATACCGTACAAAAGTCCGACAGTAAAATGTCGCTGAAATCGGCTATAATTGCGGGAATGGAGGAAGAATCCGCAAAAATCGTGCGTTGTATGCTGGAGGCCGATAACGCGACGGAGCCTATGGATATAATCAAAAGGGAGCTTATTCCGGCGCTTAACGAGGTTGGCGACGGCTTTGAAAACGGCACCGTTTTCCTTCCGCAGCTTCTTATGAGCGCAGAGGCTGCTAAGGCTTCATTTGATGTGCTCAAAGAGATTCTGGCCGGCGGCGGCTCGGACGAGAAAATCGGAAAAGTGATAGTTGCAACCGTTAAGGACGATATTCATGACATAGGTAAGAATATCGTTAAGGTATTGTTGGAAAATTATCGCTTCGACGTGTTGGATCTGGGCAGAGATGTGCCGCCCGAAGTAATACTGGAAAATGTGCGGAAACACGACATAAAAGCGGTGGGTCTCAGCGCACTGATGACCACGACTGTGGTAAGCATGGAGAATACAATCAAGCTGTTGCGCAAAGAAACTCCGAATGTTAAAATATTTGTCGGAGGCGCGGTGCTCACCGAGGACTATGCCATGCAGATAGGCGCAGATGCATATTGTCGCGATGCAATGGCCTCGGTGAGGTATTGTCAAAAGATATTTGGCGTGGATCAGTAAAGTCAAGTGAAGTCAATTTATGCAAAATAAAGCGGTTTTATAATCCCGCGATTGAACGCAATAAAACAATTTACAAAAAAAGTTAGAATCATTGTTGTTATTTTTTATATCTTGTGCTATAATTAAATATATCCTATTTTTGGCTTGCCGTTCAAGCGTAGTGTTTTATTCGGGAATATAAAATATTCGACAAATTTATCTTAAACAGGGGGTATTTTACCATGGCAAAAAAAAATATTGAGCAAGATACTGTTCTCATCAAGGAGCGCAAGAGAATTACGTTCTTCGCTCTGCCGTTCTCATTTACTACATACACAATTACAGACAAAAAGCTTATCTATAAGACAGGTCTTTTCAGCACAAATGAGGACGAGATTCTCCTTTACAGGGTGCAGGATATGAGCGTCAAACGCAGTCTGGCTCAGAGACTTTTTGGATTGGGTACTGTTGAAGTTCACTCACAGGATAAGACTTGTCCGCTGCTCAAAATTAAGAATATTAAGAATATCAACCAGTTCCGCGCGATTCTCTCGGAAAATGTTGAGAAGGAAAAGGCCCGCCGTAACTTCCGCAGCACTGAGATAATCGATGGCGACGGAGATCCCGGATTACACGGAGATTTCTAATTGGAAGCGGTGTCTCAAGGGCAGCATTTACAATTGTTCAAAAAAGAACCATAGGTTTTGTTTGACAGACAGGTCGATATACAGCATAAAGTTTAACGGTCCGCCGAAGTCTTTCAGCTTCGGCGGATTTTTCTATATTTCTAAGTGAAAATAAAAAATTTGTAAAGCGTGTAACGAAACCTATTTTAAAAGGACTAATTATATAGGAAAGGGGGCGGCATAGATGAGCTTTGAAGAAATCTACAGCCAATACAAACAGGACGTTTTCAATTACATTTTAAGCCTGACAGGTTCGAGCAGTGAGGCAGAGGAATTGTTGGCCGAAAGTTTTTTCAGAGCATTCATTGGATTTTATGCGTTTCGTGGGGATTCAAGCGTAAAGACCTGGTTGTTTTCAATAGCCAGACACGTATTTTTTCAACATATCAGGAGGAAAGGAAGAACCGTGTATATAGAAGACACTGTGATCTATCAAATACAATCGCAATCTGAACTTATCCAACCCGACGCATCGGATAATACTTTGCTTTTCGAGCTGGTCAGCCGTCTGCTTGGACAAAAGGACGAGCGCAGCCGCACGGTATTCAGAATGAGGCTTGATGGGTATTCGTTCAAGGAGATAGGGGAAAAGGTGGGAATTTCAGAAAGCTCTGCCCGTGTGCTCGAACACAGAATACGCATATATTTGCAGAAGGAACTGAAAAAGGAGGGTTACGGAAATGGAGAAGAATAAAACCAGCGGCGATTTGTGTATAGTTACCTGTGATATCATTCGTGATTTAATGCCGCTTGCAGTGGACGGAGTGGCGTCGGAGGATAGCAAAGCGGCAATCAGCAGCCATATACAGCATTGCGATGAATGTCGTGAGCTTTTTGAGGAATTTGAAGATAATCAGCCGAATAAAAGCCAAATTCAGCCAAATGATAAAAAAATTATGTCGTATATACGCAGACAGACGATTTTTCTCATAGGGTTTGTAGCTGTACTTGGCGCAGGAGCCGGAATTATGATGTTGGACACGTCGCTTATTTTTCAAAATTTGCTTATAATGCCGATAGTTGGAGTGTTTTCATATTGCTGCTTTAAAAAGAAGGGGGTGGTTATGTCATGTGTTGTATTTTTAATGACGGTAGTTCGAGAATTGGTGCAATGGCAGACGTTTGAGGGGTATGCGGACGGCGTCGAGACATTCAACCTGTCAGGCGCTATCATTTATGGGATCATTTTAGGATTGCTCGTGCTCGTAGGATGCGCAATTGCCGCGCTGCTGAATTTTGCATTTGGCAAAGATAAATGATAAACTGATAAAAGCTCTTATATCTTAACTATGGGAGGAAAAGAATATGAATAAAAAGGCATTAAAAATTGCCGCTGCGTTTGGAGCAGCGCTGCTTGCGGCAGGTGTGCTTTTTGTATACAACGCATTTTGCGGGAACATATTCTCGGCTGTCTATGCCCAAAATTGCATTGAAAAGCACATCGAAAATAAATTTACCGACAACAATTATGAAATTTCAAATGCGCGATACAGCTTTAAAACGGGCGGCTATAATTGCCAAATAGTCGATCCGAACAGCGAGGACGGCAGCTTCAGCGCCTCGTATTTCGGCGGAGAGGTTTACGACAATTACGAGATTAGAGTGATACAAAAGCAAAATACACTTACGCGCCTTGATATGGGTTTCAAAGATGATGTGAGTAAGATTCTGGATATATATATCAGCGAACCCGAATTCGGTTACGGAACCGTAATTTATGGCGACAGCGATATAGATACAAGTATGCTTTCGCTTGATATGACATTTGATACGAAGAATATGCCCCTCAAAACCTGTATCGTAATTTCGATGTGTTCAAACCAGCAAGTATCGCTGAACAGAATAAAAGAAATCATGAATAACTTTAAGAACATGGGTTATAGGATTGATTATTGTAAATACTTTGATGGTGACGGGAATTGCTACGAGAGTATTCCCGTAGATGAGCTTATTCAGTTCACAGGCACTACAGACCTTGAAAAATACAAAATAAAAGATGAATTTAAATAAAATGAAAAGCGTCGTTCGGAAATCTTCTGAATTATCCGACGACGCTTTTCATTTTATTATTTGGAACTATTAACTGAATGTCTTTTTAATTATCCGGAGCATTGATTTTTTCAACCGTCTGTTTTGAATTCGTCTTAGAATATCACCATAACGAATCCCATCACACAGGAAACAGCGGCGAGTATTGAAAGCTCGTTGCTGTTTTCCATCACGAAATGCGGGAGCTTGAATTTGAAGAACTTTTCAACCGCAACCGAAAGCAGATAGGGAATTCCGACTGCTAATATCACGATTGCCAATATAAGCTTTATGTCCTGCATAACTCTCACTCTCCGAATTTGTTTTACGATTGTCTTTTTGATTGTCTTTTGATTGTCTGTAAAAAGGATTGATTGTTGATTGTCTTTAAGGAGGATTGATTGTCTTTGTTTTGTCTCTTGCTCTTTACGGTTATTATTATAACAGTGGTATATTATGATTCGGTGATAACATTGAGTGCTTTAAGTGCATTTTTTTCCTCACTTTGTGAGCGATATTAAAAATGAATATTGATTTAAAATATGTCATTAAAGCAAGAATCTACATCTTAATTTCTTTATTAAGGACAGTGTGAATTTGTCCTCAACTTTTAAAATATGACAGTAGAATATTTTTTCATCACAAAAGGACCCCTTTGATTTTTATCCAAAGGGGCAAAAGATGAATTTTAAAGGTGCATCTTCATTTTTGTAAACAAAATCTATCACAATTGCTTCAAATTCGGCTTTCTTCACAATTGCTGTCTAACGCCTCACAAATTACAAATCCGTCGCCGACTCCGGTGACCTTTGCACGAACAATTCTGCCGCCGAGAGCTGAACCGCGTATTCTCCCAAGTGTGTAATTTTCGGTGTATCCCTCGAAAACATCTGTATCAACTTCGCGTTCCGCGAGCAGTTCCACGACCCTGCCCACCTGCGAGTGAAGAAATTCCTGTGTCATAGCGCCCGCTGCCTCTATCATTCTTTCGCTTCGCAGATGTTTTGTCTGCTCATCTACCTGATTTGGAAAAGTGTCCGCTTTTGTGCCTCTGCGCCGTGAATACGCAAATACGTGTGCCCGCGCGAATTTCATTTCTTTGACAAAAGACATGGATTTCTCAAATTCTTCCTCGGTTTCACCGGCAAAACCAACCATTATGTCGGTCGTGATTGAAGCATTGTCGAATGCGGAGCGTATTTTTTGACACACATGGCGGAATTGCGCGGTGTCATAGCGTCGGTTCATGCGTTTAAGTGTCTCGTCACAGCCGCTTTGGATTGCAAGATGGAACTGCGGACAGAATTTAGGTTCAGTCGCCAAGCCTTCAATCAGTTCGTCTGAAGTAAGGTCGGGTTCAAGTGAACCGAGGCGCACACGTTGTATCCCATCAGCGGAGGCCGCAGCTCTGACTGCATCCAGCAAATTGTTGCCTATGTCGCTGCCGTATGCCGACAAATTTATTCCCACCAGCACCACTTCCCGATAATGCTGACCTATGCGCCGCGATTCACTGAGTATTTGCTCAATGGAGCGACTTCTGACGCGACCGCGCGCATATGGAATTATGCAATATGAGCAGAAGCGATTGCAGCCGTCCTCTATCTTTATATAAGCTCGTGTGCGCTCGTTCATACCGCTCACTGACGATTCGCCGCCGTATTCCTTGGCGTGGGGCTTGACGTCAATAATGCGCTGATGAGTGCGCATGAATTCCTCTATGTATTGTGGAAGCCTGCCGCGATTGGAGTTGCCGATTACAATGTCAGCTTCTTCTATGGACTCACATTCATCGGGAAATGCCTGAGGCATACAGCCTGTCAGTATTATCACCGCGTTTGGATTCTCACGGCGTGCGCGGCGCACGGTCTGGCGAACTTTCTTGTCGCTTGTGCCTGTTACCGTGCAGCTGTTGACTATAAACACATCGGCCTGTCCGCATTCTTCGGTCTGCTCGAAGCCGTTGGCGCAGAGCAGATCCATCATAACCTGTGATTCGTATTGATTGACCTTGCATCCGAGTGTAGCTATTCCTGCTTTCAAATTAATTCGTAACCCCGTTTCATAATGTCATGGAAATTATAAATTTTTATACAGCTCACGCTGTATTTTTTGCTGAAACTGTTGAACACCGTATCATACGCTTCGTCTATTATATTTACAAGCTCGTCCTGTGGGAAACCCTCCATATATACTGTGTTCCAGTACGGCTGCTGAACGGGAGGACAATGATATCCCCTAACCACATTTTTGGGATACATATTTCTATAAAACTCCGCGGCGTCAACTGTGCATTTGAGAGTAATCATGTCGGGATAAAGCTGAGCGAATATTTTCCCGTTTAATTTTAAGCAAACGGGGATCTCTCCGAAAGGGTGATCCTCATACGCCCCCCGTTTGCTTAAACAGTATGCCTTTATTTTCTCAATTTGTATGATATCCATAAATTTTCAACCACATTTTGCTCAGTCGTAAAGTTTGTCCAACAGCTCATATAAACTGTCAATTTGATTTTGCATCTCCGCCGCTCTACTTGTCATCTCCATAATTTTTGGGTAATCCGAGCTGATTTCTGGCAGAAGCATTTTTTCATTTAATTCAGCAAGCTCGGTTTCAAGCCGCTCGATGTCGTTTTCCGCGTTCTCGATTTGCTTTTTGCGTTTTCGCTCTGCCGCCGCTTCCTCCTTGCGCTGCTTGTACTCATTTACACGCTGCTGTTTTTCGATATTAACAACCGTGCCGCCTTCTTCGGAATTTGGTTGCACACCTACCGCGCGAACGGAAGTGAAATCGTCATAGTTACCTGCGTATTCTGTCACGGAGCCGTTTTCCATATAATAGATACGGTCGGCAAGCCTGTTTATAAAATATCTGTCGTGCGATACCATGAATATCGTTCCCTCGTAGCAGGTGAGCGCCATTTCGAGAGCCTCTCTCGATATTATGTCAAGATGATTGGTGGGTTCATCGAGCAGCAATAGATTACAGCGCGACAGCATCAGCTTCAGTATGGCCACGCGGGCGCGCTCACCGCCGCTGAGATCGCCTATGCTCTTGAACACGTCGTCACCCTTAAACAGAAACGCGGCAAGGCCGGAGCGGATTTCAGTCTCGGTCATACGCGGATATTCATCCCAAACCTCGTAGAGGACCGTCTTGCCGTTGTGCAACGATTCCTGCGTCTGATCATAGTAGCCAATATCTACATTAGAACCAAGCGCCACGTACCCATTGGTACCGCCCAGTTTCGAGCACAGCATTTTAAAGAGCGTAGTTTTGCCGCAGCCGTTGGGTCCAAGCAAAAATACCCGTTCACCTTTCTTTATGTCAATGTTGACGCCGCGAAATATCTCGTGCGGACCGTATGCGAAGGCAAGGTCGCTCGCTTTTAAAACATCGTTGCCGCTCTCATTGCGCACTGGAAAATTGAAACTGAAATCCTCGGGCAGCCTGTCGACCGTTACCAAAGTTTTTTTCAAACGCTCGATTTGTTTCAACTTGCTCTCGGCGGTCCGTATGTTCCGTTCACGGTTCCATCTGCGCTGCTGCTCGACAATTCCTTCGATTCGCTTTATTTCGCGCTGAGTATTTTCAAAGTGGCGAATGGCAATTTCGCGGTTTTCCGCCTTTTTATCTATATAATAGCTGTAATTACCGCCATATATCGTGAGTTTTCCGTTTTCCAATTCAAATGTTTTGTTTGTTACGCGATCAAGAAAGTATCTGTCGTGTGATATCACTATATATGC
Organism: uncultured Clostridia bacterium; assembly: GCA_947581635.1. Lineage (GTDB taxonomy): Bacteria > Bacillota > Clostridia > Oscillospirales > Acutalibacteraceae > RUG762. The sequence goes on along the minus strand of CANPVE010000004.1, from coordinate 56,689 downwards.
GCCATTGAAAGAGCGCAGAAAATCTTCAAGCCATTCCACTGAAGCTATATCCAAATGGTTGGTTGGCTCGTCCAGCAGCAGGAGATTTGCGCCTGACAACAGCATCTTGCAAAGCTGAAGCTTGGAGCGCTGCCCGCCGCTAAGAGTATACACCCCCTGCGAGAGTTGCGATTCCGTGAAGCCCATCCCAAGGAGTGCCGAGCGAGCGCGGCTCTTGCAGGTGAGGCCGCCTCGATCGTTGTATTCCTCAGTGAGCCTGTGCTGTTCCTCAATAAGTTCATCAATGCCACTGTGCTGTTCTGAAATATTGGAAAGAAGCTCGTTTATTTCCGCGAGTCTCCTGTCTATATCCTTCAAATCGTCAAATACTGTCATCAATTCGTCGTAAACGCTTTTGCTGCCGTTTATGGCGAACTGCTCAACATAGCCTATTTTAGTTAGCTTGCTTTTGCCGCAGCTGCCCGCGTCGGGTGAATACTCGCCGGTTAATACCTTGAAAAGACTGGTTTTCCCGCAGCCGTTGACCCCGACAAATCCTACATGGTCGCGCTGGTCTATAAGAAAGTTTATATCACCAAATACATTTCTCGCGCCGAAGGAGAGTTCCAACCCCGCCGCATTCATCAGCGTCATAATAAAATCATTCCTCGTTGTTAAGAATATAAAACTTATCGAAACATCCGGCCAACATTATATCAAATAACAGCAGCATATTCAAGCCGTAATTTTGAAAAACTCAAGTCAGGATGGCGCAACTGCCATAAGTTTCAAATATATTCATATCTCGGCAAGATTAAAAGTGAACTTGGGTGAACATGGAGCAAGTGACCATTTTCACCAAATTCCTTTCAGTTTTTCCGATTACGAAAAAAGTAAATGCTGCTGCGGTGATAAATGTAAGGCGATGCTTGATTTTTTTAACCTGTCAATATATAATATTTACCGAGACCGCTTTAGAGCAGGTAAATTTTTACAGACAGGATTGATTTTTAATGCAAAATTATAAAATAGCCGTCTTAAAGGGCGACGGTATAGGGCCTGAAATCGTAAACGAGTCAATCAAAGTACTCGATGCCGTTGCGGAGAAGTGCGGATTCACTGTTGAATACGATGAAGCGCTGCTCGGCGGAAGCGCAATTGACGCCGTCGGAGTTCCTCTGCCCGACGAAACCGTTGCCAAGTGTAAGGCGGCGGATTCCACACTGTTGGGCGCGGTGGGCGGCCCCAAGTGGGACAGTCTGCCGGGAAATGTCCGTCCGGAGAAAGGTTTGCTGGGCATTCGCAGCGCGCTGGGTCTTTTTGCAAACCTGCGTCCCGCACGCATATTTGAACCATTGCGCGACGCTTCGCCCCTGCGTGCCGACATAATAAACGGCTCGCTGGACATCATGGTTGTACGCGAACTTACGGGTGGAATTTATTTTGGCGAGAGAGGCAGACTTAACGAAAACGGCGTTGAGGCAGCGTACGACACTGAGAAGTATTCCGTAACCGAGATCGAGAGAATAGCGAGAATAGGCTTTGACATGGCTATGAAACGCAGTAAGAAGCTCTGTTCGGTCGATAAGGCTAATGTGCTTGAGAGCAGCCGTCTGTGGCGCGAGACTGTGACGAAGATGTCGAAGGAATACCCCGAGGTGGAATTGAGTTTCATGTATGTTGACAACTGCGCAATGCAGCTTGTCCGCAACCCTTCGCAATTTGACGTCATTCTCACATCCAACATATTCGGAGATATACTGTCGGACGAAGCAAGCATGATATCGGGCTCTATTGGAATGTTGGCCTCCGCGTCGCTCGGAGCAAGCGGAGCGGGTCTGTACGAGCCGATTCACGGTTCCGCCCCCGACATAGCAGGCCAAAACAAAGCAAATCCTTTGGCCACTATTCTCTCGGTCGCTATGATGCTTAAATACTCGCTGGGGCAGCCGGAAGCATCAGACGTTATAGAGAAGGCAGTTGCCGAAGTGCTCACAGAGGCGCGTACCCCCGATATTTATGTTGATGGCTTCAGGAAAGTCACTTGCTCGGAAATGGGCGATCTCGTGTGCGCAAAGATCAAGGCGCTTTAATTTCATTTTACAATCAACGGTATAAACAAGAAATTTCCGCAGACACTTTATTTAGCCTATTTTAAAAAAAGGGTGTGAAAAATATGAGATTGTCACGCGGAATGATAAAATTGTCATATTGCCAGGCAGAGAGTTCGCATATTAATTCTGCGGCTCTCTGCCTTAAATATATAATTACTATTGCAGTTTCGGCGGCGGCATTTGTAATGTGGCTGAGAAATTATGGCGGCAGGGGTAGCGCGGCTCTACTCGGCTGTTCGGCGCTGTCTGCGTTGATCGCCGTATATTTTCGCACGTCGTTTATGCAAAAGATGTATGATGTGTCGGCGCGTTATCTGCGCTCTGAGCATGAGATATCACACATCAAGCCCAACCCTGTTCAGATGTTCGGATTTGGATCGGCGCTTTTGGCGGTGAAGTGCTCTATAGTTGTCATCATGCTTATGCCTGCTGCGTTCTGCCTTCGCACAGGCGCGGTATTTTATTCTATGAGCGGTCGGCGGGCTCAGTTCCTTTTGATGATAAATGCGGCGCTGTGTTTGACCGTCAGCGGTGTAATATTTGCCATGATAACACTGTCGCGGTTAGGGTGCGCGGAATATCTTTTTTTCAGCGGCAGGTGCAATTCGGTATTTTCGGCGCTGGACTGTTCGTGGCTCGTTACGTGCGGTGAGGGCAGCGAAAGCGGCGAAGCTTTGATGATACATTTGCTGCCGTCACTTTTCGGAGCGCGTATAGCTGCGCTAAGTCGGCTGAATTTAAGCGACAAGCTTACGCGGGAATATTTTGCTAAAAAAGCTCCAAAGGAATTGTACGTTGAACTGATACGCGACAACAGGGGAGAGCAGAGACTCGACCTTCTGGTGCTCGATTGATAAACAGGTTGGTGAATTTTTATGTCAAAACTGCGTATAGCAGGCATAATTTCGGAGTCTGTCGTTGACGGTCCCGGAGTGCGATATACTATATTTACGCAGGGATGTCCGCACAACTGCGAGGGATGTCATAACCCTCAAACCCACGATTTCGAGGGAGGGTACTTTGCAGATACAGACGATTTGTTTGATGAAATGATGGCTGATCCGCTCATCAGAGGTGTGACTCTGTCGGGCGGCGAACCGTTTGAGCAGCCCCGGCCATTGGCCGAACTTGCCGCAAGGGTACACGCGGCGGGAAAAGACGTTATAGCATATTCAGGGTACACATACGAGGAGCTGCTGGATAAATCCCACAAAGAACCCGCAATTATGGACCTGCTGCTAAATACCGACACACTTATAGATGGACAATTTGTGCGTGAACAGATGGATTTGGAGCTTAAGTTTCGCGGTTCTGCCAATCAGAGAGTCATAGATGTAAAAAGATCTCTAGAAAAGGGACAAGCGGTTACGTTTGAATTTGAATGAAACTGAATTCTTTATGCATAAAACGGGCATTTCCGCAAATTATACTTGTGAAGTATTTATTTGAAGGAAGTGTTTGCTTTAATTATGGAAAACGATGATACGCTGAAACTTCTCAGGGAATGTAATGCGGGAATAAAAATGGGCGTAAGCTCGATTGACGAGGTGATGCCCTCGGTAAAAGACCCGAAACTGAAAAAAACACTGGAACTCAGCCGTCACGAGCACGGCGTTCTGGGTGACGAAACGCATGATTTGCTGCTGCAATGCGGCGGAGACACAAAGGAACCTCACCCAATAGCGAAGGGAATGTCATGGGTGAAAACTAATGTCAAATTGCAGATGGGCTCTGATGACAAGGTAGTTGCCGATATAATGACAGACGGCTGCAATATGGGCATTAAATCGCTGACAGGATATCTGAATGAGTATACTGAAGCTGATTCTAAATCCCGCAGTATAGCCCACAGATTGATCGATATAGAGGAACGCATGGCTGAACGCATGAAGGAATATCTTTAAGACAGGTAAAATTTGATAAAAGTGCAGTCGATTCTTCATTTATAGCAATTAAAAAGCAATCAGAAAATTGACAGGCAGGATATAATATCGTATTGCTTCGTTTGTATTCCCTTACCTGTCTTGCTGATTATTTTGATTGCTATGGAAAATTTGACTGCATTTTTTGATGTATGTTCATAGTAACTATAAAATTGTGATTTTAGCCGCGTTTAATTGTAATTATTATTGCTTCATCAGAAAATTATAATAATTGATTAACATAATCTTCACATTAATCTCTTGACAATGAACGCAATAAGTGGTAAATTATAAACATCAATTAGCACTCGATAGCCGAGAGTGCTAATTGATGCGAAATCTAAAGGGAAACAGACCCTTGATAAGGATGGTTTGGTTAAATGGAGCCGAGAGCAAGAAAACTCAAGATTTTGGCTTCGATAATCGAAAATTATGTTCTCACGGGCGAACCTATCGCGAGTAAGACATTGGCGGAGGCTATGGAAAATTCGGTTTCATCTGCCACCATACGCAACGACATGGCGGAGCTTGTGGCTAGCGGATATCTGGAGCAGCCCCACACCTCATCGGGCAGGATCCCTTCTCAGCGCGGATACCGTCTTTACGTTGACCATCTGATGATGGGCAATCATGAGCTTCCCTTGGAACTTAAGGGTGAAATAGACCGCAGGCTCTCAGAATTCAGCTATGACCCCAACAAGTTTCTGGAGGTGACCGCCTCGCTGATCGCAGAGCAGACAGGTCTTCTGGCCGTCGTTACCAATCCTGAAGATGAACATCCAAAGGTCACAAATGTGGAACTTATGAGCATAAGTCCCAAGTCGGTAATGCTGCTTATAATGATCTCTCCAACAATACTCAAAACCAGGATTTGCCGAATGCACGGAGACGTTTCACTTGATATGCTCGACAGTTTTCGTGCGGTGCTTCGCGACAGGCTGCTGAGCGTTCCCATCGGCAGCATTGACGACGAATTCATTGCCGAAACTGCGTTTCGTGTGGGCGACTTGTGGCACACGCTCGAGCCGCTCTTTACCGCAGCGCGCGAGTGCGTTGAGGAGTCAAAAGATATGCAGGTGATCATGGAAGGTCAGTCGAGTATGCTGGCGCGAGGTGTGTTTGCCGAGTGGCAGCTTGCCGGCATCATGGATTTCATGGAAAAGAGAGGTGCGGTGGCGGATTTGCTGGGGGAGGGAAACGGCTTCGCCAACAGCGGCAGAACCTGCATATTGATAGGCAACGAATCGCACAGACCTGAGCTTGAGGGTACGGCTATGATTACCGAAAGATATTACGGCGGCGGTCAGACGGCCGGATGGATAGGAGTTGTCGGACCGACCAGAATGAATTACGCAAGGCTCATACCTTACATTGATTATTTTGCCGACGCTGTAGGTGGTATGCTCAAGGGAATTATGGGTGGGTGACCGCTAATGTTGCCCTATCGGCAAAATTTGCCTACATTATTTTTGGAAAGGGGCTGCTAGTTTTGTTCAATAATAAGAAAAAAACAGAAGAAAATGCAGCAGAGGAAACCAAGGCGGCTTCCGCCGAAGTAAAGGAGGAAGAAGCCAAAGCCGACGCCGCCGATTCGCAGACTGAAGAGGCTGACGTCTCAGATGAAAGCGTTGACATAAGCGTCCTTCAAAAGGCGTTGAGCGCGGCACAGGCGGAGACCGAGAAGGTCAAGGCGGAGCTTGCACAGCTCGCTGATATTCGGCTGAGACTGGCGGCGGAATACGATAATTTCAGGAAACGTTCTCAGCGTGAGAAAGATGCGATCTATGCTGACGCCACCGCTTCCGGTGTTGCTGCCTTGCTGCCGATAATAGATAATATCGAGCGTGCGCTTGCGGCTGAGAATGCCTCTGCAGATGATATGCGCAAGGGCGTTGAGATGATAAACGCGCAGGCGGTTCAGGTGTTGGATAAGCTTGGAGTTTCGTCGTTCGGTCAGATCGGTGAGACGTTTGATCCGAATATACATCACTGTGTCGGTACGCTGAGTGCAGAAGGTGTGGAGTCCGGCGCGATAGCCGCCGTGCTTCAGAAGGGTTACAAACTGGGCGACAAGATAATTCGCCCCGCAATGGTACAGGTTGCGGAATGATTATAAGTGTATAATTCTTAGTAATAATCAGCGATTTAAAAATGCAAGTCAAAATTCGAGGAGGAATTTTATTATGGCAAAGACAATAGGTATTGACCTTGGTACAACAAATTCTTGTGTGGCGGTTATTGAAGGCGGCGAGGCCGTCGTTATTCCCAACAGCGAAGGTGCAAGAACGACGCCTTCCGTCGTGGGTTTCAGCAAAACAGGCGAAAGAATGGTAGGCACGGTCGCAAAGCGTCAGGCCATTACCAACCCCGACAGAACTATTTCTTCTATAAAGAGAGAGATGGGCACAAACCATACCGTCACTATTGATGATAAGAAGTATACGCCGCAGGAGATTTCCGCTATGATTCTGCAAAAGCTCAAGGCGGATGCTGAGGCGTATCTCGGCGAGACAGTCACGAGCGCGGTTATCACTGTGCCCGCTTACTTCACGGATTCACAGCGTCAGGCCACAAAAGACGCAGGCAAGATTGCGGGCCTCGATGTAAAGAGAATCATCAACGAGCCTACGGCCGCCGCTCTTTCTTACGGCATTGATAAGGAAACCGACCAGAAAGTTATGGTTTACGACCTTGGCGGCGGCACGTTCGATGTCTCCATCATCGAAATGGGCGACGGTGTTCAGGAAGTCCTCGCAACCGCAGGTAACAACCGTCTCGGCGGCGACGATTTCGACGCGAGGATTATAAACTGGATATGCGAGGAATTCCGCAAGAGTGACGGAGTTGACCTTTCAAACGACAAGATGGCTATGCAGAGACTTAAAGAAGCTGCGGAAAAGGCAAAGATTGAGCTTTCCGGTATGACTACCGCTCAGATAAACCTTCCCTTTATTACCTCCGACTCTACAGGTCCGAAACATCTTGATCTCACGCTCACCAGAGCAAAGTTCAACGAACTTACATCGGATTTGGTTGACAAGACTATGGGTCCTGTCCGTCAGGCGCTTTCTGACAGCGGTCTGTCTGTAGGCCAGATCGACAAGGTTCTCATGGTGGGTGGTTCGTCAAGAATTCCTGCGGTTCAGGAAGCCGTAAAGAAGCTCATCGGCAAGGAACCCTTTAAGGGCATTAATCCCGATGAATGTGTTGCTCTCGGCGCGGCCCTCCAGGGCGGTGTTCTCGGCGGCGAAGTCAACGGAATGCTGCTGCTCGATGTAACTCCGCTTTCACTCGGTATCGAGACAATGGGCGAAGTCTGCACCAAAATTATCGAGAGAAACACAACCATTCCGGCAAAGAAGTCTCAGGTGTTTACCACAGCGGCCGATAACCAGACGTCTGTTGAGGTTAAAGTCCTTCAAGGCGAACGCGAGTTTTCCAGGGACAATAAGTTGCTGGGAGTGTTCCATCTCGACGGAATTGCCCCCGCCCGCCGTGGTATTCCTCAGATCGAAGTTACATTCGATATCGACGCAAACGGTATCGTGAACGTATCTGCCAGAGATAAGGGTACAGGCAAGGAGCAGCACATCACAATTACTTCTTCGACCTCCATGGATAAAGCTGATATCGAGAGAGCAGTCAAAGACGCCGAGAAATATGCCGCTGAGGATGCGAAGCGCAGGGAAGAAGTAGACATTCGCAACAATGCGGATCAGGTTATCTATCAGACCGAAAAGCTGCTTGATGACCTTGGGGACAAAGCTGATTCCGCCACCAAGTCTGCTGTTCAGTCCAAAATTGCCGATCTGCGTTCGTCCAAAGACAGCGCCCCCGTAAGCGAGGTTAAGTCCAAGACCGAAGCTCTCCAGCAGGAGCTTTACAAGCTGAGCGAACAGCTCTATAAGGACGCCGGTGCGGCAGGTGCCGCCCCCAACGGAGCTCCGTATGACAACGGAACCTATGACGCAAATTTTGAGGACAACGGCGGCTACAACGACGTTGACAACAACTGATTGTATAATCTTTCAAAGGCGTGATCCTTTTTCATCAAAAAGGAACTGAAGAATAAATAAAATTATTGGGGCGGTGGGTTGATGCACACTCGTCCCAATAATTTTGTGAAATATATTTTAAAATTTATTGTTAATTTGGTAACATGGTTCGCCGTAGCTATTGACCTTTTAACGAGAATGTTTTATAATAAGCGGTGCTACTGCATTATAATACTGATTTTAAAAAGGCCCGATATAAAAATTTTCATCAACAATATATGAACGGTTTTTATACTTGTTCTTTTGTGCTTTTTAATTCAAAGTCAGTATAAGCTGTGAAGTTTTCGGAAATGGTTTTTCCGAGTACAGTGAAAGGACGAATTGTTTTGGCAGACACAAAAAGAGATTACTACGAGGTTCTCGGATTGGAAAAGGGCGCCTCGGAAGCTGACATAAAAAAGGCATACAGACAAATGGCAAAAAAATATCATCCCGATTTGAATCCGGGTGATAAGACTGCCGAGGAAAAGTTCAAGGAAGTCGGAGAAGCCTACGAGGTGCTTTCGGACAGCGAGAAGCGTGCTCGCTACGACCAATTCGGTCACGCGGGAGTTGATCCGAACTATGGCGCCGGAGGTGCAGGCGGATACAATGTGGATTTCGGCGACTTGGGTGACCTGTTCAGCAGCTTTTTTGGCGGCGGCTTCGGCGGTGGCGGACACGCCAATCCAAACGCGCCGCGCAGAGGCTCGGATTTGAGCAAGTCGGTAACGCTCTCATTTGAGGAAGCCGCAAAGGGATGTACTAAGAACGTCGAGTATAATCGTATTGAAACCTGCAATCAATGCGGCGGCACAGGAGCACAGCCCGGGACGTCGCCAAAAACCTGTACGGAATGTAGCGGCACGGGTTACGTTCGCGTAAATCAGCGTACTCCGTTCGGAGTTATTCAGTCCCAACACTCTTGCACGACCTGTCAGGGCACGGGCAAAATCGTAGAGCACAAGTGCACAAAATGCAGCGGTATGGGCAAAGTTCGCGTTAAAACGACGCGCCCTGTAGAATTTCCGGCTGGAGTGGACGAGGGACAAAAGGTTCGCGTATCCGGTGCCGGCAATCAGGGGAGCAACGGAGGATCGTCGGGTGATCTGTATGTCAATGTAGATATACGTCCCCACCATATCTTTGAGCGACAGGGCTATGACGTACACATGGAGCAGCCTATTACATACGGTCAAGCCGTATTTGGTGCTGAGATAGAGATTCCCACGCTGGACGGCAACGTCAAAATAAAGGTTCCGGCGGGCACTCAGCCGGGCGACATAAACCGTATGCAGGGCAAGGGTATTCAGCGCCTTAATTCGCGTTCCAAGGGCGATCAATATGTACATTTTACAGTGATTGTGCCTAAGAATGTGACCGCTGAACAGCGCGACCTGATAATGCAGCTTGAAGAATCTATGGGAACCGATGTTTCCAAGATTAACAAAAAGAAAAAATTCTTTTAATTGATTATCCTGTAAAAGGGCTATGCAATTCACCTTGCACGGCCCTTTTTTGATTTATTCAGTTATCGTCGCCGTTTGAATTTGCAGCGTCATGCCGTAGGATTTTTTCCACATTGAAGCGGGGTCTCTGCTTTACTTCCAGATACGTTTTTCCCACATATTCCCCGACAATGCCTATCGCCAACAACTGCAAGCCTCCCAAAAACCATATTGAGGCCATTATGGATGACCAGCCTGACACGGTGCTGCCCGAAAAAAAAGACGCGAGAATATAGATGTATGCTATCACTGAGCAGAATATTATAATTATACCTGCCAGCATTACCATTGTTATCGGCTTTATGCTGAATGACGTTATCCCATCAAAGGCAAAGGATATCATTTTTTTCAGCGGATATTTGCTTTCTCCTGCGGTGCGCTCCTTTCGTGCATAGTATACTTTGTCGGTCTTATAGCCTATCAGAGGAACGATTCCCCTGATGAAAAGATTGCGCTCACCGTACTGCATAAGTTGATTTAACGCGCGATTGCTCATAAGGCGATAATCAGCGTGATTGTAGATCGATTTAACTCCCAGCAGATTCATTACCCTATAAAATGACTGTGCCGTAAAACGCTTGAAGAATGTATCCGTTTTACGCTCCTTTCTTACGCCATAAACTATGTCGGCACCGGCTTTATATTTTGCTATCATTTCCTCAATGACGCCTATATCGTCCTGTAAATCCGCATCTATACTTATCGCTATGTCGCACATATCGCATACCTGCGATAATCCGGCAAGCAGCGCGTTCTGGTGGCCGACGTTTGCCGCCAGATTCATGGCGCAGAACAGGTCATTGTTCTCGAATTCGCGTCGCATTAATTCCCATGTGCGGTCTGTACTGCCGTCATTTACGAACAGCATATAGCTGTCGGGCGAAATTATACCTCTTTGCGTAAGATCTTTGAGTAAATCAGTGAGCTGCCTCGCGGTATCCTCTAGTACCGGTTCCTCATTATAACATGGAACCACTATAGCCAATTTTTCCACAATTCCACTTCTTTCACTTATTTTTACCTGTAATTCATTATAATTAGTTTACATGAATTTTTCAATAAATAAAAATTAATTTGTTTTGCGTATTTTTTATTGCAAATAATATGCGCTCATTATATAATGTAGAGGTAAAAATTTTACGAAGTAGGAGAGAGTTAAAAACATGGATGATAAAAGTTACAGTTTTATCAACAACGATATGCGGCGGCAGCTTGACGAAACCCGCGATGGGTTGATGTCTAAAATTACGCGTATCGTCGGTGAAGAAAATTTGCCTGACGAGGAAAAGGAACGGCTATGCTTGGAGGTGCGCGAAGAACTGGCTGAACTGAGAAGAACTCGTGAAAGTCTGTATAGGCTGCTGCTGGAAACCAACAGCATTATAGATGAATTTGACACACAACTTAGGGAATCCGAGAGGGCAAAGCGCAGTAAGCTGCCTATTACGCCGCCTACAAATGCTCAGATAGATATCCGAGAACGTAAGAACGCTCATTTTGCACAGGGATTGACCTTCTATAAGTTGTTTTGGGTCTTCTTTATAGGCAGTTTTGTGGGCGTCGTGGTGGAAGTAATTTGGTGTATAATTAAACACGGGCATTACGAAAGCCGCGCCGGTTTGGTCTACGGACCATTTAATCTGGTATATGGTCTGGGAGCGCTGCTGATGACCCTTTGCTTATATAATTACCGAAACAGGGGAAAACTCAATTCTTTTGTGGGTGGCTTTGCTGTGGGAAGCGTGCTTGAGTATGCCTGTTCGTGGTTTCAGGAAACGGTTTTCGGCTCTACCTCATGGGATTACAGCGATTTTGCCTTTAATATCAACGGACGAATATGCCTGCTGTATTCGATGTTTTGGGGTGTGCTCGGAATAATATGGATAAAACAGATATATCCTATAATGGCTGAGTGGATTTTAAAAATTCCGAATAAAATCGGCAAGACCCTCACTTGGATTTTGCTGGCATTTATGGTATTCAACACGGCTGTCACGGGTTTCACTGTGTTGAGATGGTCACAGCGGGTTAAGGATTACCGTCCGCCGGCAAATGCTTTAGAGCAATACATAGACGTTCACTATCCTGATGAGAGAATGGAAAAAATATTTGCTAATTTGGAATTTGTTTCAGACAGTGACAAATAATAAATTGCGTTTTGTTTACATAATAAAAACAGGTATAAATTATACATACGAATTTCAGGTGCAATCAGGGGGACTTTGTTATGCTTCTTGCTATAGATATCGGCAATACAAATATAACGATCGGCGTTTACAACGGTGACTCGCTTGAATTCACAGCTAGAGCAGCGACCGATGTGAACAGAACCTGCGACCAATATGCCGTGGAGCTTGTGGGGATATTTTCCATATATAATTGTGATGTTGATAAGCTTGATGGCGCTATTGTTTCCTCGGTTTCTCCGGCTGTTACGGATCCGGTTTGCAAAGCTGTCAGGAGGACGGCCGGTGTTGATCCGATGGTGGTGGGTCCTGGAATGAAAACCGGGCTTAATATAGCGATAAACGACCCGGCGGAGCTTGGTGCCGATTTGTTGGCGGTGTCTGTGGCGGCGCTTAACAAATACCCGCTGCCAAATGTGGTTTGTGATTTGGGTACGGCCAGCACTATATCTGTCATTGACAAGGACGGAAAGATGATAGGGGGGGTGATTTACCCCGGTATACGCACTTCACTGACGGCTTTGGTAAATAATATGGCTCAGCTTCCACAAATAAGCTATGACACTCCAAAACGCGTTGTGGGAAAGAATACTATTGAATGTATGCAGTCGGGTCTTATTTTCGGCGCTGCCTCGCTGTTGGACGGTATGATCGACAGAATAGAGGATGAGATTGGAATGCCGGTGACAGCCATTGCAACGGGCGGTTTTTCCGCCGATGTGGTGCGTAATTGCAAAAGAAAATTCATTCGTGATGAAAATCTTGTGCTTGAGGGATTAAGAATTCTTTATAAGAAGAACGAGAAAAACGACAAAAGCAATAGAAACTGAATATTTATTTGATTTCCTTAAATAATACTTCAATATGTCGGACGTTTCCGTTTGACAAGCGGCAAGGTTGGCATGAACTTCCTGTTGGAACTTGTAATAAACTTAATTTTCGGCTCCGCTAAAAAAATGTGTACAGATAAACCTTAATGCTTTATCTGTACACATTTTTAATTAATGGCGGGATATCGTTTCATAAGAAAAGCATATTCCCTTATATCTACAATTTGGATTAATTTTCGTCGTGCTCACAATATGCGCACACTTTGCCTTTTGGGGTGTCTACCGTTAAATGCGGCAGATACCTTTCAAATCTTGTTATGCATTTTGGATTGTGACAGGTGAATTTCGGAGTTTCCTCACGCTTTACAGGCGCGCAGGTTTCGTGTTGTGACGTCATGCGGATTATCAATGCCATACGTGCATACATTCCGTAGAGAGTCTGCTGGAAGTAATACGCTCTTGGATCGTCGTCAACTTCATAGGATATTTCGTCAACTCTGGGCAGCGGGTGGAGCACGCAAAGCTCGGGTCTGCCAAGTGACATTTTCTTTCCGTCGAGTACATAAATACCCTTCTGTGCCTCGTATTCCTCAACGCTGTCAAATCTCTCCCGCTGAATCCTCGTCATATACAGCACGTCGAGATACGGAATAGCCTCTTCAAGTGTGCGCACCTCAGAGTATTCACAGCCCATTGACTTCACATAATCTTTTATGTACTGCGGCATAGAGAGCTTTTGTGTGGAGATAAACACGAATGAATTTCCACTGTATCGGCTCATGCTTCGGCATAGTGAATGAACAGTGCGTCCGTTGGCGAGGTCGCCGCACATTCCTATTACTAGATTGTCTGTTCGGCCTACAACATTGCGCAGGGTAACTATATCCGTAAGCGTCTGTGTGGGGTGCAGATGTCCTCCATCTCCCGCATTGATCACCGGAACATCGGAATAGAGCGAAGCTGCCATGGCAGCGCCTTCTATGGGGTGACGAATTGTGAGTATGTCTGTGTAGCCGCCAAGCACTGTCACGGTATCCTTGAGGCTCTCTCCCTTTGCCACCGAGGTACTGTTGGGATTGTCGAAGCCGATTATTTTGCCTCCCAAACGGAGCATAGCCGATTGAAATGACATTTGGGTTCTGGTGGAAGGCTCATAGAAAAGCGTAGCCATAAGCTTGTCCCGACAGGCGCTGCAATAGTGGGTGGGGTGTCGGCTTATTCGACCCGCCATATCCACAATATCGTCCAATTCTTCAGACGAAAGCTGGTTTAAGTCTATCAAATTTCTTATCGACATTTTTCCAACAACCTCTCTTTTGGGTTTTTATAATTATACCACCAAAAGCAAGGTATGGCAACAAATTTTTTATTCCGGTGGAGAGAGTAGCGTACGATATTCAGGGTAACGGCATTTAAAATAATTAGCGAAGCGTGAAGGTCCAGGGGGGTGCTTTGCACCTCTTGGCATGTCAAGGGCAGCGCCATTGCGGAAGGTGAGGCAACATACCCGGGTTAAAGTGCGACTTGGGCGAATACAAAATACATACCATTTTTTATCAAACCTCTTCCGCTTTTTGAGCAAAAAAATAAATGCGCTTGCCCTGTACGATGCTATAAAAAATCTTGAAATTGCATTAGATATAACATATAATATTTGAAAAACGAAAACGGAGGTATATTGAATTTATGTTTCGTGAAATGAGACGGCAGAAACAACGCATTTCTGAGGCAGAATGTATCGAAATCCTTAAAAACGAACCGCGCGGCGTTCTTTCTATGCTCGGTGACTGTGATTATCCATACGGAGTGCCGATAAATCAATTTTATTGTGAGGAAAACGGGCATATATATTTTCACGGCGGCAAGGTGGGTCACAGGGTTGACGCGATTAAAAAGCATGACAAAGTGTCGTTGTGCGTATATGACAGCGGTTATCGCAAAGAGGGTGAATGGGCGCTCAACATAAAGAGCGTTATAGTATTTGGGCGAATCAAAATTGTCGATAATTATGATGAGATGGTTGACATATGCCGCAGACTTAGCTATAAGTTTACTAAGAATTCGGAGTACATAGAGCGGGAAATCAAAAAATACGCTTCCGCTACACTGCTGATGGAATTAATTCCCGAGCATATGACAGGCAAGCTCGTGAATGAAGCGTAATCCGGCCTATATGGAAATTTAATCAAGTCACATCAAATTTAAAAACCACCGCACAGCAAAGATTTGTTGTACGGTGGTTTTATTCATTGAATTTCAGGGGGGTGGAGATAATCAATTTTGAATTTTTTTGTTTATTTTAATCACATTAATTCTGTACCCAACGTACATTACTACCCATATTGACGTGTAAATAGCCGCAAATATTTCCATGTAGCTCAGAACACCAGAGAGTGAATGTTCCATCCAGAAGCATATATAAGCAACTGGAATCATGGTACATATCGAAATCACAAAATTTATTACGCTCTGTGCTATCAAATTTAAATTGTCGTTTTCCCAAATTATCGAAGCGGCCGCAAATACAAAACCAATCACTCCGCAAAGGACGAATTGCAGAGCAACCGCGGCAATCTCGCTGCCGCACATATCCGTCATTTCGGGTACTACCGGCGAATAATGTCCGTCTGCAAAGCCAAATGATAATACAATTGTAATTGCACAGCCGATGGAAATGCCCGTCGGAAAACCGATTACGCCTCTTAGTATCGCTTTTTTCATGTGAAATACCGTCCTTTCATATGCCTAAAATTTCTTTGATTTTCGCAACATACCTTCTGGACACGTATGTTGACTGACCGTTTTTCAATCTGACGCGAATAGTGCCGGCAATGCTCAAGTCGAATTTTTCTGTATTTTTCAAATTGATTATCTCGGAGTTTGATATCCGAGCAAACTTCATTCCAGCCAATTTATTCTCTAATTGGTACAGTCTCATACGGATCTGAAACACGCCTTTGTCCGTAACCGCAAGCACTTTTTGATTCTCCGCATAAATTCTGTAAATGTCATTCGGGTTTAGAATTTCAGCGTCATCTTGTCTAAAACCCATGATTATGTCTGACGATGTGTCGGAGAGTTTTTTTACAGCGGAATTCACTTCATCGGTTATTTGGGCAGTGTGTATTACTGCCAGCGGTTCCTGATAATCCGCGTTGATTTTTATGTCAACTTTCATTGTTTGACCCCCTTTCGCTTTGAATTATACGGCGTCGGATTTTAAATTTCAATTGATTTTATACGGTCGGTACTTTTTGAGTTATAAGTGGCGATTAATAACGCATATTAGTTTTAGTAATAATATATCATATCCTTGGAACGTATTTTTCTGTTTTTGAATACCAAAGGAGTGAATTAATGTGAAAAAATTGTAAAATATAATATTCACAGTAAATTCACGGTAAAAACACTTGATTTTTTTGGGAAAGGTATTATAATACTAGTTAGCACTCGGGGAACGAGAGTGCTAACACTCTTAAAGTGCGGCGGTCATATTTCCGCTGTGCCAGTATACCGAATTCGGTAAATTTTTTGCGCGGTTCATTACACCGCGCAGCGAAAGGAAGAATATTTATTATGACAATCAGACCGCTTTCTGACAGAGTAGTGCTCAAAATGGTTGAGGCTGAGGAAACAACGGCCTCCGGCTTCATTCTCACCAGCGCTTCAAAGGAGAAGCCTCAGATTGCAGAGGTTATCTCGGTAGGTCCCGGGGGAGTTGTTGACGGCGAAAAGGTTGAGATGACCGTTAAGCCCGGCGATAAAGTGCTGACAAGCAAATATTCCGGCACTGAAGTTAAGTTTGAGGGCGAGGAGTACGTCATCGTGCGTGTGGGCGACATTCTTGCCGTCTGCGAGTAATTTTGTTGAAACAACCACATCTTGCCGCATACTTTGCCGGGTGCGGCGATTGAAAATTGCAGGGAGGAATTAATTATGTCAAAGATTATTCTTTACGGAGAGGACGCGCGCAAATCTCTCCAGTCGGGCATTGATCAGCTCGCAAATACAGTAAAAATTACATTAGGGCCAAAGGGCAGAAATGTTGTTCTTGATAAGAAGTTCGGTGCTCCGCTCATCACCAATGACGGCGTTACCATCGCAAAAGAGATCGAGCTTGACGATCCCTTTGAGAACATGGGCGCACAGCTCGTCAAAGAGGTTGCGACTAAGACAAACGATGTTGCGGGCGACGGTACGACTACAGCCACACTTCTTGCTCAGGCGCTCATTCGCGAGGGCATGAAGAATGTGACGGGCGGCGCAAACCCGATGTTTGTAAAGAAGGGTATCGCAAAGGCCGTTGAAGCGGCTTCCGATGCCGTTGTAGCTAATTCCAAAGCTGTAAACGGCTCTCAGGATATTGCCAAGGTTGCGTCGGTTTCTTCCGCAGACGAGACAATAGGTCAGCTTATTGCGGAGGCTATGGAGAAAGTCAGCGCAGACGGAGTTATCACTGTTGAGGAAGGCAAGACCGCAAAGACAGACATTGATGTTGTTGAGGGTATGCAGTTTGACAGAGGTTACATTTCTCCGTATATGGTGACAGATACCGATAAGATGGAAGCTGTCATTGACGACGCTCTTGTGCTTATCACTGACAAGAAGATTTCCTCTATTCAAGAAATTCTCCCTCTTCTCGAGCAGATCGTGAAGATGGGCAAGAAGCTTGTCATTATTGCGGAAGATGTTGAGGGCGACGCTCTCTCCACTCTCATTGTCAACAAGCTGCGCGGCACATTTACCTGCGTATGCGTCAAGGCTCCCGGCTTCGGCGACAGACGCAAAGAAATGCTCCAAGATATCGCAATTCTCACGGGCGGCACTGTAATCAGCGATGAAATAGGTTTCCAGCTCAGTGAAACTTCTCTTGATCAGCTCGGTACTGCACGCCAGATTAAGATTACCAAAGAGAATACTACAATTGTTGACGGCGCGGGCGAAAAGGAAGCTATCGCTTCCAGGGTTGCACAGATCCGCACACAGATTGAGAATACAACCTCCGAATTTGACAAGGAGAAACTTCAGGAAAGACTCGCTAAGCTCGCAGGCGGCGTTGCCGTTATCCGCGTAGGCGCTGCTACTGAAGTGGAGATGAAGGAAATGAAGCTCCGTATTGAGGACGCTCTCGCCGCAACAAAGGCCGCCGTTGAGGAAGGCATTGTGGCAGGCGGCGGAGTTGCGTTACTCAATGCAATCAGCTCGGTTGCACCTTTGGTTGACGAAACTACAGGCGATATCCAGACCGGCGTTAAGATCGTTCTAAAGGCACTTGAGGAGCCTGTGCGTCAGATTGCGGCAAACGCGGGTCTTGAAGGTTCTGTTATCATAGACACAATCAAGAAGTCACAGCAGACCGGCTACGGCTACAATTTCGTAACCGATGAGTACTGCGATATGGTTTCCGCAGGCATCGTGGATCCTACCAAGGTGACACGTTCGGCGCTCCAGAATGCTGCTTCGGTTGCGGCTATGGTGCTCACTACCGAGTCGCTTGTGGCCGATAAGCCCGAGCCTCCCGCACCTGCTGCACCTATGGATCCCGGCATGGGCGGAATGTATTAATAGTTTGATCGCGCGTTAAAAAACTCCAATATATCTAAGGCGGTACTGTCGACTACATTGTTGACGGTATCGCCTTAAAATTATTTTTGATATTGTAAATAATATACAAAAATTGGTGTAAAAACAGAATAAAAATTGTGCTTATATCTAAAATTCCTCAATTGATGATTTGAATATTGCACAAAAATTATATTTGTGGTAGAATATTTACAGACAATTATATCTCATTTGACATATGTCATATGTATTTCAATATTTACGGGAGGCAATATAAAATGTCAGAATTTTTTGTAACAACTTATGACGACGATGAAGATCTGCCGCCGATCGTTCTTCCTATCCCCTATGAGGACGAGGACGAGGAAGCGATTCTCGCCGAAATGAGGGCAAGAGAATCCAAGAATATAGTCGATGATGAGGACGACGAGCCTATCGTTCTTCCCATTCCTTATGAGGATGAGGAGGCGGAGAATGCCCGCAACAAGATCAAGGAGGCAAAGGTCGCCAAGAAAGTAGCCGCTACTACCGAGCAGACTGCTTTTGCCTTTGAGAAAAAGGCAGAAGAGGCTGAGGCCATAGCTGCGGCCAAGGTGAAGGCGGCCATTGAGGCAGCCAAGCTCGCAGCTACCCAGAAGCTTCAGGAAGCTCAGTTTATGCAGGAGGCTATCAGGAAAGCCGAAGAGGCTGAGAGAGAGAGACTTGCAGCAGTTGCGGCAGCGGATCAGGCAAAGAAGGAAGCTCAGGCTAAGGAGGCGCTTGCAAAGCAGGCGGCAGCTCAGGCAGCTCAGGCCGAAATGGCAGCTCAGGCAGCTATTAACGCTATTAATGCTCACAAGAAGTAATTTTTGAAATTTTAAACCCGTTGCGGCTTTGCAGGTTTGATGAGTTTGTCGCAACGGGTTTTATTTTGATTTCAATGCTAAATTCCAATTGAAAGAATGCAAAAATTGAGCTTAGTTACATAAATATTGTTACAAAAACAAGGCGTCAGTTTATCAGAACAGCAAACAGCATTAAAAATATTGAAAAGTGCTTGATTTTTATATACAGTTGTGTTAGAATAAAACTTAACGGTGAAATATTGATTTAACGGCAAAGATGACATTTTAGTAATCGCCTTTGGTCACATCCTTTTCAGAGAGGGAATGTCGGCGGCTGTGAGCATTCTTGGGTGTATTGGCGGTGAAATTTCGGTGTCGGAGCCGGCTGTTCGATCCTGTTTTTCAAGGCGAGGGCAGTCCGCTTTTCCTGCGTTACGGGGACTGATGAGGGAGTGTTTTGTGCGCTGTTCGGTGGCAAGCATTCCGAATTTGGGTGGTATCGCGAGACTTCGCCCCATGTGGGTGAGGTCTTTATTTTTTTGCCGTTAAATTTCACTTCCGGCAATCATTTTAAGGAGGATTACAGCAATGGAGAAAAAAATTGCACAAATTATCGACAATTTTGCCGAAGCTGCCAAGAACGCCACTGATTCCGCGTCCGTTGAAAAGCTTCGCGTGGCCTTTCTCGGTAAGAAAGGCGAAATTTCCGAGCTTATGAAGGATTTGAAATCTGCCCCATCAGAGCAGAAGAAGGCGTTCGGCCAGAAAATCAATCAGCTTAAAAAAGATGTTGAAGCAAGGCTCGTTGAACTCACTGCCACTATAGAGCAGAAAGAATTGGAGGCGCTCATTAACAGCACCGAGAGCTACGACGTCACAATGCCTTCCCGCGTTGAGACTGGTTCATATCACCCAATAACTTTGATCCAACGTGAGGTTGAAGATATATTTGCCGCTATGGGGTTTACGATTGAGGACTATGACGAAATTGTGGACGACTACCACTGTTTTGAGGCGCTCAATATTCCAAAACATCACCCCGCCAGAGATATGCAGGACACATACTATCTCGATAACGGACAGCTTCTCAAGACACACACCTCGGCGGCTCAGAACGCTATAATGCGCAAATATGGAGCCCCTCTGCGTGCTATATTCCCGGGACGCTGTTTCCGCAACGAGGCTATTGACGCCTGCCATGAAAATACTTTCTTCCAGATGGAAGGCATTATGATAGACAAGGATATCTCGATATCCAATCTCATTTACTTCATGAAAACCATGCTTTCCGAAGTGTTTCAGAGAGATGTACAGGTTCGTTTGCGCCCCGGATTTTTCCCGTTTGTTGAGCCGGGCTTTGAGCTTGACATAAGCTGTCAGGTGTGCGGCGGCACAGGTTGCCCCTCCTGCAAAAATTCAGGCTGGCTTGAGCTTTGCCCCTGCGGAATGATCCATCCCAACGTACTCACCGCCGGAGGAATTGATCCCGAGGAATACACGGGTTTTGCATTCGGTCTGGGTCTGACGCGTCTTGCCATGATGAAGTACGGGGTTAAGGATATCCGCACATTCAACAGCGGTAATCTCAAGGCGCTTTCGCAGTTTGAAAGTCTTTAATTTTTTATCAACGGAGGTAATTAACTGTGCTCGTATCAATGAACTGGATCCGCGATTTCGTTGACCTTGAAGGCTTCGATATCGACGCGCTTATTCACAGATTCACGCTTTCCACCGCCGAGGTTGAGGAAGTCTATCATTACGGCGAAAATACAAACAATGTTGTGGTTGCTCAAATAATCTCAGTAGAAAACCATCCCAATTCCAAAAAGCTGCACCTGCTCAAAATCGACGCTGGCGACAAAACGTACGACTGTGTGTGCGGTGCGCCCAATGTGCGCGAAGGTATGAAGGTCGCGTTTGCAAAAGAGGGGGGAAGCGTGAACGGCTTTGCGATAAACAAGGCAAGTATTGCGGGCTATGATTCATACGGTATGTGTTGCTCCGAAGCTGAACTAGGAATAAGCGCTGACAACTCGGGAATTATGGAAATAACCGATGATATTCCGCTGGGCACGGATTTGAAGTCGGTGTATGAAATCGAAGATATCGTTTTTGAAGTTGACAACAAGTCCCTCACCAATCGCCCGGATCTGTGGGGGCATTACGGCATTGCACGCGAGTTTTCCGCTTTGACGGGCAATCCCCTCAAACCTATAGAAAGAGTTGACACTTCGGTCTATAATAACTTGCCGCCTGTCAATATTGATATCGAAGACACCGAGCATTGCTACCGCTACAGTGGAATAAAAGTTGACAATGTTACGAAGCACGTCAGCCCGGTGAATATGCGTATACGCCTTTTCTACTGCGGCAGCCGCGCAATTAATCTTCTCGCCGACCTGACCAATTATCTGATGATGGAGGTAGGTCAGCCCATGCACGCCTTTGACCGCCGTAAGGTGGACTGCGTTGAGATAAAGCGTTTCGATACACCGTTTAAATTCAAGACGCTGGACGGCAACGAGCGTGACATTGACGAGAATACGCTTATGATATGCTCCAACAACACGCCTGTGGCAATAGGCGGTATAATGGGTGGCTTGGATTCTGAAATTGAGGACGATACTACATCGCTCCTTCTTGAATCCGCAAACTTCGACGGAGTTTGTATTCGCAAATCGTCTCAGCGTCTCGGCCTCAGAACCGACGCGAGTATGCGCTACGAGAAGATGATCGATCCCGAAATCACAGTTGTGGCTATTGAGAGATTTTTAAAGCTCCTCTTTGACATCGACCCAAATGTGCAGGTAGTTTCTTCACTTTCAGACAGCTACGTGTATAAATATGGGAAAATTGAGCTTACATTTGACAAGAGCTATGTCGATCGCTATACAGGCATAGAAATTTCCGACGAGCAGATTATAAGCACGCTCACTTCTCTGGGCTTCAATGTAAAACACGAAGGCAGCACTTTTGATGTGACGGTTCCCTCATGGCGCGCTACAAAAGATGTTACAATTAAAGCGGATATTATTGAGGAAATCACTAGGATTTACGGTTACGACAATTTTAAAATTACTACTACGCTCAGTCCTCTTCGCCCCGTGCGCAAAAGCGTAAATAAAAGTGATGAGTATTACGCAAAAGATTTGCTTGTGGAAAAATTCAACCTGCACGAGATACACTCTTACATCTGGGCTGACTCTAAAAAATTCAGCGATATCAATGTTGATGTCGAGGACAATGTTAAGCTGCTCAACTCCATAAATCCCGATCATGTGGTGCTCCGCAACTGCATGGTTCCCACTTTGCTTACAGTAGTCAATGAGAACAAATCCTTTGGCACCGAATACGGTGTGTTTGAGATAGCGCGCGTTGTCGATGGCCTTAAACAAGACGGCACCTGCAACGAGCGCAAAAAGCTGGGGATTGTACTGGTTAGCAGAAATTGTTCTGAAAAATCGCTGTTCTTCCGTCTGCGCGACATGATATTGCTTATGGTTGCCAATCTCAGGCATAAAGCGGTAAAGTTTGAGCACGTCGACGCCTGCCACAATTGGCAGCACCCTGTGAACACCGCCCAAATCTCAATTGACGGCAAAAAGCTCGGATTCATTTCCACACTTCACCCGCTTACCGCAATTAAAATAGATAAGAAGGCCGCTATCGTGTGTGCCGAAATCGACATGGATAGCTTTGCTGAAATCGAAAAGGCAGAGCTGGACTATGTGGAGCCGTCCAAGTTCCCTGGCATTGACATTGACCTGACTATCCTTAGAAATTCCGACATGACCTATAAAACGGTCGAGAAAATTATCGTGGAAAATGGCGGGCAATATCTGAATTCTGTCAAAGTCACCGATATTTATGATGGAGCAATCAGCAGCATTACTCTGCGCCTGAGCTTCTCGTCACCCGACAGGACGCTGGCGATGAACGAAATTCAGGACGTGGTATTTGGCAAAATAATTCCGGGATTGGAAGAATCCGGAATATTGCTTAAAAAATAGTTTTTTATGGCTTAACAGAGTATATATAATAGGAGCTGCGGCGCGAGGAAATTATAACCGAACACCGCAGCTTATTTTTTGCAAAGCAAAAATCCCCGCACGACACAATCGTCTGCGGGGATCTCTGCTTTGCTATTTATTTTTGAGGAGGAGAGAAGTAGTCAAATTAATATGTAATCGTGCAACATTATCTCTTGATTACGTCTACAATAATACATCACCTTTGTGATATATTGGTTATAATTTTTTTACTAAATTAATAATTTTTGTTTATGTGTTACAATATTATGGATATAATGTAAAAAAATGGGACTGCCGCATTAAATAACATATTTCGATATTCTCAAAGATTTTTCTTTTCAGCCCTCAAATATAACAGATGATATTGGAATATTTTACTCAACACGACAGCCTATTTATTTCGACAAAGGGAAACTCAATCCTCGGGCTCAAATCCCACTTCATTCACAAATTGACGTACCAAATGACGGTATCTATGGTAAATTGCCTCACCGACCTGAATCAAATCGTCGTTGTTTTCGTCGCCGCAGAGCATGGAGAATGCCTGGGCAACCCTTTGCTTCGGGTCGCCGTCACGGCGGTAAGCGAGATAATAGAAAGTGAAAGAGCCGGTTGAACTCATGTCGTCATATAGCTTTGGGTTTTCCTTTTTCAACGTGTCATAGAACACGTTGAGTGCAGTACCCACAAGAGCTTTGCCGGGAATAAACTGCTCCAAGCCGATTATCATGGAGAATACCATAAGCATACTCCTGTGCAACAGCATCGGATCCTGCTCGTCAGGAAGCGCAAATACCCCGGAATTCAGCTCGGACATACTGCGCTCTATCTCCATTACGAGCGAGCCGCCAAGCTGCATTGCGCGCCGAATGTTGCGGCTGCCTTTTTTTTCATTGATAAGCTTGACATATTCGCTGTCATCGGAAAAATTATCATCGTCAATTTCTCCGCTGAAAATCTTCATATCCCTGTCATCTGTAAATTCATTTGTCATCGTCTCAACCTCCAGAACTTAAATAAATTTATTTTGATAATATACCGTAATAATGTATTTTTTGCTTTAGATTGCATACATTCTCAATTTAATCCATCTTAATTCTTCCACAATTCGGCCGACTTTTCCAATAATTTTTCAAGCTGCTCGTCGTCGGTTGTATATGAGCCAAGCACTTTCAGGCGATCATGCTCGGAAAAATATCCGTGAAAGTCTGTACCGCCTGTAACCAACAGGTTATGCTGCTCAGCTGCCTGCCGCAGCACGGCTATATCCTGAGGTTTGTTACGAGGGTGATTTATTTCCACGCCGTGTATTCCCGCTTTTATCAGGTCTTCCAACGAAGCTATGCTGCCATAAACCGACGGGTGAGCCATCACTATTACCCCGCCCGACTGACGGAGGTAATCCATCGTTTCAAACACATCGTTGTGATTTATCGGCACGAAGCAACTCCCCCCATTGGAACTGAAAAGTTCCTTAAAAAGAGGACCGAATATTTCACCGGCAAAGCCCGCTTTCATCAGCGCCAGCATTATATGCTGCTTGCCACAGAAACCTCCGCTTCCAACTCCGTCCATAACCATCTCTTCTGTAATAGGGTACAGCTTGGATACTTTGCTTATCATTTCCCTTGACGCCTCGGCACGGGCTTTATTTGCTTTCTGCAAAATATAATCTATCGCGTCGGGGTACTTGCAATTGTAGCAAAGTATGTGTACCTTGTGTCCTCTGCCGACGTCACGGCACGAGCACTCCACACCGTTTATCACCTGTACTCCGAACTTTCTCCCGATCCTATCCGCGCCGTAGCTGCCGGAGTAGCAATCGTGGTCGGTTATTGAAAGCGACTGTAATCCAATTTCTTTGGCGAGCCTTATAACGAATTCGGGCGAATCCGAACCGTCAGACATTGCAGTGTGACAATGCAAATCTGCCGACATAAGCCATTACTCCCATTCAAAAAATTTATCGCGCTGCAATTGGCGTGCGTCTGTATATATGTGTGTATGCATTTTTTTCTTTTCGTGTTTCTGTATTTTCATATTTTCATATTTTTATTACACACCATATAATATATATATATACATGAAACGATACGTTGATTATAAAATACACGGCAAAACGGCATTATTTTTTAGGTTGAGCGTTAGCCTTGGGAATTGTAAAGCTGAATATAACGCCGTCGTCGGTATTTTCCGCCTTGTAGCTGCCGTTATGCATATCAATAATGGAGCTAACAATCTTCAAGCCCAGCCCCGAGCCTCCGTATTTTCGTGTACGTGCCTTGTCCACCTTATAGAAGCTCTCCCAAATTCTGTCTATGCTTTCCTCAGGAATATGGCTTCCAGAGTTGTATATCTTGCATATAACCCTGTTCTTTTTTCCAATCACTTCAACGGATATTCTTCCGCCGTCTGGCGTGTGATGCTGCGCATTGGAGAGAAGGTTGTTGATTACCTCTTCAATACGCCCGTAATCCGCAGTTATGGTAGACTTGCCCGAGGTCTTGAACTCCGTTGTAATGCCGTGTTCAGAGAAAATATACGACATAGTTTTGAGGCGTGCCTCCGCCAGTTCCGCGAAGTTGAATTCGGTCATATCAAGGTATGTTCCGGATTCAAGTTCCGCGACATTTAGCAGACGCGCTGCCAGGTTGTTCATCTTAACGGCTTCATCGGCTATAACGCTGCAATAGTAGTCCTTTTCCTCATCGTTTATGTTGAGCTGCAATCCCTCGCAATATCCCATGATTATGGCAAGCGGAGTTTTAAGCTCATGTGATACATTGGAAATCAGCTCGCGGCGCATTATATCTATCTTTTCTTTTTCTTCAATATCCTTTTTGAGCTGTTCGTTCGCCACGCTCAGCTCGTTTATCTTGCTTTCGAGCTGTGCGGAAAGGTAATTTATGCTTTCGGCAAGCTCTCCAAACTCGTCCTTTGATTTTATATCGAGCTTGACAGAGAAATCCATATCCGCCATGCTTTTCGTGGCGTCGTTTATTTTGAGTATAGGCTTGACAAAATTTGAAGACAGAACCACCGATACAAGTCCACTGATTATCATTGCAATCGCGCAAAGAATAAGTACAAAATCGTTGAATATTGATACGGCGTCGTCGACAGCCGAAAGCGGTGTGTCTATAAACACGTAATAAATGGCGCTGTCACCCCCGTGAAAGTTCGGTATAGTGACGTAGAAGTTCATGTAATCGACATTTGTTTTTGGATTTCGCCTTATACTTATCTGCGGATCGTTAAAAGATCCGCTTCCGCTGTAGTCGGTACTCTCTGCCTGATAAATACTGTCCATCCATTGCTTTACTGTATTGTATTTTTTGGGGTTGCCGGATAGAACTACACTTTCACTGTCGCAGTACACCAAATCCTTATACTCATTTAAAACCGTTATCTGCAAATTGCCCGATTCCTCTATCCTTTTAAGGCTCACGAACAATTCCATTGAAGCTTTGCCATCATCATCGGTATCCGACAAATCAAGTTCTGAGATTCTGTCTCGCGCGGAGTAGAGAGTTCTCTCTTTCATCTGGTTGTAGTAAGGCTTGAGAAAAATCGAGTTACTTACGAATATCATCAGCAAAAAGAGCATGATAACACCGAAGATTACGAGAAACAACCTCATTCTGACAGGAAGATTGTTTATCATGACCTCCAATTTTTTCAGCACTTTTTTTAAATGAACTAGAATTGGACCCAACTACTTCACCTCAAGTCTGTATCCAACGCCCCTCACCGTAACTATCATGTTTCCGGCGTCACCCAGCTTTGAGCGGAGCTGTTTGACATGGGTGTCTACTGTGCGAAGATCTCCAAAATAGTCGTAATTCCAAACGCCGTTGAGAATTTTTTCTCTTGAAAGAGCTACGCCGCGGTTTTCTATGAAATAGAGCAGCAGATTGTATTCCTTGGGAGTCAGCTCAAGCGGTTTACCTTTGACGTATGCCACATGAGCCACTTCGTCTATGCTGATATCGCCGCAAACGGGTTCATTTTCGTTAGTGCGGCTGCCGCGTTTAAGCAGCGCTTCTACTCTCGCAACAAGAAGGCTTGGAGAAAACGGCTTGGTGATGTAGTCATCTGCGCCCAATCTGAACCCTCCGAGCTGATCATTTTCGGTACCCTTTGCGGTTAAAAGTATGACGGGTACATTGTTTTGACGGCGTATTTCCGAAAGCACCGTCCAGCCGTCCAGAACCGGCATCATGACGTCAAGAATTATCAGGTCAGGGACAGGATCGGTGGTGGCGAGCCGAAGTGCTTCGCCTCCGTCCTCGGCCTCGATTATTTCGTAGCCGCTGCGCGAAAGGAAATCCCCAACCAATTTTCTGATCCTGTCTTCGTCGTCCGCAACAAGTATTCTAAAAGCGTTTGCCATAATTCAACACCCCAAAAATAAAAAATTACTGATTGTGAAATTAGAGTATTTCAACAAATTCTAACAATTACATCACCATTATATATGTAAATAATGATTAATATATTATAGAATTGTGATTATTCTGTGATTCATACGAACAAATTCATACCAAATTTATTCACGCAGCGAGAAATTTCATCATGCACACCGGACGGCAGAAATTCACGTCGGCCTAGGCAATCGGTTCCTGCACATATAGCATGACAAACGAGCGTGCAGTTTGTCACGGTGAAGATCCGTCTAAGCTGCCTTATCACAATATCGCCGTCCTCGTCATAAGACCCGGCCGACATGAGCAGCGCGGCAGGGCGGTGATTATCTATTGGGGGACGTTTCCCGAGCGAAAATCTGGCGTTGTAATAACGCTGTGTTCGGTCAACTATAGCTTTGAGAGGGGCGGGAAACGACATATTGTAAATTGGTGTGGAAAATATTATGCCGTCCGCCGTCTCAAAATCGCTGAAAAATTGATCCATATCATCATTTGCGCACCCCTCAAATTCACGACACGCACGGCAGTCGATGCATGGAGCAAATGCACATTCAAATGCGTCATAATGACGTATCAAAATTGAATGCTCCACGAAGGAAGCGTCGAGCAATTCCGTGAAGCATTGCAGCATTTTTGCGGAATATCCGTCATTGTGCGGACTCCCGCTTATTGTGATTATTTTTTTATTTATCCTGCTCATATTTCTGATTTTTCACATCACAGAGAATTTGTTTTCACCTATCGGGTGCGCTTCTTTGCTCACATTTGGCGTTCCCAACGCAACCGCCAATGAGAACCTGTGCCCCTGAGGAAATTTGAGCATATCTTTGAATTTATTGCCTTTTTCGCCTTCAAATGCAATTTTACACATACCGACTATCACCGAGCCTAGTCCTATGGACTGGGCAGCCAATACAATATTTTCGGCGGCGATTCCGGCGTCCAGGTCGCTCCAGCAGCTCTGAGCGTCTGACGAAATGAACACGACTGTAGGGGCGTTGTAAAACACTTCCATATTGCGTCCTTTCATGCGCTGTTTTGCGTCGTCGTCGTCACCGTCCATAATTATTCTTCCGACTTCCTCTTCAACTGCCGTAATCGCGACGGAATCCGAACAGAATGTGAAATGCCACGACTGCAAATTCATTGCGCTGGGCGAGGCCGCAGCGGCGGACATCAATGTCTCGATCTGCTCTTCCGTGAGAGGGGTCGATTCAAAACCACGTGTGCTGCGTCGTTCTGTTATTGCTTTCAATACCTGATTTTCCATTTTCAATGCCTCCGTTGAAGAAATATGTGCAGAATATATCTCAAAAATTCCAATAACATATATCTGTGTATATGTACATTCCACATGATTTATACTGATAAGAATTTTTTAATATGTCACTGGATGTCACTGGCCGATTTTACCATAAGAATTTAGAATGTTTTCGTATTTATTCCGTCGTATACCAATGAAACAGGTAACGATCACATTCCCTTTGCCTTGCGGGTACACGCTCTCATTGCCTCGAACACGGCACTCCTCATACCTTTTTCCTCAAGCACGCGTACCGCCTCAATTGTGGTTCCGGCAGGAGAACATACCATGTCTTTAAGCTCGGCGGGGTGCTTGCCCGTCTCCATAACCATCTTTGCACTTCCCATTACCGCCTGAGCCGCAAATTTGTATGCCTGAGCGCGTGGCATTCCGTCTGCCACTGCCGCGTCTGCCATTGCCTCAATGAACATGAAAACATAGGCGGGAGAGCTGCCGCTTACCGAAACCACAGCGTCCATGAGATTTTCACCTATAACCTCGGTAATACCAAATCCGTTCAGTATTTTGCAGGCGTATTCAAGCTCGTCTGATGTGACGTTCTCGTTCGGAGTGACCGCCGTAATGCCCGCACCTACCATTGCCGGAGTATTGGGCATGGTGCGTATTATTTTTGTCTTATCTCCGCCAAAGCGCTCTGCCAGTGATTTCAGCGTCTGTCCCGGGGCAATGGTTATGATTATTTGATTTTCAGAAATAAATTCGCGGATTTCGGCTATGACGTCGGAGTAATACTGGGGCTTGACCGCAAGAATTAACACTTCAGAATTCCTGACCACCTCAATGTTGTCAGCGGTAACGCTTACACCGTATTCCCTGTTCACTCTGTCGAGCTGGGCTTGGCTGACATCGGACATAATTATCTGTGTGGAATCGAATATACCGCTGTGGATAATTCCGCTCATCATTGCCGTGGCCATATTTCCGGAGCCTATAAATCCTAATTTCTTCATCGTAAAAACCGTCCTTTATTTATGCCCTGTCGGAGCGCGATGCTTCTGTTTGGAGTTCACCCCGTCCGAAGAGGCGATGGGATAATATGTAGACGTCAAATTGACGTTTTTCTCGAGTGATATGATCGTTCAAATGCTTGTAGAGCACAACTGCCGTTATTGTAAACGCACCTATCCATGCGGTGCGGCAGCTCTCCATAGCAACGGTGTTAAACAGCATTGCTATGTAGCTTACCATAACGCGCACGCTGTGGGGAACTATTCTGACCACCGTTGAAAACACTATCAGGGGTAGAGCGAGCCAGAAAAGCATCATCATTTTTGGAAACAATCCGATAAAAGTGCCAAATGTAACCGCTATAGCCTTGCCGCCGCGCCGTTTGAGCATGGGGCTAAAAGCGTGACCCAGCACAGGCGCAGCCATTACAGCGGCAAACATTGGATTTTCGATTTCCAGATATTCCAATGAGAGCCATAGCGGAACCGCGCCCTTCGCCAGTTCGAGCAACAGGCACATAATACCGCACGGAATATTTACGCAAGTGAATACGTTTCCACAGCCAGGGTTGCCGTCCTTACTTATTTTGGTGATGTCCTTTTTGAAAAGCCACTTGGGCAGCAGATAGCTGTACATGACGCTGCCGGAGAAAAAACCTGCCGCAGTCCAAAATACATAATTAATCATAAAAATCACCTCCGATTGAAATCACGGAAATCAATTTTGAAAAATTCAAGTCAGGTTAGCGTAGCTGCTGGCCGAAAGCGTTGGAGTTCAGGGGGTGCTGTGTAACTTTTGGCGGGTTCAAGGGCGGAGAGTGAGGCGCGTCTATAAAGCTACAGGCTGAGAGAGCAAAGCATAATGAAGTCAAAGTCAAGTTTGAGCAAACATAAAATAAATGCTCATTTTATCAAACTTTCCTCGATCTTTAGTTGGATGGACTAATAAAGTGGGTTAAACTTTTTCACATTACCTGATGCTGCTGTTGAAAATTTATTTCCGCGGATTAAAATAGTCATAAAGTTTGACTTTATAACCTGACTTCATTATAACACATATACTTAAATTTGTCATCAAGAAAAATGCTCGATTATAAAATTACATATATCATCGGCCGCATTTGGATTTATGTTGAGTCGTTGCGCCTCCAGCATTTTTGCCTGGGCCTCATCGTCGAGCCAAAGGCTGTAGGCAGTCTGAGCAAGGGCGTCGCAGTTATTTGGGTCTGAACTGGTGACGGATATGCCGTGCTCACCGAAGAACCGCGCGTTTATGGTCTCGCAGCCGGGAATGGGCGCCGTGTGAATCAGAAGCTTATTTTTTACCGCAGCCTCTGTGGACGTAAGACCGCCGGGTTTGGTGAACACCATGTCGGCTGCGTCCATAAAAAGATCTACCCTGTCTGTAAATGGCTGCAATATTATGTCGGGATTTCCGGCAAAGCTCTTGGAAAGACTTTGGCGAAGCTCCTCGTTGCGTCCGCAAAGTATTATTATCCTTACGCCCGCGTTGAACTTGGAATAAAGCGCCGCTGTGAGTTTTTCAAGGTTGCCAAATCCCATGCTGCCCGACATTATCAGCATTACGGGCCTGTCACCCTGCAAATTTAACTCGGTGCGCGCCGATATCACATCATTTTTTTGTCTAAAGCAATCCTTTACCGGTATGCCAAATGGCAGGAGCTTGTCGCGTGGAATTTTTCTTGAATAAAAATCCTCCTCAAGTTCTTTATGCGGAATGACAAAATAATCGGGATCAGTCTCCTCCCAAAACGGAATACAGGCGTAGTCAGTTGCGATATTGACAAATGGTGTATCCAATATCCCGTGTTTTCGCAGACAAGTAAGACATTCTGCGGGGAACAAATGAGACATCACCGCCACATCATAGCCGCCGTTTTTTATATATGCCGCCAGCTTTTTTCGATAAAGTGTATTGGCGGCATACACCGGAGATTTGCAGCGCAGCACGTTGGTGTTAAAATCGCTGACGGCACGTCCTATCGAGTATATCCGACCGAAAGTTTTGGGCGAAGTCGTGGTTATACCGACATACGTATTATTTACGGTACGTGAAACCTTCATGCCCGCAATAGCCAATGTGTCCGCAAATTCACATTCGACGCCCATTTGAACAAACTTTTCGTAAACGGCACGTCCTGCCGCATTGTGGCCTTCGCCCATGTTGCAGGATAAAACCAGCACCTTCATAAAATCAATCCTCAAATTTATTTGACTACATTATATACGCCAAATGTTAAAATATCGTTAATTGGAGAGTACACAATGAATTTTATTTGATGAATATATGAATTTTTATTCTAAATCACCATTGCAATTATAATGTTTATGTGTGATTTGTTGACTTTTACAAATAAACGTATATAATATTCTAGTGAACTTAGAGCTTCAGTGGTGCGAAACCGTGTGAAATACGTATACACTTTTGTGTTGGAATTGAATAACTTTTTTCGATTTGGCAGTGGGGGAATGTTATGTATTTGAATATTTTTGGAAGACTCGGAAGATGCGTACCCTTTCTTATGGCGTTGTCGGTCTGCACTGTGTTTATGCTTTTTCTCACAGACCGGTGTACAGTGAGCGCTGCCGCTGTTTCCGAAGTGTATGCGGCATCCAATGATACGACCGCTGTAAATTTGAAGGAGAAAAATTGGATCTACTCCACTCATCTTGACAAGGATAATCACGCCTACGCGGCCATAACGGGTTACAACGGTAATGCTCTCTCGCTTGACATTCCATCGTCGCTTGGGGGATATGAGGTGAGGTCTGTAAGCCGTGAGGCATTCGTGGGAGATAAATATCTGACAAGCGTCACTGTGTCCGAAGGAATTACCGATATCGGCAAGTATTGCTTTCAGGGATGCGTTGGTCTGAGAAGCGTTTCATTGCCCACCACATTAAAAAGCATAGGTGATGGAGCATTTTATGGCTGTAGTTCACTTACCGATCTGGATATTCCCGACAATGTGACAAGGATTGGCGATTATGCGTTTTATAATTGCACACACGTCAAGAGCGTCACACTCTCGAAGGCGCTTAAAAGTATAGGTGATGCGGCTTTCGGCAGATGCTCGATGCTGGAGACAGTAGACTTTGGAAAAAGCTTGGAATCAGTGGGAAGTGACGCGTTTCATGGATGCACTTCTCTGAAAGCGGTGCAGTTTCCGCCTGAAGTGATATCCCTCGGTTCAAGGGCATTTGTCAATTGTAAATCCATTACCAAAGCTGAACTTGGAGAAAATTTGGAAGAAATACGCAGTGAAACATTTCGCGGGTGTGAGTCGTTGAAAAGCGTGTCTTTCGGCGGTTCGGTTCGTGAAATAGGTTCGTCGGCGTTTGAGGGCTGTGTCTCGCTTAATTCTGTAGCTCTTGGCGACGGTGTGAATACTATAGGCTTGCTTGCGTTTCATAATTGCTCGGGGTTGCAGGATATCTATCTTGGCTGCGTTGGCAGCATAGGCATGGGTGCATTCAACGGTTGCACATCGCTTAAACAAGTACTTGTTTCTGCGGGAAATAGCAGCTTTAAGTCTCAAGATGGGATTCTTTACGATAAAAGCGGCGAAAAACTTATTTTATGTCCTCAGGGAGCAACAGGCGGGGCGGAAATAGCCCAAGGCACAGTTGAAATAGGGGATTACGCTTTTAACGGCTGTGAAAAGCTTACAGGCGTGAGTTTCCCGGACAGCGTAACTAAAATAGGCATGGCTTCTTTTTTGTCATGTAGGGATATTATGACAATTTCTCTCCCTTCCAGTATGGAAAAAGTCGGTTGTCTCTCACTTGGATACTATTTTGAGAACGGTGAAACAAAAAAGGCGTCGTATATCAGCTTATACGGTGAGGCCGGAAGCTCTGTAGAGCTTTATAGCGCCGCGCATGAGGTGGGGTTCAGGCCGTACCGTGATACCTTTTTGCTGAGCACTGAGCGCGCTGTGATTGAAAAGGGAAAAACTTTTCAAGTCGAGTATGCGTTTATTTCGGACAGGAAAGCGGATACTGTGTGGGAATCCTCCGATACATCGGTGGTAGAGGTAAACAATGGAGTACTAAAGGCCGTGTCTGAAGGAGAGGCAGATATAACGGTTACAGCAGATGGCTTGGGTTCAAAGGTTATAAAGGTAATCGTTATCAGGCAATCCGAGAATGTGTCAGACGTTAGAAAATCACAAGATGCAAGACATATGTATAGAGGAGAATATGAGGAACTCAGCTCCATACTGGAACAGATAATAGACCCTTTTCTGTCAGTTGACAAATTTTGGTATTCTTCTGATCCAAGTGTGGCAACCGTCGGCGATGACGGGCAAGTTACGGCGATAGGCAAAGGCTCTGCCAATGTTGTGTGCAGAATGCCCGACGGAAGTGAGAATTACTTTTTGATAACCGTAGCTGAAAAGGCGTTGGATTTTTCAATATTCCCACCTGAAGAGCAGATCGCGGTCGCACAAAGTGTTCAGTTGCATAAAGATATCCTCCCCTCCACGTCTGATGATGAGATAACATGGAAAAGTCACAATACTGATGTTGCCACGGTTGATTCAACGGGTGTTGTAACGGCTGTTTCCCAAGGAAACTGTGATATTACTGCGACAACGGCAAGCGGGCTTAAATCCACAATTACTGTAGAGTGTGTAATACCTGCCGAGGATATTTCTCTTGATTTGGAAGAACGCTCGGTTTATCAGGGTAAGGAATTTAATTTAAACGCACAGCTGTCTCCAAGTGATTCCAAACAACGAATAGTGTGGAGTTCATCTGATCCGAGCGTGGTATCGGTCAACTCAAAGGGGAAGGTGACCGGAACGTCGTTCGGCACGGCCGAGGTGTATGCAAAAACGGCAAGCGGCGTCGTGGCTTCATGTACTGTCAATGTGGTGGCCGAAGCGGAGAAGCTGAACTTGGACGTAAAGAATCTCACGCTTAACTGCGGCACAGAGCAAAAGCTGAATGCGGTTATATTCCCATCGTATTCTCCTGAAACTACCGATAAGTGTACGTGGAATTCTACCGATGAAAAGGTTGCTTCAGTCGATGAGAATGGCGTTGTGCGGGCGGTTGGAGTAGGCAACTGTATAATAAATTGCAAAACCAGCGGAGATTTGATTTCAAAATGTCGTGTACAGGTAACACAGCCTGCTCACGCTGCACAAATAACGAGCGATTTGGACAAAATATATATAGGAGAAGTGATACAGCTTAAACTTAAATTGTTTCCGAACAATACAACCGATGATGTGGAATGGTCGTGTAGCGATGAGAAAATAGCCCGCGTGACATCGCAGGGCTCTGTAAAAGGCAGGGCCGCAGGCAAAGTCGTTATAACTGCTAAGGCAACAAACGAAGTGAGTGGACAGTCGGTGACGGCAGCCTATGAGATAGAAGTGCTGAAAAAGGCGGATAATGTAAAGCTCAACAGAAACAGCATATCCATGAACGTAGGCAGCACCGATTCGCTGCTCTATGTAATAACTCCGTCAGACAGCAACGATACGGTGGAATGGACGTCAAGCGACGAATCCGTTGCCTCGGTGCGCAGCGATGGCCTGATAACTGCAGTGAAAAGCGGAACCTGCTATATATATATAAAGACAGGCAGCGGGTGCTCGGCCAGGTGCAAGATAGTTGTAAACTGATTTTTAGGAAGTATTTTACATTTAATACTTGATTAATTCAAAATCTGAGTATATAATTATTCGATAAGGTTGTCATTTTGTCAGATTTTTATTCTAAGTGGTACTAACCCGGAATAAAGACAGTGGAAAGATTATTTGCAAATTTTCAACCGAATTTTTAGGTCTTTTCTTTGCAACGCGGGTTAGTATGAGTAAAATCGGAGGTGTTTTTTTCGGCAGGGCAATCTTTGTTACTGCCGACGGATATTTATGAAAGACTACAGAAATATGTTCTGTGCCGCTTGCGGTAAGCCCTTTGACGCGGATTCAGACATAGTCGTGTGCCCCGAGTGCGGCGCCCCTCATCACAGGGATTGTTGGAAATCTGCGGGACAATGTGCATGTGCTGACAAACATTCTGATAACTATGAGTGGAATCCGCCGGCAATCGTTATAAGCAATACATCGTCGACCGTATCCCAACCTGTGGTAGACGATTCCGGTAAAGAAAGCGTCGTTTGTCCGGTTTGCGGTCGTGAAACATCTAAATCCGAGAAGTACTGTGAGCACTGCGGGTATTATCTTGCGCATGACAGAGATGGCGCGTATTCCGAGAGCGAAGTTGATGACGATTTTGAAGGCTTCTATCAGTTTGACAAATCCGAACTGATAGAAGGCGTTCCTGCGGGAGACGTTAAAAGGTTCGTGGGCGGAATGTGGATATACTATATTCCGAGATTTATCAAGATGAGCCGATATCAGGGTTCATTCACATTTAATTTTACCGCGTTTTTGATGCATGGACTTTGGTTCATATCGCGCAAGATGTATTCTTTCGGTATTTTCCTCACTTTGATCATGGCGGGAATTTCCTGCTACCAAATTTATTTTCGCAGCGTGTCAGCAAATCTTACGGGTGAAAGGCTATTGTTTTTTGCCAGTATTTATATCATGCTCTCGGGAATTGAATTTTTGGTGATGATTTTAAGCGGTATTTTCGGCAATAAGATTTATATGACATTTTGTGCCAGAAGAATCAAAAAGATAAACGCCGAAGCAACCGCGCGACATTCCACTGCCAAGCAATTTAATGAGGCCATTGAAGAGAGTGGTGGAATTGCTTCTGTGCAAACTATCTCTGTAACCCTGTGTTACATGGCGGTCATGTATATGTTCGGAGCAGGCTTTTTCCTGTGAAAATATGAAGAATTTGTCGCCGTGCCGAACCGGGTTGACTGTCTATTTGTAAAGATATATTTAATTTAGCGTTGTGATTATACGTAGATTGCGTTGCTTCGACTAATCATAATAGACACTCTCATTTGTATGTGTTTGTCTTTGCATTTTTGCTTATGCGAGATTTAGAGGCTTCAATTTATCTGAAAAGGATGTTGTTGTAATGAATGGAAAAGTGCGTAAGGCCGTTATACCCGCAGCAGGTCTTGGAACCAGAGTTTTGCCCGCTTCAAAAGCCATGCCAAAAGAAATGCTGCCGATAGTTGACAAACCCGCTATTCAATATATTGTTGAGGAAGCGGTTGCCAGCGGTATTACCGATATTCTGATAATAACCAACAGAGGTAAGGGTGATATTGAAAATCATTTCGACAGGGTTCCCGAGCTTGAAGAGAGACTCTTGGCTGCGGGGAGGCAGGAGGCGTATGATCAGGTTGTAAACCTGACCAAAATGGCCAATATATGCTTTGTCCGCCAGAAGGAAACCAGGGGGTTGGGTCACGCTGTCAATTGCGCGCGATCTTTTGTGGGAGACGAGCCGTTTGCCATTCTTTTCGGTGATGATGTAATTTTGGGTGAAAAGCCCGCTACCGCTCAGCTTTGCGAAGCATATGAGAAGTACGGTCTCGGTGTTGTCGGCGCCAAAGAGGTGTCTCCCGAGACTGCGATGCGTGGAAGCTCACTAAGGCTGGAACCGATTGACGGAGAGAGCATTGTGTTTAAGTGTACTGATCTGGTTGAAAAGGTAAAACGTGAGGAAGATTTGCTTAGTAACTTCACCATCTTGGGCAGGTGCGTGTGTCCGCCCGAGATATTTGATATACTTGATAACACGTCGCCCGGCGTCGGCAACGAGATTCAGCTCACTGATGCCCTGGCGGTGCTGGCCAAGACAAAGGGACTGACAGCTGTAGACTTCGTGGGAAAGCGCTACGATATGGGAAATAAGTTTGGAATTTTGCAGGCTACCATTGACGTTGCACTCAAGCACCCTGAGGTCAGTGAAAAACTCAAGGCTTACATCAAGGAAATAGCGGCCACGCTTTAATTTATTTCCAAATTTTTGGTTCTTAAAGGAAGGAATTACGATAATGAGAAAGAATAAGAAATTTATTGCGGCACTGCTTACGCTGTTTATGTTTATTTTGGCCTGTGTGGGCGGAATGAGCGTATTTGCGGAAAGCGATAATACATCGTCGACAGAGCCCGCCGACGATGGTACGACGGCGGCAGTAGTGTCCGGCTGTGACCTTAAGTCCGACAATCTTGTCAAAGCAAAGGTAAAACAGTATGGCTTGTCCATGCTGGTTCCAAAGGGAGATTTGCTTACAATTGACAGCGACCCAAGCGAATTTTCATCATCTGATTATTCGCGGACATATTTCATGGAGCAGGGTTGCATTCTTTATTCGTACACAAATAACGACAACTACTGCGCTGTTACTGTGTTCGTTTCGGATCAGGATTCCATTTATGATTACTATGGGGACTACTCCAATCTTAGCGCCGCGAAGCGCGACGAACTGGTTGCTGAATCTTCCGGCGACGGTTACAATGCTGAATTCGTCACAATCAACGGACGCAACTACATTCAGGTTACTACCAATGACAACAGCACCGGTGACAATTACACGCAGTATCAGTTTACCACAGTGATTGGTGATAAGCAGTATGTTATTTATATTCAGACCTTGAACGCAGATTCCAGCGACAAGGAAGTCTTGAATGAGATGATAGGCTCTATAAAGCTCAGTGGCGAGGGTATGAAGCTGTCCTCGGCTGACATTATACTGACCATAGTGTGCATAATTCTTCTCATTGCCGTAATTGTTATCTATTTCTTCTTCTACAGAGCAAATCAGTTTGTGAAGCTCGGAATTACAAATTATCCCCGTTTAGGCTTTGATCTTCCCAAAACAAACAAATTGAATGACGAGGATATTTTTGATGAAGACGATGAAGCTTATGAAGATGAAGATGAAGATGTTGATGAAGATGAAGATGATGACAGTGACGAAGCTGATGATGACGGCGATGACGAGCGCATTATAAAAGACTAAATTAGTTTAATTTAATCAAAAGAATTCGGATTTAACGGCAGTCTGAGTGTTCCGTTAAATCCGAATCTTATTTTTCTCTGCAAAATGTATTGACAAAATGATATTTGAGTGTTATAATGCGAACAATATTAGGATAAGGCAATGATGAGGAGGAGTACATACCTCACTGCTGTTCAGAGAAAAGACGATTGGTGCGAGTCTTTGTGCAGGCGGTATGGAAGTAGCCTCGGAGCTTTGGACTGAACGGGCGATTTGTTTTTTGCCCAAGTAGATTCCAACGGAGCTTCACCGTTATCACAGAAGGCAGCATCGGGTATGTTTTTACATTAATATCCTGTGTTGGAAGAGTGCGCGTTTTTCGCGAATTCAGGTGGTATCACGGACTTGCAGATTTGGTTCGCCCTGAGTCGATTTGTCGGCTTGCGGCGGGCTTTTTTATTTTGTTATTGCCTTATTCCTAACGAAAGAAAGGACTGATTTCAAATATGGCTAAGGAAATGCCAAAGACTTATGATCCTCAGGAGGCGGAAGACCGAATTTATAAAAATTGGCTCGATAAGGGATATTTCCACACCGAGATAGATCGTAGCAAAAAGCCCTACTGTATAGTTATGCCCCCTCCAAACATCACAGGACAGCTTCACATGGGTCATGCTCTGGACAATACACTTCAGGATATACTCATCCGATGGAGAAGAATGCAGGGCTACTGTGCTATGTGGCTTCCAGGCACCGACCACGCTTCGATTGCGACCGAAGCCAAAGTTGTGGAGAAGCTGCGCAAAGAAGGAAAAAGCAAAGAAGAACTGGGCCGCGATAAATTTCTCGATGAGGTTTGGGAATGGAAACGCGAGTACGGCGGCAGGATCGTAAATCAGCTTAAGAAAATGGGTTCTTCCTGCGACTGGGAGCGCGAACGCTTTACCATGGACGAGGGGTGCTCCAAGGCTGTCACCGAAGTATTCAATAAGATGTACAACGAGGGCTTAATTTACCGGGGTGAGAGGATAATTAACTGGTGTCCGCACTGCAAGACATCCATTTCCGACGCTGAAGTCGAGTTTGAGGAGAAGGACGCGTTTTTCTGGCATCTTCGCTATCCACTTACCGACGGCAGCGGATATCTCGAACTTGCCACAACGCGTCCTGAGACACTCATAGGAGATACAGCTGTGGCGGTTCACCCCGATGATGAGCGCTACAAACACCTTGTCGGCAAGACTGTAATGCTCCCGCTCTTTAACCGTGAAATTCCGATAGTGGCTGATGAGTATGTTGAGATGGATTTTGGAACGGGCGTAGTTAAGATTACACCCGCACACGACCCAAATGACTTTGAGGTGGGTCTGCGCCATAATTTGCCCGTAATAAACGTGATGAACGAGGACGCCACAATCAACGAAGAAGGCGGCAAGTACGCAGGCATGACGCGCGAAGAATGCCGCAAGGCCATAGTTGCCGACCTTGACTCGGAAGGATTCCTCGTCAAAATTGAACCCATGAAGCACAATGTCGGCACCTGCTACCGCTGCCAAACTATCGTTGAGCCGCGTGTATCAAAGCAGTGGTTTGTCAAGATGAAACCTTTGGCAGAACCTGCAATTAAAGCTGTGCGCAGTGGGGAGACGCAGTTTGTTCCCGAACGATTCGATAAAATTTATTACAACTGGATGGAAAACATTCGCGATTGGTGTATCTCGCGCCAGCTTTGGTGGGGACACAGAATTCCCGCATGGTATTGCGATGATTGCGGTGAAATAACCGTTGCCAAATCGGCGCCCGGGAAATGTCCAAAGTGCGGCAGTACGCATCTGCACCAGGACGAAGATACATTGGACACATGGTTCTCATCGGCACTGTGGCCGTTCTCAACCCTCGGTTGGCCTGACAAGACCGATGAACTGGATTTCTTCTATCCCACAAGCACACTTGTCACGGGTTATGATATCATATTCTTCTGGATTGCCAGAATGATATTCTCGGGCGTACACAATATGGAAGCCGCGCCATTCAAGAACGTATTTATTCACGGCATAGTTCGTGACGGCCAAGGGCGCAAAATGTCCAAGTCTCTGGGTAACGGCGTTGATCCGCTTGAGGTTATCAATAAGTATGGCGCGGATTCGCTCAGATTCTCTCTAGTCAGCGGTATCAGCCCCGGAAGTGATATGCGCTACAGTGAAAAGAAGGTTGAATCCTGCCGCAATTTTGCCAACAAGCTTTGGAACGCCGCCCGCTTCGTCATGATGAATGTAGAGGACGGAGATGCCCCCGCAATTCCCGAACAGCTTGAGCTTGAGGACAAGTGGATTCTCGATAAGCTAAACACGCTTGTCAAAGAAATGACAGACAACATGGAGAATTTCGATATAGGCGTTGCGGTTGCCAAACTGTATGATTTTATCTGGGATTGCTACTGCGACTGGTATATCGAGCTTGCAAAGACCCGTCTTAATGCGGGAGGCAAGACTGCGGCCGATGCTCGTGCAGTACTGCTTTACGTTCTGACCGATATCATCAAGCTGCTGCACCCCTTTATGCCGTTCGTCACGGAGGAAATTTTCACTATAATACCGCATAAAGGAGATACTCTCATGCTCAGCGCGTGGCCGCAGTTCAACCCTGAATTTGTGTTTACCGATGAGGCTGCCAAGATGGAGCGTATCATGTCGGCAATTAAGGCCATCAGAACCCGCCGCAGTGAAATGAATGTTCCTCCTTCCAAGAAAGCGCGCGTCTACATTGAGACGGCCTATGGCGAAAACTTTGAGCATGGCGCCAAGTTCTTTTACAAGCTTGCTTCGGCAAGCGAGGTAGAAGTGGGCGAGAGTTTCACCATTGACGGTGCTGTCACCATAATCTCTGATGGAGCCAAGATTCTCATTCCGCTTGATGAGCTGGTTGACAAGGAAAAGGAACTTGCGCGCCTTGACAAGGAGCTGTCGAAAGTTGAGAAAGATATATCTATGTTGAACGGCAAGCTCGCAAATGAGAATTTCGTTTCAAAGGCGCCAGCCAACATCATAGAAGCTGAACGCGCCAAATTGGCAAAGGCACAAGAGCGCAAGTCTATTATTCTTCAAACTATGGAGAAGTTCAGATAAATTAAAATATATTGCAAACAGTTAGTAGCGGTGCGTTCCTATACTGTGCAAATCTGCGCACAGTGTAGGAACAGTTCCGTAAACCGAGGTGTTTTTGTGGACTATACGGAGGCAAGAGCCTACATAGATAATATGGAGCGATTCGGCATTAAGCCGGGCTTGCAGCGAATAACGAAAATGATGGCTTACTTAGGCAACCCGCAGGACAAGCTTAAATTCGTACACGTTGCGGGAACGAACGGCAAAGGCTCGGTCAGTACAATGATAGCTTCTATTTTGTCCTGCGAAGGATACAGGACTGGACTTTTCACATCGCCGTATGTTCTGGATTTTCGCGAGAGATTTATGATTAACGGCAACATGATAACCGAAGATGAATTCGCGGAAATAATGACAAAGGTCAGCACAGTTAACGATATTCTGTCCAAATCAGGCTGCTGTCTCACACAATTTGAATTAATTACGGCTGTGGCGCTGATGTGGTTTGCACAAAGGGAATGCAGAGTGGTTGTGTTGGAGTGCGGATTGGGCGGCAGAATGGACTCAACAAATATCGTAAAGCAGCCGATTTGTTCGGTTATAACGAAAATCTCTATGGATCACACCGATATCCTTGGTGACACTTTGGAGAAGATAGCGGGGGAGAAGGCCGGCATCATTAAGCAGAACTGTCCCACGGTGCTCGCTCCAAATCAGAAAGATGAAGTGGTAAGCGTTATAGCGAATAAATGTGCCGAGATGAACAGCGCTCTCACCATATGCACCACCGACGCGGTCGAGGTACATTCCATGACTCCGACAGTAAATCATGTATATTATGGGGATACACGCCTCATGATACCGCTTGCCGGACCTCATCAGATAGAAAATGCAGTTACGGCCGTGAATGCCGCGCGAGTTATAAATGAGCGTGGTCTTGAAATAAGGGAGGAAAATATCTCAAACGGAATAGCGTCGGCGCGTATTCCCGCACGATTTGAGATAATATCGCGCAATCCTCTGGTTATTGTGGACGGGGCGCATAATCCCGACGGAATAGATGCGCTCTGTAAGTCAATTGATACACTGCTTGACGGACGGAGCGTAATAGGAATTATGGGAATGTTGCGCGACAAATCTTATGACGAGGCTTTGTCAAAGATAATCCCGCGTTTTGAAATGGTATTTACAGTATCCCCCAACAATCCCCGCGCACTGAGCGCGAAGAAATTGGCCGAATGTGCGGCTCAATACGCGAATGAGGGGGTTTGTGTGAAACCTATGGAAAATTTGAAAAAGGCCGCCGAACGTGCCGTGGGCATGGTCGACGAAGCTTCAGCCGTTGTGGTATGCGGTTCGCTCTACCTCGCGTCGGAAATTCGCCCCATACTCATTGATTTGGTTGGATCGCTGTAATTCAATAATAAAAATTGCCTGTCAATGTGGTTTTAACAACCGCATTGACAGGTTTTTTGTTTCAGATGACGCTAACGCGGGAAACTGCTTTCTTCCCGCTTGAAGTTATGGCATATATTTCGACATTACCTTGGCTTATGCCTTCCACCCTTCCGTTTGGCATAACCTCGGCTATTGATGTGTCAGAGCTTTCCCATCTTATATAGTCGGTGGAATTGGACGGCTGCATTCGTGCCGCAAGCGTTATTTGTTCACCTATCTTAATTTTTGCCGATGTCATACCTATTCCGACTGACACTGAAGGAATGAGTTTATTTTTTCTGCTGTACCGCGTCGGTATGGTATAGCTGTATTCGGGATACTTATCCAATGTCTCAAATACATATCCCTGTTCGCGCAAATAGGGAATAATGGTTCTGAGCGCCTTTGCATTGAATGCTTTGTCGTGCATAAGCACAATTTCAACGTCCTCAGTGCAGCTCTTTTTTATATTTTCTATTGAGAATTCGGCGGAGGCAGAGTTCTGCGAGGTGTCTCCCGAGGTGGCTGTCCAGTCGAACGCGCGATAGCCTAAATCTTTTGCCCCGTTTGCCACTCTTTGCATGAGCAA
This sequence comes from uncultured Clostridia bacterium, assembly GCA_947581635.1. Classification (GTDB taxonomy): domain Bacteria; phylum Bacillota; class Clostridia; order Oscillospirales; family Acutalibacteraceae; genus RUG762. The sequence goes on along the minus strand of CANPVE010000004.1, from coordinate 12,957 downwards.
CGGGTCGCTTACTGCATTGTGTGTTCCGCCGGGGAATCGTATAATATTTGGACGTACACCTGTGTAGTTTTCCACACGACGCGCCATAAGCTCCACACCATAGTAATAGGAGTAGTACGAGCGGTAGCAGTATTCATACTTGTGGCTGTATGTGTGAATTCCGACAAGGCAGCCTTGCTCATGCATCTGTTTTGTAAATTCAAGCGAATTGGAGCTGACCACAAAAAAAGTGGCGTGAACGTCATTTTCTTTGAGTACTTCAAGTATGAGAGGAGTGGAGTCGTTAGGGCCATCGTCGAATGTGAGATAGCACGTTTTCTTTACTTCAACCTGGCACTTTGCTGAACTGCCGCTGTCATTATATGCTGTCACAACGCAGTTTCCAACATTCTCGCCCCTTATAAGCCCGTTGTCGACTGTGGCAATTGATGTATCTGAACTGCTCCATGATATATTTTTTCCGCCCTCTGCTGTCAATTGCGAGGTTATACCCTTTCCCAATTGTATTGAAGTGTCACTAAGTGACACTTCCTCAGCTGTGATCTGCTTCTTATCAGAAATATCAGATGGCGACACATCTGGTGACACGTCACCTCCACGACTACACGCTGCAAGCGAAAATAAAGTCAACAACAGAACAGTTATAATTAAATTTGTGCGTAATTTAATAAACATCTTAAAATTCACTGCTTTGTTTTAAAATAAGACTACTTGCTGTCTCTTTACTCGGAAGCTAAACAGACTTTTACGACGTAATGTTTAATGTCATCTGGAATTAGATTCGCCTCGTCGAAATAGTTTGAATAGATGTCAGGGGCATCCTTGTGTTGAGCATATGCAGGGGTGTTGGCGTAGTATTCGAGCAGGTAGGGCAGTTTGGTTCCCTCTTTTTTGCGCTTATCTATCGCTCGACAGAGTGCAAAATTTATCTCGTTCACGCTGCCTACGCATTCAAACGGTTTGGATTCGTGCATACCGATAAGTTGTTCAAAATATTTCTGCATTTTCTCACTCTTGGAATCCAGCAAATTTATTCTGAATATCTCCTTAATTTCGTCGTCGGAGAGGAAGGGCGAAAGTATCACAGCTACAAACAGACATTTCGAGCAGTCGAGACACCATGTGTCGAAATTTTTTCCCGCATTACCAGCGTTACAGCTTCTGAATACCTCATGATATTCCCGCAAACCGGAAAATATCTTTGCTATTTGATACTCGGTGAGTGGGCGCAGCAAGCTGAAATACTGAACGCCGCATGGAATGTAGTCTCGCAGATAATCCGAAAAGTCCCGCTCGAATTCAAAGCTTTTGGAGTACTGATGATTTATGTTGCTGCCGGTCACAGAGGATTCATTTGCACTGGATTCATTCGAGAGCACGACATATTTCTTTCCGTTCAGATAAGCAGCCATAGACGCTGCGAAAGCAATCAGAGCGGATAGTGGGGTGTGACCGTTGAGAAAGCCTCTGTTGTTAAGCTCTACTATTGTCCTGTCGAGATAACGGTGTGGTTTGTATATGTTCTCGGGCTTATAGCCTGACAGCAAAGCCGAAGCAAAAGCTGAATTGCGATGATTCATCATAAAGCACATATTGTCCTTTTGATTTGTGAGCGACAGTATATGCAGTGTAACTATTGAATCCTTGCCCCCGCCGACTGGTATCATACAGCCTGAGAGTTCTTTGTCATGCGTAATTGCACGCTTTTCGACCTGCGACTCAGACTGTGAATCAATATGCATAAAGCTGTCAATATCCGTTTCAATCCCGTTTGTGTAGAAGAATTCACCCAGTCCATTGAAATACAGCTTCTTCCACCATTTTTTCTGAGTCTCACTCATGTAACTACATTCTACTTTTACCGACGGTGAACAGGTTGCTTTCCAATAGCTGATTAACTCCACCATTCCTATCGAAAAGATAAATTCAACCATGGCGTCGTCCTCCAAGTCGATTGCGCTGCCGGGAACAACCCAGTATGGATGAAACTCGGTGAGACCTACAGTCTCAAAATTATAGACGATCTTTACACCGCGGGATTCAGGCACTATGTCAAAGCCGTGGTATATAAATTCGGGATATTTTTCAATAAGCTCGCAGTAATTCAAAATACAAATCTCCTCGCTAAATAGTCTCTTTATATTGTATAACAATTGAGCGTCAAGTTCAACATAAATTCATAATTAATTCAGAATTAGTATTATTTGAGGATAATGTTTTTATCTAATACTCGTCAGGAGAAATATGTGTGATTATACTTCACTTCGATTTAAACTGTTTTATTGATTCTAACAAAAAATTAAAAAAATTAATTTTTATTAAATAATATAATTTATTTTTTACCTTGCGACACATTTATTATCATTAAAAATGTATTTTTTAGATACATATAATTTTACAAATTGTAAAATTACATCGGATAAGCCTTATAAAATCAAAGGAAAAATTAGCAATTAACCATAGTTTGAGAATGAAACCTTTATTGTTAAAATGCACGATTTTTAGTGAATTATGTCGGAATTTTTAGGAAATGTAAAATTGATGTTAAATGGATATTTGGATTATTATATAGAAAATATTATTTTTAACTGATATTATTTGCGCGTTTTCTAATTTGTAAAAACATAAAAAATCCCAAAAAACCGTTGTTTTATGGATATTAGCACTTGACATAATGTGTGAAAAATGTTAGAATTAAAAACGGTCGGTACATATTATTACAGAATTATAATGTATGTTCATACAAATTTATGAGTTACTATTTGGTATGAATTTATTACTGTAAGTAATTTAGACTGTGTTTGCCAAATTATTTATTCAATTAAATTTCCTTTATTCACTCAAATGCATCTTTTGTTTTAGTAGGGTTGTTTAAGGTAACAGTGAAGCCACTGCGTGGGAAAGGATAAGTCAATTATGTATTATATCGATAACGATGAAAAAGGTGTGTTGAATGTAATAGGTCCGAGGCTCAAAAAAATCAGAAGCGAGAGAAGAATATCTCAAACCAAGCTGAGTGAACTTTGCCGCGAGAGAAATCTCAAGCGTTCGGTGGCTACTATAAGCAAGATAGAGAATCAGCTTCGCTCGGTGTATGATTACGAAGTTCAGATTTTTGCGGACGCTTTGGGTGTGAGCATCGACGAATTGTATAGAGATAGTCTTGTCAATGATAAGGTAAGGTATAAAAGCAGAGTATAATTGGTTGCGCTGCCTCATAATTTATGGTATAATTTTGTCCGTAGGTATAGGGAAAATTCTCCCCGATGCCTGCGGATTTTTATTTTTTGCAAGGGACGATGTTGTTGAAAAAATTTAAGAATATATCCCGCCCATCTGCTACGGTTATAGTATCCATCGTATTGGTTGTGTTCATCTCAGTTGCGCTCATTGCTGTGTTTACCAGGAGCAAAACTCCTGTTTCACGCACAGAATTTATGCTTGATACAATATGCACAGTCACATTGTATGATTGGAGCGGAAACGGAGGCAAACTGGTCGACGGCGCCTTTGACGTGTGCAATCGGTGCGAGCATATGCTGAGTGCCACAGTGAGCGGAAGCGATATATACAAAATCAATCACAGTCGCGGCGAGCCTGTTGAAGTATCGTCAGATACCGCACAGCTCATATCCCATTCGCTTGAATACAGCAGGTTGAGTGATGGAGCGTTTGACATAACAATATACCCCGTCAAACAGCTTTGGGACTTCAGCGGAAACAGCAGCGAGATTCCGGAAAAATCCCGGCTTGAATCAGCAGTTCAGATGGTAGATTACACCAAGATTCAGCTTGACGGGAACATCGTGAGGTTGCCCGATGGAATGGGAATAGATCTCGGGGCGGTCGCTAAGGGATTTACGGCGGACAAGGCGGCTGAGTATCTTCGCGACAGCGGTGTAAAATCGGCAATCATAGATTTGGGTGGAAATGTGATGGTTATAGGAAACAAGCCCGATGGATCAGACTGGCGTGTTGGCATACAGGAGCCGTTCGGGCAATCCAACGCAGATGTAATTGAAATAAGCGACAAATCAGCCGTGACTTCCGGGGTATACCAGAGATATTTCGAGAAAGACGGAATCATATATCATCACATTCTAAATGCACACGACGGTATGCCCTGTGATACAGGATTGTACTCTGTGACGATAATCGGGGAGAGTTCGGAAGAATGTGACGCTCTTTCCACTTTATGTATGCTATTGGGATATGAAGGGGGAGAGAGGGTCCTGAGGAATTATCCGAATGTAAAGGCAGTATTTATCACAGATAAAAAAGAACTCAGGTATGTGCCGTAGCCTGAATTTGGTTTAAGAAAGTATATATAAAGTTGCATTGCATAATAAGGCTCTAATCGGGAGGTAAAAAGTGCGGACGCCGAGTAAATCTAAAAATGCAGCCGTTGCAGGACTGCTTTCAACTGTTGCTATACTGATGGGATATGTGGAATATCTCATTCCGGTTGTTCCACCTATATCAGGGATCAAGCTGGGACTTGGCAATATTGCGGTGCTTTTAGCACTCAGAATTTTGCCGTCTGATAAAACCGCGTTTTCGATAATGATGACAAAGGTTATAATGTGTTCGATGCTTTTTTCAGGAATGAGCGCTCTTCCGTATTCGTTGGCTGGCGGCGTATTGAGTTTCGCTGTTATGGCTTTGTTGTGCTCGAAATTTGGATTGTCGTCGGCTGGGGTTAGTGCGGCAGGTGGAGCTGCACATATGGCGGCGCAAGTTGCGGTTGCTGCGCTTGTAACCTCCACGGCGAGTGTAATTACCCTTTTGCCACCCTTGATTGCTGTAGGGACACTTACAGGACTTCTGAATGGCATCATTGTGAATATGGCGCAAATTTTAGAATATGGAATTCATGAAAACTGAATTTTAGAATTAAGGGAACCATATGAGTTACAATACGGATAAAAAGACAAGCGGCCGGAGGCACATCATGCGCCATCCAGCCGCTTGTCACTATGTCAAAATGAAAGGAAATACAAGATGTAATTGGAAAAATCTATTCGACGGACTCCTGAGAACCTTTGCGGCCCTTCTTGCCATCCTCGCGTACTGTACCGCACAACGATTGGACGACTTCTTCCTGCTGCTTTGAATTAAGTACGCGGAAGTTGATGATGAGCTGCTTCTCAAGCTTGGAAAGCTCATAAATTCTCATTTTCTCTGAATTATCCGACTCCGCTTCACCGTCGCCAATGCCTGTCTTGGTAGGATCTTCCTCTCCGACGAGATCGTAATAAGTTACATTGAATATCTTTACCAATTTGCTCACCGACTTGATGTCAGGAGTAGTTTTACCTGCCTCGTAGTAAGCATATGTAGAGCGATCAAGGTTCAATACGTCCGCCACTTGCTGCTGTGTGAGACCTGCGGTCTCTCTGAACTTTTTGAGTCTTTGATTTAATTCAATCATAAAAGCACCACCTAATAAATAGTTTAAGATAATACGAAAAAATCTACATAGGGATAACATTCCCACTGCTAATTATACTTAAAATAAATTTGCTTTTCCAGTATTAGTGAATAACATTCACTTAAATTTTGTGAATTCCACAATCACAATAAAAATTTAAACCTTACATTGTGAAATATGCAAAATTAACTCGGCGTCATAGATTAGAACATACTAAAGATTGCACCCGCAACCACTCCAAGGACCATAAGCCCCGCAAGAATCAGAGCGACAATCTTAACCCAAAAGTTGTGTTTATAATACAATGCCAACACCTCTTTCTGCCTTTGCACAAGTGAATTTATAACACGCGTAACAGATGTCAATTTCAAAACGCATAATTGACGAAATGTATTCCTTTAAATCAGAAAAATTGCGTACTATTATCGGATGATGCTCAAAGTAAACCGTCAGGGTTCATACACGCTGCGGTTATCAGCGCTATAATTACACCGATAACCGCAATAAGCGATATAACATTTCGAGCCTTTCCCGCCCTGGAAAGCTTTCTGTAATACTCATTTTGAGCCTCACAGTCCGTCTTCAATTCTATATGCTCTTCCGGATATTCGTATGAAACATAGTCATTGATATCGGACCTGCGCCGTGCATACGACACGGCGCGTTCCATCACGGCATTCAGACCGCTCTCACTGTATTCACGGGTAACTGCCTTTCTACACGTATGGCGGCGATCGAATTTACAGTATTCTTTTGGTTCGGGAATTTCCGGCAACACTGAGGCGGCGTCGCTCCTGCGCTCGCTCACATAGGGGGCCAAGAATTTTCTCATTGAAACTGCGGCGATGACCGCCGCTCTGGTCATGCTCGGAAGGATGATGACAGTCTGGCTCCCCGACATCAGCAATATTCCCTCGGGACCGCCAAAACGCGTGGGGAAGAGCACCGAACCTTTGAGCGAAGGCAACCTTGTGCCGTGAAGAGTGTCAAACACATATTTGGAACGGCTGCGCTTGCCTCGTTCGAGCGGTATTCCGAGTGTACGCGAGATGAGAAAAACTATATTTTGTTCGGGAGTTATTATATCCATACCGCCAACGAATATTACAACGTCCGAGCGCAACAAAATTTCTGCTGTCAGCACCGACACTCTCTGGGGATTAACGGTGACGTCATGGCTTTTTACAGGCCCGCAGTAGTCGGTGAGCAGGTCGCTTACGGCGGCAGATATATCGGAATCAGGCTGCATTTTATACCAAACAATTCCGGCTGACAATCAATTTCACCACCTGCATTGTGTTGAAGATAAAAGAGTTAAAGCTTACGGCCACAGGACAGAATTGTTCTTTTCTGCGCTTCTTACATCTATCGTTTCACCCTCGCGAACCTTGCGCGCAGCGATTACCATTCTCCAGTGTTGTTTCTCATACGAGCAGGTGGAGAGCAGAAGAATCTTATCATTTTCATTGACATCAACGGGAGTGTTAAAATAGGAACGCTTTTTTATTGCCGTGACAAACTCATTGAATTCGTTGGCATCTTTAAAATCGAACTTCCTATATTCAAAGATCTTGCCCGTAGAACTGTTTGTGGTGGCGCGGAAATTTGAGAACACAACCCACTCGCTCCGGTCATAGATGGTATCGAATTTGATTACGGGGTTTTGCTTGTAAAAGTCGACCTCATTATAATTTTTCAGCTTGGCAAACATAGTTCCGTTGCGGCGGTGATGCGCATAAATCACAGAACACTGTGAAAGCTGACCGTTGGGACCCACCACATTTTGATAGTCAAGGAACGGGCAGCCGGCCGCATCGTATTTCTTTGCAAAATTGTGAGTGAGGTAGTAATCGTTGTCGTCAGTCTGTACCACCGCGTAATCTATGGGGGTATTCGGCACCTGTATCCAGCCTATAGTATCTGGATTCTCAGCCAAAATCTTATCAAAGGCTTTCAGCGTGCCGTCTTCATTTCTAGCTTCTTCCACTGTTTCGCCACTGGTCCAAATGCCGTTGTCGGCGGATTTTACTTCGTTGTCTCCGTCACCCTTGGAATCTTTCAGTTCTTCCATTTGACCTTGAATCTGCATCGGCTCAATAACGTACTTATACACAAGGAAACCCGCTGAACCGAGAAATACGCATATCGACAGCGCCAATATTACATTAGTGAGCGGATCGGATTTTTTCTTTTTCTTGGATTTTGTCTTTTTCTTCGTGTTTGTATTTGTGACGGTAGGCGGCTCAAGTGTGTCAACAAATCTGCCGCTTACGAAATCGTCAGTGAAATCGATCGGTGCAATTTCGGGAATTTCGGCGGCGGATGACACAGGCGGAGCTGTGGGTGCTTTGGCACCGCTTTTGAGATCGCGTGCCAGTGACTCATACCATTGACTGCTGTACTGATTTTCCAATCTTAATCATTCCTTTCACATTCTCACTCGTTGCCTTGTATATTACCGAGATATTCAATAACGCTCAGCAAAACGGTTTCCGCCGCTTTACGCCTGATGTATTCCCTGTCAGTGTCGGCTTCGTCTATCATAAGCCGTGTAACTACAACTGTTTCCCTGCCGCACAATGCGGCTATATTGTCTGACGCAGCGATAGCGATATACACAAGCCCTACAGGCTTCTCGGGAGTTCCACCTCCCGGACCTGCAATACCAGTGGTTGCTACGCCTATATCAGCGCCGGAAACCATGAGTATTCCCTGTGCCATCGCCCGAGCAGTCTGCTGTGAAACCGCACCGTATTGATCCAAAATGTCGCTCGGAACACCCAGCATTTTACTTTTCATCTCATTAGAATAGGTGGTTATTCCAACATCGAAGACATCAGAAGCTCCGGGAGCGTCGGTTATTATCTTTGAGATAAGACCTCCGGTACATGATTCCGCAGAGGCGATCTTCAATGAGCGCTTCTTGAGAACACTTACAAGCTGTTTGGATAATTCAAATTCATCCATTGTCATTCCCTCCAATCCGAGTTACAACGCGATTATCTTTTATCTTGGTTTGACGACCTCTGCAACAGTGCCGTTTACCGCCCTTTCAATCATGGCGTTTACATTTACTTCCGCGCACTCCAGTGCTTTTTCCGCTTGAATTACCTTCTCAAGTATCGGCTTGGTCTTGGGATGCTTTGGTGTGAATACGGTGCAGCAATCCTCATATGGGAGGATTGATATGTCGAATGTATCTATTTTGCGCGCGATACTGACAATTTCTTCCTTGTCCATGCCTATCACCGGGCGAAGTACCGGCATATCGGCTGCGGCGTCGGTACATTGAAGCGCCCGCAGGGTTTGACTTGCCACCTGTCCTACGCTTTCGCCGCTTACCAACGCAAGCGCTCCGTCTTTTCGTGCTATAATCTCAGCTATTTTTATCATATACCTGCGCATTATCACCGTAAGCATATCTTCCGGGCAATAGTCTCGTATCGCCTCCTGAATTTCGGTGAAGGGGACTATGTGCAGGCGAATATCTCCAGACCACCTGGCCACTTTTTCAAGCAGGCTGCGCACCTTGTCCTCGGCGCGGCGGCTGGTGTAGGGGGGACTTGCGAAATTGACCGCCGACAGTTCCAGACCACGCTTGGCCATCATCCACGAGGCGACAGGCGAGTCTATACCACCGGATATCATAACACAGGCTCGTCCTCCCGTTCCCACAGGAAGACCGCCCGCCCCGCGAATCGGCTGCTTGTGTATATATGCGGCCGCATCTCTTATCTCTATAGTCACAGTGAGGTCGGGTTCGTGGACGTCTACTGACAGGTGAGGGAATTTATTTAAAATATATTCGCCCGCCGCAACGCATATTTCCGGGCTTTTGAGCGGAAATTTTTTGTCCGCGCGCTTAGCGTTTACCTTGAAGGTGTCGGCGCTTTCCAATTCGTCACGCAGGTATTCACATACGGCCGGAAGAATCTGATCCATATTCTTCTCGACCTCTGCGGCACGGCTCAGAGCGGCTATGCCAAAAACCCTTGATACCCGTTCCGTTACTTCGTCAATATCGGCGTATTCAAGCGGAGTGACATACATTGTGGATTGTGAGCAGAATACTTTGACGGGTCCGCACGGAGCGGCCGCCTTTTGAATATTCCGCGAAAGCGCCTCCTCAAAGCTTCTGCGGTTGAGACCCTTGAGCGCAAGTTCTCCGTTTTTGATAAGTATAATCTCGTTCAAAAATTATTCCCCTTCCAAAAATCCGTGAATTCTGTGAATATTAAATACGAACCCACTACACCCTGTACCATCATAATTATACAACAGTTTTTTAATGGTATTATTAAGAATTTGTTTTGATTTGTCAAAATTTTTATATTTTTCACGTTTCTGTTTTTGTTTTTATAAACGATCAGCAAAAGTGTGCGAGAGTATTCATTCCCTCTTTGAGTACATTTAAGAACGCATCAATTTCGCGTTTGTTATTGTCACCGCAGAAGCTCACGCGAATCGCGCTGTCTGAGATTTCGCGAGGGAGGTTGAGCGCCTTGAGCACATGACTCGGCTCACCCTTGGCGCACGCCGAGCCTCCTGAGACGTATATACCGCGTTCGGAGAGAAAATTAAGCATAGTCTCGGCTTTGATACAGCAGGTGCTAAAATTGACTATATACGGCAGTCCGTCACTTGGACTGTTTATCACGATTCCGTCGATCTGCAAGAGCCCCTTTATCATGTATTCGTGAAGTTCAGTTATATGAGAGAGACGTTCACCTATACTCTTGCGTGAGCACATTCTCTCCGCCGCCGCGCCAAATGATGCAATCGCGGGAGTAGCCTCGGTGCCGGGACGAAAAGAATTCTCCTGATGTCCGCCGTAAAACAGCGGCGGAATATGCACCCAGCTTTTCTTCCAGAGTGCGCCTGCGCCCTTGATTCCATGTATTTTGTGTGCCGAAACCGTAACCATGTCGGCGCCGAGCTGTCTGACGCTTATGGGAATTTTGCCGAATGCCTGCACGCAGTCACAGTGAATCAAAGCACGGGGGGCATTTTTGCGCGCCGCCTTTACAGCTTCCGCAACAGGAAGGATGCTGCCGACCTCATTGTTCACCATCATCATCGAAACGAGTATCGTGTTGGGATTTATTGCACTGCGAATATCGTCGGGGGATATATGTCCTTTGTTGTCCGGAACAAGCCGCACAACTTCAACTCCCCGTTTTTCCAATTCATTCACGCTGTCGAGCACAGAAGAATGTTCTATGGCGGTAGTGACTATTCTGCCACCCTGTTTTTTGTTTTTGCAGGCCGCTCCGAATACGGCTATGTTGTTTGCCTCTGTGCCGCCTGATGTGAAGAATATATCCTCGGGTTGCGCCGAAAGCGCATCGGCAACCGCATGGCGGGCCTCGCGAATTTTAAATGCAGCCTCGGTTCCGCGCGTGTGGGTAGACGAGGCGTTGCCCCATGAATAACGCATGGCCTCAAGTCCGGCCGAGAGTGCCTCGGCACACGGCTTTGTCGTGGCGCAGCTATCAAAATATATCTCGGAGCCTATCGGCTCAATCTCACCGTTTGTTCCCAACAGAAAAACACTCCTTGCCAGAAATGGACATTTTGACATAAAAATTACATCTCAGTTGATTATACACCATTTGTCTTATTAATGCAATAGTTAATTTTATTAATTTGTAAGGACAGACACGCAGTCGAAAGATTAAGCCAACGATAAATCCAATTATCGTTGCTGTTTTAAAGATATGAGAGAAGTGAGAGAAGAAAATTATTTTTTAAATCTACACGTCGGTATTGAAAGCATGGGAGAATTATGATATAATTGTGCAAAGTAAACATTGAAAAGAGGTATTTGCCGATGAATATCTGGCATCACATTGCAAAAGAACGAATCGCGCCGGAAGATTTTGTGGCCTGTATTGAGATTTCCAAAGGCGGTAAGAATAAGTATGAGCTTGATAAAGCGACCGGTATGCTAAAGCTCGACCGAGTGCTCTATACATCTACACACTATCCCGCAAATTACGGTTTTATTCCGCGCACGCTTGCGGCGGACGATGACCCACTGGACGTTCTTGTGATCTGTCAGGAGGAGATACTGCCCCTCACACTGGTTCAGTGCTATCCCATAGGAGTGATCAAGATGACCGACAACGATTCGGCCGACGAAAAAATCATAGCCATTCCGATAAAGGACCCCTCCTATAATGAATACAAGGACATAAGCGAGCTGCCGAAGCACATATTTGAAGAAATAGCGCATTTCTTCGAGGTCTACAAGAACCTCGAGGGAACCAAGACTTGTGTTACCGAGGTTCAGGGCAGGGAAGAGGCAATGAAGATAATCACTCACTGCATAGGCGTCTATGAGGATATATTCGGCGGCAAGGTTTGATTAGGGTTCATTTATACTGTCACGCTTGTAATTATTTACAAATTGTTTATTAATTTTTTGCGCGGTTTGTGATACAATTTACAAAACTTTACGATGACATTTTTTAATGCCACGTGAATATTGTGAGTGGCATATTGCTGCTTACAGAAGACTATAAAACTCATTTTAAAAACGGAGGTCATTATTATGGCGAAGTTTGTATGTTCAGTATGTGGTTATGTTTATGAGGGCGATGCTGCTCCCGAGCAGTGTCCTGTATGTAAGGCTCCCGCTTCCAAGTTTGTCAAGCAGGACTCCGAGATGTCATGGGCGGCGGAACACGTTGTGGGCGTTGCTTCCGACGCTCCCGAGGACATCAAGGAGGATCTGAGGGCCAATTTCAACGGCGAATGTTCTGAAGTAGGTATGTACTTGGCAATGTCGAGAGTTGCATATCGCGAGGGCTATCCTGAAATTGGCGCGTACTGGGAGAAAGCGGCCTATGAAGAAGCAGAGCACGCGGCTAAATTCGCTGAGCTGCTGGGCGAGGTGCTCACCGATTCTACAAAGAAGAATCTGCAGATGAGAGTTGAGGCTGAAAATGGCGCGACCGCCGGTAAGACAGACCTTGCAAAACGCGCAAAGGCACTCAATCTCGACGCTATCCACGACACTGTTCACGAGATGGCACGTGACGAGGCTCGACATGGCAAAGCCTTTGAAGGGCTGCTCAAGAGGTATTTCGGTTAATCAAAAAGCCCGTAAAATCAACATATTTGCGGGTTTTCGAGGGGTTTGCCACAACAGGCAGACCCCTCGTTTTTCGTGAACGGCTGTGTAATATACTGTGTACGCTTTCTGAATCGAGAGAAAAACTGTGTAAACGAAACTGTGTAAGAAAGACAGAAAAAATACCCGCCTCGTAAAGAGGCGGTACAACTAAGGGATTTATGATTTCTTGAAAATTCGGCATAGTCGTGGAATGCGGCTATGCCGTTTTTTCTTGCCCTTTTGTGGCTGGCGGGTCGAACTCTCCGATACAGTTCCACACGATGCGGATGCGCTGGACTTTGTATCCGCCTACGCGCTCGGTCTGGTAGACATAGACCTTCTCCACGAACTCGCGGATGATCTCGGCGGTCAGTTCTTGGATGTCCGTGTACTTCCGCACGATGGCGAG
>CANPVE010000003.1 GCA_947581635.1 uncultured Clostridia bacterium | reverse complement strand
TGTAAGCGTCGTGAGGCGTTGAGCTTGGCAGTACTAATAGGTCGAGGGCTTGTCCAATTTCTTTGGATGGCTCGTCTTCTTTCCCCACTCTTCTATCTGCCCTTTGTTCGGTTTTGAGTGTACCGTGAGGCACCCGCAGATTTGCGGGTGCTTTTTTTGCTTTTGTAGTTAAGTAATGCGAAAAAATCACGGGTATGCGCGGACAAACATACCCGTGATTTTTCATCATCGCAGTACTTTGAATAAATCCATGTCGGCACTGTGAAGTCCCTCGGTTATATCGGCGGCAAACTGCGCAGCCAGTTGAGAATATATCGCCGCGCCTTGTCCTGTACACAGGGCGAATATGCAGTTTTTGTATTCCGGGTGAGTTCCTATCACGGGAAGTCCGTCCGGAGCGCTGGCATATTGCAGTTCGTATTCAAATTCCGTCTTTATATTGGGGATTGCAGGAAAAAGATACTCTACAGATTCTTCAAGATGATCAAACCTTTTTTCGGAGCCGCTCGACATTTGCAGCAGTTCCTTTAACTTCCCTCCCAACCCAAAAGCTCGGCTCTCCAATCCGCTGGTCGATATCCTGCCGTCGGGTGTGAAAGAATAGTGTATCTTCGGGGCTCCGAAAGTTCTGATTATGCATTTGCCGGGCCAGCCGTTTTCGTCCTCGGGAGGTATGGGCTTGGATATCGTATAATAACGCGTTCTGCGGCGGAAGGTGGGAGAGATTGTTTCAATTCCGCGGCTGCCTGTTGCCAATACCAACTTGTCGGCGTAGATCCTGCGATGGGCTGACGTGGTTATTATTACGCTGCCATCGTCGTCTTTGGGCGTTTCTATATCAATCGCCTCTGTGTGTTCGAATATCTTCACGCCCATCTGCTCCGCTCTCATCAGGCACAAATGCGTCAGATGGTAGGGATCAAGGATGGCGCCGAATTCCTTGCTCAGTATTCCGCCGCTTATATCGAATGAGAAGGAATTGCGGGCCATTTCACGTGTGATGTAGGTACATTCAAAACCGTTGTGCTTTCGTGCGAGATATTCATGATTTAGCAGTTCAAGCTCGCTGTCGTCGTCGGTGTAGATCAGCGCGTCGTGACGCTGAAATTCGCATTTGAATCCGCATTTTCCTTCGGCGGCGTCCAGCGAATTGCAGAGATTTTCCAATTCATCGAGTGCCTCGCAGCCAAGCGAATACAGTCGAATGGATGTGTCGGTGTCGAGATTTCTGCTCAATTCAGTCATGGTGAAGCCGCAGTCAGCCTCTGCCGCCGCTGGCAAGTATGCGTCCTCTCCAAATCCGATCTCGCGATCGGTTATAAGCACCACCCCGCGCCCCTTTTCGGCAATTTTGAGTGCGCACATCGCCGCAGTAAGTCCACCTCCCGCAACGCATACGTCACAGTATTGATTATCGTTAAGCCAGGGATATTCCTTTGGTATATCGTTTGAAATGAGATAAGGAGTATTTTTTACGCCGAATTGAACTGAATTGGACGAATTATTTGAATTATTCAAGTTGATTGCCTCCATGAGAATATTTATACAATGATTGTTGGCAAAATAATGAAAATTATGCGGATCGATTTACGGTTGTAATAAGCAATTGGTAGTTAAAACAAGTAAATTTTAATAAAATATCAAACAATTCACACTCAAATGGTTTATAATAGTAAAAAGTGGGGAATATGGTTCATGCGGTAGGCAAATTATATTGTTGTTGACAGTAGCAGCGAGCAATAGTAAAATCTTTATTACAGGCTGGACATATTCAATATTTTGTTATTCATTTGTCAATCTTATTTTTGAAGGGCAGGAATCTTTACCATGGAAACAGGAAAAATACTTATTGTTGACGACGACCAAAATATCTGTGAGCTGCTCAGGCTTTACGCCGAAAAGGAAGGCTACACGGTAGCGCTCGCCCACGATGGGCGCAAGGCCGTGGAGTGTTTCGAGCAGGAAAATCCGGATATAATCCTTCTTGATATAATGCTGCCGGAATTGGACGGCTGGCAGGTGTGCCGAGAGATACGCAAAAAGTCGCAGTGCCCGATAATTATGCTCACGGCAAAGGGCGAGACTTTTGACAAGGTGTTGGGACTTGAACTGGGAGCGGACGACTATGTGGTTAAACCATTTGAAACAAAGGAAGTGCTTGCCAGAATTAAGGCTGTGCTGCGCAGAAGCGGCAAGCAGGATCCTAATGAAAAGAAGGTAGTTACATTTGACAAGCTTTCAATAAACCTCAACAACTATGAGCTTAAGGTAAATGGAGTTCAAGTGGACACTCCGCCCAAAGAAATGGAGCTTATCTATCATCTGGCGAGCAACCCGAACCGCGTATTTTCGCGCGATCAGCTTTTGGACGAGGTGTGGGGCTTCAATTACTACGGCGACAGCAGAACCGTGGACGTCCATGTGAAACGCCTGCGCGAAAAGCTCGAGGGCGTGAGCGATCAGTGGTCGCTTAAGACAGTTTGGGGCGTTGGCTATAAATTTGAAGTTAAGTAAAGTAACAAGATAAATTTTTGTTATGCAGTTCGATAAGGAAAAAATCAATGCGGGTGGGGACAATCAGGACAACCCGCCCGACGTCTCCGGCAATTTGCGTCGGCGTGGAATCTTTTGGCGCGTCCTGGCTTTTTTTCATGACGTAAGGCAGATGGCGTCGCGCACGCTTTTTACCAAATATCTGTTTGTAACGTCGGGAGTGCAGATATGCAGTCTCATTGTATTGGGCGTCATAATGGCCGCGCTTGTATCAAACAGATGGCAGACCGAGAAGCAGCAGCAGCTCGCCGACAACGCGCATATTGTGGCCGATGGAATGAACGCCTATATTGTGCCGGTTCCCTCCAGGCAGAACGGCGACGGAATTGACGGTGTTATAGAATACCGCATAACCGACGCCGGCAAAGAGAAGCTGCGCTCTACACTTGGTATTCTCAGTTCAAGCTGCGGCGCAGATATATTCATAGTTGACGCGGGTGGAAATACCGTCATATGCTCGGAGGAATACCTTCACGCTTCACCCGAAAGCGAAGAACCGTTCCAGTGTCGCCATACGCGTTCAACGATTTCACCTTCTGTGATATCATCTGCGGCAAAAGTTCCGGAGTATCGTATCACCGATAAGCTGGGCGGAATATATGACGAAGTTCATTTTATAGTGGCTGTGCCGTTTGTGGCGGGCGGCGACGTCGGCAAGGAGTATACGGCGGGTTTCGTGTTTTTTGCTTCGTCAGCGTCGGCTATTTCGGACTTTCGCACAGATATTTCACGGATTTTGGCGGCTGCGGTTATAGTGGCGGCGATTATCTCATTTAACCTTGTGTATATGCTGACTTACAATCAGGTTCGCCCTCTCAGAGAAATGGTTAAGGCGGCGGGGCGGTTTGCCGAGGGCGATTTCTCGGTCAGGGTGCCTGTCACAAGTCAAAACGAGGTTGGACAACTGGCCGTCGCAATAAATAACATGGCGGACAAGCTGACAATCAGCGAGAATATGAATCGAAGCTTTATAGCTAATATTTCTCACGAACTTAAGACGCCTATGACGAATATATCGGGATATGTGGACGGTATGCTGGACGGCACGTTTCCAAAACAGGATCACGAGAAGTATTTACGCATAGTTTCGGACGAGACCAAACGCCTCGCCCGATTGGTGCGCTCTATGCTCGACCTCTCCAGAATAGACAGCGGCGCCATGCAGCTCAAAAAGCAGAAATTCAATCTCAGCAGCGTCATATTCAATTCTCTGGTTTCGTTTGAACATCGGATAGACGAAAAGCACATTGATATTCAGGGCTTTGACACGCTCGATACGGTGACGGTCAACGGCGATCCGGATTTGATACATCAGGTGCTCTACAATCTCTTCGACAACGCGGTTAAATTCACCAACGACGGCGGATACATTCGCGTTGGAGTTACGGTGCAGAATAAAATTGCCGTGGTCAGTATCCGTAACAGCGGCATAGGCATTCCGTCGAACGAGCTTTCACACATATTCGAGCGATTTTACAAGACAGACAAAAGCCGCAGTTTTGACAAACAGGGCGTTGGACTGGGGCTGTATATAGTAAAGACCATAGTAATGCTTCATGGCGGCACGATACGCGCTGAGAGCGCCGAAGGCAGCTACTGCAACGTGATATTCACGCTGCCTGAGGCGTCTGTGAAAAAATAATTTTTGCTATTTGTTTGCGTAAAGAAGGGGGACTTCACAAGATGAGTGATTTCAACAATCAACAGGGAGGGCAATTCGATCAGCCCTATGAAGATCAGAAGCAGCAGAGTTATATGCCGCAGGATTATCAGCCGCATATTCAGCAGGTTCAACAAGTTCAACAGGTTCCGCCTGTACAATCCGTACAACCCGTACAGCCCGTACAGCCCGGCGTTCCCGCCACTGCGGAAAAAGGCGCGGACAATTCCCGCAAAATGACCAGGCTGATATTGGGCATTGTTGGCTGTGTTGTGGCTGTCGCATTAGTCAGCGCTATATCCATAGTGGCATACAGAGCGGCTACAGGCGACAGTTCTACGGTTCGCAGCAGAAGATATTCCGATTTCAGTCTCAACCAGGGCGAAACCCCACAAACCGACACATCTATAAAGAGCGGAGATACCGAATTGACCGCAGCTCAGATTGCCGCGAAGGTGCGTCCTTCGATAGTCGGCGTGATTACCAATGACAACGTGAGCTACAACTCAGTTGGAAGCGGCGAGGGTTCCGGGATTATAGTCGACTCCGACGGATATATTATTACCAACTCCCATGTGATAGGAGACAGCAAAAAATATGACATCTCGGTTATCACCGAGGATGGCACCGCTTATGAAGCCAAGGTTCTGGGCTACGATACGCGCTCCGATCTCGCCGTGCTCAAAATTGACGCCAAGGGCCTGACAGCCTGCGAGTTCGGCGACAGCACCAAACTCGTGCCGGGCGACTATGTGGTGGCCATAGGCAATCCCGGAGGATTGCAGTTCGCAGGCTCGGTCACTGACGGTATAGTTTCGGGTATCAACAGAATAATCGACAGCAGCGACACCGACTCCACCAGCGCTATGCGTTACATTCAGACAAATGCCGTTGTCAATCCCGGAAATTCGGGCGGCGCCCTTGTCAATGTCTATGGTCAGGTGGTGGGCGTGAACACATCTAAGATATCCGCAGACTATTATGAGGCGATGAGCTTTGCCGTTCCTTCCTCTACCGTTGAGGAAGTAATAGACGACCTGATTGACTACGGCTATGTTCAAGGCAGGGTGAAGCTTGGCATAACCTGCGTAACTATTCCCAGCACATATGAGAGTCAAGGCATTCCCGCGGGTCTGCAAATATACGAGATAAACAGCGAGTCGGACATGAACGGCAAGGTTCAGCCCTACGACATAATTACACACTGCGACGGAAAACGCGTGACGACGCTGTCGCAGCTTCAGGACGTGATGTTTGAAAAGAAGCCGGGCGACACAATCAAACTTGGGCTTTATCGTCCCGCGCGCGCCTCAGAGGCGTCAAAGGAATACACTGTAACTGTAAAGCTCCTTGAGGACACCGGCTCGACAGAATAACGGTGATTGCGTGTTGTAATCTGAAATTCGGAGTTGAAGAAAATCGGGGTGCGCCTTTAGGACTGCGCCCCGATTTTGCTGTTTTTAATTAAATTCATTTTCATATGAATATTTTGTATATTTATACATTTAATTTGTGCTCCGAGAGGTTTTCTCAAATTGCAGAGGCTTTTTTGAAGTTTTTTAAATGCTTAAAAACGATTTATTTTTTACATATATACTCATAACTGAATATTGAAAAATATTTTTTATATCAAAAGTATACGAAAATATATAAAATGCATAAATATACATTCGTGCTCTTGATTTATTCAAAAAAGCGCGTATAATTTAACTCAGTATTTGCAAAACGCCGAAGGCTGTGTTATAATCATATAATCAGATTCAAACAGGCTTGTGTTGGGCAAGACAATAATTTATTACGGAGGATTAATACAATGTCTGATATCAAAAAGGTTGTTCTCGCTTATTCCGGAGGACTTGACACATCGATCATTATTCCGTGGCTGAAGGAAAATTATGACAACTGTGAGGTGATAGCTGTTTCCGGCAACGTGGGACAGGGCACCGAACTGGACGGTCTTGAGGAGAAGGCGCTCAAGACAGGCGCGTCCAAGCTGTATATTGAGGACCTCACAAAGGAATTTATCGAGGAATACGTGTATCCCACGCTTAAGGCGGATGCTGTTTATGAGAATAAGTACCTTCTCGGCACCAGTTTTGCGCGCCCGATAATCGCAAAGAGAATCGTTGAGATCGCGCTGGCTGAGGGTGCGGACGCGATCTGCCACGGCTGCACCGGCAAGGGCAACGATCAAGTGCGTTTTGAACTTGCCATAAAGAGATTTGCTCCCCAGATGAAGATCATCGCTCCCTGGAGAACATGGGAATTCAAGAGCCGCGAGCAGGAAATTGAATACGCAGAGGCGCATGACATTCCGCTCAAGATAAACAGAGAGACAAATTACTCCAAGGATAAGAACCTCTGGCATCTTTCCCACGAAGGTCTTGACCTCGAGGATCCGTGGAATGAGCCTATGTATGACAAGATCCTTGAAATGGGCGTTTCACCTGAGAAGGCTCCCGACGAGCCCACCTATATCACGCTTTCCTTTGAGAAGGGCATTCCCGTTGCACTCAACGGCGAAAAGCTGGACGGTCCCGCAATGGTTGCCGCGCTCAACGAACTGGGCGGCAAGAACGGCATCGGCATCGCGGACATGGTTGAGAACCGCCTTGTCGGCATGAAGAGCCGCGGTGTTTATGAGACTCCCGGCGGAACCATTCTCTATCACGCACACAATAAGCTCGAGGAAATCTGCCTTGACCGTGACACATATCACTACAAGCAGCAGGTTGGCATCAGATTTGCCGAGCTGGTTTATTTCGGTCAGTGGTACACTCCTCTTCGCGAGGCTCTGTCGGCATTCGTCGACAGTACTCAGGAGACTGTTACCGGCGACGTCCGTTTGAAGCTCTACAAAGGCAACATCATTGACGCGGGAGTTAAGTCGCCGTATTCGCTTTATGACGAGGACATCGCGACTTTTGATGAGGATGAGGTTTACGACCAGAACGATTCGGCGGGCTTCATCAATCTCTTTGGTCTGCCCATCAAGGTTCGGGCTATGAAGGAACAGGCTGCCGCAAAGGAAAACAAGTAATTTTTTAAAGCGACGGGGCTTTTTGAAATTGCTTTTACAGGCCGCGTGGGGCAGGGAAAAGCGCTCTCTGCTCTGCGCGGCTCTTTTTAATTCAAATTCAGTATCAGAAAAACCAATCAGGAAAGGATTTTGAAAAATGCCGACAATTATAAACGAAAAGAAGAGAATTAATATTCCAAAAAAGACAATAGCGATAATAGCCGCTGCGGTGGTCGCGCTGGTTGTGATAGCAAATTCAATCGTAATAGTTGACGCGGGCCACACGGGTGTTATTAACACGCTGGGGCAGGTCAGCGAAAATGTGCTTCAGGAGGGAATTCATTTCAAAATTCCGTTTGCGCAGAGAATCATTAAGATGGACAACAGAATCGTCAAGCTGGAGGTTCAGACCGAGGCGTTTTCCAAGGATTTGCAGACGGTTGATACCAAACTGGCAATAAATTACCGCGTATCAAAGGATATGTCCTATGCAATATACAAAAATGTCGGCAGCGATTACGAGACTGTTCTGGTCAGTCCCGCAGTCAATGAGGTGCTCAAGGCGATTACAGCAAAATACACTGCGGAGGAGAGCGTGGCCAACCGCTCGCTGATATCTCAGGGACTTATCGACGAGCTTAACAACAAACTCAACAAAAACGGCATTTATGTGGAGGACGTCAATATCATCAACTTTGAATTCTCAGAAGCGTATATAGCGGCCATTGAAGAAAAGCAGGTTGCGGAACAGCGTCTGCTCAAGGCAAAGACCGAGAAGGAAGAAGCGATAGTAAAAGCGGAGGCCGAAGCCGAGACTCTCCGGATTCAGTCGGAGGCGCAGTCAAAGGCAAATGAAATATTGGGCAAATCGCTCAACGCAAACCTTATTGAATATGAAAAGATTCAGAAGTGGAACGGCGAGCTGCCCAAAGTCACCGACGGTTCGGCCATAATCAATTTTTCGGATCTTCTCAAGGAAGGCAACTGATTATACGGAAATAAAACTAAAATATAGCAGGTAGAACTAAATTTTTAAGAGGGTTAAGGCAAAATGAAAGTATTGTTATTAAATGGCAGTCCGAACCCAAAGGGCTGTACTGCCAGAGCCTTGCAAGAGGTTGAGGAAACATTGAACAGAGAGGGAATCGAAACCGAAAGCATTTTGGTGGGAAATAAAGACATAAGGGGATGTATTTCCTGTGGAAACTGCGCGAAAAGCGGAAAGTGCGTGTTTGATGATGCGGTAAATGAAATTGCCGCAAAGTTTGAAAAATCAGACGGAATAGTAATCGGCACGCCGGTGTATTACGCGGGTTCCAACGGCACGGTTATTTCTCTGCTCGACAGATTGTTCTACAGTTCACATTTTGACAAGACAATGAAAGTGGGGGCGTGTGTGTTGTCGTCAAGACGCGCGGGGAGCACATCGGCGCTTGATGAGATAAACAAATATTTTACCATTTGCAATATGCCTGTCATTTCGAGCAGCTATTGGAATGAGGTGCATGGATTTACGGCGGAAGATGTGGAAAAGGATTTGGAAGGTCTGCAAACCATGAGAAACCTCGCCAGGAATATGGCGTTTATGATTAAAGCCATACAACTGGGCAAGGAGAAATATGGACTCCCACGCAATGAAGCAGGCACATTCACGAATTTTCACGACGGATTATAACAGGCTATAATTGTATTATTTGAATTTTTGTACCAATTCGATGATGTGTTGTCAATATGGCGGATCGGAATCTGCGCAGATAAAATATAGCGCCAAAAAAGCGAAACGGCTATTTTGGACTTACGTTAGAGACGCAGAGCCGAATTTAGAAAAATCTTTTAAAGGAGATACTTAAAAATGCAGCTTTGGCAGGGGCGCTTTTCTAAGGCGATAGACAAAAAGACGAACGATTTTAATTCCTCGATATCATTCGACAGCAGAATGTACCGTGAAGATGTTGAGGGCAGCATAGCCCACGCGGATATGCTCGGAACCTGCGGCATAATCGAACGCTCGGAGGCGGACAAGATAGTCGAGGGCCTGAAAGGAATACTCGCGGACATCGACAGCGGCGCGCTCCAAATCGACATGGAGACGGAAGACATTCACACTTTTGTCGAGGGAGAGCTTACCGCGCGTTTGGGCAGCACGGGCAAGCGTCTGCACACCTCGCGCAGCCGCAACGACCAGGTGGCGCTCGATATTCGTCTCACCCTGCGCAGGGAGGCGGACGAGGTGGTGTCGAACCTCAAGGAGCTTGTGACCGTTATCTGCAACAAGGCGGAAGAAAATGCCGACACCGTAATGCCGGGCTATACCCATATGCAGCGCGCGCAGCCCATAACATTCGGACATCATCTGCTGGCCTATGCGGAAATGCTTGTGCGCGACATAGCGCGAATCGAGGACGCAAAAAAGCGCATGAACGTCAACCCCCTGGGAAGCTGTGCGCTCGCCGGCACGACATACGAAATTGACCGCGGCCTGACCACTGCTGCGCTGGGCATGGACGACTATTCGCGCAACAGTTTGGACGGTGTATCCGATCGCGATTTCTGCCTCGAGCTTGCCTCGGCGCTTTCAATAGTGATGGTACACCTTTCACGCTTTGCCGAGGAAATAATCCTGTGGTGCTCGTGGGAATTCAAGTTCATCGAACTGGACGATGCGTTCTCAACAGGCTCGTCCATAATGCCGCAGAAGAAGAATCCGGATATTGCCGAATTGGTGCGCGGCAAGTCGGGCAGGGTGTTTGGAGATCTCATGACCTTGCTCACCGTGATGAAGGGAATTCCGCTGGCGTACAATAAGGATATGCAGGAGGACAAGGAAGCTATATTTGACTGCTTTGACACGGTCAAGATGTGTATTACAACCTTTATTCCCATGCTGGATACAATGACGGTTCTCAAGGACAATATGCGGGCGGCAGCCGCCAGAGGCTTCATAAACGCCACCGACTGCGCGGACTATCTGGTAAAGAAGGGAATGCCGTTCCGCGACGCTTATAAGGCCACAGGAACGCTTGTCGCCAAGTGCATTGAGATGTCGCAGACGCTGGAGACATTGCCGCTTGAGGAATACAAGAAGGTTTGCGACGTGTTTGACGAGGGTGTCTATGAAGCAATCAATCTCGACGTGTGCGTAAGTCAGCGAAAGAGCGCTGGAGGACCGGCGAAGGAAAATACACTCGCGAACGTGGCGAGAATAAGAGAAATCATAAAATAAGGCTGCGCATATGCGAAGGCCCGTAAATAACGTGGATAATGTCATCAAAAGGAGCGTGTTGTTTGTGGAAATACGCAGAGCAGAACAAAGCGACATTCCCCACATAAGCAGATTGCTTTTGCAGGTGGAAGATGTGCATCACAAGGGGCGTCCAGATTTATTTAAGCCGGGAGGAACAAAATACACGGCCGATCAGCTTGCCGGAATCATTGAGGACGACAGCCGCCCGATATTTGTGGCGGATGACGGAGGTGAGGTGACGGGTTACGCATTCTGTATGTTTAAGCAGCAATTGAATGACACCGCTGTCACCGACATCAAGACGCTTTACATAGACGACTTGTGTGTCGACGAAAACAGGCGGGGGCAGCATATCGGGCGACAGATTTATGAATATGTGCTTGAATTTGCCAGGGAGAGCGGGTGCTACAATGTCACGCTGAATGTGTGGACCTGCAATCCGGGAGCCGTAAAATTTTACGAAAACTGCGGTCTCAAGCCCCAGAAGATCGGCATGGAGAAGATACTGTAAATTTATGTAAACAAAAGGCAGCCTGATTTAATTCAGGCTGTGAGAGTTTCAGATCATTTTTCCTATTTCAAAAGGTAAATGCCGTTGCACTGACTCAAACAACAGGAGAGGATTTATAATGGATTTAATCAGAAGCACATATAAAAAGGCAATATCATTGATACTGTGCGCCATCAGCGTTGTAGGTCTTGCCACCGGTGTTAGGGGCCTGACGAGGGGAATGAGCGGCGACATAGGCATAATCGGAGGAGCGGACGGACCTTCCGCCATATTCATTGCAACCGACGACAGTCCGGTAAAGACATTTATGAAATTTATAGCGACGTGGTCAACGATAATAGCGGCTATCTCTACGCTGATACTCGTGCTCATCAAGAAGTATGTGGAGGATTGATCTGCCATGAAATCCCGAAGAGAATATTTTAATTCAAGAAAGCTGCTGATGATCCTGGCTTGCATTTGTTATGCAATATCTGTATTTCTTTTTCTGATCTGCATTTTTGCCTCTGGGGGCTTTGCCACCATCGCGGTTATATTGTCGCTGTTTTTGCTGGGCGGTCTTATGTGCAGCATTTACGCCCACAGGAGCGGGGAATATCTGTTCTGTCCCAAGTGCGGTTCAAAGAATATAGTCAAGGCGGGCATCTTCGGCATACCTGTTTCCATAACCGATGAGTGTCCAGACTGCAAGAATAAAATAAATATAGACAAGAGCATAAATCAGGATTAAATTCGATCATCGTCGTGCGTAAAGGAGGACTTATATGGGACTGGACATTTATGCGGGAACGCTGACGCGATATTATTCGCGCAACTGGAAGACGGTGACGCAGCAGCTTGCCGAGGCTCATGGATTCGAGGTTTCAATCATCAGGCCGAACGGATCCGATGTGGACCTCAACCCTTCGGAAATTCAGCAGGTAGTGGAGAACTGGCGGGATCAGATTTTGACCGCCGTTACCCCTGAGAGTCAGCCCGTTTATGTGCCGTGGACAGAGAACAACGAGACCCCCTATTACACCGACAAACCCGATTGGGACGCCTTTGGGGCGCTGCTGTTATACGCAGCCTGCGCGATATACAAAGACCCCCTCCCGCCCACGGTCGAGAAGAATTGGGATTTTTATAATCATCCCGTGATTCGCCGCATGGCGGAGAATGAGAAAGTGATGTGGTCGCTCTTTCAAGCGGAATGGTGGCTGCCCATTGAAGAAGCTTTCATGTTTAAAGGCCCTCTGCCAAACGGCGCTGTCAAGGTGATTGGCACCACAGCTCAGCTGAGGCGGGAATTGGAAATGATCAACGGGTTGGGCTGGCAGGCCGGCGAGGACACAATTTTGAACTGGGGAAAAACCGAGGGATATCCTGTCGATTACGAGATTCCGCCGGATAACAAGATGGACCTGAATGAGGCTGATATTCATGACCGGTATGATACGGAATCTCTTGCCAAGTTTGCCTTCTCAATACTTTGGAGTGCGGCAAAATTTTCCGCAGAGAAAAAAGTCCCCATTCTGTTGGACTATTGAGCGTGTACCGGTAGGCGGGGATTGAACCTGCCCGGCAAATGAATTTTTGAAACTGTAAGCAAATTGACAGAAGGTGTATTCTATGGCGAAATTTGAATTGACGCTTAAACACTCTCGCGTTACAGATGGCGGAGTTACCGCGCCGCGCGGCTTCAAGGCGGCGGGGATACACAGCGGTATGCGCCGCAACAAGAGCAAGCTCGACTTGGCCATGCTGCGCTGTGACGTGAGGTGCGCGGCGGCGGCGGCTTATACCCAAAATCTGGTTAAGGGCGCGTCAATTGCCGTCACGCGGCGGAATTTGTCAGACGGATACGCACAGGGCATTATATGCAACAGCGGCAACGCCAACACCTGCAATGCCGACGGGGAGCAGAAGGCTGAGCAGATGTGTATTATTGCCGCCCGCGCGATGAACATCGCGCCCGAGGACGTGATAGTGGCTTCCACAGGCGTAATTGGGCAGGTGTTAAATCTCGAACCAATTGAGAATTCGGCGGACAAACTTGCCTCGCGGCTCAGATATGACGGCGGCTCCGACGCGGCGGACGCTATACTGACCACAGACCGCTACCGCAAGGAGATCGCCTTTGAATGTGATCTCTGCGGCACTAAAGTAAGATTTGGCGCAATGGCTAAAGGCTCCGGAATGGTTCACCCAAATATGGCGACTATACTTTGCTTTGTAACCACCGACGCGGCGATATCCCCCGAAATGCTGCGAAAGTCGCTTTCAAAGGTGGTGCCCGAGACCTTCAACATGGTTTCGGTGGACGGCGACACATCTACAAACGACACCGCCGCGGTTATGGCGTCGGGTCTGGCGGGCAATCCCGTAATCGACGGTGAGGGCGCCGCGTTCGACCGATTTACCGAGGCGTTGAAGGCCATATGCACTGCGATTTGCCGAGAGCTGGCGCGCGACGGCGAGGGCTCGACACGCCTTTTGACGTGCAGCGTAAACGGTGCGTTGGACGATGAGAACGCGCGAATTATCGCAAAGTCGGTAGTGTGTTCCAGTCTGGTCAAGGCGGCGATGTTCGGCTCTGACGCAAACTGGGGGCGGGTGCTTTGCGCCATAGGCTATTCGGGTGCAAAATGCGATATATCGAAAGTGGAGGTTGCATTTGTTTCCGAGCGCGGAAGGATAATTGTATGCCGAGGCGGTGCGGGCGTGGATTTTGACGAATCGCGCGCAAAAGAAATATTGCTTCAGGACGAGATAATCATAGACATAAACTGCGGGAGCGGCGACGGCAGCGCCAAAGCCTACGGCTGTGACCTTACATACGATTACGTAAGGATAAGCGGAGACTATCGCGCGGAGCAGCTGAGAGATATATTGAAAAAATGACAAAATGAAAATATAATCTGCCTGCGGCGGCATTTACGCGGTCGCAGATTATATCGGAGAACAATTTTTCTGGGAGGGGCGGAAATTTTGGCGGGTAACAAAAAGCTGCTCTTGTTTAATATGGACGATGACAGGGCGGCGATTATAAAATCGCTGTGCGCGGGCATGGGAATAAATATTGTAAAGATATACAAGCCCCAATACGGCGAGAAAATCGGCGCGCTGGCGGGCATACCGATATTTCCTTTGGAAAACACCCCCTATCGCGGCGAAGATTTCTCGCGCGAGATGATGGTGATATGCGGTCTGAATTCAAATGATTTGGACGAATTTCTAAAGGCGTACCGCGAGGCGAAAATTCCGCCTGTGCGGCTGAAGGCCGCGCTCACCCCGCATAACATGGTGTGGAGCGCGGCGCGGCTTTATCATGAACTCACACGCGAGGATGCGAGCCTTCACGGTGAGAACTGAATTTGCCGCAATCCAAAAAATAAACACACAGTCGACGGGAGATAATATTGTGTCGATTAATTTGAGTTATATAATATCTTGCTGATTTTTTGGATTGCAGTAAAAAATTAAATTAAAAGAAGGTATACATCAGAATGGAAGAGGAACTTACCAATTCAAAACAGCAGGCCACCATAACCACTGAGGACCGCGCAAATGTGCTGATTCAGGCTCTGCCCTATATCCAGAAATGGGCGGGGAAGACCATTGTAGTCAAATACGGCGGGAATGCCATGCTCAACGAAGATTTGAAGCAAGCGGTAATGAGCGATATAGTGTTGCTTCAGCTCGTGGGAATAAACGTCGTACTGGTACACGGCGGCGGCCCCGAGATAAACGCCATGCTGGATAAAATAGGCAAGGAGAGCAAATTCATCAACGGCATGAGATACACCGACGAGGAAACCATGGATATAGTGCAGATGGTTCTTGCAGGCAAGGTCAACAAAAGTCTTGTGCAGCATCTCATGCGACACAGCGGGAAGGCGTTGGGACTGTGTGGTCTGGACGGCAGAATGTTGATGGCGGAAAAGCTCATAAAATCAGAAGATTTGGGATATGTGGGCGAAATCGTCGAGGTAAACACCGAGATAATTCAAGACGCCATAGACAAGGGCTACACCCCCGTTGTAAGCACGATAGCGGGCGGGTACGGCGGCGAGGTGTACAACATCAACGCCGATACGGCGGCGGCTCAGATCGCCGCAAAGCTCAAGGCGAGCAAGCTGATACTCATGACTGATATCTGCGGTCTGCTCCGCGACAAGGAAGATGAAAGCACGCTGATTCCCGTGGTCAATGTGAGCGAGGTTCCGCTTCTCAAAAAGCAGGGAATCATTTCAGGCGGCATGATTCCCAAAATCGACTGCTGCGTTGAGGCAGTGCGCCAGGGAGTCGGACGTGCGCACATCATCGACGGCAGAATTCCCCACTCTATTTTGATTGAGATGTTCACAGATCAGGGCATCGGAACAATGTTCTATTGATCTTTACGATTGCAGACAAGCAAATACTGTTTCGGTTTGATTTGCAGCACAACTGTGAATTTCATATTGCGTGCGGAGATTCAGACGTTGTGAAATTCTTTATAAACCATGTTGTATCGAAAAATTCGGATCTCAGCGATTTTATTTTGAATGGGTTGCTGTTGATATTAAAAGGAGCGTTGATTATGGACGAAATTGAAGCAAAGAAAGAACTTGTCAAAAAAATTAAAGAAGAAGTGATGCAAAGCACCGTAGTTCCGTGTGCCAATATAAAGCTCTCCGACGAGGAATGCAGTATATTTGACAGCAAGGTGGGAGGGTTCCCATATTTTCCCGAAGGAGCACAGGTGCCGGTCGACAGCGAGGGAAATAAGCTATATTTGCTGGCGCAGATAAACTGCGGTGACATATCAGGTCTTGATGGATTCCCGCAAAGCGGAATGCTTCAATTTTTCATATCTGACGACGATCTGTATGGAAGTCCTCTGACAATTCCCTCCCCCCAAGATCACTGGCGTATAGTTTATTATCCTGAAATTGACATGGATACAGACCCCGCATATGCTGCGGTTGAATTTGAAAATGTTATCGAGAGGGAATTTTCTCCGTTTGAGGGTGAATACAAGATGTCGTTTGAACCTTCCTCGGAGGGCATGAGCGTTTGGGATTTCAGATTTGAAGATTTGTTTGTGGAGCGCTGGAACGCGTTATGCCCCGGTGACAAGATAGACAGCCTGTACGATTTAGACGACGGGGTGTTTGAGGTCCTGTGGGAAGGGGCGGATCACTATGACGAGGGAAAGAGTATGCATAAGATGGGCGGATATCCGTACTTCACGCAGACCGATCCCCGCGATAGCCAAACGTATGATACCCTTCTGTTCCAATTGGATTCAGAGAGCGGCGAAAGCATCGACTTGATGTGGGGAGATTTGGGAGTGGGAAACTTCTTTATAAATAAAGAAGCTCTCAAAAATCTTGATTTCAGCGACGTTGTCTACAACTGGGATTGTTTTTGATGAACGACACGAATAAATTAAAAATAAAGATAGTAATACGACTGCCCTTTTGCCCGTGCGGTCGTATTACTGCTATGGCATGGAAAAAGATTCATTCCGTGTTCCAATGAAGATATATGGTAAAATGCATAGTAAATTGCGAGATTTTATCGGTTGAAACTGTAAAAATACTGGAGTGGTTACTTTGAATTCAAGTGAGATTATAGAGAAATACAACTCTGCCGTCGTGCGCAGCTACGGACGTCTGGATTTGGCTCTGGAGAGCGGCAGCGGCGCCGCGGGCATTGACGCGGACGGCAGACGGTACATAGATTTCGGAAGCGGTATAGGCACAAATTCCCTCGGATATGCGGACAGCGCTTGGGCGGACGCAGTGAGCGCGCAGGCACACAGGCTTCAACACACCTCGAATTATTACTACAATTCGACGACTGCGGAATTTGCTGCCAAACTCACCGCCATGACCGACACGGATAAGTTGTTTTTCGGCAACAGTGGCGCGGAGGCCAATGAGTGCGCCATCAAGATCGCCCGCAAGCGTTCCTTTGATAAATACGGGGATCAAAACCGCACCACAATTATCACGCTGGTCAATTCATTCCACGGCAGGACAGTGACCACCCTCTCCGCCACAGGGCAGGACAGCTTCCACAACTATTTCTTTCCCTTCACGCCAGGGTTCAAGTATGTGGAGGCAAATAACATTCAGGCTTTGCGCGAGGCGATAGACGACAAGGTGTGCGCGATAATGTTTGAATTCATACAGGGCGAGGGCGGCGTTATTCCGCTCAATCAGGATTTTGTCGATGAAATATTCGCCCTTGCTCGGAAGCACGACCTCACCACGATTTCAGACGAGGTGCAGACGGGCGTAGGTAGAACAGGCAGACTGCTCGCCGCCGAACATTTCGGCGTAAAGCCCGATATCGTAACGCTGGCTAAGGGCTTGGGCGGCGGTCTTCCGATAGGCGTGTGTCTCACGCGCGGCGAATATGCAAATGTACTTACCCCCGGTACGCATGGCTCCACCTTCGGCGGCAATCCCGTGGTGTGCGCTGGCGGATTGGTGGTGCTGAAACGTCTTTCAGATGAAAAATTCATGGCGGAGATCGCACATAAGTCGGAGTATTTCCGCAGGTCGCTAGAAGCTCTGCCGAGGGTAAAGAGCGTGAGTGGCATAGGACTTATGCTGGGAGCGGAGCTTGACGGGATAGGCGCGGCAGATGTGCTGAAGCTTGCGCTAGACAGGGGACTGCTGGTGCTCACAGCCAAGACAAAGCTCAGATGTTTGCCCCCGCTCACCATAACCTGTGAGCAGATTGACGCGGGTATGGCGATTCTCAAAGATATACTGAGTTGATCGAAAAATTGAATAAAAATTTACGGACAGGAATTGATTGTAATGTCAAGCAAAAAGACAAAGATTTTTATCGACGGCAGCGAGGGCACAACGGGTCTCAGAATATATGAGCGCTTTGAGGGCAGAGACGACATTGAACTGCTCTGTATTTCGTCTGAGCTGAGGAAGGACGCCGCCGAAAGGGCGCGTCTCATCAACGAATCGGACGTCACGTTTTTGTGTCTCCCCGACGCGGCGGCGCGTGAATCGGTGAGCCTTGTCAGAAATGACAGTGTGCGAATTATCGACACCTCGACCGCACACCGAACCGAAAGCGGCTGGGCTTACGGATTTCCCGAGCTGTCGGAGCGGCACAGAGCCTCAATTGCGGAGGGAAAGCGTGTCGCCGTCCCCGGCTGTCACGCCACGGGCTTTATTTCGGTGGTCTATCCGCTTGTGGCTGGCGGCATACTGCCAAGGGATTACCCTATTGCCGCATTTTCGCTCACGGGCTACAGCGGCGGCGGTAAGAAGATGATAGCGGAATACGAGGCGGATGGCAGGCACAGCGACATTGACGCGCCGCGCGAATACGCCCTCACCCAGCAGCACAAGCATTTAAAGGAGATGAAGGCGGTCACAGGTCTTGCCAAAGAGCCGCTCTTTTCCCCGATAGTGGCGGATTACTACAGCGGCATGGTGGTTTCGGTGCCTGTTTACACCGAATATCTGACGTCGCACAAAAATCCGCAGGCGCTCACGGAGTATTTTGCCGAGTATTACGGCGGCGGGAAATTCGTCACGGTTGACCGCAGCGGAGGCGCGGATTTATACGGTGGAATGCTTGCGGGCAATTCACTCAGCGGCTGGGACGGTCTGAAAATTTACGTCACGGGCAACGACGAACGGGTGGTGATCTCGGCGCAGTTTGACAATCTCGGCAAGGGCGCCTCGGGCGCGGCTATACAATGCCTGAATATCATGCTGGGCTGTGACGAGGCAAAGGGTCTTTCGCTTTGACGCGTGCCTCTACCCCGGAATATACGCAGCTTCCCATGCGGATTCGATGTAAATGTTGGAGCGGGCAAAATTCATAAAGGATATCATGGAAAATATCCCCGACAGTGTAGAAGAACCACCAGATATTTTTGATTGTCATACACCATAATAATTAATGAGGGACGGTGGAAATGATGAGAAAGGTGAAAAATCTGATACGTTTGAGCGATTTAAAAATTGATGACGCATATGAAATTTTTCGTATTGCGGATAGGCTCCGAAGGTTGAAATACAGAAAGCTGTTGAGTGACCAAACAATAGCTCTTTTCCTCCCTGAATCAAGCATACGGACACGTGTTACCTTTGAGCGCGGAATAAATCTGCTTGGCGGTCAGAGCATAATTCTTCCACCTTCATCACTTGACGCGGATCATGGATATTTCGTTGGATACAGCTTTAAAGCCTGCCTGCTTGAAATACAGCAAGCCGTGCTGCTGTATTGTTAGGGCTTTGATTGTATTTGAATTGCATGATTATTTAAAATTTTGATGACAATTCAAGTGAAAAGGCGGTGTATTTAGTTGAATAAAGAGGAAAAAATACTTAAATTTAATCAGATTCTCGATGAGAGCGAGAATGTTGTGTTTTTTGGCGGGGCGGGCGTTTCCACTGAGAGCGGAATACCCGATTTTCGCAGCAAGGACGGGCTTTACAATCAGAAATACGATTATCCGCCCGAGACAATTCTCAGCCGAACATTTTTCGACAGCAAGACAGAAGAATTCTACAGATTTTACAGGGACAAACTCAATTCTCTCAAATTCGAGCCTAATATCACGCATTTTAAATTGGCTGAGTTGGAGCGCTCAGGCAAGCTAAAAGCGGTCGTCACTCAGAATATAGATGGACTTCACCAAAAAGCAGGCTCAAAGAATGTGTTTGAGCTTCACGGCAGCGTGCTCAGGAATTACTGTATGAAATGCGGCAAATTCCACGACGCGGAGTTTGTATTCTGCGGCGAGGGAATTCCGAGGTGCGAATGTGGCGGAGTTGTCAAGCCAGATGTGGTGCTCTATGAGGAGCCGTTGAATAACAGTGTGGTTGAAGGAGCGGTCAGGGCGATCGCCGCAGCCGATATGCTGATAGTCGCGGGGACTTCGCTGACTGTGTACCCTGCAAGCGGTCTGATAGAGTATTTTCGAGGAAAAAATCTGGTGCTCATCAATCGCGACTCCACACCATACGACAATAGAGCGGATTTGGTGATAAACGAGAGCTTGGGCGATGTGTTTTCGTCAGTAGGATAAGGCCGCGCAGGACGCGGCGATAATTGAAAAACATCATCGCGAGAATTTCATATAATATTCAATATTTTCCTGTCAATATGTGCTATAATTATCTTCACGGATTTATTTTTAATAATTATTTATTGGAGGTTATTTTAAATGAACCATTTGCTCAAAATGATTGACCTTTCATCAGGTGAAATCAACGATATACTCAATCTTGCCGATCAGCTCAAATATGAGCAGAAGCACGGCATAAGCCACAGACTTCTCGAGGGCAAGACGCTCGGCATGATATTCCAGAAGTCGTCCACACGCACGCGCGTTTCATTCGAGGTGGGTATGTATCAGCTCGGCGGACAGGCGCTTTTCCTCTCGTCCCACGACTTGCAGATTGGACGCGGTGAACCTGTGGAGGATACCGCGCGCGTGCTCTCGCGCTACCTTGACGGCATTATGATCCGCACCTTTGAGCAGCGCGAGGTCGAGGATCTTGCAAGATACGGCACGATACCGATAATTAATGGCCTCACAGATATGTCACACCCATGCCAGGTTCTCGCTGACCTCATGACAATCCGCGAGGTAAAGGGACGTCTGGACAGCCTGAAGCTGTGCTTTATCGGTGACGGCAACAACATGATGAATTCGCTTATAGTCGGCGCGCTCAAGTGCGGCATGAAGGTCGCTGTTGCCTGTCCCGAGGGTTATGAACCGGATAAGTCGGTTATCGAATTCGCGGCGCAGGTGGGCGGCTTTGAAATGTACCGCGACCCCAGAGGGGCGGCGCGTGCGGCCGATGTGGTGATCACAGACGTGTGGGCTTCGATGGGTCAGGAAGAAGAAGCGGTACAGCGCAGAGCGGTTTTCGCGGGCTTCCAGATCAACGACGAGGTTATGAAGTACGCCAAAAGCGACGCGATGGTGCTCCACTGTCTGCCCGCGCACCGCGGCGAGGAAATCACCGCCGCCATGCTCGAGGCTCATGCAAATGAAATCTTCGAGGAAGCCGAGAACAGACTGCACGCACAGAAGGCGGTTTTGGTCAAGCTGCTGGGCAACAGAAGATAATTTTAATTTTTAAATTTTTTAAAATCGCGGAATAATACGGCAGGCATATGCGGTGGTTTTTAATCGCCGCATATGCCTGCCTTTTATATTTGAAAAATTATTTGACAACTTGTAGAAGGCCGATTGACAAATTGTAAAATTCCGTTTGTTATAGCTCCTACACTCTCATTTTAAGAGATGACCCGTCGTGGGATTTGATTACCTCGATGCCGTAGGGAATTCTTTCCTTAAGCTCACTCACATGGGAAATTATGCCTAGAAGTTTATTTTCCCTGACCTGTGTTATCGCGTCCATTGCGGTATCAAGAGTTTCGCTGTCGAGCGAGCCGAACCCTTCGTCTATAAACAGCGAATCCAGATGTATTCCGCCCGCGAAGCTCTGCACCACGTCCGACAATCCAAATGCCAGCGAGAGTGACGCGAGAAAGAGTTCGCCGCCCGAGAGGGTGGACACCGCCCGTTCACGCCCCGCCACGCTGTCGATTATCTCAATGTCAAGTCCCTGATGTCTTAATCTTCCGCCCGTGGATTCCTTGCGTTTCATGGCGTACTGTCCTTTTGTGAGCTTTGCCATGTAGAGATTGGCGGTTGTTATAACCTCGTCCATTTTTATCCCTATCACATATTGATGTATAGGTGTGCGGGATTCGTTTGCACCGGAAAGAAACTGACTCATTCGGTAGGCGGTGTTGTATTTTGGCATAAGCTCCGCCAGAGCCGTCTCTTCGCGCTGCACGACGGCGGCGGTATCTTCAAGAAATTTGAGGCGAGATGTGACGTCACCGCAGCGGTGCGCAATTTCCTTGCCTGCCTCAATTGTCGCTTCGTTTACGGAGCGAAGCTCGCCGAGGTTTGGCATTTCCTTTCCTTTCAGACTGTCCGAAATCTCGGCTGTCCGCCTTTGAGCGAAGTCGAGTTTCTGTTTGTGCTCGGACAGATCGCGCTCAAATTTCGCTTCAGTTTCCTCTGAAATCACGCCACTCTCTATGTCTGTATTTTCGGCAACTCCAAGCTCCGAACACCTTTGCCGGAATTCATTTTTCCTCATGTATCGCTCATTGACTGCCGCAGTGAGGTTGTCTCTCGCGACAGTTAATGCCGCCTGTGCGCCGCTGTATTTTGATAAAGCGGCGGAATGGGCGTCATTCAGCTCTCTGATTGCCCTGTCGGCGGAATCTATGTCGGCGCGCATCTGACCGAGCCTTTTGTCAAGCTCATCAAAGCTGCCGATACCCCGGGCTTTTAATCTATCGGTGAGTGAATCCAAGGTTTGCCGAGAGGTTGCGAGCTGAATTTTAAAATTGTTTATGTTGATGTTTGCGTTTTCGATGTCATGAACATTAGCGGTGAGTTTATTGTTGAGAAAGTTTAATTTATTCTGTGCTCTGTCAGTTTTGTCCGATAGTTCTTTTAGTTGATCTACCCGCTTTTTTGTCTCGTCAAACTCGATTTTTATTTGAGCGGACGATTTGTCAAAGCCGCCGCCCGACTTTTGCATGAGTTGTTCGGCGGACTGACGGAGTATATCGCGCTGCGTGTTGAGCGAGGCATAATTTGTCCGCTTATTTTCCAATTTCTTCGCGCATTCGTCGGCATCCTTTTTGCATTTATCTAGATCGGCGGTTGAGGGAGTGGAGTGTGCGGGCTGTGCGGGCTTCGGGTGATGAATTGATCCGCACACGGGACATGGCGTGCCATCGGTGAGATTGACCGAGAGCGAGTAAGCCTTGTCGCTCATAATGGCCTGTTCCACGGCGGATACGACGGCACGGAGGGTTTCACAATCGCGTTCAAGTCTTTTTATTTCGCTCTCTGACGCTGCTATTTGCCCTTCAAGCGAGGACAGATTGACTGCATTCTCCTCGAATTCTTTAGTGAAGTTAAACTGCTGTTCCAATCGATGGAGAATTTCATTGGCTTGTGCGAGCTCGCGGCCTGCGGAGTTGCACTGTTCCAGAAATTTGGTACCTTTCGCAATGCTCTCCTCGATTTCGGATTTTTGTTTGACAAGCGTTGCCATCTTCTGTTCCTTGGATTTGAGATCGATTTCAACGGATGCAGCTTTTTGTGTGGCGGCTACGTACTTGGCGCGGCTCTCGGCGAGTTCGCTCAATGCTGAAACTGACGAGAGCAATGCGTTCTTTTTTTCCTCAAGCTCCGGGACACGATTGCAATTTCTCTCCGCACTCTCCAGCTCGGCGACGGCTGCGCATTTAGCCGCCTCTGATGAGTTTAGTCTTTTTTCACATTCAGCCGCAGAACTTTCAGCGGCCTTCATCAGGTTGAATTGGGGCAGAACCCCCCTGAGCTTTCGGCTTTGCCGCAACTTTGCCTCCACGTCTGAAAATTGTGCGGATTCGGCGGTCAGCTTTTCCAACGTATGCCGCTGTGAATCAAGCTCGGCAAAGAGAGTAGCCGTTCCCTCGGCGGATTTTAACTGTGCGGCGGTCTGCTCTGCCCTTCTGCGGTTTTCTTCCGCCTGAACTTGCAGTTCGTTCAAGACGAGTTTGCACTGAGCGATTTTTGACTGCAAATCCTCGACGTTCTCGCACTCCACTCCTTCCAGTGCGTTGCCTTTTCGCTTTTTGTGGTCGTTACACTGTTTTTCTATATCGCGGTATTCCTCTGAAATGCGGTCGGTTATGTGTTCCCAATGCTCGGTATCAAACAGCTTTTTGAATATGGACTCTTTTTCGTCGCTGGAGGCGGTGAGCAACTCGCGAAATTCGCCCTGCGGCAGCATTATCACCTTGATAAACTGTGCGTGGGTCAGCTTCAGAATGTTCTCGGCGGCGTCATTGACCGCCTTTGAACTGCGCGAGGCCATCAGTTCCCAATTTTCCGAACCGTCGCGGCAGAGATAACAGGCGCTCTCCGCGTCCTTTAGCTGCGGATCGCCTTTCTTGGAATTGGGCAGATGCCAGCGGCGGTAGAATTTATATTTTATTTGACCTATTGAGAATATGTATTCTATTTCGGTATCCACACTGGCCGGCGCGCTGTTACACCTGAGCTGCTTCCACTCCTTGGCGCGCTCGCTGCCTGTAGCTTTGCCGTAGAGCGCTACGCACATGGCGTCAAGAATGGTAGTCTTGCCGCCTCCTGTCTTGCCGGTTATCAGGAATATTCCGTTGTCGTAAAGCCTGGTAAAATCCACCTCTGCGGTGCCGCAGTAGGAGCCAAAGGCGGTCATTTTTAAGTAAATGGGCTTCAAATATCATCATCTCCAATTGCCTGGTTTATTCGGTTAAACAGCTCAATATCTTCCTGTGAAGGTTCGACTTTGCACATATCGCGCATGAATGAAATCATTATTTCATCGTCGGAAATAGTGTGATTGGCCATCTTCACGCGAAGCTCGTCGCGGTCGGATTCGCCGTTGGAGTTTTGGCTGAGATACGCCTGACTCAGCCCGAGAATATTGGGGTATTTCTCCCGCAGGCGCGACATCGGCTCATAAATCAGGCGGTCGTCGGTGACGGCGGCGAATATGTAATCTTCGGAGCAACAGTTTTGCACGTTCAGCAGCTCGTCAAATGTCCCTGTGATCGTGCGCATTTGGCGGCGGGGAACTATGGAAATTTCTTCAATCGACATACCGTTGTCCGTGTCGATGAGCAGCATGGATTTGTCGCGTTCGTTTGCGTCGAAGGAATAGCGCAGCGGAGAGCCACTGTACATTGACCTGCCGCCGGCCTTTTGGGGAGAGTGTATGTGTCCCAGGCAGGTAAAGCCGAAGTCGTCAAAAAGATCGGACGAAACCTGCTGCGTGCCGCCCACAAAAATGCGGCTTTCACTGTCGCAAGTTACCGAGCCTGTGACCGTGCAGTGGGTTATAAGAATGTTCGGGCAGTCGGGTGAGAGATTGTTTCGTCCCCGTTCAAACAGCGCGGTATATGCCTCGCTCATGTTTTTCAAATCATCGCGTCCCGTCAAGTGCTTTGCCTGAGATATGTCGAAGTATGGCAATGGGAAGAATCGAGCGCGGCTGCCGTCCTGCGCGGTTATGTCGATCGGGTCAAAGAAATCGTCCATCGAATTTGCCAGATAGATTCCGACGCTGCGCATGAGCCTTGCCGCAGGAATTATGCGCTCGGCGCCGTCGTGATTGCCGGATATGGCTATCATCGGGATACGCCGCCGCGCCACCTCGTACAGCGTCTGCTCAAAGAGCGATATCGCGGTAATCGGCGCAATGCTGCGGTCGTAGATATCGCCCGCCAGCACGATGACGTCGGGGCGGTAATCGTCGAGCGCTTTTAAAAATACGTTTTCGATAAAATACCGTTGGTCGTCGATCATGGACTGCACCGACACGAATTTGCCGAGATGCCAGTCCGAAGTATGCAGTATTTTCAAGAAATCATCTCCGTAAGATGGAATTTAAGGTTGAGGATACGGGCTTTTGTATAATTCTATCACTGGCGTGCGTGGAAAACAAGGCAGTTAATGAAAATTATGGAGAATAACGTCATAAATCGTGCGTGTTTTTTGTATAGAACAGGGTCAAGGATAACAGATTTAACAATTTATTTTAAATTTATTGTTGCATCCCTCTTGACAAATTCGGCGTTTTGCTGTAATATTTAATCCGTTAGTTAGCGGAAACTAACGACACGAATGTTCTACCAAATAAAAACTATAGAATATTCTATTTTTTTTGAACATAAGTTAGTTTTAACTAATATACTGAACGGGCGCGTATTGGAATTAACTGATATATTTTCCAAATAACCGCGCGGGAATATATCGACAGGAAAGGACATAATAAATGAGTGTTGTAATAGTCGGCGGCAATGAATGTATGGTGTGCGAATATCGGAGCATATGCAAAAAATACGGCTGTAAAGTGAAGGTATTTCCAAAGCAAAACGGCTCGCTCAGAAAAAAAATAGGCACGCCGGATCTCCTGATACTTTTCACAAACACAGTATCCCACAAGATGGTTATAAGCGCGTCGCAGGAGGCAAAGCGGGGCAATATCCCAATTGCGAGAGTACATACAAGCAGTGCGAGCGCCCTGAGCGCGGTGCTTGCTGAGCAGTTTGGAACTGTGTGACTTTTATGTTTTAACGCAAAGGGGAGATTTATTATGCTTGAGGAATATCTGATAGAATGTTGCTCGCCCACCCTCGCGTCAATAAAGACGGCCAATCTCTTCAACTATCCGTTTTCGTCCGAGACCGAGCTGTACAGTCAGCTTGCGCGCTGGAACGGTATTCTGGGCGGCAAAGGCGTCTCCATAACAGTGCTGAGACAGCGCGAGCATACCGCTCTGATTTATGTCTACCGCCGCGCCAGGCTGAAAAATGACCTTCAAAACAACGAGGTTCGCGAGCTTCTTGCCGACTGCGGATATCCAAAGTACGACATAGACAGCGCCATCGACAGCCTTCGCACAAGGTTGCGTGAAAGCAGAACATTTCCGCACGAGATAGGTGTGTTTCTCGGCTATCCGGTGGGCGATGTCAAAGGATTTATCTGCAACGGCGGCAGAAACTGCAAGTGTGAAGGCTGCTGGAAGGTGTATTGCGACCGACCCGAGGCGGAGCGAACTTTTGCACGGTACAAGGAATGCAGCAGGTCATACGCCAGAATGTGGAGCAATGGCAGAAGTGTGCGCGATCTCACCGTTATGGTATGATTTTGTGCGGCGCACTTCAGACACTGTGCGTTGATTATATTTAAATTTTTTGAAATGAGGTTTTTACAATGAGTAAGATTGCGGTTGTTTATTGGAGCGGCACGGGCAATACCGAGGCTATGGCTGAATTTGTGGCCGAGGGCGCAAGAAGTGCGGGCGCTGATGTAACGGTGTTTCCCGTTTCGGAATTCAGCGCGTCGAGGATTGACGAATTTGACGCTGTAGCCTTCGGCTGTCCGGCAATGGGGGCGGAGCAGCTTGAGGACAGTGAGTTCGAGCCTGTGTTCAACGAATGTGAAGCAAAACTAAGAGACAAGAAGATAGGTCTTTTCGGTTCCTACGACTGGGGCGACGGCGAATGGATGCGCACTTGGGAGGAAACTTGTCGTGGCGACGGTGCGGTTTTCTCGGCCGACAGCGTTATTGCCAACAACGCACCCGACGATAACGCCGCGTCGGCGTGCAAAGCGCTTGGTGCGGCGCTTGCGTGATTATCTACTTTGGTTGCCATAAGTCAGAGACGTTTGCAAAGATATTTGTGGAGCGTCTCTGATTTTTTGTTATCATATTTTTTACAAATGGTTACACATTTGAAATAAGACTTTAATCAAAAAATATTTGGTATATACTGTTATTAAACGAGTAGCCGATATCTATGTGTAGAGGTACGGCACTGTTTATGGAGGAGATCAATTTTGAGGAACCGAAGTCAAGCGAGCGAAGCTGTCATTCCAACTTTTTACGTTGCCTTATGCTGTTATTTAAAATTGATTTCCGTCAAGAACCATAATGATGGACCGCAAATTTTTGCGGTGTGTGATTGACGGCTGAGTACAATCAGCGTGTGCTTAAAAGACCCGATTGAGGCGGGCATAGGAGAAACGACATGGAAAAAGATAAGAAAACGAATAAAAAGAAAAACATTACCCTGGCTGTGATGTCAGCCGTGTTCGCGGTGTCACTGATGTGCAGCTGCGGTGGCGGCGCGACGAAGTCGGTGGATTCTGAGCACGCCAAGTCATCTGCCGGGCAGACTTCGGCAGATGATTTAGAAGAACCCGAAAAGGAGCCTAAGCGCACGGTGCAGCTTTATTTATCCGACGAAGATGAGCACAAGGTTACGGTGCTGGATTTCGGAGAGGACAGCGCGTTTGGAGGCATAGAGGTGGAGACCGACGAGGAGGGCGAATTGGTGTGCGTCGATAAGGGTGGTTCGATTTGGTGTAAGATAACCGACAGCAGATTTGGCACATACAGTAAACTGAGCCGATTCGCCCGCAAGCACATGGGCAGCGGCGAGGCGGATAAGTTTTTGCAAGAGGCTGATGTGTATTTTGTCACCAGCAACGGCAATCTGTATTTTGTAGATGGAGCGGGCGGCAGAACAATATCGTCAAATAAGCGCTACGTAATGAACGGCGGCTCAACCGTTCAGATAAGCTCTACACATACCGCCGAGTGCCGCAAGAAATACGGAATAACCCGCAGCAGCGTGGATTTCGTAAAATCTGACGGAAAATGGAAGCTGAGTTCGATCCAAAATTCGTAATTAAAAAATCAATTTTCCAAATAACAGGAACAAAGCGCGGACTTTACCCGATCGTAGGGAGGCAAAGTCCGCGCTTTGTTTTATGGTGAGGTTTGATCCAAAAAAGCAAGCCGTAAAGTCTGAAATACGTTTATTCTCCTGAAACAACGCGTTTTCCGCGCCATGTGCCGCGACGCCATCTTATCGCGACCACTATCCCGCGAATTATTTCATCTGCAGCCATTGCTGCCCATATGCCCGGCAGACCCAATCCGCACACGATTCCGAGAATGTAGCCGCACACGACAGAGCAGCCCCACATTGACACTATCCCGAGATAGGTTGGGAATTTGACATCGCCCGACGCTTTGAGACTGTTGATGATGACAAGAT
Source organism: uncultured Clostridia bacterium (assembly GCA_947581635.1). Taxonomy (GTDB): domain Bacteria; phylum Bacillota; class Clostridia; order Oscillospirales; family Acutalibacteraceae; genus RUG762. The sequence continues at coordinate 205,570 of CANPVE010000003.1, read as the reverse complement.
TGCTGGTTCTGCCCATTTCGAGGAATATTGCGATAATCATGATCTGCTGTCCCAGCTCCATTATCTGTGGCTTGAGATCGAGAATGCCGGGACTGCTTGTGAAAAGCCCAAAGGTAATCGGGCTTATCAGCCAATTTAGGCAGGCTATTGCAACCGACACTATCAGGGCGCTGCGCATGGTCTTATTCACCCGTCTGTAGGCGAAGTCGTAGTCCCCCGCGCCCACGGCATGACCTACAATTATCGTCGTTGCCATTGCGACTGATATTGAATACAGATAGGCAAAGTTGCTGAGAATTCCTGCGTATATCTTGGTGTTTATAGCAACTATGCCGAGAGTATTTACAAACCCTGTGACAAAGAGCTGCGATATATTGTATGATATACTCTCTCCCGCCGTGGGTATGCCCAAGCGCAGCAGCGTCTTGAGTATATCTCTTGGAAATGGCACGAGATAGCGAATTGATATCTTTCCGTCTATAAACACACTGAAGAACACAAAAGCTATAACAAGCCCCAGCACACGACTGACAGTGGTAGACACCGCAACGCCCGAAGAACCCAGTCCCAGAGTCTTGAGCGGACCATAGAGAAAAAGATAATTGCCGCCCACATTGATAATGTTTATGCCAAGAGATATGACCATTCCAATCACCGTTTTGCCGTTGCTTTGGAATATTCTGAAAAGCGTGTCGAGCACCGCCTGGGTGAATACAAAGCCGCCCACTATCCTCATATAATTGCTAGCGTCGCTCATCATTTCTTCGGGTGTGTGAAGCAGCGACAAAAGAGCGCGGCTGCCCAGGAACACCAACACGCTTATAGCCAGGCTCAACACGAGGTTGAAGGCTATGCAGACCGTATATATCTGGTTTATCTTATCTTTCTGTTTTGCGCCCAGGTATTGAGCCACCACAACCCCGCTGGCGCTGGATATTATGGTAAAGGCCAGGGTGAGAAAACTGAGTATCTGATTGGCGTTGCCTATCGCGCCCACTGCGGTCTGGTTGTAGCCGCTGAGCATGAGCGTATCCGCGTATCCCAAAAACATCGAGAGCAGCGACTGCACGAATATCGGCCAAGCCAATTTAAATATCGAGGAATGCATCACGTCATCGGGATCCGACGACGTGATTTTTTTCTGAGTTTCAGAGTTATTCACGGTAAAACACTCCCATTTGAGCATCATAATAAGGGGTGAGCTGTAAATCGCAAATGTCGGATTGAATTTTAACGATATGGAAAAAATTTCCGACCTATTGACTTGACGCTTCGATGATATTATAATTTTATTATGCGGGTTAATCAAGCAGTATTTGTATAAATTATTGCACTATTTTGCATTATTGATATGTATTTTTATAAAAATATAAAAATAATTACACTATTCTGATTTCTCATACTTGTTTAAGGCGGGTGAATATATGCATTCCGAAGAAAGAGATATATCTCAATATGTTGAGAAAAAACAGCACGGAGACGTTCTGCTTCCTTTCGCTATATACGGCACTTATATGCCGTATCTGTATTCGTCGTACCCTTTGCACTGCCACGAAGAAATAGAAGTGGTGTATGTTGACTGCGGAAATTGCAGATATACGGTATCGGGCAGGGATGTAGATCTTAAGTTTGGCGATATACTGGTTATGATGCCGTGGGTGCTTCACTCATTCCGCACTGTGGAGAAGGAGCATTATTTCATAGCCAGCACCTACCTGATATCGCTGAATATGATAAATAACAGCTCGGTTGATATCTGTTCTTCAAAATATTTTTCCCCTATGATTAACGGAAGCTGCAGCGACTGCTGTTTGATAACAACTGAGAACGGGCATTACGAAGAACTCCGCAAAATAGTGGAGGATATGTTCGATACTTATTCCGATGCCCGCAGATTTTTTGAACTTCAACTGAAGAGCCTGATAAACAACTTGATATTTAAACTTTTGGATTACGGTCTTTTGGAGATATATGACAGGCCGTCGGAGGACAGTGACGTCAAGACCGTGCGGAAAGTTGTGGATTATATATCTGAGAATTACCGCGAAAACATAACTCTCGCCAAGCTCGCCAATCTGGTCAGTATGAGTGAAACCGGATTATCGCGCCTTTTCCGAAGTGTCACCGGAATGTCGTGCATAGATTACGTGATAGAATTCAGATTGTCCCGCGCCATGTCAATGCTCCGCTTTTCTGACAGACCTGTAATAGAGATAGCCTACGACGTGGGATTTAACAATATATCCTACTTCAACCGCACCTTTAAAAAGCATTTCAATCAAACTCCGTCGCAATGCCGCAGGGACAAGTCAATTCGGGACGGTTAGCAAATTACGGATTCAGAATTAGTTTTTCAATTTCTTCTCTTGTGATGAAGCCGTTTGCGGCACCGTTGCACGTTATCTTGGCGGCGGCGAAAATCTGGGCGCGTCTGAGGCATTCCACAGGCGGCAGTCCCTCACACCACATCGAGACAAAGCAGCTGAAAAGCGCGTCGCCGGCGCCCACGGTGTTGATCGGCGTGCCGACTTTTGCGGCGCTTTGGCTGTAGAACTTATCGTCGTCGCGCACATACATTAGCGCACCGTTGCCTCCCCGTCCGAGCACGATTACCTTGTTGCAGTATTTTCGGGCTATTTCCCGAATAAAATCTTCAGGCTCACAGGCAATTGCCTCGTCGCTGAGGAAGAGCAGATCCGCGCACTCCATGAACTCCCGGTTGTAGCCGTCGTTTATGTCGCTGAGGGTGTGGACGTCGGTGGCGACAAGCACGCCCTCAGCCTTCGCCTTGTGCAGCAGCGGGCGGCTGAAATTGATATTGCAGGCAGCAACGGCATCATACTGTGACACGTCAACACAGTCAAAATTGTATGACAATTCCTGAATATCCTTTAGGTCGCAGTATATTTTGCGCCTTGCACTTTTGTCGTAAAGCACAGTTGACGCGGGCGTCTCTTGCAGGCAGCGTGCAATATGCGTGCTGCCTATGCCGAGCGATGCCAGACGGTCTGCGGCGATGTCGCCCGCCGTGTCGCGGCCGAGCATGGTGGCGATATCCGCCGAATTTCCCAAGACTGCCAGCGCCTTTGCCACATTAAAGCCCACGCCCGAAACGTCGGTCTTTACGCCGAAAAAATTGTAGTCTATGGGCGAGTATTCTATCGGAAAACCGCGCACTGCGCAAGTAGTCTCGAAATTTACCAGACCCGATACAAGAATTTTGCTCATAATGACCCCTCCGATTTTTTAAGAATTAATTAGTGCTGAATGATTTATTGTCTGTTTCGATTTTCGTACTTTGAGAAGATGTGAAGATCGTCGTAAATTTCCCCGCCGAACTTGTTTCGCAGTTTGAGCAGGTAGATGTCATTGTGAATATGCTCGGAAATTATTTTTACAAACAGGCGGTTGCCGGAAACGGTTCCCCTCCACACGCCTTCGCTGTCCGGTCCCGCCGTGAGCGCGATTTCACCGTCCGACACTATCATTATCCGCGACGGCTCGTGGCGGTCAATGGGGCGATTGTGAGAGTACAGTTCGCACACATCCGCGCAGCCTACTTCGTAGAAGGAATACACAATCGCGCGGATATCCCTTTTGGAGAGCGCGCCCAATTCGTTTGAAAGTACGTTCAGCGGCATATCCGTGTTGATGTAAATTTCGGATTGGCAGTTTCGTATCATCTCTCTGACGCGCTGCAATATTATCTCAAAGCCATTCAGATTTGCGTATTGCTCCCCGTAATCGGGCGGCTCGTAATCCTTGAGCAATTGTTCCGCCGTGTCGGCGCTTCGGTTGAAGTCGGCGCGCAGCTTGTTCAAGAGAACTTCGGGCTTTTGAACAGCGTACAGAGCGGTGTCATTGGGTATTACCTCCGCCATGCCTTTGTTTACCATATGCTCCAAGGCGTTGTAAATGGACGGGCGGGAGACTTCGATTTTTTTGGCTATCTGATAGGCGGACATTGTGCCGCCGCGCAGAAGAATCAGATATATTTTTCGCTCCAAATCGGAGAATCCGAGAACCGACATACAGTTTTCCAGTCGAGAATTTTTATTGTTTTCCATAATTTTCAGTATTTCACCCCGGATAAATTAGTTGTATAATTTATACAACTATAATAAATCCTAAAATTGAATTTGTCAAGAGAAAGGTAAATAATCATTAATTATTGATTATTAAATTACAGCGATGGTTATATACAACGAAAATCCGAAACTCAGGGAGCTTAGAGAAAAGTCAATGAAACTGCCGTTGTTGCCGGGCGTGTATATAATGCGCGACAGCCGGGACAGAATAATCTACATCGGTAAGGCAAAGGCGCTCAAAAACCGCGTCAGTCAGTATTTCGGCTCTCAGGAGGGACACACCGAAAAGGTGCGCCGCATGGTGGAAAATGTGGACCATTTTGAATACATCATCACCGACACCGAGTATGAAGCGCTTGTCCTCGAGTGCAGTCTGATAAAGCAGCACAAGCCAAAATATAATATACTTCTCAAGGACGACAAGGGATATCACTATATAAAGATAACCAACGAGCCGTATCCCCGAATTGTCGAGGCAAAGAAGGCGGACGATGACGGCGCGACGTATCTCGGCCCTTACACAAGCAGCTATACTGTGCGCCAGTCGGTGGACGAGGCCTGCAAGATATTCAAAATCCCCACCTGCCGCCGCAGTTTCCCGCGCGATATAGGCAAGGGACGTCCCTGCCTGAATTATTCTATAGGGTTGTGTCTTGCGCCCTGTCGGGGGCGGCTGAAAAAGGAGATATACGACGAAGCCATATCCGAAGCCAAGGACTTTCTGCGCGGCGGTACGAACACCTCCGTGGCCCGTCTCACCGAGCGCATGAACGATTGCGCCGAGCGGCTTGAATTCGAAAAAGCGGCGCGTCTTCGCGACCGAATCAGGGCGCTGCAGAAGGTGACCGAGAAGCAAAAGGTTATAATGAATTCTGTAGAGGAGCAGGATGTTATAGCGCTGGCGCAGGGAGCGGGAGGCACCTGTGTTGAGGTGTTCCGCTTTCAGGGGGGCAGACTATACGACCGTGAACAATTCCTGATAGATGATATAATGGGTGAGCTGCCCATGTGCCGTTCGGAATTTATCAAGCAATACTACGCCATGCGCGATGTTCCGCCGCGCGTCACGGTGGACGGTGAGGTCGATGAAAGCGGGCTGCTGGAACAGTTCCTGAGTGAGAAACGTGGCAGAAAGGTCAAAATTACAGTGCCTCAAAAGGGCGAGCAGCAGAAGATTGTTGAGATGTGCCGCCAGAACGCCGCAGAATATCTGGCTCAGGCCAAGGGCAGAGTGGGAGAGACAACCGCAGCAGTCGACGAGCTTGGACGGCTGCTCGGACTGGATTCGCCCCCGGAATATATAGAATCTTACGACATATCCAACACTATGGGTGAGGACAATGTAGCGGGCATGATTGTCTTTGAAAACGGCAGACCCCTTAAATCCGCGTACCGCCGGTTTAAGATAAAGACCGTCGAGGGACAGGATGACTACGGCTCAATGCGAGAAGTGATTACGCGGCGGCTGCTGGAATATCAGGAGCATAAGGACGAGGGGACGGGCTTTGGCAGGCTGCCCGATCTGATACTTCTGGACGGCGGCACGGGTCATGTCAATGCCATACGTCCGATAATAGAAGCGTCGGGACTGCCGATAGCCCTGTTTGGCATGGTGAAGGACAGCAAGCATAAAACGCGCGCCATTGCCGCAGGGGGACGGGAGATATCGCTCACCGGCAGCCGCGCCGCGTTCACTTTGGTCTCCACCATACAGGACGAGGTACACCGCTTCGCAATAGCCTATCATCACGCCAGTCACGGCAAATCCGTAATAAACAGCACATTGACGCAGATAGAGGGCATAGGACCCGCGCGTGCCAAGGAGCTTATCAGGCATTTCAAGACCGTATCGGCAGTATACAACGCATCTGTCGAGGAATTGTGCCAAGTCAAGGGAATGAATCGCAAAGCCGCCGAGAACATCAAAGCGGGAAAGCTAAAGACCGAATTTAAACAATAATCAGTAAGCCGTGAGCATTATCTATAAATCACAGAAAATTGCCGGTGTGTGAATATTTAAGAACAATGGCCCGCCAAAAGCCTGAAGTTTTGTGATATTCGACATAATTGTTTATAAAGACTTTACAGCGGATAATTTATGCTGTATAATAAACGGGATAATCAACATTCCGACGTCCGAAATTTTGTATTCGGATCGCATATGAAAGGATTTGCTGCCCATGAGAGTAATCACCGGCACAGCAAGGGGACATCGTCTCAAAACGCCGGAAGGCAACGACGTCAGGCCCACCACCGACAGAATAAAAGAAGCAATTTTCAGTGTGATTCAATTTGATATAGAGGGGCGCAGAATGCTCGACCTGTTCGCGGGAAGCGGACAGATGGGCATTGAGGCCCTCAGCCGCGGCGCGGGCAGCGCGGTGTTTGTGGACAACTCGTCGGAGTCGACAGCCGTTGTCAGAGAAAATCTCAAGCGCTGCGGAATGAGCAATTCAGCGGCCGTGGTGCAGAGCGATGCCCAGACATATCTTACACCGCGCGCGGGCAGAGAGGAATTCGACTTCGCGTTCCTCGACCCTCCATACAGAAAGGGAATATTGCAATCGGTGCTGCCGTCAGTGGCTTCTGTAATGAAACCGCGCGGTGTGATAATCTGCGAATGTCCGCTGGAGGAGGAACTTCCCGAGAGCGTGGGGTGCTTTCGCGTTGACAGGAAGTACCGCTACGGCAAAATCAAGGTTACGTTTTATCGCATACCCAAAAATCACGACGGGAGCGATGACTAATGAGAAGGGCGATTTGTCCCGGCAGCTTTGACCCCATAACCCTTGGCCACTTGGACATAATACAAAGAGCGGCGCTCATGTTTGACAGGGTGACGGTCGCGGTGCTCGTTAATCCCGAGAAGAACCCCTCGTTTACGGCCGATGAACGTCTTGACATGATAAGGCGTGCGGTCCGCGGCATATCAAATGTTGAGGTTGAATGCTTTGACGGACTTCTCGCGGATTATGCCAGACAGAAAAATGCGCAGGTGATAGTAAGAGGTCTCAGAGCTGTGACGGATTTTGAGTATGAATTTCAGATGGCCCTGGCTAACCGCAAGATGAATATGGATGCCGATACGGTGTTCCTTACAACAAGCGCGCAGTATATGTATCTTTCGTCCAGCATGGTTAAATCCATAGCCTGCTTCGGCGGGGATATTTCGGACTTTGTGCCCGAATGCATATGCGGCGAGATAAGCCAAAGACTTTGTATGCCAAGATTCAACGATGAAAGTTGATGAAAAAGACGAAAATTAAAGGAGAAATTAAAGATGACAAGTATAGAAGAACTGCTGGGTGAGTTGGACGCGGTAATGGACAAGGCCAAGGGCGTTCCGTTTTCTCCCGATAAATGTATAGTTGACAGCGAGGAGCTCAACAGAATAGTCGAGGATATCAGAATAAATCTTCCCCAGGAAATCCGCAAGGCTAAGGCAATAGTCGCCGAGCGCGCAACTATTGTAGCTGAGGCGAACAAGGAGGCGCAGGATATCCTCAACAAGGCGCAGGAGCGAGCCAGAGCGATGGTCAATCAGGAGGCCATTTACAAGGAGGCCAAGGAAAAGGCGGAGAAGCTGCGTTCGGCTGCCGAGGAGCAGGCCAACGAGATACTCAGAGGAACTTTTGGATATTCCGACGGGGTTCTGCTGGACACCGAAAACGCCGTGAATCAAAATCTCGAATCTATCCGTCAGGCGAGAAAAAATCTCCGTACATTGGCGAAATCCAAAGCCGCAAGCAACAGGGCAAACAGACGCCAGGCCGAAAGCGACGAGGACGATGCAGGCGAGCAGTGACTTGGAAAGCAACAGATCTACATACACAAAACAAAATTTGCCATGCGGGGAGCGGCTCGAACCGTTCCCTGCATTTTTTTGCATTTCCTGGCGCAGGGTGAGGTGCTGCTTCACACGCGAAGCAGCAGGCAGAGTGAGAAAGAGACCGCAAGATTAAATAAGGGTTTAGTAGAACACGAAGCAAGTAATCATTTTCGACAAACTTTTAATGTTTTTTCTATTACAAAAGACCAAATGCTGTGGCCTATAAAACTTGGCGTTGACATATCCACAAAATTTTGGTAGAATACCCTCGAGATATCTTTCTAATCAAGGCATTGGCGCGTGGTTTTTAATGTAATTTTTTATCGCGCTGCCCGCGTCATAAATGTTCTCACACACTCGGAATATTGTCCCCGCCATGTGGACAAGGGAGGGGCGGCAATCAAAGGGTATGAGGCATGGTTTCGTATCTTTCGATTGCCGAAGAGCGATTACTTACAATTGGAATTATTACGGAATGGTTGGATCCGGCGGTAAGGTGATTGACGAAACCGGCAAATGTTAGAGTTATTCTTAATAACCTGTTAATCCGCTCTGTTCTCGTGAAAATGAAAAAATAAAATAAAACAAAAAAACGCCCCTCGGGCAGCCCATCATATTTCTGGTATGAAAAGGCACCCGGGAGGGCGTTTTTGTTGCGGTGGAAAATTAAATCTTTTACGTTGTTCTCGTTTAATCGTGTTTAATATTATTTACCAAAACATATGTAGAAAATTATAAAAAATTCTTGTATAAAATATGGTATAAGCTATTGACTTATCAGCAGGAAAATTTTATAATATTTAACACAAGTGGAGCGCGGTGGATTGATGTGGAACGCGAGGGAATGAATTTTAGACAATTATTGCTCCTTTATAGGACTGTTTGTTTGAAATTCTCCGTGTAAACGCCGTTTTATTTTGTGTCCCCAACGCCAACAACATCATACCACTATTGTGCCCGCTTATCAAAGGAATATGCAGGCAATCTGTTAAAAAAGTTGAAATCCTGCGGCGCGTGCGCGCGGCGAGGTGCGCAAAGGGGGTTGAATTCGAGCTATGTCAATGACAGAAGCAGTGACGGAAGAAGCGCCTTTAAAAAACAAGGTTCTCACCGGAAATGCAGTTCACAACATTGACCCCAAGGGACGTATAGTCATACCGGCTAAGTTTCGTGAAGCGCTCGGTTCAACGGTTTTTGCCATCAAAAGTACGGACGGTCGCTGCATCAGACTTTATCCCGAGGTCGAGTTTCTCAAAATGCTTGACAAGCTCTGCAGGGGAGACGTTCGCATGACGGCTCTGCGGCGCAAGATAAGCGGCGCGGCCGAACAGCTCAAGGTCGACAGTCAGGGACGCTTGCTCGTCCCCGAGGAAATGCGCTTGTCTGTAGGCATAAGCGAGAAAGTGCATATGGTGGGCATGGTGGAATGGCTGGAGCTTTGGGAGGAAAAATCCCTCGAGCAGGCCGACGATGAGCTCACCGAAGAAGAAGCGCTGAGAATGATGGCCGAGCTTGGAATAGCCTGATTAGTGCTGATCTGCGGTAAAAGTAGGACAAAAAATCTTCCCGAAAAACATATAATCAACGTCCGTGTTTTTCTCAAAGGTTTTTTGTACTTTTTTAACTTGAGATTGGTATAAGAATGTGAGGGACAGTGCTTTGAAATTCAATCATATTCCTGTGCTGTTTGAGGAGACCATAAATTCGCTCGATGTGCGTGACGGCGGAATATACGTTGACTGCACGGCGGGCGGAGGAAATCACAGCGCCGCCATATTGCAGCGGCTCGGTGAGAGCGGTCGGCTTGTTTGCCTTGACCGCGACCCCGACGCGATTGCCGCGGTCAGTGAAAGATTCGCGGGTGACGGACGTGTGACAGTGGTACATACCAGATACAGTGCGATTGCCGAGGTGCTCGATGGGTTGGGTATCTGTGGCGTTGACGGAATTTTGATGGATATAGGCGTCTCGTCGCATCAGGTCGATACTGCGGAACGCGGGTTCTCTTTTCACAAGGACGCGCCGCTCGATATGAGAATGAGCAGGGAAGGAGCGTCCGCCGCCGATTTGTGCAATACTCTGTCGTGGCAGCAGCTCGCGGAGATATTCACCAAGTACGGTGAGGAAAAATTCTCGGTGAAAATAGCCAAAGCGATTTGCGCCGTGAGAGAGAAGAAACCCATAAGCACAACCTTTGAACTTGCGGAGATAATATCCGATTCTGTGCCCGCTGCGGCAAAGCGCTCGGGTCATCCGGCGCGCAAGGTGTTTCAGGCACTGCGCATTGCCGTGAATGACGAGCTGGGCGAATTGGAGAGAGGATTGCAGTCCGCATTTGAATGTCTTGTTCCCGGAGGCAGGTTGTCGGTGATAACTTTCCATTCGCTCGAGGACAGGATAGTAAAGCAGACTATGGCGAAATGGTGCGAGGGCTGCATATGTCCCCCGGAATTTCCCGTGTGTGTCTGCGGCAACAAGCCCAAGGCGAGTTTGCTCAGCCGCAAGCCCGTGGTTCCGTCACAGGAAGAGCTGGAGCGCAACCCGCGCAGCAGAAGCAGCAAGCTCAGAACCTGCATAAAAATTTAGCACGCTTTAAATCATCGCTACACCTTAAATGACACAATAAGGAATAAAGCCGTGTGCCGTTTACGATAAATTGGCAGGCTGTCCCGATGGCTCGACCGTGGGATCAAAGCCCGCCGCCTGATAACAGTAAAAATGATTGTGGACAACGAAATTACGGATTAGGAATGAAATGTTGCAGCGGAAGGTGCTGTGGGATGCTCATAAATAATTACGAATTACGGATCGGAAAAAATTTAGGGAGGTTAGTGTAATATGCCGTTGTCACAGGGAAACGCAGCGTATGATATGCTGTTTTACAGGAGAAGCACACAGCATGATAATGAAAACAACGGGGCGCACGGAGCGCCGTCCGCAACACATAAGTCTTCCAAGACGCTCAGGCTCAGACGGGTAAACAAAACCTCGTCGCTGCCCATGTCAAACAAGGCGTTCAGTTCCCTCAATTCAAGTCAGTTGAAACTGATGATAACCGCAGGGCTCGCACTTGTGGTGCTGGGAGCGTTCTTTGTGGCCAGTATAAGCTATGAGGTCAGAAAGAACGAGCTTTCCACGATGATTGCCGACAGAGAGGCAAAGCTTGAGCTGCTTAAGAATGACTATGAGGGGCTTATGGTTCAGTACGATACCAAGATGAGTGATTCCGCTATTCAAGAATATGCGGAAAAGGAGCTTGGTATGCAGAAACGCGAGAATTTTCAGCTTGAGTGGATCTCTGTAGGCGAGCAGGACGACTTTGAAAACGATAACAGCCAAAATAACGGATTTATTGATTGGCTTGCGTCATACTTTGATTGAAGACAAAATAAACATTAAATATAAGGCGGGCACATCGGCAATATTGAGAGACTGTTTAAATCTCACCGCGCGCGGCTTGCTTACAATGCGAAAAGTACGTCGGCATTGAAGAGGCTCTGACGCGAGTGTCCGCCCGTTATTGTGCGGCCGGATTTTTTCTGCCGTGATGGCAACAGGCGGGAGAGTTGAGATTATATCTTAACTCTCGTTTTGCGTTGAATTAAGTGTTTTTATTTTGTATCTGCGGAGGTGCGCAATTGATTAAGAGATCCAACAAAACCAATGTCCCCGGATTCTTGAAAAAGTACAAGGGTCTGGATCATATGTCAAGAAATGTTACCTGGCTGATGGTGATAATAGGAGTACTTGTCGCCGCCATATTCTACAATCTTTTAAAGCTGATGATTCTGGACAACGACGAATATCAGCAGGCGGCTGTGAGTCAGCAGCTCAAAACCGAAACGCTGTCGGCAAACAGGGGGACGATATACGACGCCAACGGCGAAAAGCTGGTGCAGAGCGCTGCGGCGTGGGTAGTCTATCTTTATCCGAATGAAATACAAGACGAGCAGCGCGAGGAACTTTGCACAAAGCTTTCGGAAGTGCTGAATGTGGAATACAGCAGCGTGCTCTCAAAAAGCCAGTCTAACTACACCAGCGTCAAACTCACGGTCAAGGCGGACAAGGAGCAAAAGGATCTCCTTCAAGATTTTATTTACCGCACTTGCTATGTGCGCACCGTCACTAAGACTGACGAGAACGGCAAAAAAAAGAATATCGAGGAAGTGTATCTCGAAGATCATCCGGATCTTAAGCTGAATAAGATTGACAATTACAAATACATCAAGGGTGTGTCGCTTGTAGCGGATTCCAAGCGCTACTATTATCACGGCTCGCTCGCCTCTAATGTGCTGGGATTTACCAATTTTGAGAACGTGGGTTCCGGCGGAGTTGAGAGCTATTACAACAGCGAGCTTAGAGGCGTTGACGGAAAGATAATTAAGGCGAAAAACTCCGTGGGCGGCGAAATGCCTTTCGATTATGACACCGTAATTGACGCGGTGGACGGCAACAGCCTTCAGCTTACCATCGACGCCAACATACAGGCGGTGCTGGAAAAATATCTCAGGCAGGCATACGTTGACAACAATGTAGAAAACCGCGCAGTGGGTATAATAATGAATGTAAAGACCGGCGCAATTCTGGCGATGTCAACCATGAACGACTTCGACCCGTCCGACTATCTGACGATAAAGGATCCGGCGGACCTTCAGAAGATTGCCGAGATAGAGGATCCCGAGGAAAAGCAGAATGCCATCAATACTGCTCAGCAGCGTCAATGGCGCAACAAGGCGGTTAGCGACGCGTACGAGCCCGGTTCTGTGTTCAAGCCGATAACCATGTCGGCGGCGCTTGAAGAGGGCGTCACCGACATGAACGACACCTTCAACTGTCCCGGCTATAAGGTGGTAGGCGGACGCGCCATTCACTGTCACAAGGCAGGAGGACACGGCACCGAGACGCTCACGCAGGGAATGATGAATTCCTGCAACCCCGTTTTGATGACGCTGGGCGAGAGGCTGGGCGCGGCGAATTTCTACAAATATTTTACCGCTTACGGGCTTACCGAAGGCACGGGCATTGACCTTCCCGGCGAGGCGGCGGGGGGAAGCTATCACAGCGAAAAGGACCTGGGCAAGCCCCAGGAGCTTGCCACATCTTCGTTCGGCCAGACCTTCACCGTGACGCCTATTCAGATGATAACGGCGTTCGCGGCGGCGACAAACGGAGGATATCTGCTCCAGCCCTATGTGGTGGATAAGGTGATTGATCCCAACGGCAACATAGTTAAGAGCCACGAAACCGTGATCAGGCGTCAGGTGATATCTCAGACCACGTCGAAAAATATAGATACCATGCTCGAAGCTACTGCAGGCGTTGGCGGCACTGCCCATAATGTTTACATCAGCGGCTACCGCATAGGCGCAAAGACGGGTACGTCAGAAAAAATCGCCACACTTGCCACCACGGGTGAGAGAAAATATGTAGCGTCTATGGGTGCGATAGTTCCGGCCGACGATCCTGAGATAGCCATACTTATACTTCTCGACGAGCCGAACAACCCGGCGAGCCACGGAGGCGGCACGATAGTCGCGCCTGTAGTGCGCAACGTGCTCGGCGAGGTGCTGCCTTATCTCGGCATTGACACGATTTACTCAGAGGACGACGCGCGCCTTATGGATACGCTGATTCCAAATGTGGTTGGCCAAAGTACCAAGGAGGCGTCCGAGGCGATCGAAGCCAAGGGACTGGAAGTGAGAGTCATCGGTGACGGCGACACGGTAACGGGTCAGATTCCGTCAGGCTCGAGAAGCGCGCCGAAGTCCAGCACGATTGTGCTTACAACCGAATCGGACGGTGAGGTTCCCATGACCACGGTTCCGAATCTGATTGGACTTTCTCCCACACAGGTGGCGCGCACCATAAAGAATAAAAACCTCAACATCAGATATTCCGGCACAGGCTACAGAAGCAGCAGCGGCGTTGCCAAATCGCAGGATATCCCCTTTGGCAGCCGTGTCGAGCAGGGCACGGTCGTGACTGTGGAATTCTCAGTGACGGGAATAACCGATTGATGGGTGGATTTTTTTGGAGGTAATACAGGAATGTTGCTTTCAGATATAATGAAGGGCATAGAATACAGCGGCTTTCATGGCGACTGCGAGGTATCGGATATTACCTCGGATTCCCGCAGGGCGTCCGCAGGCGTGGTTTTCGTATGCATAAAGGGTCTGAGCGTCGACGGGCATGATTTCGCCGCCGACGCTCTGGGCAAGGGAGCGCCCGTGGTGGTTTGCGAGCGTGACTTGGGACTTGACAATCAGATAATAGTCGGCTCTACCCATGCGGCGCTTTCCACGATGTGCGAGAATTTTTTCGGCAATCCGCTGAGTAAGCTCAAGCTGATAGGAATTACAGGCACCAACGGCAAGACGTCATCCACCCTCATAACAAAGCAGGTGCTTGAGAGCTGCGGGCACAAGTGCGGTCTGATAGGCACGATACAGAATATGATAGGTGACGAGGTGATACCCGCCCGATTTACCACCCCGGACATATACGAACTTCACAGCCTTTTTGCCAGGATGGCGCAGTCGGGGTGCGAATATGTCATAATGGAGGTTTCCTCTCACGCCCTCGAACTCAAGCGCGTGTTGGGATTGCATTTTGTCGCCGCCTGCTTTACTAATCTCACCGAGGATCATCTCGATTTTCACGGTACGATGGACGCGTATTTCAAGGCCAAAGTAAAGCTATTTGGAATGACCGACTGCGCTATTATCAATATAGACGATGAATGGGGCAACAGGATAAGGATTGACGACAACGTAGAACTGTTGACCTATGGCATCGAGAATGATCTTGCGGATATTTGTGCGCGGGAGGTCGGGTATGCCGCAGACGGCGTTTCGTTCACGCTCTGCGCTGAGGGAAATGAGTACCGTGTGAAGGTTCCTACGCCCGGCAGATTTTCGGCCTACAACGCGCTGAGCGCCGCAGGCTGCGCGCTCTCTGTCGGTGTGCCTCCGGAAACGGTGGCGTGGGCGCTCAATCATTCCACAGGCGTCAAGGGACGGGCGGAAGTTTATCCCGTCTGCAAGGAAAAGTACGACTTCACGGTGATTTTGGACTACGCTCACACTCCCGACGGCGTGGAGAATATACTGTCGGCAATGCGCGAAGTGGCGGAAGGCAGGCTGGTGGTGCTGTTGGGATGCGGCGGGGATCGCGACCCATACAAGCGTCCGATTATGGGAGAGGCGGCTTCCAGGCTTGCCGACTTCGTGATAGTGACGTCGGATAATCCCCGTTCGGAGGACCCCGAGAGCATAATCAATCAGATAATTCCCGGAGTGGAAAAGCACGACACGCCTTATGTGTCTATAGTCAACCGCCGCGACGCTATAAGATACGCAGTAGAGAACGCTCAGCCCAAGGACGTCATAGTTCTGGCGGGAAAAGGGCACGAGGACTATCAGATACTTTCAACCGGCAAGATTCACTTTGACGAGCGCGAGGTTTTGGCGGAGATATTCGACGAACTGGCGGATTGATGAATGGAAGCTTCCGAAAGAAGCCGTCAAATTAAAAATCAACGCAGGCAGCTTCACACTAAATTTTACAGCCTTTATTTGAGCGATTGAAAGGCGGAATCCGTTATGGAAACCATGAAATTACGCGAGGCAGCGGCGGCGCTTGGGGCAAACCCGGAGATTTACGCCGACGCGGACATAACTAATATCACAATAGACAGCCGTGACACAAGTGAAGGCGCGCTCTTTTTCGCCATTAAGGGAGATCGATTCGACGCGCACGACTTTGTACGCGATGTGATTTTAAACGGCGCAGAAGCTGTGGTTTGCAGCCGCGCAATCGAGGGCGTGCCGGAGAACAAAATAATACTTGTGCCCGATACGCGACTTGCATTCCTTACGCTCGCCAAGCATTACCGCGCCAAGTTCGATATCCCCGTGGTGGGGCTGACAGGTTCGGTCGGAAAGACCACCACCAAGGAGATGGTGGCGGCGGTGCTTTCACAGAAATACAAAACGCTCGCCACTCAGGGGAACTTAAACAACGAAATAGGTTTGCCGAAGATGTGTTTCAGACTGGATTCGAGCTATGAGGCGGCCGTGTTTGAGATGGGAATGAGCGGCTTTGGCGAGATAAGCAGGCTGACCGATACGGCGCGTCCTACGATTGGCATTATAACCAATATAGGTGTGTGCCATATTGAAATGCTGGGTTCACGCGAGGGCATACTTAAGGCAAAAATGGAAATACTTGATGGTATGGAAGATTCCGCACCGCTCATCATCAACGGCGACAATGACCTTTTGCCGTTGGGAGTTAAGGGAATACCAAACCCTATAACGGTATGCGGCATATCCTGCCCCGACGCGGACTGCCGTGCGGAAAATATAGTGCAGAACAGCGACTCCATGAGTTTTGTCATAAATTATCGGGGTGAGCGTTATCCCGTGACGCTGCCCGCGGTAGGTATGCACAATGTCTACAACGCCTGCGTGGCTTTTGCCTGCGGAATGTTGCTGGATCTTTCGCCCGAACAGGCAGTCAAGGGGCTGTCGGAATACGTTCCCACGGGCATGAGACAGAAAATAGTGCGCAAAGGGGGTATTACGGTGATAGAGGATTGCTATAACGCAAGCCCCGATTCCATAAAGGCTTCGCTGAGGGTGCTGGGAGATTTGGATTGCTCGCGGAGAATTGCCGTTCTGGGCGATATGAAGGAATTGGGCAGTTATTCGCGTTCGGCTCACCTGGAATGCGGCGGCGCGGCAGCCGAAAGCGGCGTTGATGTGTTGCTGGCATACGGTGATGACGCCAAATGGTACATAGAAGGCGCCGGCTCCCGTGTACCTTGCGCCATGCATTTTGACGATAAGGAGACGCTCGCCTGTAAGCTGTGTTCCATGCTGACCGAGGGCGACGCGGTTTTGTTTAAAGCAAGCCGAGCCATGAAGCTGGAAGAAGTAATATCCGCAGTATATGGTGTTTTGGGCGATTGACGATACCGCCTGTTGAATATATTTGATATTAAGCAAAACATAAGGATGGTAATTGCAAATGATACAGGAATACATCAGCCTGCTCGCGGCGGCAATCGCGTTCGGTGTGACAGCGCTTTTGGGCAGAAGCGTTATACCGTGGCTCCACAAGCTGAAATACGGTCAGACCATAAAGGATATAGGCCCGAGGTGGCACGAGAAAAAGCAAGGCACGCCCACAATGGGCGGCATAATGTTTATATCCGGCATAACGGCGGCGCTGATAGTATGTCTGCCGATATATCGTCATTTGCAGTCAAGCGGTCAAATTGCTTCATATTATGAAACACAGGCGTATTGGATAAAGATGGTGGCGGGCATAATCGTTTCGTTGCTGTTTGGGGCGGTCGGATTCCTGGATGATTACATCAAGGTGGTCAAAAAGCAGAACGAGGGCCTTACTCCTTCGCAGAAGATGATACTGATGATTCTTATAGCCGGAGCCTACCTTATCTCGCTGGCAATGCTGGGAGACGCCACGATTACAACCATACCGTTCCTTGGCGACGTTGACGTGCATTTCTTCTTCTACCCCATATCGCTGATAATGATAGTGGGCTTTGTCAACGCGGTTAATCTAACGGACGGCATCGACGGACTTTGCTCGTCGGTTACGTTTTTCACGGCAATAGTTTTCATGATGATAGCAGGTATGCGCCATATGTTCGGCATGAATATATTCTGTGCGGCTGTGGCAGGCGGCTGCATAGGATTCCTGGTGTGGAATTTCTTCCCCGCCAAGGTGTTCATGGGCGACACCGGCTCGCTGTTTCTGGGGGGGCTCTTCTGCGTGATGGCGTATGGCGTAAATATGCCGATACTCATTCCGCTGGTGGGCATAATATACCTGTGCGAGGCGGGCTCGGTGATGCTCCAGGTCGCTTATTTCAAGCTGACCCACGGCAAAAGGATATTTAAAATGAGTCCGATTCATCATCACTTCGAGATGTGCGGCTGGAGCGAGGTTAAGATAGTGTGGAGCTTTAGTCTCGTGACGCTGATAGGCGGCGTGATCGCGGTGGCGCTTGCATTCTTCGTGTAATATAATTCGGACGCCGCAGGTTACTCGCAGTCATAAGTTGTGGATTGATGTTTGATGGATTGAAAGACAGGGGGAGAGCGACAATTGGAGAGAATAAGTACCGACCGTTTGCCCGAGCGGCAGCCGTCCAAAAAACGGAAGCCCTCGAGGAGACGCGTTGATTATTATGAGCCGCAGTCTATGTACAGCAATGAGGCGGCGGGAAAAAACGGCAGGCGCTCCGGCGGAGCTTCGACCGCAGTGGACTCCGGGCGGGACACGCGTGCGGTCAAAGGAGACCATGCGGTGATGACGTGGATCAGGCACACATGGAGTGATATGACCGGAGTGTTTTTCAACCGACGTCTCGCTTATGACAAGCCGCTTGCGATTATCATACTTGTGCTGCTGGGCGTGGGACTGCTGATGATGTATTCGGCGAGCTATGCGTATGCCTATCACAAGATGAATGACAGCACCTATTATATAAGAAAACAAGTGGTGTTTGCCATTGTGGGCGTCATACTGATGTTCGCCGTTTCAACCATACCGCCGCATAAATTCAAGGGCAAGTGGACATATGCCATTCTGGCAGTTTCATACGGACTGCTGGTTCTGGTGTTGTTCCTTCCGAAGATACAGTATGTACACCGGTGGATAAACCTTGGCTTCACTACCTTTCAGCCATCAGAAATAGCAAAATTTGCGGCAATACTGTGGTGTGCCACTTATATAACTAACAATTACAAGGAAATGAATGTCACGGGATATCCCGATGTGGAAACCAAGGCGAGGATAAACCGGAGCAAAACCGTAAAATGGTTCTACTCTATGTGGCAGAATTTTAAAGTGGCGGTGCTGCCCTTTGCGCTGGCTCTGGGGCCGATGCTAGCGCTCATAGTGGTTGAGCCGCACCTCTCATGTACCATATTGGTTGTGCTTATAATAGGCACGCAAATGTTTGTCGGCGGCACTAAGAAAGCCTATTTCGGTTTTTTGGGAGCGCTGGCGGTGGCGGCGGCTTATCTGGTAATTTATACGGATATAGTTCCCTATGGCAGCAAGAGAATAAATGTCTGGAAAGATCCGTTTTACGACAAGCTGGGCGACGGATGGCAGAATATTCAATCGCTTTACGCCATAAGCTCCGGCGGTCTGTTCGGCGTTGGTCTGGGCAACTCCAAGCAGAAGTATTTGTATATATCCGAACCGCAGAACGACTTCATATTCGCCGTAATATGCGAGGAAGTGGGACTTGTGGGGGCGATGCTGATTATTCTTCTGTTTGTGCTGTTTGTGTGGCGCGGTTTTGCGATAAGCCTGGCAAATCCCGACAGATTTTCCAAGCTTGTGGGAATCGGCATAACCTCTCAGATAGGTTTCCAGATGATATTGAACATCTGCGTCGTCACCAAGATGGTGCCGAACACAGGTATCAGCCTTCCGTTTTTCAGCTACGGCGGCACATCGCTTATGATGCTGCTCATGGAAATAGGAGTGTTGCTCGCGATATCGCGAAGTTCGCCTAATAAGGTTATTTGATGGAACGCCTTTTATTACTTCGGCAGTAAAATGCGGGCATTGTTTTGTCACCATTTGACCGCCGAAGTAATAATTAAAAATGCCTCGAGGCAGGTGGAGGAGTTTTTTAATGAATGTATTGATGGCAGGCGGAGGGACTGCAGGTCATATTAATCCCGCCATAGCGATAGCGGAAACCGTAAAGAAAAATATTCCGAATGCGAATATACTGTTTGTCGGCACACCTTCGGGTATGGAATCAAGGCTTGTGCCTATGGCGGGGTTTGATTTCACATCTATGCCGGTGGCGGGATTCCAGCGTAAACTGACGCTAAATAACATAAAACGCAACATTCAGGCGGTGTATTATCTGGCACATTCCGGAAGGCGCGCGGCCAGAATAATCAACGACTTCAAGCCGGATATAGCCATAGGCACTGGAGGCTACGTCAGCGGTCCGATTCTCCGCAAGGCGGCGCAGATGGGAGTTCCGGTGCTTGTCCACGAGGCGAACGCGTTCCCGGGCGTGACGGTAAAGATGCTGGCGCGTTACTCCGAATGCGTGATGCTTGCGGTGGAGGACGCAAAGAAGCGTATGCCCGAGGACTGCAAATTCGTCATAACCGGCAACCCCGTGCGCGCGGAGATTCTGGGGTATGATAAGCGTCGCGCCAGAGAGGAATTGGGCGTGGACGACCGTCCGCTTATCGTATCGTTCGGCGGTTCGCTGGGAGCGCGGACTATCAATGAATCGGTTCTCGATCTGCTGGAGAGGAGCGCCAGGGACGGCAGATATCAGCACATTCACGGATACGGTCAATACGGCGGATTTGTGCTGGATGAGCTTAAGTCGCGCGGCGTTTTTCTCGGAAGCTGCCCCAACCTCGATGTAAGGGAGTACATCAACGATATGCCGCGCGTAATGGCGGCGGCGGATCTGGTAATATGCCGCGCCGGCGCGATGGCGCTTGCGGAGCTTCAGGCTTTGGGCAAGGCAGCGATACTTATTCCATCGCCGAACGTAGCGGAAAACCATCAGTTCTACAACGCGATGGCTATGGTTGACCGAGGCGCGGCGGAAATTATCGAGGAAAAGGACATAAGCCCCGAGCTGCTGATGAAAAAGGCGGACAGTCTCGCGGGCAATATATCGAGACTTGAGGAAATGTCAAATAATGCGCGCAAAATGGCAATTTCGGATTCACGCGAAAGGATATATGCGGTCATAGAAGAAACTCTCAGAAAACACGGAAAGCTCTAAATTATATTTTGAAAATGGACCGGGCGATAAAGCACGGTCGGTGTGTCTGTGCCGCATTGACTTTACTGCGGAAGTGATTTTGAGGAAATAAACCAAGACTGTTGAGCCGTAAACTGAAAGATTTGAGGACTTATAAAACGTCGCTCTGACTTTCAGTTAAAGAAATGATGAATTAATTCGTTGGGAGTTGTGACGATTTTGGGAAGTAAAAAGAAAAAGGGCAGTCGTACCAATCAGGGCAGCCATAACGGCACACCCCGTTCGGCACAGAACGATAATTACTCGAAATATGCAAAATACGCGGGCGCAGTCAGCAACAAGTCCAAGCTGAATTACGCTGATCTGAGGCTTGTGCAACCCGAGAATCTCAAAGAATATGCCTCGGAGAACGCCAGGCCACGCGCGCAGCATCCATCGGGCACACCGAGAGGACAGAGGCGACCCGCAGGGGGGCAGTCGGTTTCGCGTGCAGAAACAGACAGGCAGAACGTCAGGTCTTCACCCCCAAAGCAGATGCTGTCGATCTCTAATTCGGGCATAACCCCGAGGCACACAACTAATCACAACTCCAACAATAAGAAAACCGTTCACACGTCAGACGCCAAAAAGTCCCGTTCCGCCCGTGCGGAGCGACAGACTAATGGCACGTCAAATCGCAGCGCTCCCAAAGGCAGCAGATTTGGCGCGTGGTTCGGGCCCGTTTCGTCAGGTAGAGCGAACAATATCGGAGGAAAGCCTTCACAGGGCAATACTTCGCGCAAAAATGTCCAGACCGGGACGGATAAATCGTATTCGGCGGGCAGAACGCCGAGGATTCCCGAATACATAGAGGACGAATATAGCAAGGCGCTCAATAATTCGGATTTTTATGGGCCGCTGTTGGAGAAGTATTATATGAAGTACCCCGAGAAACAGGAGGAGCGCAGATCCTCTGCGGGTTCGTCTGTTTCGCGTTCTCCGCGAAAGCATCGCGGGCGGTCGGCAACCGCCTCGGGCGGCTCGCGTTCGGTCAAGGCGAACACTGCGGCAAAGCCCGAAAAATCCATCGCAGAGCTCGCTGTGAAGAATCGCGGTACGGCGGGCAAGAAAAAATATGCCAGGGTAGTGACCAGCGGCAAAGCCAAGGGCAGCGTTCCAATAGGCCCCGTACACCGCAGAGTTCACCGCAGGGATCGCCGTCAAAGGCTGTTTATATGTGCGGCAGCCGTGGCGTCTACAGTGATTGTTGTGATGTCGGTTGTATTTTCCGTGTTTTTCAGAGTAGACAAAATAGAAGTCGCGGGCGACACTCCCTACAGCGACGCCAGAATAACTGAGCTTTGCCATTTCAGCAGGGGCGACAATATTATGTTCATCGATACCGAGGTGAGCGAACGGCAGGTTGTTGAATCTCTTCCATATGTGGAAAGCTGCAAGATAAAGCGCGCAGTTCCGAATATGGTGGAGGTCGAGGTGACCTGCGCAAATTCTCTCGGTATAGTGGAGATCGGCAGCGGTCTTTGGTCCATAGTGAGCACAAGCGGCAAGGTACTTGAGAATATCACCAATATCGCGGTTGTCAGTTCAAGCGACATAGTGATGTCTGTCAGCTATGAACCTGACATTCACACGGCGGACGAGCTTGCCGAAGCCAGAAAGTTGCCCGTTTTGGAGGGTTTGGAATTCGACAGCGGCAAGGCAGGCGAATTTGTTCAGAGTTCATGCGCGGGAATCGTCCAGGGATTCACCACTGTGATTGACGAAGCCGGCGCACTTGGAATGGGTTTTACCAAGCTGAAATATACCGACAGGGGATATGAGGCGGAGTACGACGGAAGAATTAATATCGTTTTAGGCGATACAACCGACCCCTCTATCCTGAAGAAGCGCATAGAGATTGCAAATCACATAATATGCGTCACGGGAGACATAAGTGATCGTGACATGGGCGAGATCACATATATCAAAAATCAGACATTCTTTAATCCGACTTATGATATATCCGAAGATGAGCTTGCCAAATATGCTAATAACAGTAAATCGGGCATGGATAAGCTCGCCGGGGTTGGCAGAAAATTCCTCGACAAAGGCATTGACGCGCTTGGCGGACAGAGCAAAAAGGCCGGTTCCCAATCGTCCCCATATGAGGACGGTGCCGGGAACAGTTTGGGAGGCAGTATTTCTGAACGGCCCCAGGCGACATAACATAGCGCGGGATCGTCAGAAAGTGACCGATTTTCGGAAATTTTGGGAATACGCCGCGAAAAGATTACGGAAAATTTGTCATTTTGCATATAAATGTTGATAATCCCGCGAAAAAATTCTGTTGTTCCGTTTGCCCTTTTAATAAAAAAAATATTGAAATTTAAATTGAAAAGCGTTATATTATTACCTAGGACAAGTTTATAAATGAAAGGAAATGACCGGAGGCTTACATTCCCTCGTTAGTTTCCGATATAGGAGGAAGTATTTAAATGGCATTTGAATTCGATCAGGATTACGAAAACAACGTCGTTCAAATCAAAGTTATTGGCGCAGGCGGCGGCGGCGGAAACGCTGTCAACCGCATGATCCAGATGGGTGTGAACAGCGTTGAATTTATCTCTATAAATACAGACGTTCAGGCTCTCCATCGCTCACAGGCTACTCACAAGATTCAGATCGGTGAGAAGATCACCAAGGGAAAGGGCGCAGGTGCAGACCCCGCGAGAGGACAGCGCGCCGCCGAGGAGAGCAAAGAGGACATTGAGGCGGCCCTCAGAGGCACCGATATGGTATTCATCACCGCAGGCATGGGCGGAGGAACCGGCACGGGCGCAGCTCCTGTTATCGCCGAGATAGCCAAGGAGATGGGCATTCTGACTGTCGGTATCGTCACCAAGCCTTTCGCGTTTGAAGGCAGAAGGCGCATGGAACAGGCTGAGGCTGGTATCGCGGCTCTGCGTGAGCACGTTGATTCCCTCGTGGTTATTCCTAACGAAAGACTCAAGCTCGTATCCGACCAGAAGATCACCCTTGCCAACGCTTTCACTATAGCCGATGACGTTCTCCGTCAGGGTGTCCAGAGTATTTCGGATCTTATCAACAGTCCCGGTCTTGTCAACCTCGACTTCGCCGACGTGACTGCCGTTATGAAGGACGCCGGATATGCTCATATGGGTGTGGGCGCTGCACAGGGCAAGGAAAAGGCTTCCATGGCCGCGCACGCCGCAATCTCCAGCCCGTTGCTTGAGACGTCGATCAACGGCGCGAGAGGCGTTATCATCAACATAACATCTTCAAACGACATAAATCTTGAGGAAGTCGATGTGGCTTCCACAATGATTACAAAGGCGGCTCACCCCGATGCAACCATTATTTGGGGTGCTGCATTCGACGAGAACATGGACGACGAGATGAGAGTGACCGTTATAGCCACAGGCTTCTCGGTAGACCCCGAGAAAGCTGAACAGACAGCCGCTCCCGCGACTGCGGCCAAGACGGCGGCAACCAAGAAATCTCGCGCTACTGTCAATCCTTCGGCCCCCGCAGGCACTGGTTCCAACATCAACGAGAAGAACGACGACGATTACTTTGATATCATGACCATTTTCGGTCGCAACAAGTAATCTGGGTTCTGCGACTTTGGTTCAAATTGAATTTTGCAAATCGGCATGAATTTTGGTTCGTGCCGATTTTTTTGTTGTCACAAAACAAATTTGAAAGTCGAATATATGAATGTAAGGATTAAAAAGTCAAGGAGCTTCAAAATTTTTTATTTCTGATTACAGAACATCGAATTATACGAATGGAATTATCCGGATAATAAATCAACCTGATGTCTTACAATCTATGTTATAAAAGTGTGGTGATGTATTTGTCGGATAATGAAATCATTTCCGCGATATTAAAAAATCCGTCGCGTGGAATGAAACTTTTGATAGACATATATTCCTCCACCGTTTTCGGAGCAGTCAGAAGCAGGCTGGGCGGGGTCTGCTCACATGATGAAATAGAGGCGTGCGTCAGCCTGGTTTTTGCCGAATTTTATTTCGGCTTGGATAAATTTGATTGCCGTAAATGCAGCATTAAAACTTATCTGAGTGTGCTTGCCCGAAACAAAGCAGTTGAGGAATTCCGCAGAACGGTGCGAAGAAGCGCCGAGGTTCATGATGATGACGACGTTTTGCTGGAACTGCCTGACAGTTTCGACCTGCAAAACGCCGCCGAGCGCAGCATTATGGAGCAGAATCTTCTCAAGGCGGTTTATTCTCTCGGGCAGCCCGACAGCGGCATAATCATACGAAGATATTTTTATTCGCAGACGTCCAAGCAGATTGCCGAAGAGCTGGGAATGAGTGACGCTTCGATCAGAAAGCGCATTTCCCGCTCGTTGGTGAAGTTGAGGAATGCGTTAAAGGACTACGGTGGTTATTAATTACGAAGGGTGTGGATTGTCTGTATCTGACTTTATACTGAATTCGGATTAAAAAATACAAAAAACAAAATATCTGCGCAAATGTCTATTTATGCAGCTTTTGTGCCTTTGGAACAAAACTTTTTGTCGGATTTTTATTGGAATTTAGTATGATATCACGTACGGGTGCGCATTATGAAAAGATATATAACAGAAATTTTTGACGATTTGTCAAATAAAGCCAAAATTAACTTGGCAAAAGAAATTGAAAATTGTGAAGTGAAAGAGAGTGTGGACGATATGACCAAACGAAGAATTTACAACAGAGTAATGAGCACAATTGACGAAGGCAAGGCCAAAGATACGGGTGTAAAGCGCGGTATCCGCAAGACTTCCATTGCAGCCGTGGCGATAGCAGCGGCGTTGGCAATAGCGGGAAGCGCGGTGGCGGCAGGCAAGCTCAACAAGAGCTTTACCGATTACAAGTCCGCTTATACCGAGCAGCAGAAGGAAGAAATACAAAAGGCGACCTTTGCAATCAATGAGCAGATGGGCGGAGATGGCGTTACAATTACCGTCACAGAAGGTATGTGCGACGGAAACAAACTGTTCCTTCTGGAAAACATCGAGGTTGATCCGTCGAAGATTACAATTCCCGACGGCTATAATAATCTCACGACCTCGACAGAACTGCACCAGAGCGGTGATCCCGATGATTGTGACGGCTGGTCCTCTGTCTACAATCAGGTGCTTGAGACAAACGGCAATAAGACCACAGTATTGTATGTTTACGATATGGCTGATGTGACGGACGGTCAAGTGCTCGGCCTTTCGGCAAGCGGTTTGTCAGCCTCGAATGACAATGACAGCGTAGAGATTGTAAACCGAGATACCAACCCATGGGGACTCAAATTTAAGGTGCAAAAAGGCAGATTTGCAAAATCATTCTGTGCCGACAAAGGCGTTAATCTCCTGGGCAGCGATGCTGCCATAGATTCCGGTTACGTTTCACCATGGTATGCTCAATTCTGGATTAGCGCCGATTTTATAGGAAACATTCGCACCGCTGAATCTTCGGATAATGATTTCGGCAACCCGATTGTTAAAAATATCTTCGACAAGAGCAGTTATCCCACATTCAAAGTTGTTATGAAAGACGGCACGTTTTATAACGGAATAGGCGTTCGCGTTGACCCTCAAGTGCAAGAAATAGAGAAGGAAAAGACATATCATGCAGCGTATTATTTTCGTTGCACCTTCAAGGATTATGTTGACACGGCGAACATCGACCATGTTGAAGTAAACGGCACGGAGCTGGAACTCAAGGATGTCGAACTTGAGGAATGGGAAGCTGCAAACAGATAAATCCGACGATTAATTCGGCATACGGATAATTCATTATTTTGTAAAGATATAGCAACACAAAAAATATAAACGATGAAGGCGCGCTCGCGTGATGTTTGAAAATAAATGGAAAATTTTCAACTCCGCGGGAGCGTTTTTTTGTGTATTTTTGCTTTGTTTTTTGCGTGGATTATGGTATAATTTTCTCATAGAGGGAGTATAATTTATAATTAAAGTTTTTATTTGGAGGGGATTTCTTATGAATGAGGACAGAATGTTTCACATAGACCTGCCTACAAGCGTTCACGCCAAATACGCGATATTGCCCGGCGACCCGGGACGCGTTCCCAAAATCGCTGAGTATCTCGACGGAGCGCACAAGCTGGGGAATAACCGCGAGTTCTGCACATGGTCGGGGACACTGGAGGGCGAAACCGTGCTCGTAACTTCAACCGGAATCGGCGGGCCGTCGGCCTCCATTGCCATGGAAGAACTGATAAAGCTGGGCGTGGATACATTTGTCCGCGTCGGCACCTGTGGAGGCATGAATGAAGATGTGCGCGCGGGAGACGTGGTGATTGCCACGGGCGCTGTCCGCATGGAGGGCACGAGCCGCGAATATCTTCCGATAGAATACCCCGCGGTTGCGGATTTCGGATTGGTGCGCGATCTTGCCGACGGCGCGGAGACGCTGAATTACAGATATCACACCGGCGTGGTGCAGAGCAAGGATTCGTTTTACGGTCAACATTCGCCCATGAGTATGCCCAACGGGGCGGAGCTTCTGCGCAAGTGGAACGCGTGGATAGCGGCGGGCTGCCTCGCCTCGGAGATGGAGGCGGCGGCGATTTATTCTGTGGCTGCCGCGCGCGGAGTTCGTGCCGCCGCCGTGCTTCATGTGATATGGAATCAGATGCGCAGAGACAAATTCGGAGACAGAGAGGAAAGTCACGATACCAATACCGCCATAAGAACCTCAATTGAGGGACTTAAAATTACAATAGCCCGCGATCGGTCGGCTAAAAATAAAATATGAAAAATGATTAAAAAATATTGAAAAAAATTTTTATTATGGTATAATTAAACTAACTGTTTGTCGGTTTGAATTTTACGCTTTTTTGATATAACCGTTCTTCATGAAAGGGGGGTTCTTATGGATTATTTAGGTTCGAGATTTCGCAGACGGTTTGTGGGTTATGACAGAAATGCAGTTGATACGGAATTTGAAAAGCTTATAAGTCAAGTTGACAGCGAAATGGATAAAAACAATGAGCTTCGTCAGGAAATACATGAGCTGCGCGAAGAACGGCGCGACTGGGAGTATGCGAAGCGTACTCTCGAAGAAGAACGTGCCTCAATTTCACGCGACAGAGCGTCGCTCGCCGAATCGGTATCATCAATATCCAGCAAGGTTGCCGATCTCGAAAGCAGTCTTTCATCTGCCAAGATTGCCAATGAGGCGCTCCAGAATAAAGTTGACGCGACTGCATCAGAGCGCAACGAGCTTCAACTCAGGCTCAATACCGTTGAGGAACGCAACAGGGAACTTACTTTGCGCGAACGCCAGTTTGACGAGATAGAAAAATCCGTTTCATCCATAATGTCTGTCACCAAGCGCGCCACTGACAGACTTTTCCAGAAATCCGTGGAAAACCAGGAAAATGTCATTCGGATAGCGGGTGATGCCGCTCAGGAGACAGCTTTAATTCGCGCGGACCTCAATTCGGCTCGCGACGATATGAACCTTGCGTTTGATGAATTTCAGGATAGGATAGACAAGATAGACGCATCTCTCACGGGAGCGGTGCATAAATTGGTGGCCATAAAGCATGACAGCGGTCTAAAGCCCAAGAATGCCGATGCAACCATCGAGAGCGAGGTGGAACGCCTTCTGTCCCTTCGCGCGGGAGAAGTGGATTATTCCGACGGCAAGGGTTATGCCGTGCCTGTGCTGGGGCCGTACAGTGCCAAATTTATTTCAGACACCGCGAAGAAGGTAAATTCGGGTGAAATAGACGGTCATCCGCACTATGAGAATCATTCAGGCGGCGAGGCACCGCACGCGCGCCCCGATGCGGCGGATTCCCACGAGAATGGGGAAGAAAAGCCCCCGGTTTCTCTCAAAAAGAGCTATCCCAGCGTTTTTGAGTCAAGCGACGCTTCCATAAAGGAAGCCAACAAGCTGCTTGACGATGCTGATGAAGCGGCGGAGAAGCATACTCAGCCTGCATCTTCCCGCAATACTCCGCAGCCGCAAACTCGGCCGCAGCCCGCATACCAGCCAACCGAGCCAAACTATGCTCCTCCGGCCTATCAGCCCTATCCCAGTCAGCCTTATGCTACTCCGCAGTACCAATATGCCACTCAGCCCGCGAGGCAGAATCCCATAGGATTCGGTTATTCGGACGGCGAGGAGGCTCCGGAGACTGTGAATCCGTACTCAGGCGACGGCTTCGAGCAGGTGGACATCAGCACCCTCAGTGGTGGAGCGCCCACAATAGATATGAATTCGTCCCAGTTGCAGTACATTGAGCCTCAGCCGACGGATACCGTATTCGATGCGCCTCCGATGCAGGTCAGCATGAACGGCGCGCAGAGTGATGTTCCAAACGCGGAATATCAGCGGGCAGGTCAGCCCACGTTTATACCCAATGAGCCGATCGTCTCGGCGGACGCTCCCGAGCCGCAACCTGAAGCCCCTCCGCCCAAGCCGTCTGCCAAGCACGTGGAGGTCAGGAAACGTGTGAGAAAAGTGCCTGTGGAGGATAAAATACAAGTGATGGTTCGTCATAGTAAGTGACAGATATTTGTGATTTGACAGATCAAAAGCACCGTTGTTGGTTTCGACGGTGCTTTTTTTGTGGGGAGAATTTTTAACTATGATTGATATATTGTATGAGGATAAATTTATTGCGGTATGCGTCAAGCCCGTCGGTGTTTTGTCGCAAAGTGACGGTGAACGCGATATGGTTTGTGCGCTTAAAGAGCAGATCGGCGGCGAAATATATCCGATTCACCGTCTCGACAGGCGGGTTGGAGGCGTTATGGTGTTTGCCCGAGATTCAAGGTCTGCGGCAATTATTTCATCTCAGATACAGTCGGGCGGTTTTGTAAAGCGATATCTGGCGGTAGTACATGGAATTCCGTCGGAGCCGAGCGGTGAAATGACGGACATTTTGTTCAGGGATTCGCAGAAGAACAAATCCTTCGTTGTCTCACGTCGGCGCAGGGGAACCAGGGACGCGCGCTTGGAGTATGAATTACTTGGCAGCGCACAGGGCAATTCGAACGCGTGTTCGCTCGTAAGAATACGGCTGCATACGGGCCGAACCCATCAGATTCGGGTGCAGTTCTCTTCGCGCAAAATGCCTCTGCTGGGGGACGGCAAATACGGCAGCCGCGACAATGGCTGCAATATTGCGCTTTGGTCGCATCAAATAACCTTTGCCCACCCCAAGAACGGCGCGAAGATGGATTTTGAATCGACGCCTGATATGAGCCGGTATCCATGGAATCTGTTCGTCGGTCAATAACAGCGTAAAAAATTTCGTCCTGAGATTATACTGCCATTTCGACGGGTCGTTTTTGAACCATTCTAATAAAATATGATTTTCCTGTTGGCCCGTTTATTTCGCTTTGGCTTTAATGTAATCCACCGCGCAGAACACCGCAAATACCGCTATGTTTATTATAACCACACTCGCACCCGTGGGCGCAGAATACTGGTAGGATATCATAAGTCCCGCCAAAAAGCACACCACCGATATCACCGCCGAGCAGATCACTACGCTGCGGAAACTCTTGAAAACGCGCATTGACGACATGGCGGGGAATATTATCAGACTGGAAATGAGCAGCGCTCCTATCATTCTCATGCCAAGCACAATGGTTATAGCAGTTAGCACCGATATGAGCATATTGTAAAAATCAACTCTGATTCCGGTGGCCTTTGCAAACGGCTCATCAAAGGTAACGGCGAATATCTGATTGTAAAACACGATATACAGCCCCAGTACCACCAACGACAGCACTACGCTGAACACAACATCGTATTTGCTGATAGCCAGCACACTCCCGAACATATAATTATTGATGTCGGTATTTATTCCCGAACGCATGGATATTATGAAAATGCCTATTGCCAACGCTCCCGTTGACACAAGGGCTATTGCGGAATCACCCTTCATGCGGCCGCCCGCGCTCAGCCTGAGCAGCAGGAATGACGCAGCTATTACTACGGGAATAGCCACAGTGAGGGGCGCCCAATTCATCACTGTCGCCACTGCCATTGCGCTGAACGCCACGTGTGAAAGTCCGTCGCCTATCATGGAATACCTCTTGAGCACCAGATTCACACCCAGTAGCGCCGAACACAGTGAAACCAGAGTACCGACTACCAGCGCCCGTATTATGAACGGATAAGAAAACATCTCAAACATTCCTAAATTAACCTCCAATAAAAGCCTTGCCCACCGCGCTCTTTAAGTAATCCTCTGTGCTGCCGCAGAACTGCACCGTATTTTTTACCTGCAATATCTTATTTGCGCTCTTCACCGCCGTATTGACGTCGTGCGAAACCATTATTACAGTAGTGTGGTGTTTTCGGTTTATCTCCTTGATTATCGAATAGATCTCTCCGGTCACAATCGGATCAAGTCCCGTCACAGGCTCGTCTAATATCAACAGCTTGCCCGAAGCGCAAAGCGCCCTCGCCAGCAAAACGCGCTGTTGCTGCCCACCCGACAGCTCACGGTAGGAGCGTCCGGCAAGGTGGGTTATGCCCAGTTCGCCCATATATTTGTCGGCTCGCATTCTGTCGCTCTTGTTATAGAAAGGCAGAAGGCGATCGTTGTTGAGGCAGCCCGATATCACTACCTCGCGCACCGAAGCGGGAAAGTCACGCTGAATTGCAGTCTGCTGCGGCAGATATCCGACATCGCGGCGGGATATCTCCCTGGAGCGCTCTATGCTGCCCTCTGCGGGCTTTTTCAGACCTGCAAGGCATTTTATTAACGTAGACTTTCCCGCTCCGTTTTCGCCCACTACGCACAGATAGTCGCCGCGCATCAGGTCAAAGCTCACGTTTTTAAGCACTGTCATATTCTCGTATCCTATTGTTAAATTTTTGCATGAAATAAGCGGCTTATGATCTTGTTTCAACTTAATGCCTCCCTCAGGATATCTACATTCGCCCTCATAAGGCTCAGATAAGTCTCACCGGCCTTGAAATCGTCATACGGAATATGGTGGCAGGTGTTGAACTGCGCGGTTTTAACTCCCGTACACTCCGCGATTACATCCGCGACTTTGTGGGTAGAAAGCTCGGTGTAAAAGATAACCGGCACCTTCTCACGCTTCACAGTGTCTATCAGAAAGGCGACCGTTGCGGCGCTGGGTTCAGTCTCGGACGCGCACCCGGGAAATGCCGCGTAATAATCCAGTCCGTACTCCCGCACAAAATAGAGCAGCGGAAAACGATCACCAAATACCAACAATTTGCGCTTCGAGCTTATCACCACATCGCGAAAGGCGTTATCCAAATCCAACAACTCCGCAGTGTACGCATCGGTGTTGGCGCAGTAATACTCGGCATTTTCGGGATCAATTTCACACAACGCCCCGTTTATAGCGTTGACTATTTTAATGGCATTCATGGGAGAAGTCCAGACGTGTTCGTCGTACTCCTCTCCCTCGTGCTCATGTTCATGATCGTGCTCATGTTCATAAGCATGGTGCGGCTCATCTTCGTCTGAGTGCGAATGATCGTGACCCTTGCTCTGCATTCCCTCGACGGTTTCTTCTTCGAGAACTTCAACACAGTCCATGGCGGAAACGATTTTAATTGTGTCGTTTTCCGCCGATTCAAGCACCGATTCCATCCACGTGTCCGACTCGCCGCCCACGTTCAGAAACAAATCGCACTTGGATATTTGAATTATATCTTTCGGACTCGGCTCGTAGGAATGTGCGTCCATGCCCGGCTTGATAAGCAGGGAGACGTTTGCGCGATCGCCGGCAATCTGGCGCGCAAAATCGTATTGAGTGAACGCGGTGGCTACTATTGAAATTTTTCCGTTATCTTCGCTGTGCGCATCATCCGAGCAGCCTGAGACTGTCGCCATAGTCAGTGCGCAGCACAACACAAATGGCAAAATACGTAATTTATTTGACCTTTTGATATTCATAGATGAAAAACATACCCTCTTTTAAGTTTATTGCCTTTTTCGATGCTTCCCGCGCGCCAAAAGACAAATTTTCCGTTTAGCCCCCGCCACGTTAAATTTTGGCTGCGCACTCCCCGCACAATCCGTAAATCACCGTGCGCGCGTTGTCAACCTTAAATCCGTGGTGCTCGCTGATGTGCTTCTCAAATTCATTCATAAACGCGCAGTCCATATGAATTATCCTGCCGCAGGCGGTGCATTTGAGGTGAAAATGCCTGTCGCAGCCGTTGTCGGCGTCAATCAACTGATACATGGCGCATCCGCCGCTGTCCGAGAGGAATTTTTTTACCTCGCCGTTTTCCACCAATCTGTCAAGGCAGCGATAAATCGTCGCCTTGCCTATCTTGTGGTTTTCACTCATAAAGTATATGTATATGTCGTCCGCGGTAACACAGTTTCCGGGATTAACTCGGAAATATTCCGATATCGCCTCTTGCTGGCGCGTGTGATAATTTCTCTTGTTTCCAACGCTTTCCACTATGTCAACCTTTTCCATCAAAAACCCTCCTCACAAAAAGAAATTGATAATCAATTTCAAATTGCCAAGATATTATACCACATATTTTTCAAAATGCAATAGGCAATATAAAAAAGCAGAAATAAAAAAATCGCGCCCTGTTCAGAAAACCCAAACAAAGCGCGATTCTTTTATTTATTAAGAAGGTATAAAACAACTTACAATCAGATTTATCAGACAATACCCTGAGAAAGCATTGCATTTGCTACCTTGAGGAAACCGGCGATATTGGCGCCTGCCACGAGATTGCCTTCCATACCGTACTCCTTAGCTGCGTCTGCGGAGTTGTGGTAGATGTTCTTCATGATGTCATGGAGCTTTGCGTCAACCTCTTCAAATGTCCAAGAATATCTCTGAGAATTCTGGCTCATCTCAAGAGCAGAGGTAGCAACGCCGCCTGCGTTTGCCGCCTTTGCAGGCCCAAAGAGAACGCCTGCTGTCTGGAATGCGTGAACTGCTTCGGGGGTAGAAGGCATATTCGCACCCTCTGCCACAGCCTTTACGCCGTTTGCGATAAGAGTCTTTGCCGAATCACCGTCAAGCTCGTTCTGAGTTGCGCAGGGCAGAGCAATATCGCACTTGATTGTCCAGATACCCTTGCAACCCTCTGTATATGTTGCGTTGGGATGTGTGTCAACGTAGGTCTTGATTCTTGCGCGCTTAACTTCCTTGATTTCCTTGACTGCCGCGAGATCAATTCCATCGGGATCATAGATATAGCCGTTGGAATCGGAGAGCGCGACAACCTTTGCGCCGAGCTGTGTAGCCTTCTGCGTCGCATAGATAGCCACATTGCCAGAACCGGAGATAACCACTGTCTTGCCCTTGAAAGAATCGTTGTGATCGTTGAGCATTTCTTCTGTGTAGTAGCAAAGACCGTAACCTGTAGCCTCTGTACGCGCCAAGCTGCCTCCGTAGGTCAGGCCCTTGCCCGTGAGAACGCCGCTGTACTCGTTGCGAAGTCTCTTGTACTGGCCAAACAGATAACCGATTTCACGTCCGCCAACGCCGATATCACCTGCCGGAACGTCAGTGTCGGGGCCAATGTGCTTGCTCAGCTCTGTCATAAAGCTCTGGCAGAAACGCATAACTTCCATATCAGACTTGCCCTTGGGGTCGAAGTCGGAACCGCCCTTGCCGCCGCCGATCGGAAGACCTGTGAGGGAATTCTTGAAAATCTGCTCAAAGCCGAGGAACTTGATGATTCCTTCGTAAACCGAGGGATGGAAACGGAGACCGCCCTTGTAGGGACCGATAGCGCTGTTGAATTGAACGCGGAAACCGCGGTTTATCTGCACGTTGCCGTTATCGTCGACCCACGGAACGCGGAACTTGATGATTCTTTCGGGCTCGACAATGCTCTCGATAACACCCATCTTTACATATTCGGGGTGTTTTTCGATGACAGGTTCGAGGGACTCAAGAACCTCTGTGACAGCCTGATGAAATTCAGGCTCGTTGGGGTTGCGCTTAATTACAGTTTCCATGAGGTCTGCAAGATACTGATTTTTGAAAGCCATTTTTGTTTCTCCTTTACAAATAGAACTTCATAAGCAATACTCACCGCACGTATCAATGAGCAATAACTAACTGTTGCGAATACTATTGTAATACAAAGGGAGATGTTTTGTCAATACAAATTTTGGAATTTTTACAAAATTCTGCAATTTATCCCCCTTAAACTTGCAAATTCAACAGAAAGCCGCGAGAATTAATTTTTATCAATTATGTCAGACGTGCTTTAATAAATTCACGTTGATTCTATTGTCGATGAGTTTTATTTTTCTCTCTGTCTGTTTTGCTGTGGAATTAAGCAAAGAGCGAGCCGCCCTCACAGTCGATGGCAACCACCAGGGGAAAATTGTCAAATTCCAGCCGCTTGACCGATTCGCAGCCCAAATCGTCAAACGCTATCACCTCACATGACTTGATGCATTTGGACGCAAGCGCTCCCGCGCCGCCCACAGCACACATATAAACTGATTTATTGCGCCGTATTGCCTCGCAGACTTCCTCGGAGCGTCCGCCCTTTCCCACCATCGCGCCCAGACCGAGATCCAACATTCTCGGCGCAAACGGATCCATTCTGCCCGAAGTGGTAGGACCGCATGAGCCTATAGCCAGATGCGGCGGAGTGGGAGTTGGGCCCGCGTAATAGATGACGGCGCCGTCCAAGTCGTAAGGGAGCTTTTCCCCTTTGTCCAGCAGTTCCATAATGCGCTTGTGAGCCGCGTCGCGCGAGGTGTAGACCACGCCCGAAAGCAGCACACGGTCACCGGCGCGCAGCTTGGGCGACCATTTTTTTATCTCTGATGTGTTAAATGAATACTCAGCCATACGTAAAAATTCCTTTCAATATCATAAAGACATAATTCATCTTGCGCTGTGCGTCGGATATAATTATACCATTGTCGAGAGATAAATTCAACGTATATTTTGAGCGCATTAATACTGGATTTCGATAAAAATACGACAAAAATCCGCCTCGGGAATTCCCCGCAATCTCCCGAAGCGGATTAATACAATTGATTGTCAACTGTTCACATTCATAACAGTGCCAATAAATATCGGCAGTTTGGTTTCGTTCTCAATTATCGCGTACACAAACGGGCGATCAAGAACGACATTCTTAGTTTCAATAACGAGGCCTGTCTCTTTGAGTTCGACTGATGATGCTGCGCCCGCCCTGGTGCCCTGTTCGTCCACATTGATAAAGGTCTTGTGGAGCACTCGGCTGATGTATAGACCATTTTCTGACATTTTGGAAAAATCAGCTTTCTGAGGATCAAATGCGTTCTCAATTCCCATCGCCTTAAGCGTGTCGTTTATCTCCGCAGAATACTCCGCTTTAAACTTGGGCAAAACAGTCTGCACCTGATAATTATCCGCGCCGTCTATTACCTGAGCAAATTCGCTCCAATTCATGGAATCCACGTAATCCCCGATGGAAACGTCCTCGTTCGGCAGTATAGCCGCAAAACTGTAACCCGAGGCATACGGCTTTATGAAGCCCGTCGCCCTGCCGTCGTCGATGTAAAATTCCTCGGAAGAATGCATCATGTCAACCGACTGCCGACTGAGTGTGCCGTTGAATTCCCCTTTGCGGACATTATCTTTGGTGTAAACACATTTCCACTCCGCGTCAAACGCGATGGCATTTATCAGATACATTACGGCGTTTTCCGAAATTTCGTCCAGCATATTTTCGATTGTGCCGTCGGTATTCTGCGACACCCAGTTGTTGATATCCCGAACAGTATCCTGATCAAAATTCGCGCTATATACTCCGGCGTTGTAATACGCGGCGTTTGTTTTAAGGAAATCTTCCTTCGCGTTTGCCTTACCGTTGTGCAGCCATATTGAATTTGCGATTGAGAGCTTTGCCTTTTCGTGGCTCGGTAGACTTGCCGAATATGCGCTCATATACCCGTTTAGTTCGTCCAGATTAAGGCCCGCTTTACCTACGCCAGCATCAAGACCGCCCAAAGCCTTCTCCATCTGGGCGAGAGTTTCACCGCCCGCGCCGTTGGCGGTCATGGAGAGCACAAGCATTACCGACAAAGGTGACACCATAAGGCTTTTATCCTCGCTGTCGTCCTTTGCCTGTTGAGCGGCAAAGCTGCGCTTGAAAAGCTCCAGCGAAAACGCACCCGCCTGTCTTACAAAATCATCGCTCGGCGCAACGTCATTTGTAATTGTATCCGCTTTGACGTCTCTCATCAAATCTACTGTGCCTTCTGACATAACCGCATTTCCCCCGCACGCGCTGACGCCCAGCAGCAACGCCGCCGCAGTCGCAGTCGCTGAAAACTTCTTCAATAAATTTTTCATTTTCATAACAGTGTACTCCCCCTGTCATCGTCAATTGATGCAAAATCACCCGATGTTCATAACCGCACCAATAAATACCGGCGTCTTGGTCTGATTCTCGATAACCATGCACACAAACGGGCGGTTGAGGTACACAATTCTATTCATCACTCCGCACCTTATCCCAAAAGTCATTTCAACCGAAGTCGCCGCACCCGCCTTTGTGCCGCGCTCGTCCACTCTCATAAAGGTCTTGTGCCTTACAGCGCCTATATAGAGCTTCTCGCCTCCGGTGGCGTTGCCCAATCTTGAAAAATCTGCCTTTTGGGCGTCAAATGCGTCGGTCATTCCTAACTGCCTCAATACATCTCTCAACTCGGCGTCGTATTCCAGCTCGAATTTAGGTATCCATACGTCTACCGCAGTGTTATCGACATTGTTTATGAGCGACATAAGCTTAGAGCCGTCAAGCGAGCCGATATATTCATCAATAGAAATGTCATCGTACGGCATCATCGCCACAAAACTGTACCCCGAGGCATAAGGCTTAATAAATCCCTCCGCCTTGCCGTCGTTGAGATATCCGCTTTCGCTTGAACACATCATGTCTGCCCGCTGTTTGCCGAGTGTGCCGTTAAATTCGCCTTCGACAATCTTATCCTCAGTATAAATATCCTGCCATTCCGCGTCAAACGCAAGCGCATTAATCAGGTATATCGCAGCGTCCGTGGGAATGTCGTCAATCATTTTTTCTATCATTCCGTAGGTGTTGTCCGACACCCAGCCGTTGATATCATCGAGCGTACTGCGGTCAAATTTGGAACTGTATATATCGGCGTTGTAATATGCGGCGTTGGTCTTGAGGAATTCGTCCTTTGCCTTGACTTTTCCCCCGCGGAGCCAGATTGAATCGGCCATGGAGAGCTTGGCCTTTTTCCCGCTCGGCAGCTTTGCCGCATACGCGCTCATGTACCTGTTGAGTTCGTCCGGATCAAGACCCCCCAGCAGTTTCTGCATCTGAGCCAGGGTTTCGCCATCTGCGCCGTTTGCCGTCATGGACAGCGCCGACATAACCGACAGCGGAGATATCATAAAGCTCTTGTCCTGATTTGAACTTTCAGCCGCCTCATTAAAGGCGGTTCGCTTGAATAACGAGAACGCAAAGTTGTTGTATTGGGTGACAAACGCGGAATCCACTTCCACACTGTTACTGACAGGAACCGCCTTTACTCCGCTCATTAAATTTGTGGTGCTGCCCGACATACCACCGCCCGCGTCAGAACTGCCGCCGCAGGAAGACACACCGAGAATCAGCGCCGCAGAGACGGAGCACGCCAATATGTTTTTTAATAATCTTTTTACGTTCATAAAATATTGCCCCCTTACCAAAAATCGATTAATTTTCATTGAAAATGTCTCCGACAATAGTGTCAAATTCTTTCCTGTCGCCTTCGGAAAATACAAGCCATTGTCCGTTGTCAAATTTTATGCGATTGCCATTTACATACACTACCGCCGCATCTCCGTTCCTGTTTTGCTCAATCACATACACAACGTCGGTGGTGTTCTCCGATCCGATCAATTCGTTTGATTCGCTCACTTCATTTGTTTTCAGATCGGATATCCAATTGCTGAGCCGAATAATGTATTCGTTTTGTTCCGAGTTTTTCGCGTACAGACTGACAGTCTTTGAAGCCGGCTCTGTGTAAATCGTCATGTTGTCAAAGCACATTGAATCGCGGTTCGTGTATACGTCATTTATACCCTTCGTCTGTTCGCTCTGGGACACCCTGTCTGTGCCTTTCGCTTCATCGCTTTTATCAATGCCTGCCGATTCCGTGCCGCAATCGCTCTGCAAGGGCGGCACAGGTTGCATTTCCAACGTCTCGTACTCGCCGTTTACCACTTCCTGTCTGCTGCGAAGCCAAAGCGCCTCCACCGTGACAAATATCAGCATCACGCACGCCGCAGAAATTGCCGCACGCCTGCGCCGCGCTCGCGCCTTCAAAATCTCATCGCTCTTTTGCCGTATGCTCTCTTTTGTTTCAATTCTGTCCTTCATCGCTCCACCCCTCCTCAGTCAAGATGACACGAAGCGCATTTCTCGCCCGATATGACAGATTTTCGATTTGCTTGCGGCTCTTCTTCATCACCCTGCCCGCCTCGTCATACGACATATCCTCAAAATAAATCAGATGTATCACCGTGCGCATATCCTCATTTAATCGCTCAATTGCATTATTAACCGCCCTGTGTCTTTCATCGCGCAGAACCTTGTTCTCAAAGCTTTCATATTCTGCGCTTTTTTCGCATTGTCCGTCGATTCGAGTGATTTGCAACACGGAATTGTGCCTGACGTAATCTACCGATTTATTGCGCGCTATGGTAAAAAGATAGGTTTTCAGGCTGACTTTGAAGTTATATCTGTGGGGATGCACTATCAGTTCCACAAAGCAATCCTCAGCAATGTCCTCCGCTTCATCGAGGTTGTTGACATACCTCTGAATGAAAAATATAAGGCTCTCATTGTAAGTATCGACAATCTCATCAAATGCGCTCTTTTCACCCGCAAGAAAACGGCGGTAGCTACTTTCACCGATATTCATACGCGGTCACCTTCACCTCCCTGCACTTATTATTCGTTTCAGCCTGAAAAAACACTTATATTTATTTTATAGATTTTCGAGTATAAGCAAAAAATCAGCTTGAGTTTTTCAAAATATCGCATCCCATTATCGCCGCTTCTTTGGTAAGGAGTGGGGACATCGGACCTCAATTAAAGATGTTTGCATTGCAATACAAAATTTAAAGCGAATGTTTTTCAATTTTGTATTGCAATGTTTTTAATTATTGGGTATTATTTATATGTTGAGCTTTTGTGCTCGAGGGGGTGATATAACATGAGATTGCTTATTGCGGAAGATGAAAAATCGCTGTCAAAGGCGTTGACCGTAATTCTGGAGAAGAACAATTATTCAGTCGACGCGGCCTTTGACGGAGTGGAAGCGCTGGATTACCTCGAGGTGGGGCAGTACGATGGTCTGATACTCGACATAATGATGCCGCGCATGGACGGCTTGACCGTGCTCAAAACTATACGAGCCAAAGGAAACAATATTCCGGTGCTTATGCTCACCGCCAAGTCTGAGATTGACGACAGAGTGACGGGTCTGGACTGCGGAGCGAATGATTATCTTACCAAACCCTTTGACGCAAAGGAATTGCTCGCGCGAATACGCGCAATGACGCGCGTACACTCCAACGCATCAAGCTCGGTGCTTACCATGGGCAATATATCGCTTGATCGCTCCACCTTTGAGCTTTCCTCGCCCACAGGCAGCTTCCGCCTTGCAAACAAGGAATTTCAGGTGATGGAAATTCTGATGTGTAATCCCAGGCAGCTCATTCCAACCGAACTGATGATGGAAAAAATATGGGGTCTGGACAGCGAGGCGGAGGTCAACGTGGTGTGGGCATACATATCCTACCTGCGAAAGAAGCTCACCGCGCTGGGCGCAAATATCAAGATAAAGGCGTCACGCAATGCGGGATACTCTCTGGAGGCCGTGCAATGATAAAGAAACTTCAATTTAAGTTTATAGCCATATCAATGCTGTCGGTGTTTCTCGTGCTGCTCGTGATAATTGGCTCGATAAACGTAATGAATTACCGTCGCATCGTGCGGGACAGCGAGAAAGTGTTGAGCGTGCTTGCGGAAAACAACGGCGAATTCCCGGGTAGACATGAGCTTTTGAACGATTATGGAGTCAAAGACAGGAAAAAGCTCAGATTTGATGATTTAAGGGGGTTCGGAGATGAGCTTTCTCCCGAGATGCCGTATGAATCGCGGTATTTCACAGTTCAACTCAATTCCAACGGCGAAGCGGTCCTTGTAGATACCGGAAAAATTGTCGCGATAGACAGCGAAACCGCAATAGAATACGCCGAAAACCTGTGGAGCCGCAAAAGTGACAGCGGGTTTATTTCTAATTACAGATATCTGAGGCAGTACAACCCGGGCGGCATGATGATAATATTTCTCGACTGCCGCAAGAATCTTTCTTCCTTCCGTTCCTTCCTGTTCTACAGCCTTATTTGTTCGCTGGCGGGAATGATCGCGTTTGCCGTTCTGGTACTGCTTCTTTCGCGAATGGTCATGAAGCCTGTGCAGGAGAGCTATGACAAACAAAAATCCTTCGTCATCGACGCCGGACATGAAATAAAAACACCGCTCACTATAATTGATGCGGACGCGGCGATTCTCGAAATGGAGTGCGGCGAGGACAACGAGTGGATATCCGATATCCGTGCCCAGACGCGCAGATTGACATCGCTCACCAAGGATTTGATCTATCTTTCACGCATGGAAGAAGAACAGAATCGAGTGCAGATGATAGATTTCCCGCTGTCCGATGTGCTGACCGAGACGGCGCAGTCGTTTCAGTCGCTTGCCAAGGTGCAGAACAAAACCTT
Source organism: uncultured Clostridia bacterium (assembly GCA_947581635.1). Classification (GTDB taxonomy): domain Bacteria; phylum Bacillota; class Clostridia; order Oscillospirales; family Acutalibacteraceae; genus RUG762. Next base: position 164,096 of record CANPVE010000003.1, on the reverse strand, counting down.
TAATGTGGACATACAGCCCATGATGAATCTATGCGGCGATGAAAAGGCAATAACTCAGCTTGTGTCTATACTCCTTGACAACGCGCTCAAATATTCCGACCACGAAGGAATAATATCCCTCAAGGCCCGTCAGAGGGGGAGAGGCGTTTATATAGAGGTGTTCAATACTGCCGAGAGCGTGGAAACGGAAAACCTCTCAAGGCTATTTGACCGGTTTTACCGCGCGGACAAGTCCAGAAATTCGGAAACGGGGGGCTATGGCATAGGACTTTCCATAGCCAAAGCGATAACCGAAGCCCACAAAGGCAAAATTACAGCAGCATCGGCCGATGGCAGATCTCTCACGATAACCGTCGTGCTGCCCTGACTGCTATAATAACACACGGAGATTTATTGATTATATGAAATGGACAGACAAATACAAAAAGGCGTTTGCGCTCAGTTATGACGACGGCGTCTATCAGGACGTCAGGTTGGTAGAAATACTCAACAAATACGGTCTGAAGTGCACCTTTAATCTCAATTCAGGACTTATGAATCCAAATTCCGTATGGTACGCGGATGGGGTAAAGGTCGAGCGAATGCCGCCCGATATGCTGCCGGATTTGTATTCCGGACATGAAATTGCCTCGCATTTGACCGCTCACCAGAACCCGTTGGATTTGGACAGCCCCCAACTGTATGATGACGTAATACAGGACGTTGCCGCGCTGGAGGAAATATTCGGCAGGACTGTTCAGGGCTTCGCCTATCCCTTCGGAGCTGTTGACAACCGCATCAGAGACGTGCTCAAACGCTGTGGCATAAAATACGCCCGTGGGGTTATTTCAACCCACGGTTTTGAGCTGCCCGCCGATTTGCTGAATATTTCGCCCACCTGTCGACACAGAGAGGAAAATATATTTCAACTTGCCGAGCGGTTTATAAATCTGGAACCCGACACACCTCAGATATTCCTGCTGTGGGGACACAGCTATGAATTTGATATGCAGCGCGGCTGGGAGCGGTTTGAGCGATTCTGTGATCTTATGTCGGGACATGACGACATTTACTATGCTCCCTGCGGGGATATATTTTGTTGAAAGAAAAAAGTTTGTTTCGCCAAGATTTTATCTTTTTTTCGATGCGTATGAGTTAATATTTACTTCACCGGTAAATATTGGCTCATGCGTTTTTTATTAAAAAGAAAGGATTGAAAAATTTGTATGTCAGTGATATTTGAAAGGTCGGATGACACGCTTACCGCCCTGCTTTCCGGCGAGATAGATCATCACACCGCCGCCGAATTTCGCGAGAGCATAGACCGTGAGGTGGAGATGACAAAACCCGCGCTGCTGGTGCTGGATTTCGGCGGTATAGGCTTTATGGATTCATCCGGAATAGGACTGATAATGGGAAGGTACAAAAACGTGACGGAATACGGCGGAAAAGTTCGTGTCACCAACGCTCCTCCCATGATAGCGCGTATGATAAAGCTCGCGGGAGTGGGAAGACTTGATGTATTTTAATAATTTATTTCTTTACATTACGTCGCTTATGCGTGTCTGGTTTTCCATAATATTCCAATAACGGTTTTTAATAAAATACAAATAATTAATTAATACAAATTTATCATATCTAGGTGAAAGAAGGTATATAATACAACATGAAAGCGAAAACAAAGGCAAAAAATGAAATGAGGCTGGTTATTCCCAGCAATTCCGCAAACGAAAGTTTTGCACGTTCAACTGTAGCCGCATTTATGGCACAGCTTGATCCTACCATAGAGGAAATGACCGATATCAAGACGGCAGTTTCCGAAGCGGTCACCAACTGTATAGTTCACGCCTATAAGGACACCATAGGCAATATCTGGATAGAGGCCAAAATTTATGACGACGGCAGGATCAAAGTCCAGATAAAGGACAGAGGGTGCGGCATCAAAGACATTGCCAAGGCGCGCGAGCCGCTTTTTACCACGGGTGGAAGCGAACGTGCGGGTCTGGGTTTTGCCGTGATGGAGAGCTTTACTGATAAGCTGAGCGTTCGATCAGTGGTTGGCAAGGGAACTACGGTTATAATGGAGAAGCGCGTGGCGCAGAGATATCGCCATGACAGCTGAGCAGGACAGGCTTGTCACCGAAAATTTCGGACTGGTGCGCGCCTGTGCCCGCAGATACTGCGGACGGGGAATTGACTACGACGATTTGTATCAATCGGGCTGCGAGGGATTGGTGAAGGCTGCGGCAGGATTTGACAGCAGCCGCAACATCAGATTCTCCACTTATGCGGTGCCAGCCATACTTGGCGAGATACGCAGGCTTTTCCGTGACGGCGGCTCCATCAGGGTGTCAAGAAGCATACGCGATCTGGGGATGAAGATAAACCGCGCACAGTCTGAATTTCTCAACACGTATGGGCGTGAACCTACTGTGGGTGAGCTTGCCCAACTGCTAAATGTTGATGTGGAAAGCATCGCCGAGGCCATCGACGCCTCAAAACCCGTGCTGTCGTTCACATCTGAGCGCGACGGCGAGGAATTTGAAGCAAATATTCCGATAGAGGAGTTCGATGAGAAGCTGGTTGATATCGTCGCGCTGCGCCAGGCTATATCGGAACTGGAGGAAATCGACCGTGAGATAATACGTCTGAGATACTTTGGCGGCAAGACGCAGAGCGAAGTTGCGGAAATGTTGGGTATGACGCAGGTTCAGGTGTCAAGGCGTGAGCGAAAGATCATAAACCGAATACGAGAGCAATTGATTTGACTGTTTTGGTTGAATTAGTGATGATTTTTTACAATGTAACGTCGTATGACTATAATTTTGCAATTATTTTACAATTTATTAAAATATTTTCGAGGTTAGAACCGTATTTTTTGTTGCAAAATTAGATTTTATGTTGTATAATAATCATGGGCTAGTGGTGCAGTCCGTGTATGCCGACTTGTGTGATGCGTCGAAGTTTTGTGTTGCACCTACCCGTCGTCTTTACAGATCAGTCCTACAGTCTGCCGGGCGAGTCAATAAATTCTTTCGGTATTGAATTGCGCGTGGTCTTTTACGTTTACATACCTCCCGCGGTAGGGAGCGAGTCCATTTTGACTTGTAGATAAACAGTCCTGACCTTGCCGTAATCAAAGTACTTATGAGGTGATATGAATGCCACGTATTATAGGTGGAGAAAAAAACAACATTGTTGGTGAGAACATTCGTATTCTGCGCGTTACACGCAGAATGAGCCAACAGGATTTGGCGGAGAAGCTTGACGAGAAGGGTGTATATGTTTGCCGCGGTTCTATTTCCAGAATAGAGGATGGTTTGCGCACCGTTACTGATATTGAACTCAAGGGCTTCTCAGAAGTTTTTAATGTTACAGTAAACGATCTTTTTGTAGAACGCGATGTTTTTGGCGAACAGGTTAAGTAAACCCAAAGCCAAAGACATAAGCTCAGCAGCCTTTTTTCTTTTGGAAGCTTGCCGTGCGTTATTTTAATTTATAATAATGTGTAGGACGTTTTCGGCAATCCACAGATACAAAAGCTCTGAAACGCCCGCAGCGCGAGCCTGTCATGTCAGGTTGTGTCTGCGGGCGTTTTGGTTTATGCGGGCAGTTGACGGAATTTATTTGTGACCTATATGTAATTCTAAAGAAAACCTTAAGAAATTTAAAAACACTTGACAAGTTTTGAATGAAGTGTTAATATGTAGACAAATCTTAGAAAAAAGGAGTGCTGTTGATGAAGCGAGATTATGTTATTAAGGGGTACGTCGTCCTTTGATGCTGTTTTCATAATAATTTGAAAACACATCATAGGGTGAATTGTGCCAATAATTAGAATAAAAATGGCTTTCCGCGAGCGCCGCCGTTTTTGCAGGTGAGCGGAATGTGTGTTTTAGCCGTACCTTGCTTTTGGCGTGGTTCGGATCAGAAAATATTGGCAATTATCCTGATGACATAGTGCTTTGCGACATTGGTGGCATTTTCATACATTCGCATCGGTTTACTGCACCCTTTTTACGGGTGGGTTTTGCCGAAGCAATTTTAAATTTTCGCCTGTGGGTCGTATAATTTACCTGTTGTTGGGATAAATTCAAGACCTGCGGGCTTTTTTGCGTGTATTTGTGAAATTGGCCAAGTGTCTTGAGGTGGGTTATGATCGATTGTGATTTTAAAATCGGGAGATTTTCTTAAATGATTGACGGCATAGACATTTTCTACAATGTGGAAAGCCACAGAACGCGCCACAGTGCAAATAAAAGGCGCGTTGGGAGATGAGCCGCAGCCACAGAGAAAGATACGTGAGGAGGTAATACCCATGAATTTGACCTACAAAATTTTTATAATAGAGGAAAACGGCAGTATGCCCGAGAATATTGAAGCGCTTCTGGCCCAGGCGGGCTATGTGATAAACTATGCATCAACCGGTCTGGACGGCGCGAAAGTAGAACTGCTGTGTTCGACGGAGCGGCCCGAAGCCGTGGACAGCGCGCTGGAATCGGCGGAGCGGGATATCAGGCACTGTCGAAAGAACAAGGACAGAATCCTTACCTATAAGGACATTGAACTTAATCTTGACAACCGCGAAGTTACGGTGCGTGGAGTGCCGCTTGATTTGACTTCAACCGAGTACGGAATACTTGAGCTTATGCTTAAAAGTCCGTCGAAGGTGTTCAGCAAGACAAATATATTTGAATCGGTGTGGGGAGAGACGTACTTCTGCGAGGACAACACGGTCAATGTACACATGAGCAACCTCCGCAGCAAGCTCAAAAAGGCAAATTCCGAACAAAGCTACATTCAGACTGTATGGGGGCAGGGCTACAGGCTCGCCTCATGAAATGAAGATGATGAGCACACATGAATTGCAGTTTCAGAAAAATGCGCGGGGACGAATATTATCTGCTCGAAGATTTTTTATATGAGGCTATATTCATTCCTCCGTGGTGCGACAGAGATGTGCCGCGCGATATAATTTACAACGACCCAAAGCTGTATGCTTCAATTGAGAATTTTGGCTCACTCCCCGACGACCTCTGCATTGTCGCGGAGTATAACGGAACGGTTATTGGGGCGGTTTGGGCGAGAACGGTTGATGAATACGGGAATTTTGACAATGAAACTCCGTCCCTTTCCATATCGCTTTACAGGGAATACAGGGGAAGGGGAATAGGTATAAAACTTATGAAGGAAATGCTGGATTTGTTGAAATCGGAGGGATATGAAAAAGTGTCTCTTGGGGTAAACAAGGAAAATTACGCTGTCAAATTGTATCGAAAGTTGGGATTTAAAATCATAGGCGACGGCGCAAATGAAACTGAATGGCTTATGCTCAAGAGTTTGCGACAAGCATGATATAAAATGGAGCTTGATTGGGTAGGTAATCAAGCTCCATTTTGTGTTACATTGCTATATCAATTGAAATTGACGGAAAGAATAACGTTAAGACTCAACTGTTGGGAAACTTCCGATAGTATTCGTCTATAACATCAAGATTCATCGGTGAGATGCCCTCAGGCATGGCGGAATAGTCAAAAAAGCCCAACTCCTCCACCTCGTTCTCCTGAGCTTTCAATTCGCCCGTGAATTCGCGGCAGACATACACCGCCTCGATTATGCACACCTCGTCTCCGTTGGGATAAAAATAATGGCGCGACTGACCGGACTTGAGTGCAAACAAATCCAGACCGCCGCATTTTATCCCCGTTTCTTCAAGCACTTCGCGGCGTGCGGTATCTTCGACATCTTCAAACAGTTCCACACAGCCGCCCGGGTATCCCCAGATATTGTTGTCACGGCGGCGCTCCAGCAGAATTTGATTGTGCTCGTTTATCACGAGCACACAGGCGGACGGCATGAGTATGGGTGCATGACCCACCAAATTCCGCAAATCCCTTATATAGCTCACAGACTTCACCTCAAGTATTTCTCATACTTTATTATGCCGAATTTTAATCTTTCCATTCAAAATTCCATGAGAAAAAGGTGACTTCTTCGCTGCCCACATCGAGCAGCCCGCCCTCAGTATGACCGCGCCTTTTGCTTCCGTCGTCCAATTCTATAGTGCAGTCGCACGGCATCACTGTGGTGACGAACGGAATGTGCCCCGCCAGTACGGCGAGGTCTCCTTCCGCGCCGCGCACCGAAAATCCGCACACGGCGTCGTCAAAAATATTGCCGTCAGGCGACGATATCTTTAAATTAAAGGTGTTCATGGTTACGCCCTCTTAGCCTTTTCTACTGCCTCGTCTATCGTTCCGACGAACAGGAAGGCGGATTCGGGCAAATCGTCGTGCTTGCCTTCGATTATCTCTTTAAATCCGCGTATGGTCTCGCTCAGCGGAACATACGTTCCCTCAATACCGGTGAATTTTTCAGAAACATGGAAGGGCTGTGAGAGAAAACGCTGGAGTTTTCTTGCGCGCTGTACCAGCAGTTTGTCGTCGTCCGAAAGTTCGTCCATACCCATGATGGCTATGATGTCCATCAGTTCTTTGTATCTCTGCAAGATGCGCTGTACTTCCTTGGCCACAGCGTAGTGCTCCTCGCCGACGCGCTCGGGCGAAAGAATTCGGCTGGTGGATTCCAGAGGATCTACGGCAGGGTAAATGCCCTGAGAAGCGATATTTCTCGAGAGAACCGTCGTGGCGTCCAAATGGGCGAATGTGGTCGCCGGAGCGGGGTCGGTAAGGTCGTCGGCAGGCACATAGACAGCCTGAACCGATGTAATTGAGCCGCTCTTGGTGGATGTTATGCGCTCTTGCAGCGCGCCCATTTCAGTGGCAAGCGTCGGCTGATAACCAACGGCGGACGGCATACGTCCCAGAAGCGCGGAAACCTCGCTGCCCGCCTGAGTAAATCTGAATATATTGTCGATGAAGAGGAGAACGTCCTGCCCCTCGCGGTCGCGGAAGTATTCCGCCATGGTTAGACCGGAAAGCGCCACGCGCATACGCGCTCCGGGCGGCTCGTTCATCTGACCGTAAACCAGCGCCGTCTTGTCAAGAACGCCGGACTCCATCATCTCGCAGTAGAGGTCGTTGCCCTCGCGGGTGCGTTCGCCTACGCCTGTGAACACCGAAAGTCCGCTGTGCTCTTTGGCGATGTTATTTATAAGCTCCATGATAAGGACAGTCTTGCCAACTCCAGCGCCGCCGAACAGACCGATTTTACCGCCCTTTGGATAAGGGCAGATCAGGTCTATGACCTTTATGCCTGTTTCCAATATCTCGGTAGATGAGGCAAGCTCGTCATAACCGGGGGCGGCGCGATGTATGTTCCAGCGCTCCTCAGTCTTGGGTGCGGGCTTGCCGTCCACCGTATCTCCCAGCACGTTGAATATTCGTCCCAGTGTCTCACGGCCCACAGGGACGCTTATGCTCTCTCCCGTATCGGTGACCACAGTGCCGCGCTGCAAACCGTCGGTCGATGACATGGCTATGCATCTTACGGTGCTGTTGCCTATGTGCTGCGCCGCTTCAACAGTCAACGTCCTTTCACCTATCGGAACGGTAAGAGCATTCAATATCGAAGGCAGCCTGCCTTCTTTGAACTGCACGTCGACGACAGGTCCCATCACCTGAACGACAACGCCTGTATTTGTTTTTGACATTAATTATCTCACTCCTGTTATCCGCCACTGCCCGCAACTATTTCGGTTATCTCCTGAGTAATCGCGCCCTGTCTTGCGCGATTGTAGGTGAGCTGCAAGTCGTCGAGCATCTGCCGCGCATTCTTTCCCGCGCTGTCCATGGCCATTCGCCTTGCGGCGACCTCGCAGGCAAAACTCTCGCGCACAGCCGCCATGATAACTCCAAACACATATTCGGAAACAGCCGCCTTCAGCACCTGAATCTCGTCAGGCTCAAATAAAATGCCGCTTTCGTGCGCATCGGGGCTTTTCTCGAGAGGAAGCACCCACTGAATCTCGGCGTCCTGAGTCATCATTGATACATATCGGCTGCTTATGATTCCGAGCCTGTCGTATTCACCTTTTGCAAAGTCGGCGCACAGTTTTTCCGAAAGCTCGCGCCCCTGCGCACAGGTGTAACCCTCGCATTGGCAAAACTCACCGTGATATCGGTCGCAGGCGCGTTTGCCTATGGGGATTATCTCGGCGTTCTCGGCGTATTCCTGAGCCAGTCTGAATACATTGGAGTTATACCCGCCGCACAGTCCGCGATCGCCCGCAATAATTATCAGACGGGTGCGCTCTGTGTCGCGCTTCTGCATAAACGGGCTTTTGCGGCACTCCGGACAGGCCGTGAGCTGAGCTGTCATCTTCCGCACGGCCTCGGCATACTCTCGCCCTTTTATCATGGCCTCGTTTGCGCGGCGTATCTTGGAAGAAGCCACCAATCCCATTGCGGTGGTAAGATGCAGCATTGAATCGACGCTCCGTATGCTGGAGCGAAGAGCTTTTATATCCGCACCCATTCACTCACCCCCGCATTTCGGACAATACGGCTTTCAATTCTTCCACGTCTGATTCGTCAAAGAAATTCTGCTCGATCCTCTCGAGCCAATGACTGTGCTGACTTTCAAGTTTGTCATACAATCGTTGCTCGTATTCGCTCACCTTGCTGACGGGCGTGTTGTTGAGATATCCGTTGATAACCGCGTATACGATGGCCACCTGACAGCCAATCTTTACGGGGGAATTCTGCTTCTGCTTAAGCACTTCGACTATGCGCTCACCCAAAGCAAGTCTCGACTTGGTGTCCGCGTCGAGGTCGCTGCCGAATTGCGCGAATGACTGAAGCTCGCGGTACTGCGAGTAAAGCAGTTTCAATTCGCCCGCAACCTTCTTCATGGCTTTGAGCTGCGCCGAACCGCCCACTCGGCTGACCGAAATACCCGGATTTATGGCCGGAATGACGCCCGCGTGGAAAAGCTCGGTTTCGAGGAATATCTGACCGTCGGTAATGGAAATTACGTTGGTTGGAATATACGCCGATACGTCGCCCGCCTGAGTTTCGATTATTGGCAGCGCCGTGATAGAGCCGCCGCCGTATTCGGGGGCAACGCACGCGGCGCGCTCAAGCAATCTGGAATGGAGATAGAAAACATCTCCGGGATACGCCTCGCGTCCCGGCGGTCTGCGTATCAGAAGCGACATGGCGCGGTATGCAACGGCGTGTTTGGAGAGATCGTCATATATTATGAGCACGTCGCGGCCCTGTTCGCGGAAATGCTCCGCCATAGCGCAGCCCGAATATGGCGCGATATACTGAAGCGGAGCGCTCTCGGAAGCTGACGCGGATACGATTATCGTGTAATCCATTGCGCCCGAAGCCTCGAGCTGCTGGGCGAGCTGAACCACCGAGGAGCTTTTCTGTCCTATAGCGACATATATACATATGACATCGCTGTCGCGCTGATTTATTATAGTGTCAACGGCGATTTCCGTTTTACCTGTCTGGCGGTCGCCTATCAGCAATTCGCGCTGTCCGCGGCCTATCGGAATCATGCTGTCTATGGCCTTGATACCGGTTTGCAGCGGCACAGAGACGCTCTTTCTTTCGATGATGCCGGGGGCTTCGTTTTCGATGCTGCGCGTTTTGGTGCAGGCCACGGGACCTTTGCCGTCTATCGGATTGCCAAGCGCGTCAACCACTCTGCCGAGCAGTTCCTCGCCAACGGGTACCGACAGCACCTTTCCGGTGCGTCTCACCTTTGTACCCTCGCGAATGTCATTGGTGTTGGCAAGCACTGCAACCGAAACGGTCTCGCTCTCCAGATTTTGCGCAAGACCCACGCTGCCGTCCTCAAATTCCAGCAGCTCGCTCGCCATGCAATTTTTCAGGCCGTAGACACTGGCTATGCCGTCGCCAACCAGAACAACGGTTCCGGTCTCGGTCATTTCGACCTGAGATTTGTAATTTTTGATTTGTTCTTTGAGTATATTGCTTATTTCGTCGGGTCTTCTGCCCATTCGTCCATCACTTCCCTTATGTTTTTGAGTTGTCGCCTCAGACTTCCATCAAGGCGCATTCCGTCCATATCGACTATGACGCCTCCCAGAAGTTTTTTGTCAATTCGGTATTCGATCTCCACACGGTTGCCGCTGAGCTTTTCCAGCTTTGCAAGCAGCCTTTGCTTTTCTTCGGCGGTAAGCTCCACCGCGCTCACGACTTCGGCGTGAGAGACTTTGTTGCTCGCGGAGTAGAGCGCGTCGTATTCGTCGACGCATTCCGGCAAAATATCGATATTGCCCTGCTCGCACAGCAGCAAAAGGAATGACAGCGCGTATTCGTGTAAATCCCCGCCGAATGTATTCCGAATGGTATCCAGCCGCTCCTGCTTGGGAATATTGGGAGCGGACAAAAAGGCGGCATATTCAGGCGTGCTTTCAAAGACTTTCTTCAAAAGCTCCAGGTTATCCGAAAGCTCGGTTTCTATAGAGCTTTCTTTTGCCAGATTAAAGAGTGCAATGGCGTATTCCTTGCTAGATCCCGTCATTATTAAGATCACCCTTGCTGTGTTATTGATTGTGCGGCATTAATCTATGTCCGAGAGGAAGGAATCTATCAGCGAACGATGATCTTCCGTATTGATTTCCCTGCCGAGCATTTTTTCCGAGAGCGCCACGGACACGTCGGCTATCTGCTCCTTTATCTCGGATTCAGCCTTCTGACGTTCAAGTTCCGCGTCGATCTCGGCCTGCCTGATAATTCTGTCTGCCTTTTCGCGGCCCTCGCCTATGATGGCCGCGCTTCTTCTGCCGGCGCTTTCCACGGCTTCCTTTACGATGCTCTCAGCCTGACTTTCGGCTGATGACATCTTGACCTGCCACTCGTCTTTGAGCGCGAGCGCGTCGCTCTTTGCGCTCTCTGCGTCGGCATACTGCGAATCTATCGCGTTTTGCCGCTGCGCCAGTATATTTCTCACCGGTTTATACAGAAACTTTTTGAGTATAAGGAAAAGCAGTACAAGATTGCAGAGGGAAATCAAAATCTGCCACAGATTTACCGAAATGATTTCCAATGACTGCATAGTCTATCACCTCTCCGACTGAATCAGCCGATTGTTCTCATCAGAATGTTTACAAGGTATCCGGGGGCCACAAAGATAAGCAGAATGGCGATAACCAGAGCGTACAGACCCGTTGTCTCGGCAACGGCGCAGCCCATGAGCATTGTTGTGGTCACCGAACCTCTGGATTCGGGTTGACGGCCTATGGCCTCGCAGGCTTTGGCAACCGCGTTGCCTTCGCCTATACCGGGGCCTATACCGGCGATCATGGCAGTACCCGCGCCGAGTGCGCAGCATCCGAGAATAATACCAATAGCAAGTTCCAACATTGTTGTTTACCTCCGTAGTTGATGTGTTTTAATTTTTGTCAGGTTGTCACGATAAACGCATGATGCAGAATAATTTTATTCCTGTTGTCAGGCGTTCACCGCGCTGTGTTTTCTGTTCTTGTTTTTCTTTCTTTCCTGCTTCTTTCTGTAATCCTCTTCGGGGAAGCCGCCCGAAACGTAGAGCATTGTCAACATGGCGAATATAAACGCCTGCAAACAGCCGCTAAACAGGTCGAAGTAGACCGACAGCACTGCGGGCAGACCTATCTGAAAGAACGGGAATTGTCCGAGTATGCCCGGCAGTCTGCCCAGCAGCAGCGATGTAAGTCCCTGCAGAGCCGTGCCAACCAACACGGAGATTACCGTGCCGGAAAGAATGTTGCCATAGTGACGGAACGCCATGGATACCGGCGTCGCAAATTCGCTTATGACATTGAGCGGCGCCAGAAACGCTACAGGCTCACCGAAGCTCTTGAGATAGTGCAGAGGTCCGCACTTCATCTTGTAGTAGGTAATCAGAAAGAATACCATGATGGCCCAGCCCGCCGTCACATTGATGTCCGATGTGGGGGGATAAAGTCCCACCAGCGTCACAAGGCTTGAGAATGCCGACAGCCCCAGCACAGCTCCTATGAACGGGGAGAATCCCTTGAAGTATTCGCCCATGTTTTCCATCACAAGTGTGTCAGTCTGCTCCACTATCCATTCAGCGAGGTGCTGCCTGCGTGATCCGCCCTCCGCTTTCAATCCGTGGGTAAGATAGAGACAGAGGAAAAATATCGACATTATCACCAGCCATGAATTTACCTGAGTTTCCGTGATAGGCAAATCGCCGCCGACAGGCATTTTGAGCGTGAAGAATATGTAGGCACCGGTAATTTCAATGCCCTCCGCCGCAGGCACAAAAAGCACCTTCAGCGCAATTCCCGCTAAAAGCGGCATGGCCACGCCCATCAGCAGCAACGCGTCAATCGCCGCGAAACGACCTTTCTTTTGTTTCATACAGTTTCTCACCTTCTTTTCCCATTATGATTTTTTCCTGAACTCACTTGCCTTTTCGCCCGTCGAGCAGCGGTCTCAGGGCAATGGCAATGCGTGGAAAGAAAAGCGGAATGATCACTGCAATTATGTTGAAACACTCCAGAGCGGCCCCAAGCGCTGCCACAATTAACATCATGAGCAGTCTGAGCTGCTGCGACAGTTTCATGGAGGCGGACGCCTGCTTCTCGTCCTTGTTCAGAGCCTTCTGCACGGTGATACCCATGAGAAAGAAATTCCCGACTGCTGCTGCGGCGCTCAACACGTTGCCAAGCAGCACGGTGTAATCCCAGTGGCGAACAATCATAAAAATCGCCTGCATAAGCATACTCATGACGCCTACCGCAGCGGCTATATAGAGAGTTTCGCGCTTGACTGTAGCATCAACATTTTTCAGGATAATAACCACCTGCTTTCCGTATTCAAAAGAGAGGCACGCCACATACCTCTCCGTACAATTCTACACTAAAAAGAAAAATAATGCAATAGGCAATGATATAAAAACTGTCCGGCTTTTGGATACGAAATTCACATTAGTGCAGCATTATTGTAAAATTCGGACGTATGGTGCTGGCAGGTGTAGATGGAATTTTTATTTTTAAGAAATTTCAATGATATTTTATTATTACTTTGTGTTGACCTTTTTTATACTTTATGTTAGAATAATGTAAGGATTAAATTTCCTGTTAATTCGCAATGAGGCAGTAAAACACTCATATAGGCCGGGAAATTGACTTCAGCGTGTTGACATAAGGCGTTTCTGGCCTCAAAAATATATATTTCGGGAGGAAGTAAAACATGGCATTAAACCTTGGATTCACTCCGCAATACCGTCCGAACGAGCAATTGTTTGTGAGCTGCGGTAGACAAAATCCCTCCGGAGCCGCGTCGACGATTCGACAGCTCAACGACCGAATTCCTGTGTTTTATGACAACGGGGCGCAGAGCGGCATTCCCGAGAAGATGGCTAACAGCTGCGCGGTGCTGTTCTTTGCCGACAGCGCACTCTTCGGGGGAGAGGATGCGGATATGTGCAGAGAACTGGAAGTCGCTCAGACTCTGGAAAAGAACTGCATTTGCGTATGGTGCGAGGATATGTCAAGTTTCGACGTCAGAAAGCTGTCCGACAGTATGTATGCCCTGTGGCTTGGATTGAAAAACATGAAATCGGTCAACGTATACGACAAAACTTCGGTCGATGAGGCAGTGGAAGCTGTGATATCTGCGTCCGGCATTTCCGCGATACCCGTGTCTCAAGACTCCGATTTCCCAGACATTACTGCGGGCGACGCGGGTTTGGATTATGGCGGCGGTTCATTTAATTACCTCGGTACGGACTTGTTCGACAGCACGCCTGCTCAAACGGAGCCGAACTTTAATACAGTTCCCGTGCGCGTAATTTCGCAGACAGCTGTGCAGGCTCAGCAAAAGCGCAATAGCAGCCGCGCAGTTACTGTTATTATCATTGCCCTGTTGATTTTAGCTTCCGTTTTCGTGTTGATGTTCATTATGAAGGGCAAACCGATTGATATTAAAAATTTATTCGGCGGGCCTGACACCGCAGAGGGTACCGATGATGTTTCTTCCGAGGTGAAGCCCGAATATGTGTCGGAAATAACGTCGCCGGATCAGGTCAGTGTAAATGACGAAGTGAAGTTCGGCAGCTTTGAGGGCAGTGAAATAGAATGGGTGATTCTCGACAAAAACGGCGATAATTTGCTGCTGTTGTCGAAAAATGTTCTGGTCGAGAAGCCGTTTGACGATAAATATGCCCAAGGCATCACGGATAAACAGTGGGAAAAAATTGACGAGGAACACATGACCAGAACGGAATTGAGCAAGAATCCGCACAATTATATTGAACAATACAAATACGGGGTAAATTGGCAAAACAGCTCGCTCAGGCAGTGGCTTAACAACGACTTTATAAACAGCGCATTTACCGTCGACGAGCAGAACAAGATAAACGGAACTTACATCTTTACGCCCGATATAACGGTGGAGCCGCTTGATGATAGTGTAAATACATTGCAAAACTATAAAATAAACTGCGGCCAGGATACCATCGACAAGGTGTTTCTTCTGAGCGCTGAGGAATGTAATGCGTATTTTCCCACATTGTCCGACAGAATTACAGACAAAAATTGGTGGTTGCGCTCCAACGGGTACGGTTTCGGTCGATTTGAATCCCTAGACGACGGCGTGGAGACAAATGTGGATCGTATTGACGATCAGGTGATGCAGATAGTGGACCAATCGGGCAAGCCGTACATAGTTGAGGGATCTCGTAATGAATCCAACGGCACGTATTACTATTGTTATGTAGGAGCTTTTATTTACAGTCCGTTAGGCGTGCGTCCGTCGGTGTGGGTCAACGTGGGTGAATGATGTCAATTAATCAAATCAAATACCAATAAAAAATCTCAGCGGACAACGGAAGCAATTTCCGAACTTCGCTGAGATTTTTTCTGTTTGTCTTTATTGTTTTCTCCTGCGTAAAAGTTACAGGCGGTTTATCTTGCAGTCATATAAGCCTTGTTTGAAGTAACTTTGTGTCCCTTATTATCGGTGACAATGCAGCGCGCACATCTGCCGTTGTTCACATTAGTGAGTGTGGTGTAGTAATTGGCAGATTTGACGCTGCTGTTGCGCCAAGTCTTGCCATCGTCGTCGCTGAGCTGCCATTGATAGCTCAGACCGTCGCCTACCGCCTGCACGGTAAACTTGACCTGTGAACCTATGTTGACTTTTACGTCGGCCGGCTGGGAGACTATTTCCAGCGAAGCGGGTTTGATTTGGGCGGATTTTGATGTGACCTTGCTGCCGTATTTGTCGGTGACAATGCAGCGCACATATCTGCCGCTGTTTACATAAGTGAGAGTAGTGTAATAATTGGCTGACTTAACGCTGCTGTTGCGCCAAGTTTTGCCATTGTCATCGCTGAGCTGCCACTGATAGCTCAGACCGTCGCCCACCGCTTTTACGGTGAATTTAACCTGACCGCCGGCGTTAGTCACACAATCGGAAGGCTGTGAAATTATCTGCATGGCAGTCTGTGCGGCGGAAGTTCTCATCTGAGCCGAGCCAGATACTGCGGTGTTGCCATACTTGTCCTTAACCGAGCAGCGCACCCAACGGCCGTTATTCACAGAGGTGAGGATAGTTTTGTATGTTGAACTCTTTGTGCTGCTGTTGCGCCAGTTTTTGCCGTTGTCATCACTGAGCTGCCACTGATATGTAAGGCCTTCGCCGGTTGCCGAAACAGAGAATGATACCGAGCCGCCTATTGAACTTACACAGTCGATGGGATTATCGGTTATCCTGACGTAAGGCGACTCCATTGATGCAGAGAGTGAAGTCGCCTTATTCCCGTATTTGTCGGTGACGACACAGCGCACATATCTGCCGACATTTTTATCGGTGAGTGTGGTGTAATAATTGGCTGACTTAACGCTGCTGTTGCGCCAAGTTTTGCCATTGTCATCGCTGAGTTGCCACTGATAGCTGAGACTGTCGCCTACAGCTCTTACGGTGAATTTCACCTGTGAACCCACCTTGGCAAAGCAGTCTACAGGCTGCGAGACGATTTGTACGGCAGAGGTTCTCATTTGTACGGTGTCGGACGTTGCGGCAGTGCCGTATTTATCCTTGATCACGCAGCGCACATAGCGGCCGTTGTTTGCGGCTGTGAGCGTGGTGTAGTAGTTGGCCGTTTTAACGCTGCTGTTGCGCCAATTGTTTCCATCGTCACTGAGCTGCCACTGATATGTCAATCCCTGTCCGCTGGCCTTGACTTTGAATGACACTGTATCGCCAATTTTGCCCACGAAATTCTTTGGCTGCTGTGTTATCTTTGGAAGAGATTCCGGATCAACGGGAACCTGGCCGTCCAGTCCGGAGGAGTATGTGAAAATCTGTACCCAATAATATCTCGATTGTTCCTTATTGTATGTAACTCCGACGCCCAGATATTCGGGGGATTCGCTGAGAATATTGGCGCGATGTCCGGATGAATTCATCCAGGCTTTCATAACAAGCTCAGGAGTTTTCTGGCCATATGCAATATTTTCGCCCGCATAGTAATAATCTATGCCTGCCTCGTCCAAAGCAGTGAAGCAGCTTGTGCCATTGGGACGCTTGTGCGAGAAAAGCGTCTCGGTTTCCTTAGCGCGTAAATTTGCCACTTCGCTGAGCCTGTTAGAGAATTTGAGAGGAGACAGACCATTTGAGATGCGCTCGCGATTCACAATAATCGCCACCTGAAGTGCGTATTGCTCAAGCTGCTCACTTTCGTAATTCGCCGCAGCATATACCTGTGATGACGAAAAAGCCTGAGTGGACGCCGTCGACAATGATATTGCTGCAATTAATGTCATCACGACGAGCGTAAGAATTTTTTTTCTGATTTTTTTCAAGGTAAAAAAACCCCCTTCAAACTTTTATTACCCTGGCTGTCAAACCTTAATCGAATAGCCCCATATATAACCGAAACGCAGTTACCCACATAAATCTCACACGCCAATGAGTGCGGTTTCCCGCCCGAGCACAATCACGCACCCAAGATTACGCGCTTTTGATTTGTAATGCTACGGTTGCCAAGGTAATATAAATATTGTCAAGGTAATAATAACATTTTTTTTTCCTTAAGTCAACCTGTATGATTTGTAAAATATTTACAAATCAAAACACCTCAGTCTCAGCTTAAAAGCCTGAACTGAGGTGTTGATTTACGTCAATGCCGGATTATTGCTTCGCCTTCATAGAAGCTGTGCCCGACGTTACCTTATTGCCGCCCTTGTCGGTGACGATGCAGCGCACCATGCGATTTACATTGGTTTTTGTAAGTGTGGTGTAGTAATTGGCAGTCTTGACGCTGCTGTTGCGCCAGTTCTTGCCGTTGTCGTCGCTGAGCTGCCACTGATAGCTTAGCCCAGTGCCTGTGGCCTTGACAGTAAACTTGACAGTGCCGCCGATTTTAACAATGCAGTCGATGGGCTGAGTGGTTATCGCGAGGTTGGACGCCTTCATTGAAGCTGTGCCTGATGTAACTTTATTGCCGCCCTTGTCGGTGATGATACAGCGCACCATGCGGTTTACATTGGTCTTGGTGAGAGTGGTGTAGTAATTGGCAGTCTTGACGCTGCTGTTGCGCCAGTTCTTGCCGTTGTCGTCGCTGAGCTGCCACTGATAGCTTAGCCCCGTACCCGTGGCCTTGACGGTAAACTTGACAGTGCCGCCGATTTTAACCTCGCAGTCGATGGGCTGGGTGGTTATCTTAATAGCGCCGCCGGATTCGGAAAGCGCCTTTTTAAGTGCATTCCATGTGGCTTGTCCGCACATTCCGTCAACAGTAAGTCCCTTGCTTTTTTGAAATTGAGTGACAGCAGACGCAGTGTCACTGCCGTAATATCCGTCAATATCTACGTTGTAGCCCACAGATTTCAAGCACGATTGAACGTATGTTACATCATTACCGTACATAAGAGGGCTTGTCACCTTGAGAACCCGCGTGTATTTTGCCCCATTGAGCTTGGGATTGTATTCATACCAGTACTTGTCCTTTGCCAGATTGCCCCTGGTCGCCGCTTTGTTTGCACTGTCCAATGGAATCTCGTAATTTATGCACCAATAGCTGGCGGCATTGTATGCTCCGTCGGCGGTATTGGAGACCGATTTCAGATAATTGTATACGCCCGGATAGTATGTACTCAACTCGTATTTCAGATAATTAAGCTGCCCTTCCAGCGTCTTATAGTCGTAACGGTTCTGGCTGCAATAATCCATAAGTCTTGTCATGCGGTCGTTATGCCACTGACAAATGCCATAGCTTGTCCCGTCGTCCCCATCCATGGTCGGTGAAAAACCGGATTCATGATACAAATTGGCCAGTACGCCGCAGGCTGCGGCACTGTTGAGCCCCATTTTCCCGATGAGATATTCGTATATTGTGTCTTTGTTTTTCTCAGTGACCGACAATGCGTAAGTCTGCCCTTGCGCCGCGATTGCGAAGAACATACAAAAAGCCAGAAAAAACGCTGTCAATCTCGCCGTCCGACGGGGCGCGGCAGACTTTCCTCTGCCAACGTTTTTGTGTAAGTACAATAGTAAAACTCCTTTCCGCATAATCCATGAGTATCTCGGAAAATTCACTCAATATCATGAAATATTTTGACTTTGTAATTATATAATATCTTGAGTTTAAAATCAATATTGGAATTTAAGGTATGTTCGCGTGTATTACAATTGCTTGTGATTGCTTTTTGTGTGATTTAGTAAACATATATGTGTAAATCTTGTATTTGACAAGATAAATTGACAATATGATATGTTGCGCGTGTAATGAGAAGTTACAAAATTGTAATATCTAACAATTTTATACC
Source organism: uncultured Clostridia bacterium (assembly GCA_947581635.1). Classification (GTDB taxonomy): domain Bacteria; phylum Bacillota; class Clostridia; order Oscillospirales; family Acutalibacteraceae; genus RUG762. Next base: position 145,396 of record CANPVE010000003.1, on the reverse strand, counting down.
TGAAAAAACAATAATATTTTTCGGTGAATTGTAAATTCAGAAAATAAAATTTTGCGGTCAAATGTTGGTCTGAATTTAGAAATTTAGAAAAATATTTTGGAAAAGGGTATTGACACCGTTTGAAATTTATGGTACAATAACTCGCGGTTCGGAATTTAGGTTCCAATAGTTGCTGATGTGGCTCAGTTGGTAGAGCAGCTGATTCGTAATCAGCAGGTCAGGGGTTCGAGTCCCCTCATCAGCTCCATTTTGTACGGACGCATAGCTCAGCTGGTTAGAGCGCCTGCTTCACACGCAGGAGGTCGGCGGTTCGAGTCCGTTTGCGTCCACCATACCATACAATAAGCGAACACATTGCCGTTATCGATGGGTATTTGGTGATGGTAGTTCGCTTATTTCCTTTTTGTGGGTAAAGATACGGCCCGTGCAAGGATTAAATACCTAGCATGAGCCGATTTTATCATATCATCTGAAAAATCCAATTTCGTGACTGGTTAATATACTCACGAAATTGGATTTTTGTTTTTAGTTGCTTTTAAATTTTTTGATTTTCTGCATCATCTTGGAAAGCCAATCGGTCAGTCATTTGAACATTGAGTAATTGTTGGCTCTGAGAACTATGCAGCTTCTCGGGGGAACCGTGACGGTTCCATTATATACCGACGCGTTACCGAGCACAGTGCGCGCACCGTTGAAACCCACGGGCAGTTCGATATGATGTGTGTTGGCGTCTGAGCGGTTGACCGCCACGAAGAGAGAGTCGCGCTTGCCGCGGCGCACAAACGACATAACCGCGTCTATGCACTTTACAGTCTCAAATGTACCGTCAGTCAGACAGTCTACGTCGTTTCTCAGTTTGCCAAGCTTCCTGTACCAGTCAATTAACGCCTTGTCCTCGTTGCCCCACGGGTATGTCGCACGGTTGAATGGATCCTTGTAACCTTCAACGCCTGCCTCGTCGCCGTAATAAATGCAGGGAACACCGGGCAGGGTGAATTGCAACACTGATGCGAGCTTCATCATCTTAATGCCAAGCGCGTACTGCTCCTGTGAGAGATGGGCCTGACTTTGCCAGTCACGACCGCGGTTGTGGGAAGGTTCACCCGCCAGAATGGTTATTGCGCGTTCGGTGTCGTGGGTGCCGAGCGAATTCATCAGCAGGCGTGTCACCTGCGGCGGGTAATTTTCCACGATGTTGTTGACCACCTCAATGGCCTCGTCGCCGGACCAGCCTGTCAAGAATCCCAGTATAACGTCCTTAAACGGGTAATTCATAACGGAGTCGAGCTGTTTGCCGAGAAGGTACCGCCTGCGCTGTCCGTAGGCAATTTTGTTTGTAGCGTCTTCCCACACCTCGCCTATGATTACCGCATCGGGATCCGCCTTTTTTGCGGCATATCGCAGTCTGTCCAGGAATATGTCCGGAAGTTCGTCCGCAACGTCCAGTCTCCATCCTCCCGCGCCTTTTTTCAGCCACTCGCCAACCGTTCCGTTTTCGCCCGTATGGTATTCCAGTACGGCGGGGTCGTCTTCGTTGACTTCGGGCAGCGTATTTATACCCCACCATGAGTGATATACGTCGGGCCACTGATAGAATTTAAACCACGAATAATAGGGTGACTCTTTGGAATTGAACGCGCCGAGTGTGTCGTAGCGCTTTTTCTTGTTGAAGTAAACGGAGTCGTCGCCCGTGTGGGAGAAAACGCCGTCTATCATTATCTTCATACCGCGCTTTTTGGCTTCCTCGCAAAGCTCGACGTAATCCTCCTCGGTGCCAAGCATGGGGTCTATCTTCCTGTAATCGGCGGTGTTGTAGCGATGATTCTCATGAGCCTCGAATATGGGGTTGATGTAAATGCAGCTGACGCCCAGCGACTTGATGTAATCGAGCTTTTGTGTAATGCCTTTGAGGTCGCCGCCAAAGTAGTCGGAGTTGGTGATAACGCCTTGTTCGTTGGGCCTCCAATCAGGCTGCTCGTTCCAGTTTTCGTGAATTTTGCGCCCGTACGGAATGTTGTCGTGCGTTTCGCCGGATTTGTTGAAGCGGTCGGGGAATATCTGATACATTATGCCGCCCGCAAGCCAGTCCGGCGTGGTGAAGGTGCTTTCATATACTGTGAGCTGCCACGCGACGGGCTGAGATTGAAGTTCGCCCAGACCTGAGCGGGTGCGGCAGAGATATTTCGTACCCGATGAGGTTTGCAGCTCAAAGTAATAGTAATTGAGGGAAGCTTCTGTTGGGGTGTAGTCTACCTCCCAATATTCAAAATCGCTGCCTTCCATGCCGCACCAAAACAGGTTGCCGCGCTCCAGCGTGCCGGTGTGCTCATTATGTATAATGAGCGTCGCGGAAGAACAGCAGAGATGGCGGGGCAAACACACCTTAAAATGGATCTGTTTGCCGTTGGGGACAGCGCCGGTGGGATTGCGATAGAATGGATCGCGCGAGTCAAAGAGAGTTTTTTTCATATATATATCTTCCTTTTTAAAGTATACTAAATCAAACGGATAATCCGTGACATCGGTTTCCCCGAGCAATACAATTTTACGGTTATATGGTACAACCCGCTTTATGAAATATTTAAGAGAAAATTCATATTGAAAAAAATATCTGTCGGAACGCAGTTCTTTCACGGAACTGCGTTCCGAAATTTTGTGTCATTGGCAGGCACAATTACTTCTTGCAGTTCCAGATATCTCTTGCGTAGTCCTCGATTGAGCGGTCGGCCGCGAATATACCGGACTTGGCAATATTGACAAGACTCATTGAATTCCATCTGTATTTGTCGCCGTATATCTCGGAAGCGTCTTTCTGCGCTCTGCAATAGTCGTTGAAATCTGCAAGCACCATGTATCTGTCCACTTGGAGCAGCGAATTTACGACATCGGTGAATTGTTTGCCCCCGAAGCCCGCGCTCATGAAGTCAATGGCCTTGTGGAGCTGTTGATTGTTGTTGTAGCAGTCGCGGGGAGAGTAGATATTCTTCAAACCCTCCGCTTCGGGAGTGGACATACCGAATATTATGATGTTGTCGTCGCCCACCGACTGGTGAATTTCAACATTGGCGCCGTCCTCGGTACCGAGGGTAATCGCCCCGTTCATCATGAACTTCATGTTGCTTGTGCCGCTCGCCTCAGTGCCGGCCAGCGAAATCTGCTCGCTTATCTCGGCGGCGGGAATGAGCTTTTCGGCGATCGTTACACGGTAGTTTTCAAGGTAGACCACTTTCAGTTTTTCGTTTACCCGCTTGTCGTTGTTGATAAGGTCGGCCAGCGCGCAGATAAATTGTATTATCTGTTTTGCCAGGAAGTATCCGGGGGCCGCCTTTGCGCCGAAAATGTAGGTCTTGGGCGTGAAAGGAGCATTGGGATTTTCCAGCAGCCACTGATACTGTGCCAGAATGTGCAGAGCGTTGAGGTGCTGTCTCTTGTACTCGTGCAGGCGCTTGACCTGTACGTCGAATATTGAGTTCGGGTCTACGAGAATTCCGTTGTTTTTGAGAATGTAGTTTGACATCTCAGTTTTGTTTGCGTGCTTGATGGCCGCGAGCTTGTCAAGAACCGTCTTGTCGTTCTTATACTTCATCAGATTTTCGAGCTTGGACGCATCTTTCACGAAGCCGTCTCCGATAAGGTCAGTTATAAGACCGGCAAGCCCGGGGTTGCTTTGATTGAGCCAGCGTCGATGCGCGATGCCGTTTGTGACGTTGGTAAATTTTTCCGGCATCACAGTGTAGAAATCATTGAATACGCTGTCCTTAATTATCTGGCTGTGCAGAGCTGAGACACCGTTGACGTGGTGGCAGGCGGCGACGCAGAGGTTGGCCATCTTTATCCAGCCGTCTTTGATAATACTCATGCGGGATACTTTGTTGTAGTCATAATTGGTGCGAATATCCATCTCCGCGCAGAAGCGGCGGTTTATCTCACATATTATCTGATAAATTCTCGGCAGCTTTGACTTGAACAGATTCTCGTCCCAGGTTTCGAGAGCCTCTGCCATAACCGTGTGGTTGGTGTAAGCCATAACCTTGGTTGTCATTTCCCACGCCTTATCCCATTCAAAACCGCACTCGTCCATGAGCAGACGCATGAATTCGGGAATCGCGAGAGTGGGGTGTGTGTCGTTGATGTGAATTGCGTTGTACTCCGCGAAGTTTTCCATGGAGCCGCCGTGCCTGCGGAGATGGCGTTTTACTATGTCCTGAACCGATGCGGAAACGAGGAAATACTGCTGTGAAAGGCGCAGACTCTTGCCCTCGATGTGGTTGTCACCCGGATAGAGCACCTTTGTCAGCATTTCCGCCATAGCCTTCTGCTCAATGGCGCGCAGGTGATCTCCTTCATTAAACAGCTTCATGTCGAACTGCGGACATTCCGCCGCCCACAAACGGAGCGTTGAAACGCCGTTGCCGTCCTTGCCCGCGCACATCATGTCGTAGGGAATAGCCTTGACTATATTGTAATCCTTGTGTTCTACGCGATGATATCCGTTTTCCCAGCTCTCCTCCACATGACCGTTGAATCTGATGTCAACGGCGTCCTCAAGGTGGGGAATCATCCACACCTCGCCGCCGGGCAGCCAGAATTCGGGAAGCTCGGTCTGCCAGCCGTCGACTATCTTCTGGTTGAATATGCCGAATTCATATCGGAGGGAATAACCCATGCCGCAGTAGCCGTCGTTTGCCAAGCCGTCAAGAAAACAGGCGGCAAGTCTGCCCAGACCGCCGTTGCCCAAACCCGCGTCGGGCTCCTGCTCGTATATCTTCTCAAGAGTGGTGTCGTATTCCGAAAGGCACTGTGAAACGGCCTTTTCGAGGTTGAGGTTGTACAGATTGTTGCGCAGGGAACGTCCCATGAGGAATTCCATGCAGAGGTAATAAACCCGTTTGCCGTTGTTCCTGTCGTACCTGTCGGCAAATTCCTTGCGGGCTTCAAACAGTATGTCCCTGACGACGAGAACAATTGCCTTGTAAATATGTTCGTTGTCTGCGTCCTCCGGCTCAAGTCCGTAATGGTGCGAGAGCTTTGAATCTATCAAGGTCTTCATCTGTTTTGCGTTCATGTTTGTCATGGTTGAAACCCTCCGTAGGTTGTGGAAATAAATTTGTTTGACCTGCCGCATATGAAATTTAAGCTTTTACGCCGATTATTGTTTGCGGCTAAAGTGGCAATATTCTTTTCCCGCGCTCGATTCTCGAAGGCATATGGTCAGGTCAATGAATTATAAGATAACGTAAAATTATTGAAATTTGCGGCGTAGTGCCGTTTATTTCGCCGTTCGTTGTCTCTTTACAGGAAAAAGTGCCGAAGAGACCGCGACCTAAAACATTTTATCATATTGTCCACTTAATTTCAAGCTCAAAATAGTAGATTGTTATTAATTTTTTATGCAAAAACACATAGCTGAGAGCTTTTGACAGCGGCTCAGGTGTGTAGTTTATACAAAGCATCTCGGAAAATATTAAATTTATGATAAAATGGTAAGAATACAAACTTTATTTTTGATAATATGTACAATACTGTAAAAGACTTAATGTGATTTTTTATTTAAGAGAAAACGCATCGTCAGTGTCACTGTATATTTTATTGGAACTGTGCCGCGAATTAAATAATTGTATCTCAACGATTTATTTATCACACGTTAAGATGAAATTTTTAAAAAGTTTTTGTAAAATGTAAAAATACACTTCCAACTTCAAGAGATATGTATTATAATAAACGGGTATAACCATGCAGTATTGCAAGAAGGAGTTTGAAAATAAACCATGAAAAATAAGGTGCGCCTCAATGTTTGCGGAACGGATTATTATATTGCCTCGGAGGACGACGAGAGCTACATCAGAGCAATAGGTGACGACGTAGACGCCCGCATGAACGAGATGATGGCGGGCAACGATCGAATATCCACCACAATGGCGGCGGTGTTGTGCGCTCTGAGTTATGCCGACGAGTGTAAAAAGGCCAATGCCGCGTCCGACAGCCTTCGCAGCCAGATAAAGGCGTATATAGAAGAAAGTGAGCGTTCGAGGCTGGAGGCCGACGAAGCAAAGCGCGAGATTGAGCGTCTGCGCCGCGAGCTTCAGGGCGTTCGCCTCCACCTTGCCGAACTTGACGACAGATGAGCTGTCCGAATTCGGAGCATAAGGGACATAAAAACAAAATAGAGATACTGTCTCCGGCAGGATCGTATGAACAGCTTGTCGCAGCCGTGCGATCGGGCGCGGATGCGGTATATCTCGGCGCGAGCGGATTGAATGCCCGAAGGAACGCCGAGAATTTCTCAGACGCCGCGCGGCTTCGCGAGGCTGTGGAATATTGCCACGCCTCGGGTGTGGACGTGCATTTGACCGCAAATATACTGGTGCGTGACGACGAGTGGGGCGAGGTCTACAGCCTTGTGGAAACCGCCTGTGCTCTCGGCGTAGACGCGGTGATAGTACAGGACGCGGGCCTGGCAAGATACATTCGCGCGCTCGCGCCGGAACTGGCAATGCACGCCTCGACCCAGATGTCGCTGCATACCCCGTGCGGCGCGGAGGCAGCCGCAGAAATGGGATTTAAACGCGCCGTGCTGTCCCGCGAGCTGAGCGGAGCCGAAACGGCTGACATCGTAAGAAATTCTCCGATAGAGACCGAAGTGTTCATACATGGAGCGCTATGTATGTGCGTTTCGGGTCAATGCCTTTTCAGCTCGGTGCTTGGCGGCAGGAGCGGTAATCGAGGGCTTTGCGCTCAGCCCTGTCGGCTGCCCTTTAAGGTGTCGGGCGACAAAAGCGGCTTTGACGGCTGCATGAGCCTCAAGGATATGTCTCACATAGAATACATTCCCACTCTCAATGAAATGGGCGTGAGTTCGATAAAGATAGAGGGACGCATGAAGCGCCCCGAGTACGTGGCAGCCGCAGTGACTGCCTGCCGTTTGATGCGCGACGAGGGTGAGGTTCCGCCCGAACTAATGGAGAAGCTGATCGCGGTTTTTTCGCGTTCGGGATTTACAGACGGATATTTTACGGGCAGACGCGGGCGCGAGATGTTCGGCAGGCGAACCAGGGAGGACGTTGTTTCCGCTTCCACGGCGCTTTTCAACTCGCTCCACACGCTGTATAAAAATGAGTACAGCCGTGTGCCCGTGGATATGAAGCTGACAGCGGCGGATATAAATTCACCCGCGTCGCTTGAAGTGAGCGACGGTGAGGGACACAGAGCCAGGATTTCCGGCGAGTGTCCCCAGACAGCGTTGAAGTCGGAATTCAGCGACGAATACGGAAGGCGTGTTCTTGGAAAGACGGGCGGCACGCCGTATTACCTGAGCAGCATGACCGCCGAAGTGGGTGAAGGTCTGACCGTAACCTCGGCGCAGCTTTCAGCTATGAAGCGCGGCGCGCTGGATAAGCTCGACCGCATTCGCCGCGCCCCCAAGGCGATCCGATTCGGCGGTTCGGGAGCTGAGTGCAGACCCTCCGCACGTCGTGAATTCGGCCCGTCCTTGCCGGCCCTGCGCGTGATATTCCATTCGGCGGATCAGATTCCCGACAGTATTCGTGGGGTAGAGGTGGCGTACATTCCGTTGGAAACCCAACCTGAACTGCTGCAATACGCGGCCGGGAAGCTGATTGAGCGGGGAATTGTTCCGGCCGTGGAGGCGCCAAGGGGAATATTCGGCCGTGAGCAAGTGATAACCGAGATGGCCGAGACGGCAAAAAGCCTTGGAATTCAGGATATAATGATACACAACATCGGACTCATTCCGATTATGAGGGCAGTCGGCATGAAAATACACGGCGGCTTTGGATTGAATGTGTTCAACAGCCGCGCGCTCGACGAATTTGCCGAAATGGGGCTTGTGGACAACGAGCTGAGTTTTGAGCTTACTCTTCGCCAGGCGGCGGCTTTAGGCTCCGCTCAGCCGAGGGGAATGATAATGCGCGGCAGGATTCCCATGATGCTCACCCGCAATTGTCCTGCGTCGCTCTCATCGAAGGGCTGCACAGGCGCGGCAAAGAACGGCGGAAGCTGCGGCATTGTGGATCGCACGGGACGTGAACTACCCGTGATGTGCCGCATGGGCTGCTCAGAGATATTCAACCCCGTAATGATGAGCGTAGCGGAAAATGTGTGGGGCAAGTCCCGAAGCGAATTATCGCTGGACTGGCTCACACTGAGTTTCACCGATGAGTGCAGCGAGAGCTGCGGTGAAATAATCTCAGATCTCGCCAACGGTATCGTGCGGCGTGAACCCAATATAACGTCAGGGCTGTATTTCAAAGGAGTGCTTTAGACGATTTTGAATACCGCTGTTCTCTGCGAAATTCGGACGTCGGGTAGTGTCAACTGAAAAAGTGCGTCGTGAATTTTGAATGTAAAGTTATGATACCCAATATACTATATACTGTATACTGCATATTAAACTCAGTCTCGGAGGGATTAAGTTTGAAAAACATGAAAAGAATATCCAAGGGCATATGTATGTCGAGAATACTTGCAATGACGCTGTGCGTATCTGTTGTGCTCTCGATGTCGGGGTGTGCAACCACATCCGCCATAGCCGACGGCAAAGGCTTCAGTCAGGTGATTGATGCGATCAAAATCGATCTTTTCGGCTCGGAGGAGCAGGAATGTCGGTGGCTTTCGCTGTCGCTCCCTGTCCGATCCGGTTTTGAGCCTGTTAATGACAAATCGGCTTACAATTCCCTCAAAGACGACGCCATGCGTCAAGTCTATGAGATGATAGAGGAGAGCATATATCAGGTGTCATCAGAGAAAGACGAAGAAAACGGATACTATTTGCTTAAATACACCCGCCTTCCTTCCGAACTGGAATATGACGATATATATATAGTTAAAGAGGCAGTCATAAACGACCACCCGGAGGCTTTTTGGGTGATGAGCAGCTACGATATACAAAACAACTTCCACGACGGCAATTATCTAGTGCTTTATTCCAAGTATTCGTATGACGAGATAAACGCCGCGTTCGATGAGATAAATGCCGCAACCGAGAATATTCTCGCTCAGATTCCCGACAAGGCGGATGAGCTCCAGCGCGAGATAATAATACACGATGCGCTTGTAGATGAGATTTCCTACGATCTCGAAGCTGCCGCCTCAGATGACTCAACTGCCGACGCATTCAACATATACGGCGCCCTTGTGAACAAGAAGGCGGTGTGCAGCGGCTACGCCTACGCCGCAAAAATGCTGCTCAACCGCGTGGGAATAGAGTGCCGCACAGTGGTGGGAATGTCAAAGAATTCGGGCCATATGTGGAATCAGGTGAAAATAAATGATAATTGGTATCACCTTGATATTACGTGGGACGATCCGCCGCCCGAAAAAGAAGTGAACTACAGCAGATATAATTATTTTAATCTCACAGACGATATGGTACAGATAAATCATAAGATAGGCAAGAATTTCAGCGAGATGGTGTGTGAATACACAGACGATGGTGTTTACACCACGGCTGAACTCTATAATTTTGATCTCAACGAGTGCAATTCTGTTGAGGAAAATTACTACGAGCTATATGCCGCGCACGTCAACAATATGAACAGCAGCGCGATGTCGGACATCACCGATAAAATTGTCGACGCGTCCAAAACCAAGGAGGAACTGGTCTACATAATTTTCGACCAATCCATATCCAACGCGGACGCGGAGGCGTGGCTGGCAAACAATTCGGGCAAGAAATATTCCGCGCTCGCACAGAGCGTGGCCAATGCCAATAAATACGCCATTGGAGCAAGGGTGAGCAAGTTCACGCTGGCACGTATGTCATCCAACGACGGGTCGTCGGACGATGAAAGTATATGGACAAATCTTTATGCTGTGCGCCTTATATATGCTTGATATGCTTGGTTCACTTGAAGTTTTTCAAAAATCCGGTGCAGTTAATATTGCCTCGGCGGCTGTTTGGATATATCTGACCTCCGAAGCGATAAATTTGCGATAAGGAACGGAGTTTGCAATGGGTTTTTTTTCAAAGGATATAGGTATAGATTTGGGGACGGTGAACACCCTGGTTTACGTAAAGGGCAAGGGAATCGTCATTCGCGAGCCGTCGGTTGTCGCCGTCGACATACGCACCGACGAGGTGCTTGCAGTGGGAGGTCTTGCCCGTGAGATGATAGGCAGGACTCCCGGCTCTATAGTTGCGCTCAGACCGCTGACCGACGGCGTGATAGCGGAATTCAACATAACCGCCGAAATGCTCAAGCACTTCATAAGAAACGCGGTTCAATCGAATCTTTTCGCGCGTCCTAGAGTGGTGATATGCGTTCCGTCAGGCGTGAGCGAGGTCGAGCGCCGAGCCGTCGAGAATGCTGCCAGACAGGCGGGAGGCGGCGTAATCGAGCTGATAGAGGAACCCATGGCGGCGGCGCTGGGCGCGGGTCTCCCCGTGTCCGAGGCGACGGGCAGCATGGTGATTGACATAGGCGGCGGCACCACCGATATTGCGGTAATATCACTTGGCGATGTGGTAATATCGCGTTCCCTGCGCAAAGCCGGTGACGCGTTTGACGCGGCGATACTCTCCTACATCAAGCGCAAATACAACCTACTGATAGGCATACGCACGGCGGAGAGCATTAAGATAAGCGCAGGCTCCGCATTCCCGTATGAGGGCGAGAAGGGCGTTTCTGTCAAGGGCAGGAATCTGGTTGACGGTCTGCCGAAGAATATCATAGTGTCCGCCAAAGAAATACGTGAAGCTATCGAGCAGCCGCTTGATGACATAGCGGACGCCGTAAAGAACATATTGGCGGACACGCCTCCCGAGCTTTCGGCCGATATACTGGATCACGGGATTATGCTCACGGGAGGCGGCGCGATGCTGAGAGGGCTCAACAAATTCCTGTCGCAAAAGACGGGAATGCCCGTAAACGTCGCTGAGAATCCGATGGACTGTGTGGCGGAGGGTACGGGCAGAATTCTTGACATAACCGACAGCGGTTCCACATGGAGGATAAGGAACTGATTGGGAACCGTGCGTTTTATCGGTTTGAGACACGGCTGCCGTGTTAAAATGGTTAGATTTAAAACCTGGCACGGTGTATGTCCCGGTAATTCCGTATTCCTAATAGCTTTAAGAGGGGGCAGATATATTGCGCAACAGATTTAATCGCGGGAGTTCCAATTTGAGTGTGTTTTTTACGGCGGCGCTGTTTATGGCGGCGCTGATAATATATTCCGTCGGAACGGGCGGCAACAGTGACTTTGTATCGTCGATATGCGGATTTATCACCGCGCCAATACAGCGTGTGAGCGCCATGGTGGCGGGAGGATTCGGCTCATTTTCGGGTGAATTTGAGGATATAGACGCCGTTCGCGCGGAAAATGAACTGCTCAAAAAGAAGGTTCGCGAAATGACGCAAAAGACCGTTGATTACGACACGCTCAAGCAGCAGAACGACGAATACCGCAAACTTCTGGAACTGAAGAACGAAAACAAAAATTACGAATTCCTGCCGTCGACAGTGATAGCGCGTGATTCGAGCGACTATTACGGCGGATTCACTATCGACAAAGGTTCGGCGGACGGAATAGCCCTGCACGATCCCGTCGTAACGGCGGACGGTCTGGTCGGCTATGTCACGGGGCTGGGCGTGACGTCCTCAAAGATAACTACAATACTCAGCCCTGGTCTTGAGGTGGGCGCTGTTGATAAGGAAACGCGCGACGGCGGCACACTTTTCGGTGAGATATCGTCGGCAAAGAGCGGGCGCACGCGCCTGAATTATCTTGCCCGCGACTGTGAGGTGACGGTGGGCGATATAGTGGTCACTTCTGGATTTGGATCTATATTCCCCGCCAATCTGGTGATAGGCGAGGTCAGCGCCATAAATGCCGAGAGTGAGAATATTTCATTCTACGCCGAAATAATTCCCGCAGCGGACGTCAAAAACTGCACTGATGTGTTTGTAATAACCGAATTCGAGGGACAACGCTCTATTCAGGAAAGCTCCATAGAAGGCTACAAGACGGAGGAAACCGACGATAACAAGGATAACGAGGATAACTGAGATAAAGAATAAAGAGACAGCATAGGGGGTGGCACAAGCCGAATGATAAGGTTGACAGGCAGAACTCTCAAATTTACAGTTTACGGAGCCGAGCTTTTTCTTATATACATATTTCAGTTTACCCCCGGTCTTATGCCGGAATTTTTCGGTGAGGCGCCCATGCTGCTTACGGTGTGCGCGGTGAGCATAGCTCTGTTTGAGGGTGACGTCATCGGAATGTGGTTTGGCTTGGCGGCAGGTCTGCTGATGGATGTGGGGAGCACCGCGCCATTCGGTTTTTACGGGTTGACCCATATGGTGATCTGCTTTGGCTGCGGCGTATTGGTGATGTATCTGCTTCGCAACAATGCGGTCACTTCGCTGATGCTTGGATTTGTCTCGGTGTCGCTGGCGGCGGTCGTGCAGTGGATATTTCTGTCGGGCGCGGGCATCGAGATGACAATGTTTTTCATCGCTCGGATACTTATCCCGCGCGCGATCTATTCCACCGCGTTAATGCCGCTTTTCTATTATTTCAACCGCGCGATAACCACTCGGCTTTATGACGATTGATTTTTGGAACTGTTCATTAATCAATGCGCTCTGCGAATAAACAATTCACTTTTGGTTGGAGGTATGAGCAATATGTCGGCTACTGTTATCATAGAAAACAAAAAGATATTTGGGAAAAAGCCCACGTTAAATGATATTTTGGGAGATAATCTTTCTTATGGCGTTATGGACGAGTATTACCGTTTAAACGACGGAAATACGGGAGATTATACGGTTATCTATTCTCGTGAGAACATTGGGCGCGGTTTTGAGGTCTGCTTCATGGAAAAGTCGATCGAACTGCACTTGCCTTATCCCAACAGTGTGCATGACATCGAGCTTTTCCATATGACGGTGGTGAGGCTGTGCAAGCTCTGCGGCACAAGAATATTTGATTATGATGGTCAAATGGCTGATATAAACCAAATTGAGCATTTTATTCAGCGCGACATCAGCACCAGTGTGCAAGCTCTTGAGCATGAGGCGCAGTTGATCAGCAGCGGGAAAACTGGGAACGTGACGTTGTTCGGAGCTTGCAATCCATTGTCGATTGGCATAAGGGAAGTCGAGCGATTCGGTGGCGACGTGCATAAATTCGGTGAATGGCTCAACGAAAAACAGCAGCTTGACGCGTATTATGCTGTGCCGCACTTTTATCTTGACGATGAAAGCGAAGCATTCGGTGTGTTTGCGATAGCGGCGAATGTTGTCTCGATAATACCCATCGAGGCCAAGAAACCCATGGGATTTGACGACATTGAAGTGAATAACTGGTACGTCTACTTGGCCCACACAGGGGAAGAGACCGCCGGAAGAGTGTCGTATGACAGATTTATTGAATATGTAAACAGTTTGGACAATGTTGAATATTACGATGATGAACACGTTGTCATTAATCTTACGGAAGATGATGTCAACAAGCTTGTAAGCCTTTGATTTTTCATTGGATTGGCGTCCGAGTAAAACGGTTGAGTTAATTTAGGGGGAATGATCCATGGACGCAAAGCTGATTTATAAACGCTGCATTATACTGGCCTGTCTGGTATTTGTTGTAATATTGGCTTATATATTCAAGCTGGTGGATTTCCAGATTGTCAATTACACTACATATGCCGACTCCGCGCTGTCATACACCGCTTCGAGCGTAAAGGTCACGGCGGCGCGCGGCGAGATTTTGGACAGATACGGGCGGACAGTGGCTTCCAACCGTATGGGATATTCGATAGTGTTTCAGGCGTCTGAGTTCAACAAGCTGAAAAATTCTCAGCGAAACGAGATAATATATCGTTTGACGAGAATTATAGACGACAACGAGGGCAGAAACGAGGACGGATCGCCCAAGTGGGAGGATTCATGTCCGCTGACGGTTGACGAATTGGGCAATGTGGAATTTACCGATGACGCCTCCGCAATCAAAAAAATGGAGACTATGTTGGAACTGCAAAGCTATGCCACGGCCCAGAACTGCTTCGACGAAATGGCGAACAGATATGAGACAGATGGACTTGCGCCGCGGATAGCCAGGATCGTAATGGGCGTTCGTTTGGAAATGGAGCTTTACGGCTTCAACTCATCCACTCCGTTTACCTTTGCGGGCGATATATCTCAGCAGACAATGCAGATAATCAGCGAGAACTCAAATTTCTTCCGGGGCGTCACGGTGGAGATCGTGCCGATACGAGAATACACCGACGGCACTCTCGCGCCGCATTTGATAGGTCTGACGGGAAAGATTTACGCCGAGGAGTACGAGAGCCTTAAAAAGAAAGGGTACGGCTACAACGACGTTGTGGGCAAATTCGGTGTCGAGAAAGAATACGAGGATCAGCTTCGCGGCACTAATGGCATAAAGAAGGTCCGTCACGACGAAAACGGCAACGTAATTTACACTGAGTACACACGCGAGCCAAAGGCGGGCAACACTGTGGTGCTCACACTGGATTCCGATTTGCAGCGGGCGGCGCAGCAATCAATAGAAAATCTGATAAAATCCCAACAGGCGGCCGGTATAGTCGGCAGCGGAGCGGACGCGAACGCGGGCGCCGTTGTGGTCATGAATGTCAACACATTCGAGGTGCTTGCCGCAGCTACATATCCTTCGTTTAATTTGAGCACATATTTGCAGGATTACAGCGATTTGAGCAAGGATTCCAACAATCCGCTTTTCAACCGCGCGCTCAGCGGCGGATATGCTCCGGGTTCTACCTTCAAGCCCGCCGTGGCTCTCTGCGCCCTTCAGGAGTATGAGAACAACAAGGACGAGCCTGATCCCAGCCTTTACGGAATCGATCGCAACGAGAGAATACATTGTGACGGATTTCTGATACTCGAGGACTACAACAACAGGAAATTCGACTGTGACGGAGTTCACGGCGACGTGAATGTCACCAAAGCAATCTCGGTTTCGTGCAACGTGTTTTTCTACACCATATCTCAGCGCATAGGCATAGACAATATGAACGAATATTGCAGGCAGCTCGGTCTTGGGGCCAAAACGGGCGTGGGATTAGGCGAGGCTACCGGAATTCTCGCGGGGCGCGAGGAGCGTCAGAAGCGCAATTTGCTGTGGTTCGCCGGTGATACGCTGCAAGCGGCGATCGGACAGAGCGACAACAGGTTCACGCCCATGCAGATTTGCTCTTATATATCCACTCTTGCCAACGGCGGGACTAGATATTCCGCCACGCTGATAAAAACCATTAAGTCCTACGATATGTCTGAAACAGTGGTTCCGGACGCTGAGAACAACAAAACCATCCTTGCCAAGCTGGACGCGTCTCAGACTATGATGGAAATTGTCAAAGAAGGTATGAGACGCGTTACGGAAGACGGTACCGCATCTGAAACATTTGAAAATTATCAAATCGAAATAGGCGGTAAAACGGGTACTGCCGATACCAATCAGAGTGCTCAAAACGATGATGAGCAAAAGATTGAATCCCCGAACGCGGTGTTTATTGCCTTTGCACCCTACGAAAATCCCCAGATAGCTGTCGCTGTTATCGGTGAAAAGTGCGGCCACGGTAAAGTCATGGCGCAGGTAGCCAGAGACATATTTGACGAATATTTCTTCTCGACCAAAACCTCGGGCTACACCATCGCAAACGAGGGAGGAATAGTGAACTGGGATGACAGCGAGGGCGTGAGTTGATTGAGACTTTGTTTGAACCGAATTTTACGAAAGGGAAAATCACCAAAGATGGTTGGAAATTTTTGGCACGGCAAAAGGTCTGTAACTGCCGAAATATTTAAAATTTTCTTTGACTTATTTAAAATTTTGTGCTATCATACAAACGGGACTTATTGTCAAAAAATGTTCCCAATTTATTTTACAGGAGCGGATCATTTCATTAAGGCGCTTTGATGCCGAGGTGGTGAAGTTTTGGGCAAAAAAATTGCAGTAATTTCCGCCTTGGGCGGTCAGGGCTGTACACTCGCGGCGGCCTGCATGGGCTTGGCGGCGGCGGAGCTTGGCCGAGAGGTTGTGCTTGTGGATTTGTGCGGTTTCGGAGGTACGCTGGCTGACGTGCTTTCGGTCAGTGGCGATGCGGTGATGAATCTGGGCGATGTTCTGAGCGGCGGATGCAGCGCCGAAGACGCTCTGCTCGACTGCACGAATGGCTTGAAGCTGCTTCCTTCTCCCGTGTTTTCAGATGTGAGAATTGACGCGTGCGCCGTTGAGGTGCGTCGGTTGGTCGAGAACTTGGGCAGGGGGGCTGATGTAATAGCCGACTGGCGTGCGGGAGCGGTTCCCGACTGCGGAGCCGTGAGCTGTTTCGATGTGTTTGTGATATGTGCGTGCGCGGACAAATTGAGCCTGCAATATGCGGCCGCGCTGCGGCGGAAAATAAACAGTGCCGCCGAGAAAGGATGCTGTGGCTGTGAGGTCTTTTTGCTGCTCACGCGATTCTCCCCAGATTATATGCATGGCGGCGGCGTGGCCGACATTGATGAATGTATCGACACCGTTGGCGCCAAGCTGCTTGGCGTGGTTCCGTTTGACGAGGCGGCGGATCGCGCGGTAAAGCTTGGAGATCAGATTGATTCGGGCGGAGAGGCGTCACGTTACTGCCGAGATGCGGTGCGGCGCTTATTTGGCGAAAAAATACCGCTCGATTGCAAGCCCTCATTGTTTAATAAATTGAAAGATCATACCGGTTCAAAAGAAATTAAGGTGTTGCAAGCTGACAGAAACAGTTAAATTTATATATTACATAATTTTATCACATTGTCGTTTTATTTATTTTTGTGAGTTGGCAAACGCGCTTCCTGAGCCGAAAAGTTTTAAATAATTCAGGCGTTTAATTATCACTAAAATAAGAAAGAATAAATTTGTTGGGAGATGACATTAATGAATATTGCTTTGATAGCCCATGATGACAAAAAGGAACTTATGATTCAGTTTTGTATAGCATACTGCGGCATTCTTAGCCGTCACAAGCTCTGCGCCACAGGTACCACAGGAAGGATAATCAGCGAATCGACCGGCCTCAAGGTAACGTGTTTCCTGCCCGGTTCTGCAGGCGGCGGGGAGCAGATTGCCGCCAGAATAGGATACAATGAGATAGACTTGCTCATTTTCTTCCGCGATCCCGTCACACCCAAGCCGAATGAGCCGAAAGACATGGATCTGTTGCGTATGTGCGATATGCACGTTATCCCCGTGGCCACCAATATGGCAACGGCGGAGGCGCTCATTCACGGCCTGGATCGCGGCGATTTGGATTGGCGCAATCTCGTCAGGCAATGATTATGGGAATCGCCGCATTTTGTCTCATCAGTTTTTGGTGTGCAAAGATAAAAGATCAAAGGCACATGGCTCTGACGGAGCTTTGTGCCTTTATTTTTGCTATTTACAGATTTTTCAAGTGAGATTCACGCGAAATTCATAAAAAATATATTTTCTGCGGCGAGATTTATGTTATTATTATATTGTATAAGTTTAAATTTTGAGTTATACTAATATGCAATTGAGAGGACACATGAAAATCGGCGGATTTTTGTTGTGATTTTATCTCGTATTAGCGTTACAATTTGTCCGATGTGTTTTTTTCGTAAACGACACCGGGGTCTGCGACGGATATCGAGCCGGCCATGGGAGCCGTTTGGGATATAAAGCTATTTATCAGGAAGTGGGAGTGCCTTTAATTGAGCGACAGCTTCAAAAACAACAGTAAATTCGACAACAGAAAAAATAATGAAAATTCAGAGATGAATGAGCGCGGAGGACGTGTCAACGGCGGGGAAAACCCGGAACAAAAGGGCGGAAGAAGCGAAAGACACAGCGACTTGATCACAGGCCGCAATGCCGTCACCGAGGCGCTTCGCAGCGGACGTCCGATTGAGTGCATCATGACGGCGCGCGCGTCGGAAGGAACGCAGCGTTCATTCGGTCAGATAATCGCCATGGCGAAGGAGCGGAACATCACCGTCAAGGAGGTATCTCCCTCCAAGCTGGAGGCTATGTGCGGAGGAAATCATCAGGGCATAGCGGCGCTCGCGGCAGTGCATGAGTATGCGGAAATCGATGATATGTTTGCTCTTGCCGAGAGCAGAGGAGAAGCTCCGTTTCTGATAATATGCGACGGCATAGAAGATCCTCACAACCTCGGGGCTATAATTCGATCGGCCGAGGCGGCGGGCGCGCACGGGGTGATAATACCCAAGCGCCGCGCAGTCGGTCTGACGTGGGCTGTCGGCAAATCCTCGGCGGGTGCGCTGGAATACGTTCCGGTGGCGAGGGTCGCCAACCTCTCGTCCTGTATAGAGACTTTGAAAGACAGGGGACTCTGGGTGTATTGTGCCGACATGGACGGCGAACCGTGGTGCGGCGGCGATTTGACCGGAGCAATCGCGCTTGTAATAGGCGGCGAGGACAGCGGAGTGAGCAGACTGGTGCGCGAAAAATGCGACGGAGTGCTTTCGTTGCCCATGTGCGGCAAAATCAATTCGCTCAATGCGTCAGTTGCCTGCGCCGTTGTGATGTATGAGATAACCCGACAGAGAAATGGCATAAAGGCGAGGAACCGTTAAATGATCAACGAATTTGTTCGATGTTTACCGGCAGAAGGAGGTGCGTTGTCTTGTCAGAGAGATTAAGGGAGCCTTTTGTAAATCCTTACATAGATGAAAGCTCGAATGAGGCCAGGTTCAACTCGATCGTAACCATGGACGAGATGCAGGAGCGCTGGAGAAAAGGTTCGTGGAGTGCTGATTATGAAAATTTCAAACTCTCGCCGTCTTTCTTTGACGACGGGCGGGATCAGTCCGAAGCCGGCGGAAGATCTGTAGTAGGGTCGGAGAAATCCCAGCAGGAAAGAGAAAATCGCTTTGCGTTTGACTTAAAAAAAGATATAATAAACGCGGACAAGACGCATTTCGACCTTGACAGTTCGGCCTATACCGACAGCTACCGTCCCAGAGGTGACATAGGCAGCGGCATTTCAAATATAACCTTGGATCGCCTAAGATACAATGCCCTCGCGGATATCAAGGAGGATCTCCCCGAGGATTTGTCTTACCTTTACGGTACGGGAACCGAGAGGCGCGTAAAGGTGAGAGAAAAGACGAAGGACCGTCTGTATAACCGCCTCGACTCACCCGTTGACAAGCGCCGCGCCAAAGTTGATCAGATGATTCCCGAAAAGCGCGGTGAGACGCCCGAAATGATAATGGCCGATGTCAAAAGACGCCGTGAAATAGAGGACGCAAAATCGGGCATAGTCCGAAAACCTCCGGTTAAGCGTCACAGTGGTATATATGAAGCCTTTACGGTCCCCGGTTCCATCGACGAGTTTTCAGACTATGACGGGCATAACGAGTACGATATAGAGCGTGTGACGGGTCGTGGAAGCTGGCGCGGAAGTATTCCGGTACAGGACGGGCTGGTGCCTGACAGCCGCGCGATTCCCTATTTTGGCAGATTTAGCCGAACATGGAGTAAGATAGACTCCCTTGAGCCGTCGAGAAGGGAAATGCTCAGACACACGGTAAACACAATATATGATGACGGGGATTCAGAACGCTCGGGACATAAGAGGTTTCGAGCGAACGGCAGTGCGCGCAGAGAATACTATGTATCCGATATGGACTTTGACCCCGATGACAGATACCGCAGGCTTGGACGTCAACGCAAACGGTTGAGCGCAAGCAAGAACGTGCTAAGCGAAAGCATTATGTCGGGCGAATTTAACAATCCGTACGTCCAAGTGAGTCAAGAGCGGCTCAGAGACGTAATAAATCATGATATGCGAGGTCCTGGACAGTCCGCCGAGCCAGAAGGATTGACAGATCCAGCGCTGCTTTACGAGTGGAACATGGGCTACAGCCGCGTGAATACAGACGAGAACAAATATTCAGGCTGGCTCAGTCAGCAAAGCAAGCTCGCGGAACAGGCTGAGCAGTCGCGCTATCGCGGGAGCCACCGCACCGGACGCCCCGGAGCGTATATGCAGCGCGAGAGGCCGTACGGTGAAGATCGAAAATATCCACGCGGCGAATACAACTCGCGCGAGGAGCGCCGCCGAGATATACAGGAGCAAATGCAGCGCGCCACCCAGAAGGGGATTGCCGATGGGCGCGAGATGCTGCGTGAACAGCAGGAAAGGATCCGCAAACAACGAATGCAGCAAAGCGCCGCCCGCCGCAAGCGTGATAAGTATTACAGACAACAGCAGGAACAGGCGCTCAGGCAGCAGCAGGAATATTACAAACAGCAGCAGGAACAGGCGTTCAAGCAGCAGCAGGAATATTACAGGCAACAGCAGCAGCAGGCTCAAAAACAACAGCAGGAATACTACAGAAAACAGCAGGAGTATTACAAGCGGCAGCGCGAGCAAGCGCTTAAGCAGCAGCAGGAATATCTTAAACGTCAGCAGGGGCAACAGGGAGGCGGCGGATACAATCAGCCCGCACAGGCAGGCTTCCCGCAGATAAACCCGCAGAGCGCACAGAGATACTATCCGCAGGCAGCCGCGCCGAACGGGGCGGCACAGGGCGGACAAAGTTCCGTCGGCAGATGATGATATGACGCATGATTTTTGCGAGGAATGGAGGACTGTATATGGGATTTGAAGACGATATGGATTATAATGATGACTTTGAAACCGACACTATCGACCCTGACAGCGACAGTTTTTCTGAAAAACCCAAAAAGATGAACCGCAAGGATTTTCGCAGGGCAAAGAAAAAAACAGCCGAGAAGAATGCCGATTCGACTAAGTCCAAAAAAGGTCTGTTTATTCGTCACGGCGCAAATTCCGATGATGAAAATGAAGAATTGACCGATGATGCGTTTAACTCTCTTTCAGATAACGATGAATATGACTCACAAGGCACAATAAAGAGCAGTCATTCTGAATTTGGTTATCTTTTCGATCCTCCTAGAGAGGGCGAGAGTGAGGACGACGTCTACCCCGACAGCTCTATATACTCCGACAGCAGCGCGGCAAAAGAGATGCTGGGCGGTTTGGAATACGATGGCTATGACGATGCCGATTCCTCTAAATTCGATAAATATTTTGACAATCCGACAGAAACCCGTCCGCCGTCGCAGTTTTCTTTTAACAATCGTGACAACGATTTCAGTCTCCCAGGCGGGCTGAATACACCCATAGGATCTGCTCCGCCCACGCCTTCTCCGATAACATTGGATTCGGCGGCGGCTCCTGTTTCTTCCGCCGACTCGTCGGAAGATAAGCCCGACTCCTATCTGCCCGATCTTCGCTCGGATTCGGTGTTTATCAACAGGGACGAGCGTCAGCCCACCCCAACCAGACAGGCGGCCGAGACGTCCACACCGGATCAAAAGAACGCGACTGAGAGCAGCGGCGCGGCTGAAAATCCCCCAAAAGAGGACACAGTTACCCCTACCGAGAGTTTAACTCAGGAGTTTCTGCCGTACGGAGGAATGTACCCGTCATATCCCATGAACCCTATGGTCAATTACCCCGTAGTTCTGCCCGGAGGTACTCAGCCTCAGGGTGCGCAGTATCAGACTATTCCGATACCGTATCCCATGCCGATGCCCATGCCGATGTACAATCAGTATCCGCAGTATATGCCGCAGCCGCAGTATGTGATTCTTCCTCAGCTGCAGCCTCAACCCCAGCAACCTCCTCAGCCTCAGCCTCAGCCGAGACAGCAGTATGGCGGCGGAGACGATTACGGCAGGCAGAGACGCCGCGACGATTATGACGGTGGCGATGACCTTTATGATCGCTATGACCTGTATGACGATGATTATGATGACCGCCGCCGCAGCCGTGGCAGACGACGTGACGACAGGTATTACGATGACCGCGACCGCCGCGATCGCCGCGATCGCGACTACCGCCGTGACAGTGAGTATGACGACAGATACAACGAGCGCGCCGCCGCCAGATACTACGACGAGAGACGCGGACGCTACGAACGGCGAAGCGACAGATATTACGACCGCATTGACGCGCGCAGCTACAGTGACGGCAAGAGAGCGGAGCGCAAGACCTATCCAAAAGCGCCGTATGAGCCGCCGTATCCCCAGCAGGATCCCGATCCGATTGTCGACCCGATTGTCGATCCGATTGCCAAATCGGCTGCTGAACCTATCAAGTCGGCTCCCGAACCGATCAAGACTGAGAGCAGCGCCCCCAAGGTGGATCCCTCGCCAATTATACAAAACAAACCCATGACCGCGCCGGCGTCGCAGCCACAGCAGAACAACAACCTGATGAGCGGCTTTGATGCAGCGTTTGACAGTCCGTTTACTGACGGATTCGGCTTCGATGTGAACTCTTTCGGCATGAATTCCTTCGGCTCGGACGTGTTTGACCCCAACGCCAGCTATCCTTCTGAGGACGATGGCTTTGACGAATTCAGCGGCGATACCACTGCCGGCACAAAATTCAACAGGCATTAATTTGATTTATACAACTCTAAAACCGCGCAGATTTTGATTGATTCAATAATTTGCGCGGTTCGTAAAATCTGCGATATTAAAAGAATCGATAAACCTGTTGGATTCACGATATGTATTACCTTACTTGATTATTTTTTTTTTGCGTTATTTTATGCAGGAGGTATGTTTGTTTGAGCGTAAACGATGACACCACTCATATCGGCGCCAGGAAAGAGGCCGATGCTCAAAGAATAGTGTCCTGTGTGATGGAAGCAATGCCCGCACCGCGCGATTGGGGTATTGAGCCGTCAATTGCCAAAGGTAAAGGACATATGCGTCTCATACAAGGCAGGATAGAATTTGTCAGGCTGGATATTTCTCCGGCGGACAGGATATATGTTCCACCCGATACGGACGACATTGAACCGGAGATATCGCCCACTGATATGGACCCCGCAGACAGAATAATAGGTGACGACAGGAAACGCATGGTACACAACCGTGAAAATGACGTTGACCTTTTTGCACTGGAAAAGCAGATAAAAAACAAACTCGGAGCGGCGCGAGGTTCGTCCTCATATGAGCTTAGCGAGGACGAACGGTTTGTCAAGGCAAATTACCGCAGTTCTAAGGAGATACATCGAATACACTTCGAACTGGAGCAGCTCACTAACCGTCTTATGTTCAGTCTGATAGAATTGGCGGTGATAACGGTCTTTTTGAGCGTGATAGAATTGTTTCCCGCCTTTGGCCTGCCGTTTCCGTCAATATTTACTCCCGAGGGCTCGTCGCTCACCTATCTGCTTGTGTCGCTTGGAGGACTTGTCTTCTCCGCCTACATTTCAATAAGCGATATAATGGCGGGCTTAAAGAATATTGTAAAGAAAAAATTCAACACGCGAACCGTTTTATCGGTTGCAATAATCGCCGAATTGCTGCATATAATTTATATGCTTGTCATGCTGCTTAATTTCGGGAGAACGGCCACCAATTCATTTGCCGCCCCGGTTTGCTTTGCAGTCACGATATACACTGCCAACCGACTCATGCACACCATGAGGGTGGCGCGCGGCTTTGGATTTGCCGCGCGGCGCGGCACGCATTGCGAACTGCTCGCGGCGGACGACAGCCCAATCGCCGTGGATTTGAGGCTTGCGGCGGGCGGCGGCAGCGCGAGGGTATCATATATGGTGCGCACCAAACACCTTTCGGGATATTTCAAAAACGCCTGCCGCGAGGACAGCGTCAGCATTATAATGTCGCGGTTGTATCCATATCTGCTGGCGGCGTCGCTGGCAGCCGCGGTAGTGGGTGCGATTCGGGGAGCGTTTCGTGGCGACAGCTTCATATCGGTGGGATTTTCGGCCCTGTGTGCCGCGTTGGTGACGAGCGTACCGATAACAGGACTGCTTTGTCTGGAAATTCCGCTAAGCATTACTTCAAAGAGGCTGCTCAGAACGGGAGCTTTGCTTAATGGTTGGAATTCAGTCGACAAATTCGGTGATACCGATGCGTTTGCAATAAATACCACCGATCTCTTTCCGAGAGGCAGCATCAAGGTCCGCAAGGCGCTGGCTGTAAGCGATATGGAGATAGAGGAGGTCACGGCGGTGGCGGCCTCGGTGGTGATAGCTTCGGGGGGAGCTTTGGCCGAGGTGTTTGGCGAGCTTATACACGATGAGTGCAAGCTGCGCGGCAGCGTGGACGGCATATTTTACGAGAACGAGTTGGGAATATCGGCGTGGCTTCAGGAAAAACGAATACTTGTTGGAAACCGGGAGATGATGGAGACTCACAGGGTGATAATCCCGAACGGCGGTCTGGCACGGCTTGATGAATTTGAGGCAATGGTGAAGAGACCGGGACATCAGATGCTCTATGTCGCCGTAAACAATAAGCTTATGGGTGTTTACCTTTTGGAGTACAAAGCGTCTGCGGCAGTGAGGAATGCTCTGGTGCAGATAATTTCGGACGGCACCAATCTCATGATATATACCTGTGACGCAAATATAAACGTACAGCTTATCACGAGTGTATTTGACCTGCCTTCACGGTTCATTTCAATACTGGACAACGAGGGCAGCCGTGTTTACGATTCCGTGACCTACGCAGTTACCGACAGCGAAGAGGCTCTGCTTGCTACGAACGGTACATTCAAGGCGCTGTCGGCGGGAATACGTGCGGCTGTGCGCCTAAAAGAGACTCAGAACCTTGGCATTATGGTGCAGAGCGTGTGTTTTGGCAT
Organism: uncultured Clostridia bacterium; assembly: GCA_947581635.1. Taxonomy (GTDB): domain Bacteria; phylum Bacillota; class Clostridia; order Oscillospirales; family Acutalibacteraceae; genus RUG762. Next base: position 120,717 of record CANPVE010000003.1, on the reverse strand, counting down.
AGGGTTCCTGTTCGTGGCGATATTGAGCTGCATAAGTCCATATGCGATAGACGCGGCCAAAATATTGATAATGCAGGCGGTTTTTGCCGTAATATCGCTGTTTTCTGTTCTGAGAGCGTTGTAGTACCGCAGAAGGCAAGTTGATGAAACAGGCTGAACTTTTTATATTGACCGATGCTGTTATTGAAAATCAAAATATTGACATATGATTCAGTTGAGGCTATAATATATTAACAAATTTATTGAATCCGCAAAAGATTCCCCGAAAGGAAGATATAAACAATATGGCTAGTAATGTGAAGCAATTCAAGCTGACCGCAGAAGGTCTCAAGCAACGCGAGGAAGAACTGGAATATCTCAAATCCGTCAAAAGAAAGGACATAGCTGATAAAATCAAGGTAGCCCTTTCATTTGGTGACTTGAGTGAAAACAGCGAATACGATGAGGCCAAAAACGAACAGGCACAGGTAGAGAGCCGCATTCTCGAACTGGAGACTATGCTCAAGAACGCCGTAATCATAGATGAATCTGAACTTTCCACCGACGTAGTGAAAATCGGTGTCAAGATAAAGCTGTTGGATATCGACCTTGAGGAAGAAGAGGAGTACCGTATAGTCGGTTCTACCGAAGCTGACCCGTTGACAGGCAGCATATCCGATGAATGTCCCGTAGGCAGAGCCGTAATGGGCAAACAGGTTGGAGATGTTGTGGAAGTTGAGGCGCCGGGCGGTGTAATCAGTTATAAGATAGTAGAAATTTCACGTTCGTCCAAGTAAGGCGTTAGTTGAGTAAAGAGCTGCTGCCGACAGGCGGCGGCTCTTTTGCGGTTGTTTTTGCTTTAAGCTAAACGAAAAATTTAAACGAGGTTGATACTGTTGAAATATATAAAGACGATACTGTTTATGGCTTATATGTGGATAGAACTGCTGCTGTTTATGGTGGTGTGGCTTTATGTTCAATATCTGAACAAATTTGCCCCTCGAGAAAAGCGCGACGCATTTGTTGACAAAACAGTGCGAAATTGGGCGCGCAGACTGCTGTTTATGGCGGGGGCGAAGGTTGACGCGCAAGGAGTAGAAAACATTCCGACCGACCGCACCTGTGTTTTCGCGAGCAATCACCAGAGCTTTTTTGACATACTTCTGCTGTTGGCATATCTTGACAAGCCGCACGCCCTGCTTTCCAAGGCCTCAATAGGCAAGGTGCCGTTTATCCGTCTGTGGATGCGCGAGATACACTGTGTGTACGTGGATCGAGGCGACATGAGAGCAGGCATTGAGGCGTTGCAGAATATGATCAAGGTGGTAGAGAACGGTTATTCTGCCATAATTTTCCCGGAGGGGACCCGCAGCGAAACGGGCGAGGTAGACGAATTCAAGGGCGGCGCTTTTAAGGTGGCTCAAAAGACCGGGTCTCCTATAATTCCGGTGGCGCTCGACGGTACATTTAACCTGTTCGAGCGCAACGGACACTGGATAAAGTCAGGCGAGGTGACGCTGCGCGTTTTACCTCCAATAGAGACGAAGGGCATGAGCCGCACAGAATTCAAGGAGCTTCCCGCCAAAACCCAGCGCATAATAGAAGAATCACTCCAGAAAACAAGAGCGTGATTTGTCTGCAATTTCACATATATGTATTTTATTATATATTTTCATAGATTCCCTTACTCACGCTGCGAAGCCCGCAGCGTGAGTAAGGGAATCTCTTTATATCCAAAAAAACTCATTTTGGCGGGCGGAAACGGCAGGTGGCTCTGAACCGCTTGAATTTTGCAGCGTGACCGTGTTATATTATTGTCGAGGGGAGGGAGTATCATTGAAGCTTCATATTATACACGATCAGGCGGCTGACGAACCTGAGATTACGGTGGTGTGCCGCGAAATAAACGACGACGTTCAGCGCATAGTCGCGGCGGTAAATTCGGTGAATTGCAGACTTACCGGAAGTAAAGACGGGCAAACCTTTATCATTCAGCCCAGTGAGGTAATATATATCGACACAGCCGATAAGAAAATTTTTATCTACACCAGAAGCGAGGTTTACGAAACTCAGCTCAGGCTTTACGAACTGGAAAAGCAGCTTCCGTCGTCGGAATTTTTTAGGGCAAATAAATCTTGCATTGCGGGGATAAAGCATATCCGCTCGGTAAAGGCGGATATTGACGGACGATTGCTGCTTACAATGGACAGCGGCGACAAGTTGTGGGTGTCCAGACAATACGCCGCAAGTTTCAGAAAGAAGATTGGAATGTAAATAGTAATCTTTAATAAAAGCACAGCGTTTTCTGATTTAAAATTTCTATAAGGAGGCCATACAAAATGAGAAAGGTACAGATCATACCATCTGTTGCGGAAATATTTACTTTATCCGTAATTTTTATCTCAATATTTAATGCTATACTTAGAGGAAATGCGGAGGAACTGTCACAGATATCCGAGATATTCGCCCTTTGCGGTGAGGGGATATCGCTCAAGGCGCTCGCGGAGTTTTTGATTGTTTCGGTCGTGACTGCACTGGTGAAATACCTGTGGTTTTCCGACAGATTCTTTAAGAATATGCTCATGCCGCTCCGAATAACCTTTATGCTTATGAGCATCTTTTTAATCGCGGGTGTTGCCTGTGTTGTTTTCCACTGGTTTCCGTGGGATATGTGGCAGGCATGGGCGGGATTTATATTCAGTTTTCTTATAAGCACGCTGCTCAGCTTTACAATCATGATGGCTGAGAGCGCGATCGAGAGCAGGAAATACAGCCTTGCGCTAACTCAATATCAAGATTCAAACAGTTCCAATGGGGAAGAGGGCGATAAAAATGAAAGCCGTGATTAATTTGAAAAATGTCACCTGCTCTTTTGGCAGCAAGCAAGTGCTCAGCGGGATATCGCTGGAAATAAGACACAAAGAAATATTCGGAATGCTCGGCCCGTCAGGCGCGGGAAAGACCACGCTTATAAACATACTCACGGGCCAATTGCCATACGGCGGGGAGGCGAGGATATTTGATACAGAGTGCGCCAGAATAGGTCATGATGTGTACCGCGATATCGGAGCGGTTCTCGACAAATGCGGGCTTTATGAGCGCTTGAGCTGCATGGACAATATGCTGCTTTTTGCGAGAATTCACAATGTGCCGCGCATCGCCATATCCGATGTGATAAATAAGGTAGGTCTCAAAGGCTCAGAGCGCATCAAAGTCGGCAAGTTCTCAAAGGGAATGAAACAGCGGTTGCAATTGGCGTGCGCCGTACTGCACAAACCTAAGCTGCTGTTCCTTGATGAGCCGACAAGCGGTCTTGATCCGTCCACTGCGGCGGAAATACATTCGTTGATGAGGGAACTCAGGGAGAACGGAACCACAATATTCCTCACAACTCACAACATGGACGAGGCATACAGAATGTGTGACAGGGTAGCGCTGCTCAACGAGGGCATAATAGCAGAGTGCGGCAGTCCGTACGAGATTTGCCGAAAGTACTGCACACAATCGGAATTCATCATAGTTACATCTGACAATGAGAAAATATCGCTCCCGAATTCACCTGAAAGCGCCGGCAAAGCAGCCGAATTGATACTCGGCGGAAAAATTAGGACAATACATTCAGCCGAGCCGGATTTGGGGACGGTATTTCTAAAGCTGACAGGGAGGAAACTGACAAAATGAGAACGTCACTGTCAATTTTGAATAAGCAGTTTAAAGATTCGCTGAACAATCTGCCAACGCTCATGATTATCATGATATACCCCATTGTAGCGTTTATAATGATAATCGCCATGCGTGGTGAGGAGTTCGCGGGGCGAATGTTTATATCTATGTTTGCGACAATGCATTGCTGCTTTGCGCCCGCTACGACGGCCTCAAACATAATATCCGAGGAAAAGGAAAAGGGAACGCTTCGCTCGCTGATAATGTCGGGAGTGAGCAGGATTAATTATCTGGTGAGCATATCGCTTTTTGTAATCCTCGCGTCGATGCTCACGGGCAGTACTTTTCTGCTTATGGATCAATTCGACTGCGAATACGCATTTAAATTTCTGTCTGCGATGTTTTTGGGCGCGGTAACTTCCACTCTGCTCGGACTGTGCATAGGCATTAATTCAAAGAATACAGCCGCGGCGAACGGCATGGCGGTTCCCGTGGGACTGACGATATCATTAATTCCCATGCTCGCTCAGTTCAATGATGGGATAGCCAAGGTTTCCAAACTGCTCTACAGCGGCAGGATAAGCCTGATTCTTGGAGACGGCGGAAATGTATCGTGGGATACCGCCGCCGTAATCGGCGCATATTTGGTTTTATTTTCTGTGATATTGGTATTTCTCTTTAAAAAGAAGGGTTTGGAGCAGGGATAAATTATATTACTGTTTCTGGTCGGTCTGACTACGAATTGTCTTTTCAATCTGTTCCCATGACTTCCTCGCCCCATCTAAGAAAACGCCCTTGCCCGCGTCGGCCAGCTTCCTGAGCGACTCAATTACTTTGCTCGATGTATCCCTGTCAAGACTTCCCACAGCTCTTACTATGGCATTATATGACAGAAGTTTGTTTTCATTTATCTGGGTAATAGTGGAGGCACCCGATGCGTCCAGCGAGTCGAATATGGCCGAAACAACCGCTCTTTTCTGTTCATCATTCAAACTGTCTATCCAGTTGTCAAGAGTTTCGTCCATGAACAAACTCACCGGGGAACGGCCGTCGGCTTCCTCAAACGAAGTTCCGCGCACGCACCATGTATATGGGTCATGCTGCATCAATCCTTTGGCGTTGCTTTTGATAACCTTTGGCTTGGCTTTGCTTGAGAGCAACATTCCCACCAGCGAGGACTCGGGAACTATCTTCACCAGCTTGTCGAGAATGGCATTGTACTGCTCTGAATCCACCACGCCGCTGTTGAATCCCGGGCCGTCGTTTGAATATACTTCAATTATGCGCTCGTCCCTCACCTGCTCGTCGCAGAATGCAGCCGCATAAACGGCGAAATTGCCTCCCTTGGAATGACCGCCCACTCTAAGCGGGTAATCCGTGTCAGCTGCCAGCCTGTTCAGATAATCGGCGGCTTCCGACTGTCCGGGGGTTTCGGGCATGAAACTTATGTTGAAATCTTCGCGCCAACCCACTATTGTGTTGTCCGTACCGCGAAAGGCAGCATATGCGGTACCGTCGCCCGGCAGGAAGGTCACGCCCGAGAACTGCACCTGCTGGTCCTGATTCACGATGTCCACATATCCGCCAACCCGCACATCGCGATATCTTTCGCAGTCGGCCGCTTTTGTCAGCAGCGCTTTCGGGTCGTTTATTATGTAGGATTGGTCATACCCCATTTCCATATACTTCTCGCATAGCTCAGCAAGCGTTACGGTGAATTTGTTTTCACTTGAAACGATATCTACCATGTCGAGGTAGGCAAGTTCGGAGAAAATGAGATTGTCGACCTCATTGAATCCCCGCTCGTCAAACGTAATGTCTCCGCGGCAGTCGATGTAATCAATTATATTCATTAAAGAAACACCTCCAAGTTGTGTATAAATTTACATTTCACTTAATTATAATCGTACATTATCATTATAGTTTCCGAGTGGGTAAAAGTAAACTTGATTTTTATTTATGCTGAAAAAAACGCAGTACATTTGTCCAAAAAGCTTTGGGTAGGGCAGGCAAAGTGTACTGCGTTTTTTATAATTTTTTTCAAATGAATGATAAATCAGAATTTGTCTATCTGAAATCTGTACTTCATCACTATAGTAAAATAGATGCAAAAACAGTTATCAAGGCATCATATACTCCATGCGCTATTATCAAGGATAAAGTAGAGCAATTTTTAACCTTTAATCTGCAAACGCAGAAAAATACACCTAAACACGCCGTCATTACCATTTGAATAATATTGCCACTAAACAAATGGAATGCTCCAAAAAGAACAGAAGACCCGATAATTGCTATCATATCCTTTTGACTAATGCTTTTGATTTTTTGATAAATAAATCCTCGAAATACAAATTCTTCAACAAAACCAACTGCAAATATACAATAAAAAAATTCATAAATAAATTGCCATAAGTATTCATATCTTTTACCATTATCAACATATTCACCAAATCCAAATAGATGTGGTATTAGTGTTAGTATAAATGACATTGCAATACCTATCATAACACCCACAATAATTTGAAATGTTATTTTTTCCTTGCTGAAACCATACTCCACTAACTTATCTTTATTAACAAACATTATAATTATAGGAACCAATACAATTAACCAGTAAACAAATATCATACTTATCATTCTTAATTCTAAAGGTAACGACATAAGTACAAACTGATTGAACAATACTACACCAAACAAGCCCAACATGGCACCTAAAAAACCTACTATTAAATAAATCCATTCTTTTTTCTTTGTCATAAATATCCTCTATTCAAATTCCGATTTGTTTAATTTTTAAGGAGCCAGCGGTATGGCTGATCTTTTGGATATTTCTCTGCATTTATCAGTTTTTGATATCGCAAAAACAAAAAATTCGTCTGCAAATGAAGCACATAATAATCATTTGAAAATATTTACAATAAATTTTGGCGTATTCGGCAGTTCTCTGCAAATGATCTTATAAATTTCCTCTCTCATACTTTCGGGAATTCCATCCTTGATGTGCCATGTGTAGGTTCCGCTCACTTTGTCGCCTATAGCTATGAATCCCCGCGCATATCCGCCAAATGCGATTTTAGATGCGATGGCACAACCGCCCATGGAATACATTCCAATTGACACACCTCCGACGGTAAATACACCGAATGCCACGCCTCCGAGCGCCAGTATTCCCGCAGATACAGCACCGATCGAAATACCGCCCAATGCGAAGGTGCCTGTTGCCAACAGACCGATCGACAATATGCCCCAAGACAACGGCCCGATCGACAACAATCCGATGGATAAAGCTCCCGTCGCGGACAGACCTATTGCGATTACTCCTTTTGCGCGCCCTAACTTGATATGAACCAGCGGCACGCCGAATACAGTGGTCTTGCTCTTATACTCCAAGCGCGCAATTTTCTTTTTCAGCCTTTCCCAAAGCGCCCCCTCATTTGACGCAGTTGTCGGATCTTCTTTCTCGACAGGAGAATGGTTTTCATTGTCGGGATGCCCGCAAGAATTTTGCGATTTTTCGCTGCGTTCGTCACATTCGTCGCATTTAAGCAGATAATCGGTGCTCACGCCGAATATGCTGCTTATAGCTACAATCTTGTCGATATCTGGCATTGCCTGACCCGTTTCCCATTTTGAGACCGCCTGACGTGATACGCCGAGGGCTTCACCAAATGCCTCCTGAGAAAGTCTCTGTTTCTGTCTGAGCTGCATTATTTTCTCACCTAATGTAATTTGCATGATATCAATTCTCCTTTGTTGATCTGTGAAACGGCTTCCGAAAACCTCGCTCTAATTATATATATGACAGCACAAGAAGTCTACCATTTTAGACTTGAAATTTGTCAACCTGCGGTTGACATGAAATATCAAAGGAAATAACGCTCTATTAGTCGTTAAAACACAGCTTAATATTGCTTAAAATAAAAAAGCGCCCCGATTCAAAATGCAAATGAATCAGGGCGGCGATATTAGAATTATTCTAAAGAACGGTATTTGTGCGCAGTTTGTCTTAAGCTGATTTATATTTCAATGTGCGGCTGTCCAACATTATTCGTTATCCTCTGTGCTTTCCTCGTTGATCTCATCATTCTGCTCCTCATCGCTGAGAAGAAATATGTGTCCCGACAGCGGCGCGATCTGGACTGTAACGCTGAACGGAAATTCATTGTGAGGATATGGCGATATCTGTTGCTTTTCGTTGTGGGTCAAACCCTCGCCGCCATACTGCACGTCATCTGTACACATAAATTCTTCAACAGTGCCGCGATGCTTCAACCCCAGCACATACTTAAATTGTGGATTGGTCGAAAGATTGAGCACAACAACGATCTCTTGTCCTCCTCCGCGTCTGATATAGGTGAATATATTGTTGTAATCGTCTGTCCTGTCTATCCACTCGAAGCCTATTCCGTTGTAGTCCATTTCCCACAGCGAGGGATACCAGCGGTAAATCTGGCTCATTTCCTTAAAGAAACTGTAGAATTTTGCATTGTACTCATTGCCAAGCTCATGCCAATGAATTTCCTCGGTGATTTTCCACTCGTCGAGCTGCGCGAATTCATTGCCCATGAAATTGAGCTTTTTGCCGGGGTGGGTGAACATATAGACATAAAGAGCGCGGCACTGGGCGAATTTTTGCTTTGTATCGCCCCACATCTTGCCGAGTATCGACTTCTTTCCGTGCGATGACTCGTCATGCGAAAAGGGCAGCATATAGTTCTCGGTGTCGTAATAATCCATGGAAAACGTAATCTTGTCGTGACTGTAGCGGCGGAAGAAGGGGTCAAGTGAGAAGTATTTGAGCGTATCATTCATCCAACCCATATCCCATTTGTAGTCAAAACCCAAATGCCAATGGTCGGCATAACGCGAAGTGACATTGTAATACGAGCTTGAATCCTCCGCAATCATAATGACATTGGGGAAGATATCGTGAATTTCATCGTTGAATCTCCTCATGAATTCAACCGCACCCTGATTAACTCCGCGTTCGCTCTGTCCCTGCCAATATATTATGTTGCTTACCGCGTCAACGCGCAGACCGTCGAAGTGATAAGTGCTCAGCCAAAAGTAGGCCGATGAGAGCAGAAAGCTCTGAACCTCGCCCTTGTAAAAATCGTAATTGTAAGAATCCCATTCGCTGTTGGCCATATAATCCATCGGGTATTCATAGAGCGGTGTGCCGTCGAATCGCCCCAGGCCGAAACTGTCGCGCACAAAATGCACCATTACGAAATCCAGAATCACGCCTACGCCTTTTCTGTGGCAAATGTCAATCATCTTGACAAGTTGCTGAGGCGAACCGTAACGCGAGGTTGCCGCGAACATTCCGCTGACGTGATAGCCCCACGAGCCGTCAAAGGGGTGCTCAGTGAGGGGCATAATCTCAATGTGGGTAAATCCGTTTTGCAGAGCGTAGTTGGCGAGCCGCTCTGCGATCTCGTCGTAGGTGTACCAGCTCTGCTCGGTATTGCCCGCGCGCTTGCGGCACCATGCACCCAGGTGAACCTCATATATATTCAGCGGTCTTTCAAAGCAACGCGAACGCGCGCGCATCCACTCGTCGTCATGAAAATCGCTTTCATCTATGTCCATTATCACCGAGGAATTATATGGACGTCTCTGTCCCATAACGGCGTAAGGGTCGGCTTTGTCGCACACGCTGCCGCCCGCCTGCCATATGCGGTATTTATAAAGCTGCCCTCGACAGGCATTTGGCACAAACACCGAATACACGCCGAGATTCTCTATCTTGTGCAGAATATGGGTGTTTTCATTCCATCCGTTGAAATCTCCTATAACCGCGATTTTCACGGCGTATGGTGCGTAAACCGAGAACCTCACCCCGTTTATGCCATTCTCGCACGAAAAATGCGCCCCGAGATGATTATGGGCCACCATAGCTCTGCCGCCGTGAAATGCGTCAAGCAGTTCCTGCCCCACACGGCTGAATTCATATTTTAAGTTCCTCATAAAGACACTCCATTACCAGCATTGAAAAGTATACACCTTATATCATGCTTTATTTACGACGATTTGTCAATTGATGAGTTGTAAAATTTTGCCCTGATACCGCAAAATCTTTATGTGTTTTTCCGGTTATTGTACAGTATCCGTCTCCAGGTCGCACAATTCGTCAATTGCAGCCTTGTATTTGTACCACATATTTCTGTCGGATATAATCAACTCCTCGGGAATATCGTTAAAACTCATTCCTTCAATGTAATGGAGATACAAAATTCTGCGGCCGATGTCGTTAGTCATCTTCTCCAGCATATCAATAACGCGACGTTCCTCATACTCTCGCTTTTTCACCAATTCAGCGTAATGATTTATCATTGCCTCAATTTGTGTGACAGCGCTCTCTGCCTGTGCAAGCACATCCGCGTTGTATCTGGCGGGACTTTCTTCCAATAGTTGCCTCAGCCAATCCGCCTCTTTGCGCTTTTCCTGAATTCTCCGGCACATACCGGCGCATTCTCCGCGCAGAGCCAGATATTTTCCCAACCGAGCCTTAATTATCTTTCCAGATTCGTATTTTGTCATTCAAATCCCCCAATTAGGCACGTCTCTTTATATCAAAGATAATGCCGCGAATTTTTCTTATCAGTTTGAGTTTTTCGCGACAGTTTTCGCACATATCCCTGTCGCGGTATATTTTTATTCCACAATAAATACAACGGTCTTTTTTCATGCTTTCTCGCCTCCTCTCCGTATCTGTCAGTTCCCGGGTTGCATTTCTCCGTCGCCTTTTCAACCGCATTTTGGCAAGCTGTGTTTCGCTCATTCCCGTTAATTCATACCGCTCATAAGGGTTCAGCGGATTTATCGTCAAATGTGAATTCACCTGCCTCCCGGCGTTCATTCAGCATTTCTATGTCTATCTTTTCACATATACTGCTGATAAGCTCATACACCTCATCCTCCGTAAATCCGGAAGTTTGGTGCTCGTTGCAGAGCTTTTCGATGACTGCCGACAACGCGTATTTGTACACATAGGATTTTTTTATTTTTCTCATGTGTGTTTCCTCCTTGTGTTTTTTATCTTGAATTGAGCGCACCGCATGATGTTCGCAAAGCAAGAGAATATGTGTTTCCCTGTACGGGCGGTGTCGTTTAGTAATTCTAAAAATTCGCTTTAAGGAATCTTTAACCATATTTTAGTTCCTTAATCGGAATTTGTCAAGTGCTTTTTGTTGGGACAAGTTCCTTAAAGAGAATTTTTATTGCTTGACATAATTCCTCGGTTATGGTAATATAATCTTATACAATACAAAACGAGGGATAATTATGTCATTCAATGAGTTTGTAAATAACCGAAGGAAAGAACTGAATATGAGCGTTGATGACCTGGTGAGGCGTTCGGGGCTTCCAAAAGGCACCGTCAGCAAGATAACTGCGGGCATCAACACAAATCCCACGCTTAATACAATTGAGGCGATATGCCGCTCCTTGCTCTGCTCGCTGGACGAGGCCGTTGGACTGGCAGCGTCGCAGCCGCCGGAATTTTCGAATAGTGAACGTGAGCATATAAGAAAATACCGCACCCTCGACGGATACGGCAGAAGTATAATGGATTCTGTTTTGGAAATAGAATACGACCGCTGTAATTCTGTGACGAAATTGATCAAGCGTCCCTGCTATTTTGTTCCGGTATCGGCGGGTTTTGGCAATCCATTGGATAATGAGCCTGCCGAGGAGATTGAGATATCCGACACGCCCAAGCACAGGGAGGGAGACTATGTTGTCAGGGTCAGTGGAGATTCGATGTTTCCGCAGTTCAGTGACGGAGACATGGTACTGGTTAAGGAGCAGCCGTCGATCGAAATAGGCGAGATAGGAATATTTGTGCTTAATGGCGACAGCTATATAAAAAAGCTGGGCGTCAACGAACTGATATCGCTTAATCAAAAGTACCCGCCAAAACCGTATAGTTCCTCGGACGATATAAGATGCCTGGGTAAGGTGTTGTGCAAAATATAATCTGCTGTTTTGTTAGAACACCGAGTTAATAATCTCAGGAAACTAAAGTCAAGCGAGTGGAGCTATATTGGAGCCCAAGGACAGCGCCAATGGCGGAGAGCGAGGCAGAGCCTCACAAGCGAAGCAGTAGGCCGGGCGGGCAAAACTCGGCAAGGTTAAAGGCGAATTTAGGCGAATACAGAGCAAATAATCTTTTTAACAAAACTTTCCCGATTTCTTTGAGCCGCAAAAAATAAATTCTGTTGCCATGCTCATAATTTTAAAACTTATTGACTTAAGTGGAATTTTATGTTAAAATGGCCTTGTAATTTCGCCGTATCTGTGGCAATAAAAGTATTTTACGGCAATATCAATACTGAGGTGAAGTTAAAAAGATGAAGCGCGTTATAACCTATGGGACGTTTGACCTGCTGCACTACGGTCACATAAATCTGCTCAAAAGGGCGAAGGCTTTGGGCGACTATCTGGTGGTGTGTATTTCCACAGATGAATTTAACTGGAACCAGAAGCACAAGAAGTGCTATTTTACATATGAGCAGCGCAAGTCACTGCTTGAGGCGATCCGGTATGTAGACCTTGTTATTCCCGAGGAGAGCTGGGAGCAGAAGAGGAGCGACGTTCATGAATATCACATAGACACATTCGTGATAGGCGACGATTGGGAGGGCAAATTCGATTTTCTGCGGGACGAGGGCTGCGAAGTGGTTTATCTGCCCAGAACGCCCGAAATAAGCACTACCCAAATAAAAAATGACTTGCATTCAAAGTAAAATATTGTAACTAAAATTGATTTGACACCGTTTTGTAAGTAAAGAGTAACTTTATGAACGGTGTCTCTTATTTATTAATACCTTCACATATTTGTACGGCGGGAAAAAATCGGATTATTTCAGATGCTATGCGCAGACCATGGCGTCCAATTTGTGCGATTATTTACTTTGGTTGCCGTAGTATTAATAAAGTTTAAATTTCCAATGAATGTTTGCTGGTGAATATTGACAAAATTATCTGTGAATAATATAATGATACATATATCAATACAATGCAATTGACCGCTTATCAGGAAAATGAGGTTTGTTTTATGTTATCTCACATTTATTTATATATTTATAATCAGCCGCTGGACAGAGTGGCTAATTTTTCAATAGCAATAGTAATTGGATGGGCCGTACTCATGCATTTTGTCAGGGAAAATAGTCGGTTGTTAAGATGTATCAACAAATTTTTTACGGCATCGGCGTTTATAATAATTCTGTATGCGACGATGCTTGACAGGAATGTTGGAAGCTGCTCGCACGTATTTTTACAACCGTTCAGCAGCTTGAGTCAGGATAGGTTCAGCGCAGAACTGCTGAGACAATGCATAATGAATATGTTCCTTTTCGTGCCGCTGGGGATCTTTATGCCTTATGCCATGCCGAAAAACGATAAAAACAAGATAAAGACGACTATTATTTTCGGATTGTGCGTTTCGATATGCGTGGAATTGCTTCAAGGTTTGTTTAAAATGGGATGGTGCGAAACTGACGATATAATCAACAATACGATAGGGATAGCCCTTGGAACGCGTTCTTACATGATATTTGAAAAAATTCCTCAGCTTATGGTATACATTAACGACATTAAAAAACGAATATTCTCTTATTACAGAGAGAATACGGCAGACAAAACGCCCGGCAGATTATGATACCGTCTGTCGGGCGTTTTTGTTTTGCCGGTGTTTATGTGGTTTGCAAAAAGAGGCTTATATCTGTCCACTCAACTTTGAGTTTCCACGCCTTCGACAGGCGGTCCCGTCCGGGTTGAATTTTCCAAAATTGATTTTCGTGTAATTCAATAAAAAGCTGTTGCGCCATTGGGCTTCATATGGTATAATATTTTTATCCGCACAAGGAATATTTTGTTAGAATGTCCCAAAAGTTATCTTTCTCGAGGGGGTGTGAATACTTTGCCAAGCAATGGGTTTTACGAAAATTACAAAAATAACCGAAGAATCGGAGCCGTTCGCGGCTTTTTGATCGTGTTTTTGTGGAATCTGCTAATGAAATTCGGTTGGTCAATCCCTGCGTGGGTTTTTCTTGCCGTCCATTACCTGTTTGGGCTGCCGTTGTGGCTCTTCTGGTTTGCGCTGGGAATATGGCTGGGTTATGTCCTTGTGCTGACAATAGTGATTGCATGGGCGAATCGCTGCAGCAACGGGCCAAGCGAAAGCAACCCGAACAAAAATCCTTATTCCATAACTGATAACGACATTTTTCTCCGAAAGAAGAAATAATTATTATCAGAGAACTGGAGCCGTATTAATTTTATGCATGAGCAGGCATTGATCCGGTTGATCTGCCTGTTCTTCAAGACTTAATTAAAAATATTTTGAAAGGGGTTTCACTTTACTATGGGTCTTATTAAATCAATTGCAGGAGCAGCCGGTGGCGTTATGGCTGATCAGTGGAAAGAATTCTTCTACTGTGAGGCGATAGACAAAAACACCCTCGTTGTCAAGGGAAAGAAGCAGATAACTTCCCGTTCGTCAAACTCGCGCGGCAATGACAACATCATCTCCAACGGCTCGGGCATAGCCGTTGCGGACGGCCAGTGCATGATAATCGTCGAGAATGGCAAGGTAGCTGAGCTTTGTGCCGTCCCGGGTGAATTTACATACAACAGCTCCACAGAGCCGAGCATATTTGCGGGAAGCCTTGGACAGAGTGTCATTGAAACTTTTAAGCAGATAGGCAAGCGGTTCGCCTACGGCGGCGATCCCGGGAAGGATCAACGCGTGTATTATTTCAATATCAAAGAGATCATCGACAACAAGTTCGGCACATCAAATCCCGTGCCGTTCCGCGTGGTAGACAGAAACATAAATCTCGACATAGATGTTTCCATTCGCTGCAACGGAGTTTATTCCTACAAGATAACAAATCCTCTTCTGTTCTACACCAATGTGTGCGGCAACGTCGCGCAATCCTATGAGCGCTCGGAGATCGACGGTCAGCTCAAGGCGGAATTTATCAGCGCGCTTCAGCCCGGCTTTGCGCAGATTTCCGCGATGCAGGTGCGTCCTAACGAAATTCCCGCCCACGTCGATGTGCTCTGCGATGCGATGAACAGAATTCTCTCGCAGAAATGGTGCGACCTTCGCGGCATACAGGTGGTTTCGGTGGCGTTTAATTCCATTAATCTCCCCGAAGAAGATTTGGAACTCATTAAGATCGCCCAGCGCAATGCCATCAACCGCGACCCCACAATGGCCGCTGCAACTCTGATAGGCTCTCAGTCTGACGCGATGACAGCGGCGGCGAGGAATACTGCCGGCGCCATGACGGGCTTCATGGGCATGGGCATGGCTCAGAACGCCGCAGGCGCCAACGCTCAGGAGCTGTTCCGCATGGGCACGCAGCAGCAGTCCGCCCCGCCTCAGTATCAGCCACAGGCGGCCCCCGTTCGGCCGCAGTATCAACAGCAGAGCGCGGGCGCATGGCGATGTTACTGCGGCACGGACAATCAGGGCAAATTCTGTATGAACTGCGGCAAACCAAAGCCCGTGGGAGCGCCGCTCTATCGCTGCGACAAGTGCGGGTGGCAGCCCGCCGATCCCTATAATCCGCCGAAGTTCTGTCCCGAGTGCGGCGATCCGTTCAACGAAAATGACAAAATTTAAGTTGGTTTGGTGTTTACGTGGGAGGTTGGGATATGGTGGATAATCTGATTGAATACAAATGCCCGTGCTGCGGAGGCAAGATAGAATTCGACAGTGGGCTTCAAAAAATGAAATGTCCCTTCTGCGACACGGAATTTGATGTGGAGACCCTGAAGAATTACGACGATATACTTAAAAGTGACAAAGCCGCTCCGAACGAAATGAACTGGGGCAAAAAACCGAGCGGCGCGTGGCAGGACGGAGAAACCGACAATATGTCGGTCTATATCTGTGATTCGTGCGGCGGCGAGATAGTGTGCGACGATACTACGGCGGCCACCCATTGTCCGTTCTGCGGCAATCCGGTAATCATGGCGGGTAAATTTACAGGCGAGCTGCGCCCCGACTGTGTGATTCCCTTCAAGCTTGACAAAGAGGCGGCAAAGGAAGCGTTTGCACGTCATCTCAAGGGAAAGAGACTGTTGCCCAAGGCATTCAAGACCGATAACCATATAGACGAGATAAAAGGGGTTTATGTACCGTTTTGGCTGTTTGACACCGATTCAAATGTTCAGATAACATATCGTGCGACAAAAGTGCGGGCTTGGAGCGACAGCAAATATAACTACACCGACACCAGATTTTATTCCGTGACGCGGGGAGGAAGCGTCAGCTTTCAAAATATCCCCGTTGACGGCTGTTCCAAGATTCCAAACGACCTGACCGAATCGCTGGAGCCGTTTGATTTCAGTCAGGCGGTGGATTTTCAGACGGCATATCTTTCGGGATATCTGGCTGATAAGTACGACGTGAGCCAAGAACAGTGTGCTGACATTGCAAACGCGCGGGTGCGCAAAAGCACAGAGACCGAATTTACCTCGACTGTAGTGGGCTATTCGACGGTAACTCCTCAGAGCGTGAACATAAAGCTATCCAACGGCAAGGCGAAATACGCGCTCCTTCCCGTGTGGTTGATGACCACCACATGGAACGGCAGGCAGTATCTCTTTGCCATGAATGGGCAGACCGGCAAGTTTGTGGGAGATCTGCCGATGGACGTCGGCGCATTTTTCAAGTGGTTCCTTGGAATAGCCGCAGCAGTCAGTTCAGCATTGTTGCTGCTGAGCTATATTGTGTATTTTGACTTGTGAGGAAGGTTTTACATTGAGAAAAAGATTTATCTCCCTCTTTGCGGTGTTTGTGATAATCATTGTCGCGGCGGCTCCAGCGTTTGCCTCCAAGGATACTTCTTCTGACGCTGAAACACCCCATCATGTGATAGATGACAACGGGAAGCTGAGTGACAAGGACAGAGCGGCTCTGGAAAAATCCGCCGCGAAAGTATATGGGACGTACGGCGTTGATATTTTTGTGTATTTAAGCGACGACGTGATCCCTCACCCGCAAAGCGCGGGTGAGAAGATATATGACTCCAAGTCCTACGTCAACGCCGCCGTGATAATGATGTGCGACCCTGACGATACATATGTCTGCGCATACGGCAGAGCATCGCACATATTTACGTCGGACGAACTCGACGGAATCTGCACGCTTTCGGAGGGACAGAAAGGCTACAGGAAAATATTTTCCAAATTCATAAGCGAAGTGGGGGAAAGGCTAAACGCGCTGGGCGTTCAGCCCATTCCCGAGGAAAGATTGCTGCCGAGGCTGGTTGACGACGCGGAGCTTCTTGACGGCGACGAGGAAGGCAAGCTGCTGAAAAAGCTGGACCGCATAAGCGAGGATCAGCAGCTCGATGTGGTTATCGTCACGAAGTATTCGCTGGACGGCAAGACATCCACGCAATACGCCGATGACTTTTTTGACTACAACGGCTACGGCTTCGGCCAAGATCACGACGGAATACTGCTGCTCATAGGCATGGAAGACAGAGATTGGGCGATAAGCACCACTGGAAAGGGCATAGATGTGTTCACCGACAAGGGACAGCAGTACATGACGGATAGATTTGTGCCGTACTTGAGCAACGGTGAATATTACGATAGCTTTGTAGAGTTTGCCGACCTGTGCGATGAGTTTATCACGCGGTACGACGAAACGGGAGTAGCTTTGGATTATGGAGATATGTCAGAGCGGAAGCCCAGTGCCTTTGAATTTGCCAGGAGCAGTATTATAGGCAGTATTATAGTAGGTCTGGCAGTGGGATTTATTAACGCAATTATACTCATGCGCGACTTGAAGTCGGTTTCCTCGCAGACCGACGCGAGAACCTACACCGTGCAGGGCAGTCTGAAGATAACCACCCGCTCGGATTTGTTTCTCTACAATGTGGTAAACCGCACAGCACGTCCAAGCAACGACAGCAACAGCAGCAACAGCAGAGGAAGCTCGGAAAACAACGGCAGCAGTACCCATTACAGCTCGTCAGGCGAAAGTCACGGCGGCTCCAGTGGACATTTTTGATAGAATTGTAATTTAACCTGTAATATTGACAAACAAGAGGCGGCATAGAAAGCAGGAATGCTTTTAGTGCTGTCTTTTTTCTGTACAGTTATTGGTGAAACAGATGTGGATATGCAGATTGTCTGTCAGCTTCACTCAATTATTTCCGGTTTGGCTCAATCAAAGAAATAAACCGCCTGTATCCGTTTTCCCTGTTAGTGAGAGGGCAACGGCTGCAAGCGGTTTTTTATTCTCGAAACAGAGGACGGCAGTACGATTTCGGCGGGCGGAACGATGGAAACCATAGGTAAAGAAGAACAACGGGAATGGTTAGAATTTGATACATAAAAAACGCCTGCGCTTTGAATGTGGATTGTCTTTTTAGTAATTTCTGATTGTTTTGCATTTTGCCCGCCGATAATTGCAGGTGACCGGCGAACCCCTTTTAAATTGGATTTGGGTATGATATTATATAGACACATTAGAGAGAGGCGGATATCAGGGGCATGAAGTTATTTATTGAACAGTCGGAGCAATACACTGAAGCCGAAATTACCATAAAATGCGGCATGATTGACGGCCGGTTGGAAAGCATAATCAGCTATATACGCCTGAATATGTTTTCCGTGTCGGGCGTTAAGGACGGTGAGACACGGGTAATATCACTGGGCGATATCTTTTACTTTGAGAGCATAGATGATAAGACATTTATTTATCTGGAGAGTGACGTCTACGAATGTTCCATGAAGCTGTACGAGCTGGAAGAACAGCTCGAAAAGGCGAATTTTGTGAGGATAAGCAAATCGTGCATTGTCAACATAATGAAGCTGGACAGCGTGCGCCCGATGCTCAACAGCAGATACGAGGCGAAGCTGGAAAACGGCGAGAAGCTCATTATAAGTCGCCATTATCTTCCCGCTTTCAAAAGCAAATTTGGAATTTAACAAAGGAGGCGAATATTTTATGGAATGGAAAAAGAAGATAAGCCAACTATTAACGGTAACCTGTTCATCGTTTACTATTATCATGCTGCTCTATGCGCTGTTGTTTGGTGATGAGAATATTCCGATAAATCAAGCGACATTTATATTGTTTGCGGTGTGCGCAATGACATCGGTGGCGATTTTTCTTACGGATTTTATTCCCATAAAAAGTGTGCCGCTGAGGTTTGCAATTGATTTTATAGATGTTTTTCTGACAGTTTTTTTATTCGGCGGCGGAGTACTGGGAATGTTTCCTTTCAAGTTGCGGATTATACTTATCGTCTTTGGAATGTTGACTGTTGCTTATGTCGGTGTAGTAGCCGTTATGCTTATAACAGAGCAGATAATAGCCGAAGACATAAATAAAAAAATATCAGAAATGAAGCATAAAAATATAGATTAGACAGGGTGGTAAAGCAAAATGGAAAAGATTATTGAAGTAAGCAATTTGAGAAAGTCCTATGGAGATGTCCGTGCGGTCAATGGAATCAGCTTTGATGTGGAAAAAGGCTCGCTCTTTGCATTCCTAGGTGTAAACGGTGCCGGAAAGTCAACCACGATTGACATAATATCCACCATGCTCAAGCCCGACGGCGGCGAGGTCAAGGTAGGCGGTCATGTGCTCGGCAGAGAGGACAACGCGATTCGCAAGGAAATAGGCGTGGTATTCCAAGACAGCCTGCTCGATCCCCTGCTCACCGTGAATGAAAATCTCATGATTCGCGGCTCGTTCTACGGTATGAGCAAGGGAGAGGTTAAGGCGTCAATTGACAGAGTAATTGAGACGGTAGGTCTGGGAGGGTTCTTGAACCGCCGTTACGGTAAGCTGTCGGGCGGACAGCGCAGACGCGCGGATATCGCTCGCGCACTCATAAACACTCCAAAGATTTTATTCCTTGACGAGCCAACCACAGGTCTTGACCCACAGACCCGCAAGAGCGTTTGGAATACTATAAAAGGCTTGCGTGAAAACAGTGGCATGACCGTATTTCTCACCACGCATTATATGGAAGAAGCTGCACAGGCGGATTACGTGACGATAATGGGCAGCGGAGAGATAATAGCACAGGGGACTCCGATTCAACTTAAAGAGCGCTACAGCAGCGATATGCTTAAGATGAAATACACCGACAAGTCGGCGCTTGAGGAAAAATTGAAGGAGTTAGCAGTGGATTACGTCGAGGACGTTGAAACGGTAAATGTAAAACTCGACAACACCATGCAGGCAATTCCAATCATTGAGGCGTGCAGGGAGCTGTTTGTAAATTTTGAGGTAGTCAACGGAACCATGGACGACGCATTTTTGAACGCAACAGGCGCAAATTTGGAATAAATCGGCAATAGGAGGAATTAAAGTTATGTTTACGATGGCAAAGCGCAATATAAAGCTGTATTTCCGTGACAAGGCAAGCGTGTTTTTCTCACTGATGGCCGTGCTTGTAATTATAGTGCTGAATATATTTTTTCTGACCGATTCGCTTAATGAGGGCTTGGGTGAGATACCGAACATTAAAATACTGGTAGGCACATGGCTGGTGGCGGGCATTGTCGCCGTAACCACCACTACTACCGCGCTCGGCGCGCTTGGTACGATGATTGAGGATAAATCGCGCAAAATCTACAAGGATTTCTACACTTCTCCTCTCAAGCGCAGCTCACTTGCCGGCGGCTACATAATAAGCTGCATGGTGGTAAGTTTTATCATGAGCTTGATTGCATTAGCCGCAGGAATTGGATATGTAGTATATCTAGGAGGAGACATTCCGAGTACTGCGACGATTTTAGAGACAGTTGGAATTATCCTTCTAGCTGTGCTGGCAAACGGCTCGTTTATGTTCTTCATTACGTCGCTTCTAAAGACGTCAAGCGCGTTTTCCACCTTTTCGACCGTTGTAGGAGTGCTGATAGGATTCCTTATGGGAATTTATATGCCCGCCGGAAATCTTCCGGACGGCGTGCAGTGGGTAGTCAAGGTGTTTCCGCCAACATATTCCGCTTCTGCGCTGAGAACGGTACTTATGGATGATATTTTGAATGATACATTTTCGGGATTTTCGGCTCCGGAGGGTTATGAGATATTTACCCGTGCAGATTTTGAGAAGTTTATGGGAGTGAATTTTGAGTTTGGCGACTGCACAACAAATTTGATGACAGCGATAATTGTCATGGCCTGTGCGTCGATTGTATTCTGCGGATTGTCGGTAATCAGCATGAGCAGAAAGAATAAATAAGTTTTAAATTTAATAATCCCGAATATTTTGTGTGCGTCAAGTGCGGACACGAAGAGTTCGGGATTTTTGTGTTGCCGCAAGGCACAGATATTTTATGAAAAATAAAAACCCGATGATCGCCATATTGACACGAGGGCGGCGGCAGTGTTATAATTATGATAATATGCATTTTTGTATGGAGGTATTTTATATAATGAAACTCAACGGATCGGACATCATCTGCGAGGTACTTCTGGAGCATGGCGTTGACACGGTATTCGGATATCCCGGGGGAGCTGTGCTCAACATCTACGACGCGCTCTATAAGTACAGCGACAGAATTACTCACATTCTGACCGCCCACGAACAGGGCGCAAGCCACGCCGCTGACGGTTACGCGCGTTCTACAGGCAAGACAGGCGTTGTCATAGCGACCTCTGGCCCCGGCGCTACAAATCTTGTCACAGGCATAGCCACAGCGATGATGGACAGCATACCCATGGTGGCAATCACGGGCAATGTCGGCACGCCCGCCCTCGGCAAGGATTCATTCCAAGAGGTTGACATTACGGGAATTACGATGCCCATTACCAAGCACAACTTTATAGTTCGAGATGTGGAAAAACTTGCTCCGATTCTCCGCAAGGCGTTCCTCATTGCCCGCTCAGGCAGGCCGGGTCCCGTTCTTGTAGACGTGCCAAAGGATATCACCGCTCAGTTTACGGAATTCACAAGCGAAAAACCCAAAAAGCCCGCAAACGTCGAGACCTCAAATGATGACGTTGCGAAGGCGGTGAAGCTTATAAATGAATCCAAGCGCCCGATGATTTATGCGGGCGGCGGCGTTATATCTGCAAATGCCTCGGAGCAGCTGCTTGCCTTGGCCGAAAGAGCGGATATACCCGTATCGTGTTCACTCATGGGTATGGGCGGCTTCCCGAGCGACCACAGGCTCTACTGCGGTCTTATCGGAATGCACGGTGGCTACGGCAGCGCAATGGCAACCGATAACTGCGACCTCATGCTGGTTGTGGGTGCAAGATTTTCCGACCGTGTGGCAGGTGACGCCAAGTCATTCGCAAAGAATGCCAAGATAATCCAGATAGATATAGATGCCGCTGAATTCGACAAGAACGTACTCATTGATCTCAGCATTCGCGGCAGCGCGGAGGACGTCTTGGCCAAGCTGGCCGAGAGAATCGAAAAGGCAGATCACAGCGAGTGGGTTGACCAAATTGCAAAGTGGAGCAACGAAATTCACTGCACCCAGGAGGACGGCGATAACGCCACGCCCGAGGCAATATTTGCTGAGCTGAACAAAATTATGCAGCCTGATGACATAGTGTGCACAGATGTTGGACAGCACCAGATGTGGACGGCGCAGATGTACAATTTCAAGAAACCGCGCACCTTTGTTTCCTCAGGCGGTCTGGGAACGATGGGCTACGGTCTGGGCGCTTCAATAGGCTCGCAGATGGGCAACCCCGATAAGCGCGTTGTGCTGATAACTGGCGATGGCTCGTTCCATATGAACCTCAATGAATTAACCACACTGGCAAGCTATAATCTGCCAATAGTGGTACTTGTCATGAACAATCAGGTTCTAGGTATGGTGCGTCAATGGCAAAAGCTCTTCTACGACAGACGGTTCAGTCACACCGACCCCTGCCGCAAAACGGACTTTGTAAAGCTGGCGGAGGCGTTCGGCGTCACAGGTATGCGCATAAGCAAGGCCGCAGAAATTGAGAGCACTCTCAAGGCGGCTTTTGATAAAAACGGCCCTGTGGTTGTGGATTGCCGTATAAGCAAAGATATCAACGCGCTCCCCATGATTCCCCCGGGAGCAGGCGCGGATAAGATAATAACCGAGATGAATTAAGATACGATTGATAAAAAAAACCGTGTCAGGCGACAAAATAAACAATTTCTGAAAGGAAAGCGAAAGCAATGTCAAACAAAAAGGTTCTTTCCGCGTTGGTAAGAAATCACCCCGGTGTGCTGCAAAGGGTATCGGGACTTTTCTATCGCCGCGGTTACAACATAGAGACCATATCGGCTTGTGCCACGGAAAACCCGAAGTTCACCCGTATGACAATAGTTGTGATAACAAATGACGAGCTTGAGATGTCACAAATTATACGTCAGCTCAGCAAGATACAGGATATCCGCCGTATAGCTGTTATGGATAGCGACAAGGCGATATTCTCCGAGTCGATGATGGTTAAATTCGAGTGTCCTCCCGAGTGCCGAACCGAATTTCTGAATTTAACATTCCGCAATCATATGAATGTGCTTTACATAGGCGACAGCACCGCGACAGTTACTATGACAGGTTCTCCCGACGATCTGGACGCGGTTCTTGACAAATTTGCGGCGTACCGCATTGTGGAGATGAACCGTTCGGGGCTGAGCGCAATGGAGGCGAGCGACCGCCCGTTTGCGGAGATGGACGACGCTGAGTTTATAAATTAAAAGATAGAGCAGGATAAATAAAATTGGCGGACTTGAGGAATTCTATTCAGATTCTCTCAAGTCCGTCATTTTATTTTGGTTTTATGTATTTTGAGATGAAAATTAATCCGATATTACCGAGCCTTCAGTTAATTCTCTGAACGCAGCGGCTCTGTCTTTCGCGCCGAATACAGCGCTGCCTGCGACCATCATATCCGCGCCCGCTTTTGCGGCGGTGCGAACATTGGAGATATTGACGCCGCCGTCTATCATCACGGGAATGCTCAAACCGAATTTGGCACACTCCGCTTTAATCACGGGAATCTTGTCCAGACATTCCGAAATCATTGATTGTCCACCGAAACCCGGCTCGACCGTCATTACCAAAATTTGTTCCAGTCTGCCAAGGTAGGGAAACAACGTTTCGGGCGGTGTATTGGGTTTTATCGACAGACCCGACTTTGCGCCGCAGGAATGGATAAGCTGGACGCATTTGTCCAAATCATCGTCACATTCGGTGTGTACAGTGATGATATCGGAACCCGCCTCCGCGAAGCTCTCTATGTAATCGAGCGGGTGAGTAATCATCAGATGTACGTCAAAGATCATGCCCGATATAGGGCGCAGAGCTTTTACCATTGAGTAACCAAAGGTGAGATTTGGCACAAAGTGTCCGTCCATTATGTCGATATGAAGTACCCGTGCGCCAATTGATTCTATTTCTTTTACCTCATCGCCCATTTTGGTAAAATTGGCGGAGAGCAGAGAAGGCGCGATCGTTGCCATGAATTAAATCAATCCTTTGCTTTTTTATTTGACCGACAGTTATTATAGCGCGTTTGCTTATGAATTGCAATATTATTTTACCCCAATTTACGGAAATCAATTTTGAAAAAACCAAGTTAAGCGAGCGTAATCATTATCCGAAAACGAGGGAAATCCAAGAGGCGACACCATGCGGGGAGTGGGGCAGAGCCTCACAATTTAATCTTTGACTTTAATCTTCAACCAAGATTCTATTTACCAAGCAATTCCCTGATTTGCTGCTCTGTCATGCCCTTTTCACGCCACATTTCGATAAGCTCATTGTCCCGCTCAGCTTTGCCCTCACGCCTGGCGTTGTTGAGTGCGGTGGTCTCGTCACGCAGACGCTTCTCACGATAAAATGCTTCCTGTCTCACTTTTTCGTCTGCGCTCAGTTCTCTCAACATAACTATGGTGTCCTTTACTTCCCGAATATCCGTTGTCTGCTGTATCTCCATAAGATCATCCTCCGTTTCTGCATTGATTAAATTTAGCCAATCTTCCATAGGTTTGTTTTTCTTAATATTATTCATTTTTTTAAGCTCAAAGAAGTGAATTGCGAATTTATCGGACAGTATCTCATGTCTCTCGGTTTCCATAACTTTGAAATGTGAGTGATAGTCCGTACAGTCAAACAGGTTGAAATTAATAATATTTATACAAACAGTAGGTTTTAAAGAGCCATATTCCTCGCCTGCCTTCAGTTCGTCGCTGTACAGTTTCGACCAATAGAACAATGTACGTTCTCGGAAATCGGGTTCATAATTAACCTGCATTTCCACATTTACCTTCCTGCCGTCGACGTCCATGCTCAAATCGAGCCTGCTGAATTTTTGCTCAAAGTATTCAGGCGCAAGCTCTACATTATTGATGTATATTTCTCTGATGCTGTCTCTCGGAATCTCAAGAAGTGCCGAAACAAACGCCGCTATAATATTCTTGTTTTTATCATTCCCAAACACTCTTTTAAATATCACATCAAGTTTCAGCTTGACAATTGTATTACTTTTGTACAAAACAATCGCCTCCTCATACTGTAATTATATAGCAAAACTTCGGGTATTTCAAGGAGTATTTGAACAGTTTGCCACAATAGTTGCCATATCCCCAAGATAACCGCCTTACAGATACCTATATCGGCGGCAATTAACTTATACATATTTGTATGACCCAGATTATTATAAGGTGAAGAGGGTAGAACGCGTAGAATATGTATTTTTCGTATCTGAATTTTGACGGTAAAATGCGTCCCCTCTGTCCGTTGTAAAATGCGCAGGGTACAGCGGCGAGCGGCGCAAGCATCTGGCGCGCGTTAACTAACACCAATTTGCAGTTTTCCTCCCACACGCGGCGCACGATCATGTAATAAGGGTTCATTGACAACTGAACCAGTGAACTTCCGTCGCTTATTATTAATTCAAAATCATAGCATACGAATGTCAACATAGCGAAAATTCCCCATGCGGCCAACGGACGTTTTTTGAAAAGCCAAAGGATAATTATTGCCGCAACGCCGTATCCGCCGTAATCGGTGTTGAGAACATAAGCGATAAAGCAAAGCGACAAACAAAACATCAATCCAATTAAAGCACAGGCGATTTTGCTTTTAATCGATCGTCTGTTGTGGATTGCCTTGAACACATCGTGTTCGAGATGTTTTAGGAATGATATTGCTATAGCTCCCAGCAGAAGCGTAAAGAAAATATTCATATTTTCAAGAGAATACCAATTGTCTTTGTGAACCAGATTGTACGGCGGTGTGCTGATAAATGCAAAGACAGTTAATCGAGCTATGTATTTGGGAACAGAGCGGGTATGTGTCATTCCCTGAACTATCAAGAAGCAAAATATCGGAAATGCAAGCCGACCTATAGCGCGGTATATCGGATAAAACCTGTCCTGTTGTGTCAACAGAAATGCGCCGATGTGATCCACAAGCATTAATACCATTGCGATAATCTTCAGCTGAGTAGAACTGAGCCCCGAACTTAATTTACCTTTTGCCCATGAGTTATCCATTGTTTTGCTCCTCTGTTAAAAAATCTACGTTATGTCCTGCCATTTCAAAATAAACGCAGCGGTTCATGAATTCTTCGGGGCATATTTCGGGGAGATTATAGGCGAGAACCGCTTTGACATACGCTGCCTCGGGTGACATATCAAAAAATTGAAGTATTCCCTGGTCGAGAAGTTCACGGCTCGTGGAATACAGCTGATCTTCCGTGCGCTTGAAGGCGCCCAGCCACAGCTTGGCACCGCATTTTTGACACCTCGCGGAAAATTGCAGCAGGGAAAGCTCGTCCCCCTCGGTGCAGGCGGTGGCGCTGTGGTAGCCGTAATTTATTACCGCGGTGAATCCGTCCGGATTTATTGCGGAGTAATCCATTCCGGGGTAGGAGCGCAGCAGCATTATTTTTTTGCGAAGTTGTATTTCGGATCCTGCGATCGGGGTAAATTTACGCCTGATTTGCCTTAAAGGGGGATTTATTTGGAAGTTTTCGGCAATAAAATTTCCGTCCTTGACTTGTCCAAAGAACCCGCCTCCGTAGGAGGAAAACTCATCACTTAAGTTATCCGCGCTGCAAAGGCGCGTGGCAAGGTATATTGCCTGTATATCGTGAGCATATTGTTTATATGACACAAAAACTCCGTTTGTGCCGCCGTTCAATATAAAATCCACCGAAGCGCGGAAATTTGCAATGGCGTTGCTTTTCGGGTCGCTCACTGGGCGGTCGGAGGCTGTGAGTACAATTGGTATTTCAGTGTGACGCATGAGCATACCGAGGGCGGCGGCTGTATAGGCAAGGGTATCGGAGCCATGGGTTACAACTATTCCGGCGTATTCCGAGGGATTGACTTTGACCAGCACGGAATAAAGCGTATCCCAGCGGGCGCAGTTGAGATTTTCGCTCAGTATGCTATAGGGGCTTACAAACTCAAATTCACGGTAGGAATACTCAGGGTGCATTTTTCTGAAATTATCGATAAGGATATAGGGCGAATTCTCCGAAACGCCGCGTACATTTTCTCTGCAAAAGCTGCCTATTGTGCCGCCGGTCAGAACTATAAGTATCTTTTTTAACATTTTGAATTATCCTCCCAATTTTATGATTAATTGCACCGGTTGTGATTATATATTAATTTTATTATATCCCAATAAGTTCGTCAAGCAGGGATATGTACGTAAAATGGAAATTTCCACAAATTCTTCATTCTGTGGCTTGACGGAAGGGAAATAGTGTGGTAGACTTATCTTGCGTTGAACAGCGTAACCTATCTGTTTTCTTTTGAGAATGGCAGTTAGGTTTTGTTTTTTACAATGCCCTTGTTGGATATCAGTATTATTTACCTTACATAAATTTATTTTTAATTTTTACTAAAGCGGCATAATTATAATAGTATCTGTAATTGACAACTTGTGAGAAATTAAATTGGGAGGATTTTTAAGGACTATGGATTTATTCGATTTAGTTGTAATGGCGATAGGTCTTTCAATGGACGCGTTTGCGGTGTCCATCTGCAAAGGGATGTCGGTAAGCCGCATAAAACCCGCGCATATTGCCACCGTCGGCATATATTTCGGAGGATTTCAGGCGCTCATGCCGCTTATAGGCTATATGCTGGGTAAGCAATTTGAATCCGTAATAACCGACGTGGATCACTGGATAGCTTTCGTTCTGCTTGGCATTATTGGCGGGAATATGATCCGTGAGGCGATCAAAGGCGGAGATGAACCTTCTGACGATTCGTTTTCGTTCAAAACCATGCTTCCTCTGGCTATAGCTACAAGCATTGACGCATTGGCGGTGGGTGTGACATTCGCCTTTCTCAGAGTGAACATATTAACCGCCGTAGCGCTGATTGGAGCCACTACATTTGCGATATCGGGTGCGGGCGTGGCAATAGGCAATTCGTTCGGCATGAAATACAAGTCTAAATCCGAGATATTGGGCGGGGTCATTCTGATAATGCTTGGCTGTAAGATATTGATTGGCCATTTGTTTTTTGGGGGATAAGCATGAGGGCTGATTTTGGGGATATACTTCGGATATCGTTCGGCGGACGATAAATTCTATGCGTTCAAGGTCGCCTGCCGCAGCTTGTCTGATTTTCAATTTAATTCACCCCGGCGATACACTCCATTTCGATAACTCTCCAGCGCTCGCCTTGAAATTCAAAATCCGCATTTTCCTCCGCGTATGGTTTGAATCCGATTTTTTCGTAGCATTTTCTCGCGCGTTGGTTTATATCGTACACTCCGAGCGTTATGCGGTTCATTCCAAGCACATCGAAGCAGTATTTCTTGGCGAGGGTCAGCATTTGTGTGCCATAGCCTATGCCGCGAACGTTCGAATTTACCACTATGAATCCTATATGGATTGAATTGCTCTCGTAGTCGGCGTTTCTCAGAAGAAAATATCCCACGGGGTCTCCGTTTCGGTCAAGCGCCGTCATCATGAATTCGTTTGGATTGTCATTCGCGCTGTTCATGCGTTCGTTGAACTGTGCGCCCGTCATGGGATATTGATAGCGATATGCGCTCCACATGGCAAATGTTCTCTCGTCAGTAAGCCAGCCTGCAATTTTGTCTCCGTCGCACGGCTTATACGGTCTTAATCTCATCATTATTTTTTCTCCTTTCAAAATGCAGAACAAAAATCCGCCCCGAACTGAAGTTCAAACTTCAGTCCAGGGCGGATTTAAATCTTTTATTCGATCCGTGGTACCACCTGAATTCGCAGGATTTTTATATATTTTCATGAGTCCTGCGCACTTAGCCGCAATACGGGAAATTTTCGCACACTGAAATTCCGATATTGCTTCCCTGATAACGGCGGAAATCTCCGTTGAAGTCTACTTGAAGCGGCGCTTCTTTCGGTTCACGGCTCGGGGGCTACGTTCATCATCTGCCCGGCGGGAACTCCCACCTTGTGTTCCCTCTCTGCGGGCGCGGGACAAATGACTACTCCTCCCCGTCAAAGCCTTTGTTCTGTGTTTTCATTGATATTGGGATTATAACACCTGATTTTTATTTTGTCAATATATCTGACAAAATAAAACGGGAAGGATTTGTCGAAAAGAGTTTACTTTATTCGTGTTCGCAAAGCGGATCTTAATTTTTGCCGCATTTTGCCAATTTAGCTTGCACCTTTCGCAAGGGAGCTGTACAACTGAATGTCTGTCATTCATGGTGTTGAATCCTTGTATTCGCACATTTCGCCAATTATTTTTAAATGCCGCTCAATATTTACGCGCGGCCATCAATTGGCAATTGACTTATTCTTTCCATCCGAGGTACCACACACATGATTTTGTAAGCGTGTCTGCCAGTTCGCTGACTGTGTGGCTCTGGGTCATGCAGAGGGCGCGCTCGGGACATATTGCAAAATGTCCCTTGGCAATTGTGAAAGCTGTCTGCCTGTCGGGCTTGCCGCGGGGAATGAAGTACTCCACAACGCCATAGCCCACCACTGCGGGAACCGCGCCGCAAATCTCGTTCCAGTACTTGGAGACGGATATAAGCTCGTTGGTGGAGGGAGCGCCGTTAAGGCCGCCCACAGGCAGCCAAACGAATGTCTCCCACGGATTTGCGGTTGGCAATTGAGCTAAGACCACATCACAATTTGTCTTGCCTCCCGAGACAAACGAGCTGAAACAGTTTACTGCCACGCCTTCAGCGGTGCTGTTTTCAAAATCGTTCATGTTTATGCCCTTGTAGACCATATATTTTGCCTTTTCCTCATACGAATTCTCTATGATGGATTCTCCGGCGGAGTCATTGAGCTGCCAGAGCATGGATCGGCGCGATTGACGGACATTGTTTATTCCAAAACCGGCGCTGCCGCCGCACAGATGAGAGAATATTTGCTGGGTGGCGGGTATCAAAACAGGCGTGGAACCGTGCTGCATACAGTAGCGGAGTACAGAAAGGTATTTTTGATTGACCTCGTTGATACTTGTCCCATGTGGAATGAGCCTGCACGGGCAGTCCATATATTCAGCTAAGCGTTCGGGAATAGAGTTTGAATTGTTGTGAGGCATATTTGCATTGTTGTCAAAAGAATTAAGAGCATCCACTGTTGTTTCCTCCCAAGAAGTGCAAAAAATTTGATTTGCCGCATATGTATTTTGTAAATTTAAAGTAATATTGAGGCCGTTGAAACTATTGTACCACATTTATAAAAGAAATACAATACTTTTTGTCTTGTGTTTATAGCAATAAAATTAAATATTAAATATTAAAAACCACCGTGCATGATCCTAAGTCAGGGTATGTACGGTGGTTTTGTCTTGTATTAAAACAGTTAATAGAACTATCTCATGTTGTTCTTATTACTCTGCGATTGCGAGAGTGCCTGGCCTCACCACAACACTTTGCTTGCCGTCGGATTCTTCCGTCGCCACTATTATTTCATCTGGAAGCTCTCCCGAAGTGTCTACCACCAGATTGGCGAGCTTATCTTCCACATCACGGCGAATGAGGTTGCGCAAATCTCGCGCCGAAGCTTCTCCGCCCATCGCGTTCTTTGCAAGCAATTCTACCGCACTTTCGTCTATGGTGAGTTTGACGCCGCGTTCCGCCATGGAATCCACATATTCATTCATAAGCAGTCGGGAAATTTTCCTGTAGTCCTCCTCGTCAAGCTGACGGAATACCACGATTTCGTCTACACGCGCCAGAAATTCGGGACGCAGGAACTCGCGCAGACCCGACAGCGCTTTTTCGCGGGATATGTCGTTGGATGTTTTATTAAAGCCAAGAGAACCGCCCTGTCTGTTGCTGCCGGCGTTTGACGTCATAATTATCACGGTGTTTTCAAAGCTTACCGCGCGCCCTTGGGAGTCGTTGATTTTACCCTCGTCCAGTATTTGCAGCAGAATGTTCATCACGTCGGGATGGGCCTTTTCTATCTCGTCAAAAAGCAGCACGGAGTAAGGCTTGCGGCGCACTTTTTCGGTGAGCTGTCCCGCTTCGTCGTAGCCGACATATCCGGGAGGTGAGCCGATGATCTTGCTGACCGAATGTTTCTCCATATATTCGCTCATGTCGAGGCGAATCAGGGTTTCGGGCGAGTCAAACAGCTCGTTTGCCAGCACTTTCACCAGCTCGGTCTTGCCCACACCGGTGGGCCCCACAAATATGAATGAGGCGGGACGGCGGCGGGGGGATATCTGTGCGCGGTTGCGTCGAATGGCCGCCGCAACCAATTTGGTCGCCTCCTCTTGTCCGATTATCTTTTCGTTGAGCTTTTCTTCAAGCGTGGAGAGTTTCTTGAATTCGTTCTCCTCGACGCGCGACGCTTGTATTCCCGTCCACAGTTCAATTACCTTTGCCAAATCGGCCTCGGTTACTTGACCTCCCAGGGCTTCAGGCTCGATTCCCTTGAGACGACTGCGTATTTTGAGTTCCTCGGTGTGAAGCTCCGCTATCCTGGCGTAATGTTCTTCCGAAGTATCCTCCGTGTCAGATTGAAGCTTGTCGCTCTCCTCCAGTACCTTGCGCAGTCTGATGTTAAGCCCGTCGAATTCGGCCATCGCTTTATTGCCCAAGGAGGCACAGGCGCACGCTTCGTCCAGCAGGTCTATCGCTTTGTCGGGCAGGAATCTGTCGTTGATGTACCGCTCAGACAGCACTACAGCGCGGCGAACCAGCCAATCGCTTATCTGCACGCGGTGATGAACCTCGTAGTATCCCTTTATTCCCATGAGGATTTCCACTGTTTCGTCTATGTTCGGCTCGATTACGTTGACCGGCTGAAAACGGCGTTCCAGAGCTGAATCCTTTTCAATGTGCTTGCGGTATTCGTCGAAGGTAGTTGCGCCTATCACCTGAAGTTCGCCGCGGGAAAGGGCGGGTTTCAGAATATTCGCGGCATTCATGGAGCCTTCGGCGTCGCCCGCGCCAACGATGCTGTGAACTTCGTCGATGAAGAGTATCACGTTGCCCGCGCTTCTTATGTCGTCGATAAGCCCCTTCATGCGGCTCTCGAACTGTCCCCGAAACTGGGTGCCCGCCACCAGTGCGGTGAGGTCAAGGCGGAATATTTCTTTGCCGACAAGCCTGAGGGGGACATTGCCTTCGGCTATCCTGAGCGCCAGTCCCTCGGCGATGGCGGTCTTGCCCACGCCGGGTTCGCCTATAAGGCAGGGGTTGTTTTTGCTCTTGCGTGAAAGTATCTGAATCACGCGGTTTATCTCCCTGTCGCGTCCTATTATGGCGTCAATACGCCCTTCGCGCGCCTTACTTGTCAAGTCCTCGCAGAATTCGCCAAGGAAACGTCTGCCGCCGCTGTGCTTGCCGCGCTCCTTTTTTCGTTTGGGCGCACCGTCGGCAAACTGTGCCCCGCCCATCTCAAAACTGTTGCCGAAGAGCCGGGCAAAAGGGTTTATAGGCTGTTTCGGTCCGTTGTTATCATCTTTGTCCGAGCGTTCGGGAGCGCTGCCGTTCGGGGAGTTGTCAGACTTTTCAATTTTACTGGTGTCGGCTGGACTGTCTTGGGTCGCTATTTCATCAGGTTTGCCCTCATCCGATTGGTATTCATCGGAATCCTCAAAGCCGTCAACGTCGTAGACATCATCGTCGTCGCCATCGTCATCGTCGTCCTGCTCGTATTCATCTACCGGGAAACCCTGAATTCCCTCAAACATACTCATAAATGGCAGTTCGCCGTTCTGAGCAGCTTCGGACATCTGATCCTCCATATCTTCGATCATGTTCGCATCCAGTCCGAACTGCTTGACCATATTTTCCACATTGGGTATATTCATCTTTCGGGCGCAGGTGAAGCAATAACCGATTGTC
This sequence comes from uncultured Clostridia bacterium, assembly GCA_947581635.1. Taxonomy (GTDB): domain Bacteria; phylum Bacillota; class Clostridia; order Oscillospirales; family Acutalibacteraceae; genus RUG762. The sequence goes on along the minus strand of CANPVE010000003.1, from coordinate 87,801 downwards.
TTTTCTGGGTGAGACGCATCAGTTACAAACACAAGCGCCTGTCTTTTTTTACAAAGAGAGCAAAGAGGCATTATCCTCGCACTTCCTTTCATCCACAGTATCTTTATATATTACCTGAACCAATATAATATTACAATCCGTCAGAACGAATGTCCATCAATCTTCCTGTCTATTGTGCAGATTTTGATCCCGCTTTCTGCTTTGGAGCAATTTTTCTTTTTCCAAATCTATCGTGCCGGAAACCTCTTCTCCCCGTATAATTTTTAACGCGACAAGGAAATACCGAATCAGCGCAAAAAGCATCACCGCCGCCGCGAAGAACGCCAGAGCGGGAACCGCCACAGTCAGCCTTTCACTGGGCATGAATATATTCAGCGCCACAATGAGTATCATGCAAACGTAAAATACCACTGTAGCAACCTTTCCCCACCATTTTGCCTTGACCAGTTTTTTGCCTTTGTGGACTATTACCAGTCCTCCAACGGCCATCGCTATTTCCTTGAGCAGCATTATGCCGAGCGCAAAGGATATCCACGGAAAACTGCGGTGATATACATACCACATACACACGACCACTGCGGCAAGGGTGAGCTTGTCTGCTACAGGGTCAAGTATTTTGCCTAGCTCTGTCTCCTGATGAAGTCTCCGTGCGAAGAAACCGTCGAACATATCCGAAATTCCCGACGCGACGAGAACCAGACCGGCATATGTGTAATAATCCGGCCCCATGAGGAACAGCGCACAGAACAGCGGTATCAGAACTATCCTGATCGTGGTTAGAGTGTTGGGCAAATTAATCAAATTGGTTACACCCCTTCTAAATTTTCATTGGGGAAGAGTCTTTAATCCTATCCCGACTGAATTTAATACAAAGTGAGACCCTTTCCCAAGAACAACATTATAAGATTGTCTTCATAAAACAGCTTAAATATAAAGGAACAACTGTAACTTGACGGTCTGAAAATATACCAATCGGGCAGCACAGGCCCTACCAGAGCAATCATCGTTATTATCACAAGGAATACCGCCATCACCTTGCACGCACCTGCCACGATTCCTATTGTTGGAGATATGGCCGCGCGGTCGGGGTTGTAGAAATACGACTCGATGGTGGGGTAAAACTCGCGGAAAAGTTTGTAGCAGGCGGCAAACACAACGCAGAAAAACAGAGCACGCAGCACGCCGTCTATTACAGGGCGCGCTATTATGTCAACTATGTCGCCCGTCACAGTGGTGAGATCCCCTGCAAGGAGCTTGTTGATCTGAACCAGACTTTCACCCTTGGTTGTATTATACATTCTCGCGCCGTGGTTTACCATTGTCGGCATTCCCGTCATAATTCTGGCCACAGGGTCAATGCTCGCGTCAACGTCGCCCGATGTCTCCACCAGTGTTCTTACGCGCTCCACCACAACCGGCCGGAAGAAACTTCTGTAACACAAATCACCCATGAATACGGCTATCGGCACCGATATAATTGTGGATATTACGTATCCCACGGATTCGACTGCGTTTGCAAGCTTGGTTTTGGACGCACATTTTTTAAACATATACAGAAAAAACACAATTGTCGCTGCATCAAGTAATATTCCCAGCAATCCTTTTAGCTCCCTTCAATATGCAACCGATATCGGCAGATTTTCAAACTTTCATAATATAATAGCACACAGGCGGTACAATGACAATATTGTTAAAACAAATTTAACAATTATACCAACATTAATACAATAATTCGACCGTCTTATGAATACGCTTTGGTTATTGTGGAAACGCCCTTGATCAAAAGTTTGCCTCCCGAGGTTACAACCGACTGACTGTCAGCCGGAATATTTACGCTTTTTACAGACTGTCCCTTGAGGTTGTAAACGTACAATTTCGATTGCCCTATCAAATTTATACGGTTGTTTGTAAGCTCTACTGAGGGAGAATTCAGAGATGTCTCAAGGTTCACCACCTCGTGACACGAGGAATTTATCACGGTGACAATTGCGTTTTGACCATCAGAGTGATTTGACAGGACAAGGGCAATGTTTCCGTTGTCGCTGATGTCAAATTCGTTGAGTGTGCGGTCGTTGTAACTGTAAGTGAGCTTTTTATCGACGTTCACGGAAAGACGGGCAGCCATGTCATCTCCGATTGCGGCAATTTTATCAGAATCCGTGAACTGCACGTTAAAAATCAGAGTGCCGTCAAAGATGTATTCCCTCAGGTTGCTGCTGCCGCCGACTCTCTGAACTATCACGCAGCTCTTGAGTTGTCCGTTTTCGTCTGTGGTTACTCCGCACATGGCTATAAGGCTGCCGGAGGGATTTATGGTTATATCGGATATATGATATGTAGACGACTTCCATCTGTGCAGCACACTGCCGCTCTTGGAGAACACGTAAACATAAGCGTTTGACGTATCGTGCTTGGTGACTATGGCGAATCTGCCGGAGCGCGAGACGTCTCCCGTGATAATGGAATTGTCGGTTTTGCCCGAGTATATGCTTCCCGAGAGTGTTTTGAGATTGAAGTCCGTGCTCCTCTGGTCGAGCAGAAGGGTATATCTGCCGGCGGTCTTTATTATGGGCGAGACCATATAGTGCGCCTCAGACAACACCTCTCTGCCGTCTTTGTCCAGTACGGTGTAATTCGTGTCTGTCAGCAGTGCGGTTGCGTTTGATATACCGTCTACCGATATGATGCGGCTGCCTTCGACGTCGAATGGATAACCTTCACCGGCGGCGTTGCAAAGCGCCATCTTATCCTTTATACCCTGGGATATGGCGGAGGGGGAGAGGTCGGCCCCCGAGAAAATCATCACCGCGATTGACAGCAGCGCGGCGACCGTTATGGCGCACTTTGCCGCTGTCTTTACCGCGATGTCGCTCAATGGCAACTCAAATGAATTTACGGCGTGCACGGTTCTGTTTGCCATATCGGTGATTTTATTTATTATTTCGTATATTGTTTCCGCTGCGTTGTTTTTGAATTTCGCAGGCATTTTTTCGGCCATGTTTACGTCCTCCCACATAGATAATATTATGTAAGCAATGTAAATTTAATTTAAACACAGAGCGGCCCGCACAGAGCGCGAAGCAGCAATCCGTAAAATAGGCGGACAAGAGGGGCAGATGACGGTAGGCGCCGAACTTGTCGGATTGTTTGATCGGATTGCTACGATTATAACATATTTTAATATTTAATACAACACTTTATTTAGATATAATCCGCAGGCGGCGGCGGTGAATCCCGACTTGTTGCGATCCTTTGAGAGAATTATATCAGGAATGGAATCTTTTTTCAGCATTCCCGCCGACATTTGCAGCAGAGTTCCCACCATTATACGCACCATGTTGTAGAGAAATCCGTCTGCGGTGACAGTGAATTCCAACATATCGGGGTTGTCAGCGAGGCGGCGTACACCGCATTGAGACACTGTGCGCACCTTGTCCTGCACGTCGCTGCCCGCCGAGCAAAACGCCGAGAAGTCATGCATACCAAGATAATCCTGTGCCTGAGCGTTCAGGAATTCGGCGTCGAGCGGGTATTTGTACCAAAGCGCGCGCGCGTGAAGGAACGGGTCACGCAGTTGTGAATTGAGTATGAGATATCGGTATTGCTTACCGCGGCAATTGTAGCGCGCGTGAAAGTCATTAGGCATTTGTATGCAGTCGAAGGCAGCGATATCACATGGCAGCTTGGCATTGAGAGCGAGCGGCAGTCTGTCGCACGGAACAGAACATTCCGTACGAAAACTGACGCAGAACTCGTTTGCATGAACCCCGCTGTCGGTGCGGCTGCAACCGTGTATCGGCGTCTTTTCCCCGAGCACATCCCAAAGAGTTTCCTGAAACACCGATTGCACAGTGCGCAGCCCGTTTTGCACCTGCCACCCGCAAAAGTCTTTTCCATCGTATTTAAGCTTAACCATCAAATTTCGCATGATATTACTCCAAACTTATTTAATTCAGAACCGAAAAAAGCCTCCCCGGTAAGGGGAGGTGTCGGCATTGCCGACAGAAAGTCGAATTTTATGCCGAGTTTTATCTCAGAATAATCGTTGTCGGAACTAACGCCGTCAGGAAACGACGTTGTTGAAATATGGGCTGCCCTGCGCCCACTCGTCTGTGGGTTCCCATCCGTCGTACGTTGAAGCGGTATTGCGAAGGGGAACTCCAGGACCCGCAGGGCCGCTATCTTTTACGATCTGCACCTCGGTGCCCAGAGGAATATTATCATAGAGCCATTTGCAGTCGCGCACACACATTCTGATGCAGCCGTGCGAAGCGGGACTGCCCAACTTATCATATTCTTCACCTTTCAGTGTGGACACATCTTTCTTACGGTACGGAGCCGAGTGGAAAAGATAGTTCCTGCTTATGGACGTGCAGTACTGGCCGTAAACTCCGTCCATAAACCTCCAGCGGTATTTGGCTCTCGCGCGATATGTGCCGGTTCGGGTGGGCGTTTCGGACGCGCCCGTGGAGCAGGAGAAGCACTTGACGATTTTCGTGTATTCCCCTTGTTTATCGGGGCTGTACACCACCGTTGATTGGCTGCCTATATAGACCACGATTTTATATTTGGTTCTGCTATAAGGCACAGAAGGATCTTCGTCGTTCCACGTTGTTTTTCCCGTGGGCTTTGAAGTGGAGACAGTAGTAGAAGCGGTCGTGATTACGGCGTTAGCAGCATCGGAGCGGGCCAAGTCCGAATGGCTTGTAAGATCCGTTTCCGACACAGCCGTGTCGCTGCGGGAGACCAAATCACTTTTCGCCCTGTTCAGGCAGCCGGACGAGATCAACAGGCACATTAGAGTTATAACCGACAGAACGCTGACAAACGTACCCTTTCCAAATCTAAATTTCATAGTTACCCCCATTAGCTTTGTTTTGCTCAAAATTACTGTTTGTCCGAGGCGGACATTGTAGATTCGTGCTGCTGCACTGAAGAGATTGTCTGGTTGAAGTAGGGATTGCCTGCGGACCATTTGTCCGAAGGATCCCAGCCGCCGTATTCTTCTCTTTTGCTGCGTTGAGGAACGCCTGGTCCTTTAGGTCCGCTGCCGTCAACTATGTTGACCTCAGTTCCTATGGGACAGTTGTCGTAAATCCATTTACAGTCACGCACGCACATTCTAATGCAGCCCTTTGAAGCGGGGCTTCCCAGTCTGTCATACTCCTCGTTTTCCAATGTGGACGGATTTTGCTTATAGTATGGAACCGAGTGGAAGAGGTAGCTGCTGCTTATGGAACTGCTGTATTGGCCGTAAACGCCGCCGACAAGGGAGCGCCAGCGGTATTTGGCGCGTATTTTATACTTGCCCGTCCGTGTGGGAGATGACTTCGCGCCTGTTGAGCAGGTAAACACCTTGACTTGCCTGGTGTAATCTCCGTTGCTGTCCCTGCGGTAAACCACGGTGGATTGACTGCCCTTGTACACGACTATGTAATATTTGGAGCCATTATTTTTATTTTTTGCGGCTTCGGTTATAGCCGTCAATGTCATCTCCGCCCCGTCGACTACGGCGGCTGTGCTTTGGGTTATAGCGTCCGCCAACTCTCCGGACAGAGCGGGCCGGCCCGCGTCCGTAATTTCAATGTCGCTGCTGCTGACCAAATTCGTGTCTGTTGGGGAAACTGTGTCTGTGATTGAACGTGTGGTGCGGTCGATAAATGTGAATATGCATAGAACTGCAATGACCGCCAATACCAAAAAATCTTCAGCTTTTATTCTTTTCGTATTCATCGTTTCCCCTCGGATAATTTTTATGAGAAATATGGATTGCCCTGCGCCCATTTGTCAGAGGGATCCCATCCGCTGTAGGCTTCGTCGGTTTTGCGGCGCGGAACGCCGGGACCGGACGGTCCGCTCTGATTAACTATATTGACCTCAGTGCCTATCGGACAGTTGTCATAAATCCACTTGCAATCGCGTACACACATTCTTATGCAGCCCTTTGAGGCGGGACTGCCAAGTTTGTCGTATTCCTCGTTTTCCAGTGAGGATACATTTTGCTTGTAATATGGAACTGAGTGGAACAGGTAGCTGCTGCTTATGGAACTGCTATATTGTCCGTAAACGCCGCCCACCAGATAACGCCAGCGGTATTTGGCCCGTATTTTATATGTGCCTGTCCGCGTTGGGGAAGAATCCTTGCCTGTAGAGCAGGTGAAGGTCTTAACCTTGCGCGTGTAATTACCGTCGTCGTCCTTTCCGTAAACCACAGTAGACTGGCTGCCCTTATACACCACTATGTAATATTTTGACTCATTGTACTTATTGGGCGGTATATTTGAGCTGTTTTTCTTTGACGTGGTTGTAGTTTTTTTTGACGTTGTGGTGGTTTTTTTTGAGGTAGTTGTGGTCTTTTTTGACGTGGTCGTGGTCTTTTTTGATGTGGTTGTGGTCTTTTTTGAGGTAGTTGTAGTCTTTTTCGATGTCGTCGTAACCTTTGACGTGGTTGTGGTCATCGTCGACGCAACCGCAGTTTTTGAGGCGGCTGCGGTTTTTGACATTGTGGGAACCGCAGTCCTGTCCGTGAGAGGCGAGTGAGATGTCGAACTTGTCAGATTCGGTATGGTTATGGTGATTTCGGACAAATCCCCCATTGTGAAGAAAGCCTTAGGATTATTCCTGGGCCTGTGAGTTTGACCTGAATCGCTGGCAGTGACAAAATCTTTAGGAGCATGATTCACATTGATGCGATGTACCTGAGCAAAACATATCAATAAAACGCTCGAAACAACAAGAAAGGATAGAGTTTGTGCTCCGCGTCCCAGCGGATGTCTGTTCTTTTTCATTTTAAGTTCCCCAATCTTTTTGTAACAAAATAAAATATTGCAATCGTTCCGTTATTGCAATCCATCCATTATAAATTCATTATAGTATGAGAGTAGACCTTAAATATTAAAAAAATGTAAACTAAGTGGTAAATGCTATAAAAAAATAATGCAAATTTGGAGATGTTTTATAAATTCGACGGTTTTCCGATTTGTTAATTTCACACTTTTGATTTACATTGTGATATTTTGCACCACATAATCAGCATAATAAGAAGAGCGCCATTGTAGATTTATACCGTGCTAGTCCAAATTTCCCGTCGCATACATTATGGCGGCAATCGCGGCGATAGGAGCGGTTTCCGTGCGGAGTATGCGTTTACCCAGTGTGGCTGTAAAGGCACCCGAATTCTGGAGTGCCTGCGCTTCGTCGAGGTCGAAGCCACCCTCGGGGCCTATCACAATGGCTATGTTGTCGACGCCCTCATCTGTGAAATTTTTGATTGCGGACGAGAGCGGCTGTCCTCCGCATTCGTAGAAAAATATAACCGAGCCGTGTCCGCTCAAATGCGTCAGCATTTGGCTGAAGCTGATCACAGGCTCCACTTTGGGAATTATGCCGCGTCCGCACTGTTTCGCTGCGGAAAGGGCTATCTTTTGGTACCGTTCATTTTTTTTGGCTGCTGATTTAGCGTCGGGTCGCGATACTGAACGGCGCATTATCACGGGAACAATGCTGCTCACGCCTAATTCTATGGATTTTTCTATAATAAGCTCCATCTTGTCGCCCTTTGGCAAACCCTGATACAACGTTATTTTTACAGATGGCTCGCTCACAGTGCGAACCGTCTCAAGCACCCTCAGTCCCACAGAGTCTTGGGATATCTCGGCTATCTCGCAGAGGAAATCCAAACCCTGACCGCCGCATACCGTAAGCCTTTCGCCCTCCTTCATGCGCAGCGATTTTGTGATATGGTCGGCGTCCTGACCGCTTATTGTGATGAAGTCGCCCGACACATTTTCTATAAAAAATCTTGGCATTTTCATTTGCACCCCCGATTGGTAAATATTTTGCCATACTCACATTATATATCGTGTGAAGGCAGGTTTCAAGTGAAATTGATTTTGGCGCACGGCAGCAGCGTTTAAAAATAATTAGTAAAGCGCAAGCTGAGCGGGTAAAATGCGGTGAGATTAAAGAATCAAGATGTTTTTGGATTACAAAGAGTAAATGCTGTTGCCGTGGATTTTGATGCGGCTCTGTTTTTATTCATAATTTATTGCATACTTCGAATATACGCCCGCAGCAAGTGCAAAAAAAAATGAACTTTTTATCAGTTCGTTTTGTATTTTTATACAAAAATCGGAATTTTTAAAAATTCCTGTTAAAATTCTGTTGACAAATGGTTAATGTTGTGCTAATTTATCTTTGAAATTGGGCGGCATAATGGGGTGTTTGCAAAGACTATTCTGTTTGTGCGCCCTATTTTTAATTTTCAGGAGGAAAATGTTTATGAAGAAGATTATTGCACTGCTTCTCTCTGCAGCCATGTTGGGCGTGTGCTTCGTGGGCTGTAAGGGTGATGACAAGGACAAGGACAACGAAAAAGGTGAGGTTAGCAAGTCTGATGTTGTCTCGACAATTGACATGAGCAATGTAAAGCTCATCAAGGACGGCACGCTGTCGGTCGGTATGGAAATAGGATATCCGCCTTTTGAGAACAAGGCTGAGGACGGTTCACCTGTAGGCTATGACGTTGATCTCATCTATGCAATCGGCGAAAAGCTCGGCGTCGAGATAAACCTCATCGACACCGCGTTTGACGTTATCTTTGCGGGTATTGACACGAATTATGACTGCGTTGTGTCCGCCGTTACAATTGACGACGAACGCAAGAAGAATTGCCTGTTCTCCGAGCCATATGTTGACAACTATCAGGCCGTTGTAGTCAAAAAGGGCAGCGATCTCAAGGTGGAGTCGCTTAACGATCTTTCCAATCACACGGTGACGCTCCAGAAGGGTACAACCTCGGAAAAGCTTCTTAAAAATCTGATTGATACCAACACTGTAACTGACTGCACCATGTCGGCGACAGAGCAGATTCTCACCTGCTTCACCGCTCTCGCAAACGGCGAGTACGATTTCGTTCTGTGCGACAGCACCGTGGCTGACGGCTATGTGGCAAGAGAACCCGATAAGTATGAAATCGTTTACGTTGATGCTTCAAACCTCGAGCAGTTTGGCATTGCCATGGGCAAGGAAAACGTAGAACTTCAGAAGGTTATCAATGAGGCTATGGACCAGCTTAGGGAAGAGGGCTTCTTTGAGGAAAACTATTCAACATGGTTCAAGCGTTAAAGTGTTGATCGTTAAAAATTTTGTTGAATAAGTCAGTTAGAGGCACATGGTGGTGTTTTCCCTATGTGCCTTTAATTGATTGATATTGCTTTAGACCGATAAGCTGATAAATTGATGATAGGTCAGCGCGGCAGCATAATAACAAAATAATTTGCGGAAATTCCAAAAAACGTGTAGATTTATTTTTATTTTATGATATGATATTAAATACGGGTCTTTTGAAATACATATATGTTTTTTGGAATTTCCGCAGATAGGGATTATTTGTGAAAAATATTTGTTATCCGATTCAGGTGGTGTTGCAATTTGAAATCGAAAGCTTTAAAAATCTTGAAATCAATTGTTTCCGCTTTTGACGTGCGAAGGTGGGAAAAGAAATCCAAGATAATTGCGGTTACGCTCATTGCGCTCTTTGCCGTGGCTACGGTGTTTGCGGCGATTAAACCAAGCGAGCAGGAGCTTATGGATAAGGCATCTCCGCAGATCCGTCAGGAACTTATCAAGGACGAAACACGTTCCCGCCGCCATGTGGTTATCACATACAACGACCTTTATTTCATCAATTACGCGTCGTTTACCACATCGGGAGTAAACAGCATTAGCGAGAAATATGTCGGATTTGCGGGCGGCGTTTACCATGCCGATGAGGGCGCGTGGAACATCACGGGTCAATTCATTAATTATACATACAGAATGTTAGGCTGCGGTCAAAGTATGCTCTACGGCGCGAAGCTCACCATAGTGCTGACAACCATAAGTATAGGTTTGGGACTTATCCTCAGTATTCTCCTCGCTCTGGGCAAGATCTCAAAGAATCCCCTGATAAGCCTGCCCTGTCGCGCTTATATTTTCTTTTTCCGCGGCACTCCTTTGATGATCCAGATATTCTGCATCTACCTGGCCATACCGGGGATATTCGAGGGATTCAGTTGGCGCAGCCTGTTTGATTCCGACGACCCCGAGGGCGTTTTCAAGGGAGCGTTTGTGGCGGCGATTATAGCATTCACACTCAACAGCGCGGCATATTGCGCAGAGATAGTGCGCGCGGCGGTGCAGTCCATCGATAAAGGTCAGTATGAGGCGGCTAAGGCGCTCGGCATGACTTACGGACAGACCATGCGCAAGATTATCATTCCGCAGTCTGCGCGCAGAATGATTCCTCCCGTGTGCAATGAATTCGTCATGGTACTCAAGGACGCTTCGCTGGTGTTCGTAATAGGTCTTATGGATATCACCACAATTTCAAAGACGATATCCGCCAGCGGCTCTTATCTGGTATTTATCCCCGCAATGGTTATCTATCTCATAATAACGGCGTTCTTCACGTATATATTCGGAAAAATCGAGAAGAAGTTCTCGGTGTATGAGTAAGGAGGGAATTGTTGATGTCAATGATTCGTACCGAGCACGTCAGTAAAAAATTCGGACATCTCGAAGTGCTCAAGGATATAAATCTTACAGTTGAAAACGGCGAGGTTATATGCATAATAGGCCCGTCGGGCGCGGGCAAATCCACTTTTCTGCGTTCGCTCAATCAGCTCGAAACCATCACCGGAGGACAGATATTCATAGAAGACGAACTTTTCCTTCACCGCGAGCATGACAAGACTGTTCACAGCGTCGACAAGGCAAGACAGAAGCAACTTCTGCTTGAAATGGGTATGGTGTTCCAGCACTTCAACCTTTTCCCTCACAAGACCGTTATGGAAAATCTCATGCTTGCGCCCATGACCGTCAAGGGCATGAGTAAAGATGAAGTGGAGCCGCTTGCTGCCAAGCTGCTCAGCGATGTTGGACTTTCCGACAAGGCAGACCAGTATCCCTCCAAGCTCTCGGGCGGGCAGAAGCAGCGTGTGGCGATTGCCCGTGCTCTTGCGATGCAGCCCAAAATCATGTTGTTCGATGAGCCTACTTCCGCGCTTGACCCGGAGTTGGTGGGCGAGGTGCTTAACGTAATGAGGAGACTCGCGGAGGAGGGCATGACGATGCTCTGCGTTACTCACGAGATGGGGTTCGCGCGTGAGGTCGCGGATCGTGTGGTGTTCATGGCGGACGGGATCATCATGGAAGATTCGTCGCCTGAGGAGATATTTAATAATCCACAGAATGCCCGAACAAAGCAATTCCTGCAAAGCATACTGTAAGCTAAAATGGATGCACAAGATAAATGATCATTTAAGGCAAAAAAATTACCGCCGCGTTTCGGCTCAAATGTGAGCGAATTTGTGCGGCGGTTTTTTGCGCGGTTTGCTGTTTGTATTTTGGGAGAGACGATCGATGAAAACAATAAAAAAATTTAAATCAATGTTCCTGCTTATGACCACCGCTGTAATATGGGGATTGGCATTTGTCGCTCAAGAGGTTGGAGCAGAATACCTCGGCACTTTCAGCTTTAATGGTATACGCTTTCTGCTCGGTGCGGTGTCGCTCATTCCCGTGATATTGTTTTTCGAGCGGGAGAGCATGGATTGGGCCAAAATCAAAAAACTGTTATCTGCCTCGGCGATTACAGGAACAGTGCTTTTTCTTGCATCCACATTTCAGCAATACGGCGTGGAGCTTGGCACGCCGGCGGGCAAGGCGGGATTTATCACAGGACTGTACACGGTGATAGTTCCGGTAATGTCACTCGTAATTTTCCGCAAGAAGACCAACTCATTTATCTGGATAGGCGCGGTGCTTGCCGTGGGTGGATTGCTGCTGCTGAATCTGGACGATAAATTCACGCTCTCATTTGGAGCGGGGGAGATAAGCGTGCTTTGCGGTTCGGTGATGTGGGCAGTACACATTCTGGTGATAGATAAATTCGTAAATGAGGTAAGTCCTCTGAAATTCTCGATGGGACAATTCATAGTGTGTGGCGTTGAGAGCCTCATTTGTGCGCTTATATTCGAGGATATAACATTGACGGGTATTCGTATGGCAACAGTGCCGCTGCTATACGGCGGAATTATGTCAGTGGGCGTCGCCTATACCTGTCAAGCGCTCGGTCAGAGGGAGACAGAGCCAACGGTGTCCGCCATAATATTTTCGATGGAATCGGTATTCAGCGTGATAGGCGGTGTACTTATACTTCACGCACATATGGAATTGCAGGGGTATATAGGCTGTGCGCTCATATTGTGCGGCATAATACTGGCGCAGATGAAATCGGACTCCAAAGCCGAGCAAGCGGAGCTGTCAGCTGAAGGCGTGGGAATCCAAGAGCAGCGCCCATGGCGGAAGTGAAGCAGGGTCTCACAATCTGAGCGGCGAACACAGAATAAGCAGCCCATTTTCACCCGCAATAACGTGCCAATAGCAAGATCGAGTACTTTATAAATGCAATTTATGCGGCGATTTATGCAGCGACGGCGTTTTGCCCGGTGTTTTCACGCGGTTTCACAAGCAGTGCGATGGCGATTGACATTGTAAGTACAATTGTCGTTGCCAAACCACCCTCCATGCCGAAGCTGCCGCCGTTCAGCAGTTCCATGCCATCTGTGATTCTGAACCTGAATACCGATGGCCCTGCGTCAATGCCGCTCACTAGTACGCCGTAAAAATTCCCCTGCACAAAATTCCAGATCGAGTGCATTGCGCACGCCATCCATATTGAATTGAGCTTGAGCACTACGATTGACATGAAAGTTCCAAACAGCACGATATTTGCAATTGAGAGAACCGTGACGCCGCTGTTGCCCAAATGCATTGCGCCAAAAAACAGCGAATTGAGCAGTATACCCGCGAGAGCGCCGCTTTTGCTGCCTATTGAAGTCATCATAAAGCTGCGGAACACTACCTCTTCACTCATTCCCTGAATCAGAAATCCAATAAACAGCAAGCCCAGCGTTCCGTATTGTCCGCCGAGCACGTAACCGTCAAAGGTCATCGCCCCCGACGCCGTACATATTCCCACGCACGCCGAGAACATGGCGAATGCGGCGGCAATTCCCAATAGATAATCGATGACTGCGCGCTGTTTGACAAAACCCATTGTGCGTATGCTTCTCTTTTCAAAAAAACGCACATATAGCATTAATATCACTATCGGTATCACAGTGGAAAACAATTGAACCATGACCATATGGCTGCCCGTTATGTCTATACCAATATTTTGCCCTGCCCCAGACGACATAATGGAGAGCACAACCTTGATTATCGCTGCGGGAATAATCAAGATACCTTCGCTGGCGGTCGCCAGCAGCATCACCGCGAAGACCAACAGTATATTTATAAGTTTTCCGTTGTTCATTTGAGTGCCGGTTTGCGCCTGCCGCAATATCGCGGGCATGGGGCTGACCGTGCTTTTTATATTTGCCAGCATCATCAAACTGTCTCCTTCTTGTACCGGTTTTGAAAATTATGATAAAAGTTGAATTTAACAGCCCAAATGCACGGAAATCAATTCTCACTGCTGCAAATGGGCTGCTTTTGTCAATTAATAAAGTCTTCCGCTCTTGCGCCGGGGATCAACGAGAGCAAGCACTCGCTTTGACATAATCGGGTGGCTGCACACCAAATTATAGCAGAATACAAATAATCCCTTTACTGTCTTTGCGTTCTCTATGTAATCCTGTTTATCCACCTGCTTATACAAGTGGATTCCTGCCGTCAGCGACATCATTGCGTCAATGCCGTCGCTCCCCGATAAAAGCTGCGCCAGGCGGTCACAGCTATATTCACGGGTGCGCGACGCGGTGCTGCCAAAAATTGGAATGACCTGCGAGAGCATGATAGAGTAGTAGTAATGCATGGTGGAGTGCTTGTAATATATATGACCCATTTCGTGAGCTATTATAAAGCGGATCGTATCCATGTCGTGATGCTCACGGTACGCAACTTCAAGCAGATCAGCGTAAATTTCTATGTATTGTCTGAACGGAATGAAGCTTGAAAAGGCGTTGAGTACGCCGCTGCTCTGTACCATGTAAATTTTGGGAGTTCTTTTAAGTCCCAGCTTTTGTGAATATTCCTCCACAATGGCGTAAATTTCAGGATATGTTTTCTCCGTTATCCTCACCGACATACTGCGATACTGAGCGTAGGAATAGCTTACTATAAATGGTACGGCAATCAGCACGAAAATTATTTCAGCCAAAAACACAAGGCTTTCGGGTACATTTGCAACTTTTTTTTCGAGTGTGTCCAGTTCTTTTGCTTTTTGGATGCCCTGCTCAATGTCAACGCTTTTCCAATCACCGATTTGGTTTGCGCCTTCGACAACGATGTTGCAGACGTTTTGAACATACTCGCGATTTTCGTCCATAGAATAGATAAAATATCCTATCACTGCCGCTATAATGAGAATATTCAGCGCCGCCAGACGACGATACCAACGCAGCTCCGCCTTGTGCCTGCATTTCTTCAATATCTTTTTGTCGATTTTTTCATATTTTCCATCATTCTCCGGGGGTGGTGTCACGGACTGGTCGGAAGGCGGTTGAATTGGCGGGGCAGGTTCATTTGCGCCGTTGGGGTCATTGAGGTTGTCAAAACTGTCGAATTTGTTGTCCATTTGGTTACTCTCCTTCTTTGCGGCACATACGTGCCTGCCTTTTTCTGATTTTATGATATCACAACAAGTGATTCTTTACAACCAAATTATTGTGAATTGCACATAATTTATTGTAAGCAATATTTTCAAATTTTTCCATGTTTTTGATTAGTATGCCACAACTTGGAAGAGAGAAACTAATTTAATCTTATGCTCACCTTTTTGCCAACAGCTCAATCGCCGCATAGTGCAGAACTTCAAATTCTTCTGGCGCGATTTTTTTCAACAGTTCCATGTGCTCACGCTCAAAGTGCTTGGTTTCTTCCGCACTAAGCGAAGCGCCTATTCCCCGACAGGATTTCATTCGTCCGTTCCATGTCTCTCGGGTAAAGGGAACGCGCAAGTCGAAAACCTCACTGCTTTTTATTTCAAAATATGCGCCATATTCGGGCGGTATCTCTATTTCGTGGCGCGTCTCGCCGCAGCCCGTCCAATTCGGGCTGTATTTTAACACAAGTTCCTCGCTTGCACCTGCAATTTTGTCCTCATAGGGCAGCCATGCCATATACATGACGGCAAACACTCCGCCGGCCTTCAATACGCGATTTATCTGTGGCGCGAGCACGGCGTGATTGAAGTATGTAAAGCATTGACAGGCGGTCACCGCGTCAAATGAACCGTCTGGAAAATCCATCTGCTCAGCCGGGGTACAAAAAAATTCTATGTCCATGCGTAAGGCTTGGGCGAGGATTTTCGCCTGTTCTATCTGATTGGCGGATATATCCGTACCCGTGAAACGCGCGCCGTATTTATACATATTGCGCGGCAACACGCCTGTACCCGTTCCTATGTCCAAGATGTTCTGACCGCGCGTGCATATCCCTTTGTCAAGCAGACGTCTGTAAAATTCTTCGGGGTAGATATCGCGGTATTTGGCGTAATCAGTGGAAGTCCTGCCAAAATCAAATCCCCTGCCGCCGTCAATGTGCGATTTTTCTATCATTTAACAATTGCTCCTCTCAATAACGACACGTCGGATTTTTCATCAGCTATGGCGATCAACTCGCGCTCCGCAGTCACCTCGCACGGATAGGGATAGGTCTTTGAACACTTTTCAAACAATTCAATGGCTTTTGCCGCCTGTCTCGCGTCTTTTTTGTATATTTTCTGATATGCGTACTGAGTTCTTATGACGCTGGGGTGTGTCTGCATGGTTTTCCAGAACGATATAAGCTCATTTGTGGCATATGCTTCGACCTTTTGGGGATCACAGTTCCCTATAAGCTCACAGAAGAGAGCATCTGTCTTGAGCAGATCCATGTGAATTTGAACGATAGCCGTTTTTTTATTCATAAGCGAGTCAATATACTGCTGTGCATCTTCAAAATTATGCTCGTCGATCAGACGGTTGCAGACATAGACCGCCATTACCGCCTCCATTCTGTTTTTAAGATGTAGATCATCGGGCATATTGAACCATTCCGACGGGAATTCCCTCACCCTTTTGCCTTCGGCCAGCATGAGAACTCCCATCATCTGAATCCAAAGGGATCTCCTTGCTTCCTTGGATTTGCTCAGCGACAGAAGGTTGCCTCCGTCATTAGTGATCCCGGGCAGAGGCAGTCCGTTTTCCAAAGCCAATGTGATACCCATGACACATATTATTTTGCCGTATAATTCAGCGATTGAAGCGGGGAAAAGGGCGGAGACCGCCATTCCAACCGCCGCAAGCAGCAGATTGAATGCGACGCCGCCGAGATTATACAACACATACGGCATATCGCCGTCTTTCAGTTCTGGCGGCACCATCAGGCATTGTCCGGCTGTTCCCGCAATACTGAATTTATAAAGACGGATTTTTCCGTCACTGTCTTTCTGCCACATCAGGTTAAAAATGCGGAATGATTTAAAGCTGTAGCCAGTCAGCCTGCCGAATACAAAATGTCCAAGTTCGTGCATTATTATATGAAGTATGATTACGGCTGCCCAAAACGGCAGCACAGCGGCAAAGGTTAAGATATAATTGCCGTTAAACCACACGTCTGCACATTGTGCCATACAGTACCCTATGTATCCACAAGCTAAAATATAAATAAGCGCTGTGATACCGATAGAAATTTTTGACACTTTTTTATTCATATAAATATTACTCCTCAATTTCTCTTTTTGCCCGCAATTCCTTTATTTTTCGACTGTATTTTGATATGGGAATGACAACGACCACAAGGAGCACCAACATAAGGGCGGCACAGGAAAATTCCACATATGCTCCTACCAAAGTGACGCCTGACTGGTTCGACATTGCATAATCCGACATCATGTCTGTTCCCAAAAAGAAGGCGGCGACGAATATCAACGCCGAAAATACCGCCAGATTTATGTGATACCTGCGCCGCGCTCTGCAATCGGCAATCAGCGAGTCGATATCGGTGTTTATCTCAAATTCGCCGAGTGAGGTGGAGCGAATTGCGTAAATGCGCGTGGCTGCGTCGATATTTGTCTCGCGAACTATCTCCGCGCCGGAATCGGTGAGAATTTCCGTTATCTGCTCACGTCTTTTTTTGCTTGCCTCCTTGTGGTCAGGATCGATGGCGCTTGTCACGCGGGCTATATATTCGTGCGGCTCGCACCGCTCGAATACAAAGAACATACCCATAAATATCTTGACAGGCTTCCAGCCGCTTTGACACATATCGTTTAAAAATATTTCCTCGCGATCAATTGTGGCGTACATTCTGAATTTTGTAGTTCTGTCTTTCATCGTCAATAGAATCTCCTTTATAAGAAGGAATCACTCATTTCCCTGCAATACTCTTTTACCGTTGTCCAACAGCTCTTCCAGACGTATCAACTCTGCCCGAACTGCGTCTTTTCCACTCTCCGTGATTATATATTCCTTTCTGCGTTCACCCGATTGGCCATACTCCTTGATCCAACTGCGGCCGAGCAGTGTGTTTATCGCGCCGTACAGCGTCCCCGCGCCGAGTCTTACGCGTCCTCCGCTGAGTTTTTCCACATTTTGGATAACGCCGTATCCGTGCAGTGGTGTGTAAAGCGATATCAATATATAAAATACAGCTTCGGTAAGTGCTCCTTTGCTTTCATTCATGCAGTAACTTCCTTGTCTCAGATTTTTTGTTCTTTAATAAACCTGTAAAAATACTCCGTCAATGTGTTTATTTGCTGAACGTCACATTCTGTGTCCCTTGATGTGTGTATCAGAGGCAGATAGAGCAGACCCATCAGCGAACGCCTGGTATAGCTCACCATCACCGAATTTGGAAAATTAGCGTGGTCGCTGAGGAATATCGCCATGCTGCGTTTACTGATGGGGTTAAGTCCAGCTTCGTTAAACGCCGCCGCGACAGATTGCGCAATATCGGTTCTCCTGGTTGATGCAAGGGTGAGAACATCGCCGTTTCCCACGCAGTCGAAATTTATGAGTTTGGTGTTTTTCAAATCAATACCCTGCCCTCTGCACCACTTGGCGAAGCCGGCCGAACCCAGCAATCCCCATTCTTCATTGTCAAAGAACACAAAGCAGCATTTTCCGCGAAGTTCATAGTCTGCCGCGACGCTCTCTGCGAGGGCGAGCAAAGAGAGCACGCCGCTCGTGTTGTCGTTGCGGTTGTTTTTGTTCTTGATAACCATAGATCCTACCATCACCGCGAGCAATGCCATCATGCCAGCTTCAACGCACAAAAAATCAATGTTGCCGCCAAAACCTGAAAAAACTCTAGAAGAAAGGACGCTTATTAACGGTATGATGAACACCACGATGAGCAGCATAATAAATATCATCAGGATATTTGCCCCTGTCTGTCCCACAATACGCGACAACCCGAGCATCCAACCCGTTCGTCCGGGCGTGTCGTAATGGGCGGTAAACATATATTCCGCCTGTGGGTCGCCCACTACAAAATTTGTACCCGACGCACTGATTTCCGAAATGTCGCTGTCGGTGTAGCCTATTCGCCTCATCTCGTCACGCAGCGTGGCGCGCAGTGCGGATTTTTCCTTTTTGGTGAACCGTGTGGGGTGATTTGCAAATATCTCTGCCGCCTTCTGTATGCTCATGGCCATATGAATGCACTCCTTTTTATTACACATTCCGATATATCGGATAACGTAATTAATATATCATTTTACGATATATTTGTCAAGATAATTTTGGAATTTTTTATTTTAATTATTTTGATTAAGGTGTATGGATTGCATTTCATCAAATAAAAATGCAACTTGTCATCAGCAGGTGGAAATAATTAAATTGATATGCTATAATTACAAAGGAATATCTGAAAAATTTTGAGAGCGGTGCTTTGAAGTGATAAGAGTAAAGGTAAAAAGCGTTTCATCAAAGGAAGAAGAACAGGTAGTGATAGAATGTGTTTCTATGACACAGGATTTTGTCGATATCAGAAATTACTGCCTTTCCAAGGGAAATTATCTGATAGGATATTCCAATACAAATCATCAGCACCAGATTTGTTTTGACGAAATTTTGTATTTTGAGGCGGTGGGTGAAAATGTGTTCGCCTATACGCTGAGTGATGTTTTTGAAATTAAAAAACGGCTCTACGAGCTTGAAGAAGAACTTGCGCCATATAAATTTATCCGATGTTCCAAAGCGTTCCTGATATGCCTGCTCAAGATAGATTACATTCGTCCCGCGTTCAACGGGCGATACTGCGCCCACATGAAAAACGGCGAGGACGTGATTATATCCCGAAAATATGCACAGATAGTCAAGAAGACAATTATGGAGGAACTGTAGATGGAACTCGGAGAATTTTTAAAAAGACGCGCGGTCAGTTTCCTTATGATACAGGCGGGAATAACCTTGTCTGTGGGCATTATCTGCTGTATCAAACCGCCGCCTCACGGATTGAGTCATTATGCTTTCTTCATGCCGTTTGTATATGCGTTTTTCTGTATTCTGCCTTCATTCGTGGTGTATTCTTCAAAGGAACTCAGTGTCAGACAGATGGCGGTGCGCAAGGTAATCCAATTTTTTCTCACTGAGTTTGTTACGCTGCTTATTTCATATCTAATAGGTACATTGGACAGCGCTTTTTTATGCGTGTCGATAGCTGCGGCGGTTGCAGTGATATATGTGGCGGTGAATCTCCTGGATTATCTGCTTTTAAAGTCGGACGCGGATATGATGACCACGGCAATTCAAAAGAGAAGCAGCACAAATGGCATAATGTAAATCGACCAAAAAAATACAGGTCACAATGGGTTGTGACGGGGAGGACAAATGATATGAGCGACAGCAAAAAACAGATGAGGATATACCTTCTCCTGGTGTTGGGAATCTGCTTTTTACTCGGTGTGGCGGCATTTTTTACACAGGGTGACAGCGCGAATACCGCGTATCAGATTTTGCAGAAAGGCTTCACGGCGTTTCCGGTTTTGTGCGCCTTTATTACGAGGCGAATTACAGGCGACAAATCAAAATGGCGAATTTCACTGAAGGTGTGGAAGAATGTGAAGATGTGGCTCTTTTGCGCCTTTGTCCCTGGCATTATGATCGCGGTGGGAGCAGCGTTGTATTTTGTATTGTTTCCCGATCGATACAGCGGAGTTTTTGACCTTGACAGCTTGATTGGCGGCGGGTACGAGATTCAAATTCTTAATCCTCTTGTGTTCGGAGCGGCGTGCGTGTTGATTTCGGCGCTGTGCATTCCGATACAATTGTTGGAGCTTGGTGAAGAAATAGGCTGGCGCGAATATCTGCTGCCCAAGCAAATCGAGCGATACGGAGTGAGAAAAGGAGTGTTGCTCAACGGTTTATGCTGGGGAACTGCCCATTTGCCGCTTATTTACTTCGGTTTTAACTACAGTTCGGAAAATCCGGGCGCTCCCTGGAGCAATATGGCAATGATGATGCTGGTGTGTGTGGTTATCGGAATAATTTGTGCCTATGCTATGGTAAGAACCGACAACGTCATGTACAGCGCGATCATTCACGGAACGGTCAACGTCATTGGTGAGATTCCGGTTTTTGTTTCGGTGTCGAATAAGAGCGGGCTGTTGGGTCCGAACCCCACCGGAATTATAGGAATGTCGGGGCTGATACTGTGCGCCGTGATTATATTTGTCCGCCTGGGTAAAATCGAGAATAAACTCGTTATGTCAGAATAAAAATTGCCGAATCTTTTGCAATACATAGAAATACGGATTTTATCGATGAAAATAGTCGAGCTGTGTCAGATTCACAGCTCGATTATTTTTTATTTTTTAATAAATTATACTATTTTTATAAATTATATATTGTTGCAAAGGAAATTTATATATGTTATAATGTACGGTAATTGAAGCAATCCAAGAAATTAGCGGAGTTTTTTATCTATAGATTGCGGCTGTGTGCGGGAAAAAGCTGTATTACATGGCTGAGAAAAGCGCAAAGAAACAAAAGTGAAGAAGCGTACGAAGGGAGGATTTAATGGGTTTGCCAAAAATCAGATTGACGGCAAAGAAAAAAAAAACACCCGAATCGGAGGTTCCCGCAGTCGGACCCCAAATCAGGCTGCCTAAAAAGCCATATCGCACTCACGGAGGAATTCATGCGGAGAATATCAAAAACACCTCAAATTCTCCATCGGAGGAAATGCCGATACCGCCGCGCGTGATAATATCAATGCGGCAGCACATCGGCGCTCAGTGCGAGCCTTTAGTGAAGCCCGGAGATTTTGTGACAGTGGGACAGAAAATAGCCGACAGTCAATCATTCGTCTGCGCTCCGATACATTCAAGCGTGTCGGGCCGGGTTAAATCCGTAGGCACGATTCTAATGCCAAACGGAGAGGAAATCAAAGCCGTTGAAATTGAGACAGACGGCAGGCAAGTTGTATGCGAGGATGTAAAACCGCCGCATATAACCAATCCGAACGAGCTTTACGCAGCGGTCAGGGAGTCGGGGCTTGCAGATCTTGGAGGTGAGGTTTTACCGGCGTTCGTAAAGCCGAATTACTCTGCGCCCGACTATGCGGTAGATACGCTGATAATAAACGGCGCGGAATGTGAGCCGTACCTTACCTCCGACCGCCGTGAAATGCTCGAAGCTCCCGAGGACATAATTGAGGGATCAAAGCTGCTCATGGACATTCTCGATATTGAGCGAGTGATAATAGGAGTTGAGGACAGCAAGTCCGAGGCCATGGCAAAGCTGCACGAAGTCATATCTGAAAAAGAGTTGAGCGGTAAAATGTGCGTGCTGAAGCTGAAGGCGTCATATCCCCATGGCGCCGAGAAGGTGCTTGTCAAGGCCTGTACCAACCGCATCGTGCCTATGGGAGGCATACCTGCGGACGTGGGCTGCATGGTGCTGAATGTCACATCGGCGGCTTTTTTGGCGCGGTATGTGCGTACGGGAATGCCACTAATCTCCAAGAGGATTACCGTAGACGGCTCGGCAATAGCGCAGCCCAAAAATGTAACGGTGCCAATAGGCGCATTGATATCCGATATAACCGAATTTTGCGGAGGCTTTAAGGAAACGCCGCGCAAGGTGGTTGTGGGCGGGCCGATGATGGGAACCGCGCTTTACACCCTCGATTATCCTATAATCAAACAGAACAACGGGCTTATATTCATGTCAGCGGACGAGGTCGGGGCAATTGAACCGACCGATTGCATACGATGCGGAAGATGTGTCTCCGCCTGTCCGATGTGCCTCACGCCCGTGAATGTTCAATACCTTGTGCAGAAGCGCGACATCAGGGGAATAAACGATATAAATGTAAAGGGCTGTATGGAATGTGGCTGCTGTGCCTATGTGTGTCCGGCTCATAGGCCGCTGGTTCAGTTTTTGAGGATGGCAAAAGACTTGTGCGGCAATTAATCCACAGCCCGACGAAAGGACAGACAATAAAATTATGGACAACAATAAGTCTCTCAGGCTTTTGGTATCTTCGTCCCCGCACATACACAGCGGGGAGAATACCACGGTTATAATGCAAGATGTGTTGATTGCGCTGGTTCCTGCGGCTCTGATGGCAGTTGTGTATTTCGGTTGGCGCGCGGTGATGCTTACGGCAGTTTGCGTGGGGACGTGCGTTGTGTCGGAGTACATATGCCGCCGCGTCATGAGAAGAAGTCAGACTATAGGCGACTTTTCCGCTGCGGTGACCGGCGTGTTGCTGGCGTTCAGCCTTCCGCCGACGCTTAACCCGTTGTATGCCGTGCTCGGCTCGGTTTTTGCAATAGTGGTGGTCAAGCAAATGTTCGGTGGAATAGGCATGAATTTTGTCAACCCTGCAATAGCCGCGAGGGTATTTCTTCTGATAAGCTTTCCTTCGCAGATGAGCCGATGGTCGATGCCATTCTTTTACCTGAGCAACAACGCCGGCACCGACGTGGTATCCACGGCGACGCCGCTTGCTCGGATTGCTTCGGGAAGCGTGGACACTTCATATATGGATCTGTTCATAGGAATGCGCGGCGGCTGTATCGGTGAAACTTGCGTGCTGGCACTGCTGCTGGGCTTCGGGTATCTGCTGGTGCGCCGCGTGATAACGCCCGAAATCCCGCTGTGCTTTATGGGTACGGTCGCCGTTATCGCCCTGCTGTCGGGACAGAATCCGATGGTTCATCTTATGTCCGGCGGCGTAATGCTCGGTTCGATATTCATGTCGACCGATTACGTGACCTGCCCGGTAAACCGCGCGGGCAAGATCATTTACGGCATAGGCTGCGGCGTTGTGACGATGACAATACGAATATTCGGCGTGTCGCCCGAGGGTGTTTCGTACGCTATACTGCTGATGAATATTCTCACACCACACATAGAAACACTCACACTGTCCGCGCCGTTCGGCAAGGAGGCTTAGAGCAATGTCAGATAAATCAAATGCAAAAACGGGCAAAGGCACACGTGCAAAGGTAAGTGTCGCCCGGATAATTCTTCCAGCGCTGATACTCACGGCAATTTGCGCCACATCGACACTGATACTTGCTTTCACCAATATGCTGACCGAGGGCAAGATCGCTGAAAATGCCGATGCAAAGACTACCGACAGCCGAATGTCGGTACTTGAAGCCGACAATTACAAACAGCTCGACGACGAGGGCAGAGTTTATGAAGCCGTGGACTCAGATGGTCGGCAGATCGGAGTCATAGTCATCACACAGGCAAGCGGTTACAACGGCGAGATTGAGGTGATGACGGGAATACGGTCGAACGGAAGAGTTTCGGGAGTCACGATTCTTTCGATGTCGGAGACGGGTTCGGGTGAAAAGACGAAAGAGAGCGACTTCCTTAATCAGTTTATCGGCGCCAACGATCCGGATTTGGTGGTTGACAAGGACGGCGGAAGTATCGACGCGGTTTCGGGAGCGACTGTCTCCTCTAGAGCCGTGACGGACGCAGTGAACGGCGCAATCGCAATTTCGGTGGCATTTCTTGATTCTACGTACGCACAGTAACTCAAAGGAGGACGGGAAAATTTGGCTAAGAGAACCATATCAATGGGGAGAGGTCCTTCGAGTAACTCCGATGCTCCCATAAGTCAAAGAGGCTCAAATTATTCAAAACGTTTAAATAATTTGGAAAAAGCGTCCCAAAATAAGAGGGACATTGATAAAACACCGATATGCTTTATTGAGGAAACCGATGAACAATCTATAAAGGCAGCGGAAAGCGGCGAAAAATCTTCTGCCGAAAAGTCCGCGCCTGCGCTTTTTAAGTCAGAAATGAAGCGCGGAATTATCACTGAAAATCCGGTGCTGCGGCTCGCAATCGGAGCCTGTCACACGCTCGCCGTCACTGACTCAGCGTCAGACGCCATAGGCATGGGCATTGCCGCCACACTGGTGCTTATATGCTCAAATACAGTCATATCCGTTATGAGAAACATAATACCGGACAGAGTGCGGATTCCCGCTTACATAACCATAATTGCGAGCTTCGTTTCGGTAGTGCAAATGCTGGTTAAGGCATTTGCACAGCCGTTGGACGAATCCCTTGGGATTTATCTGCCTCTTATTGCAGTCAACTGTATAATTCTCGGACGTGCTGAGACATACGCAAGTAAGAATGTCCCGCTTGCTTCGGCTCTCGACGGGTTGGCTATGGGCTCGGGGTTCACTGCGGCGCTGTTTTGCATGGGCGCTGTCCGCGAATTTCTTGGTGCAGGCTCGATATTCGGCGTACAGGTGATCTCGGAAAGCGGAATTCTTCAGCCGATACTGTTCTTTGCACTCGCGCCCGGGGGATTCTTCGTATTCGGATTGCTGATGGCGGTGGCCAACAGGCTGAGCCGTGAGAACAATCTTCCCGTGAGAAAGGGCTGCGGAGATTGTCCCGCTGCCGCAACGTGCAGTATGTCAGACAAAGGAGGGCGCCGCTGATGAATGTGCTGCGTACCGTGATTTCGATAATTCTGGCGGGCATACTTACGGATAATTACGTTCTTTCAAAATTTCTCGGGGTATGTCCCTTCATTGGAGTTTCCAAAAAGCTGGAAACAGCCATGGGAATGAGCGCCGCTGTCATACTTGTAATGGTGCTTTCAACCGCCGTCACCTATCCCATACAAAGATTTGTGCTGGAGGGTCTCGGGCTGGAGTATCTGCAAACGGTAGTGTTCATTTTGATAATAGCCGCGATGGTGCAGCTTATCGAGATAACGCTGAGAAAGTATATGCCTGCGCTTCACGCCTCTCTTGGCGCCTATTTGCCGCTCATAACCACCAATTGCGCGATTCTTGGCTGCGCTATACTTGTCACTGAAAATTATGGAAGAGCGTCCTATGGATTTGGCGAGGGATACCTGTATGCTCTGAGCTGTGCCTTTGGTTCGGGTGTAGGTTTTCTCGTGGCAATGGCAATATTTTCGGGCGTGAGAAAGCGAATAGAAGCCTCGGATATACCCGAGTCGTTTAGGGGATTGCCCATAACGCTGGTGTCGGCCACATTTGTAGCGATGGCCTTCTTGGGTTTTGCGGGGATTTGAGTTGGTTTTGGTGGTGTTTTTGGAATGAGTGATATATTGCTGCCGGTTTTGATAGTTTCCGCCATAGGAGTGTCGGTGGGACTGCTGCTGTCCGCCGTCTGGGCGATAATGACAGTTCCGAAAGACGAGACGGCACAAAATCTGACAGAAGCTCTACCCAGTGCCGAATGCGGCGCGTGCGAGGCGATACTCGACACCGACATCGGGGACGTGGCTGCGAAAGCGGCGATTGTGCGTTGCTTGGGCATATGCGACAACACCTATGTCAAGATGGACTACACGGGATTCAATTCATGCGCGGCGGCGGCGCAGCTTTACGGCGGTATGAATGCCTGCCGTTTTGGCTGCATTGGTTTGGGCGACTGTGCGCGGGAATGCGATCACCACGCGATTGAACTGTGCAACGAGATAGCAATAGTTGACCGCGATATCTGCGTGGGGTGCGGCAAATGCGCCGAGGTATGCCCGAAGCAGCTCATAGAACTGACCGACCGCAGGCAGGCGGCGCAGGTGATGTGTTCCAATCGAGAGAAGGGAGCGGTCACGCGTAAAAATTGCAGAGTGGGCTGCATAGGCTGCATGAGGTGCGAGCGGGTTTGCCCTGAGGGCGCAGTGAAGGTGGAGAATTTTCTCGCGCGGGTTGACCGCAGCTTGTGTACGGGCTGCGGTATATGTATAATGGAATGTCCGACGGGCTCTATTCATGAAATCATTTGAAACTAAATATACATAAACAAAGTGCGTAAGTTTTGATTGCCTTAAATCTTAACTTACGCACTTTGTTTTTAAATACTGTCAAATGTTATTCGGGAAACGTCCACATTTGATTGGCTTTTTTAAGTAAAATGTCGACTCTCTCACGATGCGCATCCACGATGCTTTGGTCCTCTGAGTCTATCACGTTGCCCTGACCGTCAATTAAAATCTGATAGGATGTTTTGGCGTCGTCGTCGTACAGCAAAACGCCATATGAATACTCTGTTTTGAACCAGCCTTCTACCCAGATAATCAAGGTATCGGGATCTCCTTTGTCTATCGGCGCTGTGACGCTCAAATTGCCAACCAACGAAAGGTATCCCGGCTGCTTTATACTATATGTATATCCATCGCTGTCACAGTAGTCATATCCCATAAATTTATAATGTTTTTTGTCATACCCGGTCGCGTCAGCTGATGATACGATTGCATTAATGAAGCCATCGTATTGCTGAGATTTCCTCTGCCACCAATATAGGCTTATACCGCCCCATATTATTCCAATGATTGCAAGTATCATTGCCGCTATGCCTATGCGTTTCTTCATAATTAGTCCTTCTTTCCCTTTAGGTGTAAACTCTTTGTGGCATAATCATTTATCTTCTCGTCATGGGTTACGATGCATACGGTCTTTCCGTTTTTATTCATCTCCCGCAATATATCTATCACGGCTTTGGCGTTGTTTTTGTCAAGTGAGCCGGTAGGCTCGTCGGCCAGGATAATGCTGCATTTTTTTACCATAAGGCGGGCCAACGCAACACGCTGCTGTTCGCCGCCCGAGAGGGTATACACGGTGCTGTCCAGTTTATCCGGCATACCCACGGATTCCAAAGCGCTCTCAAAGTCAACGTCGGTCCTCGACGTCTTTTGTACCAGTTCCAGATTTTGGCGAACAGTTTTGGCTTCAACCAAAGCGAAATTTTGAAACAAGAAGCCAACCGTGTCCTTATAATAATCAAGCTGATTTTTCCTCGTTTCAAAATAATCTTTACAGGCTTTATAACTCCTTTTTGGCTTTTCTATTGATGAAATGATCTTTCCGTTACAGGTGACCTTACCGTCATTAATTGGCTCAATTCCGCCGATGATGTTGAGCAGAGTGGTTTTTCCACAGCCGCTTTCTCCTGTGATGACAAAAAAATCACCGTCATCAATTTCGAGATTAAGGCCATCAAACAAAACATTGTCGCCAAAGCGCTTGGTCATATTTTCTACTAATATCATAAAGTACCTCCTTTAATTATTTTATTTGTGCTTACTTTCTCCATTTTCAGTATAAACAGGCAGATAAACAGCATTTCGGAGATTAGAAGCAATATTCCTATGAGGGCGTAATAGAGCATTATATCTATTTTGCCAAACAAATACAGTGCAAAACTTACGACTATAAAAATACTCAGCGGGATAACGGAGTACAGGATAATGTGTTTGTTATTTTGAAATGCACTGTAGCCCATTGTCTTTCTGATAAATAATTCTCTGGCATTCATGTTGTATTCGGTTCTGATAATAGTAATCGAAACTATGATTTCCAGCAGAATGGCGAGAATTGACGCGACGCTGTTCAGCATTAAAATCTTGTCGTAGGTTTTTTTGTAATACTCATACATTTCCTTGGCGTTCGTAACCACATATCCCGGATTGTGATCGGCATTGTGCGAATTTACAAACTCTTGCAGTTCTTCATCGGGGGTGTTAAAAAGTGCATTGTAGCTGTATGGTGAATATATAAATTCGGGCATTTTGAGTTCTGGAGAGGCTAAAAAGCTTGTGTCGGTACCTTCATGCTGATCAATTGTGTTGATCTTTTCATCAACGGAATCGTAGTCATGGATATATAGAATAATAGGATTTTTTACATTTTTACAAAAATCTATTTCGCCCCCATATGTAGTAATACCACATATGTTGACGTCTCCTTCGTAGTAAACGATTTCGTAACTCCTCTCCAAATCAACGAATGCGGATTCTTCCTCCGAATAAACTTCATTCATATTGGAGATGATAGATGAAATACTCTCTTGTTCATCTTTGTTTATGTTTTTGGGAATCAATATAGAAAATTCCTTGGAACTGTCTAATAAAGCCATCTCATCAATCTTATTGGAAAGGTATTTAAAAGCTCCACTGTCGGCAATAACATACACCGAGTTGTAAGATAATGCTACGGAGTTTCCCTCTTCGTGCTGCTTGAGATAAAATTTAGTATACCTCACTGTATAATCATATTCAACTTCATCAATATCGGCATCGGCTTTTTCGTCCAAGTCGCAAGTAAGTGCAATAAAGGAGTAATCGCTGTACATATCAAAAAAGTCGCTCAGTTGATAGTATTTAAAAACGCTGTCGATTTGCGATATGTTGCTTGATATTACCAGCAGCGCAATTACCATGGTGACCAGCTTGAGCGCATAGGCGGATCGCAGCTGCCTGTTGGTAAGGGATAACCCGGAAAACGCTTTTTTGATTTGGAATGTGCCGAATCCCACAGTATAGAAGATGATATCCAGGCAGACCATCAAAATAAACGCGAGCAGCGCGCTCTGAAACATAAACGCAGTGTTGGTAAACCTGCCCAGAATCGCGTATTCTGTGAAAAACACCGCAAAAAACACAATGAGGTCGGGCAATAGGAACTTGAGCAGCAGGCGTGAAATATTGGTTCCCAACGTGACGCATACATAACATTCTTTCCTGTTGAACTGGATCTCGAAACAGGTGAGGAACAGAACTACAACGGCGATTATGCTCCATATTCCAAAGACGTACATATCGGAATTATTTCTTACGCCAGGCTTTGGAAACTTCCCGCCATAGGCGGCATTGAATTCTCTGGCGGATTCCATATCGCCTGTTATGTAAAAGTCTCTAATGTCCGCTATATTCTCATTGTTGTCAATTAATTTGTCGAATGAATAAAACTCAACGTCACAAATCCCCAAAAGAAGGCTTCGGTACTGTTTCTGATCGACTTGACAATTCTCCTTGATAAACTCGTCGGCTCCGTTGGCGGCATAAATTTTAATCGCGTGCCGCAGGGGACTGGCGTTGTCTCCAACTACAGTAAAGATGCCGATTCCCGCATTTTCGGCTTCCCTGATGATATCGTTGACCATATCTTCTTCTTCAGTTTCCGAAGAGGGCGTAGTGTAAAAAGTCGTGTAGATGCATTGATCTTCAAATCCGCCGAGATAGAGGATAAAATTTTCGCCCGTAAATATAAACCCTATCGCAGCCAGCAGGGCAAAACACAATAATTTAATCCATTTCATTCCACAGTTGTACCTCCCACTTTTCATTGATTGTTTATTGTGAAAGTAAACAGTTCCATAATGCTATAGTTAAATATTACCACAAAGATAATAATAAGTCAAGAATCATCTTATTTAACTATATAATTTTTGATAATTACATGAATATATAACTAAACCGATGAACTATCATGTGTATCATTTGTACACTGAATATTTATAGAGATACAGTCTCAAAAAAATTAATTTGACAATCCGAGCAAATTATTGTACAATAGTCGAGTGAGTAGAATAAACGGTCGCGTGCTTTGCTCCAAAGGGCATTGCATGAGGAAAGTCCGAGCATCGCAGGGCAAGGATAACGGCTAACGGCCGCCGAGGGTGACCTTAGGGAAAGTGCAACAGAGATATACCGCCAATCTTCGGATTGGTAAGGGTGGAAAGGCGAGGTAAGAGCTCACCGGCTGTGCGGGAGACCGGACAGCCCTGTAAACCCTATCCGATGCAACATCGTGGTGGAACATTTTGCGGCTGCCCGTCGCGTTCCTGGGAGATGGCTGGAGCTGTGCAGCAATGTACAGTCGAGATAGATGACCGTTCACGACAGAACTCGGCTTACAGTTCTGCTCACGTCTTTAAAATCAAGGCGCTGTTTCCATGGCTGAGACAGCGCCTGTGTTTTCTTTGCTTTCTTTTCATTGTTTTAACTTGCAGGATTCGGAGGTGTTTTTTATGGAATTATGGGACCTGCTTGACGAGAACGGCAGTCCTACGGGGCGTACCCATGTGCGCGGTGAAGACTTTCCACCAGGGGTGTATCACCGCACGGTTGAGATATTCACTGTGAATTCGCGCGGCGAATTGCTGCTTACGCTTCGCGCGCCCGACAAGCTGCCTTTCCCAAGTATGTGGGAGGTGACGGGCGGTTCGGTGTTGGCCGGCGAGGATTCGCTTACCGCCGCGATGCGCGAGCTTCGCGAGGAAACAGGTATTGACGCGGGTGCGGGTGAGATTAAATTTCTTCTCACCAGCCGCGGCAGGACGGCGTTTATGGATATATACCTCGTGCGAAAGAACGTGGAAATATCAAACCTCATTATGCAGGAGGGCGAAACGGTGGCAGCCAAATGGGTTACGTTTGGCGAATTCGAGCGCATGATAGAAAACGGAGAAGTTCCCGAGCCTGTCTACAGACGATACTATATTGTGAAAGATATACTTACAGCAAAAATGTCGTAAATAAAAAACGCGCATGGCGATAAAAATTATCCATGCGCATTTTTATTTTCACAAAATATTATCCACGGTTGGCAGTTCCGTTCTCATAAGATGCTTCAATGCTTCGGTTATCTTGCACAACGATACATTGAGCTGAGCGTATTGGTGCGTGTCATAAAGCGCCTGCAAATTATTGACGTTTTCGGAAATTCGCTCTACCTCATTGTGGCTTGAGTATATATCAAGCAGAGGCTCGTATTTTTGCCACGCGCTTTTAATTTCGTCTATCATTCCGGCGATTGATTCGGAATCACTTTCGGGGCTTTTGTCGGACATACTTACGGACCTCGCGTCGTTTACCAATTCTCCCATTCTCCTGCTGATGCGTCGTGTGTTAAGCAGCGCAAAGGTACAAAATCCAATCAAAAACACACAGAGGAACAGTGCGGTTTTGGCTCGGTTTATCTTCATGCTGTGACCCTCTTTACTATCTTAAAATCGCCGTCGGAATTTCCCGACATTATGAAAACGTCGTCAATCGACACATTTTCGGATTTGAGCGCCATGGCTATTTTTTGTGTTGTCCAGCCAAGCAGTTCGGCGGAGTGTCTGTCTACGCTGCCGTCGCTTATTATCAGCGCGTTCAGCCCGCTTTTGCCGCTGTCCGCTCCGACCTGTGAAGCAGTCGCGGGCAGATCGCCGCTTTTCTGGAGCACGCTGAGTGTGCCGTCGGTCTCTATAATCGCGTATTCAACGGAACTGATATCGAATATATCCTTCTTGCGAAGCTCTCCAAATAAATCCTCATTGCTGAAACGCAGCGAGCGCATGGCCGCCTGATTTATTTTGCCCTTTTCTATCACCACCACCGGCAACCCCGAGATAATTTCTCGGAATTTGTGGCTCTTGAGCATGAGATATGACATTGACACCTCCATAATGACCAGTGCGGCTATGGGAACTATAGCGGTAAAGATCGATATCCCGACATCCTGCATAGGCATTGTGGCTATGTTGGATATCATAAGCGTGACCACTATTTCGGAAGCCTGCATTTCCTTTATCTGACGCTTGCCCATGATGCGCACGGCGGATATAACTACGATGTAAAGTACTATGGTTCGTATAAGCGATACATACATTTTCTCCAAAGCCCTCCTTAATCGGCTTTTTCATGTATTTATTGTAACCGAAGTATTGATAAAAATACGCAAAATCAATTTGTCAATGGCGGAGCGAGCAAAACTCGCCGGGATTAGGGAAGAACTGAGGCGAACACGAAATAAACATTCCATTTCCACTAAATTTTAAATATCGCCAGATAAAACAAAAACGTCACCCTGCAAAAGCAAGATGACGCTTCGTGGCTGCGGAACTAGGATTCGAACCCAGACAAACAGAGTCAGAGTCTGTCGTGCTACCCTTACACAATTCCGCAATATTTCGGTTTTTGCCGTCGTCTCCGTGAGACCTATATAATTATATCCTTTTTTTCCGTTTTGTCAAGAGCTTTTTTCATATATTTTTGAAATATCGAAAAATTTATCGAATTGGACGGAACATAAGGTAAATGCGGGAATAAATAAGGCATATAGACGATTTACGGTGCGATTAGCGACCTTTTATCGGGATAACATTAAAAATAAATTTTAAATTTTCTCTTGACAAACGCGTTTCAGTTATGTATTATATAAGTGTACTAATCGACATAGTACAATTATGAATCCTAGTTCTGAGTTGTGTTATGCGTTGTCAATTTACTTATTGGGGGTGATGTTTAGTGTACGCTATAGACAATCTCAGCGGAATTCCCGTGTATGAGCAAATCGTTCGGCAAACCGAGAGGTTTATTCTCACGGGAATAATGCCTACCGACGCGCCAATGCCTTCGGTCAGGGCTGTTGCTTCGGAAATTGCCGCCAATCCCAACACCATACAGAAGGCCTATACAAATATGCTGTCGCGTGGGCTTATCTATGCGGTTCCCGGCAAGGGCAGTTTCATAAGCGGTGAAGCGCGCAAGATACTGCGCGGTGAACTGGAGCGGGAGCTTATCACTATCGAGAGTATGTGCGCGCAGTTCGCGAGCGCGGGCATAGACAAACAGCAGGTTATCACGGCGGTGGAACGCGGGTATTCGCGGCAGGCCGCAGGCGGAGAAAATTGAAGTAATATACAGAAAGGATTGAAATTACCAAGATGATAAATGCGATAAATGTCACAAAGAAGTTCGATGACTTTACCGCGCTGGATTCGGTGAATATGTGTGTGCAAACAGGCAGCATATTTGGTCTGGTAGGCTCCAACGGCGCGGGAAAGTCGACGCTTATGCGCGCATTGTCCGGTGTTTACACGGTGGACGGCGGACAGATAACCATAGACGGCGAGGACATAGCCGGACGCCCCGAGGTGAGGAAAAATCTGATTTACGTTCCAGATGACCTCTATTTTCTGCCAAATTGCAACATGGACAGCATGGCGAAGCTTTGCAAAAATACCCGCGCCAAGTTTGATGATAAGTTCTACGCAGAGCTTGCCGAGAAATTTGAGGCGAGCCGCAAGAAGCCTATTCGCTCTATGAGCAAGGGAATGAGGCGTCAGGCCGCGCTTATATTGGCGCTTGCATCAACGCCCGATATTCTGCTGATTGACGAGACGTTCGACGGTCTGGATGTAATCAAGCGCTACAATATGCGTGAGATCATGTGCGAAGCGGTGGTAGACCGTGGACTCACTGTTATTTTGGCAACCCACTCGATGCACGAAGTGGAAAATATGTGCGATTCCATTGCCATGCTCCATAAGGGCAGGATAAATGTTCAATCGGACCTTGACGAGGAAAAGGCGACGTTGATTAAAGTGCAGATCGCCTTTAACGATGACTTTGATCAAAGTAAGGTTGAATTTGACGGCGCGAACATCGTCAACTTCCACAAGGACGGCATGGTCGCCACTGTGGTTTATGAAAACGAGCGCGGTTTGGTGGAGAGTCAGCTGAAGGCTAAAAACCCCGTTCTGATAAACGTGCTTCCGCTCTCACTCGAGGAAGTGTTCATCTACAAGTGCAAATAATAAGCGCCTTAGGCAGAAAGGATTGATAAACCAATGAAGAAATTTTTTACAAATCATACCGCACCCAAACTTAAACTATCAATTTTTCTTGAGGGTATGCGGCAGCTCAAATTTCCCGGCATTATCTATATTATAATTGCCGCTTTTCCGGTATTTTTATTGCCAAGTACCTTTGATGGGATCATGTATCAAAAACAATACGTTCTCACAGAATATATAGATTTTTATTTTGAAGAATATATCCTGTACGCGGCATTTTTATCCGCTGTGTTTATATTCGGCGCCATGCTGTATATGTCGCATTTCATGCGCTCGGGCAAGGCGAGGGACTTTTACTGTTCCACGCCGAATTCCGTCGGTACGATATGGCTTAATTTTTCCGCTTCGGTCTTTGCGTGGACTGTGATGGGAATATGTGTGTCTCATTTGCCTAATACAATTGTCATGCTCGTGAGAGATGTAAAAACTCTTGCCTGCTGTATGCAGGCTTTGGCGGGCAACATAGTGTTCGCGTTTATGATACTGGGCATAATGATGTTGGCAATAACGCTCAGCGGTCGGATTATAAACGTGCTTATGACGGTGGCAGGGCTTGTGTTTGTTCCGTTTGCTCTATGGGGATCGTTCAATTCGTGGGTGAATGACTATTACTCCCATTTTGGTTTTGTCACATATCCGGAGGGCTTTTACCTCTGCGATCCGCTTTCTATTTTTTTAAATGAAATAACAGGAGACGTCTTCGTTTACAATGGTATTTATTATGATTGGCCCAATATCTTTGGAATATTCAGCAGCACAAATGCCATACTCTTTTGTCTGCTTATGGGTGTGATATATGTCGCGGTTTCACTTCTCTTTGCCTCTGTCCGCACAGGTGACACCGCCGGAAGTCCCTTCGTAAACAAGACCGCCCATGTGGTGTCTCTCTTGTCGGTAATTTTGCCTGTATGCTGCCTTTTAACGTCGCTTTTGCCCAACATCATTTCAGGTTTTTGGCTGTTCGGTTATCGGCTGAATATTGATGACTGTCTTTACAGTATAGTTGCAGCCATATTGATAGTTGCTATATTCGCAGCCGCATTTTGGATTTGTGAATTTCTCTTCACCTTTGACGCTAAGCACTCACACCGCGCGTACAAGTATCTTCCTATACCCGTGGTTATTTCACTGGTGATTTTGGGAGCGGGATATCTCTGCCGCAATGCCGAATTCAAGACCACGGTTGACGTCAATGACGTGGAATCCTTCTCACTGGTGCGAAACGAGAACCTTGACGACAGTCTGGCGATATTCCGCTTGGAGAAAACCTACGGGCGAACCGTCACCGAAGACAGCAGCTTCAAGGATCCCGAGATCATCAAGTATATTGCGTCTTATATAAATGATTACGTCGAGTTTTATAACAAAAACTCCAAGTCCGCGTTTGATAAAGTATCTGATTTGAATGAACAACGGTATGGCGGCACGAGTGACGTACAAATGATTTCCGTAGCGCTCAATCTCAGAAACGGCAAAAAAATAACGCGTTCCATACCATTCGACAAGAAGCATATTGAGCAGATGGAGGCGGCAATCACGAGCGACAAGGAATATATGAATAAATTCCTCGCTCTGCCCGATTCGGAAAAGCTTAATATAGACTTTGAAATCACAGGCTTAACCTCTAAAGAAGCGACCGCGATTTATGATTGCTTCATAGAAGAATACAGAGCTATGTCCGACGAACAGAAACTGAACTATATGAAGAAATCGCTTTATTCAAATTACAGCTTCAATTCGGTTGACACGGAAATGCCCGAAGTCACTGTAAGCGAGAATGTGAGCGACAGCGACGTCGGCACAGTGGGCAAAGAGAATCCGGTAAGCGACATTAAACTGGTTAGCAAATCCTACAAGCTGGGGGACTATTATATCCAAGGCTGCGAGATAGTGCCCGGCACCCTTGAAGCGGGCGACTTTATTTTGGAAATAGGAGGCTACGAAGAGGGTCATCTGTATGAATCCAATTACTTCTTTGACCAGAACATGGTGATTGACATGGCGACATTCCCCAAGACTTATGCGTTTATTGTCAAGACTTGCAATTCAAAGATTCCAAAGATATTGGATACTCTCAATGACGTCGATTACGATGATTACTGTTATGTGGATATTTCCGCAGACTATTTCGGAACGCAAAAGCGCGCTACTATATGTTATGATCTTGTAACATCAAACAATTACGATTATGCTGAGTCTGAATCAAATCAGTATTGGTATGGCGAGTATTATGATGAGTATGACGGAGAATACAAATCTGTCGATGTGCAGACCGTGACTGTGGATTCCAGCGCCATGGTGAAAAAGCTGCTCAGCGACGCTGCATCCACAGGTGACTCGATAGACTTCTCGAAACCATACTGCAAAGTTACAATAAGAATATTTAACATTAAACATGACGTGGAAAGAGATTTCTATGTTCAGACAGATTTTAAGCCTATATCGTAATTATTGAAGATTGAAATGAAATTTGCGATTTAATTTTTACAATGCGGAATTGTTAAATATCAAAATACGGCTCAGTATCCCGGCTTGTATCTGAATATTTTATCAATTCCGCATTGAATTATTACATTTTTGTAAGGTTATCGAAAAACAATAAATTTCTGTTGACAAACACAAGAATTAGTGGTATACTCTGGTTAATTTAAGAGAAAGGGTTAAATATTTATAGTTTCTTTATCCTTGCTTAGCGATTTCTTTAACTTGCCGCGATATGATACTTGGGTAAAGAGCAGCCGCAGTATGGGTATTAAGACGACTTTAATTTGTGGTTGGTGTGATATGAAAAGACGGATTATGAAGTTGACCGGTATAACTGCATACGCGCTGTCAACTGCGGCGTTTGCTTTTTACGCGCGTATGCAGTTGAGCGCGGGGATAAAAATCTCCATGGCAGGCATGACCGTATTGATTCTTGCGGTGTGCTCGCTTATGTGCGTGGGCGGTCTTATTCTTTCCAAAAATGTGGACGAGCGTTTCAGACGGCTTCCCATGCGGATCAATCTCTGCGTGTGGTTTGCAATGTATATCGTACTGCTTGTCAATCTGACGATTCTCGACAGGAACTCCCGCCTTTTGATGCCAGATTGGAATATGGAGCTTCTCAAGATGTATATGTCGCGCTCTTTCAACATAATTCCTTTTCGGACAGTGACCGATATGTTTGTAAGCGTGATAAACGGAAGTATACCGTTTAAGATGTTTGTCTATAATATATTTGGAAACGCAGCGGCGCTCGTGCCGACGGCGTTCTTCCTGCCGAATATTTTTAAAAAGCAGCGTGATTTCAAAACTTTCGCGTTCACCGTGACAGGAATTGTGGCGGCGATAGAGATAATCCAGTTTATCACGCTGTCGGGGGCATTTGACATAGACGATTTTATTCTGAATGTGTCGGGCGCCTGTCTGATGTTCAAATTGCTGGATACCAAAAAACTGGTTAAATTTAAAAAGATTTTAGAAAAGTAGCGTCTGTCAAAAGGTTACTGGGTGATGTGATTGCCAAAATCAGATGCAGTTAAGGTGTAGAGAGTAGCGTGTAATGATATGAGTGATGTTCAAGAAAAAAAGTCGGTCTGTGAATCGTCCGATGACAGGAAGAAATACGGATCAAATAAGTTTGTCAGCATATTTACAAATATAACGACGGTTTTGTTTTTGGTTGGCTGTGTTGTGTTTGGGATAGTGGGCTACCGCAAGGGAATATTTAACTCGGCGGAGTCCCTGCGCGACTGGGTGGACAGCTTTGGAATATCCGCGCCGATAGTGTTTATAGTGCTTCAGGCGATTCAGGTGGCGGTGCCGATAATTCCGGGGGGCGTTACCCTGCTTGGAGGAGTGTTGATATTCGGCCCGTGGTACGGCTTCTGGTACAACTACATAGGCATATCGCTCGGGTCGGTCGCCGTTTTCGCAATATCGAGGGTGTGCGGCAAACCGCTTATGTACAGGCTGTTCTCCGCAGAGTCAATTGAAAAGTACGAGCATTGGACGGGAGATCACGGCAGATTCACCAAGTTGTTTGCATTGGCGATATTTCTGCCCGGCGCACCCGACGGATTGATTTGCTACTTGGCGGGAACCACAAAGATGTCGTGGAAAGCGTACCTACTCATAATCCTTATCGGCAAGCCGATGTCCATAGCCCTCTACAGTCTCGGAGTGTTTACTGTATCTCGGGGCATTTCGGCAGTAGGAACTGTTTTTTGATGACAGTTTGCCGCGTCCCGCTGTGAAGCTGAAAATAACGAAAATAAAATTGAGACTGTTTCGCATTGTAACTTGATGTGAAACAGTCTCAATTTTTATTTTTACCCGCAATTATTATGAAATATCTATCAATCTATATTTTTGACCTTGAAATATTTCCACAGCGGTATTGATATCAGGGCGGATATCAGCATATAGCCTAAGCAGACATAGGTTTCATAGCCGGGATATGACATAAAGGGGTTAAATATATATTCCATAAACCAATTGGAAACACTCAACATACTTCCCGTCGGCGTGAACATTAACGCGAATCCCAGAAGGTTATTGCGGGGAAGGACGTATGGCAACACAATAAAGGAAAAATAGAGCATCGCCGTAACAACCGCATTGATGTAGGCGTTCTTTGAGATGAACGATATCACAAATGTTATCATTGACGCGATTACCGCATAGCATATCGACAGCAGCGAAACGCGCACAAGATATCCGAATTGGCTCATTTTTTGCCAGGTGATAAACGGATATGTTACCAGTCCGCGCTGCTCGGTGGCCATTGCCGCCGAGACGCTGCTTTTGAGAAAATCTGTCGACTGGGGTATAAGTATCAGGAAGTATGCTGCGGCGGTGAAAATTATTATTGCAGCCGCGATTGCCGAGGCCGCAGCTGCGGCCAGCGCCTTTGAGAATACGATTGTGCGCCCGCTCTTTGAGGTGTATACGGTGTGGTGCGTGGAATAAAACTCCTCATATTTCATCAAATAGGACGTCATTAATATGGCGATGACGGCAAGTTCAAAGAGCATTATAGTGAATGTGTTGCCGTAAAGCACGTAGTGAAGCGAATAGGTTGTGCCTGGGTAGTATTCGTCAAGCGCCTCGCCGTTGCTCTTGATTTGGTTTATACGCTGCTCGAGGATTTTGTAATTGTTGTCGATAACTTTCTGTGCGGCTTCACTGTTTTTTTTAACGAACATACTCTCGCAGTTTTCCTTGAATTCCCAGATGTCAAAATTCTTATAGTAGTCGTCATACGCGGTTTGCTTCACCTGATCGTAATTTTCGCAAAAGCCGTATTTGTCGAATGCAGGCACGTTGCCTGTCTTGGCGTACGAATTTATAGCCTTTATACCGACGCGCTCATACGACATATTGCTCGTAATTATAAAGGCGTTGAATCCCACGCAAACCGCCGTGATTATCCAAAAAAGGGGAAATCGCAGTATTTTTCTTATTTCATTTTTAAAGAACAAGTCTGTTCCCTCCAATCAATCTTTTTACATCGCACCCAAATTCAAAAAGGCTAATCAGTAAAGGTAGTCAGTCCGCCGTATTCTGCGCATAACAATTATTGTTAAGGCTGCTGTTGTGATAATCGGTATAAGCAGCATCAGCGGGTAAACCACGGGAGAGTGGTTTATATAGAAATTGTTTTCGATGTCTTTAGAATATATATACATCAATGCTACACATGGTATTGAGATTGCCACTACCCCAACGTAATTATTAAAGAAGTATGACAGAATGAATAGCAAGCAGGTGAGGGAGAGCGACATCAGAAGGGTTCTGCACAGGATAATCAATACGTATTGCCAGAATGTGATGTCGAGCCACGTTGCCCGTTTTATCACGCCTGTATTCAGCAAACAGCTCAGCAAATGGCGCGTATTGTATTTGGCGAAAAACGCCACGCCGCAGAAAAAAGCGTCTACAGCAAGATTGACAAACACAGTGACTATTAAAGCCGCCGTGAACTGCTTTTTCAAAATTGACCTGCCGCACCTTGAAGCGAACTGCATTGACTGGATATTTGTCACTCTGTTTCCCACCAGTACTGGCGCAACTATCAGAGCGCAGATTATATAAATAAACAGCGACCAATATTTAAATTGTTCTTTAAAGTAATAGTCGCCCCCAAAATTTGTCAGCAAAAGGGAAACTTCTCCGGAAGCCCGATATTGCCTTAAACGTTCCTTGGCGGCTTGGCTGTTTTCACTAAAGCTGTCAATGTCAGAACTGTCAAGTATCTCAAAGTACTCTATGACATTCATTATATCCTGGGCCTTAAATTCAAGAATATTTATAGGGTCTTGCCAATGAATATCCTCGCAGGCGTCATATATTTCAGTGAGATTTTCCTCGCCCCATTTTTCCGCTGCGGCGCTGTATTCCTCGCACCCCTTGCCATCTGAAATCGCAGCGAAAATCAAATCATAATCCGCCTTGCTGTGAACTCCGTACTTGCCCGTATACTCGTCGTAAAGTGCGTCCAGTTGGGCAATTATATTCGCATAGTCCTTCTTTATTTCCTCCAGCTCGTCGCGGTCTATTGTGTTTCCGAATCGCTGCTTATATTCTACAGATAAATTGTAAGGGCAGCTGCGGTTTGCTGTATTGGAACTGTTGATATCCCCGTAGAGCACATACCAAAAAAATGTAAACACGCAGACAATCGCCAGCGTTACCGGCCGCAGATACCGCCGTATTTCAAAAAACAGGATTTTCATATTTTTTATTAACGCCTCCAAAAGACTTTTTACATAACACTCAAATTCAAAAAATGCCAATCAGTAAAGGTAGTCAGTCCGCCATGTTCTGCGCATAACAATTATCGTCACAGCTACTATTGCGGCAATTGGTGCAAACAGCATCAGCGGGTATTCCCACGCGTAATTAAAAACAAGATTGAAATGGTAATCCAAATGTTCCGAAAGCGTTGATACCAGCATAAATGAGGGCACGGCTATCGCCGTTGCAACAATATAATTTTTGCTGAAATACGATACAATGAAAATCGCACAGGTCAGCGCAAGTGAAAGCAGCATAACTTTGGCAAAAATAAGCAATACGTATTGGAAATATGTCATGTTAATCCACAATTGGTTTCCGGCCGCTCCCACGTTAATTGGGCAGTTCAACAGATAATGTATCTCGTCTCCGTTGTAAAAATAGACAATATAGAAAAATGCGTCGATGATTATATTAAAAATTGCCGAAACTGTCAATGCCGCGCCGAGCTGATTTTTCAGAATGTTTTTTCCGCGCTTTGAAGCAAATTGAATTGTCTGCGTACCTGTGACTTTGTTGTTCACCAGAAACGGAACCCCTATGAACGCACATATGATGTAAATTAAAACCGAGTATTGTTTAAACCCATCGCGAAATTCGGTATAACTATATGACGAGAGAACGGAAATAATCGATAACTCATGGCGTTGGCAATCCTCCAGTATTCGGTTCTTTTGATAATCGGTAAG
Source organism: uncultured Clostridia bacterium (assembly GCA_947581635.1). GTDB lineage: Bacteria > Bacillota > Clostridia > Oscillospirales > Acutalibacteraceae > RUG762. The sequence goes on along the minus strand of CANPVE010000003.1, from coordinate 46,436 downwards.
TTTATCATAACCCCAATCCGGATCATTGGCTCTGGCTGCTTCCGCCGCTTCATCTAAACTTTCAAAATCATATATAAAATAGCCGATCTTCTGTTCTCTGTCGGATTGGGTTTCCATCGGTCCATCAAAATAGATATCTAAGCATTTTTGGTACAGTTCCTCAATATTTTCCGAACCCCATCGCTCCGCCGCAGTCCGGTAATCCTCTTCTATGTGAAAGCTGGCATTTTCAAGCAGGCGAAAGTCATCAAGGCTGTGAACATCGTATTCTCCCATGTATTTTTCAAAAGCCCGGTCAATTTCCGCGCACAAATCAGCGTAATCCTGCTTTATAATTTCAAACTCGTCCACGTCTATTACGTTGCCGAATCGCTTTTGATATTCCACTGAAAGCAATCCCCAGTCCCTGTAGGGAGACTTGGTGTAATAAGAGTTATGCATCAATATCCAAAACCCCGTGAGTACGCAGACAATCGCCAGCGTTACCGGCCGCAGATACCGTCGTATTTCAAAGAACAGGATCTTCATATTTTTTATTAACGCCTCCATTTTTGTCGCACACGAATTACGAATTGATAAGTGTATCGGCTTCATAGACGTTCATGAAGGCGGATTCGAGATTGTCGGCGTTGGTTTGCCTGAGAATATTGTCTATGGTGTCGCAGATATGAACCCTGTGATCCTTTATCATAACCACCGTATTAGCTATGTTTTCGATATCGCTGACAATGTGTGTGGAGAGAATGACAATCTTCGTTTTGCCCAGCTCCGCGAGTATATTTCTGAAACGCACGCGCTCCATCGGATCGAGGCCGGCCGTAGGCTCGTCGAAAATTACAATTTTAGGGTCGTTCATCAGGGCATTAGCAATTCCGACGCGCTGCACCATGCCGCCCGAAAATTTCTTCATCTTTTTGTTTTTCACGTCTCCCAATCCGACTCTCTCCAGCAGCTTGCCGCAGCGTTCTTTGGCAACGTCGCTGTCGACGCCGTTGAGCGCGGCTATATAGGTGAGAAATTGTGTGGGAGTGTCGTCTCTGTAATAGCCGAATTTCTGCGGCAGATAGCCCACAACCTCGCGGTATCTGCCCCCGAGTATTGAGATGTTCTCTCCGTTCCAGAGAATTTCGCCCTCGTCGGGCATGAGCAGCGTCACTATCATCTTTATGAGCGTGGTCTTGCCGGCGCCGTTTGGCGACAACATTCCGTAAACGCCGTTTTCAAACGTGAGGTTTATGTCCTCAAGCACGGTGAAATCTTTGAAGGCTTTGGATACATTTTTAATTTCTAGCATTATTTTTCTCCTTTTGTATATTTTACGCTTATTTACTTGGATTGTTGTGACATTAAAAATAAAGATGCATTTTTAATAACCGAACATAAGTCGCTTGTATGATCGTCTCACCGAAAAATTCAGGACAAGCCCCATCATTGCACAGGATATTATGTGAATAATTACGGGAATACCAGTGAGGATCGCGTATTTCATATCGGTGCCGACAGCGTTGAATACGGCTGCTCCGCCCAGCCATATCACCGCGCAGCCGATGTATCCGTAAATCCCGAATTTGTTGAACATGGCGATATTCAGAAGCGAATAAAGCATGACGCCCGAGGCAATCAGACCGATAATGTGCGGCAGATATTGAGTTCCGCCCAGACTGCACCAAACCACTGCGGTGCCGATATCGATCAGTATTGTGAAAAGCGAAAAGAGCGGCATTCTCAGCAGTATCAGATGACGTGCGGTGTATTTGCAGGTATTTTGCATTTCGTACACGTCAAAGGGACGTTCCTGAATCTGGTACATAAAGTCGGTGGAAAGCAGGATAAACGGAGAAAAATAGAAGAACATTGAGAGCAAATATACAATCGATCGCCTTTCGCACACATTGATGTCAAATTTGAACAGAGAACAGGCAGTGAGAAGTGAAAAAGTTACCGCAGATAAAATGAATATCTTGTATGAATTTCTAAGTATCGTTTTGATTCCTATTTCGCGGTATGCGTCTATCAAAAAGCGAATTGTTCCCACAGGTTCAGGTTTGGTGGTCTTGATAATATTTGCAATTGACTGCTCTTTTTTTTCTTCGCTTGGGTACTCAATTTCCATGTTGTGAAAACTCCTTTCTACATTTTCTAACGGCGGCATAATAACGCGTTTTGACCGTGTTTGGGGGGATTCCGAGCGTCTGACCTATCTGGTCAAACGTCATGTCTAAGAATATCTTCATCTCAACGATTCTGTACGCCCCCGAATCATTTGCCTCCAGCCAGAGCATGATTTGCCGCGCAAGTCCCCGCAATTCTACAATGTCCTCGAAGCGTTCTTCGCCGGGCAGATCCTGAGGAAGCTCCACGGTAATCTTGTGAAGTCTGAGACAATCGCGCAGGTGGTTTGACGCTATGGCATACAACCATGTCTTGAAGGACGCGCGCCGCTTGTCGAAGCTGGGCAGCGCATTCATTGCCTTGATGAATATTTCCTGTGTGGCGTCGTACGCATCGTGGGCGCTGCCAATCCTCCGATAGGCAAAGGCGTAAATGCTGTCGTAATATCTGCGAATGAGCTTGTCCTTGGTTGCGTCACTGTTAAGATTCACGATGACAAAAACCAGCTGTTCATCCGTCATAGCGTCACCACCTTTCTGTTATGAGCAGATAATTCATAATGTTTGATTTTTCGTTTGCGGCGAGTAGTTGTAGTGCGCCGAAGATCGGCTGTACTCAAGTGTAGATCAATCTGCATTATAAATTATTCTATCAGCTTATACGAGCGGAAAGAGAAAAAAGTTTTGATTTTTATTAAATTATCAAAGATATTTTGCATGGAAAAATATTTTTAAATACTGTCAATCGCTTCCAATGACACCAAATAACTGTGAATAATGAATAAAATATTGGTAAACCTACGATTGCGGCTTATACATAACGTGAGACTTTATACACGTCTGATTGTGTACTTTTGACAGGGCACATGAGGGTCCGATATCGTAATTGTTATTTTTGTAGAATTTTATTTGCCGTGTGAAAATGGATAGGCATATTGTTGATTTTTAATTTTGTTTGTGTTAGTATTTAGTTGGCGTTTGGCGCCGTGGAATTCTGTGAAAACCAAAATGATTGGTATGGCGATTACCTTGTGACAGGTCTGTATTTACATGACAACAACGCGTAGGATTACTTCAAAAAGCTGAAGTTATCCCACAGAAGTTGGTCAGTATCTCAAGGCCGTGTTGACTTGTGGAACAACAAGTGTTTTTATATCCTGTGCAAGGATATAATAAGTTTTAAAAATTAAAAAGAGGGCAAAAATCACCGTGACTTTGTTCAATATTTGATAGGGTCACGGTGAAGCAATAAGGATAGATGTAAATTATTAACAGGAGCGTTATTGTCAACTGAAACGCACCGGCGAACGGTTACACAATGTCTGACAGCATCCCGCTTAATCCGAGTGACAAGGATTAAGATTGACACATTTTGTAAGTCTTTAAGTTTAACTGATTGCTTAAGGAGAGTTTTTATATATGCGGCAGAAAAGCGACGTACAGCACGTTTTCCTGGTAGGCGCAAAGAATATCGGAGCCTACGGCGGGTACGAGACATTTGTTGATAAGCTGATTGATTACCACAAGGATAACCCGAATATCCAGTATCATGTGGCCTGCAAGGCAAATGGCGAGGGTCGTATGGACGAGAACGTGCTTGACAATGTTACCGTGATATCGGAAAGCGAGTTTGTTTATCATAATGCCCGCTGTTTCAAAATAAAGCTGCCAAACATCGGATCTGCTCAGGCGATTTATTATGACATTGCCGCGCTGAAGGAATGTTGTGAGTATATTGAGGCTCACAATCTACAGCACCCGATAGTTTATATAATGGCCTGTCGAATAGGTCCGTTTGCTAAATATTATCACAAAAGAATAATGGCGTATGGCGGACGCGTATTTGTAAATCCCGACGGTCATGAGTGGAAGCGCGCCAAGTGGTCCGCTCCCGTTCGCAAATATTGGAAGATTTCGGAACGGCTCATGGTGAAAAACTGCGACCTTGTGATATGCGACAGTGTGAATATTCAAAAGTATATTCAAGAGAATTACGGCGAATACTCGCCCAGGACCACGTTTATTGCCTATGGCGCCGAGACGCGAAGGAGCAGGCTTTCGGACGATGATCCCAAGCTGCTTAACTGGTACGCGGAAAAGGGACTGTCAAAGAAGGATTATTACCTGATTGTTGGGCGTTTTGTACCGGAAAACAATTTTGAAACGATGATAAGAGAATTTATGAAATCCCACAGTGCAAAGCGCCTTGCGATAATTACCACCGCCAACCCGGCCTTTTTGGAGAAGCTGGAGAGCACGCTGAAATTCAGCTCGGACGGCAGAATAAAATTTGTGGGTACGGTGTATGACCACGAACTGTTGATGAAGATACGCGAGAATGCCTGCGGCTACCTGCACGGGCACGAAGTGGGCGGAACCAATCCCAGCCTGCTTGAAGCTCTCGGCAGCACGGATTTGAACTTACTGCTTGACGTCGGCTTTAACCGCGAGGTGGGCGAGGACGCGGCTCTCTATTGGAGCAGAGAAGATGACAGCCTCGCCGCGCTTGTTGACAGGGCCGATCTCATGAGCGACGCGGAAAAAGCGGATTTCGGCAGAAGGGCTAAGGCGCGAATATCAGAGGCCTATAGCTGGAAGTATATCACAGACAGGTATGAGAGCGTATTTCTTGACAGCGGGATTTAGGGTCCGCTTATACTGGAATTTGTAGTTTATGAATGATAATAATGAATTAATCAGTGTGATTATACCGGTCTATAATGTAGAAAAATATTTGACCGATTGTGTGGACAGCGTGACGGCACAGACCTGCGGTAATATAGAGATAATACTTGTGGACGACGGCTCCGTGGATTCCAGCGGATTTATGTGCGATGAATTCGCCCTGCGCGATTCACGAATAAGGGTTGTGCATAAGCCGAACGGAGGTCTTTCCGACGCCCGCAACAAGGGTTTGGAATATGCGTCGGGTGAGTACGTTGTGTTTGTCGATTCGGACGACGTCGTTGACGCGGGCATGGTGGAGTATCTCTATACCCTTATCAAGGATACAGGCTCGGACATAGGCATATGTGACGCCGTGCATTGCCGTCCGAATGTGAAAATTGAATATGCCGCAGAGACCGAACGCCGCATATATTCTCCCGAGGACGCCGTTTGTGAAATGCTCTATCAAACTTCGTTTCTGGTGTCGGCGGGCGGCAAGATATACAGACGCGAGTATTTTGATGATATTAAATTTCCTTTGGGAGTGTTGTTTGAGGACAGCGCCGTAATGTATAAGATTTTTGCAAAGGCTAAAAAAATTGCATACGGCAACGCGAGACTTTACGGTTATATGCACCGCGAAGGAAGTATTACCACTAATAAATTTTCAAAGCGCGATTGTGACATTTTAACCATTTGCGATCAAATTGTGGAGTATATGTCCGATAAGAGCGCGGCGCTTCAAAGGGCCTCCGCCTCCTACAGCGTGGTTGGCGCTTTGAGGATTTATTTGAACGCGTCGCCGCGCGATGAATTCAAACCTCAGATCGATTACTGCGTGGGTTTAATAAAGCAAAAGGGCAGGCAGGTGCTCTTTGACAGGAGAGTTAGGCGCAAGACCAAACTGGCCTTGCTTATGTTTTTCACGGTGAGACCGCTCATGCCTGCGGTCTACAGGCATATAGACAGGTGGAAGTAATTATGGAAAACGACAACATTATCGTAAGCATTTATTGCAAAGCTTACAATCACGAGAAATATATACGTGATTGCCTTGAGGGGTTTGTCAGCCAAAAAACAAACTTTAAATATGAAGTTATAATTCACGACGACGCCTCTACCGATCGCACTGCGGATATCATAAGGGAGTATGAGCGGAAGTATCCCGACATAATCAGACCGATATATCAGACTGAAAATCAATATTCACAGCGCGTGCCGGTCCTTTCAAAATTCATGCTGCCTATGATGAGGGGAAAATATATAGCGTGCTGCGAGGGCGACGATTACTGGACCGATGAAGACAAGCTTCAGCTTCAGGTGGATTTTTTGGAAGCAAATCCCGATTTTTCCGCCTGCGTACACAATACCGAGATAATCAATATGTCCAACGGCAGGAAATTTGTAAATTATCCCACGGAGGACAATGTTTATGTTTTGAAAGATGTGATATCCGGCAGTATGAATTGTTATCATACCAGTTCTTTGGTCTACAGGATAGAATACGCCAAAGATCGACCCGAGTTTCTGCGTATGCACACAGGGGTAGGGGACTATTCGCTCAGCATTTATCTGGCACTGGGCGGAAAAATAAAATATTTTGGCCGTGTCATGTCGGTCTACAGATATGGAACAGAAGGTTCGTGGACAAGGCGAATGGGCAACGACAGTCAAAAGAAGATATCGAGCTGCAAGAAGCGTATAGAGATGCTTGAAGCTGCCAACGAATATTCCGAACACCGTTATGATAAGCTGTTTGCCGATAAGATAGGAGCAACGCGGTGTGAAATTTTAATCGCAGAGAAAAATTACAGTGCCCTCAAAGATGAGCCTTACAGACAATATTACGATAAGTTTTCCAAAAAGGATAAAATAAAGGTATTTCTTTTGAGATATTGTCCGTTTATATATCATATACTCAGAAGATTTAGGCGATTTTATATATAACATAAGGATGCGGGTTAAATGAAAATTGTTATTACACTCGGCTCACACAGACACCGCAGAATACTGCTCCTGCTGATGTGCTGTCTGCCTTTTTTTTCACCCGACGGACTTGGCTTTACCGGTGCAAGCATGGTAATGGTGTTGTTCAAAAAATTTCAGGGCGTTGTGGCCTTTGCCATGCTGATTTATGAGCTTTACTATTATGTCAAGCATTTGTCTGCGCTCGGGCAATACCGATATTTGAAGCGATTTATAATGTTCGGATTGGTGGCCCTGTTGTCGGTGCTTCAGATATTCAGCACAAAGATAAACGGCGGCGACTACGATACTGCCCTGCAAAGAATATACATTATGATGGGCGCCTACATGGTGACTGAGATTTTCATTGTAAGGGATACAAAGGCGTCTATTGAGGCTCTCACATATTTGTTTACCGCCGCTGCGGTGATGAATCTTGCCGTAGTTATACTCATGTATGACAGAATGGGATTCAGGCCACAGGGGGATTTCTGGCTTTTCGGTCAGAAGAATGCTATGCGCAACATAGTTGTACCATCGATCACACTTTCAGCCATATTGGACAGAATAAGGCGCAAGAAGTATTCTTTTAGAACTATATATCTCATGCTTACGGGAATACTCGTTCTGATAATGGTTGACAGCAGCGCGTCTGTAGCAATTATTACGGTGTTTGCGGCGCTCCTGCTGTATCTCAATATTTCAGATTTTGAACTTTTAAATCTCAAAATCATATCTGTGGCATATGTGATATTGGAAATAGTGGTTGTATTTATGCGTCGTATCAACATATTTTCGGATATCATCGAGAGTGTATTGAACCGCGACACTACCCTCACAAACAGGACGCTTATATGGGACGCTGCCATGAAGTCTATCAGGGCTACCCCGATATTTGGCGACGGTTTGAGAGAATTGGAAGACAGCAAGCTTGTTGTGGGCAACTTTCAGGCAAGTCACGCGCACAACGCTTTTCTCGACATATTGATGAAGTGCGGCATAGTGGGAGCCGTTCTGCTTGTTATAATTGTTTATCTCTGCATCAGACAGCAGTTCAAGATGAAAAACAGTGCTTTGGGAGCAATTCTCGGCATGACGGTGGGATTGTTCCTGATTGCCGGAATAGTTGGCGAGCTTTGGAGCTTTGGCTTTTACCTTATGCTCTTTACGTTGTACTACTTGCCCGAAATGGCACGACAGGTGGAGATCGGCAATATCTACACCAAAAAGAGGTCGGTTCGTCTCAAGTTGACGAGAGACTGATTTTATGGAGGCGTATACATGAGCAACAAGGGCTTTGTTTCAAATTTTATATGGCGTTTTGCGGAGAGGTGCGGCGCACAGCTTGTGGCGTTTGTTGTGTCGGTTGTGCTCGCCCGAATCCTTGACCCGTCTGCATACGGCACAATCGCGCTCATTACGGTGTTTACAACCATATTACAGGTATTTGTTGACAGCGGTTTGGGAAATGCCCTGATTCAGAAAAAAAATGCGGATGACGTCGACTTTTCTACCGTGTTCTATACCAATATAATTTTTTGCTCAGTGCTCTATCTGCTGATATTTGCGGCGGCGCCTTTGATAGCCACATTCTATGAGGACGCGTCAATGGTGCCTCTGATAAGGGTGTTGAGCCTCACAGTGCTGATATCAGGCGTAAAGAATGTTCAGCAGGCATATGTTTCCAGAAATATGCTGTTCAAGAGATTTTTCTTCTCGACGCTGGGCGGAACTATAGCCGCGGCGGTGGCGGGGATAGTCATGGCGATGAATGGCTTCGGCGTATGGGCGCTGGTGGCACAGCAGGTCATAAATCTCTTTATTGATACCTGCATTTTGTGGATAACGGTGAAGTGGAGACCAAAGAAGCTGTTTTCGTTTGAACGCCTCAAAGGGCTTTTCTCATACGGCTGGAAGCTTCTTGTGTCCAGCCTTCTGGATACGGTTTACAACGATCTTCGTCAACTCGTCATAGGGAAGATGTACTCATCAAACGACCTTGCGTTCTATAACAAGGGCAAACAATTTCCTAATCTGGTAGTAAACAATATAAATACTTCTATAGACAGTGTGCTGCTGCCCTCTATGGCAAATGTGCAGGACAACCTGCGCCACATAAAAAGCATGACGCGCCGCTCCATAAAAGTGAGCATATACACCATGGCGCCCATGATGATGGGGATTGCCTTTGCAGCCGAACCGCTGGTTTCGCTCGTTCTCACCGATAAATGGCTGCCTTGTGTGCCTTTCCTGAGAATATTCTGCGTCACCTATATGTTTCGACCGCTCCACACCGCCAATCTCAACGCTGTCAAGGCTATGGGCAGGAGCGATTTGTTCCTCAAGCTGGAAATACAAAAGAAGGCTGTGGGTATGGTCCTGCTGGTTTCCACAATGTGGTTCGGGGTCATGGCGATGGCGTACAGTATGTTAGTGAGCAGCATTTGCAGTCAGCTTATTAATACGAGGCCAAACAAAAAGCTGCTTGGCTATGGCTACCTGTCTCAGATAAAGGATATGCTGCCCAGTATACTTTTGGCGCTGTTTATGGGCTTGTGCGTGTATCCGTTCAAATTCCTTCCGGTGAATAATTTTGTGATTTTGCTTGTGCAAATAATCATAGGAGCGGCAATTTATATCGCGGGCTCCAAAATATTTAAACTGGAATCCTTCGACTATATTCTAAACATGATAAAGCCTGTTTTCAGGAAGTTTAAAAGAGCGTAACTGCGGTTTTAAGAGTTATTTATGAAAACTATTTTGCTTACAAATCATTATTCCTCGGCCCCATACGACATAGTTATGGGGGAAGTGCCAGAGGGATTCAAGCTTACTATGCTTGATGAGAACACGCAACAGTGCCTTGAAGCCGCCGCGCCGCAGGCCGATTACATTTTGGCAAGCGGCAGGGTAAAAATAAACAAGGCGGTGCTCGACAGGTCGGAAAGGCTCAAAATGATTCAGCGCACAGGCGTGGGACTTGATTCGCTCGACCTCAACGAGCTGAAAGCGAGAAATATTCCGCTGTATGTCAACGCGGGAGTCAACGCCGAAAGCGTGGCTGAGCATACGCTCTTGTTGATTCTGGCGTGTTTGAGGCGGCTGCCTGAGGTTCACAGAAACACGGCGGCCGGCGTTTGGAAGAAGCAGGAGCAGGGTGTTAAGACCCGTGAACTTGCGGGGCGCACTGTGGGGCTTATCGGCATGGGAAGCATTGCGCAAACCTTAGTTAAATTGCTGAGTGGTTTCAGTGTTACCGTTTTGTATTACGACCCGTTTCGTCTGAGCGGTGACGTGGAACGCGAATTGGGAACACATTACAGGGAATTTAAACAGCTTCTGAGAGAGGCCGAAATAATTTCTCTGCACTGTCCGCTTACGGAACACACACGCGGAATGATAGATCGCGGCGCTATAGATATGATGATGGACGGCGCGGTGCTTGTCAACACCGCGCGCGGAGGTCTGATTGACAACGCGGCGATGGCGGAGGCACTGGAAAGCGGAAAGCTTTCATTTGCGGGTCTTGACGTACACTCCGAGGAGCCGCTCAGTGCGGATAATCCTGTACTCGGGTTGAGCAATGTGATTCTTACGCCGCACATCGGGGGAGTGACCCGTGATTCCTTTAGGAATATGATTCGCGACGCCATGAGAAATATCAGGCTTTTTGACGAGGGCAGGCTTGACGAGATAGCGCAATATCTCAAATGATTTCACGATAAAAAACGATGAGATTTTGGGGAGATAAAATGCAGGGTCTTTCTTTAAATTTTCTTGATTATCTCAGGAAAAAATCCACTCAAATAAACGATGAAATTATTGAAAAGGCAAAGGATTGCCTTTTTGATTATCTGGCGGTTACACAAGCTGGAGCGGCTGCAAACCGCGAGCGGTGGAGCGGATTTCTGAAGCATATACCCAAGGGAAATACGCCTTTGCAGGGACTTTCTGTCACAACCGACAGCAAGACCGCCTGTCTTGTCAACGGCTTCAACGCCCACAGCCTTGAGCTTGATGATGGACATCGCTTCGCCATGATTCATTTGGGCGCGTCAATAATAACGGCAATTGAAGCGGCGCGTTCCGAAAACAATATAAGCAGGCGCAGTGCGCTTGTGGGTATAATAATGGGATACGAAGCGGCGTGCCGTTTGGCCCTGTCCATTCAGCCCGCTCACAAGAATAAGGGCTTCCACACCGCCGGCACCTGCGGAACCGTAGGCTCTGCGATAGGCGTGGGCTATGCGCTGGCAATGAACGACAATCGGCTGCGGGCGGTGCTCGACTGCGCTGCGGTGAGCTCGGCGGGAATGTTGGAAATTCAAGAGCAAAGCTCCGAGCTTAAGCCATATAATTTGGGCAGAGCGGCGATGGACGGCTTGACTGCGGCATACATGGGATTTGCGGATTGGCTGGGGCCGGATGATATACTTGGCGGTGAACGCGGCTTCCTGAGAATATTCGGTGACGGAGGAACCCCCGAGAAGATGACGGCTGACAGCGATTATTTTGAGATAGAACGAATTTATGTGAAGCCCTATGCTGCCTGCCGCCATTGTCATTCAGCCATTGAGGCTGTGTTGAGTCTGCGCAGTCAGTGTTCGTTGAGTGAAGTTGAGCGCATTGTGATAGAAACTTATAATCTGGCGGTCAAGGGACACGATCACACCGATATAGCCGGAGTTTCTTCGGCAAAGCTCAGTATGCCGTACAGCGCGGCTGCCGCATTCGTGCTGGGCAGAGCAGATGTGTGGGCATTCAGCCGCGAGAATGTGACAGACGATCGTATTCTGTCGCTTGCCCGCAAGGTTAGAGTAGAGGAAAATGCGGAATTTTCCTCCGACTGTCCTCAAAGGCGCGTTGCCAAGGTGACAATTTTCAAAAAGGACGGCTCGTACTGCGAGAAGCGCGTGGATTACGCGAAAGGTGATCCGGAGAATCCGATGTCGCGCGGGGAAATAATAAAAAAGGGTGTCGAGCTTTTGGGAGAGCAAAAAGCCGAGGAACTTTCGACACTGGTGTATGGTATATAATGTCTTTTGATTGTACTAAAATTCAATTAAAAAACAAAAAGTCACGCACAAATGTCTGCGTTTGTCGCATAATAAAAACGAAGGAGCGCATTGAATTATGAACAGCATGGACAAGACGAGGGAATTTTTGCAGTCGATAGGGCTTCCGCGCGGCGACGCATACGACCTGCCTACATCGAATAAGCGTTTTGAGGACGGCGGGCAGTACCGCTTTGAGGTTCCGGGCATTCAGGGACCCAAGGTCATGGAGACGCTTTTAGAGGAAATGGATAAATATGGCATATGGCTCCACCGCGTCACGCAGACAAAGGGCATTATGTTATTGTCGGACAATGAAATAATGGATATGGTGAAACTGGCGAGGCAGGCGCAGACAGATCTTATTCTCGCCATAGGCCCCCGCGCGACTACGGATACCAGTGCGTCTGTAAACACGCCCGAGGGCGTGCGCATGGGTTATCGTCTGCGCGGTCAGGAGCAGATAGTCCGCGCTGTAGAGGACGTAAAGCGCGCTGCCTCATTCGGCTGTCGAGGTTTCCTTGTGTATGACGAGGGCTGTCTCTGGGTGCTCAACGAGTTCCGTAAGGCGGGTGAGATTCCCGCCGACTGCCATTTTAAAATGTCGGCCCACTCGGGTCACGGAAACCCTTGCTCGGCGAGGCTGCTTCAGAGCATAGGAGCGGATTCCATCAACCCTGTGCGAGATATTCAGCTTCAAATGCTCGCGGCGATGCGTCAAGCGATAGATATTCCGATCGACATTCACACTGAGAATCCAAAATCCACGGGCGGTTTTATCCGTCATTACGAGGTGCCGGAGATGATTCGCGTTGCTGCGCCGATTTACCTCAAGACAGGCGGCTCGGTCGCACAGACGCACAGCTGGGAAAGCACTGAAAGCGACAGCAGAAAACGAGCGAAACAGGTTTCGCTCGTAAAGCGCGTGATTGACTCTTATTATCCCGAAGCTGTTCAGTCTCCAAGAGGATATGTCAAATAATTTTTCGGAGGCATTTTGAATGACCGATAAAATCGCACTGGTGCTGGGTGGGACGAATCCGCACGTCGAATTGATAAACAAGCTCAAAAAACGCGGCTATTACGTGATACTCGTGGATTATCTCAATAATTCTCCCGGTGTTGCGGCTGCCGACCGGCACATAAAGCAAAGCACCCTCGACAAGGAAAAAGTATTGGAAACAGCGAGGAGCACCCGAGCACAGCTTGTGATAAGCACCTGTATCGACCAGGCCAACAGCGTATGCTGCTATGTCGCGGAAAAGCTGGGTCTGCCGCGCCCATACAGTTATCAGACCTCGCTTAACGTCACCGACAAGGGGCTTATGAAGCACATAATGATTGATAACGATATTCCTACTTCGCCGTATATCCTCACTTCATCAGTTGAATCGATTGATTGGAGCAAAGTGAAGTTTCCCGCAGTTGTAAAGCCTGTCGACTGCAACAGTTCCAAAGGGGTACACAGGGCGGACAGCCGAGAGGAAGTCGTTGAATTTGTGCGCGAGGCTTTGAGGCTTAGCCGTGCAGGACAGGCAATAGTCGAGGGATTCAACGAGGGCGATGAAATTCAGGTGGATTGTTTTGCAGGCCAGAGCGGGGCGAATGTACTTATGACCCGTCAGAAGAAAAGGATAATCGGCGGCAACGGCATGGTTTTGCAATCCACAGGTTCGATTGTTCCCGCGCCGCTCAGCGATTGTGAGAATGAGCAGGCGAAAAACATCGCCGTGAAAATTGCTGCAGCATTCGGGCTGAGGAATACACCGTTCTTCTATCAGGCAGTCAAGAACAAAAACGGCATTTTTGTGCTGGAATTTGCGCCCAGAATAGGCGGCGGTCTAAGCAGCTATATGCTTAAAGAAATCGCGGGCTTTGATTCAGTAGAAACAGCCATAGACTCATTCCTCGGAAATGTGAACGAAAATGATGTGAAGGCGAAGCCGATTAAACGCTTTTATTCCACCAGTCTTTTGTATATGAAACCCGGGGTTTTTGACCGTCTGGAAGGCGCGGAACAGCTTAAATCCGAAGGCGTTATCAAGGAGTATTTTCAGATGAAAAAAAAGGGAACCGAGATTGACAGCGACATGAGAAGCAGCAATCGTGTGTGTGCATTTGTCGTGGAGGCGGAAAGCCCGGAAAAGGTCCGCGAACTCGAGAGGGAGGCATACGGCAGAATCAAGATCATTGACGCTGACGGCAATGACGCCCTCAACAGAGCGGTTAATTTTTGACTGCCGCCGAATTACCCATACTCAGGTCAAGCGGCAAAACAGTTAAAAATGCAGAAAGGCAGATTTTATACAGATGAGACATCATGCATATCAGCCAAACTCCAAATTCGTTATGGAACCGATAAACTTCGATAAGTACACCGAGCAGGAATTTCTCCGCTATTGTCTTGGTGCCACAATGTATATGCCCGGCACCAAAGATTTTCTCCGACCGATTATCGACAGGAAATATCCCGGCCTGACCTCAATGGTTATGTGTTTTGAGGACGCGTGTCCGGAGGAACTTGTGCCCGAAGCGGAGGATAACGTAATTCGGCTGCTCGACGCTCTCAACAACTCCGTAAACAGCGGCGAGATAAAATATGATGATATCCCGCTGATCATCTTCCGAGTGAGAAATACAGAGCAGTTCAGACGTTTTTCGGAAAGGCTGACCAAGGAACGCGTGCATTTCATAACCGCGTTTAACTTCCCGAAGTTCAACCGCTCAAATGGCGAGGAATATTTTTCGCATCTCGAATATCTCAATAAAAAATTCGGCGAGATAATTTACGGTATGCCTATTCTTGAATCCAGGGAAATGGCTTATTTGGAAACAAGAATACCCGAGCTGATGGGTGTGAAGGAGATACTCGACCGTCACAAGCGGTTTGTGCTGAATGTGCGCGTCGGCGGGACGGATTGGTCGTCGGTGTTCGGTGTGCGGCGCGGCATAAACTACACTATTTACGATATTCTAACGGTGTCAGACTGCCTCAAAGATGTGTTGAACGTCTTTGCGCGAAACAACGATTACAGTGTATCAGGCCCTGTCTGGGAATACTTCCGCGCAAATAAAAATATGAAATTTTCCGAGATACCCCAGAGTGTGAATCGATCGATTTTCAAGCGCGATATCATAGTAAACGACGCAGTGGACGGTTTGCTGAGAGAATTGCTTCTCGATCGCGCTAACGGTTTCATCGGTAAAACCATAATTCACCCCACTCACATTCCCTATGTCAACGGTATGCTCTGCGTCACGAAAGAGGTTTACAACGACGCTTTGCAAATCATCAATACTGACGGCGGCGTCATCAAGAGCGAAAGCGGCAACAAGATGAACGAGATAGGTCCGCACCGATGCTGGGCGGAGAAAATTCTAATGCGAGCCAGAGCTTATGGAGTGATTGAGAACGAATCCAAGTATGCGGATTTGTTCGAGGTCTGATTTTGCGGATATGAATTTTTAGGAGGCGCAACACTGATGGAGCAAATCATTGAGATAAATACTCCTATAACCGATGAAGTTGTCGACCGATTGAAAGTGGGAGACATGGTGCATATTTCGGGATATATTTTCTGCGGCAGAGACGCAGCCCTCCCAAAAATAGTTAAAATGATTCAAGACGGAACTCTCGAAAAATCGGTCATAGATCTGAACGGAAGCGTGATTTTTCACACTGCCGTCAGCCCGGCGGGGGTGGGTCCCACCTCCAGCAATAAGCTTGAGATAGAATCCAGCATGAAGCCGCTCTCCGAGGCAGGCGTTAAGCTGCATCTCGGCAAAGGTGCGATTCACCCCGATACAGTCGCGACTCTCAGCGAAAACAATGCCGTTTATGCCGTTATTCCGCCAGTTACCGCCCTTCTGGGCGCGAGGACATACGAACAGGAGCTTGTCGCCTTCCCCGAATTGGGCATGGAGGCGTTCTATCGGCTAAGGGTAGATCGCTACCCCGCGATTATTGGTGCGGCACACGGAAGGAGCATTTACGATGACTGACAGGCAGATTGTAGAGGCAGTAAAGAATGCCGTCGTTTATGCCGGCTCAACTTTTAAGGACGACAAGAAGAATGCTTACAGGCGCGCCATTGCCAATGAATCCAATCCCAAGGCAAAATGGGTGCTCGAAACCATTTTGCAAAACGCCGAAGCGGCTGAGCAGAACCTCAGCCCTCTTTGTGACGACTCGGGAATACCGCACCTTTTGCTTGAGGTGGGGCCAAATGCGGCAGTTACTGGCAATATGATCGCCAAAATCAAGGAGGGCGTTGCCGAGGGACTTAGAGCGCTTCCCGGCAGACCGATGGGAATAATGGGGGACGACAGCGGCAGAATAGATCAGTCGGGCGGTCTCAACCCCGATTCTGCGGGAGTGGAGCCTTCCCCGATATTGATAAGGCAGACACACGAGGACGTTGTAAGACTGCATATAATGATGTTCGGCGGCGGTCCCGCAATACGTGCCAAGACCTACCGAGTATTTCACAGGCACAGCACACAGGCGGTGCTCGATGAGATAGTTGAGTGGGCCAATGAAGCTGTCGCCCTCCTGGGGTGCAGTCCCTGTACTCTGGCGGTGGGCGTAGGACGCTCGCACTTTGAGGCGTCGTCACTTATGGTTCAGGCGTTGGCCGACGGCACCTACGACAAACAAAGCAAAATGGAAACTGAAATTACGCGCAGGGTCAACGAATCCAACATAGGCCCGCTCGGTCTGCACGGCGACACATCAGTACTTGCCACGTTCATGAAGGTAGGCCCTCAGCGCGCAAGCGGCGTAAGAATTGTATGTCTGCGTCCGTGCTGCTGCTTTGAGCCGAGAATAGCTTCGGTGGAACTGACATAGTTATTTATATATTTTTTGGAGGGTGCAAGCAATGGCAGATAAAACCGCGAATAAAATTTTAGTAACGAGATCTTCAATGCCCCCTTTAGAGGAATATGTAAACGAGATAAGGGAACTGTGGGATTCGCACTGGCTTACCAACATGGGCGTAAAGCACAGGGAATTTCAAGCCGCGTTGGAGAACTATCTGCACGTGGAGCACGTTGAACTGCTGACTAACGGACATATGGCGCTTGAGCTTACATTGCAGGCGATGAATCTCCAAGGCGAGGTCATAACCACACCCTTTACCTTTGCCTCAACAACACACGCGATAGTACGCAACGGATTGGAGCCTGTTTTCTGCGATATCGAGCCCGACACCTACACCATGGACGCCGAAAAGCTCGAGAGGCTGATTACCGACAGAACCTGTGCGATAATGCCGGTACACGTTTACGGCAATATCTGCAATATAGAAGAAATTGAGCGTATTGCCCGCAAGTATGGACTGAAGGTAATATACGACGCGGCACACACCTTCGGCGAGACCTATAAGGGAAAGGGGATAGGCTCCTTTGGCGACGCGTCGTGCTTCAGCTTCCACGCCACCAAGGTATTCAACAGCGTGGAGGGCGGAGCGGTGTGCTACAGGAATCCGGCTCTCGGCGCGGCTCTGTATGAACTGAAGAACTTTGGCATACACGGACCGGAGGAAGTTTCCGCAGTTGGCGCAAATGCCAAGATGAATGAATTCTGCGCCGCAATGGGCCTGTGCAATCTCAGGCATATTGACGAGGAAATTTCAAAGCGTGAGGCTGTGGCCAACAGGTATCGCGAGAGGCTGGAAGGCGTTCAGGGAATCCGCATTGGAGCCGTTCAGGCGGACGTAAAGCCCAATTACGCTTATTTTCCTGTGGTGTTTGAGCCGAAGAAATTCGGCGCAAGCCGCAATGAAGTATTTCAAAAGCTTGCGGAAAATGGAATAGGTACCCGTAAGTACTTTTACCCACTCACCAATACGTTCTCCGCCTTCAGCGGCAGATTCGACGTGAGAGAAACTCCCGTTGCGCTTCACATAAGCAAGTGCGTCCTCACTCTTCCAATGTATGCGGATTTGGAAAAGGAGGACGTAGACAGAATATGCGACATTACTTTGAGCTGTAAGAAACAGCAATAAAAACGGAAATGAGTTTTATGTAATAATTACCTTTTTTCAATGTTCTTATGGATAAAAAATTGCCCTATATAGGGTTGGAAATAGATATAAGCAAATTATATCAAACTCCGATAAAATACCGCAAAAAATCTTTGCCCAAAATCCATATATGTATGCAGGCTTTTGCGCCCCATTTTTTTGTTTTTTAATTGGAGTTCAGTATAAAAGAAAATAATCCCGGCAGGTTTGGCTTTATACAATAAATCCCACACCAAGTGTCGATTCAATTTATCGGCTGGTGTGGGATTTATTGTTATGTTATTGTATCCTGTTATGACGAAAAACTATTTCTTTAAGGCAACTGCCTTTTTGGCGTGCTCCACAATATTGGCTGTGCTCAGTCCGAATATTTCGAGCAGCTGAGCGGCGGGTCCGCTCTTGCCGAAGGTGTCGTTCACGCCAACGCGCAGCACGGGAACAGGGCATTCCTCGCACACGACTTCGCAAACCGCGCTGCCGAGGCCGCCGATTATGTTATGTTCCTCAACGGTGACAATGGCGCCTGTCTTTGCGGCGCTGTCGAGCACAAGTTCACGATCGATCGGTTTGACCGTCGCCATGTTCACAATTCGCGCATTGATGCCCTCGTCTTTGAGCTGCTTGCCGGCTTCGATTGATTTTTCAACCATAAGACCGTTTGCAATAATGGTAACGTCGCTTCCCTCGCTGAGTACGACGCCCTTGCCTATCTCAAACTTATAATTGCTGTCAAACACCACGGGTACCGCAAGTCTGCCGAATCTCAGGTAGCAGGGGCCGTATATGTTCGCAACCGCTCTGGTTGCAAGTCTCGCCTCGGTGTCATCAGCAGGTACTATGACCGTCATATTTGGAATAGTGCGCATGAGAGAGATATCTTCGCAGCACTGGTGGCTTGCACCGTCTTCACCCACGGAAATGCCGCCGTGTGTCGCGCCGATCTTTACATTCAGATTGGGATATGCAATCGAGTTGCGTATCTGCTCGAACGCGCGCCCCGAAGCGAACATTGCGAAAGAGCTTGCGAACACCACATTGCCGCACGCCGCCATTCCTGCCGCAATACTCATCATGTTCTGCTCTGCAATGCCGCAGTCGAAGAATCTCTCCGGGTGGGCCTTTTTGACCTTGGAGGTCTTGGTGGCGCCCGCCAGGTCGGCGTCGAATACGTACAGATTGGGTATTTCCTCAACAAGCTCCACGAGGGTGTCGGAATATCCCTCGCGTGTAGCGATTTTCTTTACGTCTGCCATTAATTTAAACCTCCCTGTTACTCGGCGTCCAAAGCGTCGTATTGAGCTTTTAGCTCATTCATGGCTGCCTCATATTGCTCAGCGTTTGTGGCCACTCCGTGCCAACCCACTTGGTTTTCCATGAAGGAAACTCCCTTGCCCTTTACGGTGTGCATAATAACCGCCGTGGGTTTGCCCTTCATACTCTTGGCTTCTTCCACTGCGCTTTCTATCTGCTCAAAATCGTGACCGTCGATCTCAACCGTGTGCCAGCCGAACGCGCGGAATTTTTCGGGAATGGGGTAGGGCGAGTTTACTTCGTCCATTGTACCGTCTATCTGAAGGTTGTTGTTGTCAATGAATATCGTGAGGTTGTCGAGCTTCTTGTGCGCGGCGAACATGGCCGCCTCCCACACCTGACCTTCCTGAATCTCGCCGTCACCCAGCACAGAATACACGCGGTAATCCCTGCCGGAAACCTTGCCTGCCAGAGCCATGCCGACGGCGCAGGACACGCCCTGTCCGAGCGAACCTGTAGACATATCCACACCGGGAGTTCCCTTCATGTCGGGGTGACCTTGGAGGAAACTCCCGGGTTTGCGAAGGTTTTTAATTTCATCTTCCGAGAAAAAGCCCCTGACAGCCAAAGCACCGTAGAGAGCGGGCGCGGCGTGACCCTTGGAGAGTACGAAGCGGTCTCTGTCAGCCCAATTCGGGTTGGACGGGTCTACATTCATCTCTTTAAAATAAAGGTATGTAATCACATCTGCGGCGGAAAGTGAGCCGCCAGGATGTCCACTTTTGGCGTTGAACGTGCCTTCTATAATGTGCTGTCTTACTTTACAGGCTTTCAAGGAAAGCTGCTTCTTCTCGCTGAGATCCATTTGGTTGCCTCCTAAATTTTTTACAAAGCAAAAGCGATATATAATAACAATCTTCGATCAAAGGGTACAAAAATCCCAAAGGACAATCGCGTGTACGTTTTTGCGAAGATTTTCTGCCGCACTTTTATTGAAGATAAGCATACGGATGTTTCTACTGCAACAAAAATCCTAAAATATATAATCTATCATTTGACGCAATTTGTCAAGCACATTTCCGCATTTTAAAACTGTACGAAAAAAAATCTACAATCGCGGCAAAATTTATTGAACACGGCTCTCTAATTTATGCAAAACATCATTGAAATACTGCGGCAGTGGAGAGGTAAGCGAGATTATCCTGCCGTCCCTCGGGTGTATAAATTCTATTTCGCGCGCGTGCAGGCATTGGCCTTCGCAGCAGGCGAATTGCTGCTTTGCGCCGCCGTAAACGGGGTCGCACGCCACCGGATGCCCGATGTATGCCATGTGTACCCTTATCTGATGAGTTCTGCCTGTTTCAAGCGTAAGTCTTAAATGGGTGTACGCTTCCGCGCCGCCGATCCCGCCAAATCTCCGCAGCACTTGATAATGTGTGACGGCGGGGCGGCTGTTTTTGTCTGTTACGGCCATTTTCTTGCGGTCGGTGGGGTGTCGCCCTATCGGCGCATTAACTGTGCCGCTGTCCTCCCTGAAATTGCCCACAACTATTGACTCATAGCGCCGCGTGAAGCTGTGCTCTTTTATCTGTTCGGCGAGCGACCTGTGTGCAAAATCGTTCTTGGCCACAATAAGCAGACCGCTGGTCATCATGTCTATTCGGTGGACGATTCCGGGGCGCTCCACTCCGTTTATACCTGAGAGTGAGTCCCCACAGTGATACATCAATGCATTTACAAGCGTACCGTTGTAATGTCCTGCAGCCGGGTGTACTACCATGCCCTTCGGTTTGTTGACCACGAGCAGATCCTCGTCCTCATATGCGATGTCCAGAGGAATATTTTCGGGCAGTATTTCGGGCTTTTGGTTTTCGGGAATAACTACCTCTATTTCGTCGCCCGCAGATACTTTGGTTTTCTTGTCGGAGTACCTGCCGTTGACTGTCACCGCGCCCTGTTCAATCAACTTTTGAATATAAGAGCGCGTTTTGTCGGGCATAAGCACGGCGAGTGTTTTATCCAAACGCCCGCCGTCCTCATTCAATATAAAATTCAGTTTATTTGTCGTTTCGATGGTCTCCATTTGCCGTTAGTCCTTCTTGGCGGCTGATCTGCCTAAGCCCAACTTTTTTTCGTCCATATAGAATATGATATACACCATAAGGAACACAGAACCTATCGTCACGCAGCAATCTGCAACATTGAACACAGCAAAGTTGAAAAGCGGGCTGATATCAATAAAATCAACCACATATCCCAGATGAATTCGATCGATCATATTGCCTATGCCGCCTGCCATTATAAGGACTGCCGACATTCTGCCGATGATGTGAGTAAAATATCCTTTTATCCAGCCCCAAGCTATCGCCGCCATTATCACGGTGGTGATCACCATGAATATCCAGCGTTGATTTGCCAGCATACCGAAAGCCGCGCCTTTATTCTGAACGTAGGTGAAATCCAACAGCCCGTTTATAACGTGGACGGACTGCCCCCTGGTTAAATACTCAACCGCAAGCAGTTTGGTCACTTGGTCGGCCGCCACCAGAACGGCGACGACCGCGAGTGCAATAATTGTTGAAGCCATTAATTAATCCTCAGCACCAATGTGCCTTTACTACTTCTGCGCAGCGAGGACAGAGAGTGGGATGCTCGTTATCCAAGCCCACATCGTTGGAGTGCTTCCAGCAGCGCTCACACTTCACTCCCTCAGCAGCTGACACGGATATGCCGAGGCCTTCCACGTCGCAGGGATTTTCGCCACAGCTTCCGCTTTCGATCTTCACGCCCGATACGATGAATACGTCCTCGAGGCTGTCCTTGACCGACTCTACGAATTCTCTCAACTCGCCGTCGCAATAGAGCGTCACAACCGCTTCGAGCGACTTGCCGATGAGCTTGTTCTTGCGTGCAACTTCCAACGCGCGTTGAACGTCGTTGCGTATGGCGTGTATTCTGTCCCACTCTGCCTCGAATTTGTCGTCGAAGTCAACTCCGCTCACCTCAACCGGCATATCGTTGTATAGCACGGAATCCTTGATGTCGCTGGAAGTGTGAGGCATATATTGCCAGATTTCTTCGGAAGTGTAGGCCAGTATAGGCGTAATAAGGCGCGTCATAGCGTCAAGAATCATGTACATGACGGTTTGGGCAGCGCGGCGTGACATACCGTATTTGTCGTCGCAGTAAAGTCTGTCTTTGATAACGTCGAGGTAGAAATTCGACATATCGACGACACAGAACTTGATGATTGCGTGGTAAACCTGATGGAATTCATACTTGTCATATGCCTCGCGGCAGGTTCTGTTAAGCTCGTTGAGTTTCATTACCGCCCAGCGATCTATGGGACGGAGTTCCCACATCTGGGTCATATCGCAGTCGGGGTTGAAGTCGTACAGATTGCTTATCATAAATCTCGCGGTGTTGCGGATCTTTCTGTAGGCTTCGCTGAGCTGCTTGAGAATGTCATTGGAAATCTTGATATCGCACTGATAGTCGGACGAAGCTACCCATATGCGGAGGATATCCGCACCGTATTTGTCAACTATCTCGTGAGGCAGAATACCGTTGCCGAGCGATTTGGACATCTTTTCGCCCTTGCCGTCGACGACCCAGCCGTGAGTGAGCACCGCCCTGTAGGGCGCAACGCCTCTCCAAGCGACGGACGTGAGCAGCGAGGACTGAAACCATCCTCTGTACTGATCCGCACCCTCAAGATAAAGATCAGCGGGCCATGTAAGCTCGGGACGCACGTCACACACGGCCGCGTGAGTTACGCCGCTGTCGAACCAAACGTCCATGATGTCATTTTCTTTGTCAAAGTCCTTTCCGCCGCAGAACTCACAGACCGTGCCTTCGGGGATCAAATCCTTGGCCTCGCGCGCGTACCACACATCGGAACCGAATTCTCCGAACAGCTTTGCCACCGACAGGATTGTATCCCTGTTGATGTGCGGCTTTCCGCATTTCTTGCAGTAGAAAATCGGAATTGGCACGCCCCAACGCCTCTGACGGCTGATACACCAGTCGGTTCTGTCGCGCACCATCTGGGTAATTCTCTCCTTGCCCCAGCCTGTAATCCAGTTTACGTTGTTGATAGCTTCCACTGCTTTGTCCTTAAAGCTCTCCACCGAGCAGAACCACTGTTCGGTCGCACGGAAGAGAACGGGATTTTTGCATCTCCAACAGTGAGGATACTTATGCTTTATCTTCTGTGAGGCGAAAAGACTGCCGGTCTTATCCATATGGATTGCGATTTTTTTGTTGGCGTCATCTGTGGATAGACCCGCGAATTGACCCGCATCGTCGGTGAGCACGCCGTTCGCGTCAACCGGTACTACAATGCCTACCTCGGGGTATTTGGCGCAGACGTTGAAGTCGTCGACGCCGAATCCGGGGGCGGTGTGTACGCAGCCTGTACCTGATTCAAGCGTTACATGATCGCCCAGAATCACAAGTGATGTTCTGTCGAGGAACGGATGCTGAGCCTTCATGTATTCAAACTCACTGCCGAGCATTTCTCCGATTATCTCGTAATTTTCTATGCCTGCCGCGGCCATTGCGTCCTTGTAAAGCCCGTCGGCCATGATGTAGACCTCGTTGCCCGCTTTGATAAATTTATACATATATCTTGGACCGAGGCAGATTGCGAGGTTGCCGGGGAGCGTCCATGTAGTGGTGGTCCAGATTACGAAATAAGCGTTGTCCTTGTCGATGCCCATTGCTTCCAGCTTGCCCAAGTCGTCCGCTACCTTAAATTTAACGTAAACCGATACGCACGGATCTTCCGAGTACTCGATTTCGGCTTCCGCGAGAGCTGTCTGGCAGTCGGGGCACCAATATACGGGCTTAAGTCCCTTGTAAATCTGACCGTTGCAGGCCATCTCTGCAAAAATTTCAATCTGCTTCTCCTCGAACTTCGGCAGCATGGTGATGTACGGATCTCCCCATTCGCCTATGTTGCCCAGACGTTTGAATTGGCTGCGCTGGTCGTCGATGTAGCCGTTGACGAAATCTCGGCACATTCCGCGAAGCTCTATGTCGCTCATCTTGGAAGCTTTCTCGAAGCCAGCCGCTTTGCGCGCTTTAAGCTCCGTAGGCAGACCGTGGGTGTCCCAGCCGGGAACATATGGAGCGTTGAAGCCCGCCATATTCTTATATCTCACGATTATATCTTTGAGTACCTTGTTGAGCGCGGTACCGAGGTGAATGTCGCCGTTTGCGTATGGAGGACCGTCGTGCAGCACAAACTTCGGCTTGCCCTCGTTCTTTTTGAGCATATTGTGGTATATGTCTTTCTGCTCCCACTGTAAAAGCATATCCGGCTCGCGTTTGGGGAGATTGCCCCTCATGGGGAATTCCGTTTCGGGGAGATTGAGCGTATTGTTGTAATCCTGGCTCATTGGTATTTCCTTCTTTCCTTAAAAATAATAGCAATTTAACGGCAATCAGTTAATATATCATCTGTATTATTGCGCCGCCTGCTTAGAACCGCTTTCTGAAGCCGGTGCGATCGCCGCTGCCACCCGAGTCATAGGCGGGCTTGCCGAAGTCGATGTTTCCGCCCGGCCCCACAACGGTTTCAGCCTCGGAATAATTGTCGGAATAGTTTCCAAAGTCTTCACTGCTTATTGGCGTGCGATCGAAATTGCTTATGGCCGCGCGGGAATCGTCGTAAGGCTGACGGGCGTTGTTGTCAAACGCAGAGAATTTCTGTTCGCCGCGCGCGGGAGGCGGAAGGGTTGTGGTGTGCATTGACGGCGGCAGGCTGTCGTCAATGTCTACGGTAAAGCCGCCGCGCGACTGATTGATCCGCTCGCGCGGGAGCACAGGCTGCTCGCCGCTTGCGTAACCCGGAGCGTCAGAGGAACCGCCTCCAAATCCGTCCTGCTCTGTCATGTCACGATCATCAGAGCCGAATCCGCTCCGGTCACTCTGTCCATAGTCGGGCTTCTGGGCGTCGTATCCAACCTCGGTACCCTGCGGCACAAAGCCGCTCTGTGAACCGTAGCTGTCGCCTGAATTGTAGCTCTCCTGCGCGCCGTAGTTATCGCTTGGATTGTAGCCCTCCTGCGTGCCGTAGCTGTCGCCCGGCGTATATCCGTTCTGGGAACCGTAGCTGTCGTTCGGGGAGTATCCGTTCTGAGAACCGTAGCTGTCGCGCGAGCCGTAGAGGTCGCGTCCGGATGAATAGCCGTAGTTGTCACGGTAGTCACGTCCGGACGAGCCGTATGGGGAGTCCCTGTCAAGCATTGGTACGGAGGCAACAGCGTCCTTTGTATCCTGACGCATAATGTCCTCGTTTGGAATGCTGTTTATCAGCGTGAGATGTTCCTTGTAAACTTTGAGGAGTCTGGCCTTAAAGTCAGCGATATCTCTCTGCATTTTCTCTATAACTTCACGCTCGCGGTGAATTTCTATCTGGGCGTTGGATACGATTTTCTCCGCCTTAATCGTGGCGTCTTTCAATATTATTTCAGCCTTGTGCTTTGCGTCACGTAGAGAGGCGTCGCCAACTTTCTGGGCGTTCATGAGCGCATTGCGTATGGAGTCCTCCTCCTGTTGATATTCCTCAAGTTTGGCGGTGAGGCTTTCGAGACGCTTGAGAAGCTCCGCATTCTCTTTGAGCAGCGAATCGTAGGAAAGCTGCACTTCATCAATAAACGCCTCTACATCTTCGGCGCGATATCCGCCGAAGTTTGATTTTCTGAAATTTACATTTCTTATTTCATTAAGGGTAAGCACTGTACCGACCTCCTTTTAAACATATTTTCGGGCAGACAGTACCAGTCTTCCCTTGCGGGTGACATTGCCCATATCGTCGATTATAAATTTTCCCTTTCCGCGAACGGTGAGCTTGTCGCCCGCCCTGACGGTTTGGGAAACTTTCTTGCACTGAACCGAATTTATCATGACTTCTCCCGCCGCGATAATCCGCTCGGCTTGAGCGCGCCCGATCCCCGCCAGCGTTGCAACCAGACAGTCCAATCTCGCTGATGCAATCGTGTCGGTTATCTCCCTGAAGCTGTGTGCTGCGGGGAGCGGCTGCTCGTGTCCGCGTGTGAGCTTTACGCCCACGCCTCCAATTTTGTCTATGTCGTTTATGAGCGCGCCGGTCACGGTGCTGCGACAAAAGAATACGCAGCGACCGTCTTCAATCAATATGTCGCCTATGCAGCTGCGCTCGATGCCCTGTGCCATAAGCGTACCGAGCACCGCTCGGTGCTCCAGTCTTTGCGACGCCCTGCATTGCACTGTGACCGAATCCATGGGGAAGAGCGTCGTGTCGGGTTCGTCATAGGGCGGAAACACGCCCAGCATACATCTTTCCGCGTCCTCACAGCCGCCGAACAGCAGGTAATTCGCCCGCGCAGCCTGCATAACCGCTGACGCGGTTCCCTGCTCCTCTTCGGTGAGAAAATCGGTGAAAACGGGGGAGTTGCGTCTTTCACAAAGTTCCGCCGCATCTTCCATCATCGTCTTAAAAAGCTTACTGTCTCCGGCGGCGGCGCCGCCCTTGCCTGAGTTTCCCAATTTGATTATCCGAAGAATACGCCGCTGTTTTCCAGCTCGCCTATAACGTCCTTGCCAACGATGCCAACGTTATATGGCGTGACCATAAACGTGGCGTGCGCGACTTTTGTGAGTGCGCCGTGATTTGCGTAGGAGACGCCGCTTAGAAAATCGAGAATTCGTCTGCCTACCTCTTTGTTTGTGTTCTCGAGGTTGACAACAACGGTGTTTCTCTCCAGCAGACTGTCGGCAATTTCCTCCGCATCTTCGATAGTTTCCGGCTTGCTTATGATGACCTGAAGCTGTGCTGTGGCGTGAATGTTAAGCACTCGGCCTTCCGAGGGTGAATTCGACTTTGGGGAGGCGGCGTAGGTTTGTCTCCTCGCGGGAGCGCTCTGCGCCGGAGTTTCGTTGAAATTGCGCTCCACATACGGCTCCTCGCCGAATTCGTCGCTTTCATCTTCCTGTTCGTCAAAATCACTCTGATATTCAAACTCACCTTCGGCTGTGCCTTCATCGTCGTATACATTGTTTCTTCTCGCTTTATTATTCCAGAATGCCATTTTTATAAACCTCCGTGTTAATTGTCAATGTTTTTCACTCACATTACCTGTAGATGCGCCTGCCGAAAAGCGATGTGCCCACCCGAACCATTGTGGAGCCTTCCAACACAGCTTCGGCGTAGTCGGCGGACATTCCCATCGACAAACACCTCATTGTATAACTACTATTATGTGTTTTTTTGGAGCCAATGTCAATAAAGAGTTTGTATATTTCTTCAAAATATTTTCTTGTTTGTAGAATCTCGCAATCTGCGGGGGGAATAGCCATCAATCCTTGTACATTTATACCATCAAATTCGCTGATTTTGCATATTAACTCGTGAGCCGCTTCGGGCATAACTCCCGACTTATTTTGTTCTCGCCCTATATTTACCTCTACCAGCACATCTGTGGTTATGCCCAATTCGCGGCTTCTTGACGCAATTGCCTCGGCGACGCGCTCGGAATCCACCGACTGTATCATTTCCACCCTGCCGACTACCTGCTTGACTTTGTTGGTCTGCAAATGTCCTATCAGGTGAATGTGCTTATTGTCTTTAATAAGCGAATCGTATTTGGAATTAAGCTCCTGTACGCGGTTCTCGCCAATATATTCCACGCCCAGCGAGAGCGCGTGGTTTATTACCTCCACAGGCACGGTCTTCGTCACCGCCATCAGGGTGACGTCTTCGGGTGAGCGTCCCGATTTTATCGCAGCCTCAGCGAGCCTTTCCCGAATTACCTTGAGGTTCTCCTCTACGTCGTGAAAACGCCTCAGAAGTTCCACGTCACATTCAGTCGATAATTTTTCCTGCATATAAGCCCTTCCCTTCGGTAACTACTTCATCATAGAGCGACAGATAGTTGCTGCCGTTCTGGTTGTTTGAACTGCATATTACAAATTTGTCTCCGTTGTAGAGAATGTCTACACGCTTTGCGTATATCTGATTGCCAACTACGACGTATACGCACGGATAACGGTCGTCGTATGTGTCTGTAACTTTGCCGTCCGCGTCTGTTTCCTCTACTTCCTTTATGCGTACGTGCAACGCGCTTTTCTTTATGCTGAACCCCTTGTACGAGCGCACCTGTATTTTGACAGGCTGACTGCGCATATTGCACAGCTCCGATAAAAGCGAATCGCATTTGAATATCGCAAGAGAGGTGTTGCCTTCGCCCTCGTTGAGATAAGCCAGCGTAGCCTGCATACTTCCAGTCTCGGAGTAGGGGAGTATCAGCGTATAGACGGAACCTTCCGCAAGATAATCCTCAGCTTCCTTTGCGGGTACGGGGCAGGCTATGTACCAAGCGAAATCCTTGAGCAGCTTGCCTGCGGAATTATCCGGAATTGATACCTTCTGTGACATTATGCTTTTGAGTTTATCGGCCGTAAGTTCGCTGAGCATTGACGTGTTCAAAAGATCTTCGTAGCCGTCCGGAGAGCTGACGTAATACCCCGATGCGGGCGCGTTTATGGTTGAGGGCTGCTGTGAATAGGTGGATTGGAGAGACTTCTTTTCTTGTGTGAGCTGGTCTATTCTGTCCTGATAATTTTCTACCTTTCTCATCGCCACGAGCCGCTTGTTAAGCAGGTAGGATATCTCGCCTTTGACCTCGTCCAGCTTGCTTAAGTCGTTTTTTTCGGTGTATTCGCTCAACAAAATCATCTGTTCGTCAATCAGCTTTTCGATGTTTGTAACCGCATTGGCGCTGTCCTCAGATGCCGTGACCATGCTCTCAAGCTCATATATCTGTCTGTCTATTTCTTCCATGCGTTCATATGCTTCAGCCGCCTTGGTTGAACTGAAAATATTTATGACAGGCTGACCTTTCAGCACCTTTTCTCCGTTTTTGACGGCGTTTACCGACGAGTCGCTCATACTGCCGTCTATCACCTGCTCGTCACGTATGGCTATGCCCTCCACATCTATGGTTTCGGAGTAGGTGGTGATGCTCGCAGTCTCGGTTTTAACGCCCGTATAAACATTCAGGTAAAGCTGGTACACGATAAATATTATAACAATAACAACGAGCGCGCTGAGTGCGAGCCTGATTCCAATATTTCCGGTATGTCGGCGCATCAGTTCCCCAAACGTTATGTCTTTATCCCCGCCGGCGGTTTTGTCAAATTCTCTTTCTGACCTGTTTCCGTTTCGGAGGTACATATCCTCATACTCTCTGTAATTTACAGACGGGGGTTTGGGCTTTGGCATTCCGGCGGTATCGAGGACGTCTCCCACACGGCTTTCACGAAAATCGCTGGTCTGTGAGGGGGCCTTTGACCGAACGGGGACTGTTGCGCGCTCCTCCACGGGTTTTACGGATTCGGATTTGCCGCGCCTCGCTCTGAATCCCAGCGAATTTGCCACGGAAGCAATGGCGCCCGTTATATCGAAATTCGTACTTTTTCTTTTTGTATTCCTGTTTTTATCTGCGCTTTTGCTTTTATCGTCCCGCGCCATTAAGGCTTCCTCCTTCTGACTGATTGATTTATAATTTCCTAATTAAATATATATTCTGCAAAGGCAACACACTCAGATCCAAAGTTAAATCCGATTGCCAATTGAATATGCTTTGCGGATTAAACTCGCCGCCTGTTCCGCGAGTTCGTCATGTGATGAGAACTCGTCTGCGTATATCCATATTATTTTATCATTTCGACGGAACCATGTCAACTGTCGTTTTGCAAATCTTCTGGTTTCACGTTTCAGTCTCTCCACAGCCCCGTCTAAATTTTCTCTGCCCTCGAGGTATGGGAGAAGTTCTTTGCAGCCTATTGCCTGAACCGATGTTTTGCCGCGGTTTTCCGAATAAAATTTTCTCGCTTCATCTACGAGTCCGGATTCAATCATCATATCCACGCGGCGGTTTATGCGATCGTAGAGCTTTTGTCTATCATGGTAGCCTATGCCTATTATCACACTGTCATATCTGTCGGGAAAGCTGCGTGAGCGTCTGTTGAATTCCGAGAGCGTGACGCCGCTGAGAGTATAGACCTCAATGCCTCTGACTATGCGCTTTTTATCGGCGGCGTGAAGTTTCGCGGCGGTTTCCGCGTCGAATTCCGACAGCCTTCGCAGCATCACATCGCCTCCCAGTTCGTCAAATTCGGCGTTGAGACTGTCACGGAGCCGAGCGTCCTGCGGTATGTTGGCGAATATTATATTTTCAAGCAGCGAATCTACATATAGACCTGTGCCGCCGCAGACTATTGGCAGTTTGCCGCGCGCAGATATATCGGCGATTGCCTCATGTGCGAGTTCGCAGTATCTCGCCACCGAGAATTCCTCGTCCGGTTCTACAAAATCGATCAGGTGGTGGGGGATTCCCTGCATCTCTTCTTCGGTAGGTTTGGCTGTGGATATCCGCAGACCTTTATACACCTGCATCGAGTCGGCGGAAATTACCTCGCCGTTCAGCCTCTGAGCCAGCGAGACCGATAACGCCGTTTTGCCCGAGGCTGTAGCGCCCACCACGGCCGCAACCTTCAATTTATCGCTCATGACTGTATTCTCCCGAAATATTTCTCTATTTCACGCTGTTTGAGCGACACATAAATTGGCCGCCCGTGCGGGCAGTACCGCACGTCGGGGTTATTGATGAGCGTCAGCACCAACTCAGCCAGTTCGGCGGCGACATTTTTATCGCCGCCCTTGATGGCGCTTTTGCAGGATATGGTGTGGTATATCCACTCGATGTGGTCGGTGGTGACGGCGTTGAGCCTGTCGCCCAACTTACCGGCTATTTCAAGAAATGCACCCTCTGCGTCCTCACCTGACAGAATTGACGGAACGCTGCGAAGAAGCACAGTGCCCATGCCGAAATCCTCCACCTCAAATCCGGCTTTGGCCAGAAGTTCCAAATTCTCTGTTACGGCGCTGTACTGTTTCTTGTCGAGCGTTACGGGTATGGGGGAGAGCAGCAATTGACTTTCGGGGTTGTCTATATTCTTCATGAGCCGCTCGAATATCAATCGCTCGTGGGCGGCGTGCTTGTCTATCATAATTAGCTCCATATTGGATTCTATAAGTATATATGTGTTGAAAATTTCGCCTATTATCCTGTAGTCCGGCAGTATGAAGCTCTCGGCTTGAGATTTTATATCATTGACCGTGGCGTCGACGTCCTGTGCGCGTATCCCTGAATCAAATGCCGCGTCGGAGGGTTCTTCTCCTACAGTCTGTCCGCCGCGATTTTCAGGCGAAATGGTTGTGTGTATTTCGGGTTCCGCACCGCGAACCGCCTGACCGAGGGTGGACGGAATTGGCATGGCAGTCGATCTGTTTTTGCCGGGAATGGCGCAAACCGCAG
The DNA here is from genome assembly GCA_947581635.1 of uncultured Clostridia bacterium. Taxonomy (GTDB): domain Bacteria; phylum Bacillota; class Clostridia; order Oscillospirales; family Acutalibacteraceae; genus RUG762. The sequence continues at coordinate 14,997 of CANPVE010000003.1, read as the reverse complement.
ATATACCGGGATCGCGCACCGCATTGTGGCCGCGATCCTCAACCATAATCGCGGCGGAGCGGTTATCCGCCCGAACCGCTTTGTTCTGATTCACAGGCGGATTCGGCTCGGAATTTGTATATGAATTGCTGAGCTGCTGAGTGCGGTTCGCCGCCGAGCGGGGGCGTTCTGAACCGCCAAGCGCGGTCTGGACACCCCTATACTCGCGCATATTAGGCGATACATTGACCGTGCGCGTATGTGGAAGTTCCACATCTCGCGGCGCGTCGTACTGTGCGAGCGAAGATTTGATGGCGAAATATACCGCCTCATAAATCGGATGCTCGTCTGTAAAACGCACCTCCAGCTTTGCGGGGTGTACGTTTACATCCACTGCCGAACAGTCGAGACTGATTCCCAGCACACAGGCGGGATATTTGCCTATCATCACGGCTCCTTTGCAGCCTTCCTCCAACGCGTTCTGCATGGTGCGGCTGCGCACATACCGTCCGTTGATAAAGAATATCTGCATCGAGCGGTTTGGCCTTGAATTTATCGGGCGGGAGATAAAACCTTCAACCCGAACCGAATTGTATTCGTACTTGACGGGCAGCAGTCCGGAGGTGAATTCCCTGCCAAACACCGCGTGAATCGAAGATTTCAATTTTCCGTCGCCCGGGGTGAGCAGCGCCTCCCTTCCATCGCGCACAAATCTGAACGATATCTCGGGGTGTGAAAGCGCCATTCTGTCTATAATAGCGGCAATTGCGTTGCCCTCGGCCTTGTCGGATTTCAGGAATTTGCGGCGGGCGGGCGTGTTAAAAAACATCTCGCGCACTATTATCGTGGTTCCCACCGCGCAGCCTATAGGTTCGTTGACGGTCTCTTGACCACCCTCTATCATGTAATGTATTCCTTCATCCGAATCGGCCGTGCGCGATATCAGATCCAGTTTGCACACGGCGGATATCGACGCAAGCGCCTCGCCGCGAAAGCCCAGCGTCGATATGCTTTCCAAATCTTCGCCCACCCGTATCTTACTGGTGGCATGACGCAGAAAGGCTGTCGGAACGTCCTCGGGTGAAATGCCCTCGCCGTTGTCGGTAACGCGAATGTAGGAGGCTCCGCCGTGTTTTATCTCTACCGTTATGACGGTGGCTCTCGCGTCGATGCAGTTTTCCACCAATTCTTTCACAACCGATGACGGGCGTTCCACCACTTCTCCCGCCGCTATCAACTCGGCCGTGTGTTTATCCAGAAGTCTCACTTTTCCCATGGTTAAAGTTTCACCTCTATCAATCTGACTATTTTAAATCAATCCCGATAAAAAAATTCTCTCGGTGTTTTCCTTTGCGCGAATTGTAAGCTCCTGCTCTGATACTTCCATGTATTCTGCCAATTGACGCACCACGTATTTGATGTTTTGAGGTACGTTGGTGCGGTCGAGCCCCTGAATATTTCTCGGTGTGAGATAAGGGGCGTCAGTCTCGATAAGCACGCGATCAAGTGGAATCGCCGAAACTGCTTTGCGCAGAGCGTCTGCCCGCCGGTCGTCGCATATCCAGCCTGTAATGCCTATGCTGAAACCCATTTCCAAATACTGCTCCACCGTTCTCCTGTCTCCCGTGAAGCAATGTACCACCGAACGTGCGCAAACCTCGGGGTGTCTTTTAAAGCGGGCGGTAAAATCCTTCGCCGCATCGCGCTCGTGCAGAAAGAGCGGTTTGCCCAGTTTTTCGGCAAGCATGATGTGATGGTCAAGACAGCGCAGCTGATTTTCCCTTGTTGAATACATTCGGTCGTAGTCCAGACCGCATTCGCCCACCGCTACGATTTTGGGATTGCCGGTGAGTATTTCTTCGAGTTTCACAAAGTCATCTTTTCGGGCGGAATCGGCGTTGTGAGGGTGAATGCCCGCAGTGCCGTAAGCGTCGTGACTTCGCACAAATCTTTCCACCTGATAATTTACCCTCATGTCCGTGCCCGTGAGAATACAGGTCACGCCCTCTGACCGAGCGTCGGCGATGATTTTTTCGGGATCTCTGAATTGCCTGCAAAACAAATTCAGCCCGATGTCGTAATATTTTATGCTTTTCATTGATTTGCTCCTTGCTTTCGTACATTCCGCGAAAAAGTCATTCCGCAATTGCCAAACCGCGTAAAGCATACGTCTTATTTGACCAGCTCTGAAAGATCCACAAGCATCTGCATCGCCTGCATGGGTGTGAGGTTGTTTATGTCCAGATTTTTAAGCCTGAATATTGCCTCGGCCTCCCCCGGAGGGGTGAACGATATGGCGGTCTGCTGCTCCCTCTCCGCTGCCTTCGGGCGATCGGTGTTTCCGCTTTCCAACTCCTTAAGTATCTGACGCGCCCGCCTGACAACCGTGTCGGGAATGCCCGCGAGCTTTGCCACCTCTATACCGTAGCTTCTGTCGGCGCCGCCGCTCACTATGCGTCGCAGAAATGTGATATCCTCGCCGCGCTTTTTGACCGCGACGGAGTAATTCTTCACGCCCTTGATCGTATTTTCCAGTTCGGTGAGCTCGTGATAATGTGTGGCAAAGAGCGCCTTCGCGCCAAGTTTTTTCTTATCTGCCACAAATTCAAGCACGGCGCGCGCTATGCTCATTCCGTCAAATGTAGATGTGCCGCGTCCTATCTCGTCAAGTACCAGCAGGCTGTCCGCCGTGGCGTTTTCGAGGATATAGGCCACCTCGTTCATCTCTACCATAAACGTGGACTGCCCCGATGCTAAATCGTCTGACGCGCCAACCCGGGTGAATATGCTGTCCACAACTCCGATTTCTGCGCTGCTCGCGGGAACGAAGCTGCCGCATTGCGCCATAAGTGTGATTATTGCCGCCTGCCTCATATATGTTGACTTGCCCGCCATGTTTGGACCTGTTATGACGGCAACGCGGTTATCATTGTTGTCGAGGTAAACGTCGTTTGGAACAAACTGCTCGTCGGAAACCGCCTCTACAACAGGATGTCGGCTGTCCTTCAACACGATCTTGCCCGATGTGTTTACCAATGGACGTGTGTAATTTCTGCGAACGGCTACCTCGGCGAACGAGCACCACACGTCGAGGCGCGCTATGGCGTCTGCGGTCTGTTGTATGCGGGTCTGACAGGCGGCGACCTTCTTGCGTATGTCCTCAAAGAGGTCGTATTCGAGCTTTACTATCCTGTCGCGCGCACCCAGAACCCGACCTTCCATCTCCTTGAGTTCCTCGGTAATATATCGTTCGCAGTTGGTAAGCGTCTGCTTGCGTATGTATTCTTTTGGCACCAGGTCTTTTGAGGCGTTGGATACTTCGATGTAATAGCCGAATACGCGGTTGTAGCCCACCTTAAGCCGCTGAATCCCCGTGCGCTTGCGCTCGGATTCCTCGATTGAAGCTATGAATTCATTGCCGCCGCTCATGTCGCCCTGGAGCACGTCCAGATCGTCGCAGTAGCCGGGTTTTATCATGCCGCCCTCGCGCACGGTGAGCGGAGGCTCGTCCACAATGGCGCGCTCCACAAGCTCGCGCACGTCGTCAAGTGTGTCTATTGACTTGTATATATCTCTGATTTCGCCCGACTTCATGCCCTTGATCGCCTGTTTGACAGTGGGCAGCGTCTCGGCGGCATAGGCGAGTGCGCGTATTTCGCGCGCGTTGGCGGAGCCGTAGGCTATTCGTGTTATAAGACGCTCGATGTCGCTGATACTGCGGAGCGCCTGTATGATATCGTCGCGCAGTATGGAATCTCCGCACAGTTCGTCAACCGCGTTCTGACGCGCCTGTATCTTGACGGGGCTGACAAGTGGTCTCTCGATTATGCTGCGAATCATGCGCTTTCCCATGGGAGTTTTGGTTTTGTCCAGCACCCACAGCAGAGAACCTTTCTTGTCCTTGGTGCGCATGGTTTCGGTAAGCTCAAGGTTGCGGCGTGTGGACACGTCTATATTCATGTAGATATCGCCGACGTAGTAATTTATTTTTTCAAAGCACTCGATTTTCGCAGCACCGTCGGGATTTTCTTCGGCCTCCGCCGCGAGTTGAGTGGAATATATGTAATTTATCAAAGCACCCAGAGCCATTACTGTGACATGATAATTCATAAGGTGAGAATTTTCTATTTCACTTGGGGCAAACTGAACGCTAACTGTGGCGACAGCATTGTCATAGTCAAATTTCTCGTCCTCCAGCAGTTCGAGTGAGGCGTTAAGCCGGTTCTTTATGAATTTATCCAATCCGCTCAGGCTGAGAGTATCTGAATTTATCAAAATTTCATGAGGCTCGAACTTCCCAAGCTCTCCACACAGCTTCTGAACGGCGGAATTGCCGCTTATCTGAGTGACGTTCAGCTCGCCAGTGGACACGTCGGCTGCACACAGCCCTATTATGCCGTCGGCAGAGCACACCGAAACGATATAGTTGTTGCGGCTCTCGTCCAGCATGGAATTTTCTATTATGGTTCCGGCCGTAATTATTCTGATAATGCCGCGTTTTACCAGGCCTTTGGTCGTGGCGGGGTCCTCGAGCTGCTCACAGATGGCAACCTTATAGCCCTTTTCCACCAGTCGGGCGGCGTAGGATTCATAGGAGTGGAACGGAACGCCGCACATGGGTGCGCGTTCGTCCATACCGCAGATTTTTCCCGTGAGCGTAAGATCCAGTTCCTTTGACGCCAGTTTCGCGTCGTCAAAGAAGAGCTCGTAAAAATCTCCGAGTCTGAAAAACAGCAGCGCGTCGGGATTTTGAGCCTTTATTTCAAGATATTGCTTCATCATGGGTGACATTTCTCCCATATCGTAAAACACCACCTGTAAATTTTTGCTGAGTATATTTTATTATAACATATTACAGAAAAAATTGCAAAGAAAAGCGGCATGATAATATTAAAAATTAAGGGCAGTTTTTTTAATTAAAAATTTAATTTCATTTTTGTATTGACATATCGGATTTTATGTGATAGAATAATTGGGCTAAGTTGATATAGACGTCGAGATGTGGCTCAGTTTGGTAGAGCGCTGCGTTCGGGACGCAGAAGCCGCAGGTTCAAATCCTGTCATCTCGACCATGACTGAACAACAATTTTGACACAATGGCTGTCAAAATTGCTGTTCAGTTTTTATATTAAGCCCCGCATAGTCTGATAAATCGGTATTTGGGTGGAATTGAAGTATGAAAAAGGCAGCGTTTGTTCTTGGGATTGTATTTTTGTTGTTGACCTTTGTGGGCGGAGCGTATGTAATTTTAAATCACGGGCGGGTAAATGCCGGATATGCGGTAGTGCCGAGTCTTTGGTGCATGATTTGCTTTGGGTTATGCCGCAAGAAAAAATAAGGGAAAGTGAGTTTCTGTGTCAGTTCGGGAATTAACGCTATCAAATTGAACGACTTTTCCAATTTTTAAGACCGCCTTCTGAAATTAAATTTAAATATTTTATACTTGATTGAAGAAAGTAATTTGGCTATATAAGTGAATTACTTTTCCTGCTCTTCTATAGCTTGAGTATAAAACTTTTTGAAAATAAAAAATTACGCAAGTGGACAGGCAGAGCGGCAAAAAATAAACGCGGCACATTGTATTTTAATCCTGCAATGTGCCGCGTTTTGCGTGTCATATATTGTTAGATATGCCCGTGTGTTTCATTCCTGATATATTTACACGAATGTTTTTACGATTAATTGAGTATTGAATCAGCTTTTGGCTTTGGAGACGGCTTGCCTCCAAGAATATCCTCCTCGTATACTCTCACTGCCTCGTCAATATCGCCATCGAAGTAAACTTTGCTGTCATAGAGAACTATGCCGCGCTTGCAGAACTGTTTCGCCATGATACTGGAATGAGTTACCAACAGCAGTGTGGTATTTTCCTCGGAAATTATTCTGTTGACTATTTCGCTGCATTTCTTGCGAAAAGCGGCGTCCCCTACGCTGAGGGCCTCATCGACGATAAGGATTTCCGGTTCGATATTGGCGTTTATCGCAAATCCGAGTCTCGCTTTCATACCGCTGGAGTATGTTCGCACCGGCTGGTCGATATATTCACCTATATCCGCAAAATCCACAATCACATCTTCATAGCTGCGGATTTTCTCGTCGGTCATGCCGCGCATATGTCCGCGCAGGTAGATGTTTTCGCGGCCGGTAAATTCAGAGTCAAACCCCGCCGTCAGTTCAAGCAGGGCGCTCACTTCTCCGTTTACCTCAATTTTGCCGCTGGTGGGGAAAAGCACACCGGTTATCATCTTGAGCAGTGTGGACTTGCCCGCGCCGTTTTTGCCGATAAACGCCACCGACTCGCCGCGGCGTATCTCAAACGTAAGATCATCATTGGCTGTGTTTATTGAGTAGTTTACCTTGCTGCTGAACAGCGACATCAGGCGGTTTTTTTTATTTTTAAAGAGCTTGAACTGTTTCGTAACGTGACTGAGCCTGATAACCACATCGGTATCCGGCGGTTGATAGATTGCCGGCTTGGCAATTTCGGGAGTATCTTCAATATTGACAGCCTCAGCAGCAGCCTCGGTCTTAACTGTTTCATTTTTGTCGTAGCTTTGGTTGTTAACGTTCTCGGACATTCCAAAAATTCCTCCTTAACAATGGTATTACAATACATCAGGCAGATCTTTGCGCGTTCTTTTGTAGATATACAGGCTGGCGCACCATACCAGTATAACTATAAAGAAAAACGCAAGCGTCGATTTGTATCTTGACGGGCTCCAAAACCATTCGTGATATATGTAGCAGTCGCGATAGCCCGAACAGATGTATGTGACGGGGTTTATTTTCAACATACGTCTGAGCCACACATTGTGAACATTTGAAGCGTTGTACATTATGCCCGACAGCCAAAACAGCGCCGTGGTGAGCGATTTGACGAGATTGCCGTAGTCCTGACTGAGTATCGACAGAGTGGAATTGAAAAGCGTCAGCGGAGTGAAAAGGATGAATTGACACAGCATATAGTAAACGAGCTGCAAATAGTATATGCTGGGCCAGTGGCGATACAAGCAGTAGATCACAATTACTATGCCGGTGAGACAAACATTCACAAACATTTTAGAGATACTCACAAATGTCGGAATGGTGGAAACGGGAAATCTCATCTTGGTGACCAGATAACTGTATTTTTTTATACAGCTCGTGCCCTGGGTGAGCATTTCCGACACATAGAACCACGGAATTATTCCCCCTATGAGCCACAGGAAGTATTCAAACGTAACACCGTCGGGATTGGTGACGGGTTTGGAAGCGCGTATTCCCACTGAAAACGCGAAGAAATACACGAATATGGTTATGGACGGTTTTATCAGCGTCCACAGCCAGCCCAGACTTGCTCCCCGGTATGTCTTTATGATATCAGCCTTGGCAAGCTCTATAAGCTGTTTTCTGAAAATTTTGTGTTCCGAAACGAATAGTTTTAAGCTTTCCATACGAACCCCTTTTTACTGTATAATTTTTGAACTCACAGAATATATCGAGTTAAAATTCAACAAATACGGCCCTTGGGGGGCTTGTTCTTTATATCCTTAAAGATCTCGAAAATCCCGATAACCGTGAAAGATAATTGTACCACACTATCCCATTACAAATTAGACACAAATTGTTAATTTTTTTACGGTTCAACTTTTATTCGGCGATGTTTTGTGCGAGCGCGATATCGCTCGGGTGGGTTATTTTGATGTTTGAAGGGCTGCCCTCGGATATGGCTACGGTGCGTCCCCTCATGAGGAACACCGCAGAAGCGTCGGTAACGCGGCTTTTTTCCTCACTGCTCAGAGAGCCGAGTATATCGCAGAATTCCCTCATCATGAATGTTTGAGGAGTCTGGACGCTGTAAAGCTCTGCGCGGTTTGGGACGCTGTCTATGACCTTGCCCTCCGCCGACACGCAAATTGTATCAACGCAGGCGACGGCTGCGGTTGCACCGCCGTATTTCCTTGCACCGTCAATACTCGATAATATCATCTCATGTGTGATAAATGGGCGAACGCAGTCATGGGTTACTATCACATCGTCGTCAGAAATGCCGACCGGCTGGGCCGATTGAGTGAAAAATTTACAGGCGTTCTCGAGCGAACCCGTCCTGTCGCCGCCGCCCTCGATGATGTCCACGGCTTTGCAGATGTCGGGATATTTTGCCAGCAATTCCCGCGTGTATTCAAGGTATTGTCCCGGAATGCATACTGCGGTCCGGTCAATGGCCGCACAGGTTACAAATTTGCGCAGGGTGCGTACGATTATCGGTTCGCCGTGCAGTTCAAGGAATTGCTTGGGCAGGCCGCCGCCCATGCGAGTGCCACGGCCGCCCGCCAGAATGGCCGCGTATATCATGAAACCGCCCCTTTCTTCATAAGATAATCGTATAAAGCCTCGCAGCCCTCATAAATGTCGCTGTAGGCAGTCTCAAAATCACGCGTGTACCACGGGTCGGATATATCGCGGGGATTGTCGGAGAAATCCAACAGCCTGCTTACCTTGCCCAATGGATCGTTGTTTGTCATTCGGCATATTGCGCGCACGTTTCGGGTATCCATGCACACCACGTAATCGTAATGTTCATAATCCCGCGCATTGAATCGGACAGCCCTTTTGCCCTCGCAGCTTATGCCGTGACGAGCCAGAATACTCGCCGCAGGGGGATATACCGAATTGCCTTCCTCTTCGCTGCTGACGGCGGACGAGGCCGCGAAGAATGCTCCGCCTCGCTCTGCTGCAATATGCTTGAATATGAATTCTGCCATAGGTGAACGGCATATATTCCCTAAACATACAAACATAATTTTTATCATGTGTAAAACCGTCCTGTAATCATCGTGGCTATTTGGAATTAGTTTTCGTATAATAGTTTATCATATAAATAATTTATGTCAACCGATAAATGCGTTGTCGGGATATCAAAATTTACAAATAATTGAAAGCAGCTATTGACAAGGCTTAAATTGGGTGGTATAATTATTACGATATTCGATATATCGCCAAGCGACATAAAACAATCAAGCCCGCTTGGTTTAATCTGAAAGGAGTTTTCAAAAAATGTTCAAGTCGCTTTACCGCATTCAGCAGCACCCCGACAGGCGGCTCGGAGAGGCTGTGCTCAATGCAAAGGGCGCTGTCGTGATGGTTTTGCTCTTTATTTCGGAGCAGTTTATTGCGACGGGAATCAGCCTGATGATAATTTACGTCAACGGGTACTTTGGTACAAATTTCGGCTCCATTGAGCTTAATTTGTTTACTGATTTGGTTACATTGGCGCTGCTTGTTTTCTTCTTCGGAAAGTTCTTCTGGATAAACATGAAAAATTTATTCAATGAATTCAAAGCCGTGTATATTGTCGCTCCCATACTTTGTTACATCGGGTCTATATTCTGCAACTACATCGTTCAGATAATCCTTATGATGATCCGTGGGAGCGCTGAACAGACCACAAACAACGAGGTTGTAATGGATATGGTTGTGCAGCAGCCTTTTACACTTGTGTTTCTCACGGTGATACTCGCCCCCATAATTGAGGAATCGGTTTTCAGGGCGGGTTTGTGTCGATCCATGACAGCGAGCAGTAATTACTTTATCAAATCGCTTGGCTTCGTGATATCCATCTTTCTGTTTGCGCTTATGCACGTATATCAGTACGCGTTTTTTGCCACGGACGCTAGCGGAGCTACCTACCTCACGTTTAACGCCGACGAATTCCTTTCTATCCTAATGTATATCCCAATGGCTGTAGGCTTCGCGGTGTGCTCATATGTGTGCAAAAACTTTTGGGGTTCGGTAATATGCCACATGATAACTAACAGTGTGGCGATGTGCCTTATGATACTGATGAGCCTTCTCAGCAGCTATATGGGGTGAACTCAATTTATCAATGCAGCGCCGGTTTATCGGCAATTCGGTAGAAAAGCAAAATATACGACAGAACCAAAGAATCCCGACGGACGGCAAAGAGTCTGCCGGGATTCTTATGTAAGATTGGTGTTTGTCGCCGCGATCGGGGGTTGAATAAAAATGTGCCTGTCCGCATATAGATTAGCGATGGGGGTGTCACGAGAACCTCAGCCATAAAATAAACGCCGCGAGGGCAATTTGCAGCGCTATTATGACTGGAATTCCCACCATGAATTTAGGATGGCGGGTCTTGTGGCGTATTTTTTTCATGGTGAGATACATTCCAACCGAACCGCCTATCGCGGATATCAGCATAAGCTGTGATTCGGGTATGCGCCAGTAATTTGGTGATTCTTTCGGCACGTTGGAAAGCTGTTTATCGCGCTTGGTTTGATATACGGCAAACGCGTTTATTATAACCAAATGGACCAATATTATCACGGCGCATATTGAGAGAAACGTATCAATTCGACTCATTTTAATCAGCTCCTGTTTTTATATAATTAGGGGCATTTTACGTTGTTTACAGTTATTTACCGTCAATACACCCTAACATATAACAATAGTAGTCTAATTAACAAGTCAAGTCAAGACTTTTTTGCTTCGACACACAATTGAGAAACGGAGGAATTTTTTGTGAAGGTGATAAAAAGTCACAATGCAAAATCTTCGAGGAGATCAGTAAAATTTTATGTAATCATAGCCCTGTTGACGTTTGCCGTTATGGTTGGAGCATCGATACCCTACATAATCAGCCGCGGAGGATTTGGCAGGGACGGCGGTGACAATTTGCTGCCGCGCAACGGAAACGGTGTAGATCAATACGGCAGACCCGCAGATCACGACGAAATGCGCGGGGTATGGGTGGCGTATCTGTCGCTTGACGGAGTCAACAAGGAGAAAATAGACAGCATTGTCTCCCGCGCCAAAGCAAACGGTATGAACACAATATACTTCCATGTCCGCCCGTTTGGAGACGCGCTTTATAATTCGGGGTATTATCCGTGGTCGCACCTTGTGACGGGAGAACAGGGAAAGGCTCCGTCCGACGGATTTGACCCGCTCGCCTATGCCGTAGAGGCCGCCCACCGAGAGGGTCTGGAGCTTCACGCGTGGCTTAATCCTCTGAGGATTATGCTGGACACAGGCAAAACTCCCCCGTCGCTTTCAAAAGACAACCCATATACAGTATGGAGGGGCGACGGCAGCTCCGACAATGACGACTGGGTTATAGATTACAAGTCAGGCAAGTACTACAATCCCGCGATCCCCGAAGTGCGCGAATTGATTGTAAACGGCGTTAAGGAGATAGTCGAGAATTACAATGTAGACGGCATACATTGGGACGACTACTTTTATCCCGCCGCCGACAATTCATTTGACGACAGTGAAGCCTATTCGAGTTATACGTCTGCCGGAGGCAAACTCTCGCTGATTGATTGGCGCACTCAGAACATCAACACGCTTGTAAAGTCGGTCTATAGCGCCGTAAAGAAGGCTGACAGCGCGTGCGAGTTCGGCATAAGCCCTGCGGGAAATGTTGAAAATTGCCTGAGTGCGGGAGCGGACGTGGTGACTTGGGCAAGTAATGAGGGATATGTAGATTATCTCGCACCGCAGATTTATTGGACAAATGACAATACTATAGCTCCGTTTGAGCCTATGTGCCGTAAATGGCGCGGACTGGTCACTTGCGATAAGGTTAAGCTGTATATAGGGCTGGCGCTGTACAAGGCGGGCTCGGACAACGATGGCGGCAAGTGGCAGACTTCCGACAATATCATGAGAGATCAGGTGCTTTTTTCACGGAGCAGCGAGATAAATGCAGGTGGATTTGCGCTATATTCCTATGCGTATTTGGACTGTGAACAGACCGCACAGGAAATGAAAAATTTACGTTCAATATTAAACTGAAGATTAACGCGTGAATACTTGTATATACCAAAGAATGTGCGATAACAAAATACGGCGCGCCCTGTTAAAATATGAAGTATCAAAAAACTTGACAAATGCTCGGGTGTAGTGTTATAGTTTATATGGTCATAAAGTAGTATCACTTATGAAAAATAGTGCTGCCGCAGAGGAGGGAACGAGCTTATGAAGGGAATTCCTGTAACGCTTGAAATTGCGGCTGTCACAGATATCGGACAGAAGAGAGCAAGCAATCAGGATAATTTTTATGTGAACGGCTGTTATATAGACCATTACGATATAGCCGCCGAGCGCTTTGAGGCTGTGGACAGCATGAATACTCATGTGTTGGCGGTTTGCGACGGCATGGGGGGACACGCCGACGGCGATGTGGCCGCCATGATAGGCGTTTCCACAGTGGCTGACTATTCCAACGCTCTGAGCTTGTGCGGTTCCGCCGATGAAACGTCCCGGCTTGCGCAGGATATGCTCCTCGATGCAAACGACAGAATTCTCGAACACAGCAGAACTACCGGTAAAAAGATGGGTTCCACCGTATCAATGCTTGTAGTAGCCTCAAATTATGTCTACGCCTGCAATCTCGGCGACAGCGAGATATATCACAAGAATCAATACGGCATAGAGCGTCTGAGCAAGCCCCAGACTTTCGCACAGGCGCTGGTTGACGTAGGTGTGATATCCGAATATCAGGCAAGTCAGTCGTATGTGCGCAATCAGCTGTCGCAGTATCTCGGAATGGAAAATAAACGCGCGATAAAGCCAAACGAGCAGTTTACCTCGATACGAAACGGCGATATGCTGCTCATATGCTCGGACGGTATAACCGATGTGCTCCAAAGCCACGCAATATACGCGAGCCTGAGTTCGGGTCGCCCCGTTAAGGATATAGCCGACGCGCTGATAGAAAAGGCTCTGCGCAAGGGCAGCGGAGACAACCTTACGGTGGTGATAGCGCGAGTGCTTGACGATGGCCGCGCGGCTCTGTTCAGGAGAAGGCTCGCGGCACTCTGCGCGGTCGCAGTGGGCGTCGCCGCGCTGATTGTTTTTTTGAGCAGGCTTTTCTGAGCCGTGACCGGTGCAGCATTTTAGTTGCACAAATCCATATTTATACATATTGTACAACTTAAATTAAACAGCGACGGATGTTTTTCAAATTATTTTAAAAGTGTCGTGGGCAGCCTGTTTTTTTGAAAAAAATCTGTTGACTTTTAGCTGATATGACATTAAAATATTAATTAGCAATCTGATGTATTGTTGACTTGATTGTGTGAGGTCTTGACTTTTGAACGGTGTAATTGTTGCCTGTAAGGACAGCTCGATGTGCGATAAGCTGTCACAATGTCTTGCCTCCGCCGGTGTGTCCGTGTTGGGAATCGCCACCAAGGGCGCTTCCGCGCTACATATTGCCAATCGCATTTACGGCAGCGGAGGTGTGTTGTTGTGCTCGTACGCAATGAGCGATATGACCGCTTCAGAGCTTTACAAGATAAAGCCCGACAACTTTGAGATGGTGGTTCTTTTGTCGCCCAGACAACGCGCGGTGTTTCGCGGTTCAGGAATGGTGTGCTTGGATATACCCATCAATCGCGGCAATTTGCTCGCGACGCTGGAGATGCTGATGGAACAGGGCGGCGTTCCGAGAAGTTCAAAACCCCCCGAGCGCACAGAGGACGAGAAAAAAATCATATCCGAGGCTAAGTCGCTGCTTATGGAAAGAAATAATATGACCGAACCTGACGCTCACCGTTTCATGCAAAAGAGAAGCATGGATTCGGGTGAAGCGCTAGTGGAAGTCGCCCGAAAAATTTTGAATGGAGTATTGTGATAATGATTTGTGTTTCTTTTTGCTTGTCAAACTCTCAATTTATCAATGAAAACACAACAGTTATTTTCGCGGTTATTCCGATTGGGGAATAGCAGTTAATCTGCTATTCCCTTTTTTGTAAGATTGGAGAGTGTCACCATGAATTTCACAAAAATGCACGGCATAGGCAATGATTATATCTATGTCAACTGTATGGAAGGTATAGCTTTTGACCCCGTGCAGGCTTCAATTAAATTGAGCGACAGGCGTTTCGGCGTAGGCTCCGACGGAATAATATTGATATGTCCCTCAGATACCGCCGATTTCAAGATGAGAATGTTCAACGCGGACGGCTCCGAGGGCAAAATGTGCGGCAATGGCATACGCTGCTTTGCTAAATATGTGTATGCAAAAGGTCTCACTCAGAAAACCGAACTGAAGATAGATACGCTCGCAGGCGTCAGGACTGCCAATCTCACTGTGGAGAACGGAGAAGTTACGGCGGTTCGGGTGGATATGGGCGCTCCCATTCTGGAACCTTCTCGGATTCCCGTCAAGCTGGACGGCGAAAGCATAATAGCACGGGAAGTCTCGGTGGGCGGAGGTGTTTGGAGCATAACCTGCGTGTCAATGGGCAACCCCCACTGCGTTGTGTTCGTTGACGATGTTGACGCATTGGATCTTGAGAAAACAGGACCCGCATTTGAAAACGACCCGATATTCCCCGACCGCGTCAACACCGAATTCGTACAGCTTATAGACGAAAGCACGGTGAAAATGCGGGTGTGGGAACGCGGTTCGGGGGAAACATGGGCTTGCGGCACAGGCGCGTGTGCCGTCGCTGTCGCGTGTATAATAAATGGGCGTGTGAAAAGTGACGCGGTAAATGTCAGGCTTCGCGGCGGCGACCTGATGATAGAGTGGGATCGCGCACAGGATACGGTTTATATGACAGGCCCCGCCTCTTTCGTGTTTGAGGGCAAGACGTTGGGCGAATTCTAAACGCAAAGCTGTTCTTGACGTCCGAATCACAAAATTGAGCGGCAAACTAAGCAAAACAATACACTAATTCCCGATTTGGGATTATTTAAATATTTGATAATTAAAAATAATAAACGGGGGCAGTTTAAAATGTTCCAGATCAACGAAAACTTTGTTAAGCTCCCACAGAGCTATCTTTTTTCCGACATAGCCAAGAGAGTCGCCGCATACACTCAGGCAAATCCCGACAAGTCGATAATACGCCTCGGCATAGGCGACGTCACCAAGCCGCTTGCACCCGCCGTGGTTGATGCTATAAAAAGGGCCTGCGACGAGATGGGCGTGGAAGAAACCTTCCGCGGCTACGGACCCGAGCATGGGCAGGGATATGACTTTCTGCGCGAGGCCATTGTCAA
>CANPVE010000002.1 GCA_947581635.1 uncultured Clostridia bacterium | reverse complement strand
CTCCGCGACAGCTTCACTATATTACCACACTCCTTCCCTTTTGTCAAGCTTTAATTTTATTTTTTTTCGACTTTTTTTGTTTTTATACCTTTTGCACACTTTTAATTAATATATATTATTAAATTATTATCGCTACCTTGCATTAAAGCAAAAAACGTGTTACAATTTATTCCACAGACAATTAGCAATAAGGAGAATGAAAGCATTATGAATCAAACTATAAAAGATATGCTGGAGAGACGCAGTATCAGAAAATTCAAACCCGACATGATTCCGAAGGAAATCATTGATAAAATTATAGAAGCGGGTCTTTACGCGGCGAATGGTAGAGGACATCAAGCCTCCATTATAGTTGCCGTCACCAACAAGGAACTGCGAGACAAAATTTCCGCTGTCAACTGCAAGATAGGGGGATGGTCACAGGACTTCGATCCGTTCTACGGCGCGCCGGTACTGCTGATCGTACTGGCAGAGAAAGATTGGCCCACGCACATTTACGACGGCAGTCTTGTAATGGGTAATCTCATGCTTGCCGCCCACACTCTCGGCATCGGAAGTTGCTGGATTCACCGCGCCAAGGAAGAATTTGAAATGGAAGAATACAAAGATCTGCTCAAATCTCTCGGAATTGAAGGCGAATACGAAGGAATAGGTCACTGTGCGCTCGGATATACTGACGGTGAATTGCCTGCGCCGGCCGAGCGAAAAGACGGCCACGTATTCTATGTGGAATAAGTCACAGCAGGCATCAGAATACTGATAAAGACAAAAATTACCCGCTCATAGAGATTTGATATCCTGTGAGCGGGTAATTCTATTTCACTAACTTAAATTAAATTATCAGCCCAAAAATTGCTTAATATCCTCTATAGTCTGTCCTCTGGCGCTGTCGTTAAGAATCTCGTGGCGATTATTTTCATAAAGCTTTATTTTTACATTTGCCCCGGCCTTTTTCAATCTGTCATACACCTTCGTCACGCCTTTACCATGCTCCCCCACAGGATCGTCAGCGCCCGACAGCAGCAATATCGGCAGGCTTTTGTCGATTTTCTTAAACCACTTAGGAGAATTTGTCACATCATTCAGCTTTATTAAGTCATGCATTGCGCTCACCGTAAAGTGGTAACTGCAAAACTTGTCCGCATTATAAGTTCTGCGCACCTCCGGATTTTTAGAGAGCCAGTCTCCGTTTGAGCGGTCGCCAAAGCCTTTGTTATATTGTCCGAATACAAGACCTTCAATCGTCGGAGAGATGTGCTTATCTCCGAAAAACAATTTGATTAAGTCAATTATTCCCAGAGCCGCTTTTGAAGCAGGATTAGGCCCGCCCGTTCCCATAACAATCAATTTATCCGCCAGATTCGGATAATCTGCCGCGACAAGGCGAACGATAAACGAACCCATACTGTGACCCATGAGGTAATAAGGTATTCCCACATATTCGCCCTTGATCGAACTGCCAACGGAATTTACATCGTCCGCCAAAATTTTCCAACCGCCGCTTTTGGCAATATATCCAAGTTCGCTGTCGTCTTTGGCGGTAAGACCATGTCCCAAATTATCATACGCTACGCAAACATATCCTGCTTGTGCCATTTCTCTGAGGAACGCGTCATATCTTCCTATATGCTCGGTCATTCCGTGCACGACGTGAAGAATTGCCCGAGGTTTTCCCTCCGGAATATATAATTTTCCTTTTAACATATGCGTTCCATCGGTAGACGGAAATTCCCTGTCGATTACATTAATATTCATTATAGACACCCCATACAAGCGGAAACCGCCGTGCGCCATCCGCTCAGCAGTCTTTCTCTTTCATCATCTGTGATATCAGTCTTAAATACTGCATTTAACTCCGTTCCGTTACGCAAATAATCGTCAGAAAGAAATCCAACGGCAATCGCCGCCAGATATGCCGCACCTGCCGCGGTCGCCTCCTTCTGACATGGGCGAACCACATCCAGATCCGATATATCCGCCTGAAATTGCATAAGAAAATCGTTTGCAGATGCGCCGCCGTCAACTTTGAGCAGTTTTATCTTTCCGTTCGTATCAGAGCGCATGGCTCGAATTACATCGTCAGACTGGAACGCTATTGATTCAAGCGCCGCACGAATTATGTGATTTCTGCCCGCGCCACGCGTCAGCCCCGTGATAATTCCGCGCGCGTGCATATTCCAATGCGGTGCTCCCAATCCGGTGAATGCCGGAACAATGTAAACTCCGCCGTTGTCGCTTACCTTTTTTGCAAAATACTCGCTGTCGGCCGAATCGTGAATAAGCTGCATCTCATCGCGGAGCCACTGTATAACTGCCCCGCCTGTGAAAACACTTCCCTCAAGCGCATATTGCACGGGCTTGCCCTTTGGAGTCGCCGCAATAGTGGTAACAAGTCCGTGGCGGCTGAAAACAGGCTTATTTCCGGTATTGGCAAGCAGAAAACAGCCCGTACCGTAGGTTATCTTCAAATCCCCCTCCGAAACACAGCCCTGTCCGAAAAGCGCCGCCTGCTGATCGCCTGCAATTCCGCAAATTGGCACACTCGTGCCCATCAGATTCATGTATCCGTAAATCTCGCTGCTGCTTCTTACCTCGGGCAGCATACTCATGGGTATTCCGAGCTTACTGCACAACTCAGCGTCCCACTCCAACGCATTGATGTTATAAAGCATGGTGCGGGAGGCATTGGTCATGTCGGTGACGTGAACCGCGCCGTCGGTGAGTTTCCAAACCAGCCATGTATCCACAGTGCCAAAAAGCAGTTCTCCCCTTTCCGCTTTTTCACGTGCACCCTCAACATTATCGAGTATCCACTTAATTTTTGTTCCGCTGAAATACGCGTCTATTTTCAATCCCGTGGTACTCTGAATGTAGTCACCATATCCCTCACGCTCAAGCTGTTCGCAAATTTGCGCTGTTCTTCTGCACTGCCACACTATTGCGTTATAAATCGGTTTACCAGTACTTTTCTCCCAAACAATGGCTGTCTCGCGCTGATTGGTGATTCCTATTCCCGCTATTTCTTCGGGCAAAACTCCGCTCTTGGCAATACACTCGGTCAGCGATGCGTATTGAGTTGCGTATATTTGCATAGGGTCATGCTCCACCCAACCCGGCTCAGGATAAATCTGACGAAATTCCTGCTGCGCAATGCTGAGCGCATTCATATTTTTGTCGAAGAGTATTGTTCTCGCGCTAGTCGTACCTTCGTCAAGAGCCAGAATATACTTTTTGTCAATTTCTTTCATATAATAATTAATCCTCCGTTTCTGTCACTCATTTTAACATAAAGCGGAGGATTAATCAATAATTTATCTAACTATTTTTAACATTAACTTTTAAAATTGTTATAAATTGTAGACGGGCTTGAGATTTTTTCGATATCCGCTGGGCGCACGCCTTTTAACACTCCACGCAAAGAAAAACGCAATCATTTCGTTGTAGAGCAAAAGAATAGTCTCCGCGTGATTTTACTCGTCGTCATTTATTCTTTTGAATTGGGTGAATAACCGCAGCTTCTAAGTGCCTCATGCAAAGAATGTTGCACGACAATATCCCTGTGGCCCATTCTCAGACTTTGCATTCTTACCAGTTTGAACATGCAGTAATCTGCATATTTTTCATAATATCCTATCAGGTACCAATTGTACCACTTGTAAACCACGCCAACGGGATCAGTCTGAATTGTCTTGCACATTCCTTCACTGTTGGTGTATTCAAATTCAACCGTTTTCCGCTTTTCTATAGCATCCTCAAGCATTTGAATTTGCTTATTTGTACTGCGGTTTTCGTGGGCGGCACTGAAATCAAGCGCCACACAACTGTTCTTTTTCGGCATTAAACTAATCTTGTTTATGGTGCGTTCTATATCCTTGTTGTCATAAGCGCTTGCCAGTCCTTTCAACGCGGTATAAATCAAGCTGTAATCTTGATTATCAGCAAGCTGCCTGTCCATCACATATGTATCTAAAATCTGATAGCCGCCGTCCGCGCCACAAGTTGGCACTACAGGTATGCCCGCCTGTTCCAATGTTGCGATATCCCGCACAATAGTTCTGGGTGATACCTCAAATTTACCGGCGAGAACCTGTGCCGATGTTTTTCCGTTATTCAGCAGATAAATTACTATTCCCATAAGGCGATCGATTTTCATTATATCCCCCTGCTTCATATAATATCACATCAACTATGACTACATTATGTCATAGTTCCAAAAAAAAGCAACCGCCCCACAATTCATATGTAGGCGGCTGCAACAATTATTTTGTTGTAATATTACTCAAACTAATTTTGCCATATCTGTAATCCCATTTATTTTTCCCATTATATGCTCGTATCCGCCCTCACAGTGTGGAATATTGCAATGTTCACAACTCTTAACACCGCTTGGAAGATAGACAAAATTTCCCCCGCATTTGTCACCCAAAGCGTAAAGCGGGCAGTAGCAGAAAAGGCAGTTGAAATTTTCACCCACATTGTCGTGACATGGGAAATACTTGCACTGGGTATTCTGAAAAAATTTATAGCTGTTTTTTTCCATGCGTTTCACTTCAATTCAAATCATGTGCGATAATCGCCGTTTATTTTAACATAATCATATGTGAGGTCACAGCCCCAAGCCATAGCCGAATAATCTCCCTGATTGAGGTCGATGTCAATGCGGATCTCGTCTTTTGCAAGCACTGTCTTTGCGGTATCCTCCGAGAAATGAACGCCTGCGCCGTTCCTGCAAACGGCAATTTTTCCGCCCGCCGAGGATATATCAACGTCAACCTTATCTATGTCAAAATCAGCCTCGGCATAACCTATCGCGCAAAGAATCCTTCCCCAGTTTGCATCTTCACCAAATATGGCACATTTCAGCAGAGGCGAGCGAATAACGCTTTTAGCAACGGTAATTGCTGTCTCGAGGTCGGGAGCGCCCGCACAGGCACATTCAATCAACTTAGTGGCGCCCTCGCCGTCTTTGGCAAGCATTCTGGTCATATTCATCATAACGAAATACAATGCCGATTTGAAATTATTGTAGTCCTCGCCTTCGACATCGATCTCCGAATTACCAGCCAGACCACTTGACATAAGCAGCACACAGTCATTGGTAGAAGTATCGCCGTCAATGCTGAGACAATTGTATGTAACCTTGACCACGTCCGAAAGCGCCTTTTGCAGCATCTCGGAAGAAACAGCCGCATCTGTTGTGATAAAATTGAGCGTCGTAGCCATATTGGGGTGAATCATTCCGCTTCCCTTTGCCATGCCGCCTATTCTGCACAGCTTGCCGCCAGCCTCGAATTCAATCGCAATCTCTTTTATGATTGTATCAGTTGTCATAATAGCATTGGCAGCCTTCCGATGATTTTCAACGGCAAGTCCCGCCACAAGCTCATCGACATAGTGTGCAATAGGCTCAATGGGTAGGGTTTCACCGATGACACCGGTTGAGGCAACCACAATTTCGTCCGCACTTAAACCCAATACATTCGCCGCCAGCTCACACATTTTCTCGGCCTTTTCCACGCCGTCCGCATTGCAAGTGTTGGCATTCTTGCTATTGACTATGAATCCGCGAGTCTTGCCGCCGGTTGCCGCCAAATGACGCTTAGTCACCAGAAGCGGCGCGCCCTTGACCTTGTTGGTGGTGTATACTGCCGCGGCATTGCACAGAACGTCGCTTATTACCAAGCCGAGGTCATTTTTATTTTTATCCTTGTTAAGTCCGCAATTGAGGCCGTTCGCCCTAAATCCCAGAGCCGCACACACGCCGCCATCTATTTTTTTAAATTGCTTTTCCTCAATTCCGTTGATAAAATTACCCATGCTTTAAAACCGTCCTTAAAAAATATATTTTTCAAAATAATTGTACGCATTATTATAAAAAATATCGCGCACCAGTTCTTCGCTGTAATTGAGCCGCAGAAATTCTTCGTACAAATCCGTCATTGACTCAATACCTGTCATGTCGGATGTAATCTCACAGCCGTCAAAGTCGCTGCCCAGACACAGACAATTCTCACAGCCACGCGACAGCATATATTCAGCGTGTTTCACTATATCCGAAATGTGTGCTTCGCCATCGTCACACAGGAAATCATGGAAGAAATTAAGCCCTATAATTCCGCCGTGCCCGGCTATAATGTCTATCATGTCGTCAGTGAGGTTACGGAGATTTTTACAAATCCCGCGTGCATTGGAATGACTGGCCAAAAAGGGCACTTGTGATATTTCGGCCACATCGTAAAATCCCGCGTCAGAGAGATGCGAAACGTCCACTGCCATGTGCAGGCGATTCATCTCGAGAACTGCATCACGTCCGAATTTCGTCAAACCTCTGCCCTTTTCCACGCGTATTCCATCGCCCAGCTCGTTGGAGCCATTCCACGTCAAAGTAATCAGCCGAACTCCGTCGTCATACAGCGACTGAACCCTCTCCAATATACCCGCCAATGCCGAACCGCCTTCCACTGAAATTATCGCTGAACAGCGGGAATCTGCCTTTTGAAATTCATCGAAGTTTTTCACTATACGAAATTTATCGCCAAAGAACTCCGACTGTCTGTATATGTAATCGCGCACAAGCTCGTAATGCCTGATTGCCGCCACACCGCGATATTCGTCGGGCATAAAAACAGCAAACACCTGCCGCCAATTGCCAAGGTATCCTCCGCGTTCAAGCGAAATATGTCTTGCGCCGTGCACGATATCGACATTATCGAGTCTTGCCGCACATTCAAACGCCGTGTCGCAATGCAAATCAAATAAATCCATCATAGACCTCCGAACCGAAAGCGTTTTTGTAGACCGTCAGCCTGTCTGTAACAAAAACTTCCTCTTCTTCAAACACCGTCCAGTGTCCTGCAATGTCAACCATATCAAAACGCGGTTGCAAATTGAATTTAGCCGATTTCATATATATCAGAGCCGTTTTGAAAATTTTTTGCTTTTTAGCGCGCGTCATGGCGGCAACTCCGCCCATATGCGAATGTGGTGTGCGCGTTTTAACCTCGACGAACACCAGATATCTGTCATCTTTCAAAATTAAATCAATCTCACCGTAACGCGTCTGGAAATTGCGCTCTAGAAGCTCAAAGCCCTTCTCCATATAAACTTCGAGCGCCGCGTCTTCACCCGCGCCGCCCGTTGCACCTATATTCAAGAGTTATCACCCTCTATATTCGGGAATTCCGTCTATCTTTTTGAGAAAGCTCCTGCGATGAACAGGAGACGCGCCATACCGTCTAAGCATATCAATATGAAGCTGCGTGCCATAGCCCTTGTGTTTGGCGAAATTATACTCCGGATATTGTTTATCCAGCTCAAGCATAAATCTGTCCCTGCTCACTTTGGCCAATATTGACGCACAGGCTATGCTCACCGAGAGACCGTCGCCCTTTACTATGGTCTGGCATTGCTGTTCAATCTGCGGGGGCTTTCTGTTGCCATCGATGAGGCACATATCCGGTTTGAATTTAAGCCCCTCTACCGCGCACGACATAGCAAGATAGGTTGCCTGCAATATATTTATCTCATCTATGACAGATTCATCTACAGAGGCTATGCAGTAATCGGCAGCTTCCCTACATATCACATCGAACAATGCCTCTCGTCTCTTTTCACTGAGCTTTTTTGAATCGTTTGCGCCCTCGATTATCTGTCCCTTTCGGAGCACAACGGCCGCAGCAAACACAGGACCCGCCAGAGGGCCGCGCCCCGCCTCGTCAACACCACATATCACCAAGCTGCCGTGTTCATACGCCTGATTTTCATATTTAAGCCAATCTACAGGCTCTTTTTCCGTTCTTTTAGGCAACTGAAAGACCCCCCGGTATGTTTATTTATTCACACATTCAGACGGCAATTCCAGCGTAATTCTTCCCAGTTTGCCGCCTCGGTATTCGTCCAGCAGCATAACCGAAACGCGCTCATAATCGCAGTCTCCGCCACGCATTATCATTCCGCGTTTTTTAGCTATAAGTTCCATAAGTTCAAGGGGCTCCATTCCCTCTGCGGAATCCAGCTTGTAACGCTCGCACAGCCTCTGCGGATAATAAACGCTCATGTATTTGAGCAAATCAAGGGAAAGCATCTCTATGTCGACAACAGCGTCTTTTACGGCGCCTGTAAACGCCAACTTCCGCCCGACATCCATGTCGTCGAATTTCGGCCACAACACGCCGGGGGTATCGAGCAATTCTATGCCGCCGCCTATGGTAAACCATTGATTGCCTCGGGTCACGCCGGGACGATCCGCAACTTTGGCCTTGCCGCCCTTTGCCATTCTGTTTATGAATGAGGATTTTCCGACGTTTGGTATTCCGACAATCATCAGTTTTATGCTCCTGCCGCCCATACCCTTGGATTTCCAAATCTCGATTTTATCTGCAAGCAGCTTTCTCACCTCACCGGCAAAGTTATTCAGCCCCTTGCCCGTTTTGCAATCACAGGCTATAGCGCGCGCGCCTTTCTTTGCGAAATAATCTATCCACTTTGCGGTGGAAGTTCCGTCTGCAATGTCAGACTTATTGAGCAGAATTATCCGAGGTTTGCCGACCGTTATATCGTCTATTTCGGGATTTCGACTGCTCATGGGTATCCGCGCGTCGATTATCTCAACCACGCCGTCCACTAACTTGAGACATTCCTCAATTCGACGGCGCGTTTTTGTCATATGCCCGGGATACCATTGGATATTCTGAGAGCCTGCTGAGCCAAAGTCACTCATCAGTTCAGACCTCCGACTTTCTCAAAGGGGTAAATTCTGAAAATAGCCTCTCCCATGATATAATCCTCATCTACTAAACCCAGACCTTCCGAGCGACTGTCGAACGAATCGTTTCGGTTGTCGCCCATCACGAACACCTTGCCCTTGGGAATGGTTAGCGGATATTCATATGCGTCACCCTCGCGCTGCAAATCCTCCTCAAGAATATAATCCTCATCAAGCACCACACCATCCACTGTAACGGTGTCATTTTCCGCGTCAATAGAGATCGTCTGCCCCTCTACGGCTATTACCCTCTTGATAAGCGGCTCATTGTCGTGAGAATTGGGCTGTGTAATAACCACGATATCTCCGTTCTTGGGCGCAAAGAAAAGGCTGTTTAGTATGACCCTGTCGTCGGGCATAAGCGTTGGCATCATTGACTCACCCGATACGCTTACCACACGGAAAACGAAAGTAAAGAGAATAACAACGATCGCGAGCGCGAAAGCTATTGCCTCCAACCACTCATAAATCTCAACCACAAAACCTCCGACTTTTTTTTCCTCTGCATTTTTATTACTCATTTTTATACCTCCGCACGACGGGAAAGCCCGTCATTATTGTATTAGCGTCCTGAACATTATAATACCTTTTTATCTTTATTGGAAGATATTTATTACAATTTTTTCATGTTTTTACTAAAAATTCAAAAAGGGACACTGCTAAGACTACAGCGCCCCTTTCTAACTTTTTCATGCCAAACAAAGCAGCACAGAGAATTACTTCTTGATTAGCTCCTTGACCTTTGCAGCCTTGCCGACACGATCACGGAGATAATACAACTTGCTCCTTCTGATTTTACCGTGGCGAACCACTTCAATTCTGTCAACAGCGGGAGCATTCACGGGGAAAACCCTCTCAACGCCTACGCCGTAGGATACGCGGCGAACTGTGAATGTCTCGGAAACGCCGCTGCCTCTGCGTGCAATGACCGTACCCTCGAACATCTGGATTCTTTCCTTCTCGCCCTCGCGAATCTTAACATAGACCTTAACCGTGTCACCGATCTCAAACTTGAGCGGCTCGGCCTTAATACTGTCTGCTGCAATTGACTTCAATGCTTCTGTTGCGTTCATGAATAAAAAACCTCCTGAATTTTCAGACATTCGTGCGACGCCGACAGGCGCCCAGAGGAATACCCGCTTTGTAATAAATACGGTGCGTTCAAACAACCGTCAAACCCCAAATGCACGCCGCAAGAAGAACCCGTATGCATCGGAAAACCATCAGCACAAATCCACGCTGCGCCGACAACTCGTTAATTATAGCATACACATTTCCAAAATGCAAGTATTTTTTTATTTTTTATAAGCGCATCAACATTTAAAAATAATCAGCCAAGCAAAGATTGCTGCTCTGTATATTTTTTTCCACATTTTTGCACTGATATCCTCAATATCCCACCGATGTATTAATCCTCGGATTTATATCCCGTATTATTACCTTTAGCTCCGTTATCGTGTTTCTTACCCGGATGTGGCTTCCCCTTGTATTTACCTCGAGGGTTGCCGCCCTTGCCGCGACCGTTATCGTACTTATCATTCTTTCCGCCGCGATAATTTGATCTTCCGCCGTTTCTTTTGACTTCACCGCCACGGTCGCCTCTTTTACCGCCTTCTCTTCGATAATTATCGTACCAATCGTCGTCGCTGTTGTCGCGTCTGACGCTGTTTCTGTCATTTCTTCCTCTGTTCTGCCCGCGCGAAGCGTCAGCAGAACCTTCGGTCCGCTCGGCCTCCTCCAGCGCCGCAATGGCCGACATATCCGAATACGGATCCAAAAGCCCGCCGTAGCCTGTCGAGGTGTCATATGATTCGGAACCGTTTCGGCTAAATGTAAAACTTCCGTCGTCCAGTTCAGTCATTTTGTACACCTTTGGGGCCGATTCTCCGCTGCCATTGAGACGAACCTTAACCCGTCCCGCAACAAGCTCACGCTCCACCACAACACCCTCGCCGTCTGGGGTAACCACGGTGGAACCCACAGCGGGCAGAATTCTCATAAGGTCCTCATAAGTGTCCTGTTCGTGTTTCAGGCAGCACATCAGGCGGCCGCAGGTACCCGATATTTTGACAGGATTGAGCGAAAGCCCCTGTTCCTTCGCCATTTTTATCGAAACCGACTGAAAATCGCCCATAAACTGCTTGCAGCAAAACGGTCTTCCGCAAACCCCCAGACCGCCCAGCATTTTAGCCTCGTCGCGCACGCCTATCTGCCTGAGTTCTATGCGGGCGCGGAACACACTCGCCAGATCCTTTACCAGTTCTCGGAAGTCAACTCGACCCTCCGCCGAAAAATTAAATACAATCTTGCTGTTGTCAAAGGTGTATTCTACTTCCAACAGATTCATTGCGAGACCGTGGGCTTTTATTTTTTCACTGCATATGTCAAACGCCCTTTTAGCTTTCCGCTTATTATCCTCGACACGCGCCAAGTCTTCCTTGGTTGCCTTGCGAATTATAGTCTTTATTTCCCTGTTGAGCGTATCGTCATCTATTTCCTGCTTGCCCATGACTACCTCACCGCACTCGGTGCCCCTCACGGTCTCAACCACGACGAACGAGCCCACATCTATTTGTTCTTCATTAGGACGAAAGTAGTAAATTTTCCCGCCCCTCTTAAATCTAACACCTATAATTGCAGCCATATTACCTCCGCTGTAAAATAATAGCCAGCCTTGTATTAAAAAGCGGCATATTTATATTTATCTTGAGCCAGTCGCTCAGAATGTTTATTTCGTCAATATACTTTATCAGTGTATCCGCTGAAACGGTCGCACCAAGACGCATTATCTCCGGCGAAGGCGAATCAAGTGTGTCGCAAGCGCCTGCCGCCGTCACAACACAGCAGCGAAGCTGTTCGCACAGCCGCGCACACACGGCACCCGCCAACTCTCTGTCCCTGCCTATCGCGGCGCACTTTGCAGCAAGCTCGAGTTCACTGCCGCCGCACATAGCTCTAATTATCCCCAATGTAACATTCTCCGCCCTGTTGTTTAATTCATCGTCTCCGCCGCCGAGAAATCTGAGCGCCTCCCCGATGTTTCCTCCACTCTTAGCACAGGCATCGGCTGCGGTGTCCGGGTCCACATCTGGTCTTGTTCTGCATATAAACTCCGCACCTTCCTCAGTCTTCACGGGGTGCAGAGTGATGATTCTGCCTCGGGAGCGTATTGTGGTTAGCAAATTCATGGCAGAACGGCAGGTCATTACAAAAACGATATGCGGCGGGGACTCTTCAAATATCTTTAAGAAAGCGTTCTGAGCAGCCGACAGCATATTATCGCAATCTTCCAACACAAAAACGCGCTTATCCGCCTCATTAGGAGCAATCTGACAATTTATGCGCATTTCCCTTACGGAATCAATGGATATGGCTCCCAGTTTACCACTGCCCTGAATATAAATCAAATCCGGGTGGATATTGTCACGCAGCTTGCGGCAATGAGGACACTCTCCCGACAGCGGCTCCGCGCAGGTACACATCGCACCGCGCGCTATTATCCGCGCAAAGGTTGACTTTCCCAGACCGTCCGCACCTTCCAAGATGAATGCATGCGGCATACGGCGGCTGTCAATCATCATTGCAAGATCCGCAACCGCGTCATGGTTGCCGCAAAATATTTTTGATATGTTCTGAACCGTTGTTTTGGAACCTACGTCACTCAGCATTTGACGAATTTCTCAACGTCCAGCACAAATATAGCCGCTCCACCAACCGTGACTTCCACCGGAACACTCTTAAAAAGTGTAAAGTCAAACTCGGTCTCGTCGCCAACAATCTGCTTTCTTTTGTGCGAAAACGTCTTAATTATATCAATCGCCGCTTCAACCTTCTCGTCGTCAGTTCCTATAAGAAGTGTAGTATTTCCCGCTTTCAGAAATCCGCCGGTAGTAGACAGCTTAGTTGCGATGAATCCCTTAGCGGTCAGATTATTTGCAACAGCAGCACTGTCGTCATTATTTACAATAGCAAGCACGAGCTTCATAATATCAACCTCTCCGAGCTTTGTCAATCAATATTTCACCGAAATTATGTTGACAGGAAAGCCCACAAAAAATATGCAGTATTATTGTAACACAACTGCTTGATTAATTCCAGTGCTTAACAGAATTTTTACGCATTTTGCATTAATTATTTCCCCGGGCATTACCACAGGAACTCCGGGCGGACATGGACACGCCGCCTCCGCTGCAATCCTGCCCTCTGCCCGCTCGGTTGGAATGATCTCCCGACCATGCCGCAGCACCTCTCTGGGGGACATTGCACGTTCAGGCAGGTGAATCATAGTATTTTCGAGCGGATCGAGCGGCTGCCGACGCGGAAATTCAGCTATCGCCTGCCTGAGACGATCGATATCGCGCCGAGAATTAAACGGAGTAATAATAAATATCACTGAAACGCTGTCGCTGTGTTCGCACTCCGAACCGCGACGGCGGAAATACTCTGCGGCCTCATTTCCGTTGAAGCCCACGTTGGTTGTCAGCAACGTCAGTCTGATGGGATCACATTCCCCCAACGGGAGTTCAAAACCAACGCTCACGGCAAGCTCTTTCAATTCATTAACAACACACGCAAGCCGACGAAACTCCTCCATTCCCTCAGCTTGAAGCCATGCGCGCGCCACATCGAGTGACGTCATCGTCATATAGGACGGACTGGTCGAACCGAACAGCGCCATTGCCGATTTTATTTTTTTTGCGGCATTTTCGTCTGCGCAGTTCAACCACGCCCCGCCTGTCAGCACAGGAAGGGTTTTATGGGCGGAGCAGGCGGAAGCCGAAGCGCCAAGATGCAGCGGGTGTTTGCCGAACGCCACAAGATGTGTCCCGTGGGCATTGTCCACCAGCAGCGGCACTCTGAATTCGCGGCACACGGCCGATATTCCGCCGATGTCGGACATACAGCCGTAATAATCAGGTGATGTGAGATAAACTGCCGCCGCGTCGGGATTTTGTTTCAAAGCGGCGCGCACGTCCTCGGGATAAATTCTTCCGGGCAAACCCGCACCGCAGTCATTGCGGTGCATCACCCAAAATGGCTCCAATCCGAAAAGTATAGCGGCATTGACAGCGCTTCTGTGGATATTTCTCGAAAATAACACCTTATCTCCCAATTTTGTGAAAGCTGCCAACATTCCCTGTATGGCGAGCGTACAGCCTCCCGCCGACACCGACGTATATTTTGCGCCGAAAAGTTCGGCCGCCTTTACCTCGGAAGCCCGTATCGCACCGTCACACTCAAAAAGCGAATCGGTTTCCGGAAGTTCAGTCAGGTCAAACGAGAGGTTGATATCAAAGATATCCGTTCGCCCCTTGTGACCCGGCGTATGGAATGACGACATATCCTTATCCACATATTTTTTAAGCGCTGTGTAAAGCGGCGCGTCGCAATAAAAATCATTCTCCATCATTTTCTGACTCACGCTCTGATTCATCAAAATACTCCCCGAAATCGTCCTCAAATCCGTCCGGCATTTCGTCGCCGTAATCAATCGGTCTTACATTGTCCGGCAAAGCCGCCGCATAATTAATATTGCATTTCCTGCGCAGCCAAAAGACAAACCGTCTAAACCTTCGATTTTTTCCGAGCCGCACATTATAGGCAAAAAATACGGCATACACGGCAAACTCCACAAGCGCCGCAACGGTGACAGCAGCTCCGAGTTTGAGCATAGGCGTTTCATATTCAAAGCGTATCTCGGAATACCCCGCCTCGCAAAATACCGCCATGAACCCCACATTCACACGCTCTATATCAACCTTTTTTCCATTGACATACGCGCTCCAGCCGTCGTGATAAGGTATGCTGAAAAATACTAGATTGGGCTTATCAAGCTCTATAGAGGCCGAAAAGCCCTTGTTGTCCGTAGAAAAATCATCGCAGCAGTGCTCGGCTCGGTCGGCACAATCGGCAATATAGCCGCTCTCACTAAAGTAGGTGTTTTCATTCGGCAGCGGTTCAAGGATACCGTCGTATTTCTGTACCTGCTCATCGCTGAGAACAATTGCTCTCAGCATAAGATTCCCGCGATCGCTCGACTGGAATGCCTGCTCGAAATTCTTCTGGGAAATGTAGTAATCATAGGTAAATCCGTATGGAATATAGCAGTCATTCTGCCAGATATTATAGCCACCCTCGGTTTTTAAATAGCTCCAACCGGGCATCAGAGTATTTTTGACCTCACCGTTGACCACCTTCGCATTTCCAAATTGCGGATTTTCCGCATTCTCGAAGAGATACTTCACACTAAGCAGCGAGCGTATTGCGTAGGCATCGGTACTCGGACGACTGCCCACTCCGCGCTCAATCCCCACAGATGTATAAAAATCTATTACAGATGGCGGCACAATGGAGTGGAATGCCTGAATACACGAGGTATCCCAAAACATCCCCATATTATCCATATCCTTGTAGAAATCCACGCGGTACTCCGCCTTTTTGAGTCCATCTAAATGAATATCTTCGGCTCGGCTGAGAGCGTTTGGAATGACGTAATTTCTGCTGTCGTATGACAGCGTTTTCCCCTGACCTATGAATATTATACAGGTCGCCGCATAGACCGCGACAATCCCTGCCATACCCAGCGAATAAACTCTAATTCTGTCACTCTGTCTAAGTTTGACGACAATAACAGCGGTCATCATAAGCGAAAGCATAGCTATAGCAACATATATCCAAAATCTGTCCGGATATTCCATCAGACCGAATTCCCACTCCACGCCGTTTTCAGGATCGCCCTCCGTCTTAACCATGAAACCGATAGCGGCGGCGACAGCGATTGTTATGCCTCCGGACCATCTGATTGCCCTTCCCCAATCAATATCGCTGTTGCTGAGCGCCATAACTGTGGCCAGGGCGTTCATCAGCGTGAACATGAAGAACCAGCGCGCATAATAAGTCGCGCTCAGAAGCTGAAAAACAGAGTTGAGCAGCGGGATAAACGCCATGAAAAAACATATTATTATCATTCGGCGCAGCCAATGTCCCTTGCGGCTTTGCAACCATGCTATAACGCCGGTCATACCGAAAATCGGCAGGCAAGCGGCAACCGAGCCCCACTTGGTGTTTGAATCCGGAGTGAAATTTGGCCGTGCGGGAAGATCGGGCGGAAAGAAAAACGCCTCCAGTATATTTATATATCGCTGAGGCTTTGAGTAAACCAGCGCATTCCAGCCGTAGAGCTTTGGTTCGGTTCTGGGGTTCTGCGCCACTTCCCACACTGAAGGCAGAACGATAATACCCGCCATCGCAAATCCCAGCACAGACTCGAACGCAACGGTTGCAAACTTGCGCGGAGTGAAATTCCATTCGGAACACATCGCGAGCCGCACAAAGAAATATATGGCTATAAAAAAGACTTCAGCCACAAAAAAATAATAATTCACAAATGCATTTATCGCGACAGTAACCGCAAACCAGCCCTTGCGGTCATTTACCATCAGTTCCTCAAGCGCTATGAGCATCAGAGGAAAGAAAACCATAGGCTCGTGAAAGTGATTGAAAAACATATTAAAAATTGAAAATCCCGAAAAAGCGTACATCAATCCGCCAAGTACCGCGTATTCTTCATATCGGGTGAAGCGGCGGATATACGCGTAGGACGTCATCGCGCAACATCCTATTTTGAGCGCGAGCAGCGGGCCTATCATATACGGCACGGCTCCCGATGGAAACAACAGCGTGAATAGGAAGAAGGGCGAACCGAGGTTATAAAAGCTGTAGGAGCCTATCATATTCACTCCCAAATCGGTCTTGAAATCCCAGCCAAATTCGCCCCTGTGCAGCGCATCGTGTATATGCATATAGAAGGGATACTGCTGCACATTAAAATCTCCGTACATGAGAAAATATCCCTTATCGTACACAATAAAAGGAACCATAACACAAAGCGCGGTTATGAATCCCACCGCCAGCACAAACAAGTATCTGCCCCCATCTCGGGCATAAGGGGAGCGGTAAAGCATCGCGCAGAACCGAGGTCTTTTGTTTTTCACGTCCAATTGTAAAAATCCTCCAAAGTATTTATTTTATAGCCGTTATAAGTTTCACAGCACGTAAAAATATTACGTCTTTCTATTTGTGGCTCTCAAGTCTAATCCTCACAAAATCTATCCATTCCTTTGCGCGTTCAGCGAACCGAATTTTATATCCACAGTCAAAATAAAATCTCAGCACGAGTACTATTGAAACAAAAAACACGCACACATTCAGCATTGAATTGCAAAAACTTATCTCACTGCCGTGATTTATCCACCACACACCCTTATCCATCACTTCGTTCAAGGACTCCCTCATGACTTCACTCATGGATTGGTTTGAAATTTGGTAATTGAGCCACCAGCGGCTGTTCTCACGCACCGCGCCCAGTACTCTGGCCTGATTTACAAATATAATAAATGACTGCATCACAAATATCGTAAAAATCCTTTTGTCGGCAATTTGAATAAATGCTCCAATCAACATCACAAGAGTCAATATCTGATATCTCTCGTGCTGTCGGCAGGTGAGCATGAATATGCACTCCATCAGCATATACGCCGCAAGCCAATGCGACCGCCTTTTGCCAAAAACGTAACAGATCGCA
Source organism: uncultured Clostridia bacterium (assembly GCA_947581635.1). Classification (GTDB taxonomy): domain Bacteria; phylum Bacillota; class Clostridia; order Oscillospirales; family Acutalibacteraceae; genus RUG762. The sequence continues at coordinate 250,947 of CANPVE010000002.1, read as the reverse complement.
ACAGACATCACAGAGACGAGCAGAAAGAATGTTCCCACAAAGGAAACGCTTATCCCGGGCAAAACTTCCATGCCGTCGTTGACTCCGTTGAGACCAAACAGCATATAAACATTGTCGGCGTTCATTGTGATATACGGATATTTGTCCACTCCGTCCCGATACACTGACAGCGGAGCAAAGAATCCCTCCAGTTTATCCCCATATTCGACGGCCGAGCCTATCATAAACGGCAAATATACAATACAAAGGGTTCCCGCGACCGCAGCGATAAATTTCAGAAAGCCGATAATCTGATCGCGCCTTATATTACGAAGCTTGAATTTTTTGTAATTGACGCTGCCAAAACATATCGCAAGAATTTCCATACCCACCACAGGCGCGAGGTACAGTCCTTGGAGCTTGGTGGAAAACATAGCGGCAAACATTACTCCTGATAGGACAATCCGCCTCTCCGCCAATGCCAGGAACAACAGCGCCGCCATCAGAATAAGCACGCAATCGGTCTGTCCCCAAAAGGCACAATTGAATATCGTCGCGGGATTTACCGCCCAAAGCGCCGCGGCGACCGCGCCCAACAATTTCGTCCTGCGCGAACCAAGTCTGTACAACACTATGCACGTAAGGCTGTCCGCAAGACACGGCATAAATTTTATTGCCAACATTCTCAAGGGAATATAGCCTGCAATTTGATCAAATTCCATAAGCCTCCCCACAATATAAAGCGGATAGAGGTATAGCGGCGGATAATCCAGCGAGGTCAGATGCGCATACGCACTGAAGAAACCGTCCCCCAGTTCAATCCCCCACATTATATTCCATTCCGTATCATATGAGTTAAGATAGACGCAGGCTATCATCAGTCGAAGCGCCAAAGCAAAAATAAATATAGTTGCTATTAATCTGCGCCACAGGGAACCGTCCAGCCTTGTTGTATTTGTATACTGGGGACTTCCCAATTCACAGTAACTTGTCAAGTGATCACCCCGGAACAAAATCATTTTATCTTCGGCAATTAGAGCATTTCAGGCAAATAATTGAATTGTTCCACACATAATTGTCTGCGTTCTATTGTCGAAGTATCATAAACAATAATAACACATTGTTTGGCGCATTGCAACTAAGCTAAAAATTCTTTTATTTTTTTATTATATTTGTGAGATAAAATATTTACATAAAGGCATCGCGTGTGTATAATGTTACGCGGATGTTGATTCGGTACTCATGAAGCAAAGGCGTTTCTTGTTTGCGCACGGTAATAAATCTGCCCTTCGCACAAATAAGTTCTCGCCTTATTTTTTGGCTTTTTTCTTACCTATTGATGTCCGATTCATATATTGTAGTATAAAGAAACCCTTTTGGAAAGGAATGAATGTATATGAATTTTGAAGAAATATACACAAAAATGAAGGATTATTTTGCGGCAAAGGACTACACCGCTTTCGGTTCAGGCGTCTACTCCTACGAGTTTGATATTACCGGTGAAGGCGCGGGCAAGTTCTACATTGAGGTGCGGGACGGCAGTTTTGATATACAGCCCTACGATTACAAAAACAGCACTTGTGCCTTTGTGATAAATTCCAAACATATTCAAAAACTCATTGAGCACAGTCTCGCGCCTAGTGCAGCCTACTCAACAGGCAGGCTGAAAATCAGCGGAGATGTCTCTGCTGCGTTCCGATTGGCGGACGCACTCGGCATGAGGGTATGATCGTTTAATTTACGGCAACAAAAACAGCAGTTGATTCTTACGTAATCGACTGCTGTTTTTGTATTAAAAAGATTATTGCTCATAAAGTCCAAGCCGCATTTTTAATTTCACAATACGCTTCACGGCTTCATCAATACGTGATTCGGAAATTTCGCCAGAATTGACCGCCTCCAGAACCGCGCCGTAATCCTCCACGGGATCCTTGGGAATGCAGAGTATGTCAACGCCGGCGTTGACTGCCATTACGCATACCTTTCCGCTGTCTCCGCTGTATTCAATTACGGCACCCATTTCCAGACCGTCCGACACGATAACTCCATCGAATCCCATTTCCGAGCGTATCATATCTACCACGTTTTTGGAAAGCGAGGCAGGGCAATCCGAATCTACAGACTTTATCACCGTATGGGTGATCATGATTGCGTCAGCACCGTGATCTATAGCGCTTTGAAACGGAACCAAGTCACACTCTCGCAGTTCCTGAAGCGATTTTTCGTTCACATCAAGTCCCTTATGGGTGTCAGACTTGCTGTTTCCATAACCGGGGAAATGCTTGACGCAGCTCGCCACGGAACTTTTATTCATTTGGCTGACTACTGACGAAACATACTCCGCCGTCGCATCAGCGTTGCCCCCAAACGCGCGTTTATACATGAATCCGCTGCGTTGATTGCACACATCAGCTACAGGCGCCATGTTAATATTTATATGCAGTGATTCAAGAAGCCGGCACTTCTCGTCGGTATCCGAGACAATAAGCTCCAGACCGCCCTCCGAATACAACTGGCGCGGAGACTTAAACTTGCTTGGGCGGAGCTTGGGATTGCTGCTCACGCGAACCACAGTTCCGCCCTCCTCATCAACTGCGACCAGCATTTTGCCGTCGGACGAGGCTTGCATTTTGTCAATCATCTCCACAACCTGCGCGCTGTCCTTGCCCTTAAAATCGTCTGCAAACAGAATAACTCCGCCCGCTCGAGTCTGCTTTATGACCTCGAATACGTCGCTGTCGCCATTGCTGCGGACCATAAACAGCTGCCCAACCTTTTCTTCAAGCGACATATTGCTCACTATATAATCCGACAGTACCGCGCTGTTATCCGAATCGCTTACCTCCGAATTATCAACCTGCGGTTTAAACGTAGATTCAGGTTTATACGCCGCTTGCGTGTTTTCAATATGTTTTACATACAGCACAGCGAGAACCCCGCAGAAAAACATAAAAACCGCAAACAAGGCAAACACAGAAAAAATCGTGCTTCCATTTTTTTTTGGCTCTACGACATTTTCAGACACTTTCACCTCTGATTACCTTCTAACATAATTGGGATAGATTACACAAGCCAAGCGTTCTAGACGCAAACACTCCAAATAACGGATTACTAACTGCGAAAAATTAATTACCGCTTTTGTCATTTAAAGAATTCAAAGCACGCTGTTTATATCTTCCTTCATGCGCAGTGCCTCTCTCCTCGCGGCGCCTGCGTAGTCCTTCTCATCACAGCCCTCTTTTTTATATGCACACATTATGGCTCTCGACGAATTGACTACCGCGCCAAGACCATTGCTGTTGAATGCGCCGACAAGTCCCTTTGCTCCGCCGCCCTGCGCCCCGTAACCGGGTACAAGAAAGAATATGGACGGGTGCGCCGCACGAATTTCAGCTAGCTGCTCGGGATAGGTTGCGCCGACAACGGCTCCAACACCGGTAAAACCGTACTCTCCGGGAAGTTCTCTGCCCCATTCGTCGCACATTGAGGCCATGCGTGAATAAATGCTCTCTCCGCTCTCGAGTTTTAAATCCTGAAGTTCGCCAGAAGAGGGGTTCGACGTCTTAACCAGAACAAATATGCCCTTGTCCTGCTCACCACAAACCTTCAAAAGCGGCTTTATTCCGTCTGTGCCAAGGTAGCCGTTGACGGTCAGCGCGTCCGAACCGAATGCGGAAATCATCTCTCCATTCACGTCGGCCCATCCGAGATGACCGGCAGCATATGATTCCATCGTGGCTCCGATATCGTTGCGCTTGCCGTCGGTAATTACATACATTCCCTTTGACTGAGCATATTTAACCGTGCGATCAAATGTTTTCACTCCCTGCCAGCCGTACATCTCATAATATGCCATCTGTGGTTTAACTGCGGGAACAATGTCGCACAGCGCATCAATAAGACCGACATTGTACTCATAAAGGGCCTCTGCAGCCGCTTCCAGAGTTTTGCCGTACTGCCCGTAATACTTTTCTCTGATATATTGAGGTACGTACTCGAGCTTTGGGTCAAGTCCTGCAACGGTCGGATTTTTCATCTTGACAATTTTTTCAATGAGACGGTTAAATGACATAATTATAATTTCCTTTCAATGCTTAAATATTTTAACTATATTATATATTTTCTTAATAAGTGAAAACAAAAAATGATTACGAATTTCGTATTCCGAATTCTGAAGTGTAGACTGGCTTACCCGCGCAGTAGGTAGCTTTGACTCTGCCTGTCAGCTCTGCCCCCTTGAACACGGCGTTTTTGGACTTTCCATGAAGTTTGTCCACGTCGACAATCCACTTTTCGTTCAGATCGACCAGTGCGAAATCAGCTGCTGCGCCTTCCTTTATTTCGCCCCCTTCAATGCCCATAATTTTCGCGGGATTGTAGGACATAAGCCTTACTATATCCTCAAGCGACAGTCTTTCTCCCATAAAAGTAAGCGTTGCCGACAATGATGTTTCCATTCCGATAACACCATTGGGTGCGGCGGTAAAGTCACACTTCTCATCGGGGGAATGAGGAGCATGATCGGTGGCAATCACGTCGATCGTACCATCGAGCAGTCCTTCGATCACGGCAAGCCTGTCCGCCTCGTCTCTGAGCGGAGGATTCATACGGTAGTCAGCATCACGCGACAGTACTTTCTCACAGGTATAGGCGAAATAATGCGGCGCAGTCTCACAGGTAACGCGAACACCGCGTGCCTTAGCCTTCCGTATTATATCTACGGATTCCTTTGTACTGACATGGCAGATGTGTACAGGTGCGCCACAGGATTCCGCAAGCTTAATCGTGCGATCGATGTCTCTGTATTCCGAGGACGATGACAAGCCCTTTACTTCCAAACTCTCGGAAACACTTTCGTGAACCTTCCCGCCTGCCGCCTGTTTTAAGTCCTCACAATGACAGAGCACAGGAAGTCTGAGCCTGTGTCCCTCGAGCAGCGCGGTCACAAGCATTTCATCGTTTTCAACAGGCCGCCCATCGTCCGAAAGAGCCGCTGCGCCCGCCAACTTCAATGCGGCATAATCACAACAGCCGCCGCCCGATATGCCAAATGTTATCGCGGCCGCAGGATAAACATTGATGCCCGTCTCGGCGGCCTTTTGCTTTATGTATGACACAATCTCAGGCGTATCCGCAACAGGAGAAGTATTCGGCATACATACAAGTGATGTAACGCCGCCCGCCGCTGCCGCAGCGCATCCCGAAATTATATCCTCCTTGTGCGTCTGCCCAGGGTCACGCAGATGTACGTGCATATCCACAACGCCCGGAATGACGCAAAGACCGTTGCCGTCAATGATTTCGTACTGATCTTGTGTTTCAATATCAGTACTGCCGCCCACTTTGGCGAATTTGCCATCCTGAACCAGAATGTCGCCCTCCATAGAACCCGCGGCATTTACAATTCGCACATTTTTAATTAATGTTGTCATATATCACAACCAACTTTCTACAAAGCAATATAAAAACAGGCGGATTTTCCCTGAATCAATCCGCCATGTTTATTAATTACTAGATGTGAATGTCTCCAAAGACCTTTATTTTGTCTATCTCCTCAGCGGTCATGAATCTGTCGTAAGAATGAACCGCGTCCGTGTTGCCTGCCTCTGCTTGAAGCTCACTAATATACTGTGAACGCGTCGTCACACGCGAAACTCTGCGGACAGTACCGCTGCTCTCGCCGCTTCTCATCCCGCGTTTTGCGTTCTCGACTGCGCGTCCACGCGGCGAGAGATATGTGTTATTTGCTTTATTGTCTGCTCCGCGCTTGGAGTAGACCGACTGCTCCTGCTTGGTGACGTCGTCCCACCAATCTCGTACCGCGTCGGCACGCTCGTTTAAAAGTTCACGAATTGCTCTCCCCTCGGACTTCAGCCAGTAGGTAAATACTTCGTAAGCATTGTCGTTGTTTACCGGCATTGTGTTGACAAGCGGGCTGTTGGGGCGGGCAAGGTTTATAACGGATATCTCGGGGGGATTGTTAAACCGAACCTTTGAAGAACTGCCGAGGCCGCGCGTCACGTACATCTTGCTGCGGGCAAGCCGATACTCCCCGCCCGTATAAGCAAGTCTGCTGCTCCTGAAGAATCTGTCTATGATGGGAATTCTGTAATACCCTCCATGCGTGCCGCCGGCAAGCACCACAGTAGCTCCCCAGCGGGAATACGCCTCAAATCCCTTGGCGCAACCGGTCATCAATATGACGGTGGCGTCTCTCGGACATGGACCCAAAGCATCCATAACATCTTCCATGCGAACCTTACGGAACTTCCATTCGCTCATAGGCTTACTCTTGTCCTCACGCAGCTTTGGGCAGAAACCATATATATATATTTTCTCCCCGTCAACATTTATCTCGGCTCTGGAATTGTTAAGTACAACTCCTCCGGCAGCAGTCACCGAACTTACAAAATTCTTATGTATGCTGCCTCCACCCAGACGAAGATCTTCACACCCAGGCACCATAACTATCGGAATATCGCTGCCTATACAATCCATGAAATCGTAGAACGCATCGATATTGACCGACTTAGAGTCCCCCATATTGCCCGTAAACAGAATGTAATCAGGCTTTTCGCGCTTTATCTTTTTAGCAAGAGCCGAATTTCCCTTTCCAAAATACATATTGTGCAAATCGCTCACGACCACAAAACGCATTCCTTCGAGCACTCTGGGCAGACCATTGACAGTAACCACCTTGTGTGACGTGGAAAGCACATACTTGCTCCTGTTGAATTCAAGATAAACCATACACCCTGCAAAAGCCGCAAGAATTATCAAAATTATTATCCAATTTGGAATCAACAACGCTCATTCCCCCGTTTCAATCACTTATGCCACAATGACATTATACATTATAAATCGGAATTCGTCCATACCTTTTCACGATAAATTTTAGAGGATTTTATTAAAGCAATGTAATTATTGTGCATAAAAACAAGGCTTCGACGGTATTTTCGGGCAAAAAGGCCCGACTTCCGCTGATCGCCGTATGATTTACAGCAATCCAAGCGGCAACAGGTTGACAAAAGGAGACTATGCATCCACTATCGCGCCAAACTTGTCCGATTACTTGCTTGGATCGCTGTAACTATACCACAGTGCGCCGTCCTGTAAAGCACTTCGGGTAAAAAAGTTTGCCATTGTCGATCTAACCCGGCTTACACGGAGCGTCCATCTGCGTGTCCACCGCTCGGGTCACTTCACGATTCGGGCGGTATAATGCGTTCCAAAAGCAACACGCGTTTTACTCTATGTCATAATCACAGAAAATCTCTCAGCTTTTTGCTGCGACTCGGATGTCTCAGCTTGCGCAGCGCTTTGGCCTCTATTTGTCTGATCCTCTCCCTCGTCACGTTGAACTGTTGTCCGACTTCCTCCAGCGTATGATTACGCCCGTCCACCAAGCCGTAGCGGAGCTTGAGCACATCCATTTCTCGCGGGGTGAGGGTATAGAGGGCATTTTCGAGCTGTTCCTTGAGCATACTCAACGAGGCTGCGTCCTCGGGGTCCTCTTGCGTGTCGTCCTTTATGAAATCCCCGATGTGGCTGTCCTCTTCCTCGCCTACAGGCGCCTCGAGCGAAACAAGGTCTTGAGCCACACGCATGACTTCCACTACCTTTTCCTCAGTCATATCTGCGAATTCCGCAACCTCGGCCACCGTAGGATCCTTGCCGTTTTCGCCCAACAAGTGGCTTTGCGCCTTCTTGACGCGGTTTATATTTTCCACCATATGCACCGGAATTCTGATTGTGCGCGCCTGATCGGCTATGGCACGCGAAACGGATTGACGGATCCACCATGTCGCGTAAGTCGAAAACTTGAAGCCCTTACTGGGGTCAAATTTTTCCACTGCCTTGATAAGTCCCAGATTTCCCTCCTGAATGAGATCCAGCAATGGCATTCCACGCCCGAGATAGCGCTTGGCTATGCTCACCACAAGACGGAGATTGGCCTCGCTCAGACGCTTTTTGGCGCTCTCGTCTCCCTCGGATATCCGCCTGGCAATATCCTTTTCCTCCTCGGGGGAAAGCATCGGAATATTGCCTATCTCTCTGAGATACATTTTCACGGGGTCGTCAATAAGTGCGCTGTCGTACGAATAATCCTGTTCTTCTCCGGAAATTTCCTCAAGACCAACATCTTCCACACTGTCCTCAACTATTTCTATTCCGTTGGCCTCCAGCTTGTCATAGAGTTTCTCTATCTGATCGGGGCTGAAGTTTATCTCTGTCAGCGCGTCCAACACCTCTTGATTGCTCAGGCTGCCCTTCGCCTTGCCTGTCTCCACCAGCTTGCGAAGCGCCTGTTTCTTGTCTGTTGTGCCCATTAAATATCCCTCCCTCGGTCATATCACATTGTCACATTGCCACGATATGCATAATAACTTTATACATTCGACGTTGTTCAAAGGAATTCACCGCATGAATACTCGCAAAGGATTATTATGTAAATCCTTTGAGCTTATTGCTGCGCGTGACGTGTCTCAGCTTGCGAATTGCCTTGACCTCTATCTGACGTATGCGCTCACGGGTGACGTCGAATTGCTTGCCAACCTCCTCAAGCGTGTGGCAGCGTCCGTCCTCAAGACCGTAACGCAACCGGATAACTTCCGCTTCACGCTCGGTAAGTGTATCAAGCACCTCTGAAATCAGATCATGAAGTATCATGTTGCCTACGGCGTCCTCGGGCGCGGTCTGCTCGTCATCCTTGATGAAGTCCCCCAAGTGGCTGTCCTCTTCCTCGCCTATCGGGGTTTCAAGGGAAACAGGCTCCTGCGACACGCGAATTATCTCGCGAACCTTTTCCACGTCCATCTCGAGAAGCTTAGCAATGTCCTCGGGGCGAGGTTCCTTCTCATTTTCGGCGGTAAGCTGAGCCTTGGCGCGCTTCACCTTATTTATGGTTTCCACCATATGAACCGGTATGCGTATGGTTCTCGCCTGATCGGCTATAGCGCGGGTTATTGCCTGACGGATCCACCATGTGGCATAGGTGGAAAATTTAAATCCTTTGCTTGGGTCAAATTTTTCCACCGCCTTTATAAGTCCCAAATTGCCTTCCTGAATCAGGTCGAGAAATGATAGGCCGCGATTCATGTATTTCTTGGCAATACTCACCACCAGTCGAAGATTTGCCTCGCTCAGCCTGTTCTTGGCCTCCTTGTCGCCCGCCATTATCCTGGCCGCAAGGTTCTTTTCTTCATCGGAAGTGAGAAGCGGTATCTTGCCTATATCCCTGAGATATGCCTTCACCGGATCTTCCACGTAAACTCCTATGATCTCGGAATCGTTGTAATAGTCGGAATTATCGTCCGAATCACCCTTCTCGTTGATCTCCAGATTTTCAAGCGAAAGGCTGTCATCATCATCCTCAATTATCTCTATCTCGAGGCTTTCCAGCTTGATATAAAAGCTCTCAATGGTTTCAGGATTGACATCTACATCGGCCAAGGCGTCCATTATCTCTCTGTGAGAAATACTGCCGTTTGCCTTCGCCTTATCCGCCAGTTCTTTAAGTATTGTCTTTACGTTAGTTGTCGCCATGTATAAAATCAACCTTTCGTAGCTCAGAAAGCGTTGGAAAAAATTCCATCGCTCTTCTTAAATAAATATATGTCAAACAGCTCAGCTTTTTTTCCGCCTGAGCAACTTCATCTGCTCAAGCAGCTCGTCATTTGAGAATTTGTTCACATCACTCGGCTTTATTCTGGAACTCTCCTCCTTGATAACCGCCATCAAATGTCCGAAATCGGACGTTCCCCTCATACCTTCGCCGTTTATGATGCGAACTATTTCCGAAATTTCGCTTTCGCTGAATTGCTGCTCCAGCAATCCCACAGATATTTCCTCTCCCAGTGCGTGCAGTTCTATGAATTTCTCATAGACCCTGCGGCTGAAGTCGGTGACAAATTCTTCCGGCTTTATCTCCGCCGCGGCCCTCTCTATCAAATTCTGATGATGATAGATAAGCTCAAGAAAAGCGTCCTCCGCTGAAGCTCCCCTGAGATTAGAACTTCGCTGAGGGTTCACCCTGTCGCCTATGCCCGCCGAAGCCTGCGCCATTTCGCGAAATTCTCTCCGCTTCTCGTTGAATTTTCTGCGTCGTACTGATGCGTTAATCTGACTGAGCACAGCGCTCTTATCCGTTTTCAGCTTGTCCGAAATCCGCGCGGCATACACCTCACGTTCCAGCGCGCCGAGACCGCCGAGAAAGTCACAGACATCCCGCAAATAATGCAGCCGTCCGTCGTCAGTGGATATATCGTATTTATTCTCTATGCGTGCAATGGAATACTCAATGTCGTTCGAGCAGCCGTCAACAAGCCGCTTAAACCGTTCGGGGCCGTATTTTTTTATAAATTCGTCCGGATCTTTGGCTCCCGTTATCTGCAAGACCCGCACGTCCAGACCCGCTTCCTTCATTATGGGAATAGAGCGCACTATGGATTTCTGACCCGCTTCGTCCCCATCCTGCGAGAGCACTACACGACTTACATACTTCGCCATAAGGCGTGCCTGCTGAGGTGTGACAGCTGTTCCGAGCGCCGCCACGGCATTTGTAAATCCGGCCTGATGAAGCGCTATCACATCCATATAGCCTTCGCAAAGAATAAGTTCATCGTTCTTATTATTCTTTGCAAAATTCATTGCAAATAAATGATTTGTTTTCTTGTAAATTAAGGTATCTCCGGTATTTACATACTTTCCGCCCTTGACGTCCTCGGTAAATCTGCGTCCGCCGAACGCCGTCACATTTCCCTGCAAATCTATTATCGGAAACATCACGCGGTTTCGGAAACGGTCTATCACTCCGCCGCTTCGGGAATTATAGCCCAAGTCTGCGGCAAGTATTTCCTCGCGCTTGTAGCCCAGCTTTTGTAAATGTCTTGTTAAGGCGTCCCAATCGTCGGGCGACCACCCCAAGCCAAAATGACGTATGGTTTCGTCCGACAAACCGCGCGAATGGAAATAGTCCAGCGCCTGACGCCCCTGCGGCGAATACAGGGCGTGATAAAAAAATTTGCCTGCCTCGCGGTTTTGCTCGCGTATTTTAAGGCGCATCTGCGAAAGACCGTCATTTTTATTTTCTTCCACCATTTGCATACCCGCGCGGTTGGCAAGGAATTTAATGGCTTCCACATAGTCAAGATTTTCTATTTTACGTATAAAGCCTATCACATCTCCGCCAGTCTGACAGCCGAAACAGTAAAATGACGAAGTGTCGGAAAACACGGTAAACGACGGAGTTTTTTCGGAGTGAAACGGACAAAGTCCCTTAGAGGTGCGCCCATTCCTCTTCAGATTTACATAACTGCCTATAACGTCGGTTATATCGTTGCGCTCCTTAACTTCATTTATAAATTCAAAAGGAATTGCCAAAGACGCCCCTCACTTTCATCAATCAAGTGTCCCACAGCAGCTTGTCTTGTTGTTTATTTTGTGTCCCATCCTTTTGGAATAAACAGATCTTTGTAAAAATCGACCGCAAAAGTATCGCTCATGCCGGATATATAGTCAGCTGCGGCACGTTTAATGCCCTCTTCGAGCATTATGTAGCGGTACTCGCCGGGGATCAGGTCGGGGTGATTGCACAGGTAGTTGAAAAGTACCTCTATCATGTCCTCCGCCTTGCCCTCCTCGGCCTTTGCCTTACTTCCTTTGTACACCGTGCGGTAAAGAAAATCATGCAGCGCGTAAAACGCATCGGAAAATTCGGGCGACATATCAATGCTCCCGTTCCGGCTGTTTTCGTACACATTTCTTATCATGTTGTTTATCCGCACAGACGAGCCTGTCCCAAGAATCTCGCGCAGTTCCAAAGGAATATCGTCCTCGGACAGTATGCCGGCTCGTATGCTGTCGTCAATATCATGGTTCATATATGCAATCTTGTCAGCTATACGAACTATCCTGCCCTCCGGGGTAAACGCCTCTCTGCCTTTAGTGTGACAGAGAATTCCGTCGCGCACTTCTTTGGTAAGATTAAGCCCCATGCCGTTCTTCTCAAGCTTTTCCACCACGCGCACACTCTGCTCGTAATGTCTGAAGCCTCCCACTGAAGTGAGAACCACGTCAAGAACGCGTTCGCCCGCGTGACCGAACGGAGTATGCCCGAGGTCGTGACCAAGCGCTACAGCCTCGGTAAGATCCTCATTGAGCCTGAGCGCACGGGCTATGGTTCTGGAAACCTGCGCAACCTCAAGCGTATGTATAAGGCGGGTGCGATAGTGATCGTTTTCGGGGGCGAGATACACCTGTGTTTTGTGCTTGAGACGACGAAACGACTTACAGTGAATTATTCTGTCACGGTCGCGCTGAAAGACTGTGCGCATCTCGCATTGAGGCTCCTCACGGTCGCGCCCAAGAGAATTTACCGCCAAGGTGGCAAAAGGCGACAGCGTAAGCTGCTCAATTTTCTCGGTCTGTTCCCTTACACACAGACTGTCGTTCACAGTTCATACCGCCTTTCACGTCAAGAATCGCTCTTTTTTCCTACAAATTTATATACGCAGCAAACGGTATTTTCCCTTTGAAAAAATCCGTCAATTTACAAATTGTTTACAATCGCACATAATTTCAAAAGTCATAGACCGCTTAATTTTTGCTGTTTATTGTATCACATATTCACCATTACCTTCAATAAATTTTACCTGTATTTACAATTTTTTAATATTATAATACTGAATCTTAATAAGAACGCGGCAAGAGGCACTCCCCCCAAAGGCTCAAAAGCCATATATGCAGACTTTTGAGTTGTACTTTTCAGTTGAATTTAGCATATGGCAAAGAAATTTTCAAACGCCACATACCTGATAATGAAAAAACCGCCGCTTAGTTATTGTCAGACAAAGCAACGGGATTTTTCAATGTATATCAATTTGTTATCGTAACTAAAATTATCTTCTTTCACCCATGAAGAACAATGCCAGAACGCCGGGACCAGCATGAGCGCCGATAACTGGTCCTATGTTGCCTACAATCACCTTTTTTACGCCGCTGAATCGCTTCCTCACCTCAGACGCCACATAATCGGCGTCACTGCGGCAGCTTCCGTTGCCTATCATAACAGTGTCCCAACCATCGGTACAAGTTTCAGCCATTTTGTCAATCAGTGCGTTAAGTGAGGACTTGCGCCCGTGCGTTTTGGCCATATTAATAAGATGTCCCTCGTCGTCAACGTGCAGTACCGGCTTGATGTTGAGTGCCGAACCGACTATTGCAGTGGCCGCCGAAACCCTGCCGCCGCGCTTGAGATGATGCAAATCGTCCACCGTGAACCAGTGGCAAAGATGCAGCTTGTTGTCCTCAACCCACTTGGCGAGTTCCTCAAGACCCATGCCTTCATTTTTCTTCCTTGCCGCGTAATATACAAGTAGACCCTCACCCATAGAAGCGGCGAGAGTATCTACAGAGATTACCCTGCGGTCGGGATATTTCTCCTTAAGTTCTTCAATCGCCATCAGCGACGAGTTATAAGTTCCGCTAAGTCCCGAAGAGAAAGCGAGATAGAGTATATCCTTGCCTTTTTCAAGGTACTCTGAAAAATATTCGCAAAAATCATTCACGCTGAGCTGCGAGGTTTTGGGCATCTTTCCACCGCGCATGGCGTCGTAAAATTCTTCAGAGCTCATCTCGCGCTCGTCCGCAAAATTGCGGTACGTCAGACCGTCCATTTCAAATTGAAGCGGAAGCACGGCTACGCCAATTTCATCCGCCAGCTTCTGCGGGATATCCGACGTAGAATCAGTCAAAATTACATAATCACTCATCACAATCACCAACCAAATCCAAATTTGCAGCTCGCAGACCCTCTAAATGCTAAGCTGTCGTAACACGACCGAAGTTTAAAACAACGATCCTGTTGCATTATACCATATATTTGTGATGAAATAAAGAATATAAATTAAATTATTGAGTGCTCAACATAAAAATGTGTCAATTGCAGACATTTACTCCGTCCCGCTGTCGGTTCACGGCAGCAGCATTTACTTTTTGCAAGGGTCACTTGTTTTTTGTTCGCCCAAATTCCCCCTTAACTTCGACATATTTTGTACGCTCAGTCCACAGCTTTGCTTGTGAGACTTCACCATACCATGCGCAATGGCGATGCTAACCATGACCGCTCGTCATTCATGGTATTGATACCGTAAATGGAGCTTGCCCCTTTGGATTACCACGCCTTCGACCAATAGCTCCGCTCACTCGACCTGAGCTTTTCAAAACCAGTTTCTCTGAGCACATACAAAAAGGGAAGAAAAAGCCAATGTGACGTTTCTTCCCTTTTAGGTTGTAGAGCAACGCATTTTAGACGCATTGCCTTGTATAACAACAATTTATAAATTTTTAATCATGAATTGAGCAAGCGATCCGCAAGTTCCTGCATTGTTTCAGGGATCTCACCCTTCAGGGAGGATTTTATGCTCACAACAGGCTCAAGAACTGTCATGTTTTTCATTCCCTCAAGCTGTGCTCTCATCAACTTTGCCGCCATGGGCGCCCAAGTGCCGTTCTCTATCAGACCCACTGTGCGCTTCTGGTAATTTTTCGACTTGAGGTGACTCAAAAATTCCTCCATGCAGGGAAAAAGTCCGCCATCATAAGTGGCACAGGCGAGCACCATTCTGTCGTAGCGGAATGCGTCCTCAATCGCCTCAGCCATGTCATCGCGTGAAAGATCCGCTATAGAAACCTTAGGAGCACCCTTGCTCTCGAGCAACGCTTTAAGCTGACGGGCAGCATCGGCGGTATTTCCGTAAATCGAAGCATACGCTATAAATATGCCCTTGTCCTCGGGTTCGTAGCTGCTCCATGTGTTGTACTTCCCGATGTAATATTCAAGATTTTCGGTGAGAATGGGGCCGTGGAGAGGACATATCGTCTGAATATCGAGAGCCGCCGCCTTCTTAAGCAGAGCCTGCACCTGTGCGCCGTATTTTCCAACTATGTTGAAGTAGTAACGGCGCGCTTCACAAGCCCAATCCTCGTCGGTGTCAAGTGTGCCGAATTTACCGAACGCGTCTGCGGTGAAGAAAATTTTCTCTTTTTCTTCATAGGTCATCATTGCTTCGGGCCAGTGAATCATTGGAGCCATGATAAACTTCAGCGTGTGGCTTCCCAGCTCGACGGTATCGTTTTCCTTGACTACAACCTTCCTGTCGGATATATCGAGGGAATAAAACTGCTCGAAGAAAGCAAAGCTCTTAGCATTGCCGATTACCTTCATCTCGGGATAAAGCTGTGCGAGCCGTTCTATATTGGCCGCATGATCCGGCTCCATGTGCTGCACAACGAGATAATCCGGAGCTTTTCCGTTAAGAACGGTTTTCACATTTTCAATCCACTCATCGGACGCACGCTTGTCCACCGTATCCATAACGCATATTTTTTCATCAAGTATAATGTACGAGTTATACGCTATACCGTTGGGAACCTCATACTGACTTTCAAAAAGGTCAATGTCCGCGTCGTCACAGCCCACATAAACTACTGAATCGGTGATATTTTTTACCAATTTGATCATTCCCTTGAATTTATTTTTCCAAAATATAATAGCAGTCAAAAAGAAATATGTCAACAGATATGTTTCATGTTTTATCACATCAACTTAAAAATAGAGACGATACCTCGGTCAAATGCGTCAAAATTTAATGCACAAAATTTAATGCACATTTAATAAATGCTGAAATTTGCATAAAATAATTTTTATAAAACATTGTAAAAATATCTATTTCGTGTTATAATAACAGTATTAATGTAAACGAAAGGTTGATTTCAAACAATGGAAGTAAATTTAACATCTGAAAATTTTGAAAGCACCGTGATGAACAGCGATATTCCGGTGCTGATAGACTTCTGGGCAAGCTGGTGCTCACCGTGTATGCTTCTTTCACCCGTAGTGGAAGAAGTTGCAGAAGAGCGCGACGATCTGCTCGTTTGCAAGGTGAATGCGGACGAGCAGCCCGAGCTGTGCATACAATTTGGCGTACAAAGCATACCCGCTCTTTTTATACTCAAAAACGGTGAAATAATAGACAAATCAGTTGGTTACAGAGATAAAAGCAACCTTCTTGACTGGATAGATTCAGTGATATGATTATATAATTAATTAAAAAATTATTATGAGGTGATGTACTATGGATTCAAATGCTTTGTACAACATTGAATACGGCCTGTTTGTGGTAAGCGCCCGCTCCGATAACAAGGATAACGGCTGCATCGTAAACACGGTCGTGCAGGTGACTTCCTCGCCCGCCCGCATTTCCGTAACGATTAACAAGCAGAATTTCACTCACGACATGATTCTCAACACAGGCTGTTTCAATGTGAGCGTCATAAGTCAGACGGCTGATTTTGAGTTTTTCAAGCGCTTTGGTTTCCAAAGTGGCAGGGACGCTGACAAATTTGCAGGATTAAGCGGGACAAAGCGCGGAGGGAACGGCGTAATATATCTCACAGAGAATGTCAATGCTTATATCAGTGCTAAAGTGATATCCACAGTAGATTTAGGCACGCACACGATGTTTATCGCGAACGTTACAGAATGTGCCACACTCAGCTCCGACCCTTCCATGACATATTCGCATTACCACGCAAACGTCAAGCCAAAGCACGAAGAAAAATCCTCCGCATCAGGAGGATTCAGGTGCAAGATCTGCGGTTACATCTATGAGGGCGACGAACTGCCCGCTGACTTCGTCTGCCCGATATGCAAGCACGGTGCGGACGATTTTGAGAAAATCTGATTGTGAATAAATTAAAAAATACAAAAACCGGCTTCGCCGCCTTTAATGGGCGTAAAGCCGGTTTTAATTTTACCTCTTAAGGCAGCACATAGTCACTAATGTCATATCATTAAAATGTAACAGAATACACCTGCAATCAAGCCTATGACGCTTAGAACTATACCCGCCGTGGAGACACCGCTTGGGCGTGTTCCGTCGTTTTTTGCCTTTGAGACAATGCCGAATATCAATCCAAGCAACGAAGGCAAAAATGTACAGCAGGTAATCATCCCCACTATGCCCAGAATGAGCGAAGCTATTGCAAATCCATCATTCTCCGCTGTCTGCACACTCATAGCGGGATTATACTGATAATACCCTGTGGTATAAGTAGGCTGTTGATAGCCCTGCTGCGCGTAGGGATTCTGCTGGGGCTGTTGATAGCCTTGCTGCGCGTAAGGATTCTGCTGGGGCTGTTGATAGCCCTGCTGCGCATAAGGATTCTGCTGGGGCTGTTGATAGCCTTGCTGCGCGTAAGAATTCTGCTGTTGGGGCTGGGTCGGTTCCGCTTCCGAGACTGAATTATCCGCCGAATTGGAATTTTCCCCGCAATTCACATCAGGTTCAATATTCGGAGTGACATTGTTGAATTCATCGTTCATAGAAAAAACTCCTCCGTAATTATGCCGAAAAATTGCTGATACGTTTCGGCAACTGCAAATGTTATCAATGTAATGTTGTCTGCAATGACCTTGTTGCCCACAATGTCATTGCAGACAAACAGTGCTACAGTTAGCGGAAAAGCACAATGCTGGAATTCAACAGATTATCAAACATCTGCTGGGTAATTTCAGGATGAGACGCCATATAAATATTCCAAATAATGTTGATAATAATGGAAATTATACCCAATACCAAACCTATCCAAGAAACAACGGAATTCTTTTTCTTTGAGACGCCAACGATACCGAGTATTATGCCGGCGGCACCAAAGATATAGGGACAGATGAAAAGGCTGGCTGCCGAAAAAAGTATAGACAGGATACCCATTGTGTTACTGTTATCTTTCTCCTGCACTATCGGCGCCTGATAGGGTATCTGGGGAGGAACGGGAGACTGACCCTGCTGTGGAGGCATGGGAGGCTGAGCATTTTGATCGGCGTTTGGCTGATAGTTGTTGAAGTTCGTGTAGCCATTCTGCTCATTCTGATTGTTGGGATTGTTCTGGTTGTCCATTTTTTGAAAATCCTTTCGTAAATCTAGTATTTTTTGGCATTGAAACCAATGTCCGATGTAATTATAACACTTATTTTGTGATTTGTAAATATAAAATTTAATTAATTATTTAAAGAAATTAAAAAAATTGCTCTTGATTGAAAATAAACGCGCTGGAAAGTATAGCATTTATATTTATGTCCGCCGTTACAATTTAAAATCCCTCTTTTACTTTTTTTGAAAATTATGAATAATTCTCTCTCGTTTGGGTAATAATTAACGCGAATCGGTTCTAATACAAATCTGCAATAAAAGATACTGCACAAAATCTTGACGAAAACATATCACAATTTTTTGCACCCTTTTGGTTGCAGACGTCATAAATATTAACGGAGGGTATTTTACAATGAAACGCATTGAAATATCGTTACTTATCGCGCTGATTTTTTCCGCAGTGCTGAGCATGAGCACATTGAACATAGAATGCGGTGAAATACGCGACAGCGTGTTGAGGCTGCACGTCCTGGCAAATTCAGACAGCGAGGAAGATCAGAATCTGAAATTGAAGGTACGCGACAGATTGCTGGAGGTCAGCGGAGACATCTATTCGGAGGCCCAAAGCAAAGATGAGGCGGTGCAAAGCACCCGCGAAAATTTATCCATGCTTCAGACCGAAGCGGAACAGGTAATCAGGGACAACGGCTACCATTATCCCGTTTCGGTTGAATTGGAGGAAACCTATTTTAACACCAGGAGCTACGGCGACATAACGCTGCCTGCGGGAAACTATCAGGCGCTCAGAGTGATAATAGGAGAAGGCGAAGGACACAATTGGTGGTGCGTAATGTTCCCACCACTGTGTATATCCGCCGTATCAGAAGAAGAAGCCCAGCTTGATGATGTGCTCAACGATGAGCAATTGAACCTGGTGGAAGGCACGCAATATGAAGCGCGGTTTAAGTGCATCGAGTGGTATGAGGAACTTATGCAGAAAATCAAAGGCTGATTTTATAACAGATACGGAGAATAAACCGCCGTAATGCTGCAGTTTATTCTCCGTATCTGTTTTTGTATATGCCATGCCGGCCCCATCATAAAAAATTCATTCCTTGCGGCATATATGCCTATTGACAATTTAAGGAAATTGAGATATTATTATACAAGGTTAGCTACTCTAACTTAGCCATTTTCACAAAATCTTGGGTGGTTTCGCCGCCCCGGGTTTGAAAGGAGAACAACATGAAAGAATATTTGGAAATTGAAAAGGTTGTAGGTCGCGAGATACTCGATTCGCGCGGAAACCCCACCGTTGAAGCTGAAGTTTACCTTTCCGACGGCACTGTAGGCAGAGGAACCGCTCCAAGCGGAGCGTCCACAGGCGAGTTTGAGGCGCTTGAGCTTCGCGACGGCGACAAATCCAGATATCTGGGCAAGGGCGTTACAAAGGCTGTTGAAAATATCAACACGGTTATCAACGAAACAATTACGGGTATGGACGCTTCCGATATCTACGCCATAGACAAGGCTATGATTGATGCTGACGGCACAAAGGACAAGTCAAATCTCGGCGCAAACGCTATCTTGGCCGTCTCCATCGCGGCGGCAAGAGCAGCTTCCATCTCTCTCGATATCCCGCTCTACAGATTCCTCGGCGGCATCTCCGGCAACCGTCTGCCTGTTCCCATGATGAACATTCTCAACGGCGGTGCGCATGCTACAAATACGGTTGATACACAGGAATTCATGATTATGCCCGTTGGCGCTCCTACATTCAAAGAAGCTCTCAGATGGTGTGCAGAAGTTTTCCACAACCTCGCTAAGATCCTCAAGGCCAAGGGTCTGGCTACATCAGTAGGCGACGAGGGCGGTTTTGCTCCCAACCTTAAAGACGACGACGAGACAATCGCGACAATCCTCGAGGCAGTCAAGGCGGCAGGCTACGAGCCTGGCAAGGACTTCATGATTGCTATGGATGCGGCTTCCTCCGAGTGGAAGAGCGAAAAGGGCATCGGTTACTACAAGCAGCCCAAGTCCGGTCTTGAATTCACATCTGAGGAGCTTATCGAGCATTGGGCGGCTCTCTGCGAGAAGTACCCGATCATCTCCATCGAGGACGCACTCGACGAAGAAGACTGGGAAGGCTGGAAGAAGCTCACTGCCAGACTCGGCGGCAAGGTTCAGCTCGTTGGCGACGATTTGTTTGTTACAAACACAGAGCGTTTGAAGAAGGGTATCGAGCTTGGCTGCGGCAACTCCATTCTCATCAAGCTCAACCAGATTGGCTCCGTTTCCGAGACTCTTGAGGCTATAAAGATGGCTCACAAGGCAGGATACACGGCAATTTCTTCTCATCGCTCCGGCGAGACGGAAGACACCACAATTGCTGATTTGGCTGTTGCTCTCAACACCTGCCAGATTAAGACAGGCGCTCCTAGCCGTTCCGAAAGAGTTGCGAAGTACAATCAGCTTCTCCGCATTGAGGAGGAATTGGGTGATGCGGCGGTTTATCCGGGCATCAACGCTTTCAATGTGAAGCGCGGCTAATTTTACGATCACCAATTAGTCCCTTAAAATAGAAAATCGGCGGATAATGTTGGCGTAGGCTATCGTTGTCCGCTGATTTTTTAATAGATGGCAAAAATATGGACACAGGGATCTGTTACTGTGTCCATAAAAGTGATTTCTGATGTCAATTTGAGCTTGTCGCGGTGTTTTGCGGAATGCCTTTTTCCTTTAGATACTCCTCAAGGCATATCTTGTGCTCGGTAATGTATTGTGCCGCCTTTTTGCCGACATATCTGTAATGCCACGGCTCGTAATGAATTCCGGTGATATCAACCTTGTCTGACGGGTAGCGCAGTATGAAGCCATATTTATAGCAATTGGCCATCAGCCATTTTATCTCATCTGAGTTTTCCTGATCCTGGGTTGGATACTGGTTGCTCTCGGGCAATATATCCACAGCCATTCCAAGATGATGTTCGCTGTAACCGGGGCGGGCTTGAAGTTTTTGCGCCTCGACAGTGGCTCCCTCCTCGGAGTAGCCGTTTCTCATGTATTTTTTTACCTCTTGATCAAAAAGCTCTTTCTGCTTTGACGTGGAGCGGTATCCGGAGCACACTATGGGCCTAAATCCCGCAGCACGGCAGTCATCCATCATCTGCTGTAATTCGGGATAAATTTGTTCGTCCACCCAAATATCTCCCCTCAACTTGACGAATTCCAATTTCTTCTCGTAGCCGTCCGGGAGCGGATTCCAACTGTTCACCAAAATCAGTTTCCACGACTCGTCCTCCTCTTCCTCACTCTCTGTGCTGTCATCAGAAGATGTTACCAAGCTGCTGTCTGACACTGATTTCATGTTTTTCAAGGCGACGGAGATTTTATTTGACAGCGCCACGATTGAATTCAATACAAATATTCCCGCAGCCACAGCCCCTATTATATAATAAATGGTAGGGTTCGCCCTGTGATACCTCATTTTATAATTCCCCCGCAGTATATGTTATAAATTGCACATTACAAAAATAAAGCTCCGCTCTACACGAACAAAGCCTTATCCATCTTTGGTTTTTAACGTAATACCGAGCTTTATTCGCTCAACGTGACGTCAAATCGTTTGAGCTTTTCATAGATCTGCTCTGTCAAGTCAACATCATCGGCGCGCTCGTCGTCCATTTCTTTGCGTATATTCTGCATCATTATGTCGGTGTATGTGATAATATCGGCACACTGCTTGAGCTTTTTCGCCACTGATTCAGGGTCTTTCATCTTCTTTTTGTACTTTATCTGGTGCTCCAAACTCGCCCAAAAATCCATGGCAATTGTGCGTATTTGTATCTCCGCCGTAACATTTCTCATGGACTCAGCAAAATACACAGGCAGTTTCACGATCAAATGAAGGCTCCTATAGCCGTTAGGTTTTGGGTTGGCTATGTAGTCTTTCTTTTCAATAAGTTCTATATCGTACTGTCCCACCAGCGCGTCGGCAATGCGGTATATATCGTCAACATAGGAGCATATTACGCGAATTCCCGCTATATCGTGAATATTCTTTTCTATATTTTCGCGCGTCACGTCAAGCCCCTTGCGGTTCATTTTCTCCATAATGCTGACTTGGCTCTTGAGACGGCTCTGTATATTGCTTATCGGGTTTCGCTGATACTTGACCTCGAACTCTGTGCTCAATATTTCCAATTTAGTGCGAATCTGTTGTATCGCGGCGGAATAACACAGCATCAGCTCCTTGAAATCCAGCAGCGTATCCAAAAGCTCGTTTGCCTGAGCCATCAGTGCGTTGCGAATAACCTCGCTTCCGCCAAATATATCCAACTGACTGTTCTCTTCCATTTTCAAACAGCTCCCCATAAAATACCAGATTTACATATCACAATCCCTGATTTATTTAGAGATTGCCGCTGTCATATATTTTTTCGGACAACTGAGGTATTTGACTGAGTTGTGAATTTGATATTTTGAGTGATTGATTCTGATACATCATGTACGAAATGAGCCACGCTGTGAGCTGAGGAAATGCCAGAGAACACATCCCGTATATGCCGTCAATGTCAACGCCGCCGCTCGCTCCCACCGCAGCTGAACCGATAACGCCCATAAGTGCGGCAAACCCAAGCGCAAATTTGTTGTATTTATCCGATACGTCGCCGTTTGAAGCAACCTGCTCAGAATTAACATTCAAATAATTATTTTCCGTGTAGCTCATAACAATTAATCCCTTTCCGTAAAGATACATATGCAGTTTCGTTTTTTTACGGTTTAATTCTACCCCAATGATTTTGAATTAATATTGACGGTTTATTTATGGTTTGTAAACTTATGCGTATGTTTTTGTGATTATCGTTATGTTTTTGTGTGTTTTGACTATTAAATTTTAAATAAAGGCAGAAATCAAAATTAATCAAACCTCTCCGGCCGCATTATGCGACAATCTTTTATGGAAAATTGAGAACACAGCTTTAAACAGATCTTTGAATTCTCTGGTAAAGCAAAAGCACAATGCTATTATTGCATTTGGCACCAGCAGACATACGCCCAACTTGGCAAATACGTCTGTCCAGCCTGTCAAACCCACAACGAACCTGATATCAATTAAATGCACCAGCACAATCAGGAAAGCCGAAAAGAAGAAGTAGACAAAATTCCTGCGCCAGAACTGCCTGGTTGACATCTCAAAGCCATGCTTAAACAGAACATAAGGTTCTACCCACAGCGAAGTGGCGACCATGCTGAATATCGTGCCGAAGAAAATACCGGCAATGCCCATTCTCTGTATACATATAACCGACACAACCACATTGAGAATGGCCTCTATAATCGGCTTATATCTGTCGTACCACAACAGCCCCATCGCTTCTTTGAATGTCAAGGGGACCTTGCGGATTCCCACCACATAGAAATTTAAACCTATCATCAGTACGGTATTGAAGCCGAATACATACTTTTCGTCGCCAAACAGCGCCAGCATAACGGGATTGGCGAGCTCGATAAAGCTTATGGTGCAAAAGGTGTACACCCAGAATCCGAGAAAGTGCAGATATTTAAATGTATTGTAGGACGCCTCTTTAGATTCACTGGTAGTCAAATTTCCCACACTTGAGAGCATGGCGTTAAAAAACTGGTTGAGGAACGAATTCATAAGATTGACTATCATCTTGAAATTGAGGTAGAATCCGCAGTATATCAGACCTATAAATTTTGAGATGAGCAGGCTGTCGGTGGAAGACAGCACTGTTGCGCCCACGCGATGATTAAACATTGCGAACACATTCTTGTAAATGCTTCTCTTTTCCTCTTTGCTGAGTTTAATCTTTTCCTTACATTTGAGAAACGGATAGAGCTTTTCCGCCTTTTTGGAAATCACAAAATTCTTTATCAGAACCACGATTATCTGAGTTACCAGAAAAGCAAAAAAATTGTGCGTAGTTACAAGGAATATCACCTGAGCGATACATTGAATTATGGAAAAAATCATTCCGTACAGATTTATTACATATCCCTGCTGATCCGCATTAAGTATGGATTGCTTATACACCAGGAAGTACGACGAGGCCGAGCTTATCAGGTAGAGAAAATATATCAGGGTAGCATAAGGTACCGAATTCATGTTTTCTATAAAAAACGGGAGAAACGGCATCAGGCATATTCCAAGGCCGAATATCATTCCCGCTATCAGATTATAGGCGCGGCGATAAAATTGAGTCAACGCTATCAGCTTACGTTCATCGCTGTCAACAATAGGCTTATACATACTGTACACGAGCACCGTGCCTATGCCCAATTCCGCAAGCGACAAAAATTCAAGTATAGATGAAAAAAGACCCCTTGCCCCCAAATACTCCTCTATCATAAAATTGACAAACACAATATGGGTTATAAAAGCTGTCAACGAGGCGACAGCTTGAGCTATGACGCCAACAACGGTGTTTCTCATCAGTTTTTGCGCTCTCAAATAAGTCAGCTCCCTTGCATTAAATAATGGAAAAGATCTACTCATATATTATATTAGCTTATTATATCAGTTGTCAACAATGAATTTGACGCAATGTTGTTACAAATAATAATTGTCGGGAAATAAAAATAAAATTATCGCAAAAACAGTCAATTAGATTTATTACTCAGTTAATATTCGAGATGTATAATCTGAGACATCCGTAGATTTTACAATAAATCGGGAGTGAAAGCATGAAAACCGTAGAAACATTAGAAACAGCAGAAACAGCAGAAACAGTAGAAACAATAGAAACAGTAGAAACGTCTCAAGGCACACAAGCCGTCGAAGAAGCCAAGAAGGAAATGGCAGTAAAAAGAAAAAACAAAAAAACCAGAAAGCAAGCTAAAGCCGAAAGCAGGCTCAGACTGCACGGACTTACGAATGTGATCAGGCAGCGCAAAGGACCGTTCGCGGTATACATAGTGTTGCGTACACTCGTGATAATTTCACTCGCCATATCCTGCTGGCGAGGCAATTACGAGCACGCGTTTCTGTGTATACTGTCGCTGATACTGTTCCTTATGCCGTCTTTTCTCACGGCCAATTTTGGCATAGAATTTCCGTCGGCAATGGAGATAATCGTGCTACTGTTCATATTTTCAGCCGAAATATTGGGGGAAATTCAATGCTATTACATCAAATACCCATATTGGGATACTATGCTGCACACCATCAACGGATTTCTCTGTGCGGCGTGCGGATTTGGAATGGTGGATATACTCAACAAAAATCCAAAGATAAAATTCAACCTCTCACCTGCATTTCTGGCAACAGTGGCATTCTGCTTTTCCATGACTATCGGCGTATTTTGGGAATTCTTTGAGTATGCCTGTGATATGATACTCAAAACCGACGCTCAAAAGGATACTATAATCAACGCAATATCATCGGTATCGCTAAACCAAAGCGGTGAGAATGTTCCTGTGATAATCGACGACATATCGGAAGTTACGGTCAACGGTGAGCCGCTCGGCGTCGGGGGATATATAGATATAGGGCTTATAGATACCATGAAGGATCTGTTTGTAAACTTCATAGGAGCAGCAGTATTCAGCGTTATAGGATACTTTTATGTAAGATCGCGCGGCAAAGGCATACTGGCTAAAAGCCTGATACCCACATACAACAAGATAAAAGAAAAAGCTGAGGATATTTTCCAACAATAATTAATATTCTGCGGTATATCAACGATAAATTCCAGATGTACCGCAGAATGTTTTATTTGTGTTTATTTTATGCCAAAAGGCCGATAAACAAAAACTTCTAAAAATATTATACTTTTCGTGCATTAAATCGGATTACGAAGAAGTAAAATTTAAGCCTGTGTGTTCGCTTATCGTATATCACGAAGATAAAATCAGCCTCAAAAGGCAATGTCGGCAAGTCAGACGGTAAATATAATGTGACAAGTTATGCGAACAACCAAAATGTTTGGGATAATTGATGCCGATGATCCCAATTACAACAAAACGGCTCCGCAGCATATCGGAAATAAATTTACCGGTATGCCACAGAGCCTTTTTATTTATGCGCGTTTATTGTGAAATACAACAAGTCACTGCAAATCACTCCGAAACCGAGGGAGAATCGCCATTGACCGCCTGACTGTCCGATGGTGCTTCTTCATCAAAAGTAACTCTTATTACGAGCTCATTATCAATAATCTTTACGTCTTGGAATTTTATATTGTGGATAAAGTCGCTCACCACCTTGGCCGCCCAATTCTTGATGGAATCAGACACGCCTTTAAAGAGATTATCCCACCATTTCTTTATGGAAAATCCGCTGTCCTTGTCCTCGTCTGTAGAATCGCCCTGAACATCCTCTATTGTCAGACCAAGTTCGGTGAGCGCAACCTGTGAGATTTTGTCGTTAAAATTGGTTGTGTCGTAGTAAATGAAATTATTGTGAATTGAGATATCTTCAATATTTGCGACCTTTACGAAATACTCCATCAGCTTTTTCTCGGGAAGGTCTATCTTTCCTATGCTCGCGCTGTGCAGATTTATGACTATGTATGGGTCGTCATAGCTTACATCCGCCGTTGCCTTAATCGGCCACGTCACGCCCTTGTAATTCATACGGCAATAAATAGTAGCCTTATCGTCATTCACAACAGCGAACAGGTCGTTTAGCCTCATTCCGTTTTCCTCGAGCTTATCCTCGGACTTTTCCGCAAGTGTCTTGAGGAAAAGATTTATCTCGTCCGAATCGAAAGTGATCTTTTTCTCTTTTATCATTTCGAGAGCCGAGTCCTTGATAACCGTAGACATATCGGCGGTGACCTGGGGAGCCTTGGGCATGGTATCGGTAGTAGCAAAAACAAACAGCACACCCAGCGCAACTGCCGCTGCAATTAAGAGCGCGGCTATGCCGAGTATCACGAAGACTATTACATGATTTTTCTTCTTTGACGGTTCGCCTCCCTGAGGCAATGGCGAAATTTCACCTTTACCTCTCACAGAGACCGACGCTCCGTCCGCAGTAGTGCCACCCATGGGAATAGCTTCATTTTTGGGATCTTCCATTTTGCATTTCTCCTTGCATAATTTATTTTGGGGTGTGAGCTATATCATTTCAATCCAATCTCCTCTTCCGTGCGGAGATTGGAAATAAACTCCTCGAAATTATCCGCTAAATGGACCTTATAATCCAACTCCTGATCTATCAAAACGACGTGCGGCTCACCGTCCCTGCCGCATTGACTGTAATCCAGAAAAACCATGTCATGTCCCGCAGAAGGCGTATCGCATATCGCAACGCCCACATCCGGATATCCCCATTCTTCAACCCAAAATCCAGTGCCAAATTCTCCACACAGTGAACATAGTTTATCGCGGCCTATGCCATAAATTCCCACTATCATAGCGGGAAAAGAGCCTCCGCAATCGTAACAGAATTTTTTGGGCATACCGCCGTTGTGCAGCTTCATCAGATAAATATAGGATTCGGGCAATTTATACCCAAGCTCGGCTTCGGTTTGACGTATCACCTCATCGGTGGGGTATTCCGATACATATTCTTTAAGCGCATAATCGTTGTCGTTCCAAAAATTTTGCAAATCTACGCTGTCAAACATTTTTAATCCCTCCATTACTTTAGTTCGAGTATCGTAACGCCTGTCTCACCCTCGCCGTAAACGCCCAGTCGGAAGGACTTGACATTCGGGTGCTTGCGGAAATGTTGGTGCAGACCCGCCCTCAGAGCGCCCGTACCTTTGCCGTGAATCACCCTGACCTCGCCCAGCTTCATCACCACGGCGTGGTCGATAACTCTATCCACCTCAAGGATTCCTTCCTCGACGGTGCAGCCACGCACATCTACCTCTGTCTGCACCTTTTTGGTGTCAATGCTGTGGGTGGTATTGCTTTTCTTACGCTGTTTCTGACCGTTAAGCGTCACTTTGTTTTCTTCAACCAAACGCAGCTCGCCCAGCTTGACGCGGGATTTAATTATGCCCATCTGAACCTCGACGTTTCCGGATTTATCCGGAAGGCTCATAACCGTGCCTCTCTCATTCAATCCAAAGACCTCGACGGTATCACCTATCTTCAAATCGCGCGGCAGCACATAGCCCTCGTTTGAACGGTTCTCCACAGGATCAACCGAAGCCTCCATTTTGCGGAGCCTGGCCCGGAGTGTGGCCTTTGCGTCCCCGTTGAGAGCGGATATTTTTGCGGATTCATAGTCCTTGCGCAGACGGTCAATCTCCTTTAGGAGTGAATCCGCCTCTCCCCTCGCCTGCGATACTATCCGCGAAGCCTGGGCGCGCGCCAACTCGATCTGGTTTTGTTTAGCCTTTTCGAGCTTTTCTTCCCGCTCTTTCATCTCTGCTTTAAGCGCCGCCGCCTCTGCCCTTATCCTCTCGGCTTCGGCGAGCCTGCGCTCCATTTCCTGACGCGCCCTGTCAAGCTCTGCCACAACGTCCTCTACGCGGGTATTGTCGCTCGAAACCAACGAACGCGCCTGCTCTACCACAGCGTCGGACATACCGAGCTGGGAGCATATTGCAAAGGCGTTCGAGCGCCCCGGAACGCCTATCAGCAGCTTGTAGGTAGGACGGAGGGTCTCAACGTCGAATTCACAGCTCGCGTTTTCAACGCCATGCGTAGTGAGAGCATAGCTCTTAAGTTCGGCATAGTGAGTGGTGGCGGCGATTCTCGCGCCCTTGCTGCGAAGCTGCTCAATTATGGACTCGGCCAGCGCCGCGCCCTCAATCGGGTCGGTACCCGCGCCCAGCTCATCGAGAAGTACAAGTGATCTTCCGTCCGCCACACCAAGGATTCGGATAATGTTTGTCATATGTGCCGAGAAAGTTGACAGCGACTGTTCAATAGACTGCTCGTCTCCGATATCCGCGAGGATCCTGTCGAATACCGAAATGCGGCTGTTATCGCCCGCCGGTATCATCATTCCGCACATTGTCATTGCGGTGAGCAACCCCAGCGTCTTTAATACAACCGTCTTGCCTCCCGTATTTGGTCCTGTAATCATCAGCGTGTCGAAATCGCCGCCCAGTCTGATGTCGGAAGGCACAACCTTGTGCTTGTCAATCAGCGGATGCCGCGCCTTCTTTATGTCAATAACGCCGTCGGCGGATACCACGGGCAACGACGCTTTCATATCGTAGGCAAGGTTTGCTTTGGCAAATACAAGATCGAGTTCTATCATATTGCCGTAGCTGCCAATCAGCATATCGGCATTATCCCCGCACTCGCCCGAAAGAGCCGTAAGTATGCGCTCTATTTCCTCTTGCTCGCGTCCTTTTAACAGCTTAATGTCGTTGTTAATTTCGACCACCGCCATAGGTTCAATAAACACCGTCGCGCCCGAGGACGAGGTGTCATGCACCAAACCCGCGACTTGTCCGCGAAATTCCGCCTTGACAGGCACAACGAAGCGGCCGTCGCGCATTGTGACGAGCGCATCCTGCAAGTACTTCTGATACGTGGCGGAGCGTATCAACTTTTCGAGCTGCTCTCTGACTTTGCCCTCAGCGCTCTTAATTTTGCGGCGAATGTCGAAAAGTTCAGCCGAAGCGCGATCGTTCATCTCGTCGGGGCTGACAATCGAGGCTGTAATTTTTTCCTCAAGGCTGTTGTTTGAAGCCAGCGTCATAAAGAGTCCGTCCAACGACGT
Source organism: uncultured Clostridia bacterium (assembly GCA_947581635.1). Taxonomy (GTDB): domain Bacteria; phylum Bacillota; class Clostridia; order Oscillospirales; family Acutalibacteraceae; genus RUG762. Next base: position 221,379 of record CANPVE010000002.1, on the reverse strand, counting down.
GGAAACGCCTTCGCAACGACTGCGCCAATCTCTGAGAGTGCGTATGGTTCGCATGACCGACGCAATGCGCAGCAACTCGCCCATTGACAGCACGGCGCCGGCCTGAGCGCGTCTGAGCGGGTTTGATATATTTGAAGCGCCGCCGAATGACGGCGTGCCGAATCTTCCCGCAAGCATATGCGCATCGGATGTCTGCATGAGCATTTCATGCACAGCGTTTAAATCCGACTGCGGCTGTATTCTCAGAGCTGAATCGGCTGTGTCTGAGCAAGAGCATTTAGCCGCAAGCATCTCAAGAACCTTGCCGAGTTCCAGCACTCTGTAATCTCTGTTGTTATCCATATATTTCTATCATATTCCTTATTTTGAATTTGGGATCACAGCAATATTTGAGGATATGATGATTGAGCGTCCCAAAATCTTGTTTATCGTCGATTTTGTCTGTAAATTCGGTACTCTTCGCTATCAGCCCGGCCAACGCGGGTTTGAATCCGCAAATCACTATGTACCTCGACAAGAGGAAAAAATCCATCGCTTGCCGATACAGTCGTATTATTCCCGCATGACGCCTGCTGACAATAAAAGAGATGTTTAACGTATTTCCGCGCGCGGTATATCGTTGCAATCCACCATACAAATCTTTCCAAATTTATATTACAGCATTGTACGCAAAAATTCAAGTGTCGTGAGGCTCTTTTCCAATTTTGCAATTACAAACGCCTCCGACGCTTTGGAAAATTGCCGTAGACTCTGCTCGTTTATGCTGAACGCAAACAGTTTCTTCTGACTGGCGTAAATCGAATGGCGCATGGCGGTCATCGCTCCCCTGCCAAGCTTCAAGCAAAATCCGTCCTCTCCAACGCCGCAGTCGCCGCATTTTATCTGACCCGTGCGCGGAATAAAATACATAACGTCATGCTCGTACGCGCCGCATTCAGCGCACATAACCAAATCGGGCATATACCCTGACATACTCATAATTCTCATTTCCGCCGCAGCCTTGACAAGCAGCGCGGGGCGGGTATTTTCCGAGAGATAATAGAGCGCCGCACGCATTAATTTAAGGTACTCTCCCGCGGGCTGCTCGTCGGGAATCAACTCCATGGCGAGCTGGCAGAGATACTGAGCCACCGAAAGCCTGATTATGTCGTCGCGCAGTCCAGTAAATAAATCCTCGTACTGCGATTCGTCGATAATGTAATATTCCCTGCGGCGATACAGCTCAAAATTGCCATAGACAAATTGAGCTGTCGCCGTAGAATTTTTATTTTTCATGCTTCTGGCGCCGCGCGCATACGCGTTTATCACGCCGTGGGTATCGGTGAGTATAGTGCAAAGTCTGTCATTGTCCCCCGACGGACGCACCCGCAGCACTATTCCCGAAACCTTCAGATTCAAAGCCGTCACCTCCGGCGGAACGTGAGTTTAGCAAAGCATTCCTCTGCTCTTGCGGAAGCACTCCCTCCGCGTATATATTGATTCCCCGGCTGAGTAAATAATAGTCCACCCTGCCGGTCTCTATAAATTTATCCCAAGCTTCCTGAGCGTTCACTTTCAGCCATCTCCGATATCTTTAATTTTCATAATCATCAGTTCAAATCCAAGGCGTGTAACGTGGATATACAGATTACGCCTTAATACTATCATTGACATATTATTAAAAATCATAAGCCAAAGACGGCAATATTAACAGGAAATTTAAAATTGGAATAAATACTTCAATCGGATGTTATAGCCTGCAATTAATATGCAAACGCCGTTTATTTGTTTTCAACGTATCCGAACCTCCTGAGTCCTCCCGCCTTGTTGCGCCAGTCGGGGGTGACCTTCACCCATAATTTTAAATTGACCCTGGTTTCAAGAAATTTTTCCAGATCAGTGCGGGCATATGTTCCTATTTTCTTGAGCATTTCGCCGCCCTTGCCTATTATTATGCCCTTGTGCGACTCCTTCTCACAATAAATTGTGGCTTGAATATCCATAATGCCCCCGCTCTCACGCTCACGCATTTTCTCGATTTCGACAGCCGTGCCATGCGGCACCTCGTCGTTGAGCAGGCGTAGCAGCTTCTCGCGGATTATCTCAGCGGCAATCACGCGCTCGGGCTGGTCGGTAAGCGTGTCCTCATCAAAGAAATGCGGTCCCTCCTCCGCCATATCGCAGAGCTTCTCAACTACATCTTCAAGACCCTCGCCCGTGACAGCACTCACAGGTATTATCGCGTCGAAGTCGTAAAGCTCTGAAAACTGCGCGATTCTGGCAAGCAGTTGGGATTTATCGGTCAGACGGTCAATTTTGTTGACGACAAGCACAGCAGGCATATCCAGTTTTTTGAATTTCTCGACAAGCTCCAGCTCCGCATCATGCAGCTTACCTGACTCTTCCACCACCATAAGGCAGACGTCAACATCGCCAATGCTGTCAACTATAGTCTTGACCATATAGTCGCCCAGCTTGTTCTTTGGCTTGTGCAGACCGGGCGTATCAGTGAACACAAGCTGTGTCTCGCCGTAATTCATAACGCCCATTATCTTGCTGCGGGTAGTCTGCGGCTTGGCGGAAACTATCGCTATCTTCTCGCCCAAAAGCCTGTTGAGTATCGAAGATTTACCGACGTTTGGCTTGCCCACTATGGCTACGAATGCCGATTTCGTTTTGTTGTTCAATTAATTCAACTCCGTAGATCGTTATTGCACATTGGTATTATATCACAGTGCGATAAATATTAAAATAGCTTTTGTCCAAATTTATGTTTTTTTAAGAAAATGAAAAAGACATTATTAGTGTGCAATTCACGTTTTGTTCACCCTTTGGATTTATTTATCAATTATTATTTTACTCAGTATACCTTCTCATTTGTAAAATTTATTTTTCCTTCATATAATGTTACATCAAATATGAATTATTTTAGTAATGGGTGTGTTTTCATTGAGTAAATTAATCTTACGTATTTCCGCATTTGTCATGGCGACCGCCGTTATAATGCTGTCTGCCGCAGGCTGCCGCAGTTCCGATACAGCCGGTAAAGAAACGAAAAAGGTCACTTTTAAAATCATGTCGTGGAACGACGATTTCCGCAAGGCATTGGAGACCTATTTCATTCCGCGCCACAAGGAACTGATGGATGGGGTGGAGATAACTTGGATAAATGACGAGGTCGTGGGCTACCAGGCGAACGTCGAGAACCGTCTGGAAAATGGCGAGAGCATTGACATATTTGTGGGCAGCGATGAGATGTGTGCGCATTTTTCCAACAATTCCAATGTCGCCGCTCTCACCGAGCTTGGAATAGACGATCAAGATTTGGCGCAGCAGTACCCATACACACGATTGCTGGGATCGGATCAGAACGGTGTGCAGAAAGGCTCGGCAATGAACGCGGAACCGGGAATACTGCTATACCGCGCGGATTACGCTGAACAGTACCTGGGAGTGACAAACCAGCAGGAAATGCAACGAATTCTTTCCTCGTGGGACACGTTTATCACTACAGCGAAAACTATAGACGAACGCTCTGAGGGCAAAGTGAAAATGCTCTCGGACAGTTCGGAGATATGGAGATCAATAGACGCCGCCATGACAGGACATTGGCTTTCCGAAGGTCGGTTGTCAGTCTCGGACGCAACCCTCACACATTGGCTGGAATATATGGACGAACTCGATGCATCCAACGCACTGTCGGGAATCAAGCCGTTTGACGACGACTGGAGTGAAGCCGTGAACGACGGGGTGTTCTGCTTCTATGCGGCTCCATGGCTGGCCAAAAGTACTTCCTCAGAAAACGCCGACATCACCACTATATTTTCGTTGGCAAAGCGCGGCGGCAAGTCTTTCGGCAAATTCAAAGCAGCTTCCGCCCCAAACGGCTTCGTATACGGAGGCAGTTGGCTCTATTCATCCGTTAATTCCCAAAACAAAGAGATTGCAGGTGAGATTATACGCGCTTTCACCTGCGACGGGGAATTCATGAGGCTGCTGGCACTGGGAAATATGGAATATGTAAACAACGCCGCTGTTATTGGCGCACTTGCGGAGCAGAATATCTCAAATCCATTGTTCGACGGACTTGACGCATTCTCGGTGTACATCTCAGCAGCTCAAAGCCTTGAATTGACGTCCCCCTCGATCTACGACAGTGCGGTCAGCAAATTGCTCTACAATCAGGCCAAGTCGTATTCACAGGGCAAAGTAAGTGCCGACGAGGCAATTTATAACTTCAAAAACAACGTGTGGAAGAAATTCAAAGACATTACCACGGAGCCACAGAAACCCAACACAAAAACACGGTCTAAAAATTAGCCCCATGTCTTATTAACATATTATTTATTTCCGCAACAGGTATCCTCTTTCCGTGTGCTCATTTGAAGCATACCAGTTCAAGGCGATAAATGCTCAAATTTTTGTTAGCACTTTGTGTATATGAGGTTACAGAACATTAATAATCTTTGACAATTGCGGAATGATGTGGTAGAATATCGTTGTAGTGTGATTTGGGCGTTATTTGCCCTGTTATCGTTGCTTCAAAATTAAAGGAGAGATTTTAAATGGAGTTTAAAGGTTTGTGCCTTGGCTGCATGACCAACAAGGGCGATTCAGCCGAATGTCCCAGATGCGGCTATATCGAGGGCACTCCGCAGGTTCCGCCTTATCTCGAACCCGGCACTCTGCTTATTGATAAATATATCGTGGGTAAACGGCTGCGCACAGACGGCGAGGGCGTCACCTACATCGGCTTTGATATAACAAGTAAAAAGAGAGTGACCGTCAGGGAGTATCTGCCCAAGACGCTTTGTTCGCGCGTAAAAGATGACGACCATATCATAATAGCTTCCGGCAACAAACTGGTTTATCAGGACTATATGCAGGATTTCATGGAAATAGGACGCGCAGTCGCCAAGCTGTCGGGTCTTCCAGCCATAGTACCTATAGTGGAAATGTTTGAGGCGAACAACACAGCCTATATTGTAAGCGAGTACGTTGACGGCAAACCTCTTGAGGATATAATCAAGCGTGCGCGCCGCTTCACATGGGAAGAAGCGCGTCCTCTGTTTATGCCCCTTATCTCCACAATCATCTCGGCACATTCGATAGGTCTGGTTCACTTCGGCATAAGTCCCGAAAATATAATGATGACGCGCAACGGCACATTGAAGCTGCAAGGCTTTGGAAGTCCCGACGCTCACCTTGCCGAAACCGAGCTGGAACCTAAATTCTACGACGGATTCAGCGCCATAGAGCAATATTCCCTTGAGGGCAAGAAAGGAAAGTGGACGGACGTTTACGGCATAAGCGCGGTTATCTTCTATTCTCTCACCGGCAAAAAGCCGCCGGACGCAGTTTCCCGCTCGTATGAGCCTCGTCTCAATATGCCCGCCGAGGTTGCTCAAACTATTCCCACTCACGTTGTCACAGCGTTGGCAGGTGGATTGCAGGTAAAGATAGACACACGCACTCATTCAATGGAGGAACTTAAAGATCAGCTCAGTAACCCCGTTCCGCGCAGAGTTGAGCCTTCGCCCGTAACTGCTCCGAGCCGCGTGGGAGACGCGTATGTTGACGAACCGGGCTACGGCGATGAAGAAATCCCCACTCGCACAGTTCAGCAGAGACCGCCCGAACGCAGAAAGGCGGTCGCGCAGACCGCAGAGCGCCATGAAGCAAAGTCTGATGACGACGACGAGATATCGCCGTATAAATACGGTATAATGTCAGGTCTGATAGGTTTTGTTGTGCTGGGTGTCATAGCGTTTATTTGCATACGCCTAATAGTATTGCCCATGATGAACAAGCAGGATCCTGATGATGACTATTCAGGCGAGTTGTATATCTCATCGCAAGATGACATGAATTCGGATTCAAGTGAGGAAAGAGTTCTCTACGAAGTTCCAAACCTGATAAACAAGGAATGGAGCAAGGTCAATGGCAACGAAAAGTACGCTAATTATGACATAAGGCTCACCTCGGAAGAGTACAATGAAAAATATGAGGAAGGCAGAATAATCGCCCAAACTGTAGAAGCCGGCACCGGCGTGCCAAAGAACACGCCAATAGGCGTTACCGTAAGTCTTGGCTCAAAGATGCGCACGGTACCGAACATCATAGGGATGACGGTGAGCGAGGCCTCCAGTGAACTCAATAAGGCGGGACTTTCCCTCGGGGACCAAGCAGAGGAATACAGTGACGATTATGAAATGGGCAAGATAATACGCCTCAACGGTATTAATGTCGGAGACAAGATTCAGGCAAACAGCATGATCAATGTAGTTGTCAGCCTTGGCAGCGAATAATCACAATTGATAACGCAGGCAGCGTAATAAAATCAGAAAACATCCCCAGATAAGCAAATGGGCGCTTATCTGGGGATGTTTCTGCCTTTCTAGTGACAGGCGATAATTGTAAAGTGAAAATCCAAATATAGAACAATATTGTCAAGCATGGATATTTAAAAACGTCACTATAGATTCAGTGCAAATAATCGGGTAAGTTCTGCGCTAAGGTGAGCGCGTTCTTTTGCCCACTTACATACCTGAATCGCTGTAATACGCATATTAAAGTCATATGACTTAAACTATTTTTATATTATATTTTTTAAGCCAGTAGTTGACCTGAAGCAGGTATGCTATTGTCTGCGGGGTAGTCATAAGCTGACCGTACCATGGTTGAGGGTTATTCTCAATACTTAGCAGAGTAGCGGCTTTGTCACGGCGAACTATCTGCCATATCGGAGCCGAGGTATCCCACACCAGTTCTTCCAACAGCTTTGCAACTGCGGCCAGATAGCTTGGATTGTGCGTCTTGGGGTACGGACTTTTCTTGCGCCATAAGATCTCCTCGGGCAGATAATCCTTCATCGCCTCTCGCAACAGCCCTTTTTCGTACGAGCGGTAGTCCTTAAATTCCCACGGTACTCCATAAAGGTACTCGGCAATCCGATAATCGCAGAATGGGACGCGCACTTCAAGCCCGTTGTACATACTCATTCGATCTTTTCTGTCAAGCAAAGTTGCCATAAACCAATTGTGGTTAAGATTTACCATTTCCTTCATGCGAGATTCCAGCGGAGACAGATTTTGCAGCTTGGAAGTCTCACGAACTGTGGCGAGGTATTTTTCCTGCACATAATCATTGGGATCTATCTTGTCAGTAAATTCCGGACGAATAAATTCGGCGCGGTACGCTGTTGACTGCGCCCACGGGAAACCGTTGACCGCGCGCACCGTGGGATCGCGATACCACGGGTATCCCCCGAATATCTCATCGGCACATTCGCCTGACAGCGCGACAGTAACGTGCTTCTTTATCTCATCGCAGAACAACAGCAAAGAGGAATCTACATCGGCCATTCCGGGAAGATCGCGCGCGTCCACCGCGTTAAACAGCGCTTGAGTGAGTGCGGGCGTATCTATCTCTATCATATGACTGTCGCAGTCGAGATATTCCACCATTTGGTCAATAAAATCACTGTCGCTGTTTGGCTGAAATTTTGTAGCCTTAAAATATTTGGAATTATCCTTGTAATTAATGGTAAAGGTCTGGAGACGCTCACCGCGTTCTTTCATTGCCCGAGAAGCAACAGAGGATATAAGACTTGAATCAAGTCCGCCCGAAAGGAACGTGCCTATCGGTACGTCCGACACGAGCTGTCGTCTTATGGAGTCGGTCACCAGATAACGCACATGTTCGGCAGTCTGCTCGAAGCTTTCGGTGTGTTCGCGGTCGGTTAGGCTCCAATATCGGTATACTCGAAGCCCGTTGTCGTCAAAGAAGCCGCAGTGTGCGGGCTTTAGTTCCTCCACTCCCTTGAATACGCCGTAGCCCGGAGTTCTGCCGGGACCTATCAACATTATTTCCATAACGCCCTGTGTATCTATTTCGGGCTGTTCATTTGTTTGAGCGAGTATGCCTTTTATCTCGGACGAAAAGATAAATTTACCGTCTCTAATGCTATAGAAAAAGGGCTTTACACCTATTCTGTCGCGGGCAAAAAACAGGCGGCGTTTTTTTTCGTCCCATATGGCGAAAGCAAATATCCCGTTAAACTTATTCACACAATCCGAGCCGAACACGGTGAATGCCTTCAGCACGACTTCTGTATCTGAATGGCCCATAAATTCACAGCCGTGTTCGATAAGTTCACTGCGCACCTCAGGAGTGTTATACAGCTCGCCGTTGTAAACTATGACATATCGGCTGCCGTCGGACATACAGCTCATAGGCTGCCTTCCGTTCTCAATATCGACTACACAAAGCCGTGTATGTATCAGAACCGCGCTGTCGCTCATATACAGACCATTCTGGTCGGGGCCGCGCCGCCTCATCGCCTCCTGAGCCGCGTGGGCATAATCACCTGTCACGCCGCCTTTCGGACAAACTTCTCCTGCTATTCCGCACATAAATATCAACTCCGTTACCGCTTGGAAAATATGTTGCACCAATCTTAAATTAAAAAATACCAAAATCAAGCAAACAACTTATGCGTATGTTTTTCGCACTCTTATTCAAGATTAGTAGTGGTTACAATTTCAGAATATGATATTTTAACGGTTCGGTGATTGTTATTTTGTCAAATTGCAGAGTAATTTATCCGAATTTATCACTCGTGCGATGCAAATCGTAAGCTCATGCTCTATTTAAAATTCCTGTTCATATAGTCTGTAGCACTTGCTATAACATTTTCTACCTCGGACTTTTCAAATTCGACGCCCAGCCATATTTCCTGAGACGCTGCCGCCTGCCATACAAGCATCGGCATTCCGCCCTGAACCTTGCAGCCCGCTTCGCGCGCCGCCGTGAGAAGCATGGTATGTTCGGGATTGTATACCGCGTCAAACACCGCCCTGCAATGCGCCAGAAGCTCCGCCGGTACGGGCATAGCCTCTGTCTTTGGATACATTCCAACAGGAGTTGCATTCACCAGCAGGTCGAATTCGCCGCTGAGTTGATTTATTTCAACTATATCCGCTTTAACCTGTGGGTGATACTGAGCTATCTCGGCCTTTATTGTCTGAGCCGAGCGGATATCGCTTTCAAGTACACCGAAGGTTATGGTGCATCCCGCTCGCGCCGCCTCGCCCGCAAAGACGCGGCACACTCCGCCCGCGCCCAATATGACAACATCACCGCCAAGTCGAATATCTGCGGCGCTCAATGCCCTCACAAAGCCGGTGGGGTCGGTGGTGCGTCCGGATCTGTCGCTGCTGCGCACGGTATTGACTGAGCCGTATTCCCCTGCCGCTCCCTCTACCGAATCCATAAATTTAATTACAGCCGATTTATATGGGATTGTCACATTGAATCCGTCCAGCTCACGCATAAGTCGAGGTATTTCGGTGTCAAACGTGTTCGGAGCCACATCAAATACGGAATACTCGGCGTCAATACTGTTGAGTTTGAAAAGCTCGGTGTGGATAAATGGCGACATGGTGTGTCCGATAGGGTGACCTATCACTGCAAATTTCTTTGTGCTCATAAAACTGCATTCTCCGTTCTGTCAAATGAAATAAAATAAATAAGAATAAAAAGTAAAAAATTATAAATAAATTCAATAAACGTATTGACAAATCGCTTTGTTGCTAATAATATCTTATTAGTGGCTGTCGCCTGTAAGAAAATTCGCGCCGCAGTATCCAATATATCGTCCTGTTTATATTAGCATACTCGGCGCCCAAATTCAACAGGTTTATTTATAGCCTCAATTATCCCTCAAAGGAGGTGCTTTTTATGGTATTTGAGAAGGTTAAGAATATCCTTGCCGAACAGTTTGACGTGGAGGAGGACTCCATCACGATGGAGACCAACATTCAGGATGATCTCGGAGCGGATTCCCTCGATGTCATGGAGCTTATGATGACGCTGGGTGACGAGTTTGACACGAAGGTGGATGAATCTGAAATCGAGAACATCACCACAGTCGGAGCTTTGGTCAATTACATTGAAGCCAACACATAATGCGCTTTGATGGAGTTCGGAAAAATTATCTATAAAAAATGAAAATACCGCCGACATACTGCCCTTTCTGAGCCTCTGTCGGCGATATTTTCATTTGAAAGGAGGGTAACATGGAATTTGTAAACTAATCGTACAGATAAATGAAATAATCACACATAGTCAAGATCAAGCCCACTGTTGCCAATCAACATCGTGGGATATGTTTACCCATTCTCCGCCGTCGCTGCGCCTGAACGCGCTATATGGCGGAGAATCCAGAAACGGAATGGTGTCCGGACAGTAATTTACAACGGTATTCAGTTCATACACGCCGTTAAAGCGCGAATTAGACAAATATTCGTTGCTCTCGGAGCCTGTAAAGAAACGCCATCCACTGTCGTACATCGTCGATGGCATAACACGATATATGAGCGCTACGGGAATCCCGTCAACCAAAATGGTATCGGGAGCTATGCAAAGTCCTCCGCCACGCACCAACCGCTTCAGATTTTCACGCGGTATCTTAAAATCCTTCATGTATATCGCACACCTCCGAAAAAAACTCCCCACAACCTTCTAACTGTTTTACATATTACATCAAAAAATATGATATTTGTACTGTTTTTTGTTAATATAATTTAAACATTTAATCAGCCAACCACATAGACGCACACAAAATGTCCCCGACGCGATAGCCCTTGACGTCGGGGAACATTTTGCTGTTTCAGGAGGTTGTTAAGTATAACTTTTTAAGATGTATTTTAAGATTTTATTTCCGTGATGTATTCCTCACAGTTACTGTAATTCTTTTAAGCGGCATAAAATTATCCTCTGACAGCCGCGAACCCCTTCTCGAGATCCGCGATAATGTCGTCTATATGCTCCGTGCCTATTGAAAGGCGAATGGTATTTGGCTTGATGCCCTGATCGGCAAGTTCTTCCTGTGTGAGCTGAGAATGTGTGGTTGTAGCCGGGTGAATTACAAGCGATTTAACGTCGGCAACATTTGCAAGCAGTGAGAATATCTCAAGATTGTCAATAAATTTATGAGCCTCTTCCTGACCGCCCTTTATGTCGAATGTGAATATCGAGGCGCCGCCATTAGGGAAATACTGCTTATAGAGAGCATTTTGCGGGTGTCCCGGCAAAGAGGGGTGATTCACATTTTCCACCTGTGGGTGATTCGCGAGATATTCCACTACCTTCTTGGTGTTTTCCGCATGGCGCTCCAGTCTCAGCGACAGAGTCTCGATGCCCTGAAGGAGCAGGAATGCGTTGAAAGGAGAAATGGCCGCTCCTGTGTCTCTGAGAAGGATAGCGCGAATGTATGTGACAAATGCGGCGGGTCCGGCTGCATCGACAAAGGACACGCCATGATAACTTGGATTTGGCGCGGAAATGGGTGCGTACTTTCCCGACGCCTTCCAGTCAAATTTACCGGAATCCACTATAATGCCGCCGAGTGTAGTGCCGTGTCCCCCGAGGAATTTGGTGGCTGAATGGACAACAATATCCGCGCCATGTTCGATGGGCCTGATAAGATAAGGTGTACCGAAAGTATTGTCGATTACCACCGGCAAACCGTGCTTGTGAGCGATTTCGGCTATGGCGTCGATGTCAGGGATATCGCTGTTGGGATTACCTAGAGTTTCAAGGTAAATCGCCTTTGTATTCGGCTTTATTGCCGCCTCAACCTCAGCAAGGTTGTGAATGTCAACAAATGTTGTAGATACACCGTATAACGGGAGGGTATGTGCGAGAAGGTTATAGCTGCCGCCGTATATGGTTTTCTGTGCGACAATATTTTCCCCCTGCTGTGCCAAAGCCTGAACCGTGTAAGTAATGGCCGCCGCACCGGAAGCGACTGCCAATGCCGCCACACCGCCTTCAAGGGCCGCGACTCTCTTTTCAAGTACATCTTGTGTGGAGTTGGTAAGTCTGCCGTATATATTGCCCGCGTCTGCAAGGCCGAAACGCGCGGCCGCGTGTGCGGAATTTTTGAACACATAAGAGGTGGTCTGATAGATCGGAACCGCCCTCGCATCGCTGGCGGGATCGGGCTGCTCCTGACCCACATGGATCTGCAATGTCTCAAATCTGTATTTTCCGTTGCTCACTGTGGTTACCTCTTTCTTTTCTTCTGTATTAGTTGTTGCAGCATTCACTGTTGCATTAACTGCTTTAACTTCTTCTTTCTTTTTTTTGCCAAATAATCCCATATCTAAAAGTCCTCCTTTTGAAATTCGTTTTGGAACATATTTTTAATACCAAGCGTCAATCGGCAAACATCGGGGTAGACAGATAGCGCTCGCCTGTATCGGGCAGAAGAGCCACTATCACCTTGCCTTTGTTCTCCGGGCGTCTGGCAAGCAAAGTTGCTGCGTAAACAGCGGCCCCCGAGGATATTCCCACCAACAGGCCCTCGCTTCTGGCAAGTGTCCTGCCGGTGCTGAATGCGTCCTCATTGTCCACTGCAATTATCTCGTCATAAATCTCAGTGTTGAGCGTGTCAGGGACGAAGCCCGCGCCTATGCCCTGAATCTTATGAGGACCTGCCACTCCTTTTGAGAGCACCGGTGAACCCGCAGGTTCCACAGCGACGATCTTTACGTTGGGATTCTTGCTCTTAAGATACTCGCCTACGCCCGAGACGGTGCCGCCCGTACCAACGCCTGCTACAAATATATCGACCTTGCCGTCGGTGTCTTCCCAAATTTCAGGACCTGTGCCGCTGCGGTGCGCGGCGGGGTTAGCAGGATTGGTGAACTGGCTGGGTATAAAGCTGTCTGGGGTCTGAGCGGCAAGCTCATCAGCCTTGGCTATTGCGCCCTTCATACCCTTGGAGCCTTCGGTGAGCACGAGTTCTGCTCCATATGCCTTGAGGAGGTTGCGGCGTTCAATGCTCATGGTTTCGGGCATGGTGAGAATTACCCTGTATCCCCTGGCGGCTGCCACTGCGGCAAGCCCTATTCCGGTATTGCCGCTGGTAGGTTCGATTATTACAGAATTGGGTTTGAGAAGTCCCCTCTCCTCCGCGTCGTCAATCATAGCCTTGGCTACTCTGTCCTTGACGCTGCCTGCGGGGTTGAAGTATTCCAGCTTTCCATAAATCTCTGCATCCAATTGGTTCTTCTTGTTATAATTGGTAAGTCTGAGCAGGGGTGTGCCGCCTATAAGTTCCGTAAGAGTACTGTAAACCTTCATAATAAATTATCTCCTTTTCAGTCTGGTTTTGTGGAATTGAAATGTCAAACCTGTTTACCTATAAGTTTTATAGGTATTATAGCACCACCTTTTTCAAATGTCAAGTGTATTTTTTAATTCAGTACAATTTAACAAAGATATCAGCTGATACTTTGGAAAATTTAAGCTGATTTTCGTAGTGATGGGTACGCGGCAACAGCATTTACCTCCTCCAATCCAAAAATCGGTAAGAATTTTGGAAAGAGAGTTACTTGTTCTGAGTTCATCAAGCTTTTCTTTAATCGTGCTGCATCTTTGTCCGCTCTGCCTCACTCTCCGCAAGGGAGCCACCCCTGCCCCTCCAAGTGATGCTGACGCATCTTGGATTCCCACGCCTTCGGCTGGTAGCTCCGCCCGCTTGACTTCAGTTTTTCACGACCGATCACCGCGTGATCGACATCACATATCTTGACAATTCCTACCAATGCACTTATAATGTTCTTGCAATCGACTAATTACATTGTATGATAAGGGGGTTCTGTTATGATCCTGACGCTTTCGGATATATCAGAGTTTAGACGCGCGATAAAGGAAAAATTCCGCGTTGAAATTCATTTTCACGATTGCTGTGGCGGGCAGTATTTCTCGCTCGATGTAAATTCGCCTGCCCTTCAAAAATTTATCGAACAGTACTTCGCTCAAAAAAGATTGCGGGCGGTATTTTCAGACGACTTTTTGAGTTTTACCGTAAAGGAAAGAATATAATGCTAAATCAATTTTCAAGAACTCAACTTCTTCTCGGAAAAAATGCTATGGATAAACTCGCGGCATCACGCGTGGCGGTATTTGGTATAGGAGGCGTGGGCGGCTACACCGTGGAGGCGCTGGCGCGCTCAGGCGTAGGCGCGCTCGACTTGGTAGACGACGATAAGGTGTGCCTCACGAACATTAACCGCCAAATATACGCGACTCACAAAACCATCGGACAATATAAGGTGGACGTTGCAGAGGAACGAATACACGAGATAAACCCAAACGCTGTGGTAAATACCCATAAGACCTTCTACACGCCCGAAACTGAAGAAAAGTTCGATTTGAGTCAGTTTGACTATGTGGTAGACGCGATAGATACTGTGACAGGCAAGATCGCGCTTGTCATGAATGCACAGGCGGTCGGGACACCCATAATCTGCTCGATGGGCGCTGGCAATAAAATGGACCCGACGGCGTTTGAGGTAGCCGACATCTACAAGACCTCAGTATGTCCGCTCGCCAAAGTAATGCGGCACGAATTGAAACGAAGGGGCATTAAAAAGCTGAAAGTGGTCTATTCAAAGGAGCCGCCCATTACCCCTGCTGACGATATGACCATAAGCTGCCGCGCGAACTGCGTATGTCCGCCGGACACGAAGAGAAAGTGTACTCAACGCAGGCAGATTCCGGGCAGCAATGCATTTGTGCCATCAGTGGTGGGATTGATAATCGCGGGCGAGGTTGTCAAAGATTTGATAAATTACGGTGAAAAATAATTTTTTATATTTCACATTAAAGCCACACGTGATCGGGCAATAGTTCTCAATTTGATAATGCGTGGTTTTTTAGAGTGTTTAATATTCAAGCTCATATAAATTTTCACATATTTATCTTTTCAAAAGTTGTCATGTGGCATTAATATCGATTTTCGCCATATGGGCTATTTTGATTATATGGCAGATTGCGGATTGCGTCCTCGCGTTCCAAGTAGTAATTGTAAATCATGTTTGCTATTCTGCCGCGCATACGCTGTACCTCAAGCTTGTCTCGCGGGGTCGAATCGGCGTTGGAGGTAAACACCGCCAAAAAATAATCGACGCAGCGCAGATAGAAAATCCCCGCCTCATGGCTCACTGTGCGAGATTCGCCCGATTTACGCCCCGTATATATATCGTCGCAGATGTATCGCGTAAAGCCATTGTTGTCGCGCTGTCTTAGAAAAAGTCTCCCCGCGTACTCGCACAATTGCCGGTTCAAGCCTCGGTTGCGATATATATTTTCAAAAAATACAAGCATATCTTGAGCGCACGTAATATTGCCGCGTCTGTTATTGGGTATTTTAGTATTTCCAATATGGCATTCTACCATCGTGTTGTCCATGCCAAAGCGCTTGCAGCACCCGTTTATATAATTAAATCCCAGAAGTTCTATCAGCACATTGGCGGCGGTGTCCTCGTCAGCCACTATCATCCAGGCGAGCAGTTCATCTATCGAATAAGACATAGAGCCGCGTTCAAATGCCCCTGGCTCGGGAGATATCCACAGATCCGGCACAATGACGCAGTTTTCAAGGCTCATTCTCCCCTCCTCTATTCTCATGAGCGCGGCGAGCAACACCGGAATTTTTGCCATGTCCGCCGCCTGCATTATATAATCAGGCGCAAATTTAAACGGCACTGTGTCAGTGTCAAAATCCTTGTATAATATTGAGATAACCCCGTCCACGGTGTGTATCTCATTGAGAAGTTTATTTGCAAGTTCGGGGTGGGTCATAGCTTTAAACATCACCTTTTTTGATATGATACTAAATCTTCCATTTAAAATATAAAATTGAACGGAAAACCAGTATATATATTTGGGAAATAATTTTTTTACTACTTTTATTTAAGACTGCTATAGAAACTTAATCGCCGCTATGAAAAAATACACCGCAATTTTCCAGCTGTGAAACAATTTTCGCCCTAAATCCAAGCGGTATTGAAAGCGAGGGCACACTGTGTCCGCACTGCACGTTCTTTATCACAGGTATCCCGAGCGGCTCGAACAGTTCACGAAATATCCAGTCCAATTCCATATTCTGTGGCGCATCGCAGTCTTGCCACGTGCCAAGAATTATTCCTGCGCATTGCTCGAGCAGCCCGCTGTCACGCAAATGCACCAACGAACGGTCTAGGGCATATGCCTTCTCCCCTACGTCCTCAAGAAAGAGTATTCGGCCCTTCATCTCGATTTCGTACGGCGTTCCTATCGTTGATACGATCACGGTGAGGTTTCCTCCCGTGAGTATCCCTTCGGCGCAGCCCGCGCACAGACATTCCATACATTCCGAGGCATTGCGCAGTTCGGAAGGATAATTCCCGTACAGAATATTTGCGAGACATTCACAGCTGAATTTGTCCGCACGCATTTCAGGTATGGCGGGCATTGGCGTGTGGAAAGTGGCAAGCCCGCAGAATTTATTTATCATAGCATGAAGCACAGTGACATCGCTAAATCCGCAGAATATTTTCGGATTTGCCTTTATTATATCATAATTGATGTAATTTGCAAGCCTGGCCCCGCCGTAGCCTCCGCGTATTGCCATGACCGCCTTTATTTCGGGATCGGCAAAGGCGCGGTTTATATCGTCTGCACGCAAAACATCGTCACCTGCCAGATATCCCCGCCGGCATAGGCAGGACGAATACAATTCGGGTATATATCCCAATTTCTCGATGAAATCGGCGGCAGGCTGAAGCTGCTCGGTATTGACAGGCGAACACGGCGCAATTAACGCCACCTTGTCTCCAAAATTCAGGCCGGAGGGAATCGTCATGCACATCATTCCTTTGTCAAATTTATCATCTTACAATTTCATAATATAATTTACGCGCGCTAATGCATGGATATGAAAAACTCCGCTGAATATAAATTCAAGCGGAGTTTTTTTGCTGCTTTGGGCTTGCACAATGCCCTTGAATCAATCATCGTGTAACTGCGTCGAGAAGCGCCTGCACTTTGTCGGTCTTTTCCCACGGAACGTCCAAATCGGTCCTGCCCATGTGACCATATGCGGCTACTTGACGGTAAATTGGGCGGCGTAAATTCAAATCGCGGATTATCGCGGCGGGGCGCAGATCGAAGACTTTGCTCACCGCCTTGGAAATTGCGCTGTCAGCGACTTTGCCTGTGCCAAAGGTATCGACAAAAACTGAAACAGGATGTGCAACTCCTATCGCGTAAGCGATCTGAATCTCGCATTTCCTCGCCAGACCCGCCGCGACTATATTCTTTGCTATATAGCGCGCCGCATAGGCTGCCGAGCGGTCAACCTTTGTCGGATCTTTGCCGGAGAAAGCTCCGCCTCCATGGCGCGAATATCCTCCGTATGTATCGACAATGATCTTACGTCCCGTGAGACCTGAATCACCTTGAGGCCCGCCCACCACAAAACGTCCTGTGGGATTTACAAAGATTTTGAGCTTGTCATCAACCAGATTTTTTGGCAGTGTGGGCATAATAACGTGCTTTATCACATCTTCACGTATCTGCTCGAGCGACGCGTCCGCCGAATGCTGAGTTGACACAACCACCGTGTCGACGCGAACAGGCGTTCCGTCCTCAGAGTATTCCACCGTAACTTGGGTTTTGCCGTCGGGCTGTAGATAATTTACAGTGCCGTCTTTGCGAACCTCAGCGAGTTTCTTTGCCATTTTGTGCGCCAGAGAGATCGGAAGCGGCATAAGCTCCTCGGTTTCATCGCAGGCGAAACCAAACATCATACCCTGATCTCCTGCGCCTATCATGTCAATCTCGCTGTCGCTCAAACCGTTCTGAACCTCGTTGGATCTGTTTACGCCCATCGCGATATCGGGCGACTGCTCGTCTATGGATGTGACAACGGCACAGGTCTTTCCATCAAAGCTGGCCTCAGCGCCGTTATAGCCTATCTCGCTGATAACGTCTCGTGCTATCTTGGCTATATCAACGTAGCAATCGGCGGTAATCTCGCCCATAACGGAGACATATCCCGTCGTGACTGTCGTTTCGCACGCGACATGGGCATTCGGGTCTTTTTCCAGAATAGCGTCCAGCACGGCGTCGGATATCTGGTCGCATACCTTGTCCGGATGCCCCTCTGTAACCGATTCAGAGGTAAAGAGATAATTTGACATTTTGCACTTTCCTTTCCAAAAGTAAAATATGATAAGTCATGATCTGTTTGCAATAAAAAACCCGATATCCTGAGATATCGGGGAAACAAAAGCTTTACAGCCCCTCATCTCTCGGCACAACGCCGCAGGAATTGGCACCTTGCCCCGCACAAAGCAGGCAGGTTGCCGGACTTCACAGGGCCTGGACCCTCCGTCACTCTTGATAAGGTAATATTCAATTTCATTGCAATACACACTACAGAAACGCCAATTGCGCAATCAGCGTATCCATTATACATTCATTTTTTCTATATGTCAATACCGTAAATGCATAATCTCAGGGTAACAGTATTTACTTTTTTGCAATCTCAGCTTATGAAGCCGTTTATTATGCGATCCTCGGCTTCCTTTTCGGTCAACCCGAGCGTCATCAGCTTGATAAGCTGTTCGCCCGCGATTTTGCCTATGGCGGCCTCATGAATTAATGAAGCGTCGGTAGAGTTTGCGTTAATTTTCGGTACGGCGCTCACAGAGGCGTTGTCCATGATTATTGCGTCGCATTCGGTATGACCTGAACACCTGCTGTTGCCATCAACCTGCGATACATAAAGCTGCTTGGAATTATCCCTCGCCACCGAGCGCGAGATGACGTGAGTTCCCGAGTCCTCACCGTCAAGCGTCACATCAAAACGCGTCTCGGCATACTGATCGCCGTCCGTCATTATCCTCTCAGTTATCTTGAGCACAGCATTTTTACCCAGCTTGCCCTTGGTGGTGCGTATAGTCCTGTCAACGCCTTGGATCTGCACCGTGTCCATCTCCATGCAGCCGCCGTCGGATATCTCCACTATCGTGGTCGGGTTCATTATATTTTTGCCTCCCGTACCCTCGCCGTAATGCTTCTCGGAGTAGAACACTCGCGAATTCTTACCTATATGGAAAGAGTGTATACCGTCGTGAGCGCTCTCCTCTCCTCCGCAATTGTGAATACCGCAGCCCGCAACTATGGTCACGTCGCAGTCATCGCCTATATAAAAATCATTGTACACCAAATCCTTCACACCCGACTGAGTGAGTATGACGGGAATGTGTATCTTTTCGCCCTTCGTGCCGGACTTCACTCTGATGTCTATACCGGGCAGGTCGGTCTTGGCCGTGATTTTTACGTTGCTGCTCGAACCCTTAGCATACGGGTTCCCGTCCACTCGCAGACTAAACGCACCTGACAGATCGTTGGCCATAACGCTTATCTTGCTGAGCATATCCTGCTGTTCTTTGCTTATTTTGAGTTCACTCATTGTCACAAAACCTCCGCCGCGCACTTGCACTCTCGATTATCCGTAAATATACCCGGCATTATCTCTTCCTGCGTACCGTATGCCTCAACTTTGCCCGCCGACAGCAGGATTATCTTCTGAGCAAACGACAGTATGCGCTCCTGATGGGATATTATCATGATATTGCCGCCCACTTGGCTGTTCATACGCTCGAATACCTTGATAAGACTTTGGAAGCTCCATAAATCTATACCCGCCTCCGGCTCATCAAAAATCGTGAGTTTAGTGGAACGCGCGAAAGCCATGGCTATTTCTATCCGCTTGAGTTCACCGCCTGAAAGCGAATCATTTATCTCTCTGCTGACATATTCCATAGCGCACAGACCTACCTCCGAGAGATATTTGCAGGCTTCCTCACAGTTTACTTCGCGCCCCGCCGCTATGGATATCATGTCGTGTACGGTAATTCCCTTAAATCGGACAGGCTGCTGAAAAGCGAAAGTTATACCGCTTCGCGCACGTTCGGTAATAGACATATCGGTGATATCGGTACCGTCCATGATAATGCGACCCTCAGTGGGCATGATGATGCCTGCGATTACTTTGGCAAGCGTAGACTTGCCGCTGCCGTTGGGTCCCGTAATTGCCACGAATTTATCGTCAACACATAAATTTATATCGTCGAGTATTTTCTTTCCCTCGGGTGTGACATAAGATAAATTTTTGATTTCAAGCATTAATATCTTTCCTTTGTGAAACACATCATCTTGACGAAAAGCATTTCCGTCTGCGTGACAGATATTATACCATACAGGTATGGTTTTTTTCAATACCTTTTCATAAATTATCGCATAAATCAATCCCGAATAACAACATCATCAAATATAAAAGGTTTTGATGGATAGCCTTGTTTTTCCGACCAAGCAATTTTTTATACGACGCCGCGATAAATTATGATTCCAACATATAAAAATATTACCAAAGAAGCGTCGCCTAATTCACATGAACCAAACAACGCTTTTTTCTTTCTCTAACAAATATTAAACGCCAACGGAAGCAGTTCACAAAGGCGGTATTCTTTATAACCGCCGCATTTTCCGCGCCACTTTGGGCCGTCTGCCAGGATTATCCTGAAGTCACTTCCGCAATACTCGCTCATGACCTGCCTGCACACACCGCATGGAGGACACTCTTCCTCAATATCGCCGTCTCCTCTGCCGCCAACTATCGCGATCATTCTGAACGCCTTTTCCCCGACGCTGACCGCCTTTGCGAATGCCACGCGTTCGGCGCAGATTGTGGGTGAAAATGCGGAATTTTCCATATTGCAGCCTGTGTATATTTTTCCGCTCTCGGCCAGCAGAGCCGCCCCCACTCTGAACCCCGAATAAGGGCTGTAGGAATTTTGTCGCGCGCGCCGCGCAGCTCCGATAAGATGTCTTCGCATATTGCTTATCTCACCAAGTATTGTGAAGCCTTCATACTTATAATTCAAGTCGAAGATATCGGCAATTGTGGCTGCTATATTCGTAAAACCTCTTTGAATTCCGAGGTTTACGGGCAATATCTGCCTGCCGTACATTATAAGCGGAACATATTCGCGCGTGTGGTCGGTGCTTTCGTCGGCGGGGTCGCATCCATGATCGGCGGTTATCATCAACAGGTCGTCGCCGCGCAGTTTGGGCAGAAATTCCCCAAGCCATTTGTCAAATTCGCTGAGAGCATGCGCATAGCCGTCCGCGTCCTGCCTGTGCCCGTAAAGCATATCGAAATCCACCAGATTTACGAAGCACAGTCCGTTGAAATCACAGTCGACAAGCTCCATTGTGCGCGCCATTCCGTCCGCATTGCCCGAAGTGGCATATGTCCGAGTCAGGCCGCGCCCGGCGAACAAATCCTTTATCTTGCCTATTGATATGACATCTTTGTCCGCCGCCTTCAACGCATCAAGCAATGTTTCTTCGGGCGGCTCTATCGAGAAGTCATGTCGGCGTGACGTTCGGACAAAGCTGCCCGGATCGCCTGCAAACGGGCGCGCTATCACACGTCCTACGCCGTATTTACCCGTCAGCATTTTTCGCGCGGTTTCGCAGTATTTATACAATTGCTCCACGGGTACAATATCCTCATGTGCCGCAACCTGAAAAACGCTGTCGGCCGACGTATATACAATCAAATCGCCCGTGCGCATATGCTCCACGCCATAATCGGCAATTACCTGAGTGCCGGAATACGGCTTGTTGCAAATTACGCCGCGTCCTGTAAGTTGGCTGAATCTGTCCGTAATCTCCTTTGGAAAACCGTCGGGAAAGGTTGGCAAGGGACTTCGGGATACAATCCCCGACATTTCCCAGTGACCCACGGTGGAATCCTTTCCATTGGAAAGCTCGCTGAGCTTGCACACCGCCGCCTGTTGTTCCTCGGTCGTACCCATGAAACCCAGCCCGTCAATGTTGCCGATGCCCAGTCGCTTTAAATTCGGTATAAACAATTCCTTCGAGCGCGAAAGGCTGCGAAGAGTGTTCACGCCCCTGTCACCGAACTCAGCCGAATCCGGCATCTCTCCCGCGCCCAGACTGTCTAGCACTATCAGGAATACGCGCTTAATTTGTATAGGATTTTTCAACAAAGCTCCCCCCGTTCACACGAAATCAATTCAATTGAACTGCGGTATCCAGCGCAATTTCCATCATTTGGGTAAACGAGCACTGCCGCTGCTCTGCCGTTGTTGCCTCTCCCGTCAATATGTGATCGGACACCGTGAAGATCCCCAGAGCATTTTTTCCGCACCTCGCCGCATTCATGTAGAGAGCCGCTGCCTCCATCTCGATACAGAGCACACCCATCTTCGACCATTTTTCAGTCACCGTAGGATCGTCACAATAGAATGTGTCCGACGACAGGCAGTTTCCCACGTGATAAACCGCGCCATGTGTCTCCGCATTGTCAATCGCGGTTTTCATCAGGCTATAGCCCGCTATGGGCGCGAAAGTTCCGGGCAGTCCGTACTGTGACGCGTAATTTGAATTTGTGCAGGCTCCCATGGCAATGACTATATCTCGCACCTTGACATTGGGGTTTATCGCCCCCGCCGTACCGACACGTATTATATTTTCCACGCCAAAGAAATTGTAAAGCTCATAGCTATAAATTCCGATCGAGGGCATTCCCATGCCGCTCGCCATCACTGAAACCCGCGTGCCGCCGTAAGTACCTGTATATCCGTGAATTCCGCGCACGTTGTTGACAAGCACCGCATCCTTCAAATATGTCTCCGCTATAAACTTGGCTCTCAGCGGGTCGCCCGGCATTAACACGGTGCGGGCAAAATCATCGGGCGTGGCATTGATGTGTGGCGTGGGATAGTTTTTGTCTGACATATTTTTCAATTCTCCTTTGTTATTGATAAATTCATTTGCTGCGCTGTGTTATTTTTGGTTCTCTATATCTTGAACAAGATTTTTAAGCCTGCTCGTTCCAAGCCTTGAAGCGCCGCCCGCCATAAGTTCCTCAGCGTCCGACAATGAGCCGATACCACCCGCCGCCTTTATTTTTACATGAGAGTCAATATGTCGGGAAAAAAGCCGAATATCGTCAACTGTCGCGCCGCCTGTTGAAAAACCGGTAGAGGTCTTGATAAAATCCGCCCCCGATTGCGATACTATCTGACACATCTTAATCTTCTCATCTTCAGTAAGCAGGCAAGTCTCAATTATCACTTTGAGAATTTTATCACCGCAGGCCGCCTTAACAGCCTTTATCTCATGCAACATATCATCATATCTCTTGTCCTTGAGCCAGCCTATGTTTATCACCATGTCAATTTCGTCCGCTCCGTTTTTGATTGCGTCCTCGGTCTCGAACACTTTCACCGCCGTAGTGCTGTAGCCGTTCGGAAAACCTATAACCGTACACACAGGCAGTCTCCCGCCCAAATATTGCGCCGCCTGCCCGACATAGCTCGGCGGTATGCAGACCGATGCCGTACCGTACCGCAGTCCCTCGTCACAAAGCGCGCGGATTTGTTCTGATGTCGCCCCCTGCTTCAAAAGCGTGTGATCAGTGGCCTTTACAATACTCTCTATATCCATAAATTAAAATTCCCACCTTTCAGAATTAATTCCAAGCACCATGATTATACCACATAATTTACAAAAATTAAAGGTAAAAATATTAATACCTATCAAAATTAACCATCGAAGGTTTATTGATTGAACACAGAATAAAAAAACTCCCGCCGATAAAACTATCATTGGGAGATTTTTTACAATTAACTTTGATGAGGTATCTGCGTTATGGATTTAATTCAGTGCAAAATAAACTGTTTTTATCAGTGCGGAGGGTACTGTCAGCTTTGGGAGAAGCGCTGGAAAAATCCTTCGCCCGATTCGCAGTATTTTGGAAGCTGCCCACACTTTCTGCCCAAATCAGCGGGAATTTACCTGCCGCCAAGCGAAAAAATCAATCACTCAACGCCTCGACTGCTTGTCTGACCGTTTTCACGCCGCACAGCTTTATGCCGTAATTCTGAGGCGAACCGTTGAGCGACTTCAAATTGTGATACGGCATTATGCAGCGTGTGAAGCCCAGCCTCGCCGCCTCGCGAATACGCGCCTCGGCGTGATTGACCGCCCGAAGCTCGCCCGCCAAACCTATCTCTCCGAACGCTATCACATCTTCGCCAACACACACGTCTTTCAGACTGCTGACGAGAGCCAACGCGACAGCCAAATCCGCCGCCGGCTCGTACAACTTCAATCCACCAACCACATTGATGTAAGTGTCCATATTGGCAAAGAAATACCCCGAGCGCTTCTCCAGCACGGCAATTATAAGGTTCATGCGGCTTATGTCGAAGCCGGTGGACATTCGGCGCGGATTACCGAATCCCGACGAAGCCGCAAGCCCCTGAACCTCGGCAAGAATCGGACGTGTTCCTTCCATTGTGCAGGCGACGCAGGTTCCCGATACATTTACAGGACGCCCCGACAGCAGCATCATTGAGGGATTTTCAACTTCACGCAGTCCGTTTTCCTGCATATCGAACACACCGATCTCATTGGTGGAACCGTAACGGTTTTTCACCGCGCGAAGTATCCTATATGATAAATGCCTGTCGCCCTCGAAATAAAGCACCGCGTCCACAATGTGCTCCAGCACCTTAGGGCCGGCAATCGCGCCGTCCTTGTTGACATGACCAACAAGTATTGTGGGTATCTCCAGCGCTTTTATGTTTCTCATTATAGCGTTGGTACACTCGCGAACCTGCACGACGCTTCCGGGGGAGGAACTGAGATCCTTCATAACCATAGTCTGTATTGAATCTATCATCACTATATCGGGCTTCATCACGCGAATGTTTTCTATCACGCGCTCAATATCAGTCTCAGCCAGAACATACAGATTCTCGCTGTTTACACCGAGACGTATTGCTCTCAGCTTGAGTTGCCTGCGTGATTCCTCTCCCGATACATACAGTATTTTCATGCTGCGCCCCATGTACTCGCATATTTGCAGCAGAATAGTGGATTTGCCTATGCCGGGATCGCCGCCGAGCAGCGTCAGCGAGCCTTTGACTATGCCCCCGCCCAACACACGGTCAAGCTCACTCATGCCTGTGAGGTAGCGCGGCTCGTCTTTAGTGCTGATCTCACGTATTGATGTGGGGAAATCGGAGGCCGCCAGCGTTACCGACGACACACCGCTACGCCTTATGCCCGAAGCGGTCGACGTTGTGGACGCAGTTTCCCGCACCTGCTCTTCCAATGTGTTCCAATCACCGCATGAGGGACACTTGCCATACCATTTGCTTGATTCATAACCGCATTGACTGCAAACATACACGGTTTTGGTTTTTGCCATTAATTTATACTACCTTTCATTTTTGACGTTCCATTTGAAAAGAGTATAACATATTTTTTACGTCAAAGCAACAGCATCTAAAATAATTAGCGAAGCATGGAGGTCAGGGGGTGTTTAGCACCTCTTGACTCCCATTGCAGTTCCGCTCGCTTGACTTCAGTTTTTCAAATTGATTTCCCTGACTATTCACTCTCCACGCCTGAGTTTAACGCGTTTTTATATTCGAGTATCCCGCGATATATGCAATAAGCCACCTTATATTGATATTCATCGGTGTTGAGCAGAGCTTCCTCCTGCGGATTTGAGAGAAAACCGCATTCGCACAACACAGCGGTATTCTGAGCATTGTAAAACAGATAGAGGTTTTTGCCGGTTTTCACAATCTCACGCGTTTTTTCGGGCTGTATGTTTTCATTAAATTCTGTCTGAATGTACTGTGCCAATTCTTTGCTGCTCTCTTTATTCGGGGAATAAAAAATCTGTGCGCCGTGCACCTTGCTGCTGTTTTC
Organism: uncultured Clostridia bacterium; assembly: GCA_947581635.1. Taxonomy (GTDB): domain Bacteria; phylum Bacillota; class Clostridia; order Oscillospirales; family Acutalibacteraceae; genus RUG762. Next base: position 195,735 of record CANPVE010000002.1, on the reverse strand, counting down.
GAGCTTATTCTGATGTATGCTCACAAGTGTCGAACCCGGATATAACTTAGTGAGATTGAGGCGGTTGCGCATATCGCTCACCTTTTTATTGCGCGTAGTAGTGCTGTCGACATCGTTGGTTGCGGTGTCGGTCTCACGCGTCATCACTATGCTGAATCCCGCCTGTTCAAGCATATCGCGCAGTTTAAGAGATATCGACAGATTTATATCCTTCTCAATGGTTCCGTTTATTCCGATAGCGCCGCCGTCAAAGCCACCGTGTCCCGGATCTATTATTATAATATTGCTGTTGTCCTGCTCGGCCGATGTAATGCTTACATCAGATGAATTGTAGAGGCTGCCTGTAAAGAGCAGCGCCAGCACAAACAGCACAGCGGCGAAGAACAAAAACCAATGTTTAGCCCGCAAATGAATCAATTTTAATGCGCCTCCGAATTTTTGTTTTTGTATTTTATATTTATCTCGTCACACTAATCTTCAGTTGCCAAGCATAATTGCAAGATTTCCGTCGTGCCTTCATTGAAGATTGGTAGTAAATATTTATTATTCACGAGGCGTCATTATTACAGTAAAGAGTAATTTTTAGTTGCGCGGCAGATACTCGGATCGGGTTTCAAGATTTTTCCACGCAAAAATTCCTTCCTTGAACACCATATAGCTGTGGCAGCTGTCTTCCTTTGGAATTGAAACCGAGCCGGGATTCATGTAAATACATAACCCAAGATTCCTGCAAGCCGGTACGTGTGTATGACCATGCAGCAAAATATCTCCGGATGTGAGCGGAGGCAGATTATCGGAATTATAAATATGTCCGTGACTGGCGTATATTATCCTGTCTTTTGCCTCAATGACCGCATAGTCGGCCATTATAGGAAATTGCAGCATCATCTGATCAACCTCGGAATCGCAGTTGCCGCGCACACAAAATATTTTTTCCTTCACGCCATTTAGCATCTCCGCAACCCTTTTCGGCGAGTAATCTCGCGGTAAATCGTTCCTCGGTCCGTGGTACAGAATGTCACCGAGCAGCAACAGTTTGTCAGCGCCCTCGGCGGCAAACGCCTCCAGCAGCGTGCCGCAGTAATAAGCCGAGCCGTGAATATCCGAAGCAATCATTAATTTCACTAGAAACACCTCAATTTAAATTTATAATGCAACAATATTTTATTTTAAAATCAAAGGTATGTCAATTGACAATGTTGCAATTGAAGTAAAATCATGGTAATATTAACATAAGCCATTATTTTGACAACAGTGAAAGGAAGAAAATATTATGAGAATAGGTCACGGTTATGACGTACACAGATTGGTTGAAGGACGCAAACTGATTCTTGGCGGCGTCGAAATAGAATACTCAAAAGGGCTGCTTGGACATTCCGACGCCGATGTGCTTGCCCATGCTATTTGCGACGCGCTGCTCGGAGCTGCCGCTCTGGGGGACATCGGGCATTTGTTTCCCGACAACGACGACCGCTTTCTCGGCGCGGACAGTATGCTGCTGCTCTCGGAGGTTTGCATCGTGATCCGCGAGAACGGATACGAAATTTGCAACATCGATTCAACTGTATTGGCCCAATCGCCCAAACTCGCGCCCCATATCAACGCCATGCGTCAAAATATAGCTCACGCCTGCTCCATAGACATATCGCAAGTCAGCGTCAAGGCAACCACCGAAGAAAAACTCGGTTTCACCGGCAGCGGGGAAGGCATGGCGGCGCACGCCGTCGCCCTTTTAATCCCAAGCAAAACAGAGTAAAATAAACACACGAAGCCGAATCGGCAAGCATATTATGTTAAAGAATATGCTTGCCGATTCGGTATTTTTTTATTCTTCATTACACTGCTTTATATTACTTTGGCAGCGGCGTATAGATAAATTTCTCCATATGCGGCCACGCATTTATGCCAATCCAAATTTAAAAAGGTAAAAAATCGAGCGATAAAACCTTTTGCTGCACTTTTATCGACGCCGGCTGCCAAAATAATAAATAATCTTCAAAAAATATAAAAACAAAGGAAGGTGAATCCGATTGGATAAGTCAGCCATTAAAATAGGCTCATACACGCTCGCCATGCGTGGCTGTGAACTGATAAGAAATCAGGGGATAAGCTGCGAGGTGCGCAGAATCTCAGATTGCAATGGAAAATACGGATGCATATACTCAATATACGTCAATTCCGAGAACCTTTGGAGGGCTGAGAGCATCTTGCGCTCGTCCGGAATTATGGTAATACCGTGATATATCAACGGTCTTGAAGGAAGGTTTTATTCAAAATGATTTATCTTGACAACGCCGCCACAACATGGCCCAAACCTCGCGGCACTGCGAATGTTGTTGCCGATGCGATAGTTAACCGCGGCGCAAATCCCGGGCGCGGCAACTACAAAATGTCGGCGCTCTCATCTGAAACCGTATATAAATGCAGGAGTCATGCAGCCGAATTCTTTGGAGCGCGGTCGCCCGAATATGTAATTTTTACGGCTTCATGCACACATTCGATAAACTATGTACTAAAAGGTGTGCTCTCAACAGGGGATCACGTGATAATATCCAATATGGAGCACAATGCCGTGACCCGCCCGATAATGCAGCTTGCCAAACGCGGCGTTCAATTTAGCATTGCCAAAGTACACGAGTGTGACCCTGAAGCCACCGTCGCCGAATTCAGAAAAAGAATCCGAACAAACACAAAGATGATATTCTGCACACACGCCTCCAATGTGTTTGGAATAAAACTGCCGATTGCTCAAATCGGCGAGCTTGCCGCACGAAACGGATTACTCTTCGGCATAGACTGCGCCCAGAGCGCCGGCACAGCGGAACTTGATTTAAACAAAATTCATGCCGATTATCTGTGTATGCCTGCTCACAAGGGACTGTACGGAACAATGGGTCTAGGTCTGCTGATAATTAACAACAATTATCAGCTGTCCACCGTGATAGAGGGCGGCACAGGAAGTCTGTCGGGGATAAACACTCAGCCGGATTTCTTACCCGATCGTCTTGAAAGCGGAACACTCAATGTCCCATCAATAGCGGCTTTAGATGTGGGATTGAATTTTATCGAAACAGTGGGACGCGAAAAAATTGAATCCCACGAAATGAATCTGATAAATATGGCATATGATAAGCTTTCGTCAATGCCTCAATGTTCGCTCTATACCGCCCGACCAACCTCGGAAACTCACGTGCCGCTGCTGTCGTTCAACATCGGCGACATACCCTCGGAGGAAGTGGCAGAAAGACTTGGCGACCGTGACATCGCCGTCCGTGCCGGTCTGCACTGCGCAGGTGAGGCTCACAGGGCTATGGGTACGGAAAAAACGGGTACTGTAAGAATATGTCCTTCTGCGTTCACTTCAGTAGAAGAGATGAATCAATTTCTCTGTGCGGTTGATAAAATATGATTCCTTATGTAAAATGCTGATTGCACAGTCACTTGGGTTGTGCAATCAGCATTTGCATACGGTTTGATGCGATTTTATAAGCATTATCAAAACAGAGCCACCCGACATCTCTTTGACGAAACATCGAGTGGCCTTGTTTTTTTATACTGAAAGGTAAGTCAACTAATCAACTTATATCGTGAGATCAATACTTCTCGCGCGCCACATAAGAGGTATGCAGGCACTCGTGAGCCTTATGGCTTCCGGGTTCACCGAAGAACTCATCGTATACAACCTTTATAGCGGGGCTTTGATGAGACTTTCTGATCGGCATATTGGCATCTGCCTCATAGATAGCCTTGCTGCGCAGACCCTTGACATCGACAAAGTTGCGCACAGAAGCAGGTTGGATAGGCTGACCGCCGCCGTTGATACAACCGCCGGGGCAACACATGATCTCGATGAAGTGATAATTCTTCTCGCCGGCTTTTACGGCATCAAGCAGCTTTGCAACATTGGACAGACCGGAGCATACAGCAACATTTACGTCCATGCCGCCGATGTGATAAGTAGCTTCCTTAACGTCGTCCATGCCTCTTACCTCGTGGTAATCGACATTTTCGAGATCCTTACCCTCAAGCACGTCCGCCGCCGTTCTGAGAGCAGCCTCCATAACGCCGCCGGAAGAACCGAAGATAACTCCGGCGCCCGTGGAATCACCGAGGATCGAATCAAACTTCTCGTCGGGCAAGAGCTGGAAGTTGATGCCCGCACGCTCAATCATTCTCGCAAGTTCGCGGGTAGTCAGAGCGATGTCTACGTCGGGAACGCCCGCTGCGCTCTGATCGTCGCGCTTTACTTCAAATTTCTTGGCAGTACAAGGCATGATAGATACGCACACTATATCCTTGGGATCGATTCCGTTCTTCTGCGCGTACCATGTCTTTATTGTAGCACCCTCCATCTGCTGAGGACTCTTGCAGGTAGAGAGATTCGGAATAAATTCGGGATAATAGATCTCGGCAAACTTGACCCATCCGGGAGAACATGATGTGATCATGGGCAGAGTACCGCCGTTCTTCACACGGTCAAGGAATTCGTTTGCTTCTTCCATAATTGTGAGATCGGCGCCGAAATCGGTGTCGAACACCTTATCAAATCCGAGACGGCGCAGAGCCGCTACCATCTTGCCCTCTACGTTGGTTCCGATAGGCATACCGAAGGATTCACCCAAGGTCACGCGGATAGAGGGAGCGGTGTGAACGACAACGTACTTTTTCGGATCCGCGATAGCAGCAAATACCTCGTCAATCTGATCTTTCTCGGTGAGAGCACCAGTCGGACAGGCGACGATACATTGACCGCACGAGATACACGGAACTTCAGCCAGCTTCTTTTCAAAAGAGCAGCCGATATTTGTATCAAAGCCGCGGGCGTTTGCGCCGATAACGCTTACATACTGTTCACGGCAGGCCGCAACGCAGCGGCGGCAGAGAATGCATTTCTTGTTGTTTCTGACAAGGTGCGCGGCGGAGTCGTCGATCTCGGATGGGGTAACAGCGCCCTCAAATTTAGTCTCGTCAACACCGTAGTCGTTGCAGAGCTTCTGAAGCTCACAGCTGCCGCTTCTGACGCAGGAGAGACACTTCTTGTCGTGATTGGAAAGAATCAATTCGAGCGTCATCTTCCTGCTGCTGCGGACGGCGGGGGTATTGGTAAATACCTCCATACCTTCGTTTACGGGATATACGCAGGCCGCAACAAGCGAGCGAGCGCCCTTTACTTCAACAACGCATATGCGGCAGGCGCCGATCGCGTTGATTTTCTTGAGATAACAAAGTGTGGGAATTTCAATTCCGGCATAGCGTGCTGCTTCAAGAATTGTAGACCCCTGTGGAACGGAAACTTCTATTCCGTTAATCTTTATATTAACCATATCCATTTCAGCAACACTCCTTTCTTACTGCTTTGAGATTGCGCCGAATTTACATGTTGCCATGCAGGCTCCGCACTTGATACACTTGCTTGCATCAATGGTATGAGGATTCTTGACAGAACCGGAGATAGCGCCCACAGGACACTTTCTCGCACAGGCGGTACAGCCTTTGCACTTATCTGCGTCAATGGTATAGCTGAGAAGATCCTTACATACGCCTGCCGGACATTTCTTGTCAACAACATGGGCGACATATTCGTCACGGAAATAACGGAGTGTGGAAAGAATCGGGTTTGGAGCCGTCTGGCCGAGACCGCAGAGGGAGTTGTTTTTGATATAGTAGCAAAGCTCCTCGAGCTTGTCAATGTCCTCAAGAGTACCGTTGCCCGAAGTAATCTTCTCCAGAATTTCCAAAAGTCTACGTGTGCCTATACGGCAGGGAGTACACTTGCCGCAGGACTCGTCAACTGTGAATTCGAGGAAGAACTTGGCGATATCCACCATACAGCTGTCCTCGTCCATGATGATAAGACCGCCGGAACCGACCATGGAGCCGATGGAAATGAGGTTATCATAATCCAAAGGAATGTCGAAATGCTCCATAGGAATACATCCGCCGGAAGGTCCGCCCGTCTGGGCAGCCTTGAACTTCTTGCCGTTTGGAATGCCGCCGCCGATTTCTTCAACGACCTCACGAAGGGTAGTTCCCATGGGAATTTCAACCAAGCCTGTGTGCTTGATTTTGCCGCCGAGAGCGAATACCTTTGTACCCTTTGCCTTCTCGGTACCCATTGAGGCAAACCACTCTGCGCCATTGAGAATTATGCGCGGAATGTTGGCATACGACTCAACATTGTTGAGGATCGTGGGCTTGCCGAACAGTCCCTTGACAGCCGGGAACGGAGGACGGGGACGCGGCTCGCCGCGCTTACCTTCGATTGACGTCATCAGAGCCGTCTCTTCGCCGCACACGAAAGCGCCGGCGCCGAGTCTCAGCTCGATATCAAAATTAAAGCCCGTGCCGAATATATTCTTGCCGAGCATACCGTACTCGCGGGCTTGCTTTATGGCTATCTGCAAACGCTTGACAGCAATCGGGTACTCCGCACGCACATAAATATATCCCTGCGTTGCACCGATGGCGTAGCCGGCTATTGCCATAGCTTCCAGAACTGCGTGGGGATCACCTTCGAGAACCGAACGATCCATGAATGCGCCCGGGTCGCCTTCGTCAGCGTTGCAGCACACGTACTTCTGATCCGCCTGATTCGCCGCAGCAAACTGCCACTTGAGACCTGTGGGGAATCCTCCGCCGCCTCTGCCGCGAAGACCGGAAGCCTTGACGGTTTCGATAACTTCTGTTGTGGACATCTCGGTAAGCACTTTGTTAAGCGCCTTGTAACCGTCGACAGCTATGTACTCTTTGATGTCCTCGGGATTGATGACACCGCAGTTGCGCAGTGCAACTCTCTTTTGTTTTGCATAGAAAGCAGTCTCGTTGAGGCTCTTTATATTATCGCCGTCCACCGTCTCGTCATACAGCAGGTCTTTAACAACATTGCCGTTTACCAGATGTTCTTCAACAATGCGGGGAATGTCCTCAACCTTTACGCGCGAGTAGAAACTTCCCTCGGGATAAACTATCATAATAGGGCCAAGAGCACAAAGACCGAAACAACCCGTGCGCACCACGTTTATTTCATTGTCTATACCCTTTTTCTTCAGCTCGTCCTTCATTGTGGAAATAAGAAGCTCACTGCTGGACGAAGTACAGCCTGTACCTCCGCAGATGAGAACATTTTTGCGATAAGTCTGACCTTCATATTTCTTAGCCTCGTCGGCGGATTTACGCATCGCTACATGAACGTATTCGCGGGCTTTGATTTCCTGAAGCTCAGACAGAGAATTTATTGTCAATGATTCCATTTAATCTATGGCACCTCCATATTTTGTTTCAACTGTAAAAAGCACAGATATTACTGTCTGTACTTGGCAATTATGCCCGGTATGTCCTTGGGTACCAAACGTCCGTAAACGTCGTCATTGACGGTGAGAACCGGAGCAAGACCGCACGCGCCTATACAGCGGCATGCCGTGAGAGAGAACATTCCGTCTGAGGTACATTCCTCGGGCTGGATTTTGAGTTCCTCAACCAGCTTGTCAAGCAGATCACCAGATCCCTTTACATAACAAGCCGTACCGAGACATACCGAGATGTTGTACTTACCCTTGGGGGACAGCGCAAACTGGGAATAGAAGGTGGATACACCGTAAACTTCCTCCAGGGAAACGCCCAGACCCTCGGCAATCATCTCCTGAACCTCGATGGGCAGGTAACCATAGATTTCCTGAGCAGCCTGAAGCACCGGCATTACCGCGCCGCGCTGAGATTTGTGCTCAGCGATGACGGCGTCGAGCCTGCTCTTTTGCTCTGCAGTACCATTGAAAGGCAGCGTACTGATTCGCTTCTGCATTAAAATTTCCTCCCTGCAACACAATTTCGCCACTGTTTGAGAATCAAAACCGAAACTGTGGCAATTATTAAAAAATACATCTTTGAAAGGCGCGTACCAGTGAGACGCAAGATGTTCGTACACATGAAAACCTGAAAGAATTTTCATGCCAAAACGCAAACACATGGGCACATATGCGCGTATTTTATAACTTTATTATAAAATATATTGCAGCGCACCGACTAATATGCAACCTTTAACGTATAGATTATAACATTATCTAAATTATTTGTCTACAGTTATTTTTTTCTTTCGTAAAAATCTGACAAATTTTACATATTTATCAAAACTACAATTAAGAAAAGCGTTTTAATATGTAAATTTTATACAAAATACACAAACTTAGTGTATTTTATGCCCATAAAAACTGTATCATATTAAACAATTAATCCGATATACTGTATTGAAAAAATTCATAATGAAGTCTCGTTCCGATATCGGTTCCCGGAGGAAGCAGCGCCATAGCTATGCTGATCTCACTGCCGTTTTCGACATTGATGATAACGGCATATTCCCCGCTGATATCTGTGACTACATAATCTCTGGGTTCCACCACAATCACCTCTCGGCTATGATTTTATATCAGAATATCCGCCTTGTCAACACCCGTCGCATATGTAAATTTAAACATGGAATCGCAGTACATTTCTTCCGCTCCAATTTATCCAACAGAGCAGTTGTTTTTATTTTTGCACTTTTGCACACTTTAACATACATCATTTTTGTATGCCGCTCCACCGATTGTCATAATTCCACATCGCGGATCCCGAATTAATTTATTTTCTGTCGCATATGTATTGTTACAAAAGGACAAATTTACGGAGGTAATAAATTTGAAAATTGTGTTGGGAAAGTTCAAATCGAAGAAATACGGCGGTCGCTTTTCCATTACGTCAAAGAAAGGCGCGGCAATCTTAACCGCCGCTGCGGCGGTAGCGGCGATAAATCTCGTCGTATTCGATCCATTCGGCAAGGCGGACGGAATTTTGAGCGTAAACGGCGGAAACCGCAGTTCGGCAGTCACGAAGCAGTCTGCGGTTCCAATCAGTCTCACGGTAGACGACGATTTGGACGTGCTGCTTGACGGAGAGGAGATCGACTCCGGCATATCGGCCGAATACAACGGTAAGCTTGACATACCCGCAAATGTACGGCTCGACAAAATAGATTTCGGCACCGACTTCGTTCCACCGCTGGATTCCGCGCGCGTCACATCGTTGTTTGACTACCGTGTAAATCCGGTCAGCGGGCGTTATGTATTTCACACCGGTATGGATCTCGGCGCGGCAAATGGCTCAAACATATACGCCATGAAGGGAGGTACCGTTGCCAGAGCGGCACGCGACAGCGGCTACGGCAATTTTGTGGTGATAGAACACGAAAACGGAATACGCACGCTGTATGCCCACTGTTCCAAGCTGCTGGTTAAGGCGGGCGACTCGGTAAAAAAGGGGCAAGTCATCGCTCTGGTGGGATCTACGGGAAACTCCACCGGTCCCCATCTTCACATAGAATTCCGCAAGGACAATCAACGCTACGATCCCGAATGGGTGATAGGCGGTATCTATAATTGAATCTGCGCATAAAAGATTGTGAAATAAAGATCAATTTTTACTTTTTCGCTTTGCTGTGTGTAATCTCGTTTTTTGACAAAAGCGGGATGATCCTTTTCGGAATTCTGTCCGCCTTATTGCACGAATCGGGACATCTCGCCGCCATGTTGCTGATACCCGGGCAGTCTCCGTCGGAGGTTTGCCTGACCCCATTTGGAATCAGGATAAAAAAAGCTCCCCTCGCCGAATTCATGGGTGGCAATTTGATCGTGCTGGCGTCGGGCAGCGCTGTAAATCTGGTTCTCGCCGCACTGCTCTTTCCGTTTTGGCGCGATCTCGCCGCACTGAACTTCGTGATGGGCATGATGAACCTGCTGCCCGTTGAAACGCTGGATGGCGGAGGGATAATCAGTCTGCTTCTCCGCCGCGTATGCAGCCAGTACACAGCGGAAAAAATCACCACATCGGTATCACTGCTCGTCCTCATTGCAATGTCGTTCATGGGAATATATATTCTGTTCCGCACACGATATAATTTCACCCTGTTGGGAATGTCACTGTGGATGTTGACAACAATGCTGCTGCGAATCATGCGGGAAGAGGTGGGCAATAAGACAAAATAAGATAAATGTCGAACAACCCTGTACGTGCGGAGTCACACGTACAGGGTTGTCTGTTGTTTTAAGTCAAAAAATCAAGGGAGCTGCATTCCATGCGCCTGACCTGAACCGCGGCGCCGATTATGTGAACCGGGATAGTGGCAAGCTCCTGAGTGGTGTAAAATCTCTCGCCTCCACCAGGCTCAAGCCGCCTTATCAGCTTTCCGTCGCGTCTCTTTGTTATGATGCAGACAAAAGCGTCGCCGCCGCCTATGCTCACCATTCCCACCTGCTCATGCTCCGTTTTTTTGCGCCTTTCAAATATTATCACGTCTCCATCGTAATACCTCGGGGCAAAGCTGCTGCCCGATATCTTAAATCCAAAGAATTCATGCCCGCCCACAAGCCACGACAGGGGAATAAGCTCGTGCAGCGAATCGTCAATATCCCCGCCGTCCAAAATATTGTAGCGGGTGAATACTTTCACCGCATAAGCTCCCACTTCCGCCTCGGGCGCAGGCGGTACGGTCTTGTCTTCGGTTCTGCCAAGAATGTAGTCGCTGGAGACCCCGAGTATCCGCGCCAGACAAAACAACGTGCCGGCGGAAGGCTCGTGGATTCCGTTTTCGTATTTTGAAATCATACCCTTGTTTGTATTGGCTCCGTACTCCCTGTTGAGACGGTCTGCTATATCCTGAAGCGAAAGCTTTGCGCCCTTTCTGAGATCCCTCAGACGAACTCCCATTTCCGCAGCTTTCTGCTTATCTGCGCTTGACTTTGGTGTTCTCATGGTTTCAGCCTCAATTCTTAAGGAATTTGTTGTACTCACAATTTATTGTGTTACATCGGTTCATGATACCTTCATGGATATGTCAAATGCCTTTACCGAATGGGTAAGAGCGCCTATGGATATTATATCAACTCCGGTCTCGGCGACGTCGCGGAGAGTATCGCGGGTAATGCCTCCTGAGGCCTCCAGAAGCGCCCTTCCACCGACCAGCTCGACAGCCGCCTTCATTGCGGGGCAGTCCATGTTGTCCAGCATTATGATGTCCGCGCCTGCCTCCAGCGCCTCCCTCACCTCGTCAAGATTGCGGGTTTCCACCTCCACTTTTACCATGTGACCCAAGCGGGCGCGCAAGGTCCTGACGGCCTCGGAAATACCTCCGCAGGCGTCTATGTGGTTGTCCTTAAGCATGGCGCCGTCGCTGAGGTTGTAGCGGTGATTCTTGCCGCCTCCAACCGTGACCGCGTATTTCTGCAATGCCCTCAGACCGGGCAGTGTCTTGCGGGTGTCGGTAATCGCGGCATTTGTACCCTTGACTGTTTCCACGCACCGCGCAGTTTCGGTGGCTATTCCGGACATATGCTGAATAAGGTTGAGCGCGGTTCTCTCCCCCTTCAGCAGGCATCTCATATTGCCTGTGAATTCACATATGACATCGCCCTCGGAAAGCCTGTCGCCGTCGTGAAAGTATACATTGCATTCAAAGGTCTTATCCAGAAGTTCAAATACTCTCATTGCCACGTCTATGCCGCAGAGCACTCCCGCAGCCTTGGCTACGAAATACGCGCTCCCCCTCTGTTCGGCGGGAATGACGATATCCGCCGTAGTATCTATGTAATTTATGTCCTCCTTGACGGCGTTTCTTATCACGTCGTCAATATAAAAATCCAAAAACATTGAAGTATCTCCCGTTGTCTGTAAATATTTCAGCAATTATCAGCGTTTTCTATGTCCTCTTTAAGCACAATATAGGCTACAGTGGCGGCACTTCTGGCCTCTATCAAATCCTTTGACATCGCGATTCCGTCGTCGTACAGTTCCTTTATCAGTCCCTCGACCTTCGGAAGGTTTTCTTTCGCCTTATCGATATTCAGGGTAACAAAATGGGCTTCCTGCAATATGTCACGTATCGCAGTACGTATGCCGCTCCGCAATGGCTTTCCTTCAAGGCTCGGCATGACGGGATCGTCCTTCGACGCGGGGCTGCCGTTTACGCATATGTTCAGAATTATATCCGTCGCGGCTCTCCTCGAAAACACAAGCGCCTCAAGAAGAGAATTGCTGGCAAGCCTGTTTTTGCCGTGAATGCCGGTGTGCGAGCATTCACCCACGGCGTACAGACCCGGAACCGATGTTCTCGCCTTGGTATCGACATTTATGCCGCCCATAAGATAATGCTGTGTGGGATATATCGGTATCCACTCCCTGGTGATGTCAATACCCTCCTCCAAGCACTTTTCGTATATCATGGGGAAACGACCGCGTACAAATTCGGGATCCTCGTGGGTAATGTCGAGATAAAATTCACTTCTGCCCAGCCTTTGTTCCTCCTGCATTATTATCCTGGAAACCACGTCGCGAGGGGCAAGCTCTCCCCTGTAATCGTAATTTTCCACAAAACGGTTGCCCTCGGCATTCCTCAAAACCGCGCCCTCGCCGCGCACCGCCTCGGATATCAGAAACCGCTCGCGCGTGGCGTCCTTCGGAGCGAAACCCGTGGGATGAAACTGTATATACGAAAGATTCTTTATCTTCGCGCCGAGGTTGTAGGCCATGGTTATCCCGTCGCCCGTGGCAATGGCGGAATTGGTGGTATACTTAAACACCCTGCCTATTCCTCCCGTACCCAGTATCACATACGGCGCAAATACAGGAGTTATACCTTCGTCGTCCATCAAGCCAAGCCAGAACCCGCCGCCGCTGTCTTTTGTGAGAGAGCACATCATTGTGTTCTCTACCATGTCAACATTTGGCTTCTCTGCCACCAATTCCAGCAACTGACGCACTATCTCCCGCCCAGTGGAATCCTTGTGGTGGGCTATCCTGTGTCGGCTGTGCCCTCCCTCGAGCGTCATTTGCAAGTTGCCATCGCTGTCGCTGTCGAATTTGACGCCTAATTCCCTGAGCTTCAGCACATCCGATGGACCTTCTGTAACAAGCACCTCAAGCGCCGAAAGGTCGTTTTTGTAGCCGCCCGCAATGAGCGTATCGGCAATGTGAAGCTTGTAATTGTCATTGTCCGTATCAAGCACTGCGGCAACGCCGCCCTGAGCAAGCGAACTGTTGGAGAGCGAAAGCTCGCGCTTGCTAATCACCAATACGCTGATATCCTCGCCGAACTGAAGCGCTGCGTAAAGCCCTGAAACGCCCGAACCGACTATAACCACGTCATAATTTTGTTTCATGATAAATACGACCGTCCTTAACTAATTAAAAAATTTCCACACGGGCAGATCATCCGCCGTATTTAAGCATATTGTCGATGCTGCGTTTTGCTTTAAGACGCAACTCTTCCTCTATCTCTATCACATCGCCAAATTCGCCGATAAGCGCCTTGTAGACATTCTCCAGCGTCGTCATCTTCATATTCGGGCAGGTGAGCTTGTTGCAGGCAAGCTGATAAAATCCTCTTTCGGGATAATCGCGGCTGAGCTTGTCGCAAACGCCACGCTCGGTGGCTATTATCACATCGTCCCCACAGTTCTTGCAGAAATTAATTATCTCAGAGGTGGAGCCTACAAAGTCGCACAATTCCACCACTTCCTTCCGACATTCCGGGTGAACGGCTACCTTGGCATTCGGATGCTTCGCCTTGGCATCGAGCACATCCTTGACCGATACGCTGTGATGAGTGGGACAACAGCCGTCCCACAGAATTATCTCCTTTTCCGGAACAAATTTGCTGACATACCCGCCCAGATTCCTATCGGGTATGAACAGAATCTTTTTCGATGGCAGCGCCGACACTATTTTGACTGCGGTGGACGACGTGACACACACGTCGCACTCTGCCTTCAACTCGGTGCTGGTGTTTATGTAAGCGCACACACACACGTCCGGATTTTCCTCACGGAAAACGCGCACTCTTTCCGGTGCTATCTGTTCCGCCATGGGACAGGTGGCGCTTTTGTGAGAGAGCACAACTTCCTTCTCGGGTGAGAGAATTTTGACCGTATCCGCCATGAAACGCACGCCACACAGAAGCACGCGTTTTTTATCCTTAATTCCCGCAGCCGCCTTGGACAGTGCAAAGCTGTCGCCGGTGATGTCAGCAATATCAATAATGTCGGGCGCCTGATAGGTATGAGCCAACACAAGCGTTCCCGTGTCCTCTTTTGCCTTTACAATGGCCTGCTTTAATTCCGATCTATTCAATGTCATCAATCCTTTTGCCGAAATCAATAATTTATCGAATATAGTAAACCATATCTTTTATTTTTGGAATTTCTAGAATAAACACCTTTGCGATGTTATTGTAACACATTATTTCTCTTTTTTCAAGACTTTATAGCAAGTCATATGACCTTGACATATATTCTACCTCCTCAGCGACATTTAATTTTTTGCAACCTAAGAATCAGAGAAGATTTTGATGAAAAGAGCTGCTCGATCTGCGTTCGCCCAACTAACCTTTAATCTTGCCGCGTTTTGCCCGCTAAGCCTGCGGCTTCGCTTGTGAGGCTCTGCCTCACTCTCCGCCATGGACGCTGCTCCCTGAATTCCCATATAGCTCCGCCCGCTTAACTTTAATTCCTCAAAATTGATTTCCGCGTGTAAATACAAAAAATTATTGAAATACCGCAGATAAAATGCTATAATCTTGTAAAATAATTCGGAGAGTGAAATTATGTCAGAAACCAAAGTAAAAATATATACCGATGGAGCCTGTTCGGGCAATCCCGGACCGGGCGGCTGGGGAGCAGTACTCATATACGGTGATCATGAAAAACAGATATCGGGCGGCGAGAGTAACACCACAAACAACCGCATGGAACTTACCGCTGTAATTGAGGCTCTGTCACTGCTAAATCGACCATGCAAGGTCACTCTCACCACCGATTCAAAATACGTCGTCGACAGCGTGACAAAGCGCTGGGTATACGGCTGGCAAAAGCGCGGCTGGAAGAAAAGCGACGGCAAACCTGCGATTAACGTGGATTTATGGCGGAAGTTACTTCCCCTTCTCGACGTCCACGAGGTTGAATTCCTGTGGATAAAGGGTCATGCGGGACACAAATACAACGAGATATGCGACAAGCTGGCAGTGGCCCAGTCACAAAAATTCAAACAGTAACGAAATTTATCGATAAATTATGAATGTTTTCGTTTCCCGTTAAAATTGACGTCTGTTTGTTATATTTCGTATTTATACCTAGTTTATGGGTATTTATTCCGTGTCGCGTATGTACTATAAATTACACTGACCTTCGCATTATTTTTCCCGCAACCTCACCTCGCAATCATAAAACGTATTTTTAACGGATTCAGAGTTGCAAATCGAAAGGACTAAACGCAATGAAAAAAAGATTTATCTACGCGGACAACGCGGCTACCACCGCAGTTTCGGACGAAGTGATATCCGCAGTCATGCATTGCATGAAAAATGTTTACGGAAACCCATCATCGCTCTACGACAGGGGAACCGAAGCCCAACGCCTTCTGATAAACAGCCGTGAACGCATTGCAGGGTGTATCGGAGCTTTGCCAAATGAGATATACTTCACCTCGGGAGGCTCAGAGTCCGATAATTGGGCAATAAAGGGCGCAGCTCACGCTCAGGAGAAGAAAGGCAAAAAGCACATAATCACATCTCAGTTTGAACACCATGCCGTTTTGCGCTCCTGCGAAAGTCTGGAGAAACAGGGCTTCGAGGTCACATATCTTCCTGTTTACAAAAACGGCATTGTACAACCCAAGGACGTCGCCAACGCAATACGTCCCGACACAGCCCTAGTCACCATAATGTACGCCAACAATGAAATCGGCACAATACAACCCATTGAGGAAATCGCCGCGATCTGCCATGACAAAGGTATCTGGTTCCACACTGACGCGGTGCAGGCGGTAGGGCATATAAATATAAACGTACACGAGCAGCATATAGATATGCTCTCTCTTTCCGGACATAAATTCCACGCGCCAAAGGGTATCGGGCTCCTCTATATTCGGCGCGGCATAGCAATTCCAAATCTGATTGACGGCGGCGCACAGGAACGTGGTAAACGAGCCGGTACAGAGAATCTTCCTTACATAGTCGGGTTGGCGACGGCAATTGAATCGGCTTGCAGAGACATAGAGCAAAAGAATGAAAAAACTGCCGCGCTTCGCGATAGACTGACAGAAAAGGTACTCAAGATAGACCGTTCATATTACAACGGCGACGCTCGGCAACGTCTGGCGGGCAACGCAAATTACTGCTTCGAGGGCATTGAGGGCGAAGGGCTGCTGCTCCGACTTAACCTCGACGGAATAAGCGCGTCATCAGGCTCCGCCTGCACTTCCGGCTCACTCGACCCCAGCCATGTGCTGTTGTCGCTCGGTGTGCCAAAGGAAGTGGCCCAAGGCTCACTTAGAATCACTATTGATGAAAACTTCACCGAGGACGACATAGATTATATGGCGGACAGAATCACAAATACCGTCGCTTATCTTCGCGGTTTCTCTCACACATGGGACACAGTACAAAACGAAGAAAAATATCCAGGCAAATAATCGTCTCATTCTATCCATCTGTTTGCTTGACCCGATACAATATTCACAAAAATATATACACAAATTTCATACTTTATCTTGCGCTTTTTTAATGAAAGCAGCATAAATTTTTTAAATCATAATCCGCGTCATTTATTATTGCAAAATGTCGTGGATTTTTTACTGTTATACCGAACTTTCGTCAGGATAAAATATCTAATAAACCCGAGTAACATATTTTTGTGTTTTCAAGGAAATGATATCAGTGAAAAGTGAAAATGATATTAGAAATTAGAAATTTAAGAAAACAGCGAAGAAAGGCAAGGTCTTAACTATGGATAAAAGGCGTGATAAGTACAATGTACCGCTTGAGGACGATTTTGGCGATACCACCTATTTTGATGCAACAAATGTCGTGTCGGAGACCGAATGCACGGGAATGGTTCGCACACCGCCGCTGAGCGACGACGAGGCGGACGCCTACAGGGAAATCTATGATGTCCCTGTAGAGCGCAACCCCGTAAAGGAACCATATTTATACAGAGAAAAACATCAATAACCTAAAAACAGGGTACGCATGGAAAATACGATCCAGGCGCATCCTGTTTGATTTTTTGTACGCAAAAAACTATCTCGATTCGCCCTGATATACACGGTAAGTGCCTTTAGTAGACTTCTTTACAACATAGAGTGCGCTGTCTGCCTTCTTCAATGCCTCTGTTACCGCAGGCATTGAAGAAATTGGCGAAGTTGCTATGCCTATTGAACAGGAAACGCGGCGGTTTTTCGGTACGATGAAGTTATGACCCATTTTTGCTTTTATCTCGCCTTCGAAACCGTTAGTCTCATTGAGCTTGTTATATATGCTCAAGGCAACCTCAACACCCGAGTCCTCCGTGGCATTAGGCAGTATGACCAGAAACTCGTCTCCACCGTAGCGTATGCTATATCCCGAATCGCCAACGATCTCATTGAACAGACGGGAAAACGAAACCAGCAGAACATCTCCGATATCGTGGCCAAAGGTATCGTTGTAATACTTGAAGTTATCCAAATCAATATACAGCACAGTAGTCGGGATCTCATTGGTCTTATTCTTGGCGGCCAGCTTCTCAAACTCTGCTTCCAGATATTTTGCAAAGCCCTGCCGGTTGAGCATACCGGTAAGAAGGTCGGTGACTGAAGTCTTTTCCAGCTTCGCGTTCATCTCCTCAATTTCAAGACGCGCTTCAAGTCGACGCGTCGCGTCAATAAGCTGACGGTAAGAGAACTTAAGAATATTCAGGTCGTCCTCGTCAAGCATATCGTAGTTACGGGAGAAATTATCACGTGAGTTAATATATGCTATGAGAACATGACTGAACGCGTCCTTCCGATATATAGGTACACACAGCAGCGAGAAAACATCGTTAAGACCAAAATTGTCAATTAACTCGGCGTAATCATAGAAACGCTTTTCATTTCTCGTTACCACAAAACACTGCTGGGTATTATCAAAGAACCTGACAATATTTTTTATCTTATTTTCATCGAGACGCGTAGATTTGTCCGCAAAATCCACATTGACTTTATCGCCTTCCACACTTATCATGCAGACACTGTCCACAGAGTAGAAATGCTTGATGAGTTTAACAGCCTCTTGGAAAAGCGTGCTAACATTGTCGACAGAGCTGTTGTTCATGAGTTTCTGCCACCTCGACAGAAAACGTATGTTGTTATTCTGTGAATCCAGTTCTCTCTCGGATCCTACGCGTCGCGCCAACTCGATAAGCTGGAATGACGTAACCTTTTTAAGACCCGCGTCAATTTTCTTGGTCGCGACATTTTTGTTGTTGAGTATGGCGAAAAGTTTGTCTGCTTTCTCATTGCAATTGTGATTCTTGAAATGATCAATGCACTTGTTAAGCACACTCTTGAAATCTTCCATCTTATTTTGCTCTTTGTAAAACGCCGACTGTTCTATGGCAAACAACATATATACGAAGAAGAAAAGGTCGTCGGCGCGCTCCATGTGATATCTCGCTTTGTCGAAGTACTCCTGAGCCACTTCCGGATCAACCTGCTTGCTAAGCAGGGCCTTTGCGAGATAATAAAGGAACATTTCATTATCCCATGAATTATAATTTGGATTGTCCTCGTTATTAAGCAGATGATAGAGCACATATTTCATTTTATTCAAATAGAATTGCGCGTTATAGCCAATGTTGAGCTTACAACTGCAATACACAAGCATACCGTAAAGCTTCGATATATTACAGTATTCAAGGTTTACCTGATCCAGGTATCTCATTATTCTGAGAGTACTGTTTATAATTTCTATGGCCACGCTGTATTCTTCCATAAGTATGGAGTTTATGGCCATATTATAAAGCGTCATACCGATCTCATCCGCCATTCCGAGACTGTACCACACGTCTATGGCAGAATTGAAGAATTCGCTGGCATAATTGTAGTGACCCATTATAATTCTGTTATATCCTAATCCGTTGTAAATTATACCAACCTGTCTCATATTTCCGGCCTGTTCGTAAACTTTGAGCTGGCATTTGTAATAGTAGTCGGTTACGTTGAAGTATCCATATCTCATTGTAAATCTGATGTGCTTTTCCCACATGAGCAGCAGCAAATACTCGTTGCGCAGGCCACGGGCTATCTTGGTGCTTGCCGCAACGTGCTCACGGCTCTCGCAGTAATTAAGTGAATCGCGATAATACGTCTGGTCGTTGCCGTATCCAAAAGCCACAACATAAGCCAAATTATTCAGATATTCATATTTATAGGCAAGCGATATGAAGTCGCGGTCTATCTCGTACATCACACCGAATGCAGTTACAATGTATTGTTGGTCCCAGCCGCGCATGATGGCTGTGTATCTGAGAAGATCCGCCTGGAACATAAGGAATCCGTCGCCGCTGCCGTAGGCTATGCGCTTGCACTCCAAAACATACTTCATAGCTTCATCTTCGTCGCGATTGTAAATGCAGGCGTGGCAGGCAAGCTCGTTGAAGTTGTACTCATAATTTACTTCATGGAGTTCCTTGTTTGATTCGTATATCTCACGCATCAGACGGCTCATCTCCATGGCCTCGTCATAGTCGCCGTGAAGAAAGAACGCGTTGCCGTATATGTTGTAAAAAATGTAGCATTCCTTGCTGGTTACAAACATATCGCCCGATTCCATCTTTTCCCGTATAACTGCGAAATAGGCGAGCGCCTGATCGAGACACAGCGTATTTATCATGTTGTTGAGCATAATGAGATAAACGCCGAAAAACGCCTTATCGGGTCGGAAGGGAACATTCCTGTTATCCGAAATTATCATGCTGTCAAATTCCCAATAAAGCATCATGTTGTAGGTTTCTATATTCGCGGAAAATCGCTCCCACTGATCCGCCATATGCTCAGCAACCTCGTATTTCTCGTTGAAGTCGGCGAGCACAGAGAATTTTCTGGGGACTTCCCCATTTGTGAGGTAATATAGAAACTCGAGCAGGGAGCTTTCGCAGTACTGCAAATTCTCAAGAATAATCAGAATGGGGACTACCTCAGACACCGTGTTGAAAATCTTAATTATATCTTTGATAAATATATCGTGCTCATACGCCGCCTCATTGCGGACAATAGTTTCAACGCGGCGGCAGGTTCCGCATTCATAATAGGTTCTGAAAAGGCTTATGTGCAAAGGATAGACATCGCAGCTCTCCAAAAAATCGGAAAATTCCATATCGGAAAAATACCTCTTGTACAAGGCTCCGATCCAGTCCATCAGGGGGGCGTATGCACCCTGCATAACGCCGGGCTTGAGTTCGTGAAAAAGAGTCTGAACCATGATTGGATTATTGTTGGAAGCAACAAGTATATCCTCGAATTTTATCGTAAAAGTATTGCTGTATTTGATAAAAAGAAGCTTGCCATTTCTTTCGCTCGCGTCGTTGATCATAGATTCAACCATATTGGTTACATCTTTTTTAGAGGTAGCTTCCATATTCACCATTCCTTTGCGCACATGATATGAACTATAGAATTATACATAAATAATTATATCAATGTCACCTGAAAATTTCAACAGATTTTTCAAAAATAATATATATCTTTAAAAAAAATATATGCCATTACACCAACTAATCATAATTTTTAGAATTTTGGTGAGTATTTATTCCTTTGGCGCTACATAAAAAAGCTCCGCCCGCACGGGCGGGCGGCTCAAAGAAATCGGGGAAGTTTTGTCAAAAAGATTATTTGCTGTCTGTTCGCCCGGGATTTTATCTAATCTCGATGTATTTTGCCCGATCAGCCTGCGGCTTCGCTTGTGAGGCTCTGCCTCACCCTCCGCCATTGGCGCTGCCCTTGTACTCCCATATAGCTGCGCCTGCTTAACTTGAATTTTTGAAAATTTATTTTCTCGCGTATCTTACGCGTAAAATCCCGCATTGTTCAAAAGCTCCTCGGCAGTCTTGAGCATACTGTCGCTTATCACGTCTCCGCCATTGATTCGGGCAAGTTCATACTTGCGTTCTTCAAAGTTAAGCTGGCGAACCGAGGTAAAAGTGCGTTCACCAACAACATCTTTCTTAATAAGCATATGGGTATCCGCCTGCGCCGCCATCTGTGCCAAGTGGGTAATGCAGATTATCTGACGGCTGCGGGATACCTCGTGCAGCTTGACGCCCACTTTGTGCGCCGCGCGTCCGCTTATTCCCGTGTCAACCTCGTCAAATATCATGGTATCTATATCGTCGATATCGGCGAGCACAGTCTTTATGGCGAGCATAATTCGGCTGAGTTCGCCGCCGGAGGCGATCTTGCCGAGCGGCTTCGGCGGTTCTCCCGGATTTGCGGATATCAGGAATTCCACTGTATCCGCGCCGCTTGCGTTCAGTTCGCAGGGCTGTATATCCACGGCCAGCGTTACGCGCGGCATATCGAGAAAAGCAAGCTCCCTGCCTACAGCCTCACAGAATTTGTCCGCTGCAGCTCTCCTAAGTTTTGTCAGTTCCGCAGCCGCCATGACGGTTTTGCGGTGCAGAGCGCGGGTTTTCTGCGTAAGCTCCTCCAGCAGTTCGTCGGAACGCTCTATCGCGTCCAACTCGGCGCGCGCCTTATCCAAAAATTCCAACGCTTCTTGCTCTTCACCGTATTTGCGCGTTATTCGGTTGAGAATCTCCAAGCGATTTTCAATCTCGTTCAGTTCATAAGGGCTGAACTCGTTATCCTCATTCAATGAGCGCACCTCGGACGATATATCTTCCAATTCATAAACCAGTTCCCTTATCCTGTCGCCCAATTCGGAGCACCGTGGAAAAATTGAGGATATGCCTGAGAAATCATCCGAACACCGCTCAAGCATTGACATCGCACCGTCAAATTCCTCTCCGCCGCTTATCAAGGCATAAGCCGAACCTAGGACGTTTGATATCCTCTCGGAATTTTCTATTATGTCCCTGCGCTTTTTGAGCGATTCCATCTCCCCCACTGTGATATCCGCGCTTTCCAACTCGTTTATCTGATACTTGAGCATATCAATCCTGCGTGCCTTTTCCGCGTCGTCCACCTTAGACCTTCTCAACTCGCGCAAAGCCTCACTGTAACTCTTGAAAAGCTCGCCGTACGCCACGAGCTTATCAGCGTATCCGCCCATCATATCAAGGTATTTCATATGGCGATCTGCGGACATCAGCGCCTGATTTTCGTGTTGACCGTGGATATTGATAAGCTCCCTCCCGACGTTTTTGAGTGACGATATCGTGGCGGGGCGGTCGTTTATCCTGACGCTTCCACGACCGTCCGCGCGTATTTCACGCTGAAGTATCAAAGAATATCCTTCTTCCTCACTCAGCTCCACACCAAGTTCGGCGAGCGCCGCGACGGCGTTCGGAGAAATATCGTCAAACTGAGCGCTGACAAATGCCTTGTCGGCACCAGTGCGTATAAGCTCTCGGCTGGTGCGCTGACCTAATACGGCGTTAATTGAATCAATCAATATGGATTTACCCGCGCCTGTCTCACCCGTCAGCACGTTGAAACCTTTGTTAAAATCTATTTCAGCCCGCTCGATAACGGCTATATTTTCAATGTAAAGCTTACTTATCATCTGTATAAATCACCCGTATAATGCCGACTGCCGATTAATTAAAATTTTGTAGAAAAGTAAATCCGGCTACGCCGGCGGCCAATCATCTTATTAAAAGCTTTTGCATTTCCTCCGTGAGCTTTTGGGCGTCTCCGTCGGTGCGGCACAACACAAAGATCGTGTCTTCGCCCGCGAGCGTCCCGACTATGTTGTCCCAATCCAGTTTGTCAAAAGACGCGCAAACCGCCTGAGCCATACCTGTGAGGCACTTTACACACACAATGTTTTGCCCGCGCGATACTGATGCCACATTGTCCGAAAACATATTCAGAAATCTGGCAGAATTTACGGTACTCTCCCCGCCGGTCTCAGCATATTTACAGCTTCCCGCTCCGTTGGGTATCTTGACAAGCCTGAGGTAGTTTATATCACGCGAGATGGTCGCCTGAGTCACATTATAGCCCTGCTCACTGAGCATATTCATCAATTTTTCCTGAGTATCTATGTCATTATTTCGTATTAATTCGAGAATTTTTCTGTGTCTTCCGTTTTTCAAAATTTCCCACCCTTAATTAAGCGACATCTTCTGTGTGAAAATACTCGAAAAGCTGTTTTGTTTTATTATTATAAATTTTGCACTGCGCTGAGATTTTTCTATATGTATCGAGCAGCCGCTCTCCAATTTATAGTAACTGTCGCCGTCCATATTGACGTAAACCTCGTTATCGCGCGTGATAGTCGGTTCTATATCGAGACATGAATCGCTGGCAAATATTATCGAGCGATCGCAAAGAGAATGGGGACACACGGGCGTCAGAATTATGCTCTTGACAGCCGGGTCAACCACAGGACCGCCCGCCGACAGCGAGTAGGCAGTGGAACCGGTAGGCGTGGAAATTATCAGACCGTCCGCGCGGTATTGCAGGCACACGTCGTCGTTGTGCCTCACACTGAAGTCTACTATGTGTGAGGTGGTTCCGCGGGAGAGCACTACGTCATTCAATGCGATATTTCGATACAGACACTTGCTGTTCTTTATGACGGAAACATCAAGCATCATGCGTTTCTGAATGATATAATCCTTGGTGAAAAGCCTGGATATCAAATCCAGTTCTGAGAATTCCAGACCGGCCATAAATCCCAGCCTGCCCAAATTCAGCCCCAGCACCGGCTTGTCATAAATCGACGCACAGGCCGCCGAACGAAGTATTGTGCCGTCGCCGCCTATGGCTATCACCGCGTCACAATTTTCCATAAGCTCGCCCACGTCGTCACTCCATTTGTCGCAGCAGTCCCCATAGATATCCCTATCGCTGCCGAGCATGAACACCGTACAATCGTGCTCGTGCAACTTATCGCAAAGCCTGACGGTGTTTTGATATATATTGGGCTTGTCGTTGTTTGGTGTCACAAGCAGATTCATTCAGCGTTCCCCTTTCTATATGGAGCAGCACTCGTTTGATCTCAGCGCTTCAGTTGCTCGTGCGAGTCGCTCACCAGCTTCTTGACGTCAAATTCCCCGAAAAATTCGGCGTCTTCGTTCTTTAAGGCGTATATCAGATATTCTATATTTCCCTCGGGTCCTTTTATGGGGGAATAATCCAGATTTAAAACCTGAAATTTATTCTCATACATAAGACTTATCACTTTCTCTATGACCTCACAGTGAATTTCGGGTTCACGGACTACGCCTTTTTTGCCAACTTTGCCTTTTCCCGCCTCAAACTGCGGCTTTATCAGGCACATTATCTCTCCGCCGTCTTTGAGTAATTCCCTAACCACCGGTACTACCAAGGCAAGCGAGATGAATGAAACGTCTACACTCGCAAAATCCAAGGTGTCGTCAATCTGATCCGGCGTGACATAGCGAATATTCGTGCGCTCCATATTGACTACGCGCGGGTCGTTGCGGAGCTTCCAGACAAGCTGACCGTATCCAACGTCCACAGAATACACTTTCCGCGCTCCGTTTTGGAGCATACAGTCGGTAAAGCCGCCGTGCGATGCGCCGACGTCCATGCATACCTTGTCCCGCAAATCCAAACCGAATACCTTCACGGCCTTGTCCAGTTTCAGCCCGCCTCGGCTGGCAAACGGCAGCTTTTCTCCTCGAACCTCTATCTTTGCGTCGGATTTTATTTGTGTTCCGGGCTTGTCTTCCTTTTGGTTGTTGACAAAGACTATGCCCTCCATTATCATCGCCTTGGCCTTCTCGCGGCTTTCAGCCAATCCGGCCTCGAATACCGCCGTGTCAAGTCTTATTTTGTCGCTCAATTTTTCATACCATCCTTACCGTTTAGTTGCGACGAAAGTATTCGGTACATCCCGTCCGCATCAAGTCCGAGCTTTGCCAGCGACGAATCCACAGACGCGTGCTGAACAAATACGTCGTTTACAGCAGTTATGGAAAAATCTCCCTTCCAGCCATGTGCGTGAAGCTCGGAGCACATATACTCACCTATGCCTCCGCGCCTTATACCCTCCTCAAAGAATACTATACGCTTGAATTTCGCGGCGTATTCAATTGCACCGGCGGCTATAGGCTTGACCATGCCCAGCTTGAGCACGGCCGCGCACAAACCGTCGTTTTTCAGACGTTCGCGAGCCTCGCACAGATTGCCGAAAATCCGCCCGTAGGTGATGGCGAGAACTTTCGCATCATCACAGTCAAAGACATCGTAATCGTTGCCTGCGGCTTCAAAGTCCTTGGGCTTGTATTTCTCCGAGCCGCGAGGATACCGTATGGCGGAAACGCCGTTGTAGCCGTACATACATTTTTCAAGCATGGGCTTCATCTCGCTGAAATATGCGGGACAATATATTCTGATATTCGGGATCGTACTCATCATGGCGGCGTCGAAAATCCCCTGGTGCGTTTCCCCGTCTTCGCCCACAATACCCGCTCGATCAACCGCTATTGTAACATTGAGGTTTTGTATCGCAACATCGTGTATCAATTGATCGTACGACCTTTGCAGAAAGCTGGAATACACCGCGAACACCGGCCGCATATTGTTGGCGGCTATACCCGCACAGAAAGTAACCGCGTGTCCCTCCGCTATACCCACGTCAAAAAATCTGCGCCTGTATTTGGACGCAAATTCCGTAAGCCCGGTACCCGACTTCATGGCGGCAGTCACCGCGCAAACTGTCGGATCGTCCTCGGCAAGTTCACAGAGGCTCTTCGCAAACACGTCGGAAAATGTGGTGCCGCCCTGCTTAGGCTCTCCCGAGTCAACGTCAAAGCCCGAAATTCCGTGGAACACCTTGGGCTTCAGTTCGGCTGGCACATAGCCTTTGCCTTTGACTGTACATACGTGAATCAGCACGGGTCTGTCGACCATGGAGCGCGCCACATTCAGGGTGCGCTCCAGAACCTTCTCATTATGCCCGTCCACAGGCCCTATATACAGGAAACCCATGTCCTCAAAGATGGTCCCGTTTCTGTGGAGTATCGCCCCCTTGATTGCCTTTTTGGATCGAAACATTATATTGTTTATCCGATCGCCAACCACAGGAACCTTTTTAAGCGCTTTGGAAAGCTTGGTTTTAAAACGTATATATCTGTTTTTTGTGCGTATTGCCGTCAGATATCGCGCCATTGAGCCTACGTTTTTCGATATCGACATCTTGTTGTCGTTGAGTATAACTATGAGCCGCTCATGCGAACGACCGGCGTTGTTCAGACCCTCATACGCCATGCCCCCGGTAAGCGCGCCGTCGCCTATCACGGCGATCACAAATCCATCGTCGCCGCTTAGCTTCTTGGCTGCGGCCAAACCGCCCGCCGCCGATATCGACGTACTGCTGTGCCCCGCAATCATGGGGTCGTGTTCGCTCTCGCAGGGCTTTGGAAATCCCGAAAGTCCGCCTTCTGTGCGCAGAGTACCGAACTGCTCACGGCGTCCCGTAAGCAATTTGTGGGTATAGCACTGATGTCCGACGTCAAACACAATTTGATCGTGCGGCGAATTGAACACGCGGTGAAGCGCTACAGTCAGCTCTACAACTCCAAGATTGGACGCCAGATGTCCGCCGTTCTGCGAAACTGCTTCTATCAGCCGCTCCCTTATTTCGCCGCAAAGCCGATCCACCTCTTCCTGACTTAAGTTTTTTATATCGTCAGGAGAATTAATTTTATCCAATAATGATTCTGCCATTTAATTAACCCACCTTGTTGAGTTTTTGATATAAATATTTTTATCTCATGGGGATAATCAGCGGAACCAATATTCCCAGAAACACCCCGCCCACTACTTCCAGCGGAGTGTGTCCCAGCATTTCCTTCAATTCCTTGAAATCAGGGTCCTCGTTCTCGTCCTCCGAGGACTGTTTGAGCATTTGATTTATAATTTTTGCGTGTTCGCCTGCCTCGTGGCGAACGCCCATGGCATCGTAAATCGTCACGGCCGCGATAACTACGGAAATGGCGAAAAAGGTGGAATCTATACCCTCTAGCCGCGCACATGATATCATAAGAGCCGTGACGGTAGCGGAATGCGCACTCGGCATACCGCCCGCCCCCGACAGACGCTCAAAATTCAGCTTTCGGCTCACCATGTAATTTAGTATGAATTTACAAATCTGAGCAATCGCCCACGACGATATTGAACACACCATAACGTAATTATGGAAAAGTTCACTGAAAATGCTCATTTTTGCTCCTCCTGTCAGTTAATTCTTCCTGCCAGCATTTTGGCAAATTCCGCGAGAAATTCCGCGTTGTCGCCCAGCGGTTCGACCGCTTCCACCGCAAGCGCAGTGTAACGCTCGGCTTCTCGGCGCGCATTATCCAGCCCCAGCAGGGAAACGTAGGTAGATTTGCCGTTTTCTATGTCGCTTGCAATTGGCTTGCCAAGGGTTTGCACGTCGCTGGTCACGTCAAGAATGTCGTCGGTTATCTGAAATGCTATGCCGATATTCTCCGCATATTGCCGCGCGGTTTCAATCAATCGTGCGTCGCCGTCCGCCGCAATTACACCCATTACGCAGGCCGCTTTGATTATCGCTCCAGTCTTGCCGGAATCCATCTTGCGCAGTTCTTCGACACTGACGCTGCGACCCTCGTTCTTAAGGTCAATAACTTGACCGCCCACCATTCCTGCGGCGCCGCAGGCAAATGCCAGTTCGTTCGCGGCCTCCACTGTCTGGTGCGGACTCACAACTCTGTATTTCAGCATCACATTGAAGGCCAGAGCCTGCAAAGCATCACCCGCCAGCAGCGCGGTATCCTCTCCGTACTTTATGTGGCATGAAGGCTTGCCGCGGCGAAGTTCGTCATCGTCCATACATGGCAGATCGTCGTGTATCAGCGAATAGGTGTGTATCATCTCAACGCCGCAGGCAAACGGCATGGCATTCTCGGGATCTCCTCCCGCCGCTCGGCAGAATTCCAGCGTGAGTATCGGGCGAATTCTCTTGCCCGCGTTCAGCAGGCTGTATCTCATGGCTTCAAGCAGCTCAGGGTGAAGCGAACCGCATTCTGCGGTGTATCTGTCAAGCGCCGCCTCGATTTTTGGCAGCCATTTGTCCTGTATATCTTTCACTGTGTTTTTCATAAAATTAACCCACCTTTTTCTTGATACCAATGTTACGATTCCCTGTTGGAATGAATCGCCAGTTCCTGGCGGGCGTTGTTCAGTTGCTCGGTACACCACGCAGCAAGCTCCGCGCCCTCTTTGTAAAGCTCCAGCGATTTTGCAAGTTCCGCGTCGCCGTCCTCCAGCAGGTTCGCAATTTCCTCCAGCCGCAGCATTGCGGCTTCAAAGCTCTCCGGCTTTTTCTCCATTATCTCTTCACAACCTCTCTCGTAATCTTTTCTACCTCACACTCCGCTGTCCCGTCCCAAAACCTCAACTCTATTTTATCTCCTTCAGACATCATCTCGACCGAATTAACGGGTTTTTTACCCTTATAAGCCACCGAATAGCCGCGCGCCAGAACAGCCAGCGGATTGAGCGCCGCAAGTCTGGACGCAGTCTCGCGCAGTTGGGCGTCGCACGAATTGATCATGTCGTTCATGGCGCAATTGACCCTCGACGACAATTCGTCGAGTTGCCGCGCCTTGGTTTCGGTGAAATTCATGGGATTTTTCATGCTGCGCATATTCATCACCGAGGCCAGCCGCGCCTCTTCAAGCTGTATCTTACGCTCAAGCGACGCGCGGCTTTTTGCCTCGAACTGCCGCAAATAATTCAAAACCGCCGCGCTGTCGGGAACAGCCAATTCCGCCGCCGCCGACGGTGTGGGAGCGCGCGTATCCGCAGCGAAATCGCACAGCGTGAAGTCGGTTTCATGCCCGACGGCCGATATAACAGGAATCTTGGAAGCGACGATCGCGTTTACCACCTCTATGCTGTTAAACGCCCACAAGTCCTCTATGGAGCCGCCGCCGCGGCCTATTATTATAACATCGCACTTTCCCTCAAGGTTAGCCGCATCGAGTGCCGCCGCAAGCTCGAACGGCGCGGAATCGCCCTGTACTGCCGAGGGATAAAGCTCCACTCCCGCAAGCGGATATCTGCGCCCGAGTATATTCAGGATATCGCGTATCGCCGCCCCTGTGGGCGAGGTGATCACACCTATTTCGCGCGGGAACTGCGGAAGAGGCTTCTTGCGCGATTCATCGAAAACACCCTTCCGTTCAAGATCCTGTCTCAATTTTTCATATATCTCATACAGCGCCCCTATGCCGTCCGGCTCGATGTCGCTTGCTATTATCTGATACTGCCCCGACGGTTCATACACGGATATTCTGCCGCGAACCAGCACTCTCATGCCATTTTCAGGCACAAATTTCAATGTTCGGTTCTGCCATTTGAACATTACAGCGGATATCACCGCTCCAGAGTCCTTCACGGAGAAATAATAATGACCGGAACTGTGGCGCTTGAAATTTGAGATCTCGCCTGTCACCGTGATATCGCTCAGCAGCATATCATTGTCCATCATAGCCTTTATGTACTTGTTCACCTGACTTACAGATAGAATTTCCACACATTCACCGCCCTAATTTTATCTTTGCCCATTAACTTCAAGCCAGTCAATTATGCATTATACCGGCAAGCACTGCCACGCCCGCAGCATTATCACACGAAAATTCGGGTGCCGCAAAACTCGCTTCGCCATATCTTGCGGTTATCTCTCGGCGCATAATACTGTTTGACATCACTCCGCCCGCATACACAAGCGGAAGCTCACCGTATCTGCAAATAACCGCGTCGGTCATGGCTATAATGGAACACATAACGGAAGTAAGGCAGAATTTCGCTATCTTCTCGCGCGGCTGTCCTTCCGCCAGCATTTTTTGACATTTATTTTCTATGCCTGACAGCGAGCAGTCACATCCCCGCATTGTCGGCCTGAATTTAATCTCATCTTCGCAGGTCAGCGCGAACTCCTCCAGATGTCTGCCGCCCGGAAAAGGCAGCCCCAACATCACCGCCGTTCGATCTATCGCCTGCCCCGCTTTGAGGTCCAGCGACGAGGCTATCAGTTGCGTGTTCAGATTTACGCCGTCTCCCTCTGCCAACACCGCCTCGGTAGTTCCGCCGGAAACGTGAAATGCGATGAAACTTCCACTCATCAGGTCGAGTCTGCCCGCCGAGTAGAGCGCCGCCGCAATATGCCCCTCCTGGTGTGAAAACTCATACATCGGCACGCCCATAACCGAGGATAAAATACGCGCAACACCGCTGCCCACAGTAAAGCACGGCATATATGAGCCTTCTGCACGTCTGGGACGCGTGGAAACTCCTATCGCTGCGATCTCCGAGAAATCGCCATATCGACCGTGCATAGTTTCAATTATCTTCGGAAGCTGAACGGTGTGGTGAAACACTGCGTCGCTCTGACGTATGCCCCTTTCCCCCGCCTTAACCGGCAACAGCATTTTTTCTTGAACAACCTCTCCGCTGCTGCTGTCGTAAACAGCGGCCGAGGTGGTGTAATTGCTTGTGTCAATACCCAGAAAAACGCTCATTGTTCCGCGTCCTCATTTGACTTATGCCCCTGTGTATTTTCGCCGGACGGCTTCACCTCGCCCGCGTTGTATGCCTTCATAAAGCCGCCAAGCACTCCGTTCACAAATCCCGCTTCGTCCTTGCCCGAGAATTTCTTGGTAAGCTCTATTGCTTCGTTTATGGAGATGTTCGGTTCCAAATCATCTACGTACAATATCTCATATATTGCGAGGCGCAGCGCCGCAAGCACCACTTTGGACAGCCGACGGAAACTCCGCGCACGGGAATACCGTGATATGCAGCCGTCGATCTCATCCAGATGATCAAACACACCTGAAGCAACCTGTCTGGCGTAGTCCGACGCTTCCATATCACGCGCATCGCCCGCCGCCTTAATTATACTTTCAATCTCGCCTGCACCAAAGGACTTTTCAAAAATAATCTCAAACGCCTGCTGTCTCGATTCACGTCTGCTCATCGCTCAATTTCCTCCAAGGATAAAAAATAAAAATCACAAAAACAAGCCTCATCCTGCACCTGTCTAATCATTAACCACATTATTATAGCACATTCAATATCCCATTAACAACTGTTTTATTATTATTTTATTTATATTTATTAGAAAAATCAAGTAATTTCACATAGAATGTATTTCACATTTTATTTTTTATCACACGGTCATTAATGTAAATTCTCAGTAGAAATTCAGCAAAAAATATATATGCAAATTTAACTTTGAATTTTTCTGTATTTTGCGATGCAGTATTAATATTATCAGCGTTTCACGGAGACAACATTTACTTTTTTGCAATTAAAAAACGGAGATGTCTTCGGTGAAAATGATTACTTACCCTGTGTCCGCCAAAGTTGATCTTAATTTTTGCCTCATTTTGCCCGCTCAACTTAAAACCTCGCTTGTGAGGCTCCGCCTAACCATGGCGAGAGATGCCCAATATATGTGAAGCATTGTTGGGCGTCTCTTTTAATTTCACTCCTTACAAATTATTTTTAAATGCTGCTGCCATGTTCCTTTTTAACTTTTTCTTGACAATTATTTCGTATTTTCTTATAATAACTGTGTTATAATTTTTGTGTTATAATTTTGTTGTTTTACATTTGGCGGCGTATTCACGCAAATTATTTTTCGCGCTTTTATTTTTTTGTATTCCTAATCTTTTAATTTTCCGGTGAGGAGTGTTGTTTATGACCACAGCTTGTGCTGCTATCGTCATAATTGTAATTATTTCATCATTCATGTGTATCCGTCGCGGGTATAATAAATTGGGTTATTGTATCCTGCCCATATCAATGGTTCCCTTGGGACACATAATCGGCGGAAGACTGCTCCTGATACTCAGAGAAAAATCTATAGTTCCCCAGATGGCCGCAATGTCGATAGTGACTGCCGTGGACGTGGCGGCATTGGTGGCGGGCGCGGCAATAATAATTGCCTGTTCCAAATCCTTTTTCAAGCGCAAAAAGGCGCGAAACATCTACTGTACAGTGATGATTGCTTTTATGTCAATTCTAACGCTGGTAATGCTGATCAACTTCTACGGAGAAATACTGTAATACAGGATTGTGACTATGAAAACAGTCGGTGTCCTCTCACTATATTGGTGAGAGGACACCGGCTGTTTTTGTTATTCAGTTGATATAGCGTATATGCAATTTAAATATTCCCGATATATTGGAATCATCGGCAACACGTTGATATTAAGCCTATCTCAGCTTCGCGCCGGGATTGATGGCGTCGTCAACGAGAATTATCTTGACACTTTCACTGCCGTCCGCGTCAACGCCGTTATCCGCCGACAAAATCATGCCGTTGCTCTCAACTCCGCACAATTTGACAGGCTTGAGATTTGCCACAAATACGATATTTTTGCCGATCAGATCCTCTGGTTTGTACCACTTGGCAATACCGCTGACAATGGTTCTGGACACACCGGTACCATCGTCAAGTGTGAATTTCAACAGCTTCTTGGAGCGTTTGACAGCTTCACATTCCAGCACCTTGGCAACGCGCAAATCCGCCTTAAAGAAATCGTCAATTTCTATCTGCTCCGCAACTTCGTCAGGCTCAAATTTAGGTGCTTCAGTCTGATCGGGCTGTTCTGCCTTTTTCAGGCTTTCAGCTGTAATTTCATTGAGCGCGGCTATTTCCTTGTCAATGTCTATTCTTGGGAAAAGCGGCGCACCCTTGGTTACAGTTACAGTCTCGGGCAGCGCTCCGAAAGTATATGTGCTGTCCCACACTGTCTGCTCTGGGGTGAGATTGAGCTGAGCCTGAACCTGCGGCATGGTGGTTGGCATGAAAGGCGCAAGTACTATGCTGATAATTCTAATGGATTCGAGCAGATTATACATTACCGTTGAAAGCCGCGCCCTGTTTGCCTCATCTTTTGCCAGAATCCACGGAGTAGTAACGTCGATATACTTGTTTGCGGCGGCAACTGCCTTGAATATTTCGGTTAGCGCCACAGAAAACTGCAAATTCTCAAGGTTCTGCTCCACAGCGGCAGGCAGCGCCTTGACAAGATTGACAAATTCGTCATCTTGCTCGGGATTTGGGGCGAACTCGCGCACCATTGTATCGCCGAAGTATTTTTGAACCATGGCAATGCTTCTCGAAACCAGATTGCCAAGGTCATTTGCGAGGTCGGAGTTTATGCGTTTAATCATGTTCTCATTGCTGAAATCGCAGTCGCCGCCAAATGGCATTTCGCGCAGAATGTGATATCTCACCGCGTCCACTCCGTAGCGTTCGCCGAGTATGAACGGATCAACTACATTTCCTGTTGACTTGCCCATTTTCTTGCCGCCCAAATTTATCCAGCCGTGGCCGTAAACCTTCTTTGGCAGCGGCAGGTCAAGCGCCATGAGAATCGCGGGCCATATCAGTGAATGAAAGCGCACAATTTCCTTTGCCATCACATGAACGTCGGCCGGCCAATATTTGTCAAAGTCGTCGTATTTGTCATTGAGATAGCCGAGCGCCGTAATGTAGTTGGAGAGCGCGTCCACCCATACATATACTACGTGGCCTTCATCGAAGTCTACCGGAATGCCCCATTTGAAGCTCGTTCTGGATACGCATAGGTCATCCAGACCGGGTTTGATGAAATTGTTTATCATTTCGTTGACACGGGTCTGAGGCTGGAGAAAATCGGTTTCGGTAAGCAGCTTCTCCAATCTGTCTGAAAACTGGGAAATTTTAAAGAAATATGCCTCCTCGGAAGCGTCCGTAACATCGCGGCCACAATCCGGACACTTGCCATCGACAAGCTGAGTGTCCGTCCAGAAGCTCTCGCAGGGTTTGCAGTATTTTCCCTTGTACTCGCCCTTGTAGATGTAACCCCTGTCGTAAAGCTCCTTGAATATCCTCTGCACCGAGGCCACATGGTAGTCGTCGGTAGTGCGAATGAATCTGTCATAGGATATCCCCATGAATTCCCACAGCTTCTGAAAGTTTTTGACTATGCCGTCCACGTACTCCTTTGGAGTCATGCCGGCTTCTTTGGCCTTATCCTCTATTTTCTGACCGTGCTCGTCTGTCCCCGTGAGGAACATCACATCAAACCCCTTCGACCTCTTGTAGCGCGCCAGGGTATCACAGGCCACTGTTGTGTAGCAATGCCCAATGTGGGGATTTCCGGACGGATAATAAATTGGCGTTGTGATATAAAATTTTTGCTTATCGTATGTTTTACACATTTGCAACAACTTCCTTGTCAAAATTAGTATGAATAAAAAATGCCCGTTCTCATTCCAAATTAAAGGACGAGAGCGGACATTAAAAACCGACTTCGTGTTACCACCTTTGTTCGCCGACACCTCGCGATGATCGACCTTGGCGGGTATCGCCTCGGATTACATGGAACCCGCGACACCACTGCGCTCTAACGGGCGCACCCGCCGCAGCCTTACGGCAAAACGCCGCTCGACAGCAGAACTCGGAGACCATCTTCCGCCGCGCCCTCCGTGCTTCTTCCCACCAAACGAAGCTCTCTGGAACGTACTTCACGGCGTACTCTTCTCGTCAGGGTCTTTGCTGATATTAAGTTTACAAATCAAGTGTCACTCGCTCTTATGGTAATTTCTTGCTTCATCTGCAGTATCGAAGAATAACTTATTGTAATCGTTCTCACTGAATATAAACTCCATCTCGGAAGTGCCAAACTTCTCGTAGCTTATCAGATTCCACCCGCTCACGTCAAATTCCACGCGATCAACCAAAAATTCAGTGGGTTCGGAGTCGGTGGAATACATTTTGAATACCGAATCTCCGATGTTCTGCGGGGGAAGCATACATTTTGCCTGCAAAGTTTCGAGCAGTGAGATCATCTTGTCGATGAGCTTCTTCTCCATGACAGTAACGTCGTATTTCTTCTCCATTTCCCTGAGCACCTCAATGTCGGACGCCGCCGCACGACTGTGCTTGTCATCCGCCTTGCTCTCTGCTTTCTGCTCTGTGTCTACATTCTTTTGCTCTGCGTCTTTCATCTGCATTCTCCAACTTTCAATCAATATAAAATAATGACATCTGCTAATTGCATCCATCCTCAACAGAAGCGCCGCTGCCACAAAAAATCTTCGCAAAAAACATATGCGCAACCTTCATGCCGAATTTCCTGCACTTTTCAATTGAGGACAGTATCAGGAGCACTTGGAACACCTTCTATTTTATTATATATAACTTTATTGATAATTTCAACATAAAAAATAGAAATATCTGTATATTTTAAAAAATATTTTATATGAAAACAGTCACACTCGAGGTGAATGTGACTGTTTTCCAAAATCATCAAAAGTTTGTTGACGGCATCAAACCTCAACGCTGCTTATGGGTTCGACTTCCACAACTACATCTGAAGCTTCAACCATACCAGTACCTGCGGGAACGAGTTTACCTATAATTACATTCTCCTTCAAGCCAACCAGCGGGTCGATCTTTCCCTTGATTGCAGCGTCAGTAAGCACCTTGGTGGTCTCCTGGAAAGAAGCCGCCGACAGGAAGGATTCGGTGGAGAGCGACGCCTTGGTGATACCCTGCATCACAGGTTTGCAGGTGGCCAAACGGAGTGTATCATCGCCCTCTTCGGCGCGCCTCGCGAGTATCTGGGCGTTAGCAGATTCAAATTCGGATTTATCAACCAGTACATTGGGCAGCAGCATAGTGTCTCCGGGATCCTCTACCTGTACCTTCTTCATCATCTGGCGCACGATAACCTCAATATGCTTATCGTTGATGTCAACACCCTGAAGGCGGTAAACGCGTTGAACCTCTTCAATGAGGTACTCCTGAACGGCGTTCGAGCCTTTGATGGCGAGAATGTCATGGGGATTTACAGAGCCATCGGTGATTCTGTCACCCGCTTTAATGAAGTCGCCCTCCTGCACCTTTCTTCTGGAGCCGAAAGGAATGAGATAGGTGCGCTTCTCACCGTTCTCGGGGTTAGTCACAACCACATTGTTCTTTACAACGCTCTTGGTTCTGTCCTCCTCAAACGTCACAACACCGTCAATTTCGCTGATAATGGCGAGTGCCTTAGGCTTTCTTCCCTCAAAGAGTTCTTCAACACGCGGAAGACCCTGTGTAATATCCTCGGCGCTGGCAATACCGCCTGTATGGAACGTTCTCATAGTGAGCTGTGTACCGGGTTCACCAATGGACTGAGCGGCAATAATACCGACAGCTTCGCCCTTCGTGACAACGCTGCCTGTGGCAAGGTTATTGCCGTAGCACTTCTTGCACACGCCGCGCTTTGATGTACACGTGAGTATAGAACGTATCTCTACGCGCTCTGTACCCGAACTGACAATGATTTTCGCGTCGTTGTCATCCATCATCTTATCCTTGGATACGAGGACATTTCCATTCTCGTCACAGAAATCATTGACGAGGTAGCGGCCGTAAAGCCTTTCCTCAAGCGACTCGATAACCTCGTTGCCGTCCTTGATAGCGTAGACTTCTATGCCGTGAGTACATCCGCAGTCGTCGTCGCGAATAATAACCTCCTGCGAAACGTCGACAAGACGGCGGGTAAGATACCCCGAGTCGGCTGTACGCAGAGCGGTATCCGCCAAGCCCTTTCGGGCGCCGCGGGAGGAAATAAAGTATTCGAGAATATTAAGACCTTCGCGGTAATTAGAACGAATCGGAATTTCGATTGTACGTCCCGATGTGTTTGCGATAAGTCCGCGCATACCCGCGAGCTGCTTTATCTGGTTGGCGGAACCACGGGCGCCTGAATGTGCCATCATCTGGATAGGATTGAACTTATCCATATTTGAATCCAGTGCCTTAGCAACATCGGTCGTCGCCTTTTCCCACGCTTTGATTGTGAGCTTATAGCGTTCCTCGTCGGTTAGCAGGCCGCGGCGGAACAGTTTGAGTACGTGATCGACCTCGCGCTCTGTGTTGGCGATAATTTCCTTTTTCTGCGGGGGAATGGTCGCATCACAGACAGCGACAGTAAGCGCGCCCTTGGTCGAATACTTGTACCCCTGAGACTTGATCTCGTCAAGCACAACGGACGTTTCGGCAACGCCATGAACCTTAATGCAGCGCTCGATTATCTGACCGAGCTGCTTCTTGCCAACGAGGAAATCCACTTCGAGATTAAGGCATTTATCCTCGTCCGTGCGGTCGGTAAAGCCCAAATCCTGCGGAATCGGGCGGTTGAATATAATCTTGCCTACGGTGGTATCCACCATTTTTGTGATTTTTTTGCCGTTGAATTCACCCGTGCGGCGAACCTTTATCTTGGAGTGAAGCGTAATCACTTTTGCGTCATAGGCCAGCAATGCCTCGTCGAAGTCCTTGAAATACTTACCCTCGCCGGGTTCGCCGTCCTTGTCCAACGTGAGGTAGTAAGAACCCAAAACCATATCCTGTGTCGGTACGGCGACGGGCTTGCCGTCGGAGGGCTTGAGCAGATTGCCCGAAGCCAGCATCAGGAGACGCGCTTCCGCCTGTGCCTCAGAGCTGAGCGGCACATGAACGGCCATCTGATCGCCGTCGAAGTCGGCATTGAACGCGGTACACACCAGCGGGTGGAGCTTAATCGCGCGGCCCTCTACCAGAACAGGCTCGAACGCCTGAATTCCCAATCTGTGAAGCGTGGGAGCGCGGTTGAGCATTACGGGGTGTCCCTGAATAACGGTTTCCAAAGCGTCCCAAACGGCGGGCTCGCCCCTTTCAACCATCTTGCGCGCGCATTTTACATTCTGCGCCTTTTGTGTCTCGGTGAGACGCTTCATGACAAACGGCTTGAAAAGCTCAAGCGCCATTTCCTTTGGCAAACCGCACTGATACATTTTCAGTTCAGGGCCTACAACAATAACCGAACGTCCCGAGTAGTCGACGCGTTTGCCGAGCAGATTCTGACGGAAACGCCCCTGTTTGCCCTTGAGCATTTCGGAAAGGGACTTCAGCGTGCGGTTATTCGGACCTGTGACAGGGCGGCCGCGGCGGCCGTTGTCTATAAGTGCGTCAACGGATTCCTGCAACATTCTCTTTTCGTTGCGCACAATGATTTCAGGAGCGCCAAGCTCGAGAAGTCTCTTAAGACGGTTGTTTCTGTTGATGACCTTGCGATAGAGGTCGTTGAGGTCGCTGGTGGCAAATCTGCCGCCGTCGAGCTGAACCATAGGACGGATATCCGGGGGAATTACCGGAATGACGTTGAGTATCATCCACTCGGGGCGATTGCCAGAAATGCGGAAGGACTCCACCACGTCAAGCCGCTTGAGCAAACGAACCTTCTTCTGACCCGACGCGTTCTCCAGTTCGGCCTTAAGCTCATTGGAGAGCTGATCGAGATCAATATCCGCGAGAAGCTTCTGAATAGCCTCGGCTCCCATCTCCGCTTTGAAGCCGTCGCCGTACATTTCCCTGAATTCGCTGTACTCAGGTTCAGTAAGCACCTGCTTATACTGGAGGCGGGTTGCCGTTCCCGGGTCGGTAACTATATACGACGCAAAATATAACACCTTTTCGAGATGTCTGGGGGTAATATCCAGCATAAAACCTATGCGGCAGGGAATCCCCTTGAAGTACCATATGTGCGATACGGGCGCGGCAAGCTCAATGCTGCCCATGCGCTCGCGGCGAACCTTTGAACGCGTTATCTCAACGCCGCACTTTTCGCACTTCTTTCCCTTATATTTAATTCTTTTGTATTTTCCGCAGTGGCACTCCCAGTCCTTCTGAGGTCCAAAGATCCTCTCACAATACAGACCGTCCTTTTCGGGCTTAAGTGTGCGGTAATTGATAGTTTCGGGCTTGGTAACTTCACCGTATGACCAACTTCTGATCTGCTCGGGCGAAGCCAGGCCAATTTTTATTGAATCAAATTCATTGAATTCCATCTGTTGACCCCCTTAAAACTGTTCGTTCTGTTCGTCGGA
Source organism: uncultured Clostridia bacterium (assembly GCA_947581635.1). Lineage (GTDB taxonomy): Bacteria > Bacillota > Clostridia > Oscillospirales > Acutalibacteraceae > RUG762. The sequence continues at coordinate 156,822 of CANPVE010000002.1, read as the reverse complement.
ATCATCGTCGCTCGCGAATAATTCATCAATAAAATCATCTGCGGTTTCTTCTTCGTCGTCTTCTTCGTATCCGTAATCCATTTCCGAATCAGCAGTGTCGCCAGAATCCTCAGAGGAGTAATTCTCCGCCTCGGTGTCCTCCATGAAGCCATTGCTCTCAAGCTCACTCTCGTCTGTGATGCCCTGAGTGAGCTGTTCATCGGCATCATTGGGCAGATAGGCGTCATCGTCATCATCAAAGTGCTGCTTGAGATCGACCTCATTCTGATATTCGTCAAGCACCTTGACGTCCAGACCCAGTGACTGGAGTTCCTTTATGAGCACCTTGAAGGACTCGGGAATGCCCGGCTTCGGGATATTCTGTCCCTTTATTATCGCCTCGTAGGTTTTCACACGTCCCACAACATCGTCGGACTTAATCGTGAGTATTTCCTGCAATGTGTACGCGGCGCCATATGCCTCCAGCGCCCAAACTTCCATTTCTCCGAAGCGCTGTCCGCCGAACTGCGCCTTACCGCCCAACGGCTGCTGTGTAACCAGCGAGTACGGGCCGGTGGAACGCGCGTGAATCTTATCGTCAACCAGATGATGCAGCTTGAGGAAGTACATATAACCAACCGTGACCCGATTGTCAAACTGCTCGCCTGTGCGTCCGTCATAGAGCACGGTCTTACCGTCGGTCGGCATTCCGGCTTCTTCAAACATATCAACAATGTCGCTCTCGTGTGCGCCGTCAAATACCGGCGTCATTACCTTGTAGCCAAGCGCCTTGGCGGCCATGCCAAGATGCACCTCGAGCACCTGACCGATATTCATTCGTGAAGGTACGCCCAAAGGATTCAAGACGATATCCAGCGGTTGACCGTTCGGCAGGAAAGGCATATCCTCAACAGGCAGAATCCTGGACACAACACCCTTATTTCCGTGACGGCCCGCCATCTTGTCTCCGACGCTGATTTTTCTCTTTTGAGCCAAATAAACCCTAACCACCATATTTACGCCGGGAGCCAGCTCGTCGCTGTTCTCCTTGGTGAACACCTGAACGTCCACAACTATGCCGCTCTCGCCGTGAGGCACTTTGAGAGAGGTATCGCGAACCTCTCTTGCCTTTTCGCCAAATATGGCCCTAAGCAGTCGCTCTTCGGCGGTGAGTTCGGTTTCGCCCTTGGGAGTCACCTTGCCCACCAGTATATCGCCTGCGTGAACCTCCGCGCCTATGTGAACTATACCGTTCTCATCGAGGTTTTTAAGCGCGTCATCGCTGACGTTCGGAATATCAGACGTTATATTCTCCGGACCGAGCTTTGTATCTCTGGCTTCGGTTTCAAATTCTGCTATATGAATTGAGGTGAACACATCGTCGCGCACAATCTTTTCGTTAAGAAGAACGGCGTCCTCGTAGTTATAGCCCTCCCATGTCATAAAGCCTATAAGCACATTCTTACCCAGCGATATTTCGCCGTTTTGTGTGGAAGGACCGTCGGCAATTACATCGCCTTTCTCCACGCGTTCACCGTAGCTCACGATAGGAGTTTGATTAAAGCAGTTGCCTTGGTTCGAGCGCATAAACTTGATGATGTGGTAAATGTCGATCTCGCCCGTCTCGTCCGCTTTAATGCGAATCTCGTCGGCGCTCACGTAGGTCACAACGCCCGAATGCTCAGCAAGCACGCAGTTTCCCGAGTCAACTCCCGCCTTATATTCCATACCTGTGCCCACTATGGGAGCCTCGCAGCGCAGCAGCGGAACGGCCTGCTTCTGCATATTGGAACCCATGAGCGCGCGGTTTGCGTCGTCGTTCTCAAGGAATGGAATCATCGCGGTTGCAACCGAAACAAGCATCTTTGGCGAAACGTCCATATAGTCTATCTTGTTTACTTCAATTTCGATAAATTCGCCCCTATATCTTGCGGTAGCCCTCGGCTTTATGAAGTTTCCGTTCTCGTCAAGAGGCTCATTGGCCTGTGCAACTATGAACTCGTCCTCGACGTCGGCTGTCATGTAGCGAACCTCGTTCGTAACCCTTCCGGTCTCTTTGTCCACTCTGCGGAACGGAGCCTCAATAAAACCGTAGTCATTCACGCGCGCGTAAGTGGCAAGGTATGAAATCAATCCGATATTCGGACCTTCCGGAGTCTCAATCGGACACATACGACCGTAGTGGCTGTAGTGAACGTCTCTAACCTCGAATCCCGCGCGGTCTCTCGACAAACCTCCGGGACCCAGCGCGGAAAGTCGTCTCTTGTGCGTCAGCTCTGCGAGCGGGTTGTTCTGATCCATGAACTGCGAGAGCGGAGAAGTTCCGAAGAATTCCTTTATAGCCGCGTTCACAGGGCGGCTGTTGATGAGCGTGGTGGGAGTCATCTTATCGACGTCGTTAATACCCATCTTTTCGCGAACGCCCTTTTCCAGACGCGCAAATCCGATTCTGAACTGATTCTGGAGCAGCTCGCCCACCGAGCGGATTCGTCTGTTGCCGAGATGATCAATGTCATCAAGCGTACCTACACCGCAGGCAACGCAGTTGAAATAGTTTATGGACGCAAATATATCGTCGCGTGTGATATGCTTCGGAATAAGCTCATTTTTGCGCTCAATGACAGCTTCGCGAATCTCGTCGTCAGTCTCGCAGGTATCGAGAATATCCTTGAGAACCACGACGCAAACTTTTTCGTCAATGTTGCACTCTTTATACACATCAAATCCAACATATTCACGCATATCCACCATGCCGTTTGATATAACCTTGACGTCCTTTTCGTTTTCAAGTCGGATATATGCTATCGACGCGCCGCAGTTGTTTATTTCCTCAGCCTTTGCCTTGCTGACAACTTCGCCCGCTTCCGCGACAATTTCTCCGGTGAATATATTCACAATAGGTTGTGTGAGCCTATGTCCTACGAGCCTGTAACCCAGACAAAGCTTCTGATTGTACTTGTGCCGACCCACGCGGGAAATATCATATTTTCTGGAGTCAAAGAAGAGATCTTCAATATAATTGCGCGCCGTTTCAAGCGACGGCGGCTCGCCCGGACGGAGCTTTTTAAATACCTCTATCCAGGCCTCTTCGGTGCTGTGAACGCCGTCCTTTGTGAGCGTGGCCTCTTTGGCCAATGTCTGCTCAATGCGTTCATCATGACCGAAGTAATCATATATATCGTCATTGGAGGAAAGACCGAGCGCGCGAATGAAAGTGGTAATCGGCAGCTTGCGGTTTTTATCTATTCTTACGTAGAAAACATCGTTTACATCGTTTTCATATTCCAACCAAGCTCCCCTGTTGGGGATAACTGTGGTGTAGAACAGTTCCTTGCCCGATTTGTCGTGCTCCATTTTGTAATAAACTCCTGGAGAACGGACAAGCTGTGAAACTATTACACGCTCAGCGCCATTTATGACAAATGTGCCGCTGGGGGTCATGAGCGGGAATTCGCCCATATACACCTCCTGCTCGCTCATATAGCCTGTCTCTCTGTTGGTGAGGCGGGCAGTCACATAGAGCGTGGCGGAATAGGTTGCGTCGCGAAGCTTACACTCCTCGATCGAATATTTAGGGACATCGTTTATGCGATAGTCGATAAACTCCAGCACCAGATTGCCGGTGTGATCGACAATTCCAGAGGAATCCTCAAAAATCTCCTTGAGACCGCGGTCGATAAACCACTGATAGGAGTTTTTCTGAATCTCGATCAGATTGGGCATTTCCAGCACTTCTTTGATCTTGGAGAAGGTCATTCTGGTATTTCTACCGTTTCGGACTTCTTTAACATTCACCATAGATTTTTGCTTCACTCCATTCAAAATACGTCGTTCGGACATGATAGCCAATAGAATTTGTGCAATTTCACCTATAGAAATTACAAGGATAAAAGCCGACCTTTTTGTGGAATACGCACAACATCGGGGATTAATCCGGAATTTAATCACAGTTATTTGCGAAAACTCCCGTATTTCGGCAAAAAAATCAACGGTCTCCTCACCCATTTTAAGCTATTTTTTCAGTATATCACAACCAAAAATATTTGTCAAGAGCGTGTTCGGAATTATTTTTCTTCCGTCATTTTGACAAATCCCACAAAATAAATTTCACCGTCAAAGTCAACAATTCGATACGATTCAATGCGGGCAAAAGTACCCACCGCACAATAACGATATCAGCGCAAAAAAACGGTGTCGATATCTATTAGACGTCGACACCGTACATATTCTGTTTTGATTTCTCCCGACAGCTATCACTCTGATCAACTGCCTATCAAAAGTTTAATTATACTTCGGACTCACCCTTTACATCATAATTCTTGTAAGCTTGACCAATCTTTCGATTTCCATCATAAAGCTCACTTACCTTTTAACCGAATTTTTAAATTCTTTTGACGAAGGATTAACTTTTCATTGGACTCTGTCCTTTATCCAATAATCACGGCCAAGCAACTGCTGTCCTTGTGCCATATTCTTCATACATCGGATCATACCGCCGCTCTGTCACGACCTCTCGGTCACTCATATATCTGAAAATCGTTCCTGCGGCATCTGCGTTATTCGCCTTTCCGCCTGTTCGACTTATTAATCAATCACTGTGCATAATGTTTACCGCCTGTGGCTATTCACATTCCTGTAACTCGATATCCCGCACATTTCACGACCGGCTAAGACATCTTTGCGCCACTCTTACTTCTCTAACTCACTGATCACTCTTTATCGCTCCGTTTTCACAAATAATTTGGAGGACTTTTTTACTCTTCATCAGCGGTAATTTTTATGCAACCTTTGCGCGGCTTTAATTTTTACCTGTCTACGCTCTCGAACTCGACAGATGATTGTCATTGTTTGAAGCAGCTTTCCGTACTGCTTCCCTGCTTACGTTTGTATCGGAAACCTGACAGATTTACAGGTCGCTTGCAATGTCAAGGCACTTCATTTAAAATAATTTGCGCCGGTTTCTGTCTTGCATAAACCAATCCGTCAAAGATGCTCCGCACCTTTGAGATTGTTTGCTACAGAATACTCATCGCGCACCGCCGTTTTACTGCTCTGCGCTCTCAAATCTGTGTGCTCCCGTTCCGATGTATTGCGTAATTATTGAATCATCCATTGGCAGCACCTCTATCCTTTTCCTTATTGCTCAATTCAGCATCGCGAACCGCTCCAACCGATCATCTAAGGTTTTTCCCATATGGTCGATTGCCTGCCAAAAGCCTGCTCTTTCAAATTCCATTTTAAACCTTTGCGGTTCTCTGTGAAACCCTACGTTCTGTGCTTCTGATTTAGATTTCGCTTCGCTTTCCTTAAGCTCACTTATAATATACCACACCTTTGTGCATTTGTCAATAGTTTTTTGAAAATTCTTGAAAAAAATTATTAATTTTTAAATATCTCAAAATTTCTATTGACTAATCACGAAAAAGGTTGTAAAATACATACGTCCGGAAGGGGAACCAAACAAATTCGGCGGACACGATATGTCATTTTGCAACAGAGAGGTTCAATTGATGAACGAAGCTATAAACTCACAAGATTTTCAGAGCAATCCTGTAGATAATCCCAGCGACGGGGACGCACAGGTTGATGATTCTGTCGACGATTCTATTGTGACACTGGTGGACGATGAAGGCCGTATGTCAGAGTTCGAGGTGCTCGACGCCATAGAAACCCAAGACGGGCGCTTTGTGGCGTTGCTTCCGCTGGCCTCGATAAACGAGGAGACAGGCGAAGGCGAGTATATCATTCTGAGCGTGGTCAATGTAGACGGCGAGGAAGAGCTTGCCGAAATAGACGATGAAGAGCTTCTGGAGGCGGTTGCAGACGTTTTCCAGGAAAGATTTCAAGAGCTTTATGAGAGCGGCGATGTGTGACAGGAGACTGACAATTTTAAAGATTTACCGTTTGTTCTCTCATAAAAACCTCATATCTGCATATAATTAAATACGGTGAAGTATTCTGCCCGATTCGCGAACTGTGCTTTTATAACCCTACAATTTTTTTATAGGGAGCCAGCACTTCGGCGGTGGATTGCAGACCTCCCGCAGCCTTGAGCTGAGTTCGGAAGAAGGGAGCGTGAAGCCGCCGGGATGGCACCCACCTGTTACTCTTAGTAGCAGGTTATCTAAAGCACATTACGGTCGGGCGGAATTTTTATTTTTGCATATGACATAACTCACATTATTATTAAAAGTACTGAAACAAGCCATGCAACACGCTTTCGCCCTGAAAAATACATTTCCAGTTAAATAACCTTGCAACATTATATATCAAATTATCATAAATTTAAGTATTGGCGATTTGCATGAACAGACTAAAATTGAGACTTAAAAAGGCTATATACAGATAAAAATGATAGCCGATAATTTAACACCAACAAGGGATTCCAAATACACTCATTTGGAATCCCTTGTTTATTTTTATAGTTTTACGACGACTTAAACAAAATAAAAATTGTCATGCAATCAAATTGTTCATCCACACGCGCTTTTTAAATATTACAACCTCAATAGCCAATCTGACACATTCTTCAAGTGAGAGAGCAAAATACACTGCGTAGATCGGCAGTTTCAGTACAAATGCCGCAACCAGTCCGAATGGCACGCCTATCATCCATGTACAAAATATATCCACCATCATTATGTATTTTGTCTTGCCGCCGCTCCTCAGCACCCCGCCGCCGAGCAGCATATTTAATATTTTGACCGGAGCTACCTCCGCGTATACCAGAAGTATGAGCAATGTCAAATGCTTCACACCGTTGCTCACGTTAAATATACGCACATAATACGAAACACACATCATGATGAGACACGACAACCCCAGCGATCCGATGATGCCGTATTTGATGAATTTTTTGCCTGCCAAATACGCTTCGCCTCTCTTGCCCTCTCCAAGCAGTTTGCCGACGATTATTCCAGAGGCCGAGGCAATACCCGTCATCGCGCCTATCGTCAGTGACTGTATGGGATTAGTAAGTGTCATTGCGGCACATTCGTCCGTACCTATCCTGCTGTATATCATGGCATATACATTTTCGCCCAGTCCCCACAAAAATTCATTGACAAACAGGGGAAGCAGCACTCCCAGGAACATTATAAACTCTTTGCCAACCTGCGCACTTGCGAGTTTAAGTCTGAATTGTAGCTTTTTTACCTTGACTACAAGAAACACGGCCATTATCAAAAATTCAGTAAATCTCGCGGCAGTTGTCGCAACAGCCGCACCCGCAATTTCAAGCCTCGGCATTCCAAATCTGCCGAATATCAACGCATAGTTGAGCGCAGTGTTGATAACTGCTGCAACCATGCTGGCAAAGAACGGAAATGTTACACTGCCCTTACATCTCAGCAGCGAAGAGATAAGCAGAGAGAACGCTTGCGGCAAAAATCCTACTGCAACTATAAGGAGATAACTTCCCGCCGCAGCGACTGTCGCCCTGTCACTCGAATAAAGCGACATTATGCCGCATGGAGTGATAAAGACAGGTACCATAAAAATCGCAGAAAACACTGCAACCACAGTCGAATTTAACGCAAACATTCGGACGACGCCGTTTTCGTCCCCGCTGCCAATGTATTGTGCGAATATTATTCCCGCTGCTGCCGCGATGGCCGACATTACCACTGAAAAAAGCGAGGAAAATTTTCCTCCCAGGCCTATTGCCGCCACGCTTACACTGCCGAGCTGCCCAGTCATCATCTGATCTATTACGCTGAACGACGCCTGAGTTAAACTTTGCAATGTGACAGGCAGGGCTATTTGAAATACTGATTTTCGGAAATTCATAAATTTATCGCCCTTGCTTTATTGGATTATGATTAAAGATACAACATTTAGTCAAAGCTTTGTACTATGATTAAATTGTATTTCATCTTCTCGAAAAAAGCAAAGGTTAATCGCGTAACCTCTTACAAAATTCAGTCTTTAATTTTGTGTCAATTCACATTTGCCACACTCTCTCGTTCTATCAAACGAACCGGCAAAACCCTGTTTGTAAATTCTTCCGGTTTCTCGCGCAAATGCGTCAGCATTTCCACTGCCACCCACGCTCGAATCTGATTATCCTGCCGTACCGTGGTAAGTTTTGGAGATATCATTGTACTGATTGAACTGTCGTCAAACCCCACTATGGAGATATCTCTCGGAATACGCACGCCGCGCGACTGCATAAATGTCATAAGCTCGGCGGCATATACGTCAGACACGGCAAATACCGCGCTGTATGACATTATTTCATCGAGGTGATTCAAATAACAGTTTTCTCGTTCATCTTTCCTCATAGGAATCAACATTCGATCGGCAACACCGCCGGATTTTCTCACCGCTTTGCACAGTCCCTCATATCTCATATTGTCCATGCAAAAATTATTGTCTGCCATGCATAATATTTTCCTGTGACCTTTTGACACAAGGTACTCTCCGACCTGACGTCCGCCGTCAAAGTCATCTATCGTCACATTGGCGTACTTGTGGTTTTCCGAACTGTAGCCGTCATAAACCACCATCGGAATCCTGAGTTGTCCCCGAAGATATTCGTAATCCTCGGCGCAGAAGCCTATGACAATTACTCCAACCATGTTCCACATAGAAGCAAATTCAACTATGTCGCGACAGTCGTTTGTAGTCTTTATCATCATAAAATTTCCCGAACGGTCTATTTCCTCCGAAAGGTAATCCACTGCTGCAGAAACGAACGGATCCTGAAGCACACGCCGCTCGTATTTGTCGTGATTGTTTATCATGATTCCAATTATTCTTGAATCATTGCGGGCAAGCAGGATACCCGCCATACTTGGAATATAACGGCGCTCCGTAAGAAGCTGCTGCACGCGCCTCACTGTTTCGGACGAAGCCTTGCCCGTACGCCCGTGTATCACATTCGATACTGTAGCAGTGCTAAGACCCAACTCATCGGCTATATCTGCTATCGTTACACGTCTGTTTTCCATTTTGCCGCCTCCATACAAGAGTTTTTAATAATATACACAATATCACAAACTCCGCTCCGCCGCAATATCTATTTGACATATTTCATGCATAATGGTAGAATTAATTAATAAAACTCCCAACCGAAAGGGGAAGCAAAAATTTATGAAATACACTCAGGAGCTATGTCCTATCATCAAAAAGCAACAGCTCAACAAAACAACATTCAGCTTTACAGTCAAATCCGAAAAAGCTGTGCAAAACATGAATCACGGACAGTTCGCCAACCTCAAGGCGGACGGAAAAACTCTCCGCCGACCGATATCGGTGTGTGAATTCAGCCGCGATGAGGGCTTCATACGATTTGTTTTTGAAGTCCGCGGAGAGGGCACAGAAATTATATCGAAAAAATCCGAGGGAGAATATCTCAACATTCTCGCACCGCTCGGCAACGGCTTTGAGATAAATCCCGCCGAAAGAGCGGTATTTGTGGGCGGAGGCATAGGCGTTCCGCCCTTGCTCGGCTCATCAAAGCCATACGGCGAAAATGCCACGGTGCTTCTCGGCTTCCGCAGCAAAGATGCAATTATACTTGCCGATGATTTCCGTGCAAACGGCGCAGATGTGCGTATAGCCACAGACGACGGCTCATTCGGTTATCACGGCTTTGTAACCCAACTTCTCGCTCAGAGGCTCGATGAGGCGGAATGCGACGTTATTTATTCCTGCGGGCCAATGCCAATGTTAAGGCTTGTGGCGGCTGAGGCGGAAAAACGTGGCGTCAGGTGCATGGTATCGCTTGAGGAGCGCATGGGCTGCGGCATAGGCGCCTGTTTGGTCTGCGCCTGCAAAACAAAGGCAGCAGACGGAAGCGTGAAATACAGCCATGTATGCAAAAACGGTCCTGTATTTGACAGCAGGGAGGTTATCTGGGAATGAGCAGACTTAATGTAAATATATGCGGCGTAGAATTCAAAAATCCGGTGATCGCCGCCTCGGGAACATACGGCTTCGGAAGAGAATACAACGAATTCTACCCGATATCCAAAATCGGCGGTATTTCCTGCAAGGGCATGACTATACGGGAGAAGGCAGGCAACCCGCCGCCGCGCATAGCGGAAACTCCCGAGGGAATACTCAATTCCGTGGGCTTGCAGAATCCCGGAGTTGACCACTTCATAGAGCATGATCTTCCGTGGCTCCGCGAGCAGGATATAGTTGTAATTGCCAACATCGCGGGTTCAACGGAGGAGGACTATGCCGCCATAGCGGAAAAGGTGAACCGTTCGGACGTGAACATGGTTGAACTGAATATATCATGCCCAAATGTAAAGGCGGGCGGGGCGACATTCGGCACGTCTCCCGAATGTGCGGCTCATATCACTTCGGTGGTGCGGGGAAAATGTCCGAACAAACCGCTTATTGTAAAACTGTCACCGAATGTCACGAACATTTCTGAGATAGCATTGGCGGTTGAATCGGCGGGAGCGGACGCGGTGTCGCTCATCAACACCCTGCTTGGCATGAGAATAGATATTCGCACCCGACGCCCCATACTCAAAAACAACAAGGGTGGTATGTCCGGCGCGGCCGTATTTCCCATAGCGGTGAGAATGGTCAATGAGGTCTACAACGTTGTAAAAATTCCCGTCATAGGACTTGGCGGCATATGCACATGGCAGGACGCAATTGAAATGACACTTGCGGGCGCGTCTGCAATTCAGGTGGGTACCGCAATGTTTACGAACCCCTACGCCCCGCTTGAAATAATCGAGGGAATGGAAAAATACCTTGAGCAGAATGGCATTGGGAATATCTCGGAATTGGTGGGCGGCGTCAAACTATGGTGATAATGTCGGTGGATTTCGGACTGGCGCGCACAGGAATTGCAATTTGCGATAAAAGTGAATTTCTCGCCTCCCCCGTCACGGTGATAAATGAGAAATACGTCCCTGTGCTTGTGCAGAAAGTGGCCGCTCTGGCTGCCGACAATAAAGCGGAGCTTATAGTTGTGGGACTGCCCGTCAATATGGACGGCTCAGAGGGTGAGAGCGCTCAAAATGCCCGTCGATTCGCAGATGATTTGCAAAAGGCGAGCGGCATTGAGGTGGATATGATGGACGAGCGCTGCACCACCATGGAGGCTCACCAATTTCTCAACGCCACCAACACGCGCGGCAAGAAGCGCAAAGCTGTTGTAGACGCGGTATCGGCGGTGATCATATTGGAAAATTATCTGAGTAAGCGCAAGAATGCCGCAAAAAATTGAACATATTAAGGATATGAAACCAATCGGAATTTACATTCATGTGCCGTTTTGCCGTGCAAAATGCCCCTATTGTGATTTTTACTCGGTGGGCGTTTCAGAAAGTCTGCTGAATCGATACACCGATGAGACTGTCAGGCGCATACGGGCGCTCAAGGATATGAAAATAACTGCCGACACCGTGTATTTTGGCGGCGGAACCCCATCGCTGCTGGGCGGCGAGCGCATCGTGCGCATAATGTCGGCACTTGATGAGTGCATATATATATCGCATGGAGCGGAAATCACCGTGGAATCCAACCCAAATGCCGATCTGCTGGAATTCCTCAGCGGTTGTTCGGCGACGGGAGTAAACCGCGTGTCACTGGGAATGCAGTCGGCCGTACCGCGTGAACTTGCGGCGATAGGCCGAAAACACTCCCCCGACGACGTTCTCCGGGCTATAGAGTGCGCGCATATGTTGGGTATCTACAACATATCTCTCGATTTGATGCTGGGAATTCCCTTCCAGACCGAGGAATCGCTTGCGGCATCACTGGAATTCATAAAGAACTGCGCGCCCTCGCACGTCTCGGCATATATGCTAAAAATCGAGGATGGCACGGCGTTTTATCGGATCAAAGATTCCCTGCCCATAGCCGACGACGACGCACTTGCCGACCTTTATATTGCGGCATTTGACGGTTTGGAACAAATCGGCTTCCGGCAATACGAAATTTCCAATGCGGCCTGCAGCGGATTTGTCGGACGGCACAACCTCAAATATTGGAACTGCGAGGAATATATCGGCATTGGCCCCGCCGCGCACGGATTTTTTATGGGAAAACGGTACTTTTTCGACAGAAGCCTAAATGATTATCTCGATGGCAACGAGCCTGAATTGGACTGCATTGGCGGCGACATGGAAGAATACATCATGCTTCGCCTGCGGCTGAACGAGGGTTTGACCGAGCAGGGCATGAATGAGCGCTTCGGCTGCGGCATACCTCCGTCAATAAGGGCTATGGCGGGCGCGTCTCAGTTTGGCGAATTTTGCGTTTGCGACAGCGAACACATAGCGCTCACCCGAAAGGGAATGTTGCTATCCAATACTTTGATAGGCCGATTTATAGACCTGCTGTAAAAATATATTAAATTTATTATAAAATAAAAATAACACCCGTACACGGCTTTCAAAGGCCGTCTACGGGTGTTATTTTTATTGCATTTTAAAATTCGGGCCGAATAACGAATTACCCAACCACCTTATAGCCCTGTGCTTCGACAGTGCTTTTCAGCAATTCGTCCGATACCTCGCCCTTGCAGGTAACTACTGCGGTTCCTTTCTCGTGGCTGACTGCCGCACTTTCAACGCCGTCGAGTGCCTCAAGGCTTTCCTTAACTCTGGCTTCACAGTGTCCGCACATCATACCCTCGATTTTGATTGTCTTTTTGGTTTTTCCAAACATTTCTTCATTCTCCTTGTCTTGTTGATTTTGGATTTTGATTTCAAAATCCTCAACCGATTTTATTTTTTTGTCGCGCTTTGTGCCGCGAATATCAAAAAGATTAAGCCGCAGCGCGTTTGACACTACACAGAAACTCGAAAGGCTCATAGCCGCCGCACCGAACATCGGGTTGAGCTGCCAGCCGAAAATCGGAATCCACACGCCCGCCGCCAGTGGAATTCCTATCACGTTGTAGAAAAAAGCCCAGAATAAGTTTTGATGAATATTCCTCAGCGCGGCTCGGCTAAGCCTTACCGACGCCGGAACATCGCTGAGACGGCTTTTCATCAATACGACGTCCGCCGCATCTATCGCGATATCGGTTCCCCTGCCTATCGCTATGCCCACGTCGGCTCGGGTGAGTGCGGGCGCGTCGTTTATTCCGTCGCCAACCATGGCGACCTTGCCGTGCCGCTTCAATTCACTGATTACGCTCTCTTTACCGTCGGGCATCACACCCGCCACAACGTCGTCAACGCCCGCCTGCTCGCCTATGGTTCGGGCAGTGCGATCATTGTCGCCTGTCAACATTACCACACGTATTCCCATATTCCGCAATTCCTCAACAGCCTGAGAACTGTCGGACTTTATGGTATCGGCAACAGCTATAATTCCTATAAATTTATTGCCGCGACTGAATAGAAGCGGAGTTTTACCATGTTGAGACAGTTCATCGACCTTGGCGCGCATATCGTCAGGAATTTCTGCGCTCTCAGCTATAAATTTCAGATTGCCGCCCGTCAATTGAACTCCGTCAAGCACGGCGGAAAGTCCGTTGCCGGGGAGAGCCTTAAAGTCTCCGACGTCAGGTGCGGTGAGATTTCTTTCCACAGCGGCTTCAATCACGGCTTTGGCAAGCGGGTGCTCGCTCTTGCTTTCAAGCGCAAAAGCGGCGGTGAGCAGCTCATGCTCGTTCACGCCATCGGCGGGCAGGATATCTGTAACCTTCGGCTCGCCTTCGGTGATTGTGCCGGTTTTATCCAGCGCAACTATCTGCACTCTGCCTGTCTCTTCCAAAGAAGCGGCGGTCTTGAACAATATGCCGTTCTTCGCGCCCACTCCGCTGCCCACCATTATGGCAACGGGCGTTGCAAGTCCGAGCGCGCACGGGCAGCTTATCACGAGCACCGAGATTCCACGCGCCAGCGCGAAGCCCACGCTCTCGCCAACAAGCAGCCACACTACGGTTGTAATCGCGGCAACCGTTATCACCGCCGGCACGAATATTCCCGACACCTTATCTGCGACTTTGGCTATAGGAGCTTTTGTGGCGGCGGCGTCACTCACCATTTTGATTATGCGGGATAAGGCGGTATCCTCCCCCACATTTGATGCTTCGCACTTGATGAAGCCGGATTGATTCACCGTACCCGCCGACACCGCGTCGCCCTGAGCCTTATCAACGGGAATGCTTTCTCCGGTCAACGCGGATTCATCTACTGCACTGATGCCTTCAATCACAAATCCGTCGACCGGAATACTCTCTCCCGGGCGTACCGCAAACACATCTCCCTTTTTCACCTGCTCTATCGGCACAGTCGTCTCAATGCCGTCCTTCAGCAGAACTGCGGTTTTAGGCGCAAGTTTCATCAGCCCCTTGAGCGCGTCGGTAGTCTTGCCCTTTGAACGCGCCTCCAGCATTTTTCCCAAAGTAATCAGAGTGAGTATCATGGCAGCGGATTCAAAGTAGAATTCGTCCATGTACGCCATAACCGCTTCTGCATTTGCTTTCACTTGCGCGTCGGTCATGGCAAAGAGAGCATATACACTGTAGCCAAACGACGCGCTCGCTCCGAGCGCCACCAGAGTATCCATATTTGGCGCCTTGTGGAGAAGTCCCTTAAAGCCGCTTATAAAGAATTTCTGATTTATCACCATGATAATCACAGTGAGAAGCAACTGCACCAGACCAATCGCCACATGATTTCCCTCAAAGAATGACGGCAGCGGGAAGCCCCACATCATATGCCCCATTGAAAAATACATCAGCGCAATCAGAAATACGAGCGAAGCGATAAGCCTTCTTTTTAGCACAGGTGTTTCTCTGTCTTTTAGCGCATCATCCTCGACACCTTTGGCATTTGCCGCGGAACTTGCCGTTCCCTTGAGCGAAGCGCCGTAGCCCGCGTTTTGTACAGCCGCGATTATCGCACCCGAATCGGCGGTTCCCTCGACACCCATGGAATTGGTGAGCAGGCTCACGGAGCACGATGTCACGCCCTCTACCTGCGACACGGCTTTTTCCACACGCGCGCTGCACGCCGCGCAGCTCATTCCCGTAATATTATATTGCTCCATATCTTTTTCAGCGACCCCCGTTTCATTTTTTATTTTAAAAATTAGACAAACAAAAAATTACTTCATCAATTTTTGCAACACGCTCACCAACTCGTCAATTGTTTCGTCGTTGCCCTCACGAATATCATTTGCAACACAGGTTTTGATATGATTGGCAAGCAATTCCTTTGTAAAGGCATTGAGCGCGGCGTTGGCAGCGGCAACCTGAATCAGAATATCAGGACAGTACGCACTCTTTTCCACCATACCCTTGATGCCGCGAATCTGACCCTCAATGCGATTGAGGCGATTTATCAGTTTCTTGTACTCTTCCTCAGAGCGCTGTTTGGTTTTTTTTCCATGGCAGCAGCAATTTTTTTGTTTTTCCTCTTGTTCCTCCAAGATACTCCCCCCATTGTCAAAAATGCAGTTATTCGGTGCAACATAATTATATACCCCCGTAGGGTATATTGTCAAGTGTTTTTATATAAAAAAACGGCCTGATTTTTTAAATCAAGTCGTTTTAATCTTTCAGTATTCTCTAATTAAAGCTCAATCACACTGAACCCTGCCGCTCTCAACAGGCGATTATAGACTGCCATTCCCACGCCGTCGGCGGACGGGCAACGCGCGTATACCGTCTTGGCGCCGCGCTCGTCCAGCTCGCGCAGGGCGGTGAAAAGCCGATGTGATTGGGTGAGAGAATCCCCCTCGCACCCATACGAGACGCATTTGAGCCGAATTTTTTTCTCCTCACCGTCAAAGCACAGGGCGAATGTGTCCTCTTCATTTTTCATATTTTCAACAAAATCACAGAATTTATCCAAATTGGACTTAATTATCGTCACCTCTGCTTTTGGACTGTAATGCTTGTACTTCATGCCGGGCGAGGCTGCTTTGACTCCATCTTTGAGACGACCCATGACAGCTTCGTCAATCTCGATTTCTCCAAGAACCTCCCGCAGTTCTTCGGGTGTCACCGCGCCGGGGCGCAGTAATCGCGGAACCTCCGCCGCCAGCGTAATAACGGTGGATTCCACGCCGAAATTGCATTCGCCTCCATCAAGCACCGCATCTATCCTGCCGCACATATCGTCCATAGTGTGCCGCGCGCAAGTGGGACTGGGGCTGCCGGATAAATTTGCCGAAGGAGCAGCCAAAGGTACACCCGCCGCGTCTATTATCTTACGCGTGGTTCGCATTGACGGAAATCGCACCGCGACGGTATCCAGTCCCGCCGAAACCTCATCGGGGATTATGCCGCTTTTTGGCAAGATTATCGTAAGCGGTCCGGGCCAGTATGCCTCCGCCAGAGCCATTGCCTGCGGAGGAATCCCGCTGACAAGCCGCTCCCATTGGGAAAGCTCCGAGATATGTACTATGAGGGGGTTGTCCTGCGGACGCCCCTTTGCCTCGAATATCTTTGCAACGGCACACCCGTTGAGGGCGTTGGCCGCCAATCCGTAAACCGTTTCGGTGGGAATAGCGACAAGCCCGCCGCTGCGCAGGATTTGCCCCGCGCGGGATATATCTTCATCTGTGTTTTTAAGCAAAACAGTTTTCATCTGAGCTGACTTCCTTAAATGTTGTTAAATACCAAAAACAATAACGACTGGGCTTGCTGAAAATCAATGCTTGAAAAAATCATATAAACCACTTCCAGCACAATGAGCGCTCCCACGATTTTCAATACAATTTTTATCTCCAATTTTAAGACAAAAAGAAATATAAACATCGCAATAAGGTCTGACAAACCCATACTCAATATTTTCGTAATTACACTCTGAAAAAATTCCATAAATATCCTTCTCCCTTAAGGTCTGCCTATAGCAATTCAAATAAGCATCTGAAAATTACAATCATTCAAACACCGAGCCGTCCGAAAATTCGCCCAGCCACGTCTGATCGGAAGAATTTTTCCCGTCAAAAATCAGTGTGCCGTCGTGTAATTTGAATGTATACCGGTACTTGCCGTCATCTGTTTTTAACATGACTGTATCACCTTTTACCGTGTACTTGCCCGCTCCGAGATAGCTGCTAGTTTCGGAAAACGTAAATACAAAAGTGCCGTCCTCATTCAGAACGACGGTACTTGTAACGCCGGAAACCTCGCCGCAATAGGAGTATTTACCGTAAAAATCCGAATTTTGGCTGCCTGCCGACGTACAAGATGTCACAAAAGAGGCAATCACGATTGCCGCAAGCAACAGAACAAGTTTATTAGCTTTTCTCATAAAAATTTCTCCTTCCTGTATATTGTGATAATACAATAATTGAGTCTATTTTACCGCCGTGAAAAACAGTCTCGGGAACTCAAAAAGAATTTCTCCGTTTTTGCGAACCGTGTAATACGAAACAGTTTCTCTAAAAACGTCTCTTTCAAATTCCGCATACATTTCTTCGTCCAACGCGTTCAAATACGGCCTCAAACCCGTACCCCTGTACCACTCAATAATGCTTTCGTGCGACGGCATACGGTGCATATACACGGTTTCCCAAATGGAAAAGTCGGAAGATATCTCGCCCAGCACATCGTAGTATTCCTCGGCTGTAAGGTTGTAAAACACGCGGATATTGCTGAGATAATGCCGCCACTTGGTGCCGTTGGCCACAGCGGTGATTATTTTGTGCATTGGGTGCTTTGCCTGTAGGGGCGTCTGTACGGCAAGCACCCCGCCGTCGGTCAGCAGATTCATAAACCTCACCAGAAGCCGCCTGTGATTTGGCAGCCACTGAATGCAGGCGTTTGAGAAAACCACATCAAACCGTTCGGTCAATGTTTCAAGTTCTTCATTTACGTCCAAGCGCAAAAATTTTGCACCCGTACAGCTTTTCCGCGCCTCACAGAGCATATTCTCGGAATTGTCAATGCCCGTGACTTCGGCTTGCGGAAATTTTTTCATAAGAACTGCAGTGCTGTTGCCTGTTCCGCAACCTATATCAATTATTTTCTCACAGCTTTCGCGCACAATGGCGTCGGCAAGGTTAATTGCTGGCAAAGTGCGTTCGCGTTCAAACCTTTTGTACAACGCTGCGTCCCAATCCGACATAAAAATTTCCCCCTTTCCACTACAATTACCTCAACTCCTGGAACGTTCAATCTTTTGGTATACGCCCTTTACAAAATCAAAGGACTCGACAAACGGGTCCCCCGCCTCATAAATCCATTTCTGAATATATGTCGGCTTCACGGCGAAAAGCCTTTCACTTTCCAACCCCGAATACATATCGTAAGCCGCCGAGAAGTATCTTTTATAAATCCCACAAAATTCGGGGCAGTCATGCGGGAATCCCATTTCCGCGCATATGCCCTCAACCTGAATATTGTCCGTGCAAAGCGCGACGTTGGAATTTTCCCTTATCTGTCTGTACTTACGAAAGCTGAGGTCTGTCTGAAAATAAAACTCTCTGTCAATCAAAACAACGCTGATCGTGCGCGACGTCACTTTATCATGAAGTGACGTCGACAGCACCATGGTCTTATGATCTCCGATACTCTCGAACAAAGCACGACATTTCGATTCAAAATCGTTCATAACACCACCCCCTGAAAATCTAGACGTTTTCGTCAATTGAGGCTTCGAGCTGTGCGGCTCTGGCGGAAGTTATCAACGCGTCGAATATCTCGTCCAAATCGCCGTTCAATATGGCGTCCAGCTTGTAAAGCGTTAAGCCTATTCTGTGATCAGTCACGCGCCCCTGAGGATAATTGTAGGTGCGAATTCGCTCCGAACGGTCGCCCGTACCCACCTGAGATTTCCTCTCGGCGGCAAGCTTGCTATTTTGCTCTTCCATGGCCGCTTCATAAATTCGGGAACGCAGAATTTTCATTGCACGGTCCTTGTTTTTGTATTGACTGCGCTCGTCTTGGCACTCCACAACAATCCCTGTGGGAAGGTGAGTAATTCTGATTGCCGACTCGGTTTTGTTGACATGCTGTCCGCCCGCGCCGCTGGAACAAAAGGTATCGATTTTGAGGTCGGTGGGGTTTATCTCAACGTCAACCTCGTCCGCCTCGGGCATTACGGCGACAGTGGCAGTGGAAGTGTGTATTCTGCCCTGTGTCTCGGTTTCCGGAACGCGCTGCACACGGTGAACGCCGCTCTCGTATTTAAGCTTGGAATAAGCCGAATCGCCGTTTACTATGAAGCTTATTTCCTTGTAGCCGCCCAATTCCGTCTCATTGGCGTTCACAACTTCAATTTTCCACCCGTTGCGCTCGGCATACATGGAATACATTCTGAAAAGTACGCCCGCAAAAAGCGCCGCTTCCTCCCCGCCCGCGCCGCCGCGAATTTCTATTACAACATTGCGGTCGTCGTTGGGGTCCTTTGGCAGCAAAAGTATCTTCAAATCCTCCGATATCGTCTCAAGCGCACAGCGCGCGCCATCAAGCTCGCTCTCCACCAGCTCGCGGAAATCCTTATCGGCTATGCCCTCTTCAAGCAGCATTTTGGATTCTTCCTCGGTTTCTTTAGCCTTCTTGTATTCACGGTATTTCTCGACAAGCGGCGTAAGATTTTTGTATTCACGCATAGTGTCGCGGTATACCGCGTTGTCATTTATAATATCGGGGTCACATAATTTTCTGCCAAGCTCCTCATATCTCACCTCGGCGGCAGAAAGTTTGTCAAACATGGCTAACCATCTTCCTTTTCAATATTTCTATTAAGCATGAATATTATAATAATGCAGCGCTCAAGCCGGACTACTGACCGTCCTCACGTATGACTTTTCTGATATTTTTCTCGATTTTATTTCGCGCCGCCATCACTTCATGACCGCAACCCCTGCACTTTATTTTGAAGTCCATGCCCACACGCAGCACATCGAACTGCTTGGAGCCGCAGGGGTGCTGCTTCTTCATTTCAAGTATGTCCCCCACTCTGACGTCCAAACAAATCATCTCCAATCCAAAAATTCTTGTTTTTTACCAGTCAATTATACATTAAGTATGGCTGCATTTCAAGCCACAAAACGCCAATTATTTTTGAATTTATCCGCATATGACGCAAAATCCCAGCTATTGCGGCTCCGATGAAATATTATGCAGCTTGATGTTGCAAAATTTCCCGAACGACACAGTTGACATGGGAATTCATATGTGCTATAATATAATGCGTTTCGGACAGTGGATCGAGAAATACTTCGAGGTGTAACTCAGTTTGGTAGAGTGCCTGGTTTGGGACCAGGATGCCGCAGGTTCGAGTCCTGTCACCTCGACCACAGGCGGACATCAATCTTGGTACGGTAAGTATTGACATTGATGTCCGTTTTTTTGGGGGCTGCTTGATGATACTGGAACTTGGCGACTGCGTTTTGGACGTGGACATTGAGGCGGAGGTCGATTACTGCAAGAATCTCTCGCTGTGTGACTGTGATGAATGCAGGAATTATTACGCACGGGCAAAAGCGGAACTGCCGCTGCTCACGGATTTTTTGTCAAGAATGGGTATCGACGTCTCCGCACCGGATGAAATAAGCTCATTTTTTGACCCTGCGGCAGGCAAAGTAGAATATCTTATGGTCGCATATACAGTTGTCGGCAGAATCATAAAGAACGGAAAACGTCCAATTAATATTCACGATAACGGTTTGTTTCTAAATATTTCAATAGACACCATGTATGTTCCGAACGAGCAAAAGACAGAAGACTATTTTACGGTGACTGTTTGCGGCATTCGTTTGCCCTGGGGATTTGATTAACCGGCCTAATCAAGAAACATCAAAAAGAATCCGAGACGGAATAAAAACTGTATTCGGGAAAAACTACATCAACTGAATGAAAATACACGAGGAGCGAATCGTTTAATCATGTCCCGCACTTTTAACGATAGTGCGGCGCAATGCCCGTATTGTATTTTATTATTGTATATTAAAAATTGACGGAAATGACGGCGGATATTCAGCAGGAAAATTGAATTTTCACATATCAATGCCAATTATTCTGTTTATTCTGTGTCAGCCGCGTGGCGTCGATTTTTATAATTTCATCGGCATTAATAAAAAATGCAGGGAGGAACCAAAATGGCAACATTTAAGTGCAAAATTTGCGGCGAAGTCTTTGATGCACCGTCAGCGGCAGAGGCAGTATGCCCAAAATGCAAAGCTAATGGCGATAATCTTGAGGAGGTAAAGACAACTATGAAAAATCCCTATGAAGGCACACAGACTGAGAAAAATCTCGAGGCGGCATTCGCAGGCGAGTCTCAGGCGAGAAACAAGTATACTTATTTTGCGTCAAAGGCAAAGAAGGAAGGCTTTGAGCAGATAGCCGCGCTGTTTTTAAAGACTGCGGACAACGAGAAGGAACACGCAAAGATATGGTTCAAGGAACTGAACGGCATCGGCTCCACTGCGGAAAACCTCGAAGCTGCGGCGGATGGAGAGAACTACGAATGGACCGATATGTATGAGGAATTCGCCAACACGGCCGACGAAGAGGGTTTTCATGAGCTTGCGGCAAAGTTCCGCGCGGTGGGCGCAATAGAGAAGCACCACGAGGAGCGTTATCGCGCTCTGCTGAAGAATGTCGAGATGCAGCAGGTTTTTGAAAAGAGCGAAGTAAAGGTTTGGGAGTGCAGAAACTGCGGTCACATAGTGGTAGGCACTAAGGCACCCGATGTGTGTCCCGTATGCGCTCATCCCCAGTCTTACTTTGAGGTACACGCGGAGAATTATTAATCCTGCGGTTTTCGAAACACGAAAAGCCGTATGAGAAATTTTGCCCATTCGGCGCCCGCATATCCATAAATTGCAGAACGGCGCTTGCATAGTTAAAAATAAAAGACACTGTTTGAATCTGAGCTTTTCGTCTTGGATATCATCAGTGTCTTTTTGTTTTTATCTAAGTCTGTATAAATCCGCACCGCACAGTGAAATCTATAAAAAATTATAAAAAAAATAAAATATCTCCAACTTTTCCGCTGTTCGCGGGGTATATATAGTGTAAGTAATTTTCCGGAAGATCTTGCAGTTGTTTTATATTGAGCTTAAATAAAAATACGAAAAAAAATCTTCTCCCTAAATCCATATACGCAAGCTTTTATGCTCGGTTTTTTTGTATTTTTTAATTGAAGTTCAGTATTTAATACTTTATCAAAGGAGATGATGCGTTACCATGAAAGATAAGACTACCGTTAAACGCAAATTAGTCAAGGCGGTTTGTACGGCGCTGATATTTACTGCCTCATGTATGGTTTTAACGGCGTGTCAGTCGGACAGAGGTGTTTCTGCGTCGTCCGCACCCAATTCTGAAAAATCAGTCAGCGCAATAGAGGTCAATACCAATGACAGCGGGTCGGAATACTACGCGGAGAAGATTGAGGGCAGTTACGACTACACGATTTTCAAGTTTTCAAAAGATTATGAATTTTCTTCACAAGAAGGAATTGATACGATTGCATATATCGGATTGACGCCCGATGACAAATACGACAACTGTATCTCAATCTATGCCGGCGGTCAAAGTATTGAGGCCGTTGCGGAAACAGAAATGAAAGACGCCGAATTGTCAGGATATGCCAAGGTGCAAAAATTAGGCGCCAACAGTGAAATCCCCCTTGAGCACGAGCGGATCATTGCCTCACAGCCGGAGGGTGAAGGCGTTATCGAAAACTCAGAGAAGGAAATTTATATCTTTAAGCACGGTGAAAACTCGCTGGTAGTGTGTGTGAATTACACGACACAGACAAAGAACAACATATATCCTTATCTTATCGCCATGGTTAAAACAATTGATTTAAAATGAATTTGGGAACAGACAAAAAAATAAATACAGAAGATTTCGAGAATCTTTACAGGAAGTATGCGGGAGGCGCGCTGCGCCTGGCTGCGGCCGTACTCGGCGACAAAGACAGCGCCGACGACGCCGTGCAGGAGGCGTTCATAAGAGTATACCGCAGCCTTGAGAAGTTTGACTCAAGCAGGGATTTCAAACCCTGGTTTGACAGAATTCTTATAAACGAGTGCAGACGTATAGCCTCAGTTAGATTGCAATATGTGGATATAGACGATGTGGAAAAAATTGGGGGTCTGTCCTACTCGACAGACGATGATGAAATTGAAGCCTTAAAGGATGCAATAAGCAGATTAAAACCAAAATACAGGGAACTGATCCTGTTGAAATATATGCAGGGTTACACCGAAAGCGAGATCGCCAAAATTGTGTCGCTTCCTCGCTCAACCGTGAAATCAAGGCTTTTTGAAGCTAGGAACGAGATAAAATGTATTTTGAAGGAGGATTACCATGACGAAAAACAACAATGAATTTTCGGACAGGGAATTCGACGAGCTGTTATTGAAAACCTGTTCAAGTTATCCCATGCCGTCACAGTCAAGAATAGACCATGTATGGGAAAAAATATTAAAAAATGCAGAACCGGCGAAACATACCGGTCGAAAGTATATCAAATACGCGGCGGCGGCGGCGTGCCTCGTAGTGGTTGTATTCGCGGTATCGCCAGCGGGAAGGGCCTCTGCCAACGCGCTGTACAGGCATATTTTCCCTGACAGGGACAACGCCGTTATAACTATGGAAGGCAGCAGTGAAAAGGTGAACTACAGCGGTGAAGTGGTGGAATTCCAACCGAACAGCGGACTCGCAGACTACGGCGTGTACATTGACAAAAATATGTACAGTGTTGAGAAGGACAAAGACACATTGATAGTGACTCCGGTAGATTACACCGAGCAGGATATGAAGGATACGCCTGTGTATATGACGATAACCCAGACAACGCTCGACAAGGCGAGTTCGCTTGCCTCAGAGTTAGATAAAATAAAGGCAAAAGATCCGGTCGTCTGTGAGACGGGAGAATCAGATTTAACCCGGTTCTCCAACAAAATACACGCCCAATGGTTTGACGCCGATAATTATCAGTGGGACGGTGACGTCGAATCCATCTATATCGCTGACAACGGCAAAGGCGGGTCGTTCATAGTGACAATTCATTATTTTGCAGATTGTGAAGAAGGTCACGCTTCGAGAATGGCAGATATGGCAAATTCTATAACCGTGTTCGAAGATTAGGGTATAGTTATTTGTCAAAAGCGTTTTATTTCAGTCAACGAAAACAGCGCGGCAGTCTGTGCAGAATAAAACGTAAAACCGATAACACGTGACGCCGGATAACCAAAAGAGAGCGGAGACATTCGAGTCTTCGCTCTCTTTTGGCTTTTATTATGATAATTGTAAACCTTAAATAACGGAAACTGTAAAGGTAAGTGTATCGGTGTATTTTCCGGAATACAAAGCGTGACTTTTTTCGAGATCCGTGACGAAGCTTAAAATCGCCCAGCCCGAACCGTCGTCCGCGTTAACGGTCAGTATACTGCAATTATTCTCCGGGAGCGCGTGATAATTAACCATAATATAATAGTCGATATATCCGTCTCCGTTTTTCATTTCAAAGTCATTGAGGCTTGAAATGCTTACGCTAATAGAATTTCCTTCGCTGATCAACACCCCACTGACTTGAATCGTTCTCTCCACTGTCTTTTCGGTGTCGGTAAAGGTTACGCTTGCGGGAATAGTCACGGTATAGGCCAGATCCATATTATAGTCCACGCTAATAGAGCTGCTTTTTTGTTCGGAATCCTGATTTATTTCCACATTTTCTGCCGCAAAGGAACTGATCGGCATTATCACAGCAATTGCAGCGGCAACAATAATTGATAATATTTTTTTCATTTTTGCAACATTCCCTTCCTAAAGAAGTATTTTTCATTCATAAGATTTTTTAATTTTCTTTATTTGCGCGATTCGGCCTTTTATTCAACAATTAGTTTGGTCTTTATATCAACATTATTTGTAGGAGTTCTGTCCCGGTTCATACGGTATGGTTGAATGTGAACCACTGCGTCATACTTGCCCTTTTCAATTCCATGCGAAAGCGTCATTCTGTAGACGCGGTTTCCCGGGGAAACCAATCCTGAGGTACACAGTACCTCGTATTGTGCTTTATCCTCGTTATAAAGTCTTAGCTCAAATGTCAGGTAATACAGTTCTGCATTTTGCTTTGGATTATAAAAATTAACCGGTACTTCTTTTTGATTTGCAGGAATGGTGATAGCTCCTACACCTGAGATTGCCACATTCTGCTCTGCACCGCCGTCATTTTCGGACGTTTGACAATCACCGGCGTTGGAATCGACCATTATGCCAACAGGGGCGTTTGAATTTAAGCTGCCGGAGAGCCTGTTTACTTTTGTGAAGTGATCCAAACCAACCATTATCAAAACCATCAGAAAAATCAACAAAAAAATCAACCATTTTACCTTATTATTTATTTTTCCTTTTTTTTGTTCCCGCTTCATTCTTTCACTTCCTTTCAATAGGGAAAACCTGATACCATAATATCAACGATTTAATCGGAGTTACCTGCTTGATAATAAAAAGTATTCTTCCCCCACTAGCCATGGTATGCAAGCACCCCCGAAATTGTTACTGTCCCCCTAAAGCGCAACATGGCTGAATGCTTTTATGCCCGTTTGTCCGACTGGGAAAAGTAAGTGCTGCTCTGGAGTAAAAAATTAAAAATATTTACAAAACGCGATATATGTGTTATAATGATATATAAACAACATTAATCAAGGAGGAATACTTACAATGGGTATGACTATGACTCAGAAGATACTCGCGGCGCACGCGGGCCTCAACAGTGTCGCCGCAGGGCAGCTCATTGAAGCTAAACTGGATCTGGTGCTTGGAAACGACATCACCTCACCGGTGGCTATCAACGAATTGGAAAAGGCTGGCGTCAACAAGATATTCGATAGGGAAAAAATCGCCCTTGTTATGGATCACTTCACTCCAAACAAGGACATAAAAGCGGCCGAACAGGTCAAAAAGGTACGTACATTTGCGAAAAAATACGATGTTCTGAATTACTTTGACGTCGGTCAAATGGGCATCGAGCACGCGCTTTTGCCCGAGCAGGGTCTTGTGGGACCCGGCGACTGCGTTATCGGAGCGGACAGCCACACGTGTACCTACGGTGCGCTCGGCGCGTTCAGTACAGGCGTAGGCTCCACCGATATGGCGGCAGGCATGGCGACGGGCAAAGCATGGTTCAAGGTTCCCTCGGCCATCAAATTTATCCTGACAGGCAAACCACAAGGCTGGGTAACAGGCAAGGACGTCATTCTGCACATTATCGGAATGATAGGCGTCGACGGCGCGCGCTACAAATCAATGGAATTCACGGGTGACGGTGTGAAGCACCTCTCGATGGATTCCCGCCTCTGCATAGCAAAC
This sequence comes from uncultured Clostridia bacterium, assembly GCA_947581635.1. GTDB lineage: Bacteria > Bacillota > Clostridia > Oscillospirales > Acutalibacteraceae > RUG762. The sequence goes on along the minus strand of CANPVE010000002.1, from coordinate 130,628 downwards.
ATGGCAATCGAAGCGGGCGCAAAGAACGGCATATTCCCAGTGGACGAGATAACCGAGGAATACTGCAAAGGCAGATTCCAGCGGGAGCCTGTAGTGTACTCGGCAGACGAGGACGCAGAGTATGACGAAACATACACAATTGACCTTTCCGCACTCCGTCCGACAGTTTCATTTCCTCACCTTCCCGAGAATACACGCACAGTGGACGAGATCGGAGAAACAGAAATCAAAATCGACCAGAGCGTCATAGGAAGCTGCACAAACGGCAGAATTGAAGATCTGCGCGCAGCCGCCGAAATACTCAAGGGTCGCAAGGTGGCGCAGGACGTGCGCTGCATAATCTTCCCCGGCACTCAGTCAATATATCTTCAGGCTCTCCGGGAAGGTCTGATTGAAATTTTCATTGAAGCGGGAGCAGTTGTCTCGACCCCTACCTGCGGTCCATGCCTCGGAGGCCATATGGGCATTCTCGCCGAAAATGAAAGGGCCGTCAGCACCACCAACCGCAACTTCATCGGCAGAATGGGTCACATAACCAGCGAAATCTATCTGGCAAGCCCCGCAGTGGCGGCCGCAAGTGCCGTGACGGGTTACATCACGGATCCGTCCAGAGTTTTGGAGAAGTAATTTCAGGCTTTTTGTATTTTTCTCAAGGGAGGATTTTAACCATGGAAGCACAAGGCAAAGTACACAAGTACGGCGATAACGTCGACACCGATGTTATCATTCCCGCACGCTACCTCAATACATCATCTCACGCCGAGCTTGCCGCCCATTGCATGGAAGACATAGACGCAAATTTCGTCAAGACCGTCAAGGAAGGCGAGATAATGGTGGCAGGCAAGAATTTTGGCTGCGGTTCCTCGCGCGAGCACGCGCCAATAGCGATAAAGGCTTCGGGCATATCATGCGTGATAGCTTCGACTTTCGCTAGAATATTCTACCGCAACGCTCTCAACATAGGGCTTGCTATACTCGAATGCGATGAGGCGGCACAAGATATTAACGATGGCGACGAGGTCAAGGTGAATTTTGACACGGGCGTCATCACCGACGTCACCACCGGTAAAAGCTATCAGGCACAGCCCTTCCCGCCCTTTATTCAAAACATAATTACGTCGGGCGGCCTGCTCAACTCAATCAAAGACAGGCTGTAATTCAATTCGTAACGGAGAATACTCAATTGACACTGGGCGGCAGTGCAGCTTGAATGCGTGCCGCCTGTGCTGATTGTGATGAATGATATAAATGATATAATTGACTATGGAAACGGGGGCTGCGGTTGATGGACGAGAGATTGCTGGGCTGCTTTGTGAAGGTATACGAATCCGGAAACATTCACAAGGCTGCCGAAAAGCTTTTCGTAACCCCACAGGCTGTCAGCAAAATGATAAAAAAACTGGAAGATGAACTTGGCCGAGAGCTTTTCACACGCTCCCCACAGGGTCTCAGCCCAACGATGTACGCCCACAAGTTGTATTCCGCCGCCAATGTCATATTGAGCGAGTGCAGCCGAATCAAGAGCGAATTCCACGAGAGCGCCACCAACGCAACGCACACGCTTCACATAGCTACTACATACGGCGTGCCAAAATATCTCACACTAAAATTCGTGACGGATTTTTATGATTTGTACCCCGACATACACCTCGACTTGGTGGAATATCCCGAATATCCCATATACGATATGCTGCAAAGCGGACGTGTGGACTTTGCGTTTCTGCCTCAGCCGATAGATCTGATAAATTACGAGGTTGAATTCTGTTTTTCTCACGACTTCCGCGCTGTGGTGAATAAAAATCATCCTCTTGCGCGCAAAAGCATCATACGCTATCCCGACTTGAACGGATATCCCATAATTCTCAAAGGACGCGATTTTTCACTCTATCCTCACAATATAACTCGCTTTGTCAAGGGAGGACTTAATCCGGAAATTCTGCTGGAGATAAGCGACGATTCACTGATTGTTGAGGCCGCAAGACAAAATCGCGGCGTCGGAATTTCAGCGACATTTCTCGCGGAGGAATACGCGGACGAACAGGTAGTGACAATTCCATTTGAGGACGAGACTTTTATCCGCAACGTATTCCTGGTACACCGCAGAGGGCAAAAGATGAGCCGCGCACAGGAGAGCTTTTGGAACTACACAACCGACTGGATCGACAGCAACCTGAATTTTGCAATTCGCAATTCGGAATTGTCATAAGTCACAACCTGATTGTTGATTTATGATGTAGGAGGTGTTGTGTGTGCTTTACACCGTGATACGATTAATTTTTGCGCTGGCGGCGGGCGGTATAGCGTTCGTAATACTCAGCGATATGCGCGACGGTTATTCTGCGGGCCGCACTCGTGTAATACGCAGCGATACAGGCGTGCTGACGGGAACAGCAGGAGTATTTCTCGCCGTGATGGCGGCGCTTTATCTGATTCCCGTGGAAAATGCAGTATTCGGCTTTTCCGAGCCGGAGGATTCATTCAGATACAACCACATGGGTGAAATTTTGGAAATAAACGAATATGATAACTGCGCGCTGGTTATAGCTTCCACGGGAGACAACAAGCTCGTAACTTCGGTGCTGCCTCGGCGCGACAATGGTAAATGGAAACTCGAAACTCTCTACAATCGCAGGCGCGACACAGCCACAATGAATTACTGCATAGTGGAACGCCTGTATGTTCCCGATTCCAAAGACTGCTTTGTGATAGTGGCACACAGCGCAAGCGGTAATATTATCGACGAGCCGTCCGGAGTGACCGACAGCCGCAACACGAAATTCCAAGCGGTATCATACCCCGACACAATGACATTTTACTATGGATATGTCAACGATATGGACGACGGCTACATACTGTATGTGGATGGAGAGAGAATAGGATTTTGATTTTTAAAGGTAATTAAACGTCATTAACCGTGAAAACATAATACTGATGTAAACACGAAAAAAATAAATGTCGGAAGGTAGGCGGGGAATATCGTGGTGCCCGCAAGCAGAATTTTTCTAACCAGTTCCGCGCCCGAAGCGCCGCAGGATTCTCACGCTTCACCTATTGTTTTTAAATGCCGCCGCACGATTATTTTGATCGTGCGGCGGCAACAAAATCATTTGATATCAAAATCACTGTCGGGAAATCTGCATATATAGTCGGCATAGCTGCGAAGCTCCTCAAGATTCACCTTATTTTCCAGATAATCCTGCGGATAGACGCTCAGAATCAATTTTTTTATGCCGAGGCGATGTGCGTTGTCGGCAAAAGTGCGCAGTATGTAGCGCGCCACAGTCTGCTGGGGCTTGTCTGTAAGCCCCGCGCTGCCCGTCCCCATTATCGGCACAATTAAGGTTTGTTCGCGCGTCCTGTTCTCGGCAATTTGATTCCACATATCGTCGATGCTTGCCATCAGGTGCGCGCCGTCGGTCTTTGGCTTGTGCGGCTCAACCATCTTGGCAACCGCAAGCAGGATAACATTGCGCGGCTTACCGTCTATGGGCAGATTCAGAGGGAGCATAGTTCCGTATGAGAACTCGTCCGTGGCTTCAATAAGCACCCTTTGCTCAGGCAATCTGCGTTCCATGCATTGTCGGCACGAAGCCAAAGCGGACTTTACCTGCCTTTCAAAATATTCGTCTTTATCAAGTGGATTGTCCTTTGACAGCTTCAAGCGGGCAGTCATTTGTGACTGTATGCTTTTGTCACCAACAATGCGTTTATTCACCGAGAATGTAGTGTTGCACGGTACAACAATTTCCCCCTTGTTGGAGAATATATCCGCCATTGAAATTTCAATTTTCACATCGGTTCCCGCTATGTTCATGCAATAATGCGCGAAAGAACCTTGTCTTATCAGAGCCACGACGGCACCGATTGCAAGGTATACAAATACATTTGTAAGTATTGATTTTAGACTGATGCCAAAAATGCCGATATTTCCACATAACTGCGCAATGCTGTCGTCTTGGAGTAGCACTTGGACCACTTCAAAAACCGCGAGCGCCGAACCCAGAAGAATCCCCATTCTTTTAAACAGAGCCTTTCGCCCGGCTGTGAAATTTTTGAGGAATATTCTTAATTTGTTCATCTGAAAATATCTCCCTTCTCCTTTGTACTTATTGCATTATATCATAAAACTTTATAATATTTCAAGTATACGACAGGAGCATTTACTTTTTCAGCGCAAAAAGCAGAAAAATTCTGATGAGAAGGGTTACTTACTCAGTATCAACCTTTGGTTGATACCGTTTGCGCAAACATTGCTTGACAATCCCCTGTAAAATGGTATATACTGGTGTCAACGCACAGGAAATTTCATACAATTCGTTGAAATTTTTTGTATCACTATCAAAATAATTTTGTTTTCGGAGGGTATTCACCATGTCAGAAGCAAGACTTTTTCATCAGGAAGACTGTAATCTTTCCCTGCTCACAGGCAAGACAATCGCCATCATAGGCTATGGCAGCCAGGGTCACGCACACGCGCTCAACCTCAAGGAATCGGGCTGCAATGTGATTATCGGTCTTTACGAGGGCAGCAAGTCTTGGGCAAAGGCTGAGGCACAGGGCTTTGAAGTGTTCACAGCCGCCGAGGCTGCAAAGAAAGCAGACATCATCATGATACTTATCAACGATGAACTCCAGGCCGATATGTATAAGAAGGACATCGAGCCCAACCTTGTTGAGGGCAATATGCTCATGTTCGCTCACGGTTTCAACATTCACTTTGGCTGCATCAAGCCCCCTGCATTTGTTGATGTCACGATGATTGCTCCCAAGGCTCCCGGTCACACCGTTCGCTCTGAATATCAGGCCGGCAAGGGAACTCCCTGCCTCGTCGCTGTATATCAGGACGCAACAGGCCGCGCACTTGACATGGCTTTGGCGTATGCGGCAGGTATCGGCGGCGCAAGAGCGGGCGTTCTTGAGACAACTTTCCGCACCGAGACCGAGACGGACCTTTTCGGCGAGCAGGCGGTTCTTTGCGGCGGCGTCTGCGCCCTCATGCAGGCAGGCTTCGAGACGCTGGTTGAAGCTGGATACGATCCGAGAAACGCATATTTCGAGTGTATTCACGAGATGAAGCTCATCGTTGACCTCATTTATCAGAGCGGCTTTGCCGGCATGAGATATTCTATCTCCAACACTGCTGAATACGGCGATTATGTGACAGGTCCCAAGATCATTACCGAAGACACAAAGAAGGCCATGAAGAAGATCCTCTCTGACATTCAGGACGGCTCCTTCGCAAAAGAATTCCTCCTCGATATGTCCCCCGCAGGTCGTCAGGTTCATTTCAAGGCTATGCGCAAGCTGGCTGCCGAGCATCCCTCCGAGATCGTGGGCAAAGAAGTCAGAAAGCTCTACAGCTGGAACGACGAAAGCGAAAAGCTTATCAACAACTAATCGTCTGATTGGCTGAATAGATTATACACAAACAGAAAAGTCGGCATTTCATTTAAGATGTGTCGGCTTTTTTTGTTGTGAAGCAGCAGAACTTATAAAATAACGCGTCGCATAAGTACCCGGTAAGTATACATTTGTACTGACCTCGGTATTCTTATAAAAGGACAGCTTGACGCATACTTTTTACGCAAAATGTACAACAAACTTTATGTTAATTCACAAAAAATTCGGTTGCCGGTATTATAATTGCAAGTGTGTATTACTTGACTTTGGGGGCATTATGGTCTAAAATATACTTTGATAGATTGCGGTATTGTAAGAAGTTCTTATATTTGTTAATATATTTGAGTGGTTTCATGTGATAAAATATATTGCAGATGTTTTTAATGCAAAGAGGAAATAAGAAACAACAAAATTTCAAAGGGGAGGGGTTCATATATGAAAATAAGACGGTCGATGGTTGTTTTATTTGTCATATCGACCTTTATCATACCTATTTCGCTTTACAGTTCCATGTTTTCGGCTAACGCTTCCACCGAGTTTGTGAACACCATAAATATAATAAATAATGTTCTTATGGCGATTTTCCTGATGCTGGTGTTCGCCTTTTCGCTGTTTACCGACGACTTTCCTCGCACCTATAACTCCCGCAAATCCAAAGGACTTGGATTTGTCACAATGCTCCTGGCGGCAGCGGTCGGGTATACCTCAGCGCTCGGCTTGATAAGCGGGGAATATTCCCCCTTTGAAGGCACGTCAGGCAAGGTTTTCTCCGTTATTGGCGTGCTCTCGGTGCTGTCGTTCATGTTTTATTCAATAACCTATTTCAAAGGACAAAACATCATTCCTTCCGTGTCGATAGTTCCGATATTCCCGGCGTTATGGTATGGCTGCCGAATGTTGCTGTGCTTTCTAAAATCCGCTTCAATGGCAGATGTCAGTGATCAATTACCTGTAATAGCCATGTCCTGTGCTTTCACGATATTCTCGCTGACGTTAGGCAAGCTCTTCTGCGGCATAAATTCCAACTCAATCAAGTGGGGGTTTGCCACGGGATGTATCGGCATAGTCATGTCGTTTATGTATTCACTCAATTGGCTTGTAAACGACTGCCAATCAATACAGGACATTCTGTCAAATCCAACAATATTTGCTGATATTTTTATGGCGCTCTTTGCAATAGGCTCCCTGTTCCATATCTCAGCTCCTTCCGAATACTTCGACGATGAGCAGTGGGACGATTACTTTTACGAAAATTACGACCTGCCCAAGCCCAACCTTATATTACACACTCCCGTGGACGAGTTGGAAGAGGACAATATTCTTGACGATGACGTACCCTATATCCCGTCGAGTTCCAATGTAGGCGGAAGCGGGTATATAGGGGAACGCAATTCTTACAACCAGACGCAAAATCAGAACCAGAGCCAGAGCGCTCAGGGCGCGCCACAGCAAGTCCCGTCTTATATTGCAAATCCTGCGGCATATTATCCGCAATATCCGGCTGCCGTTCCGCCCGCGCAGTACTATCAGCCGGTTTATCCGGCATATCCGGTCTACTCCCCCTACCCGTATCAGCCAATGCCGCCGTCCGCTCCGCCTGCCGGGTACGATTATTACGGACAGCCTGTGCAGTATGTCGATCCTTATGATACCGCAGCCGCGCAGTATCAGTATGAACGCCGTCGCTCAGAACTGCAAAACCGTGAACTTGAGATGCTCACAGGGGAAGTTGACAACTCGATAGCTCGGTTAAACAACAATGTAAACCAAAATCAGCCACCGATAAACGAATATGTTTCAGCTTCGCCCGATGAGAGAATAGGTGTTGACTCCCCCGAGAATTCCGGTATGAATGTGCGGCTCAATCAGGGCTACATACGTTCGGGTGAGAGAATAACAGACCATATTGACAGACTGGAGCAGGAGAACAGGCAACGCAATCAGCAGAATTATGATGACGGTGAGGAGGATTACACTTACGAATATTATTATCCCACTGATCGTTCTCGCTATAATTTAAACCAATTTAATCCACATTCCGGAAATCACGGCTCCAACGCTGGCAAACGATAATTTATAATTTCGATTAGTACTGACAAAAATCACAAAAAATACCGCACGAAGAGTTAGCTGAACCTCGTGTGGTATTTTTTTATGCGCGTAAAACAGTAAAATACAGGCACAATATAATCATTAGAGGCAATCTTAAAGTCTCGCCAAAATAATTATATTCATTTTAATATGTCATTTTTAAAATTACATCTTGACATATTTAAATCGACGTGTTACAATTTTATTATCAGATAGCGAGGTTACACCGCCTCGAAAACGTAACTTTCTTTAAAGGAGGAACTGATTATATGAATATCTCGATAAATGATTACAAGGCAATGTGTGCCGAGCGTGAGACAAATCGACGCAGCCGCATAAAGGCCCTGCAGCTTCCGGATTACACCTTTACCGAGGAGGTGCTCAACTGCGTCACTCACGCCATTGCAGCAGTTCTGGGAGTTGTGGGATTTATGATGTGTATGAACATCCTGCTCCCTGCGGGAGATTTCGTCGCAACCGCATCTATGGCGATATTTTGCATAGCCATGGTGATACTCTATACCAATTCCGCGGTGTATCACGGTTGGGAATTGACCACAGCCAAAAAGTATTTTCAAATAATAGATCACTGCTCCATATTTCTGTTGATAGCCGGCACCTACACACCATTCACGCTGATGGTTATGGGCAACAAAGTGGGCAGAATAATATTTGCAGTGGTTGCGCTGGTTTGCGTCTTTGGAATTACAATCAACATCGTAGACATGAAAAAATACAAAAAAATCTCCATGGCGTGTTATCTGATTGCGGGCTGGTGCATAATATTCGCATACGGAGCCATAAGCGCGGCACTGTCGCCAAGTCAGCTTATGATGCTGATAGGCGGTGGCGTTGCCTACACCGTGGGCGCGGTGATCTATGGCATAGGCTCAAAGGTGAGGTATATGCACACCGTTTGGCACATCTTTGTTATTGCCGGCAGTCTGCTTCACTATCTTTGCCTTTACAGCTTTATTTCTTCAAATTTCTGAGACTTTATCGCATATCATAGAATTTATGATTCTTAAACAACAACCCCCGACCGAGCCGCGTGATTCGTAATGCGAATATGCGGCTCGGTCGGGGGTGTTATTTAAAACATCACCTGATAAATAAAGTTATTGTGGCTTGTCTTTTGAATTGCTTGTATTTGAATCCTTATTTCTGAAATTTCTCACAACAAAGAATATCGCCACCGCTATCAGCAGTATCGGGGAAAGCACCACCACGGCTATGAATGCCCATACAATTATCATCCACAGCAAATTCAGCACCCCAAGTAACCCGTTCTTTATCAACGTGCCGACATCGCTCAGGCTGAGCGACGCCCACTGAAAATCGCCGTCAATATCGGCTGGCAGCTTATCGCTCTGCTCTATGTTCAGGTTTATCGTGGAAAGATCAACCTTTGAATCATAATATTTAAGCATACCTTCCATTGATTCGATCTCCGCAGTCAGATCCGTGATATATCGCTGAATTTCAAGAGAATCCTGAACATTCTGCGCCTCTTCGAGCATCTTGTAATAATTGCTGAGCGCCGCCTTCTTGGTGTCAAGCCTTAACTTTATGTCGTAATATTCCTGTGTAACGTCATCGGCCGATATCTGTGAGCTTGTAACTTTATCGGTTTTCTCGGCGAGGGATATAAAATCTTCCAACTTATCCGGAGATATTTTCAAGGTAGCCTCAATGTTGAAATGATCGTAGCCGCCATAGGCATTGTGCGATTTTTTTATATTCAATTCGCTGCCGCCGTTTTGTTTGGCAAATTCCAGCAGAGTATCGTAGCACTTCTGTGCGTCTTTAGATTCCACGTAAACATCTGCTGTGCGAACTATCTTATCATCAAATTCAACCGATGAATCGGGATTCTTTGCCGTATCCGAGGCAGAATACTCCTCACTCGCATTTTCCATAGCGGAGTAATCGCTCCCCTGTGAGGCCGAATAATAGCTGTCCTCAGCGGACGACTTGGCGTCGCAGGCCGTGACGCCGCCCAGACACAACAGCGCCGCAGCCGCAAACGCCGCTATGCGCAATCTCTTTTTTGTCATCTCAAAAACACTCCTTCAAAATGTATTTCAATTTTCACGCGTCTGACGCGCTTCCGAATATATAACTTCAAAATTTTTCAAAAGGTTGGCAAAAATTGATGACCTTTATAAAAAAATATGATATGATATATGGGGATTGAATTCATATTAATATTCAATAAAAGTACGACAAAGAATCTCGTGAAAAAACACACGTAAGAATTTATCATCGAATCTTTTTACTTTATGATTGAATAATCTGTGCAGTTTTAAAAATGTGAATTGACCCAAGCATCGTAGTCCAAATGAAGGAATGGTAATAAAAAATGAATGAAACATTAAACAGGCTGCTTATTGCGGCGCTTCATGATGAAAACATAAAGTCCGCGCTGATCGCCACCAAAACCGCCGACGACCCGTCCGCAGCTTTTTGCGAATGTGCCACACGGCTGGGATATCCTGTCACACTCGGCGAACTTTTCGGCATGGCAGAGGAATTTAACGCGGCAATGCTCCGCAGCGTCAACGGCGGCGGCGTGGAGGGACCCGAGGGCTGGGACGACGCATATGATATGTTCTTTGCGGCTCTGGAAGATTGACGGAGCAAAGAAGCAAAATCGATCGGAGGTTTTTTCATGTCATCATTGTCAGACATAGGAACAATCAAAGATATAATGAAACGTCACGGTTTCGCATTCTCAAAGGGACTGGGGCAAAATTTCCTGATAAATCCGTCGGTGTGTCCCCGAATGGCAGAGATGGGAGGTGCAAATGGGAATTCGGGGGTATTGGAGATAGGCCCCGGTATCGGGGTGCTAACCGCCGAGCTTGCCAAACGCGCCAAACAGGTAACTGCGATTGAGCTGGACGACAGATTACTTCCCGTGCTGGGTGAAACGCTGTCCGAATTCCACAACGTAAATATAATCCACGGAGATGTAATGAAAATCAATCTCACAGAACTGATATCTGATAATTTTGCAGACTGTGACGAAGTTGCGGTGTGCGCTAATCTCCCCTATTACATAACCTCGCCCGTGATAATGAACCTGCTGGAGAGCCGACTTCCGATAAAATCCGTAACGGTGATGGTTCAGAAGGAGGCGGCAGATAGAATCTGCGCGCCCGTGGGGAGCCGTGAAAGCGGTGCGCTCACCGTGTCGGTGAATTATTACGCCGTTCCGGAAATTCTTTTCAAGGTGAGCCGAGGGAGCTTCATGCCGCCTCCAAACGTGGATTCCGCTGTGATACGCATGACAATTCGCGAACAGCCGCCATATGACGTGGGCGATGAGAAAATTTTCTTCGGAATGGTAAAAGCAGGCTTTTCGCAGCGCCGCAAAACACTGTCCAATTCGCTCACGTGCGGCGGGTTCCTCAGTCGTACCGAAGCGTCTAAAGCCTTGGCGGACGCTCAAATTGCAGCAAATACGCGGATAGAAGCACTGAATATGAAGGATTTAGCTAAACTTTCGAGATGTATAACCCAGATTAAAAAATAAAAAACTCTGTACAAAACCGAAATAATAATGTATAATCTAGCTAAAGACATTTGTAAACACAATATTGTACCCGCGAAAGGACAGAGTTGAACTATGAGAAAAGATTTCAAGAGAGCAGGCTATCTGCTTGCCATACTGATTTTTTTCCTTGGAATATCAGCATTGGTGATAAGTTCTGTGATAAATTACTTTTCATACAGTCGTTCTGTGGTTGTGATAGGTCAATTTGTAACATTGATCGCTTTCATTGCCCTGCTTGTGATATGTATTCTCGCTAAAAACAACTACAATTATGTATGCACCAGATTTGCCGATTACATTATAGACAGCCGCAAGAAAGAAGCAGAATATCAGGAGAACGAGGCCGAACACATCAAGCAGATCAAGAGCATAAAATCCGCCGCTGAGAGTGAGCGCAAGAGCGCGGTCGAAGCTGCACTGGAACGTGGGCGAAATGAAGGCGCGCACGCCGCCATGCAGGCTATGGGAGACACACCAACAAACAGTCAAAATTTGCAAGTCAATCAGGATAACCAAAATAGGCGCGGTAGTACCCGTTCCGTGATTGCCAAGCCGCGTCCAATACCGGCCTATATGCAGCCCATCGCCCCAAACGACGAGATATTGTACAACCAATACGGCGAACCCGTGATGATCCGTCGTCGCGTCCGTAAGAATCGAGAGCATTACGACGGCGAAATTCTCTATGACCGTTTGGGCAATCCGGTGGCACGGCGCACACAGAGCGTATGGGAGATAGACGGACAGCAAATTCAGGTGTCCCCACGCTGCGATCCCCAAGCGGACACGGACGCACAGCCGCAGGTTCAGTCATCACCCGACGAAACGGAGCAAATCCCGGAAAATACCCGTCAATAGAAAGGATACGTTTTCATCGTGAATAAATCGGAAATAAAACCATACGTTCGCAAGGCACAGTACCACGAGACCGACCAAATGGGCATTATTCATCACTCGAATTATGTCAAATGGCTGGAAGAGGCACGCATAGATTTTCTGAATCAGATAGGTGTGAATTATGGTTACTTAGAAGAGATGGGACTTGTCTCACCCATAGTCGAAGTCAAATGTCAATACAAAGGCATGGTGCGTTTCGGTGACAGCGTGAGCATTTCCATAAACGTGCAAAAATACACCGGCGTGAAGCTGGTTCTGTCGTACAATATATCAAATATCGCAAGTGGAGAGCTTTGCACAATTTGCGAGACGTCAAGCTGCTTTATGACCCGCGAGGGAAAATTAATTTCGCTCAAACGAGAATTTCCCGAGCTTCACGATTTGCTCTCAAATTATGCATAATCTGAATTCGAGGCGATTGATGTATCAAAGCAGCCGCCCACGGAATAATATTAATACAAGTAATATTGTTTTGTATTGGAGGAATTATTTATGTATGAATTGTTTTTTTTCGCCGTGGGACTTTGGATAGGCGGATTCGTCGGCGTCGCGGTCATGTGTCTGCTGCAAATAAACCGTTGTGACAACTGCACAAACAGACGATAGATCAATGAAATCCGGAGCTTACCTTTATGCCTGCGCTGCTTGCAATTTCGGCGGCACAGGCATATTCTGCAATTTTCGCCGCACCTGTCACATAGCTGTCGCTGTCTATGTCTATGCAATAAATTGTTATACCTGACTGTCCCGCGTACTCATTAAACTGCGCTGCCCAGCCGGGTATATTTTTATTTTCGTCAAATGTCAGCCGTTCGAGAGAAAAATCGATGCCGTTTGCCTTCAATATATTTCCCAGAGCTGATCTGAATTCGCTCGCCCCTTCCTTAAAATCCAGTTCAAAGAGGTAATGTTTACTCAGAGCAAAATTCACCGCCGCAATCAGCTGAAGCCACGGCTCGGCATCTTCATTATATACCAGACCCCGTTTGTCAAATTCCCCTGCGTTCTTTTCACAGTAAGATTTGGTATCAGCTATACATTGGGCAACCTCAGCAGCCACTTCCCTATCCCCGTGGCACAGTATGTCAAAACTTAGTGTAAGCGCCTCGCCGAAGCTCTTCGGAGGCTCAGTTCCACCGCTTTTTCCTGATGTAAATAAATCAATAAGTCTCATTTTTAAAGATCTCCGTTCGTCATTACAATACATCAATAATATGTAATTGCAAAGGTATTCAACCACAATGCATACGTCTTGTGGCTCGCTTTGTGCGTTTCCAAATACGAAAGAGAGAATGCGCACCGATTATCTTACGGAAACGCACCCTCTCTCAAATTTAATTCATTATACGGCATGAAGCCTGTAAAATATCAGAAAAATGTCGCCACAGGATTTTCGGGAACATTGGCAGGCTTGACCGATACGAATGTGAGCACAGGTCCGCGGCGGCCATAGACGCGGCTGTGTTTGACGTTGATCTTGGCTGTGATATTAACCCAATCACTGTCTTCAACTTGATCGGCTCCGTCTTCGCAGAAAAGCCCGCTGAACTGTATATCCTCCACGCAGCAGGTCATTATCGGACGACCGATAATGAATCCGCTCTTGGGAATGCGGTTGTTTTTGCTGACGCGTCCCAGGAAAGAGACGGTCTTTCCGTTGTAGTCATCGGTATTCTCGCTGAGATCGCGGTAAAACAAAGCGTAATCGCTGTCGCCAACCTCGATTACAGGAGCATTGACATCAAACGGCAACGGATCCTCTATGTCGTCATAAGCGCAGCTCCCGTCCACTCGCTCGTAAACTATCTCGGCACGGCGGCTGATAGTGCGCACCAGCTTGTGAAGCTCCTCGTGATTGGTATCTGCGTCACAACGGTTGAATACAACTATATCACAGCTGCTCAGCTTGTCAACAACCAGATTGCGCATATTTGCGTTATATACATCAATAGTGGTGGAATCCGCGAACATAAATTCCTGATAAACCGCCCAATCATCCGGCATTGCCTTGAAAAGGTCGGTGACGAGCCACATTCCGTTATACTCTATCATTACGCGGGTCGCGTTGTATTTGCGGCGCAGGGCCTCCAATTTATCGGCATTCAGGCGGCGCTGATCGTCTATCACTTCGATGAACACATCGGAACAGGCGAATTTGTCCGGCTCCAGCTCGTTCTCCCCTTCCTCGCAAAGGAGCACAAGCGTACGATCTTTTCCAGCTTCAAAGAAAGTCTCGTCACATAATGTTTCCTGCAAAAATTTCGTCTTTCCCGCCTCGAGAAATCCAGTAAAGAGATACACCGGTATTTCCATTTCGTATAATCTTCCTTTCAACCTGTCAAACTAACATACCCCTTAACCGCCAGTCGCGGAAAAGGGGCATACTTCTCTGCTATAAAGACGACTACTTCTTGTCCGGAGTAAAGAGGGCGGCAAGCCCGTCTTTGTCAAGGCCCGTCCCTATAACGCAAAGCTTTCCGATTACGTCCGCAGAGCCAAAGCGAATTTCCTTCTCGCCCGGAACATAGTCGAAGTTTATCCACTGACCGTCCTCCGTGGGAAGTATTCCCTTAGCGCGAAGTATCATGCCGTAGCGCCCTGTCATAAGTTCGTCAAGGCAATCCTCAACGAATCCCTGTGTGAATTTATCCGAGGTTTCGGTGCCCCAGCTTGTAAACACATCGTCAGCATGGTGATCGTGATGATGGTGGTGGCACTCGCAGTCGGGATCGTCACATTCCTCATCGTCATGATGATGGTGATGCTCGTGTTCCTCATCGTCATGATGATGGTGATGCTCGTGTTCCCCATCGTCATGATGATGGTGATGCTCGTGATCCTCGTCGTCATGATGATGGTGATGCTCGTGTTCCTCATTGTCGTGATGATGGCACTCGCAGTCGGGGTCGTCACATTCCTCGCCGTCGTGATGATGGTGGTGGTGATGGTGCTCGTGCTCCTTGGTCCTCTGTTCTTCGAGGAGGTGCTCCAGCTCCGATTCGAGGGTGCTGCGCTTCTCCATCGCCTCAAGGATAACGCTGCCGTCGAGCTGGTCCCACGGGGTCGTGATAAGCGTTGCATTGGTATTGAGAGAACGCACTATTGCAACAGCGTCGTCCAGCTTATCCTGACGGAGACCGTCAGTGCGTGACAACACCACAGACGAAGCAAATTCTATCTGATTTGTGTAGAATTCCGCAAAATTTTTCATATACATTTTACACTTGGAAGCGTCAATAACAGTAGTAAAAGCGTTAAGCGACATATCCTCAATACCGGCGTCCTGAACCGCGCGTATGACGTCGCTGAGTTTGCCCACACCCGACGGCTCGATGACAATTCGGTCGGGATTGTACTGCTCCTTGACCTGCTTGAGCGATTTGCCAAAATCTCCCACAAGGCTGCAACATATGCAGCCTGAATTCATCTCGGTTATCTGAATGCCCGCGTCGCGCAGAAACCCGCCGTCAATGCCTATCTTGCCGAACTCATTCTCAATGATGACGAGCATTTCGTTCTTGTAGGCTTCCTTAATAAGTTTCTTTATCAAAGTGGTTTTTCCGGCTCCCAAAAATCCGGAGAAAATATCTACCTTTGTCATAATAACAATACCTCCATATCTTTCAACTTAATATTATACCAAATAATCCACTGTAAAACAAGTAGAAGATGTAAATTTTATTCCAAAAAATCTTTCATCACGTTTAATAAGAATTAAAAATCAAAATTTCATAAATATTTGCAAAATACTCAGTATGGTGTGTTATAATAACAAAAAAGATCTACATATGGAGGGAAAAAATGCTTACCAACTATCATACGCACTGTTTCCGCTGCCAACACGCAGACGGCACAGTGGAGGATTATGTATTACAGGCATTAAAGCATAAATTTGACATACTCGGCATGAGCGACCATGTGCCTTATCCGCACCATGACTACGGATTTCGCATGGAAATGGCAGAAATATGGGATTACATCTACGAAGTAGAGAACGCCAAAAAAAAATACAGCGGTATGATTGAAATCCTGCTTGGATTTGAGAGCGAATATCTCTGCTCACAGCGCAAATATTACGAGGAACTGCTTAATGACTATCATGTAGAATATCTTGTGCTGGGTCAGCATTTTTTCGATTACGGGGGCAGATTCAAAAGTTCATTTAGCATAAACGACAGCGCCGACTGCGTGACTTACGCCAAGAGCGTCGCGGAAGGCTTAAGCACGGGATATTACTCTTTGTTTGCCCACCCGGATATCGTGGGAATAAACCAACTGCCGTGGGACAGAAATATGGACGAAATGACCGATATTATAGTGGAAAGCGCCGTTAAGTACGATATTCCACTTGAAGTGAACGCCAATGGGATACGCCGCGGAATCGTAAATGACGAGCTGGGCCAACATTATATGTATCCTCATTACAAATTCTGGGAAAAGGCTGCCCAAGCGAAAGCAAAAACAATAATAAGCGCCGACTGTCACTCGCCTAACCTTCTGCTGGACGAGGACGTGCGCCGCGCACGAAGATTTGCCGACGCAATGGGACTGAATGTCATAGACGTCCTGCCTATAGGCAAAAATTTATAAAAAAATCTTCCTGTATTAAAATCGAATATCTGCATAAAATAGTTGTGCGGGTATCTCGGAACGCTTTTCTCAATAAATAAGCTGTCCCGTTTGTCCCGCACAACTGCTTTTTGCCCTTATCCTATTCGAGCCGATCGGTTCAGTTGGTTTATCCTCCGCCAAAAAACCGTGTCGGCTCACAGGGGCAACATCTGACTGAGGTTAAAATCATATAAGTTTTGGATTTCGTTCCATCACAAATTACAGCTGTACTTGACGAAACAGTCCGCCGACGTTCCAGACGGTACGGCAGTAATAAGTCGTTGAATCTTTGTATGCTTTCAACCTACAGTCTAATACAAATCATCTTTCACGCAAGGAGATGACAATATGCTTGATAAAACTTCATTGATACTGGTAATAATCGGCGCCTTGAACTGGGGTTCGATCGGTCTTTTTAAGTTTGACTTTGTGGGCTGGCTTTTCGGCGGACAGGCAGCTACTTTCAGCCGAATAGTATTCACACTGGTCGGCCTCGCCGGACTGTGGTGCATTTCACTGCTTTTCCGCGATTCAAACGAGGTTTCCTCAGACGCAAACCATATGTAAATATGTAGGGCAGATTAAATCCCCTGCCAAGCAAAAAACAACCTGTACTGCAATGCAAAATGCAGTACAGGTTGTTTCTTCTTACGTAAAAAATATAAAGGAAACAAAAGCCTCAAATTTTTTAATTTTACCCGAATACCCAAAGACTGCTCAGGACTTGATAAAATGGGATTTATTTTGTGTTCGCCCAAAATTCCATTTAATCTCAGTGCGTTCCGCCCGCTCGACTTGGCCCTTTCAAAATTGATTTCCGTACCTCACGATTTACCCTTGCCGCAGCACTGCTTGTATTTCTTACCACTTCCGCATGGACACGGTGCATTTCTGCTGATTTTCTTGCCCGCTCTCGCCGGCATAGACTCGGAATCCGCGTTCGGCTCCATGGGCTTCTGAACCTGTTCACGCTTGGGTTCTTCCTGCTTTCTTATCTGAACAGTGAGGATTTGCAGCGCAGTGTCCTCCTTGATCTGCGCGATCATCTGATCGAACATCTCAAAACCTTCCTGCGTATACGCCACAGCGGGATCCTTCTGCCCGTAGGAGCGCAGACCTATTCCCTTCTTGAGTTCCTCCATGGCATCGATATGATCCATCCACAAAGTATCGACCACACGCAGCAACACCACTCTGTCAAGCTCGCGGGCTATCTTATCGCCAAATTCCTGCTCGCGCTTCTCGTAGATAGCGTGCGCCCTCTGGATAAGCTCATTTGTAATATCCTGTTTGTCGAGGGTATCCAACTCCTCGACAGAATAATGGAAATCATCGGCAGTGGTGAGCAGATTGAGATAGGTTGTGCGCAAACCGTCAAAGTTCCAGCTGTCCTTCTCCTCAGCGCCGAGATAAAGATCTACGTTCGCCTCGATAGAATCATCTATCATCTTAATGATATTTTCGCGGATATTCTCACCGTCAAGGACTTTATCACGCTCGGAGTAGATAATCTCGCGCTGACGGTTCATAACGTCATCGTATCTCAAAACATTCTTTCTTATGCTAAAGTTTCTGCCCTCAACCTTTGCCTGTGCTCCCTCTATGCTCTTTGAAACCATTTTGGAATCAATGGCCATATCCTCGTCTATATTCATGGAAGCCATCATAGCCTGAAGTCTTTCGCCGCCGAATATACGCATAAGATCGTCCTCCAGCGAAAGATAGAAACAACTCTCGCCCGGGTCTCCCTGACGCCCCGAACGTCCGCGGAGCTGATTGTCTATGCGGCGCGACTCGTGGCGTTCGGTGCCTATTATAATCAGACCGCCAGCCTCGCGTACCTTCTCGCCTTCCTCATCGGTTACCTTCTTGAATTTCGACTTAAGTTCGGCAAACTTGGCGCGCGCCTCTATGATTTCCTCGTCGTCGGTATCGCTGTACGCCGTAGATTCTTCGATAAGCTCTTCTGAGTAACCTTGCTTGCGCATTTCGCTCTTTGCCATGAATTCCGGGTTGCCTCCCAGAAGGATATCGGTGCCTCGTCCCGCCATATTGGTAGCGATGGTGACGGCGCCGTATTTGCCTGCCTGCGCCACTATTTCGGCTTCTTTCTCGTGATATTTCGCGTTCAGCACCGAATGCTTTATTCCTCTGCGTTTGAGGGCCTCGCTCAGCATTTCGGACTTGTCTATGGAAACCGTACCGACCAACACGGGCTGTCCCTTCTCGTGGGCTTCGATTATTCTTTCTATAACAGCCCTGTACTTGCCGTTCGCCGTGGAGAAAATCTTGTCAGGCAAATCCGTCCTGATCTTAGGCTTGTTAGTCGGAATCTCAACACAGTCCAGCTTGTATATCTCATTAAACTCCGTCTCCTCTGTGAGAGCCGTACCCGTCATTCCCGACAGCTTGTTGTAAAGGCGGAAGTAATTCTGGAATGTGATGGAGGCGAGCGTTTTGGACTCTCGCTCAACCTTTACGCCCTCTTTGGCTTCGATTGCCTGATGAAGACCTTCGTTGTAGCGTCTGCCGTACATGATACGTCCTGTGAATTCGTCTACAATGAGCACCTTGCCATCCTGTACAACATAGTCAACATCGAGCGTCATGACGCCGTGCGCCTTGATGGCCTGATTGATGTGGTGCAGAAGGGTGATAGCGTCCGGGCTGTTGTCCATGAGGTTTTCTATGCCAAACGTCTTTTCGGCACGCGCCACGCCCTTTGGGGTAAGAGTGGCGGTCTTTGCCTTCTCGTCCACGATGTAATCCGCGTCTCCGTACTTATCGTCGTGTTCTTCCTTCTCGTCAACTTCCGCTATCTTTTCATACTTGAGCTTTTTTGCAAAGTCGTTCACGGTGGTGTAGAGAGCCGTGGACTTATCTCCCTGCCCCGAGATGATAAGAGGAGTTCTTGCCTCGTCTATCAGAATGGAGTCGACCTCATCTACCACGGCAAAGTTGTGACCGCGCTGAACCTTCTGCTCCTTGTATATAACCATGTTGTCGCGCAGGTAGTCAAAGCCAAGTTCGTTGTTGGTGCCGTATGTGATGTCACAGGCATATGACTTGCGGCGCTCGTCGTTATTCATATCGTGCAGTATAAGACCCACGCTCAAACCGAGAAAGCGGTGAATTTTGCCCATCCACTCGCTGTCGCGCTTCGCCAGGTAGTCATTGACAGTGACAACATGAACGCCCTTACCGCTGAGCGCGTTAAGATAAGACGGAAGCGTCGCAACCAATGTCTTACCTTCACCCGTTTTCATCTCTGCAATACGTCCCTGATGCAGTATTATGCCGCCGATTATCTGCACCGGAAAGTGCTTCATGCCGAGCACGCGCCAGCCCGCCTCACGGCAGACAGCAAAAGCGTCGGTCAGTATATCGTCGAGCGTCTCACCGTCGGCAAGTCTGCCCTTAAGCACATTAGTCTGCTCACGAAGCTCGCTGTCCGACATGGCGGCATATTTATCCTCCAATGCAAGCACTTGATCGCAAATAGGCTGGACGCGCTTTATCTCGCGATCGGAATAGCTGCCAAACAAACTTTTAAAAATACCCATGGAATATAATACCATCCTTCCCTGTCCGACGAAAAACACAAAAACACATAAAAAATCGGACAAAAGCTTTTTTAACAAAGATAACATCGGTGAGCATTAATCACATTGATGTCAATACAGTACACTCATGATAGCACATATAATAAGATTTTACAATACAACACACGAAAAAATGTTAATCAAATGAAAATAATTAAAAGGGCCAACATATAGCGATGTGCGTTTGCCACAATTTTTATAAAAAATTGTTCCAAAAGTATGTTAAAAATATTGTTAAACAATTAACTTGCCGTTTATCAATAAATTTTACTTGACAAACACGCATAGCAGTGATATTATTAATCTGTAAATTGTTCACGCGCAGATTTTCCTCATCACAAGTAGCCGATAACCTGTCGGCTGCCGATTTTTTAAACGTCCGGCTTTTCCTCTGTACTAACCGTCGCCGTGTCGTTTATGTTATTTATCAGTACAAGATTTTTTGTGCGGTTTGCTTCGCAGAATTTTTTATGTATTTGTTGATTCACGCTTATGCGTCTACTGTTGACGTATCGGAGGTAGTTTTATGTCAGTTATATTTTCATTTGCATTGACGGGATTGGGTCACATTGCCCACGCGGTTTCGTCCGTTGCGGAAAACCTGCCTTCATTCAGCTCGGAATTTGAAATCAGCCAAGATGGTGAAACCGTGTGGAACGGGTGCTCGGAATACACCTTCGTGGGCTTCGGCGAGGACGGAGATTTTTCCACCGCATTCGGATCGGCCAAAGTGTCGGTTGGCAGAAGGATTGGCAGGCTCAGGGACGAGCCTGAATACAAAGTGTGTCGGCTTCGCGCTGCGGGCGGCGACTACATAGTGCTTAAGAGCCGCACAGACACATCAGAGGTTTTCAGAAAAATACGTTAGGTTCGCCGAGTGGGCGGGTCACGGACTCCATTGTCGGGGTTGGTGATCCGCCCCTTATTTTACACTATGGAAAAGATACAGCAATAATCTAATCTTCGTGATTACAGATTACTTCTC
The DNA here is from genome assembly GCA_947581635.1 of uncultured Clostridia bacterium. GTDB lineage: Bacteria > Bacillota > Clostridia > Oscillospirales > Acutalibacteraceae > RUG762. Next base: position 109,483 of record CANPVE010000002.1, on the reverse strand, counting down.
AAGTCCGACGGCTGAATTCATTTGCCATAATTAAAAAAAAATTAAGGATAAATCAATTGACAAAACTGCCCGTATACTATAACATTATAGACGTGTAAATTATTTTTATATATCAGAAAATCCGACAGCCGGATGATCATTATGTACGTGGGGTGTGCGTATGAAGCGCAGAGAAATAACCCACCGCACGGTGGAAAAGATTATGTTCTGGATGAGCCTGCTGTTTTTCATTCCGTTTGGCGCCTTCTGTTACCTCAGCGGAATGCCGGCGTATGTATGGGCAATTATGCTTGCTGTTCCCGCAATAATGTCGGTGTTTACCTTTGTACCGCTTTTCAATGGAGCAATCCAGGCGTATGCAATGGTGGCCTGTTTGGAAACAGCCGCCACAGTTTACGCGTTTGCCAACGGCACGGTGTCAATTATGCACTGCGCATTTTGGATGATAATGTGCTGTTCCACCCTATATCGGCGGATAGGTTTGTCAATATGCCAGATGGTGTACGTTACGGCGGTGTACGCGCTTTTGTACCTGTTGTATCCTGATAAATTTTTTGCTGACCTTGCAAATCCATTCGACGCGGCATTTCAATTGGTGTTTTTCTATCTTGGCGGTGCTGCCCTGATACTGACGACAGTGTGGTTCCGGAACGAGGTTGCCACTGTGAAGCTCCACAGCCAAAACATTGCCGACCTCAACAAAGAGATTGAGAGGGAAAAACAGGAAGCGGAGGCGGGTACCCGCGAGAAGGCTGACTTTCTCGCAAATATGAGCCACGAGATGCGCACTCCGATGATAGCCGTATGTGGAATGAGCGAGCTCCTGCTTCAAAACAACCTCACGCCTTTGGAAGAAGAATACGTATCTACGATACAGAATTCTGCCAACAATCTGCTCAGCATGGTAAACGATATACTGGATTTCTCCAAAATAGAGGCGGACATGATGAATCTGGAAGAGGCGCCCTATAAAATAGAGCCTCTCGTGGCAGACGTCACCAACATGATAAATGTCCGCATCGGTGAAAAGGATATTGCCTTTGTAACCGAGATAGACCCGGGAATCCCTGCCACCCTCATCGGCGACGAAGCGAGAATACGCCAGATATTGATAAATCTGCTCAATAATGCCGTGAAGTTCACTGACAAAGGCGAAGTAAAGCTGAAAATAGACTACACGGTTGACGAGCAGAAACGCTCATGGGTAACGATCGAGGTTTCCGATACGGGCATCGGCATAAAGGACGAGGATAAGAACCTGTTATTCTGCCAGTTCTCTCAGGTTGGCAACGATCACAAACGCAGCATTGAAGGAACCGGTCTGGGACTTGTGATATCACAAAGGCTTGCACAAAAGATGAACGGCAATATCACATTTAAGAGCACGTACGGCAAAGGCTCGGAATTTACGGCAGTAATAGAGCAGAAGGTGAGCGACCCGACCGAATTGGCGTTCGTTCCCGACCCGGACGGATATGTCGCTTACTTATACGAGCCAAACAGGCACTACTTTGAAAATTTCAAGGTCATAATGACCAAATTGGGTGTGCCGGTTATTGCCGTCAGCGATATTACTATATGGGATTACTACAATGCCGACAGATTCGGCGCAATGCTGTTCTTTGATTATTCCTCAGGTATAGCCAGTGTGAATTCATTTGCCACGAAGCTTAAGCGTATGCGGCTGATAACCATGATTGACCGCAACAGCTTTGTGGAAGCAGGAATAAAGGACAACATCCTCATGATGCACAAGCCTGTGCTCACGGGACAGCTCGCGTCACTGATACGCGGAGAAAACCTGAACAATTTTCGGCATGAAAAAAAGATTAAAAATCACATATTCATTCCGGACGCGCGCATTATGGTTGTCGACGACAATTACGTTAATCTCCGCGTGACGGCAGGTTTACTCAATGTGTTCAAGCCGCAGGTAGTTATGGTAAGCAGCGGGCGTGAAGCGTATGAATTGCTGATTGAGGACCGCGGCTTCGACATGATATTTATGGATCACATGATGCCCGACTGGGACGGTATGGAAACCGTGGAACATATTCGCAGCATAGAAGGAGATTACTACAAAAACGTGCCAATAATAGCCCTCACCGCCAACGTCAGCCAGGACGCACGGGATATGTTTATCAGGGGCGGCATGAACGATTTCGTAGGTAAGCCCATGAGCATCGACTCCCTCTCAGCCGTACTGAAAAAATACATTGTTCCGGAGAAACAGCTCAGAGAATACGCCGAGAAGGTCGACCCCATGATGACTCTCAATCGTACCCGCGACGAATATATATCATCATTGACGGGCAACGATAACCGGAAGATTGAGATAGACGGCATAGACGCCGCGCGAGGCATATTTAACATAGGCGGCAGTGTGGAAGCGTACAATCACATTCTGAATGTATTTTTAGGCGAAGGGCGCGACAAACTGGTTTACCTTGAGAAATACGCTGAGGAGGGCAACATCAAGGCATACACCATAGAGACTCACTCGATCAAAAGCGTTGCCGCCAGCATAGGAGCGCTTCGACTTTCCGCGCTCGCTCAGCAGCACGAGGAGGCGGCGCGAAACGGGAATATCGAATTTATAAAGGAACATTACGGGGAACTGGTCGGATATTACACAGTCATTCTGTGCAATGTAGATAAATATCTCGTTTCAAACAATCTTGTAAAATACAACGCAGGCATTGACGACGAGGGCGATGAGGACAGCTTTCAGCCCATTTCCGTCCAAAAAAAACACAACAGCGTAGTGGAGATAATCAGGCTGATAGAGCGCTTCGACAGCGACGCCGCCATAGACGAAATCAACACGCTGCTGAGATACCGTCTGGATAGAAGCGACCGCTCCGCACTCAAAAAAGCCGTGAGCCAGTTGAACGACTATATGTTTGACGACGCCATACAAACGCTCACACCGCTTTGATATTTTGCAATGCTTACAGCGATCCGAAACAAACCTTGACAGGCAGAACATAATTATGGTACGGGTTGATTCGTTTCCGGTCGTGTGTATTTATAATTTTTCCGTAATTATAAATATATATGTTCCCGCGCATAACGAATAAATCTCAATAAGCAAATTAACAGCAGTTCGAGGAGGAAAAACACAACAAATGAAAAAAATCCTGGTAATAGACGACAATAAGACAACGCTCGCCATGGCAAAACAAGCTATAGGTGACGAGTACTCGGTAATAGCGGTAATTTCGGGCTATCAGGCATTGAAGTATCTGGAGCGCGAGTTTCCAGATCTGATTCTGCTCGACCTCAATATGCCAGACATGGATGGCAAGCAAACCATGTTGAAAATTAAGGGCAATGACAAGTGGTGCAGCATTCCGATAATAGTGCTGACCGTGGAAAATAATCCGCAGACCGAGGTTGAGTGTCTTGAAATGGGCGCTGTTGACTTTATCGCCAAGCCCTTCGTGCCCCAGGTAATGAAATCGCGGATTGCCCGCGCGCTGGAATTAGAGGATTATCGCCGCAGGTTGCAGCTCGACAACGAGAAAAAACGTATGCAGCTTGAAAAAATGAAATCGCAGATAATTATGGTACTTGCCAGCATGATAGAAACCCGAGACAACGTGACGGGTGTACACGTCCGCAGGGTGAGCGCTATAGTTGAAACTATCGTCAAGAAAATGAGGGCCGAGGGAATGTACCCTGAGTTCCTCGATGACAGATATGTTCTGAGCATATCAATTTCCGCTCCACTGCACGACATAGGCAAAATAAAGATTCCCGACACAGTGCTCAAGAAGCAGGGCTACCTCACTGAAGAGGAATTCGAGCTAATGAAAACCCACACCATCGAGGGAGCCAATATACTTCAGGCATTCGCGGACAAGATAGATGACAACTACTACCTTCTTTTGGGAAAGGATATGGCAGCGTACCACCACGAATGGTGGAACGGCAAGGGATATCCTTACGGACTAAAAGGCATGAAGATCCCGTTCTGCGCCCGTGTGCTCGCCGTAGCAGATGTTTTTGACGCGCTGATATCCAAGCGCAGTTACAAGCAGCAGATGTCGTTTGACCAGGCATTTGAAATAATCCGCAAAGGCAGCGGCGGACATTTTGACCCTGAAATAGTGGATATCTTCCTGAGAATCCGCCCTGAAATAGAACGTGTGGCGCTGATTGGGATTGATGACTAAACCGGCTAAAGTCAAGCGAGCTGAGCTATATGGGAATCCGGGGGCAGTAGCCTATGGCGGAGGGTGAGGCAGAGAGCCTCACAAGCGAAGCCGCAGGCTGAGCGGACAAAACGCGGCAGGGTTAAATGCGAATTTGGTCGAATATAGATCAAATAATCTTTTTAATAAAACTTTCCCGATTTATTTGAGCCGCAAAAAAATATACCAACAAAAAAATCGAAGATTTTCGAGTGGAGAAATAACGAATGAAAAAATAAAATTAATCCGATTTTTTATATTGCCGATGCTGTTATTAAAAATTGATTTGCGTGTTTCATTAAACTTAATACTTGACATATCGCAAAAAATATGTTTTAATTAACCTTGTCAAAGGCGTTGAAGCGAAAAAGTAGCCGTATCGTGCAAGCCACAGAGAGCCGCCGTTTTGGTGTAAGGCGGTGCTGTCGGGCGGTGAAATACATCGCAGAGCTGCCGCGCTTAAATCCATAATCAATCTGGAGAGTAGGTGCGGACGTGTGCACGCGTTAAAGTGCAGAGTGATGTTTGTCACTCGCTGAGGCTCCCGCCGCGAGGTGTGAGCAAATTGAGGTGGTAACACGGATTTTTCGTTTTTATCCGAAAAATTTCGTCCTCTGTCAATAAATTGGCAGAGGACTTTTTTATTTGCTTAGACTGCCGTAAATTCAAAAAATTCTCTGCGAATCAACATTCCCGCTGTTTTTTGAAGGAGAGATTAAAATGCAGATCTATGAAGAACTTGTCGCCCGCGGACTTATCGCGCAGGTGACTAACGAGGAAGAAATCAGGAATTTAATCAACAATGGCAAGGCTACGTTTTACATTGGCTTTGACCCGACGGCGGATTCACTTCACGTGGGACATTTTATGGCGCTTTGCCTGATGAAACGCCTGCAAATGGCGGGCAACAAGCCAATAGCGCTTGTCGGCGGCGGTACCGGCATGATCGGGGACCCGTCAGGCAGAAGCGATCTCCGGCAGGTACTCACTGTGGAAACGATTCAGCACAATGTAGACTGCTTTAAAAAGCAAATGAGCCGTTTCATTGATTTTGGCGAGGGCAAAGCACTGTTGGTGGATAACAAGGATTGGCTTCTCAACCTCAACTACATTGACGTGCTGCGCGAGGTAGGCGCCTGCTTCTCTGTCAACAATATGCTGCGTGCCGAGTGCTACAAGCAGCGCATGGAAAAGGGCCTGAGCTTCCTCGAATTCAACTACATGATAATGCAGAGCTACGACTTCTACCATCTGTTCAAAGAATATGGCTGCAATATGCAGTTCGGCGGCGATGATCAGTGGTCAAATATGCTTGGTGGTACCGAGCTTATCCGTAAAAAGCTGGGTAAGGACGCACACGCCATGACGATAACCCTGTTGCTAAACTCAGAGGGTAAGAAAATGGGCAAGACCTCAAAGGGCGCTGTCTGGCTTGACCCCGAAAAGACATCGCCTTACGAATTCTTCCAATACTGGCGCAATGTGGACGATGCGGATGTGCTCAAATGCATCAGAATGCTTACCTTCCTGCCGCTGGAAGAGATAGACAAGATGAACGCTTGGGAAGGAAGTCAGCTCAATAAAGCAAAGGAGATTCTTGCATACGAGCTCACCTCTCTGGTACATGGCAAGGACGAGGCGGACAAGGCTATGTCCGCAGCGAAGGCAATCTTTGTTTCCGGTGGAGACAGCGAGAATATGCCTTCAACTCAGCTTGATGACGCCGATTTTACCAACGGCTCCATCGGTGTGCTCAATCTAATGGTGCGCTGTGGTCTGTGCAAATCAAACGGAGAGGCGCGCAGATTGATAGAGCAGGGCGGTGTCTCCATAAATGATGTAAAGGTAACGGACACAAAATTGACAATCACAGAATCAGATTTCGCTGAAAAAGGCTATATTGTTATACGCAAGGGCAAAAAGGTATTCCACAAGGCGATTAAATAAACGTCGGAACCATGTCCACATCAATTCAATTGTTTCCTCTTCACTGCTAAAAAACATAAATAGACCCCACTCAGACAGGCAGATTCTTTTCCTTTATTAAATTGCCGTCGGAGTGAGGTTTAGTTTTAGGATTGCTTGAAAGGTCGTTTCTAAAAATTATGATGAATAAAAATATAGTGCTGTTTGGATTCATGGGCTGCGGCAAAACTACCGTTGGCAGCGAGCTCGCGCTGAATACCGGACGCGAACTCGTGGACACTGACAGTCTCATTGAAGAATCTGAGGGTATGAGCATAAACGAAATATTCAAACTTCACGGCGAACACTATTTTCGTGACCGCGAACACGACATATGCAAAAATCTGGCTGACCGTTCGCGGCTGATAATCTCGGCGGGAGGTGGTGCGCTGACCTTTGAGCGAAACATTGAGGCGCTGAAAAAGGGCTGTGTTCTGGTATTGATAGATGTGTCGCCAGAGGTGATATACGAGCGTCTTGCCAATGACAGCACCCGTCCGTTGCTGCAATGTGACGACAAAATGGGCGCTATCCGCGAGCTTTACGCCAAACGCGACGGCATTTACCGCGCGGCGGCAGACATAACCGTAGACGGCAATCAGCAGAAGGGCTTCGTGGCTCTGGACATAATGAAAGCCGTGGGAATATTGTGACGCTTGACATCGGAGGTAAACCGAACAGAAGATGGAATCAATAATCGGAATTAAATTTGGTCGCAACGGTTCTGCGTATACCGAACATAATATTGCGGCGTGTTCTCTGGTTTCACGCGGTATGTTTAAATTTATGATTGACAAGCGCCCCACAACCTTCAGTCAGATTCTCTATCCATATGCGGATATGCTCTCACTGTGCGGCGAGAGCGGCACTGAAAGTACACAGATTTTTGGCACGCACATGATACTTCACAATATAGGCAATGACATTGTGGCGGCAGCGTTGGAATACGGCATGGATTTCGCTGTCCAAAACGGTCTTGCCTCGGATACAGCGGGCGACATCCTGCCACTACAGATTATAGGTTTTACTCCAAGCGACGGATACGTGGCGGCAGAGGACATAGCCGAATTTTTGCAATGCGGCTGTGATGCCCAGACGGTGGGCAATTTCTCTGAAATGCTCAGTGGCTTTATTCCCCATTGGCGCATACGAGAGGCGGCAAAGGTCTTTGCGTCCTTCTCAGAGATGTCCTACAGAGTATCAAAAGGGTTGATTTGTGGCCTATCCGGCGGCAAACTCGCCCTGTACGGCGAAACAGACGCGCAGACTTTAAACGAGATTAAAAAAATCTGTTTCCGAAAGACGGGTTATCGATAATTCGTAAACACAAGTTCGGAGCAAATCAAAGCGGCAGTGAATACAGGTCAATGTAAAATGTCCTGTGTTCACCGCCGCTTATCTTTAGCACGATAATTAAACATATCGTGAATTAAGTCAATATTGTTTGTCGCGATGCAAAATTCAGTCTTCAATATACAGAATCCCAAGCGTATTTGGACCGCAATGAGAATAAATCGTGCAGCCCGCACGCGTCTCAAGCACCTCGTCGAACATTCCCGTTTCCCTAACCTGCTTCAACGCAGCCTCCACGGTTGCTCTATCGTCAAACGTGTGCGTTATGAACACCCTGCGGCGCACTACGTTTGGAGTAAGCTCCAGTCGATCGTTTATGTACTGTGGAACCACTTTGTCAATATTCCCACGGTACTTTTTGCCAACCTGCATCTTGCCGCCAACCACTTCGATACAAGGCTTCAGGTTGAGCAAATTTGCGCCCAGCGCCGCAACACCGGAACATCTGCCGCCTTTCCAGAGGAATTGAAGCGTATCTATCACGAAACTGGCGCGCACTTTCGGGGCAATATCACTGGCAATCTTGTCGGCTATTTCTTTGGCGCTCATACCATCCGCCACCATATCAGCGGCGGCAAGTACCTCCAGTAATATTCCTGTAGACAGATTGGCTGACTCCACCACATAAACATTATCCATGTCCTGAGCGGCAACTGAGGCATTCATATAAGCTGCCGAGAAATCCTTGCTTATCGTGAAGAACAGTATATCGTACCCCTCGCCGCACCACTTGCGGAAAAGATCTTCATATTCAGCGGGAGGGGCAGCGGCTGTCTTTGAAAGCTGACCTGTAGTTTTGTAATACTTCAAAATATCGGCTGTAGTTATATCAACACCATCTTTGAAGCTCTTGTCACCGAGATTCACAATAAACGGGTGAACCTCTATATTGTATCTCCTGACCAATTCCGGGGAAATATCACAGGTGGAATCCGCTATAATTTTTATAGGCTTTGTTGCATCAGACAATTTAAATCACCCTTCATCTACACGTATTTACAAATTACATTACAAGAACATCATTCCGTATGCCGCCGCAGACACACAGAAGCCTAAGCAGACCACCACCATCAGCACATAGAGCATACCTGCCACAAAATTAAGCTTTTTCTTTTTGTCCATTGTACCCATGCCCGTTGCCAGCATGGCAAACCCGGGTACAATGACGATCGGTATGACGCTGAAATCCATGGATTCAGAAGAGGGTCTTGCTATATTCACGAGCACATAATAGCCTATCATAACCGCGATCAAACCCACAAATGTCCAGATGTTCACCTTACTCTTGGCGTCCATTTTAGTGAAAATATTGCATATCACCATTGCCAACGCTGATACGGCCACGCCAAATCCCAATAGAACAAAAATTCTGAGCACATACAGATTCAATACCGCATCGGATTCCGTGGCGGAGCCAAATATGGAAGTCTTAATCAAATATGCCCACGCGTTCCTGTCACTCTGCGGACGGGCAAACACATCAAGCAACTCGGGAAGCGAGAACGACAAAAATTTCTCATTAATATTCGTGCCGCCCGAATGACTGCCCAAGTCGCTGAGCAAATCAGTCAAGCCTGTATTAAGTCCCATTGAATGATTTCTCATAGGATACGCGAAGCTGAGCACAACCCATGAAATCACGCCAACAACCGTCTGTATGGAAGTAGTGAGAATATTTATTGCATTTCTGAGTTTAATTGTCCTCACAAGGTTTATTACAACAAGCACGAGTATCACTGGCAGATATACAAACGCGAAATTGTCCGTCATAACTGCCAAACCAAACGCTATGCTCATCAGCAGAAAATTGTAGCCGTCGGTGTAGTTGTTCCAACGCGAGAGAAACAGCGTAGTGAGCGAGAGCAGAGCCACAACGAGCATTGCAGGTTTTATCTGTCCGCCGAGTATGACAAGTCCGGGGTTAAAGGCAACCAACGATGTACAGAGATACACTGCCGTATCGTTTGCCTCAAGTTCGCAGAGTATGTAATACATAGCTATTGAACTAACTATCCCAAGATATTCTGTAACTACACGGATTATTTCGATCGCGTACGGCTGGGTAAACCTGAAGAGTCCCACCGTATTGTAAATTGCAGCGCTGACAACATAATACAAAGGCTGGTAAGATTCAGGCAGGGTCAGATTTGTGTGTACGTTATAAAATATATCATACTCCGCACCCGAATAACTCTTTTGGGCAGTTGTTATCACATAACATACTCTTATGATAATGGAAATCGCCAGTACCACGTAAATTATACGCCGTTCGTTGATGGTTTTCTTCCACGATGAATAAATAAGCATGAACACTAAGGTTACAATTACCGCTCCACCTACGCATCTTATCACAAAGCTGCCTAGAAAATGGTGCAGTACGCTGAAAATCAGATAACCGATAGCCATAATTACTGCCATCCACAGATAACACCAATTGTCTATTCGGTTGTCCTGCTGAAGCTCCTGCTTCTTGCCTGCGGACATAGACGTCACTCCCTAATTAAAATGATGTTGTAAATCCATAAATATGGATACACAACTAATTTTAACCTATTTAGCATAAAAATTCAATATAAATTTAAAGAAAATTGAGCATTACGCAAATAAAGACCTCCATGTTCACACACATGGGGGTCTTTATTATATAAACCGGAAAATAACTCGGTTTTTAAGCAGCCAAATTTGACGAATAAAATCTATCGTTTAATTTGTCCAAAGTTGTACGCGGTCGGTCCCGCAACCACTTCAAAGGAATCCACAGCCGCGAAGCAATAGGCGCTCCACGCGCACAACGCGTCCGCAAGCACCGAACCGGGCTGCACGGGTCCGTCACGCCGCTCCGCCTTGAGAATGTCGTATACTACCTTCATCATAGGCGCTATATCGGCCAGTTCTTGCTGCAACGAAAATAGGCTTGCCAGCTTGACCTCGGGCATAAGCTCCTGCGCAAAGAAGATGTACTCCTGGTAGGCGGGGATATACATACCCTCGTCAACAGGCATTGAGCAGAGAATTGGGAACGCTCCGCTTTTTTTGTAATTGTTGCGGTCGCACTGCTCGACTATATCATTGGCGCGGTAGATATCCTGCTGCGTAACATCACGCAGATTGCGCCCCGATTCATACATGAGCTGTCCAACCGTCCACGCGAGCGAACGCAGAGCGACAATCTGATTCTTGCTGCGAATTATGCCGTAATGCAGTTCGCACTCGATATCGTTGTTTGCGCGGAATTCTATCTCCGGCACATGAAACAGCTTTGTCACGAAATGCGCCGCGTCGACAAGTTGATCCGCCATGCGCGCGTCCACAGGTTCGAGTACGAAGTTAAGCCGCTTTTCAAGGAATCCGTTTTCGACCTGACGAAGCTGAATATCGGGTTTGACGGTTACAAGCGGACGGCCGCCGCCTCGAATGTTTATCATCTCAGGCTCAGCCGACATACTCGGTGCGCCGCTCATCTTCTCCTCTATCTCCCGTGCGAAGTTAAGCACATTTTCAAAATCGTCAACTCCGGACTTGCCCGTGTCGCCGTCAGAACCGCGCACAGGGGTATTTCTTATTACTTCAAAGCTGTCGCCGTAGTCCGAAAGCATCTGGCGAACAGATTTGCGCATATGTTTGATGAATTCGTTGTTCAGGTCTTTATAATAGAGCTGCTTCAACACATTCTGAGACGGTATCAGCCTGCTGCGAGAGATAAAATAGCGTTCTACCATCTCTGACGGATCCATGTAAGCGTACTTTACAAACTTTATGAAATACAGCAGTCCCCAGCCTCCGTCAGCCAAATCGCGGTCGCCGATGGCGCTTGCCAGTCCCGATAAGATGTTCTCCTGAGTGGCATTGTCAAACCCGCGAAAAATCATGCCTATTGACTGCACATCTACATCGATGTCATCTCCGGGAGATGGCAGCCACGCGCTTTGATTTATCTCATAGCAAAATTTTATATTGGGCATCATCTTATACAAATGCCTACGTACCTGCCCAAGCGCATAGCGTTGCCCAAATTGATGAAATATCATGACAAGCGCGTGCATGGCCACTTCAATTTTCGCGTCAAGTATTGTCAGGCGCTGATTTTCCACAGGAATCTCGTGATATATGCGTGTAGCCTCAAATCGTCTGCGGAACTCGGTTGCAGTGGCGCAGTTAAGCCAAACGGCATTGGCGCTGTCGCCGTAAATCTCATGCAGCACGGTCTTGCGAATGTTTGTGCTGGCCTGCGTTTCATAATTTACGTCGCCGCACAGATATTGTATGGCCTGCACGAGAAGCCAGCTCACCGTCTTACCGCCCATCGCCACCATACGCGCCGCCTCGTCAATGTGCTGCATGGGGTCAGGCTGCTCGCGGCCTTTGGCGGGGGGATACACTGCGTCGAAGGATATAAACAAATCGTCAAATACAGCCATTACCGCGTTTTGAGGCCGCGTATAGTCAGTATCGCCATTCATCTTGGAATAAAGTCTCAAGATGGTATAAGCGGCAGCTTGGAGACTGTAATTCTCATCTCCGATAATCTCAACGTCATCGGTAGTGAGCGGTCTGGTCAGCGCGTCAACATCCACCTTTGTGTCTTGGGGAAGAACCGCCCTGAGAACTTGCCTCCTTGCAACCGAGTCGCCCAGCAAAATGTAAGTTTCATCGTTCACCCGCTCCACACTGTTGTCGTCTGCGTGATATATGAATACATCTGTTGAGAACGGGTGCTCATAGGTATCGCCGCCGATCTGAATGGAACAGTCATAATGCGCGCTGAAACTCAGCATTTCTTTTATTGCAGTGAAATCATAGAAATCAACATATACTATTTCACGGCACGGGCAGGTCAATATGATGTCACGCCCGCCTGCGAGATCCTTGAGTTTATCGGGCATACATATCACATAGCTGGCCAAATCGTGCTGAATATATCTGAAAGGACCGCAATCCTCGGTGCTGAACGAATACCGCTCACGGAAATTGACCTTCTTCATGTTGCTCTCGGCAGCGCGCCAGACGAATTCTTCGTCCACTCCCCAGTCTCTAAGTGTACGCTGTTCAAGGTAGAGCAGCCCCATCGTAGTCTCTATCACGACGAATTTCATCAAATCAGGCTCACATTTTCTGTAAACCAATTCATCAAGTTCCTCATAATAGTGGTTGTCGCTGAGTTCAACCTTAAGACTGTCACGTATCGCCTCAAACGTAAAGTGAAGGAATCCAACCTGTTCGAGTGTGCGGTAATAGGGATATCCTGTGTTGGCATACAGATTAGCCTTGCCAATTCCGCGCATAAACGGTATGCGCTTATAATGCGGATACCGTTCTGCCGGCGGATTTTTGAGTATGCCTTTATAAGACAGGTAAGACGAATACTCATACTCTCCCGCGTCCTCAAAGAGGGTTACGCACAACGTACGCAGGAACTCTCGAAAGGCACTTTCGTCCTCGGGAACGCGCAGCTTATAGCTGAATCGGTCAAGAGCAAAGTCCAACAGCTTCATCTTAACCTCGCGATCCGATCTCGTGGCGAACATGAACAGCTTGGCGCGCGTGTTGTCGTTTATGCCTCCCAGCGTATTGGCGGCAAACTGCGCCATTGCCGCCGTTTCCTTTGGCTGCGCTCCGGGGTATATCCTCATAAACTCGCTGAACAGCTCGGAATTGGTCAGATCGGAATCCGAAACACTTTGATTGATGTAAAGCAACATCCCCATAACGCCGGTGCGTATCGCCTTTTCCTCATCGCTGAGCTTCTTTCGGCGCAGTTTTTCCTCGGGGGGATTTATCGCGCTGTTCTTGAGCCTGTCTGCGTCAATTTGAACGGGGGTAAACACCCTCTCCGACACTCCGATATCCTCAGCCACGGGGGAAGCCTCGTCAGCTTCCTCCACGTCAGGCTCCGGTTGTACGGTTGCAGACTCATGCGTGGCAAGCGGAATATAGCTTTCCTCTTGCGGTTCATCTGGAATGTGCGGCGGGGTCATATCCGGCTGAATATCGTCAGCGTAAACCGAGCCAAATGTGTAAACTTTGGATTTAGGTTCATTGGTTTCCCGAGTATCATCGGCTTCTTGGGCAATCCCGTCCTGCGATATCATATCGCTTATGTCCACCTGCCCGAAGCGTTCGATTTCTTCCGGCTTCCCCACCGTGTCGTCGGATTCTGCCGCCGCCTCGGGTTCCACGGGCATTTCGCGCTCTTCAGCTGCCGAGGAGTTGTCCGAAACTGCGGTCGCATCGGGTTCATCAGTCGGTTCGGCCGCGACAGGAGGCATAATTTCCTGCGGCTCCTCAGATTCCTGAATTTCCTCCTGCTGTGGCTTTTTTACCGTCGCTATTATCGGGGGTTCGGTCTGAGTTACTTTGACCTTAACACGATCCGCAACTATCGCGAGCGGAGAAACCTTTATAGGTTCAGCCTCGGGGATAAGCGGTTCCGTCATGGGTACGGCCTTAACGCGGCTGCCGCTGCGTTCTTCCTCCCATGTATTCTCCGGAAAGTCAAAGGGCGTGGGAATCACTCTCTTTGGCTTTTCAAGATCCACTGTGATCTCGGTTTTCTGGGGAATATTTTCGGATTTAAAGCCTATATCTGAGAGCTCGGCCGCTGAAAGGTACTTGCCGCATTGCAGATCATACAGGCGCTGTTCAAATTTATCGCGTTCACGGCGGCGCATTATGTCGCCGAATGCCTCCCGAAGTATCTCGGCCGCCTGCTCACCGCCGCACACAGGGTAAAGCAGACGAAAGCCAAGCTTTGTCATAAAAAGCTTGTCTCCCGTATGCGCACGTCTTGCATCCTGACGTATCACTTTCTCGCCGTTCTCGCGCTCCCACTTACGGGTGGATTTTTCGATGAGCGTGGCCGCGTCCGAGTCTGTCAGACCGGGATAAAGCACGGTTATATCCCGATAAAAACCGTCTGTATCAAAATTCTCGCCGTTTACACGGCTGTATAGCCGAAGAAGATATATGAGCATAGCTCCCTCGACGTCCTCATCAGAGGGAATCGGCTCCACGAATCCCGCCGGATATACAACATCGTCGCGGCTATAGGCGAGCCGCACGCTGTCCCAATTGAAGCCCTGAAGCAACGAGAAATCCGAGCCGTCTATATCCCGGTCGGTGAAGTCAGCCTCATCTATGTCAAATTTGGGCGGATAAATAAGTCTCCGTATCTCACTGGCGGGTTGTATATGTGAGAATTTCAGCGAATCCACGCGGCTGAAATTACTTCCCGAAATGTCTCTGTTCTCAAAATTGGTGTTGTCCGCGTCCATCGAAGCGGGGTATTTTATATCTGTGATGTCGGCAGCGGCGTTGAGCATCTGCCAATTGAAGTCGAGTAGTTTGGAAAAATCGCTGCCCGACATATCGTAGCCTGTAAAGTCACAGCCGCTCAGCTTGAAATTCGGGGGATATATTATGCCGCTCACATTTGCGGCAAGTCGAATATCCTCCCATTTCAAATCTTTGCACAGCGAAAAATCACTTCCGGATATGTCTCTGCCGTAAAACTTGGCCGACGAAGTGTCAAACGAGGAGGGATACTTTACGCTGCGTATGTCGGACGCACCCATGATGTGCTCCCATCTCAAATTTGCCACAAGGCTGAAATCGCTGCCGGATATACTTCGTCCGGCAAACACGGCGTTGTCTATATCGAACGTAGCGGGGTATTTTATGGCCGCTATATCGCGCGCATTCTGAATATGTCTCCAACGCAGACCGTAAACCGAGCTGAAATCACAGCCGCTTATATCCCGATCGTAAAAATTGAAAGAATCGGTATCTATCGTCGAGGGAAAAACTATGCCCGAGATTTTAGCTGCGTTTTCAATGTCCCTCCAGCGAAGGTTCTCCACCAGACTGAAGTCGCTGAGGTCTATCTCCCGTCCGGCGTAATTTACCAAATCCGTGCGAAATCCGGCAGGGTACTTTACGCCGAATATCTCTACGGCTTCTTCTATTTCCTCGGGCTGTAAATTTCTGCGCCCGCTCAAATCCGCAAATGCCAGCGACTCTCCGCCAGTCGCGCGTCGGCTCGCACTTTCGGCCTCCTCAGACAGTATCGCGCCCGCCATAGACGAAATAATCGGAGCAGGACTTTCCATAAAACTGCTTTCCTGATCTTTGGGTACTCCGTATATATCGGCAAGGTCGCTTATCTCACGCTCAAACTGAACCGACTTCGATGGTTTTGGCTGTGTGTCAGCAGGCTTGTAAACAAGATTTTCAACATTCATTCCCACCGGATCAAATGAGAGCACCGGCGAAAAATCGCCATCTCCGCCTCCATCGGAGGTTGGCGTCTTCTGCGCGTTTTTATCAGAAACTGCATTTATACTTCTTGCGATATCGTTCCTGTCATTCTGGGCGTTCCTGCGCCTCTCAATTTCATCAATAGCTTGATTTACAGCAGGATTTTCGTAGCGTTTTTTCTTATTCTGATTTTTGAACCGTTTGAAAAAAGCCAAATCTTACGACCATCCTTCCCATTCTCCACCAACATTAAGGAGGAAATTTCTCTGCTTTTTGCCAATTCACAATTATTTCAATCCTTTGGCAAAGGCGGCAGAAGACCTTTTTTACCTGTCTCAACAACGGATAACGGCAAAATCATCACGGATACGATTGATAAACAATCGCGCCGATTACAGGTACAGCCGTCTATTCGCCGGTAAAATTTACGGATCACCGCGAAAATCCGTCACCGGACGACTTGACGAACCGCTTACTCAACATTTGACTAGTTGACACGTATCACACACGTAACCGATACATTGCCCGCAGAGGCCGTTATAGTTGCCTTGCCCTTCTTTTTCGCAGTCACCTTGCCGTTTTTGTCAACCGTGGCAACATCTTCGTTGTCCGACGTCCATTCCACGTAGCTTTCCGGGACATTATCGGGATTTATCTCGACCGAGAGCGTCACAGTCTTGCCGCGCTTGAGAGTAATGTCGTTATTCTGCTTCAAAGTCATGCCATATACCGTGTATTGCATATTCTTTGAATCCACATCGCTGCTTACAGGCACCGTTGTAGGTATCGTAGAAGAAACGTCAGTGCTCTCGGTAGCTGCCGATGTAACATCAGAACCGCTTACACCGTTAACTATCGTTCTATTCATCGTATAATATTCCTCGTCATAGCTGTCCAGACCCTCATAGCTCGACTGAGTACTCCCTATTACCCAGCCAAATACGAACCCGAGTATTACACCCACCGCCATTATCAAACAACCCAGAGCCACAAATATCATATTCTGTGTAACATGGAACCCGGGTTCCACGGCTTCGGCAACTATCACCGACACGTTGTCATCGCTGTCGCCGCTCATGGCCAACGCCATAAGCTCATTGGTATGTCCGAACGGATCTTTTCGCTTTGCAAGGCACAGAGCTATCTCGTCCTCATCGAGCCGATCACTCAGACCATCGCTGCACACGAGAAATTTATCGCCTTTTTTCACCCTAAACGACTTGGCACGATATGGCTCCATTTTGCCCTCACGGCTGTTCATTCCGAGAAACTTGGTTATCCTTCCGTGTCTGATGCCTTCCTCGGACAGAGCGACAGTTCTCTGCCCCTCGACTGACACATGGTCACGGGTGAGCTTGACAAGTTGCTTGTCCCTGTAGAGATAAACGCGGCTGTCACCTACATTATATACGTGTACGTTGCCGTGTTCTATGATGAGCAGAGCCATTGTGGATGCGGTGCGCACGCCGCCTGTCTCACGCCTCTGTTCTAATATAAGTTGATTGGTCTCCTGCATATAGGCCAGCACGGCCTCATCTGGCGTAACGTCAGTGTCAAAGGCTATTTTGTCGGCCACAGAATCCAACTTGGTTGCCGCTACGAGCGAGGCAAAAGAACCTGTATTATTCCTGCCCATACCGTCCAATACGGCAAAGACATTTACCTCGGCATACTCGCCTGTCTTGATGGCGAAAGGGCGGTTAATATTTCGTGGAGTTATGTAATCGCCATTAAAATACACATTGTCCTCATTGTTGCCGCGGGCGTTTCCGACATTGGATTCAGCCGCCGCGCGAATAAGAATTTGATCTGCCGTATGCAATCACTCCCTCACCCCGGATATTCGGGTGGAATAACACAAAATAAAAATGCACTGCGTTATATAATAACACATTCCTGTTAAAATACCAAAAACAATCGTGAATATTTACAAATAATTAATAAAAATCTGCGTATTTAGTTTAAATGTCCTGTTTACCACAGGCTTTTTGCGGTTATTATTGCTTTTCCAAATAAACATTGACAAGTCTCCGCTGAAATAATATCCTCATATCAAACATAAGAGGCGAAAAAAATGCGGCGTCCATGCATTAAAACATAAAGCCGCATTTTTAAGTAACACATATCATGTGACGCGTCAAAAGCTCAGCGCTTCTCGTTGCTGTCCACATCGTTGTACATTGGCGGGGAGTAGGATCCTGCCTGATTACTGTCAGCAGAATCGGCCCGCCTGCCTTTTACCATGCTGATAATAGTTCCGATAATTCCTACCAAGTACGCCACATCATCTGCCAGACCAACCACACTTGCCGCGTCTCCGGGGATAATGTCTATCGGTGAGATAACAAGAGCCGCCAAAGCAACTATGATGGCGATCTTCCAGCCGACGCCCAGCGATTTTTTGCCGCTGCCGCTTCCGTTTGAATTCTGATAAGCTTTGTCTGCCAATTTGATCATTCCTTTACTTAGTATTATGAAACTTACAAGCCGCAAAAACACGATATTCACAGCCCCTCACGATATTCACAGCCCCTTTTGTATAAAAACAAAAACCGAAAACCACACTCACATTATTGCACAAAAATTATTTAAATGCAAGAGATTTTTGTATTAATTTAAATTATTTTCGTGGTGCGATAGCGATGCACCTCTCACCAGATAAAAATGTAAAACAATAAAAATCCCCGAAACACCGTATTGTAGGCGTTTCGGGGTAGTTTCATGGAGCGGACGTCGTAGTTATCTACAACTCGTTGGCTCTTCCCACGATTGATACTAAAATCAAACAATTTATTAAAGTATATCATAATTGATATAAGTTGTAATAGTAAAATTAAAAATATTTTCCAAAATTTATCCTGTTCGCTTGTATTTTATCTAATAATTATGTTATTAACAATATACTTACTTTTCTATGATTTAGTAGGAATGACTATTATAGCATTTACCTTGATTATTGCAATAGTAGTAATTTTGAGCAAATAATAAAAGCACCACATATGCTCTGCCAAGCTTTGTGGTGTTTTATCTAGTTTATAGGTAGCACACATTTCTGTGGCTCTCATTTTCTATTTTTATTATACAGACATTTTTTAATTCTGTCAAATGCTATTTTTTATTTATTGACCTTTAAAGCCCCTCTCCATAATACTTTTTCTGCTCCATATCTGCTCATTACTTCTTCATGGATATATAATTTGTCCCAATTCGCAAAGAATTTTTGTATATCGTTTAAATCAAAAAATCTTTTTAACCTTCCATCAGCAGTTTCATATAAATGTGATTCAATTTCTTTTCCTTCTCCAGCACCATAATTAACATCTTTTACAGAATTAACCCTAAAAAATAATAAACCTTTTGGCCTTAAAACTCTTTTTATTTCTTCTAATATTTCAAATGTCTTTTGTTCAGTAAAATAATGTAATGATAAATCACTAATTATTATATCAGTAAAATTATCTATAAATGGTAGTCCTTTACTCATATCAAAGCATTCTGCTTTCTCAACCTCTGGAAAGTTTTTCTTTATATTTGCAATTGCATTTTTAGAATAATCGCAAGGTATTACATTTTTACCTTTTTCAATTAAATATAATGTATCATTTCCACTTCCACAACCTAAATCAATAATTGGTGTTTTACAATTTGCAATTGCTCTATCAAATATTTCTAACCAATCATCATATTTTATATTTTCTCTTTCATAGTTTTTATGCATGTCATTCCATCTTTGATTTGCTTTTTCTATAGCTTCTTTTCTTCTATCATCATCATCAAATTCCATTTTTTAATTTTCTCCAATCTTTTATTATTTATATTAATAATTATATCAATTTTTCTAAAATGTTACAATAGATTATCAAATTTTGACTAGAAATTTATATAAAAATTAGCTAAAAGAATATTATTGTTAACTAATAATATTAAATAAATATAATGCTATTTTATTTCTATCAGTTTGTTTCATTTTCACACAAAACCCAAAGGATTTTGATTTGGCATTCCAGCCGAGCCATCAAGCCTTCATATACAACATAAGGTACAGTATTAGGCGTGTTATTTATTTTCTGTTTGATTTCATCGAGTTCATTATCCAATGTAAAATGCTCTCCTTTTTGAGATTACACATTCATTTTACAGAAAAACTGAATTTTGTCAACTGTTATTTATAACTCATCACCGTCTCTTTCATCTCTCATCTCAAAACCTATAGCCGCCACGTCATTATTTGTATCTGTATGTGAACTGTCCGTAAAACTTTCGGCGAGCATATAAGCAATAAGTGTAGCCCCCGCCGTAATGACTGCGACGGTTTGGGTAACAGTTCCGCTGTCTGCCCCCAGCGCTACCATCATCTGAGAGACAAAACCAATCACAGCCGCCCAGAATTTTCTGCTTGTAAGTTTTCTTTTCCAATCAATTTTCATTTTCTCTCCTCCTCTGTACAGAACTTGTGACTTGCCTTACGAATGGGAAGTTTATCTACCTCATTCATCACACGTTTTGCGGAGCCGTTGCCGCCGAGCTTTTCATAAGGCTTATACAAGTATTCGTAAAGATTTTCGTACTCATCTTGAGTAATCCAACCTCTTTCTATGTAGGCCATGCCCAAATATAATATCCTGTCGTGTGCCAGTCCGATAAGCATTTCAATTTTAACATCGTTCCTCTCAGTTCTTTTCATGATGAAAGCCCAAAGCCCAGACGATGCAAGAACAGAACTGAACACTGTAATTATAATTTGAAACCACCACGGCATATCACATCAATACCTCCTTGAGCTTTGTGCGGGATTTTATCCCAAACAAACCGTCTACAGTCAAGCCGTATTTTTTCTGGAATTCCCTAACTGCCGTTTCTGTAGCGGATCCGAAAGAGCCGTCTACTGCAAGTGCATATCCAAGCTCGTTGAGCATATACTGAAGCCACTTTACATTAGAGCTTTTCGCTCCTTTTTTCAAAGTAACAGTCGGCTCGGAATAATAAGTACTCCCGATGCATATCGCGTGAAACGTACCGGATCTGGTGTCCACATGGGTGAATTTTTTAACAGGATACCATATCACGCCGTGGCAGCTGATATTCTCAGCATACATGGCCACTTTACGGGCATTCACCCCGGATATCACAATATCCGCGGCTTGTCCCTTCGTGTGATAGGAATTTGAAACGCCTCCAACCTTCTTGTTGTATGCAACAGTTCTGTAGCCGCTGTTAATATTCACCGCTTTGCCAAAGTGATTGCGGATTTGCTGCAAATTCTTCACATTGTCAAGGTCAATTTTGATTGTGTCTGAACCGTCGTTGCAGGCAAACTCACGCACGCGGAAATTTGACGTCAGTTTTGTGCTGCCATTCTTCTTTTTGCTATATGTTTTAATGTTTGACATATTTTTAATCCTCACTGTAAATTCAATTGATCATTTCCCGACTTCATTTTTAAGTATTGGGAATAATTCTTGTCATCATATCGTCATCAAGACTGTTGATTTGAGCGGCAATATAGTCGGCAAATACACTGTAACCGAAGTCGTTATAGTGTACGCTGTTGGAACCACTTCCATCAGGGTAAGAGTGATACTTAAGGTCTGTAAATTTAGTGTTGTCAACAACTGCCACATCAAATTTGTCCGCCAATTTTTCTATAACACTATTTGTAGCGCTCAAATTACCGGACGTCGTATAGCATTTCACTAAGACTACTCTGCTGCCGACTTCGAGTGATTTTGCAATAATTTTACCGTATGCGCCGGTATTGGTATCAGCCCATTGCGTGTAATCTTCACCGGCGATATCTGTATCAATTGTATCGGTTAAACCGTCGTTTGTGCCGAGATAAATTATCGTAAGTTGATTGGATTTATTTTTTATTTGCCCATTAAATTCTTTCCACCAACTTATAGCCGTAGCTCCTGCTTTTGCGTATTCGCTTATATTTGCGTTTGTTTTGGATTTCAGCGCTTTGTGGATAGGTCACATATGCCTGTCTTGAAGCGCTCGCGCCTGTATATACCTGTGAATATGTCAGTGAATCTCCGATACAGGTTATATTTGAATACGCTGAAAAAATATTGTATGGTTGGTTTAATTTAGAAATATCGGTGATATCGCTTTTAAAGACAATCGGATTCCAATCAGTCCAAGATCCTGCCGCCCAAGTACTGCGAATATAGTAATTAATGGGGTCGGCCGTTGTGAATATCTGCGTTAAGGCAGATTTTGTGGATTCCGCAAGCGCTGAATAAGTAAACAAGGTTCCTTGTCTGTTGTCATAACCCGGGGTGTTTAGTTGATAGTGTTCATCTCGTCTCTGAAGCTGTCTACATTGTTCAACGCGTTTTCCAGCGCGGAAAATTGCCCGGTTGCTTCAATTTTGCTGGGGACTCTTACTGATTGTTCCACATTAATCACAAACTCCTTTGTTGAAATTGTGGGGAAATTGCCCGTCGGGTCGCTGATAACAATTTCTGCTCTGTAATTTCCTGCCGTCTGTGTCGCTCCGTTGGGAATTGAGAATGTTGTAATACCCATCTCTCCGTCGGTCACTTCACCGTCAATGAACGCGAGGTTATCATCAGTTTCCATATAAAGCCGGGCGTTGCAGCCCACAATGTTCAGCGGCTGCCTGTCGCCGTTTTCGTCCAGATCCTTATCAAAAATCTGAACACGCAGAAATCGGCTCAGATGGTCGTATTGCTTGACCGTCACAGTCTCAATTTTCTCATTAATATCAATTTCTCTCGGTATATAATCCTGCATGATTAAAAAATCACCTCAATTATGTTAATTTCCGGACGCTGTTTGACTTGGTGTAAGCTCATATGCCTTTCCTCCGAAGAAGCGCAACGCTCGCTTCTCGGCGTGTTCAAGGTTGTACCCGAAGTCTCGGAGCAGTAGATCAGTAACCTCTTTACGCATTTTGTAAAGATGATGAAACACCTCAAATTTTGACGCTTTCCTCTTTGACTTCAAAACTGACATATTACAAACCTCCGTTCATGCGCCCCACAAGGGGCGCAGATTTAAGATATACAGAAAGCCGGGCGAACCCCAAAAAGACGAGAAGCGCCGCCGGTGCTCGCACCACCGGTGGCGGCGACAGCGGCGAAAAGTGTAGCGGAAATTACGTCTCTCAACCACCATGTCGCTCTATTGTAGCAAATCCGGCTCGGCTCAAGGGCAAACAGCGGCAACTGACTTTTCTCCCCCCTGTAATTTGTCGGAATTGCCGTATCGTTAGGTACAGGAGAGTAAATACCGCACCCATATACCATGTGTTCGCACATCAGATCAACCTCGCTGTCTACCCACTCACCAGCGGACGCATGGCCATTCGACATAGCGTTTGTCAGATAAAGCCTGTGCTTACAGACGTGTCCAGCGAAAGCCGCCTTGATTTTGGTCTTTGCCTGTTCGAGACCTGTTTTATACATATCAGTCCCGATGTAGCCGCCCTCGGTGGTATTCGCCGCACCAGCTTCATACTGACCGTTTTCGGTCTTGTGCATTTGCTCATTGTAAAGACAGGTGTCGGGTACGATCACCGCATGGTGTGTTCTAAATGCCGTATCTCCACAGTAATAGTAATAATCGAAAGCGGCAATACGCCAGTTCACACTATCAATCGCCCAGTAGTCACCGATATACAGATCGGTAAACTTACCGCTTGAAATAGCTTGATACTGCGCCGAGGTGACACTCGTACCGAGGTTCTTACCTCTGTAAACCGCATTGTGTGCCCCGGCACCATCGCAGAGCAGAAGTGCGATAATCTCATCAATCCGTGAGTTAATAGTGTTCATCTCGTCTCTGAAGCTGTCTACATTGTTCAACGCGTTTTCCAGCGCGGAAAATTGCCCGGTTGCTTCAATTTTGCTGGGGACTCTTACTGATTGTTCCACATTAATCACAAACTCCTTTGTTGAAATTGTGGGGAAATTGCCCGTCGGGTCGCTGATAACAATTTCTGCTCTGTAATTTCCTGCCGTCTGTGTCGCTCCGTTGGGAATTGAGAATGTTGTAATACCCATCTCTCCGTCGGTCACTTCACCGTCAATGAACGCGAGGTTATCATCAGTTTCCATATAAAGCCGGGCGTTGCAGCCCACAATGTTCAGCGGTTGCCTGTCGCCGTTTTCGTCCAAGTCCTTATCAAAAATCTGAATACGCAGAAACCGGCTCAGATGGTCGTATTGCTTGACCGTCACAGTCTCGATTTTCTCATTAATATCAATTTCTCTCGGTATATAATCCTGCATGATTAAAAAATCACTCCTCCAAAATAAGATCGTGTCAGTTGCACTCTTGACAATCCGCGATGATTGTAGCACGGGTATTGTCTGCAATTCAATGCCTGTTTTTTGGGGTATATTGATTTTCAATCCCCAACAGCGTTCACTTACGAAACTGACTTTTCCACACGCCGTTTGACTTGGCGTAAGGTATAACACTTTCCCACGCGCCGTTAACGTTCACATACGGTTCGGCCCTTTTCCAAACCCCGCCCACATTTACATAAAGAATATGCTTGTCTGTATCGGGCGTTGGAGGCACACCGCCGCCCGTGTTTCCACTACTGTATGCTGGCAGCGCCGCTGTGTATGATTTTGGATTGCTTGAGTTTCCGAGAATGCCCGCCGTGCCGCTGTAGCTTGAGCCGGTGCGCGATACATAAAATTCAATTTTAGCCGTGCTGGTCTTCAAATCAGCCGATATTGTAAGGCTTGCTGAATGTTTTGCGGTCCCGCTCCATGAATCGGAACCCTGTTTAAGCACAGCCGAATGCCAGTTTCCTCCGTTAACTCGCGCAAACACCGTCAGCTTAATGCCTGTACCTAGCCTTGACTGCGAGGAATTCAGCCATGCGGAGAAATTCAGTTTCACTGATACTTCGGAGGCAGTTTCACTCGCTCTTGTTGCTGTGTATGACGCAGAATAATTGACGGTGGGCGATGAAACCGTAGAGCTTATCCTGTCTGTAAGCGTGCCTGTCGTAGTTGCCATATTTCCACCGCCTCAATTGACAATCTTCAAATAAATGTCGCCGTCGCTGCCGCCGCTCGGGCTTGCTGTGCCTACTGTTATGTTTGGAATTTTTGGCAGTGTCGAAATGATTTGACCAATTGTGTCAAGCGTGGTTCCGTTTATGTAAAGCCGAAAAAGCTCTATGACATTACTGTCTCCCTTGTTAAGCAGGCTTGATTTTGCGAGTGTTGGAGCGCTCGGCGTGCTTGTAGAGGGCGTTCCCTGGATTATCCTTATTTTGTAGCTGTCCGCGTCATCTCCGCCGCCCTTTATGAATTCCGCTACTACGCTGTCGTAGCGCTTATATCCGGATGTGCCAGTCTCAACGGATAATTCGAGATTTTCACTGTCGGGGATCCTGAGTATATGTCCGCGATTCATCACTCCGCCGCCCGATAGCCTCACCGTGTTGTTGTTCACCTTCACGCAGGTAAGACTGCCGATAATACCGCTCTTGACATTATAGGCCGAACTGTAGATAAAGGCATCATCGTCTGCAGTGATATGCGGCTCCGCAGAAGCGGGTGTATAAATTGTAATTGCTTTTTGGCTCAAAATTATCCCACCTTATAAGAAATTTTCAAACTGTAATCTGTAGCTTTGATAATTTTTCGAGTTATTGGTTCCATCATGTAAATCCCGGTGATTCTTTCTCTGCCACCAACAATATCGCCAAGTTCAACATTAATCTCACCTACCGACATTTCGAGCGACTGACTGTTTAGCAATTCTACAAATCGCTCACGCCCGCTTTTTTCCAATTCGTCAAGGCTTTCCACTGATGAATAATCATATACGGCTGCATGTTCCTCTAAGCCTTTATAATATTTCGTTTTGTTTATCGTTCCGTCCGGGTGTAAATACAAGTCAATGACCTGTCTATCTTTAAGTTCACCTTTACCAAGACATACAAGATGATTAACGCCGTTTCTATTATCTTCTATTCTGAAATTGATATTATTGTCTTGTGAGTATTCCAATTCGTCGGAATAATTATGAATCGGCATCGGCTCAAGTATCACGGTTCCATTTGAACAAATCACATTTAACCGATATCCGACCGAATTAAGCATTTTCGTAATGCCACTTAATAATGTGCAATACCGGTCGAATTTATAATTATCAACTGTAATATTTGAATTTGCAATATTGTACAAGTCGTTTATTCCAAATTCTTCAACAAGATTTTGAATTATCGTTGACACATCGCCGCTTACGATTTTGTAATCAGATTCAGGCTCGGGCCTGATAATATAATTTTCAAGTACTCCTCGCCAAGTCTGACCGCTGTATGCGATTTTATTGGACGATGTGTCGACATTAATTTTTGAAACTATGCCGCCGTATTCGGTATTATTGACGTAAATCGAATATCCAAAATCCATGATTTTTTTATCTGCTTCAAATGTCACTTCAAAATCGTTCGATTCGCCGATTTCCATATCAAGTGAAAAATCCGTCAAAAAACCGATTTCAATGCCATTTTCATCTGCATAGATCATGTCCATGGTGGCTCGCTCCTTCGATCCAAAACTGTCAAATCAAAATTAAAATTTCCATTCCACGTAACATCAAATGTTCCATTAGGGATAGGTGAGAAAACGTCAAAAGATTTTTCACGCTTGTTGAATACGTTTGTCTTTATTCCATAGGCGTTGGTAAGAAAGATAGTTTTTTCTTTGTCAATTGCTGTTAAAGTTAAATATTCCGTAGCGGCAACTTGCACATTAATTTTATAATGAGAAGCTCCTATGATTATTTCCGGGCTGTCGCACGGCCCATAAATAATTAATTTGAAAGGCATAGGTGCTAAATTTGTATTGGTTACGGTTTTTCTCACATTGTAATCGACGTACCTATAATTGTATTTTTTGAGATACTTTAGTCCTGTTTGACTTTCTGCGGGCATGAAATTCTGCGTGTTTTCTTTTATCCAGTATGGGCTATCTGTTACAAGGGTTAAATTAATTTGCGCTGAATCGGGCATATAGCGTGATTTTGATGACGCAGAAACATAGCACTTCATGTAATAATCGTCGAACCACAATGCCCCTTGCTGATTGGCAGTCGTATCTTTATCTGTGATTTCATACAGCCTATTCCGCGCGGCCTTGCTTTCTTCATCGGTTCCAAAAATCTTAATAGGCAGTGATTTTTCTACAATGCCTCTATTATTAAAGTCACTCAAAACATCGTTGGAAGTGCTGTAATTCCAAGAATAATCTCGAAGTTCACCGTGAGCTGCATATATGTTCTCGGAACCGTCGAATTTAACAGTTTCGCCAAGGTGATTTGTATATCGGATATTTTCAAGCATATGATTTCACAAACCTTCCCAGTTCACGGTCATTCCAATTAATTTTCGTGCCGTCAATCGCATTTATGATTTTGTCATACATGGTGCGGTTCATTTCATAAAGCACAGCGAGGATCTGATTGAGAATTTCGCTTGTACTATTAGCAACGTTATTGGTAGATGTCGTTGAAGAGGGATAGCTGTTTACCTCTGACACTTTTGTCGTGATATCCGCAACTTTGTTAAAATTAAAAGCCCTCGTCATATCGTCGCCAAGAGAAGTGACAGCGCTTATAGGCTTATTGGAGCCGTTTTTAATACCTATTGCCAATCCTTGAGTGAGATAATCGCCTATCTGCTTCATGACGGTAGACGGTGAGTGAACTCCGAATATGCCCTTGATTTTATTTATGACGGCGCTTCCAAAGCTTTCAATCTTAGCAGTAATCCAGCTTACCTTATCGTTAATACCGTTCCACAGACCTGTTATGAGATTACCACCTATATTTTTGATGCCGGATTTCAGATTATTTCCCCATGAGGTTATACGAGATTTCAAGAAGGTGCGTTGTGTTTTCGGCTATCGCTTGCAGCGCGTCTGTCACATAAATTTGATAAGACTTTTCTATTTGTTTTTTATTAAACTCATTTATGCAATGCTCAATCACATAATTTCGACCGAACATTTCAACAAAATCTAATCTTATCGTTTCGATTAAGATTAAATACTCATTTCGCTTGGAAATACTCGCCTTTTCATCTTCTGTCGCACCTTCGGGAATGATTTCAAGATTTGGCATTTTACGCCGAATGTTACGAATATCGGTTTCTGTCAGCCATTTGGCAACACTGTTTTTAATTTTGACAGTTTGCGACAAAAACTCTGTCGGTCTACAATTAGCAAGCGTTTTCAACATTAATCATCTCCCGTTGTGATAGTCTCAATGTCTTAAAATTCCATAGGCATAGTGTCCTGTGCATCTATGGAAACGTGCCCGGTCAACGTCATTTGATTTGTACCCTTGCCGTTTTTGGAGGATTGGATATTAAGTCCGCCCGTTGACAAGGCATTTATCAATTTGACTGCGGCCGCGCCGCCGTCCGCCTTGTCTCCTACCCACCAAGTATCTTTAAAATCCGAAAGGTCGGTTTTAAGGCTCCTGCGGGGAACTATTTTTGTATATTTCGTTCCGGCTGTCTTGTCCGCAGCACCCAATGCCCACACGACGTTATCAGCATTGAATTTTATGCTCGAAAAACTCATGCTGCAATCCCAGCTGTCGAGATGTTTAAATTCCATCATGTTGTTTGGCACGTTGTCGACATCTTCGCCGAGGTCTGAATATGTCGGCGTGCATACAATATTGATACCGCCTGTAGTTGTTGCGATAATATCCGCACTTGCGGGTTTTGTCGGCTTACCTGGGTCAAACGTCGTCAAAAGCACTCCCGCGTCAAGCTGGAGCGCGCTGAATGCGTCTTCTGATATCGTTGTAAACATTCCCATTGTTATTTCATCTCCCTAATATTTCGTCAAATATTCTGCTTCTATGCTCAATACAATTCTTCTCACTTCTTCGTCGCTCGGTTCTGCCATTCTCTGCGCGAACGGTGTGCCTTTTACCAGCCAAAGATATCCGCCGTCGATGGGCATTATCGTGCCGCCGTAGCCAAGTCTTCCGGCAATTTCATCAGCTTTGTTTTGTATTGCGGTCCAGGAAGTCGAGCGATACCAAATAGAGGCTGTTAAATAAACCGTATTGCCCAAGCTGTCTGTTATAACCTGATAGGTTATATATGGCAGCACAGCATTGTCAGGTATCGTGTTCTCATCGTAAGCAGTCAGTTCAAAACTGCTGTAGAACGAATGCAAAGCTTCTGCCTTATTCATCAGCCAATTTATACTCCTCTGCACGCGCTTTTCTTATATCGAGTTCTGTGGTTTTGGGCGTTTTACTTTCGTCCTTGCTCGTTATTCGGAAAGTTTTGCCATCGCTGACACGCCTGAAAATATCTCTTTCCTTCAAGCGCATATTTCGGCTTACAGTGACATCGTATATCCCCGATACCCCCTGCTGCATCGCAACGCTTTCTTCAAGGCTATTTGTCAATTCAACGACTGCCTCAAATTCCGCGCCATCTACATATGTAGATGTAAAACCGCCCATTCCATCCGAGCTTGTTATTCTGTCCAGAATTACAAACTTTTCGGCCACGGCATTTAGCATTCCGGGCAACCCCATCAAATTTTCCTCCATTCCGTAAATCTGCTCGAAAATTTATTAATAGTTGTCATACTGTCTCCGTCAGCGCCTGTTTTAAGCGTATATGAATAATCCGCCTTGCTCTCAGACTGATACGGTGAATTTAGCGCGTATGAATTATCAGTCTCCCATTTGCGCATTTCATCAATCAGTTTAAGCAATTTGGGAGGCACTGCCATAGACCAAATCACACCGCTGAATGTTTCGTCATTTAAATCGGACGTCGGGGTTTTATGAACGCCGTCGTTGAATATCGAGCCGACGATCCTTATAAACTGCCCCTCTTGAATGGAATCAGGCAGAGCAAGAACACCATCGGTTATAGTGAAAACTCCTGATATCTTTTCAACGACAAAATAATTCTTACAATACGCGCATATATCATCAAGCATTCTTTCAACGTCATTCATTGCTCTGCCCTCATTAAATTATTTCATTGAAGTTTTAGCAACAGCCTTAGCCGAATTTGCCTTGACTGTCGCAATACCGCCCTCGAGCGTAAGACCGCTCGGGTCAATATCGTATGTTGCGCCGTCCTCAATGTCAAACACAATGTGCTTTTTCATCTCGATGAACTTATCCACACAGACGACCCAGCCGGTATCTGTAGATGTCTTGTCGGCTGTTGTACCGTGCATAGTGATATTCTTGCCCTTGTATTCTTCAGGCAAGGTTATCGGAATGAAGTGGCCGGGTAATTCGTTTGGACCGCTCCACTCTGTCCATTCTGTAATTTTCTTCACGGTGCCTGTAGCCTTGTAATTGTCGCCGTTGATCTTTGAGACAGCAAAATCGGTGCCAACAATATCGCTCACGCTTTTGCCAAGGTCAACGCCATACCCGCTTGAATCAAGGGGCTGCTCTTGGGTAGGTGTGGTTAAAGCAGCCCCTTGATTAGGGTTTACGGTTGCGATTGCAATGCCGTCGATGTACTCCGCCCACAGCTTCATGCCGTAAATGGCGGTCATGTCGCCGGTAACGCGGCTATAGTCGCCCTCAACGTGTACGCCGATAAGGTTAGGCTGATTCTGCTCTCCTGCTACTCGGAAGTTAAGTCCAAGCGCCGCAAACTCGCTGTCAGCGGGATCAATGTAGTAGAGGTCAATATTTTCGACAGGAATAGCCACTACTTTGCCTTTTTCAATGTACTTTTCAGGGAGCAGGAACACAGTGCGATACCCTAGGAAGTCCTTGAGATAATTCAATCCGAATATAGACTGAACTGTAATATCCTTGTCTCCCAGATAGTCATAAGCGTCAAGAATATTCGCAAAGCCTACAACCTCGGTAACGTCTCTGTCCATACCGGCAAACTTCTCAAGAACCTTACCCTTTGCCATGGCAAGTGCGCGCTGCCATGTAGTTTCGGTCAATGTAAGACTGCCGGTGAGCATAAACTTGTAAAACGCGCTCAAGATTTCATTTTGAATAGCCGTCAGAAACGCTTCATCAGTACGCTGGACAGCTACAGTGGCGCCGTACTTGGCAACCGCCTCAATAGATACGCTGCGTGCGTGTTTTGCAAATTCAATGTCGCTGTATGCGACCGGCTCAACCTTCAGCTTAGTGAGCGGGATAACTTCGCCCTCTGCAACAGTAGTGCCGCCCTTGAGGTCGCCGTCAACAGAAGCCTTGTAGGATACCAGCTTTGTGCCGGGGGTCTTGCGAATCGGGCGCATAATACCAAGAATTTCTCTAAGCGCGTCCCAGTTAAGTGCGAAACGCGTTACAAAATCGACTTCGCGCGCAGGTACAGTATACTGCGTCGAATTTGTCAGCCCCTCGCGCGGGGCAGTGTTTTCAGCCATAAAAATTCTCCTTCTTGTTAGAATCCAAAGAGTTCATGGTTCGCAGCTATTGCGGCTTGCCGCTCCCCGGAATCTTTGATTTTGAAAATATCTTCTTTGCTCATCTTTGCATTACTGCCAGCCGCCGGGGGATTTGCCGTATTTGCGCCCTGTGTTGAATCAGTCACGATAAAGTCAGCCCAATCCTCTTTCAGCGTGGCTGCGAGCTTATCCTTGCCTTTGACGTCGCCCTTTTCCGTCAGCTCCACACCATCGATATCGCAGAGCTTCAGAACGGAATCTAGCCGCTTTTCGCTTATGCCGATTTCTTTCAAGATATCGCGCATTGCCTTTTCTTTGACTGTGTGTGTTTCTTTCGCGGTCTGGTCCGCCTTGAAGTCCTCAAAGGCTTTATGCTCTTTTTCATACTTCTCTTTGTAACCACCGTCCCCCGCTGTTTTCATATCGTCCAACTGCCTCTGGACGTCGGGCAGCTTTTCTGCGTCTGCCTTATAGCGGTCGCGTTCCGCTTTGATTTCGCTTATGGTTTCGGTGTGCGCTTCAAGAATGGTATCCTGCTGTTCGTCGGTCAAACCCATTCCTTTCAACAGCTTTCTTGTAATGCTCATGTTAAAATACTCTCCTTTGCTTCGGTGCCGGTGCTTCGGCATTTGAGTTTTATAAAACCGCTGTGCCTCGCGGTGTTTATCAAAATGAAAAGAGAGAGGCCAACTGTTCGGTATTTCCGAACAACTGACCCCTCTCGGTCCTTCCCGCTCAACGCTTAGAGCGAGGATTTTTTCAATTGTGTTTCGGGGCTTAAAGCAGTTACTTCATGCCGCTTTATCCGCATGATTTTAACTCCGTGCCTCGTGGGTATTAATTCCACTCTATCGTCCTTTGACAATAAATTTTCGATTATCCTGATTGTTTCATCGTCAATTTTGATGTCATTCTTAACCATAAAATACCCTCTATCATTATAGAGATTTTTATCTGATATGTCAAGTAATTATTCTTTAAGGTTATCCTCTATTATTCTCTTATAATCGTCTCTGTGGTCTGTGATTGCAGGTTTTAAATAAGGCTGTGGCTTTTGACCGCTTGTCTTATACCAGTTGCCTTCTTCGTCTTGGTAAACCCACGGATCTTGACGGCCTCCCGGATAATACTGGCCCGTTCCTAATTCTACATACGCGGCGTATTCTGTGTTAGAGCCGATGTAAACGGCCTTTTCATCGCCCTTTACTTCATGTGTAATGCTGTTCCGCAGGTTTCCGGTATCTACAGGACACAGTTCCTTTGCGTAGCCTTCGGCAGCCAACCCACACGCTTCCAACGCTTTCAAAACAGCGTCTTCCATGCCTGCTTTAATTTGCCGGCTGTTGTCGGTATATTCCACTGTTATATCCATTTCTTTGCCCCACTATCTTTACATAATGTGATTATATCTTTTCCAGATCTGTTTCTTGGCAATCAAATAATTTCCAACTATCATCTGTGCCAAAGCCTCCGGGAACGCCTTTTTCATCGCTTTCAACAATAAAAACCGTTTCCCCATTGACGGTATGAATATCAACCACAACACCAGTGATTCCAGTTGATTTTATTTTTACTTTATCAAATTCATTGATTTCCATTTTTATCATCCCTAAAAGCTGTTAAAATTCGTGGGGTGCTGTCTGGAGTATCTTTTTGCCAACAGGTTCTGAATCTCTTTTTCTTTTCTACGCCAAGCTGCATATAGATGTTAAACTTTTCTTCTCCCTTTTCGTTTGTTGAAAATTCAACAGCCTTTTCCATATCAAACTGCCGAGCCATATCATACCGGAGTTGCAAAGGATTTTCCTGCGCATACCCAACATTTAAAAAATCCTCTGCGTGTTTTGCGCCCGGTTTAAGAAAATAGCCGGAATACTTTTTTGGTGTTGTAACACACGGTACATTGTTTACAAATGCCGTCTGGCGCTTTTCTGTTTTCAGCGATTTCCATTTATCAGGATTATTATACTTCAAATCTTGAAAATCTGCAAATTTTTTCGGTATTTTTCCTCCAAGAATCGACTTGTATTCTTGATATTGCTTTCTATCTGAAGCTTGGTTTCTGATTTTCTTTAACGCAATGTCTATAGCTTCGTCACCATATTGCGCACGTTTTGAGGCCATCCATTCGCTCCATGTCATATCGGAAACAAGTTCATTTTTACCCGTTATCGGGTCTCTTGCCCGCCGCTGTGCGTTTCTTGTGTCTACACCGTTTACTATACTGTACATGGTGCAGCGGCAGTTATACACCTCTCTGGGCGGGCCGTTTGGGTCCCCCGGGAACATACAACCGTTTGGAAACATCTCATCGTTTAATACTTTCTTGCAGTCAAGCATTGCGTGACTGTGCCTTGTCCTGCCATCGAGCGTCGCAAGCCACTTTTTTTCTGTCTTAACGCCCATCTTTTCAGCTTGAATATAGCTGTCGAGACGTCCTGCGTTTTGTGCACCTGTAACCGCCGTCCTCGCCGCTCTTACGGCGCTTTTGCGGTTCATGTCGGGGATATCTTTTTGCAGCCGCGTCGCTATTTTCGGCAAGCTCTCTCCCATCAGAATCCCGCTTGTAACCTGCTTTGTTATCATCTTCTTGCCGTATTCGAGGTCAATGCCGCGCTTTACCGCTCTTTCGGGCGGGTAATAAGGCATAAGGTCTGGTTGCTCCACAAGCAGCCGCTTTACTGTCTGCTCGTCCCAAAGGGTGAAGTCAACATCATCGGCCACTTGCTCGATAGTGTACGCCGCATAGTTGCGGTTGAGCGAGTAGATTGACGGCGTTGTGTCATTGATGTACTCCGTCGCAACCTCGTTGGCCTTGGTCATTCGCTCCGCCAGCTTGTCCCGCAGAGCCTCGTATCTCTTGCCGCGCCCGATTTGTGCAAGCCGCCAGTTCTTGTAGTCATTTTCGGAGATTTCGCCGGATTCGACTTTCGCAAGCTGTTCCGCGTCGCGCTTTTTGAAATTCTCAAAATAGCTGTCTATTTCTTTTTGAATTTCCTTGGCGGCCTCACCGTACACCTTGCCTATCCGTTCTTCAAGAGCGGCAAGTTCTTCATCGGTCTTGAGGTGAGCGTAATCAGGTGTCGGCATTATTCCTCTCCATTTTCGAGATTTCTCTCTGTAGCAATCGAGCTAAATCGCTCTAAGTTGTCGGCGTCTTTCTGATTCAAAATCTCCTCCGCCATATCGGGGTCGCCGAGAATTGTCAACGCCTTGCGCGTGATATAATCATCGGTCATATATTGCGCACCGAGGAGAAGCGTCTGCATTTCTTCCTGCTTGTTGATTATCTGATTCCTCGTATATGACGGTTCATCATCAATCCCTGCAAGCGATAAAATACCGTTGATAAACTTCGTCACTTGTCGCTCAAACTTATCACATTTAAGGTCAAGCGGCACATATGAAGCCCTAATCGCCGTTGCCGTCTGGTTCCCCGCGCTTACCGCCGAGCTGTCAAAGCATTGAAAATCGGTGTACAGTTGCTTGTAAAGCGTGTCAATCGTTGTTTGCGTGCCTGTAAACGGCGCTTCAATGGAGTGGGGTTCAGCCGTTGCACCGTTGTCAGTGTGAACAACGTGCATAGTCTTGATTCTTTCAAGGAATTGCTGGTCGTCGAGGTCGTCCATTCCTGCCGCATTGTTAATCACCCAGTAAATCAGGTTTCCTTCATCAACATTATTCACCATTCCAGAGTTGGCAAGGTCTAGTGCATCAATGGTGTTCCGTTTTCCACAAAGCTCCGACTTACTATTATTGTTATATAGCGGTACTATCGGGAAATCGGGATAGTTTTCACCGCCGTAGATTTTCGCGCCGTCAATCTCGGAATATTTGACAAATATCTTGTATTTACGCTTCGGCGTTAATATCTCCATATCTTCACCCCTGCGTTTGATATAGTCGGTATACCCGTCATTTTCGTACAACGTCGCTCTAAGCGGTTTGCTGTCGTCTATCTGCCAGAATCTTATTCCGGCTTTAATCGCTCCGTTTTCTTCGTCGAAGAGCGGAATAAACTCTTTGACGGAAAACACGTCGATGTGGTCTAAATTCCACAGCCCATAGGAAACACCGCCTGTCAACGCGAGCTGCCCTGCAAGTTGGACTTGACTGTCGAACCGCAGGGTTGGTGTTTCCAGTTTGTTCTTCGTCTGTTCGTTTTTAAATGTTACGCCGTTGCCCAGCAGATAACTGATTTCTTGATCTACTGCGAATCCGAAGAATCTGCTGGCAACCTTATGATTGGCGCTCCACATATCAACATGCGCTCTGCCCGCAAGATCGTAAAGTATCTTTTCATACCTGTTAATTGTCGGGTTCTCACCGTCATAATACTGCTCTGCTTCAATCGCGGTTCTGTAAAGTTGGCTTGACTTATGCTCTTGAATCGCCGCGTGCATAAAATTCATTCTCGCCCTTTCATCTGCTCCAACGGCTAAAAAGTCCTGATATGTTTTCAAATTAAGATAATCACCTCACATCAAAATTGACTTGTAATTTCGTTTATTTCTCCAAATTCCTGTTGTCTGGCAGAAATATCTGAGTGCGTCCATGCTGTGGTCGTTCTCTTTAACAGGCTTGTCCTCTGCGGATTTGCTGTCCCATGAATAAAGCCCAAATTCTCGAATGGTGTTCTTGCAGCAGTCGTTCACCATTATCTTTCTTTCTGACAAGCATTGCGCAACGTGCTGAATACCTTCAATAACCGAGTTATCCGCTTCAAGCACCTTAAACCGCTTTTTCTGCCTGCATAATACGATAAACGAGCTCGCGGAAGGGTCTATTATCAAGCGCTTGATCGATAAATCTCCTGACAGCTTTTCAAGCTCATCATAATACTGCCGGTCGGTCTTTTGCTCGTTGGTATCTCTGCCGCTGTGATAATACTCTTTGATTAAATACCAAACGTCCTCGCATAATCCCCATAGGAGTATGGCAGTCGGGTTCTGGATGCCATAGTCCATTGAGATATAATACTGTTCGTATTTGCGTTGAATTGTCTGGCATACGTTGTCGAACATTGGATATATTAAGCCCTCGGCAAGCACCCACAAACCTCGAATGTATCTGTCATAGAAAACGCCGCTATACATTTTCTCGTATCTTTCAAGTGTTTTTTCACTCAATGCGGGATTATCCTGCATTGTGAAATGTAGATACAAGGCGTTGCGCTCACCTCTCCTCTCTATCCAATCAGTGTAAAACCAGTGCATAGGATTGTCGGGATTGCAGGAAAACCACAATTTTGCACCGTTTACAGAACATCTCGCAAGCGCCTGATTAACAAAGCTCTCAGGCATTAAGACTACTTCGTCGAGCAGCACGCCCGCAAGCGTTCGACCTTGAATCAGCATATAGCTGCTCTCATCACGCCCGCCAAACACTTCAAATATGTTTGCGACAGCTCCGCGCCTGATTTCAAGTATCTTATCAGATCGCCGCCACTTCATTGTGTACCGCTTTTGTGCGTATGACATTGTCATATAGGGCTTGACAATGTTTTCTGTTGCTGAGCCTACAGTCTTTCCACATATTCCGAACCGCATATTGCTGAAACTGCGCATAGCCCAGTCAATAAACGCCACGGTCATTATTGAGGTTTTGCCGGAACGAACAGCTCCGTCGCAGATTATAGCGTCATAGTTGGAATAGGGGAAAGCAAGAATTTTACGTTGTTTTTCACTTATCATCACTCTCCAACCCTTCCGCTAATTCCTTCAAGCTCTTGCTTAACTCATCTTCCTCAACTGTATCCGCTGTGCGACCGCTTATCATAGTCCATTTATCAATCAAAGTACCCAACGCCGTAGTTATTTGAGTAGGGCTTGCAGCAGCCAGTTTTTCATCGTCGTTCAAGGCGTTTAGTCCCTTGCCGATAATCTCGCATACAATGTCACGCTGACGTTCCATATAGGCTAAAATATCGGCGGTGTTCTGCTCTTTTTTTTGTTGCAATAAACTGTCTAAATCTGCACTTTCAGATACAACTCTGCTAACTGTTGTTCTCGATACGCCATTTAATTTTGCCGTTGCACTGTAATTTTCTGTTATAGAATAGTCTGCTATTATTTTTTTCTTTTGTTTATCACTAAGCCTTGCCCCCATATCGTCACTTCTCAGTTTCCTTTATCAAGTCTACTCTATCTACCTCCCGGCAGAGCGATAGCCATTTCTGTCTAATCACTCTGCCGGTTCTTCGGGGGTAATATCCATGAAATCGTATATAGTCAAATATTACTATGAGTATTATATCATACAAATATGACAAAATCAACTATTTTTTTATAGCAGATATCAGGCTTTTTATTGTAAAAATAACTAACGCAGCTACCACGAGCGAGGCAATGAAAATCAATCCCCCCGTGAGTATTATCCCGAGTGTTTCAAGCAAAGTTATAAGTACACTCAACATTGTTTATAGTTCTCCTCCCCACATTTGATTACTTCGATAAGATCTGTAGAATTTCCTCTATTCGGCACACCATTCATGCATGAAATGGTTGCGTCTTGTTGTTTCAGCCGCCTAAGCCGCTCTTTAACTTCTGCCGCAGTCATCTTCTTTTCTTTCCTCCTCGGCCTGTTTCTTTATTGCAAAGATTATTTCCCGCAAGCGGCGCAACAGCTTCAATTTTTCTTCACAATTGTTGCATATGTCTTTGTTATCATAGATTGGGCTTGAACAATAAAGACAGGTCTTATGCTTGAGTGGCATAACACTCACCTCCCGACATCATTTATTATCAATACTCTCACTTGGTGGGTAAGCATATGTACCAATATTTCCCAGTGAAATGAAGTTCTTTTTTGAGCTTTTCAATTTGCTCAGGAGTAAAACCTGTATTTTCATAAGCTGCAAGCTGTCTGTAAAGCCTCAACATCGTCTTTAAATATACTCGTTTAAATGTACTCGACGGCTCATCATCGCTTGTATGCGACTGAGCGTCTTTCTTCAAATCCTCGAGTTGGGATATCGCTTCTTCAATTCTCATTCTTCTCACCGCCCTGTGTTCTGATTGTCCAGTATCAATTCTTTGTACATATCATACAAACCATGCTCTTTCAGGCGTTTTTCGAGTATTTCAAAGCCAACGCCGTCTTTCATATAGTCATCGAAGTAAAACAGCCACTCGGTGAGATTGTCGAGAAAATTACCCATACGCTTCACGCCTATATTCCAAGTTTGATTAGCCGACAGCATTACAGCGGCTATCATCTAATTGGTAATCCTGATTTTGTAAGCCTCGGATTCCTCGACAACGGCTTTCTGTGCCGTCTCGCTTACCGCACGCTTCAAGTATGATGGCACTATGATCCTTGATCTCATGATATTTCCTCCTTAAAATCGCCGCTCAGAGCTATTTTTTCTCTATGTAGTAATCTCCTCTCAGAGCGCTGCACAGCGAAAACTGCGGCTATTCCTGCTCCGATACTGCAGCGACATATTGCATCGGCACAGCCATAATGCTGTTACCGGTGCGGTCAAGCAGTTCCAGCAGGTAATACCAACCTTGGCCTTTGCGGTCGTATTTCAATGTGCAGCCGTCTACCACGTAGTTCATCCCGTCATACTGCACGGTCTGCCGCAGCAGCATAGCCCTTTTCACTTCCGAAAGCTCCATCACTCTACCTCGTGAATGTGTATGAAGATACCGGGGCGTTTCGCCCAAAATTTTTCAGTCACCTCGGAGACCACCAGCGCGTCATCCTTCCAATAGCCGAGCTTTGTCATGATGTCTTTGAGCGCCTTCTGCAAATTGTCGGTATCGGGTTTCGTCGTTTTGTACTCCCCGTCATAATGCCCGCCGCTCAATGGAAAACGCCACTTAACCACAAGCTGTACGGCTCCATGGAACATCTGTTCTGGGATATGCTTTGCCAAATGCGCGGTAAGCTTTGCCTTTGCTTCAGCTAGCTCCGGCGAATCATAAAATATCGGCTTGCCGTTTCGCACTGTCACACGGTGCTGTTGTTGTGTGGTTGTCGGTGGGTTCATAGGCATGAAAAATTTAAGTTCTGCCATAATGTAATTTCCTTTCGTCAATCATCGTAATTGTAATCACTGTCATCTCCAACTCTCTCTGACATCCACTCGTCATTCAAGATATCCTCTATGGCGTTGGTGTCATATGTTGGCGGGTATCGCCCGTCTTCTGAATATCCATTTGATATTTTTTCTTTAATGACCGGTACGAAATAATTAAAAGAATTTATCTTTTTATTACTTCGCCGACCCACATCGGATATTATTTGAGCGATAGATTCATCTGAATAGCCATCGTGGATGAACTGCAAAACTATTTCCTTCTCGGATTCAGTTAAATGCCTCCCCGTCACAGCGAAATATGAATTTTCTGTCTTGTTGCAGCAAGCAGCATCGGCGGCCATTGCTGCTTTACTTTTCTTTACTTTTCTTTACTTTTCTTTACTTTTCTTTACTTTACTTTTCTTTACTTTACTTTCGTTTTTCTCGGAATTATTATTGTTTTTCTCGGAATTATCATTTTTAGGCAACACTTTAATAAAGGTTTCGGTCTCATTTTTTTCTAAGAGCCAAAATCTTTCATTTACGGTTACAGGATTCTTTAAAGCGCGTGCCTTGATCATCTGCTGGTACCGTGACTGTATTCCCTTGGAAGTAATAACCTTGTCCGTTGTAAAAAGTTTGCCGTCAAACAGTGACTGTTTACAAAAGAAGTTAATTATCTGTCCTATTTTTTCGGGTTTCATCTGCAAATCGTCCGAGGCTATGCATAACAAGTCTTCATTATATTCTATATAATAGCCTTGACCGTAAATTACCGTAAGAAGATATATAAACAGTAATACTCCGCCCGCCCCAAAGCGCATTAAAGTGATTCGTATTTTTATATTTCTAAAAAATCCGACGTCAAAAGGAAAGTAATCAAATCCTTTCTTTATAGGACGTGCCATGACTTTCTCCCTTGCGGTCAGTGTCCGGCATAAGCAGTATGCTGAAAAAGCGCAGTGACCGCTTATGCAAGAATAACCGACTTTTGTAATTTTATAAAAATATTAAAACGGCAGGTCATCATAATAATTGTGACCGTATTCATCGAAACTGCCATATGCAGGTGACGTATTATCAGCGGTGGATGGTTGAAGCGGCTGAGCTTGCTGCGGATTGCTGCTCCTACTTCCTTCGGCAAAGTAAACCTGATCGGCAATGACGTCCCAGGCTTTGCGCTTGTTACCTTCGCGGTCGGTGTAGGAGCTTGTCTGGATACTTCCCTGTACGGCCACAAGTTGCCCCTTATGAAAGTATTTGCTTACAAAATCGGCGCGCTGCCTCCACACCACTACGTCGAGAAAATCTGTCTGCCTCTCATTGTTGGGGCCTGAAAAATCCCTCTCCACGGCCAATGTAAATTCCGCCATCGCCGTGCCGTTCTGAGTGGTTCGATAGTCGGGATCAGCAGTAAGCCTGCCCATCAGTACTACTCGATTCAGCATTGTTTTTCCTCCTCATTGCACAATCCAAACACAGTTCTACGCCATAAGTATTAATTGCACGCTCTTTTATTTCAGCTGCTGTCAATATGCCGCCGCCAACACGAGGCCTATCTTTTATAACTTGTCCACACTCGGCGCATATAGGTGGTTTTGGCGGCTCAACACCGCTGTTAATCCACTCAGAAAGTTGTTGACCAAGCTGCGGTGTGATTACCTCCCCAAATTTATCTAGAAATGTGGTATCTTTGCTGGCAGTTGCGATATGATTACGCCCGATATCTAACACTACGTCAAATTCATATTCTGTATCTTCCCTTTGAATAGGTGCAAGTCCCAACTTTCGCGGGACCATTTTGCCACGGTCATTTTCTACCAGTGCATAATCCATTTTAGATCGCATGGTTGCTATAACGTGGCATTCCGCCGAAAGGATAGTATTTACAAGAGAATTTTGCTCACGCCCCGCCTCATTCCAGGCAGTATAAGATGTCTGCCCTTGACGCTTTGAGATTTGGTCTTTTATATCCAACACGCCGCCCTCGTTGTTCCACGCATGTGAAAAGCTATCCACTATGACCACGCCGTCAGAACCCACGGCTTGTGCGCCTTCTTGCACCATTTTCTTGTACTTTTGCGGAGAGTATGGGGGTTTGAGCACTGCATATAGAAACTCCCCTGTGCCAAGGTCTGGACGATTTGCATAAAATCTGGCACGTTCGTGTTCAGTGTCAATTAACGCAATTTTGCCCCAGTCTCCCGTTATACCGTAAGCTATATAAAGCGCACCGAGGGTCTTACCTGCCCCGCTTACGCCTGTCAGAGCTATACGAAGTTTAGCTTTGTATCTAGTAACCTTTTCAAACACAGTTTAAAACCTCTTTCGCTATTTAATTATCAAAGATATTGTGCGTATCAGCTTTGCACCCGGTATATTCATTCCGTCCTTGAGTGCCTCTTTAACGCGTGTTTTGCTTATTTCGGGGTCTTTGTAATTGAGCATATTGCTGCCATTTATTTTGAGCCATTCAACAAGCTTGCTCTCATCTGCAATGTCGACGCTTTCTGCGTTGTTCCTAAGGCTGATTAAAACTTTGGGGCGGTCGATTTTCTTTAGCCTACAAGTTTGCATATTATTCAGCAGCATTTCTTTAAGTCGATTCATAATATTTTTCTTGGTTCTTGCCCTTGTTGTGAAACTTTTAGCCAATTCTTCCAATGCTTTTGCATCGGCATCAAGTTCTTTAATAAAGCAAGCAATGTTTTCGGCTTTTTCGGCAAACTCGCCCTCGATTCCCTCCAGAGTATCAAAATACGCTTGTAACTGGTCGTCGGTCAGTCCGTCGCAGTCGTCAAATGCGTCGAACAGCGCGCGGTAATTTTCTGCTATGTCAAATAGTTTCGCCATTACTTATTCCCCAAGTAAATCTGTAATTGTTTTATTTTCTGAATAAACCTCAAGATTGATTCTTTCGGCTCTCATACACGGTTTCATAAACCTTATCAGGATCAAGGTCATTGTCCATTACCATCTTTGATATTGTTGCTACAAGTGCCATTTTGTATATATCCGATTTTTTCATTTTACTTTTTCCTCCAAAAATTTTCATAATCTCATTTTAATTAACATCCAATTTATCTATGCGTATTAAATTGACAATGATTTTTCCGTTTTCAAGCTGCTTTTGATAAACTGAGATCGGCAGTTTTTTTCTTTTAATGATATCTCGGAATGTTTTCGCGCTGGGTATACCCTCACGTCCACTCTTTCCCGTAGCTACACATAACATCTTATACTGTTCGCCCGATTCCATGAACTCGTTCAATGTACCAGAATAATCATATCTTGACGTTGAAGAGTGGATATTTTCGTTGCATTTCAGCAAAGATTCATTTTCAGTTATCAATGCTTCGATTTTTGCGTCCAACCCCAAAATTCTCTCGGCGGCACGCGTAAGCAGCGTAGATGTAGTTGTCCCAGGTAAACGAGCTGAATGACTTAATATTTCTTCAACGAGTTCACTATTTGACTGCAGCTTGAAACTCTCATTTTTATTCATTTTTTTAACCTCCAATGGTCTCAATCAATTGAACTTTTTCACAACGTATCTGCCCAGTGGTGTTGTAAGGCACAACAACCCCGGCAAGCCACTCCCATTTAATAAGAACTTTCCATATATCGCCATCGTAATTGGGCTTTACCCAATTGAGCGGAGCGACATTAATTCCGCAACCGCAGAGTTCAGAACGATTGGGGTTAACGCTCTCTTCAATAACGCTGCCCTCTGCTATTTGCCATGATTGTGGGGCTTTGTGAACTCCATTGAAAACTTTATATGCTAAAATCCCTTCCGACGTTGATTCAAAATTTTCAGAAATAAATTTTACTGGTGAC
This sequence comes from uncultured Clostridia bacterium, assembly GCA_947581635.1. Taxonomy (GTDB): domain Bacteria; phylum Bacillota; class Clostridia; order Oscillospirales; family Acutalibacteraceae; genus RUG762. The sequence goes on along the minus strand of CANPVE010000002.1, from coordinate 66,437 downwards.
AAAAGACCTACGGATTGACTAAGGTCTGCCCAGCTGAGGCTTGCTCCTCTGAGGTCTGCCCCGCTAAGGTCTGCCTCGTTGAGGTGTGCCCAGCTGAGGTCTGCTCCGTTGAGGTTTGCCGCTCTGAGGTCTGCCTCGCTGAGATTTGCCCAGCTGATGTTTGCCTCGTTGAGGTCTGCCCTGTTGAGATTTGCCCCGATGAGGTCTGCCCCGTTGAGGTCTGCCCCGATGAGGTCTGCCCCTCCGAGGTTCGCCCCGCTGAGGTGTGCGCAGATGAGGTTTGTTCCGCTGAGGTCTGCCCCGCTGAGGTTCGCTCGTCCTCCGTCAGGCTCGTTGTTAAGCCATTTAACGTGTTTTTCGAGTATCTTTTCGAGTTTTTTTCCATATGCTTGATTTTCTCCTTTGGATATGTTATACTTCAATCGTGATTTTTTATCTTTGCCACCGAGGAAGTGCTCTCTCCCGAGGTGGCTTTTTCTTTTTTACAATCTTGTAACCTCTGTATATCGCCTGTTCCACTGTAAGCCCAAACATCGACATAAGTTCTTCTGCTGTAAACGGCACCGTAGTGGGACGCCCTTGGCTTTGTTTTTTATTCATTCTCATCTCCTCTTTGAGCTTCAATCGAGTTTTTACTGTCATACCATGACGTGCCAATCACTATGGCGAAAACCAACAGCCAAAGCCACGGTATCATGTCAATGGTAATGAGATTGGTTATGCACTCAAGCAGCCAGCCAATAATGCGAATTGCTTCGTATGCTGCGGCGATTGCCAAAGCCATCTCGGCTATCAAACCTAGACAGTATGTTATGATGATGTGCTTGTTGCTCATTGTGCTTCGCCTCCTTCCGTTTCGGCTTCGCTGTCGTCACCCCAATCAAACAGGGCTTCTTCGTCAATTGTCTTGGTGACGGATTCGAGCCATAAGTCAAACAGCACCTCGTAAATCTCATATTCACGATGTGCCATTTGGCAGCTTACGCCCCACGGATATTTCCCTTGGTCGATCATTGCTCGAATCTTTTTTTCCGAGGTTTTGAGCCCGAGTTCGCTCATGCGCTCATAAACTTGCTTCACAGTCAATGTTGGAATGTATGTTGTCACTTTTCTGCACCACCTTTCTGCATTTATTCCTGCATTCCGGGCAGAGATATCCACTTTGGGAGATCTTCGCCTGTCTGCTGACGTTCCAGTCAAATCCGCATTTCCGGCAAATCTCGTAACGCCTGAGGGTTAATGCCGGTATGAACGCAACAATCTTCGCGCCTTCGTTCTGCATTGCCATTTTCATAGTCCTCTCTTTCTACTCCTCAACGAGCTTTTCAGCCGTTGTCCCAAGCGCTCGGTCAAGTTCAACACCTGTTACCATTGATGGTGATCTCACGCCTTTTTCATATTGCGCTAGCGTGGGCTGTGAAATGCCGATTTTTTGAGCTAATTCACATTGCGAAAGCCCTTTTTCTTTTCTGCGAAATTTTATGTTGTCTGCCAATGACATACTTCATCATCCTTTCTGTTCTTGACCTCTCAAAGCATTTCTAGCTCAATACTGATAAATTCTACTTTGCCGTTGTATCCATCAACATCGCTAAATCACCTCGATTTCGACAAAATTATAGACAAGCTATTGACTTTGAGAAAAAATAAAGTATAATTGTATTGTGAAGTACAATTTAATATTATTGTGTTGCAAGTCTTAACTAGGGGATTTCTATGCCCTTCGTAATAGCTTGATTATATTATATTCTAAAGTTTTGGGAATGTCAACACATTTTCCTAAAACTTTAGAAAAATGTGTTATTGCACAATTTTTAAGGGGTAACTTTATGGATAATGAATATAACGTATCTGATATCAAATCCCGTATACTGTTTGAAATCGAAAAACGCGGCCTTAAAGCATATAAAATGCTGCCCGAAATCGGTTTGAGTAAAAATACACTTGATAATTCAAATAAATCTATGCCTAAAGCCGATACACTCGCCAAAATAGCAGATGCCCTTGATACATCTACAGACTATCTTTTAGGAAGGACAGATCAGCCAGATATGCAGGCGACTATCACAGTTGGAAATATTACAGGTGACAATAATGCTAACCTTAGCATTAACAATACAGATTGTGACCAATTTATGAAAGAATTTTATAGAATAATTTCTCAAATGGATTTTCGACAGCGTACTGAATTGATGTTGATGATTTATAATTACATAGATAATAAAAAAAGCCGCTGAATTAGTACAACTTATCGAGGGCTTGCCACTAGTAAAGCGTGCCGAGGCTATTATTTATTTGAATGAACTGAAGAATAAATAAAAACACCGAATAACGAAAGTTATCCGGTGTGAAAATTTTTGGAGGTATTAATATGGACTTTGTAGATCAGTTGAAACAGTTTTCTAAAAAGGTTGAAACAATCAAAGACAACCTTTTGACGGAAGAAGCTACCAAGATGTCAATTATCGTTCCTTTTTTTGCTATGCTCGGTTACGATGTGTTTAATCCGTCTGAGTTCGTTCCGGAATTTTCTGCGGATGTAGGTATAAAGAAGGGAGAAAAAGTTGACTATGCTATAGTGCAGAACGGCGAACCGATAATACTTATTGAAGCTAAGTGGTGCGGAGAAAAACTGGAAAAGCATGATAGCCAGCTATTTAGATATTTCTCAACTACTCCAGCAAAATTTGCCATACTCACCAATGGCATTATATATAAATTTTATACAGACCTTGACGCGCCGAATAAAATGGATTCTACTCCATTTCTTGAGATTGATATTCTCAATATAAAAGAAAGTCAAGTTGGCGAACTAAAAAAGTTTAATAAATCGAATTTCAATCCCGAGGAAGTATTCAGCACTGCATCGGAATTAAAATATGAGAATGAGTTCAAGAATATTTTTGCCAGTGAGCTTCAAAACCCGTCAGATAATTTCACGAAGTTTTTTCTCTCCCGTGCGTATTCGGGCGTGAAAACCCAGAATATTATAGATACTTTTAAGCCGATATTACAAAAATCGCTGAATAATTATATAAGTGAGTTGATGAATGATAAAATCAAAGCTGCATTTAATAGCGATGTATCGGTAGGAAATATTTCTAAAGCACAAGAATCAGTAGATAGTGCCGAACCGTCAGCGAAAGACAGTGAACTTGACAGCGGCGACAGCAAGGCAAAGCAAATTATCACAACAGCAGAAGAACTTGAGGCATACTTTATTATTAAAAATATGCTAAAAGATATTGTTCCTATGTCTGATATAACATATAGAGACACTTTGTCTTATTTCAATATTCTCTATAAAGACAATGGCAGGAAGTGGATATGCCGATTGATATTGACTGACAGCAGAAAAATATTGGTCTTTCCTACCACTGAAAAGGGTAAAGAAAAATTCACACTAGACAATATATACGACTTAGAGAATTACAGGGATAGATTTATAGAAATAGTAAACAGGCTAAAAGCTTAGAAATCGCGCCTATTATTTATTTGAACGAACTGAGAAAAAAATAAAAAGCACCGACTGATTTGGATTATCGGTGCGAAACGGAGGTAAGACATGGATTTTGGAAGCAAAATCAAACAATTCTTTGATAAAAGATGCTCATTAAGACTGACAGCAAATAAATCTTTTTGAGGTGAATAGTATATGCCTGATATTATTGACGATATAGAGGAACAGCGCAGACAACAAATAAAGGAAATTAAGGATTTAGTCAAAAAGTCTCATCTTAGCCAAGGTGGATTGAGTATACCGGAAATTCTTATGCTGTACTATGCAAGGTCGTATGATACTGAATATAAATCTTTTCAGTCATTTTGGTATTATAAATACGGGGTTGATAATCCTAGAGCATTGTTAAATTCTCTTTGCGATAGAGGCTTTATCAAAAAGGTTTCGGCCGAAGACAGCCTAAAAAATTACAAGATTCCAGAACTAAAAGAGTTGCTAAAACTTTTAGGACTAAAATAATCCGGGAAAAAGTCTGAACTTATAGAGCGATTGATTCAAAATGCCGACAGCATTTTTTTTGAAGAAAATGTGAAAAAACGTGGTTATGAATTGACAGATATAGGAAAGGCTGAATTGGAAAAAAATCCTTATGTACCATATTTTCATAAATCAGGTTACACCTATGGGGTTTCGATATGGGAAACGAACGAATATCTGCATGAACACCCAAAAGCTAATTTCAGAGATTATATTTGGGGAAGATTAAACGAATATACTTTAAAAGCAATGAACAGTATAGAACGTGGTGACTATAGTTATTACATACAAAATCGTTTTTTGATGGCTGAATTTTTATTAGAAGAAAACAAAAATTATAATCAAGCATTATTCTTGATTGCTGAGGGAATATTTTTAAGAGTAAATTGTGAATTGAGAAACAGATACAAGATATGTGTCAATGTTTATAATAATTCATATGCCGAAATATTTTCAGATGAATATATCTCACAGGGATTTACTGTTAAAGATTGGTTGTACTTTCCGATAAAGGCTCTAAAAGTAATTAAACGTGAAGAAGAATATTCCGACGATGATTTCTTTAAAAGTCTTATTTCCGACTTTAATAAGTGTTTAGAATCCAATCCATTAATTTCTGATTTATTAATTTCTAATGAAGATTTAGCCGGATTAGTTTTGTCGATGATGAATGATGATAAAGATCTCGTCGAAATTATTTGTTCACAAATTCAATTGAAAATATCCAAAGAATATATTCAGCAAACTACAGTTGCAAAAAGTCAGCCCACAGAACCGCCCATGATTAAAGAGACTCAGAATGTTAATCCATCACAAACATCCGGGGGGCAACGGAAATCTAAATGGCTAATGATAATAGTAATTATTATTTTCATCTTATTATTAAGGTCATGTTTTGGCAATTAAAAAATTCCTCTATCTGTCCAGTCGCCAAACAGTCAGATAGAGGAAAATTCACAAAACTTATACCAAGAGTGAAGTCTATCATTATGATAACATATTTTTCTCTTGATGTCAAATGTTAAGGAGGATTTTTTTATGATTTGCAAGAAATGTAAACAGGCGATCCCCAATGGTTCTAAATTCTGCTTGCATTGTGGTGTAAATTTGATTAAGGGACCAGTCAAGAAAAGAGCCAAAAAAAGAGGGAACGGTCAAGGGCAAATCAGAAAGCTGCAAGGAAACAGGACTAAGCCTTATGCCGTTTACATAACGCAGAGTGGGAAACGGTCATTTTATGGCACATACGTCGATAAAAGGCAGGCGACAGAAGCATTAAACGCCTATCTGTTAGGTAAGCAAAGCAGCCCTAAGATAAATTGGAGCATTGAAAAATTTTATAAGGAGTATGAAGAAAGCCGAGAATTTGCCAAGCTCTCAAAATCTTCTCAAACAACACATAGGTCGGCTTGGAAATACTTTGTGGATATAAAAAGTATAAAGATGCGCGATATAAAAACCGCCGATTTGCAAATTATTATTGATAAAGCCGATAGCGAGGGAAAATCGCGTGCTGTGTGTGAAAAAATGCGAAACTTATCATCAATCCTTTGCCAAAATGCAATGAAAGAAGATGTGATGGACAAAAACTATGCATTGCTGTTATCCCTACCACAAAATAACAAAAGAGAAAAAGATATATTCACAAATGATGAAATTCGACTTTTGTTTGAACATGATCAAGATATAGAAGCAAAAGCTATATTGATACTTATATATAGCGGTATGCGAATAGGTGAATTGCTGGCGTTGAAAAACGAAGATGTTTATATCGATAAATGGTGCTTTGTGGGTGGCGAAAAGACCGAAGCAGGTAGAAATCGCACAATACCAATAATATCAGCAATACGGCCATATGTTTTATCTCTGAAAGGTGAAGATGGGAAACCATTTATACAATCGTCTGGTAAGTCCGTAAGTACCAAGGTATTCAGGAATCAATGGTTCTATAATTATCTTGCCGACCTTGGAATTCTGAGCAAAGAGGAGATACAGGTAGGGGGGAAACCTCGATTAACACCGCACTGCACGCGTCACACGTTTGCGTCGTTAGCAAGAGAGGCCGGGGTTGAGAAAGATACGCTTGCACGAATTATAGGACATACAGATTATGACAATGTTACTGACAAACATTATGTAGCTTTAGACAGTGATTTTCTTTGCAGCGAGATTGAAAAAATAAAGTTGCCGGCAACGTGATTTGTACCCTACCGTGTACCCTACACTACTAAAATTCACACATATTTCAAGGTTCATTTATAACAACAAAAATCCCCGAAACACCGTGTTGTAGGCGTTTCGGGGTAGTTTCATGGAGCTGTTAACCAGATTCGAACTGGTGACCTCTTCCTTACCAAGGAAGTGCTCTGCCTACTGAGCTATAACAGCAAAATGGCGACCCGGAACGGGTTCGAACCGTCGACCTCTAGCGTGACAGGCTAGCGTTCTAACCAGCTGAACTACCGGGCCACTTGCCAACTGCGGCGCATCCTCCGCGTCACAGCTTCATTATTATATCAGCTATTTCCCTGTTTGTCAAGAAGTTTTTTTATTTTTTATATTATATGTTATATCTGTATAGTTTCATAGCTCCAGATATTCGCCTCAATGCAACATTCGAGATCAGATCTGCCATTGCTGTTACAATCCTGCACAAACCGTATCTTTCAGTAATTTTCAATATTTCTCCGTATGTGCTGAGTTTCTAAAGTTGGATGAAAATCTCCATTTGAATGTCAATATTTGCAAAGGTCCAATATTAAACATTTCTTAAACTTTTCTTTGCGATGTTATAAATTTTTACAGTTATAATGCTTACATAATTTCAGAGGGAGGATCTAAGCAATGGAATATATTCTTAAGACAAATCAGCTCACCAAGCAATTCAAGAAACAAAAAGCTGTGAACGGCGTTTCGATACAAATAGAGCGCGGCGCAATTTATGGACTTATCGGACGCAACGGCGCGGGAAAAACCACATTTCTTCGCATGATTTCGGGATTGGCACTGCCCACTTCGGGCGAAATGGAAATAATGGGATTCAACTCGACCGACGGCAAAATCAACGCCGCATTCGAGCGTGTTGGCTGCCTCATCGAACAGCCAGGCGTTTATAAAAGTCTGAATGCATTTGAAAACCTGAGGCTCAAAGCCATGTGCTGCGGCGTTTACTCCAAGGATTATATTAACGAAAAACTCACGCTTGTGGGGCTGGATTACGTCGGCAAAAAGACGGTGTGCAATTTTTCACTTGGCATGAAACAGCGCCTCGGCATCGCAATGGCCTTAGTGGGCGAACCGGATCTGCTTATTCTCGACGAACCTATTAACGGCCTTGATCCGCAGGGAATCATCGAGGTGCGCGACATCATTCAAAAAATCAATCGCGAACGCGGTATCACAGTCATAATTTCCAGCCATATTCTTGAGGAATTATCAAAAATATCCACTCACTACGGCATAATCAACAACGGTATACTCATCGAACAGATAAGCCGCGATCAGCTTTTGGAAAAATGCGCCGCCAGATTGGAAATCGTGACAGATACTCCCGAAAAGGCGTGCGTAGTACTGGACGAAATGGGCGATATCAGCTATAAGGTGGCGGATAGTCAAACCATTTATCTGTTCAACCACATAGACGATGGAGCCAAAATAAACTTTGCTTTGAGCAATGCCGGAATCGCCGTACAGTCGATAGGAAAGAAAAGCAAAAGCTTGGAGGATTATTTTATCGACCTGATAAACAAAGCAAACTGAGCAAACGAAAGGATTTTGAATCATGTTAAATGTAATAAAAATGGAGTTATATCGGATGTCTAAAACTCTCAGTTTTTATATCACGTTTGCTGTTTTTGTGACTATCACTATTGCCATTACGTGTATAACGCCTGAATTTATAAACGGATTTCAGACGTCAGAAGACGGCATAATTGAGATTACTATGATGTCTGAGGAAGAGTTTATCATGTGTCCAGTAACTTTAACCAGTGATTTTATATCGATGTCGTGCATATTTTGCGCTATATTTGCCGCCTGCTTCGTTGGCAATTTTTATAAAGATGGCTTCTGCAAGAATGTGGTCAGCCACGTCACAAACAGATATTATTTTCAAGCATCGAGGGCAGTATGCATATTAGTTTACACGGCTGTGATCGTTTTTCTTGCAACGGCTGCCTCATTGACAGTTTCAAGTGTAGTGATAGATAATTTTAAATTCATCTACATGAAAGAGTTCATCAAATATCTGATTGGTCAATACGGCCTGCTCTGCTGCATAGGATTGTTCTCGGCATTCCTCACCGAACTGACGGGAAGCAAGATCGCCTCGATCACATATATTATTCTGTCGTCCTCCAACATAGTGACGAGCATCATATCTGTATTGAACCAAAAGCTAAGTGACTGGACATCAAACGATATTGTTATTGAAGATTATTTTCCGTCTCTGTATCAGTCTAATTTCATTATAAATGTCCCCGATGTATCACAAAATAACTCGACACTTATTCATGCCGTAATTCTCTCGCTCGTGTTTTTCGTAATCTATAACGTCGCCGGTGCTGTACTCATATCCAAACGCGATATAAAGTGATTTTTGAAGGAAGCAAAAAATGCATAGGGAAACTGTTGCCGCAAATTTTCGTATTGAGAATTATCCGCCCTCACTGTACAATGTGGGGCACCGCCGCGACGAAACATGGGAAGATGTGAGCGAAATGTTAATTAACGCATAGGTCCTTTCAATTTGCTCGTTCGAGGTGTATAATGTACTTGATTCGATTCAGTTCATCAAACGATGTTTTTGACAGGAATGATCTTATTGACTATCGCCGTTGTTATATCTGCAATATCGACAATTGCCGCCGTAGGTGCGGGGCTGTATGCCTTGAATCTTCGGTGGCAGATATTTGATATGTGCAAACAAAGCAAATTTATTGACGAGCACGACAGCAATAAAAAAATATCCACTGCCACACATGACAAGGCAATATTGACGCTTGCCAACTGTATGAACGGGATAATTGACGAAAAGCGGAGCGTTAAAATTCGCGCTCGAAACAATGAGTGCGCATTCAAAGACACCATTTCCGGAATTTCACACGATATTCGCACTCCGCTTACATCGCTTTACGGATACTTTCAAATGCTGCAAGCTTCAAGTGACAGTATGTTAAACGAGAAATACATCAGGATAATAGGTGGCAGGATACAGCAATTGCAGGATATGACCGAGCAGCTTTTTACCTTTGTCAAGCTCGAAAATCCTTCGTATACGCTTGAATGCGGGGAAATAAATCTGACGCAGACGCTCTGTGACGTTATGTTCTCGTTCTACAACGATATAGGTCAGTGCGGTTTGGAACCTGATGTGGACATTCCAAGCGAGATATACATGGTGAATGCCAACTCAGCAGCTCTGAAACGCGTGCTTGAAAATATAATAAAAAACGCGCTGGTTCACGGTGAGAGCGAACTTGCGGTGAGCATGACGTGTAAGGGAGACCTTGGAGAAACAATCGAAATATCGGTGGGCAACAGAGTCCCCGAAGGAGAGAGCATTGACGTATCGCGGGTCTTTGAAAGGTTCTATAAGGCGGATTCCTCGCGCCACAGCGGCTCAACCGGACTGGGTCTGTTCATAGCAAAGTCGCTGACTGAACGCATGGGCGGCGGAATAAGCGCCGATTTGACCGACGGAATATTCACAATAAAAGTATCACTAAAGAGGATTCGGTAGTAATGAATATACTTATTATTGAGGACAATGTAGAAATAAACAACCTTATCAGAGATGCGATTTGCGGTGCCGTGGAAGGTGTCGAGTGTGTGCAGGCATATTCGGGTACCGAGGGGCTTATGCAGGCCAGAAATAAGGATACAGCCTTGATACTGCTGGACCTTATGCTGCCCGGAAAGAGCGGAGAAGATGTGCTCCGGGAACTGCGAGAGTTCACAAAGGCACCGGTTATTGTGGTGTCGGCCAAAAATGCGCTGGATAACAAGGTGGATCTGCTCATGGCGGGCGCGGACGATTATCTGACAAAACCTTTTGAGATAAAGGAACTGACAGCGCGCATTCAGGTTCAGCTTCGCAGGAGTGCAGAAATAAACGGCATCGAAAATCTATCGGGTAAGCTCAGGCACAAAAGTATGGTTCTCGACCGAACGAATCATTCCGTAACCGTGGCGGGGACACTGCTTTCACTAACGCGTCAGGAATTTCAGATATTGGAACTGCTGCTTGCCAACCCAAACAAGGTATTCAGCAAACAGGAAATTTACGAATACGCATGGAATGATTTCTATGTGGGCGAGGATAAAACGATAAACGTACACATCAGCAATATAAGAAGCAAAATTCGTGCGGTTTCTGAAGAGAATTACATCGAAACCGTATGGGGTATAGGTTTCAAGCTGGCAAAATAAAGTCTTCGACACTCCGCTCTATTAATATAAAAAATCCGCAGAAAGTCAAACTTCACTGAGACTTTTTGCGGATTTTTATATCCCATCTAAAACACACATCAAATTCAATTGCTGTCACGCACAATGACTGCCGAAACGGCAAATATCACAAACATCACGCCCATGAATATCACTGTAACATTAACACCTATGCCGTTGATCAGCCAATTAGCATAACTGCCCATGAAGGGTACCGAAAATCCCGCGCCCTTTCCGCTGATTTTTCTGTACGACAGTGATTTTGTGCTGCCGCTGCCCGACAAAAGCAGCGTAGAACTTGCCTTGTCGTTGCGCAGAACTTCCGCGCCTATGGGAGTATCCCCGCTGTAGTAAACCACTATATCGCCCTCGTCCAGCTTACCCGGCTCGATCTCGCGAACAAAGGCAAGACTTCCTTTTTTGTATATACTGTCGCTCTTGTCCTTGAGTATCGGACAGGCAGAATATTTGACAAGCGGCATTATTCCAAAAAGCGCCGCCAGCACTACGCAGTTGAGTATCAGAATAAAACCGGATATGTTTCTTATAATTTTGGACTTACTCAAAATAAACATCTCCCTTTGTCCAATCATCAACTCTATTATATAATATACTCGTCGGAATTTCAACAGTAAATTGCTATGTGTGCCACGACAACAACACTTACTTTTTTGCAATCGAAAAAACCGAGAAAAGATTTGGTGAAATAGTTAATATCCTGCGCTCACCATGATAACGCTTTTTAATTTGATATGTTTCGGCGTGTTTGTCAGCTCAACTGCCTCAATAGACGAGATCATAGGCATGACCTTTCGACCTAAATTTTAAATTGAGGCTGAGAACATTTGACAGCCGTTCACATATTATGTAATGCGAGGTGATTTATAATAATCCCCGATAAAATCAGGACAAAAAATCTTGGGAAAAAGCATATGCCCGATTTTTTTCCGATTTTATTGGAATCGGCATTAGTAAGACCACATCGCAAAAATTATATAGGAGGACATAATCAATGGGTGAACGAAATTGTCAGTCTGCGGCCGACAGGAATTGTCAGTGTGGAGAAAGACCGCGCAAGGATTGTTTCAAAGAGGCGGTGTGCATTAACGCCGGAAGAGTGTACGACGCCTGCCGCGACAGGGAGTGTTTGGAAGACATACAGGTGTTTTTCGTGGAGCGCGATCAGGACATCATCAACAACGCTTTGGGTGTAAGGCTCAGATCTGCGGAGGTGATCAATGTAGTTATCGACACGGAGCCTGTTCCGTTTAATCGCGGCTACTATTCGGTAGACCTTACGGTTTATTTCTGCGTAAAGCTCGACGTCACGGTGTCTCCGATAAGCCCGTCCTGCGAGGTTCGCGGACTCTGCATTTACAACAAAAAGGCAATTCTCTACGGCAGCGAGGGCAGCGTAAAGGTGTTCAGTTCGGACTTCGTGTGCGGCGACGACGACGATCAGAATATGCCTGCGGGCAATCTGCCGAGGGCTACTGTCCAGATTGCCGAACCCATCGGACTTGGCGCGCGGCTCGCCCCCGCGTGCGAGGCGCATTACCCGTGCTGCTGTGTTCCAAACTGTGTGTCGAGAATGTTTGCGGGCAGCTTCGACCACAGAATGGCAGAAAAGATAGTCAAGGTGACGCTGGGTATATTCATGATAATCCAGCTCGAGAGACAGGTTCAGATGCTCGTGCCTGTTTACGACTTCTGTATGCCTGACAAGATCTGCGCGGACGCAGCAAATGAAAGCCCATGCGATCTCTTTAAGAAGATCAGCTTCCCGGCGGACGAATTCTTCCCGCCCAAGGCAGGAGATTTGAATTTCAGCGAAGCACAGATGCTCAGAAGTCAGTCGGCGGGCGTGAACGGCTGCGGCTGCGGAAACAATTCTGCGGGTGCAAATGGCTGCGGCTGCTGAAATAATCAAGCGCGCAACCCGATTGAAAATTATTTAACGCACTAAACTGATCATCGAAAATGATGGAACGGGTTTATCTGTTGCGCAAAGACCCGTCCCGATCCCACAAACTCCTGATTTTAGGCGTTTGTGGGATTTTTTCTGTATTCTCAAAAACTTTTTTAAGTTTTCCTGATTCTCACGTCACGTAACAGTTTATAATAAAATTTCACGGATAATGAGAAATTTCACCCCAACCTCCATTACTATTTAAGCGGTTCAGGAAGCGATTTCTCTCATGTTGTATCTCCATTTGAATACGGCTGCGCCGATTATTACGGCATATCCGATAACGCTTAAAACATCGGGTATTTGATGCAGAAACAAAAATCCCAGAGAAGCTGTGAATATTATCTGCGAGTAGTCGAACACCGATATCTCTCGGGCGGGGGCCTTGGTATACGCCGCCGTTATAGTTATCTGTCCCACCGCCGCCGCGCAGCCCGCCAGCAGCAGGCAGCCCAGTTCGCGCGCTGTCATGGGCGTGAAATCGAATATCAGCGCGGGCAGCGTGAACAGGCAGGAAAAACCCGAAAAAAACATCACGATTACCGGACCTTTAACTCCGCTCTTGCCCAGCTTCCGCACGCAGGCGTAGGCAAGCCCCGCCATCATTCCTCCGAGTGTACCCACGGAGGAATACAGAAAGTCTACGCTGAACGAGGGCTTTATCACAAACAGCGCCCCCACGAATGCCGCTGACAAAGTGAGCCATTCCACAGGTCTCACCTTCTCTTTAAGGAGAAATATCGAGAATATCACCGCAAAGAAAGGCGACAGCTTATTGAGAATGGAAGCGTCGGCGAGATTGAGATGATCAACCGCAAAGAAATTGCACAGTATTCCCAGCGTGCCTGCAACGGCGCGCGTCATCATATAACCAGCATTGCCCTTGCCGATTTTAAAAGAAATTCGGGATTTTTTGAGCATGACCAGCGCCACAAAAAACGCCACAAGATTGCGGAAGAAGCTCTTTTGCATTACGGGAATTCCATCGCCCGACAGCCGTACAAAAAAGCTCATAATCGCAAAAGAAAAAGACGACGCTATTATATAGGCTATCCCAAGCTTTTTATTGTCGGTTTCTCTCAAAAACACACTCACCTTTCCCCTATCGCAATAAATCTCACCGAGCCGTAAAACTCGGTGAGATTTTGCGTTGCTCAACAAATAATAACCAATAAAACGATAAAATTAAAAATTACCGCCTTTCCTTGGAAACATCGGCAACGGTGATCTGTGTGTCGGATATAAGCCGAAGCGCCTGATCTTTTGTAAGAATTCCCTTTGACATATACGCCACCGCCATTGAACAATGGTTCCAAAAGAATTGATTTTCATGTATCTGCGTCGTAACAATAAACGTATCGGCGGACTGCACAGACTTTATAACCGCATTATATATATTTGATTTATCAGTTAGCTTGTCTTCCGAATCGGCGGATATTGACGCGAGAGCGGGAACTCGGTGTTCTCCCCCGCACAACTTTATGCAGTTTTGCTCCTTGATGAAAGCCTCAACGAAATCCAGAATATCCTCCCGCTTATCGCTGTCGTAATACGCCTTTTTTGTGATGTAAAATCCCTCCGAAAAATTTACATACAATCCGTTTTCTGTCGCCGACTTGTCCTCCTCGTCATCAGAAGGTGAGACGGGCAACGCATTAGTGGCGCCTGTTTGATATGAGGATACTGATGTCGTCTGGCCCGAGCCTGAATTCGGCGCTTGAGTGGGCGGAAGCGTGTTGGCGGTAAATTTCGGGTACAGCGGTCCCGGTTCGACGCTCGTAGAATAGTCGCTTGCAGCAGTGGTGGTTTGCTCTGAAGTAACCGTGCCAAGCTGCGGCATGGCTATGTATTGGCTGTCTATATCGGTGTTTATGCTGCCGCACATCGTGTTGTCTATCAGAAGGATCGCAGCTTTGCCGCTGTTATACAAATCTACAGCGGAAGGCAATTGATCCTGTGAGGTGTTCTTTAAGTCGGACTTTGAAACCAGATAATCGAATGCCTCCTGCGGCATACTCGGGAACGCGCGCATCTCGTCGAGCTGCTCAACCGCCTCCAAGACCTGCGTCCAGCAATTGTCGGGATTGCCCTCCATGGCGGAGTTTACCGATTTTACACCTCCCAAACCGCGCACGAGATATTCCATCAACGCACTGCTGTCGTCAAGAGAATTGGCAAAAAGATAAACGTCGCCCTTTTGGAAGTGGCTGGCCGCCCTGACTATGTCCTCCCAGGTCTCGGGAATTCTCAGCTTGCTGCTGCGGAAAAGCGCTGCGTTCACCACAATTCCCTGCCAGTCGCCGCGCACCGGTATGCAGTACCTTCCTCCATCGTCTGCCGCCGCACTGTCTATGGCCGCTTCGGAAATTCCGGCGGCGAACTTTGGATAGTCCGCACGTATTTCGTCTACCGTCATAAAGAAGTCCGACAGCTCACTCATATCCTTCATGGACGAAAAATACACCACGTCGGGCGAATTTGCCCCGCGATAGGTAGAGGCGATCGACAGCGCCATTTTGTAGCTGTTGGATTGCGTGGTGGTAGTATCGTTTATCGTAACATTTTTATGATCTTTTGTGTATTCGGTTATTATTTCGGAATAGGCAGCCAAGTCACTTTCCTCTCCGAAAGTGCTGTAGGTTCTCATGACAAAATGCTTCTTTTCATTTTTACCGCACGATGAAAACACGGTCAGAAGAATCGACAACACAATTGTCAATGCTGAGAATTTTAGCATTTTACGGGACAATTATTATCACTCCGAATTATTATGATTATCTCAAGAGATTGACAGAGCCTATTACAGGCAGAGGATTGAGCTTGTCTGAGGCGACATTGAAAATGCCTAACAGGCTTAAAGCTATCGAGCAAAGTGTAATGAATATAAGCAACACCGAAGGTATTATGGATATTATTGGGATATGCCCGAGGAACATATCCACAATGTAGTGTACCGTCAAACCCACCGCCTCGCAAATAGCCAAAATCATGCCCTGATTGAGATGAAAGCGTAGTTTTGGATTTTTGCGGTTATCGCTGAAAAGCCCTATCAGAAAAAACGGACCTATGTACGAAAGATAACTGAATGTTTTTATATCTTGATTGTTCATTTCCACATCTCCCTCAATTTGTTTTCACATCAAATTCGCCCGAACCGCCACCCGTTATGGACACAACCACACGGTTGGGTGCGCAGACTATTGATTGCCCACTCTTGGAAATCCTTCCCGTGTGCATACAAATCTTATCCGGGCAATCGGCGTATATCATACGCACACTGCCACCTGATATCTCAATGGTGTTGCTCTCCGAAATTTTGTATATGACGTCATTTTGGAGTGAAAGCCGACATATCTCCACGCCGCCCACATTCACCGATACATATTGAGGTTCAGGCGACAGTGCGTAAATCACGCAGCCTGCCGCCACACTGAATGCCAACAAAGCGATTGTGAGCACAATATCCGCACGGGTGATGCCAAGCGCCCCGAGCGCATTCTTCAGTTTGTTCATTGCCCGTCGAGCTGAGCAAGACGGCACATAGCGCGATAGCATATCTCTGCGTGCAGCATGAATTCATTCAGGCTGAGATTTTCGTCAGGCATATGAAGATTGCTGGGGCGTGCGTCGGGAAACACAGGTCCAAAGGCCACTCCGCGTCCTCCCAGTGCACGTGCGTATGTTCCCCCGCCCATCGACACGGGCTTCATCGGCTTGCCTGTAATTTCGGTGTAGCACTCGCCCAGAGCAATTATGAGCGGATGATTTTCGGGGACGAAAAGCGGTTTGTTATCCCCGGTTATCTCCAATTTTACACCGAATTTTTCTGCTTCTTGTGTCATTGTTTCAATTATTCCGCCGCTGTCGAGCGATGCAGGATATCTTATATCGACGCCGAGCGATATCTCATTGCCGTTTTTGGAGAGCGTACCGACATTCATTGTCAGCCCGCCGGAAATATCGTCACAGCAGTCAACTCCTATCTTTTCCCCGCACAGACCGCCGCATATTCTCTCGGCAAAAAATTTCTCTGCGCTGTCATCGTTCAGAATTCCGCTTTCCGCCGCGGCAATCAGGAATGTGTCAACCGCGTTTACGCCCTTTTCGGGACACATGGCGTGCGCCGACACACCCTTCGTCTCGAATATAACCGTATTTTCATCACACTTAAATTTACACGTTGCGCCAAGCTCGGCAACTCTCGTGCAAATCCGCTCGGCAATTTTCACGTCACACTCTAACACCGCCCGGCAGCTGTCCGCAACACAGTTTATCGCCGTGCCGCCTGAAATTTCGCGGATCGCAGGGGCGCTCTTTCCGCTCAGGCGAAGATGGAGTATCCCCTTCTCGCAATTGCAGGCGGGATAATCCGCGTCGGGAGTAAAGGCGAACGCGGGAAGCGGGTGCTTTGAGAAATAATGTGCCATATCGTCCATTCCTATTTCTTCGCCGCCTCCGAATATGCAGCGTATCGGTCGTTTTAACTTAACGCCGTTGTCTTTCATCGCCTTGAGGCAATACAGCGATATTATTGCCGCACCCTTGTCGTCCGCAACGCCGCGTCCGTAGAGGTATCCGTCCTTTTCTGTGAGTGTCAGCGGTTCGGTGCTCCAGCCGTCGCCAACCGGCACGACGTCAACGTGTGACAGCACCGCCGCAT
This sequence comes from uncultured Clostridia bacterium, assembly GCA_947581635.1. Classification (GTDB taxonomy): domain Bacteria; phylum Bacillota; class Clostridia; order Oscillospirales; family Acutalibacteraceae; genus RUG762. Next base: position 49,364 of record CANPVE010000002.1, on the reverse strand, counting down.
AGTCGTCTCCGCCCTCGCCGAGTTGGGCGTGACAGGCGTAGTTGCCGCAATTTTCAGTCGAAAGTCCCATGGATTCGGCCAGTGAGAGCATAAATCCAATCGCCTGCGCAGATTTGCGTCCAAACGGATACCCCTGTGCTTTACAGTCGGGTTCCGCGACAGATTCAATTGCCACCAGATCGCCTAAATCGCGCATTATTTCGTCCCTGTATCTGGACATTACACAGTCGAACAAAAATACCATCTCCAACAATTCACGTAAGTCATGTAATATTATAAATTAAATTAATCACAAATATCAAATTTAATTATGAAAATTTTATTAATTATACCCAACTGCTCCGTCTGTAGAGTTATTATTTTATCAGCTCTGTAATACTATGATTGATGAGGTGTTATTTTTACATTTTCATTAACTACAGAAAGGAAGGCTGTGCGCTATGAATTGCCGTATTGTGGACATGAGGAACAAGGACGTAATAAACGTGAAGGACGGCACAAGACTGGGATATGTCAGCGATGTTGAGGTGGATACAGCCAACGCCAAGCTCGTGGCGATAATAATTTACGGCAGGCTGAAGCTGTTCGGGCTGCTTGGACGAGAAGATGACTGCATTATAGACTGGTGCGATATAGAAGTGATAGGAGAAGACACCATATTGGTCAACTGCACACCAAAGCGGCATTGCCACAATCGCAAATGCAGCAGATTTGAGACGATATTTTGCGGTCTGACGAAGTAAATTAAAATCATTGGTTCAAATCAATGGTTAAAATGACTAAAATGTTTTAAGTTTTAGCAGAGGATTCCTGCTTGACAAAAGCTGAGGTATAGTTTAATATATTAATTAAATAGTAGATTGTTGGAGCAAAGGCGTTGGACATATCTTACAGTATGTCATGACTTTGCTCTTTTTTATCATAACACTCTGCTGGTATGTTTTTATCGCAAAAGATATAAACTCCAAAATATTCCCATAAGAGGAGGATGATACAAATGAGTCCATTCGAGGTTATTCACATTGAAAACAGTGAATCCGATCTGTTCGACGAGCTTTACAACAACGCTATGATGTCTGGAATGATTGATGTAAATCTTTACGAAGAATTCGGCGTTATGCGAGGCTTGCGCGACGCAAACGGCAAGGGCGTTCTTACAGGACTTACCGAGATATCAGATGTTGTCGCCACCAAAACGGTTGAAGGAAAGAAACTGCCCGACCAAGGCTCGCTGTATTATCAGGGATATAATGTGTACGATTTGATAGACGGCGTAAAAGACAGGCGCTACGCGTTCGAGGAAACCACATACCTTCTGCTTTTCGGTGAACTTCCCAACGAGCAACAGTTTGAACGCTTCAAGAAGGTTATGTCGGATTTCTGCAACCTTTCCAATGAATTCACTCGGGACGTCATCATGAAGCTGCCCAGCGAAAACATAATGAACGGTCTGCAAAGGGGCTTGCTCACCCTGTATTCATATGACGACACACCCGAGGATATTTCTGCGGCAAACGTGCTTAGACAGTCCCTGCAAATAATCGCAAAAATGCCTGTGATGTCAACGTATCTCTATCACGCTTATCAGCACATAATGCTTGATCAGAATCTTGTCATCAAAAATCCCAAGAAGGAGTATTCCACTGCGGAAAATCTGCTGTATATGCTCCGTCCCAACGGCAAATTCACCGAACTGGAGGCCAAAGTGCTTGACGTGGCGCTGGTGCTCCATGCCGAGCATGGCGGAGGAAACAACTCCACTTTCACCACCCATGTCGTCACATCTTCCGGAACCGATACATACTCCGCCCTGTCCGCCGCAATAGCCTCACTCAAGGGGTTCCGCCACGGCGGCGCCAACCTCAAGGTAAGACACATGATGGAGGAAATAATGGCAAATGTGCAGAATTGGGAGGATGAGGATCAGATCCGTGCATACCTCAACAAAATACTGAGAAAAGAGGCGTTTGACGGCACGGGTCTCATCTACGGCATAGGTCACGCCGTCTACACTGAGTCGGATCCGCGCGAAGTAATACTCAAGGGATACGCTGAAAAACTGGCCGCCGAAAAAGGACGCGGAGAGGAATTTGCATTCTACGACAGAGTGGAGCGCATTTCAAAAGAAACCATTGCCGAACACAGACATTTGTTTAAACCGATTTGTGCGAATGTAGACTTCTACAGCGGCTTTGTATATGATATACTCGGTATTCCCGAGAGCCTCTTTACGCCGATATTCGCTGTCTCCAGAATTTCCGGCTGGAGTGCTCACCGCTTGGAGGAAATCATAAACAAAGGCAAGATAATCCGACCCGCCTACAAATATGTCGGCACTCATATGCCCTACAAGCCGATCAGTGAAAGATAATAATAAAAAATTCTATTGCAAAGGAAGCTGACTAAAATGGAAAAAATTCAAATGAAAACTCCGCTGGTTGAAATGGACGGCGACGAGATGACACGTATCATTTGGAAGATGATAAAGGATATCCTCATTCTTCCCTACGTTGACCTCAAATCCGAGTACTACGATCTCGGCTTGGTTCATCGAAATGAAACAGACGACAGGGTTACGGTGGAGAGCGCCGAAGCTACAAAAAAATACGGGGTTGCGGTGAAGTGCGCCACTATCACACCCAACGCTGCAAGAATATCCGAGTACAATCTTAAGGAGATGTGGAAGTCGCCCAACGGCACTATCCGCGCCATTCTTGACGGCACTGTTTTCCGTTCGCCCATTCTCGTCAACGGCATTACGCCCTATATTCCCACATGGAAGAAGCCCATCTGTATTGCCCGTCACGCATACGGAGACGTTTATAAGAACACGGAAATGGTGGTTGAAAAAGGCTCCAAGGCCGAACTGTGCGTCACCAAGCCCGATGGCACGGAGGAGAGGAGCCTCATTCATGATTTTACCAAGTCGGACGGCATCATTCAGGGTATGCACAACCTTGACAGCAGTATAAGCTCCTTTGCAAGAGCTTGTTTCAACTACGCTCTTGACCAAAAACAGGACGTCTGGTTCGCAAGTAAGGACACAATAAGCAAGAAGTACGATCACCGCTTTAAAGATATTTTTCAGGAAATTTTCGACAACGAATACAAGGATAAATTTGCCACAGCGGGCATCGAGTATTTCTACACCCTCATCGACGACGCGGTAGCGAGAGTTATTCGCAGTGAAGGCGGTTACATCTGGGCCTGCAAGAATTACGACGGCGATGTTATGAGCGATATGATAGCGACAGCTTTCGGCTCTCTCGCGATGATGACCAGCGTGCTTGTTTCCCCCGACGGAGTATATGAATACGAGGCGGCCCACGGCACGGTTCAGCGCCACTACTATAAGCACCTCAAGGGTGAGGAGACCTCCACCAACTCGGTTGCAACTCTCTTTGCTTGGACGGGAGCGCTCAGAAAGCGCGGCGAATTTGATGACACTCCCGACCTCTGCGCGTTCGCAGACAATCTGGAAAAAGCCACAATTCAAACCATCGAAGAAGGTGTGATGACAGGCGACCTTTATTTGCTCTCAACACTGGAGAACAAAACAAAGGTGAATACCGAAGACTTCCTCAAGGAAGTCGAAAAGAGACTTTCGGCTATGTACAACTGAACAAGGCGAGTTAATTGAGATTTGACGTATAACTGAATTTGTGGTATAATGTTCGACGGACTGTATTTTTGGAGTAGGTAGCGGCCAATGGCGTTAGCGGACCGATCCGGATGCGGTTCGTCGATTTATTTTATAACTAATCTTGGATTGAAAGAGGACAAAAATGCTTGGAAAAACATATATTCTTTGCAGAATGTTTTTGTCGTACTTTTGTCAAAGAGCGGTATTGAGAAACGGTGAGATTTTTGGAACTTTACAAAGAACAGCTAAAGCACGGAGCCACACACTTCAAGATGTTTTTCAAATGGAATATCTGCGCAATCATCATCGGCGTGGCAGTGGGCAGCATAGGAACTCTGTTTCACTATCTGATAGACATCTCCGCTAAGACATTTGCAAACTCGGAGCAGCAGATGGTTTGGCTGCTGCCGCTTGTGGGCATAGTTATAGTGGCGAGCTACAAAGCCTGCGGCATGGACAACGACCGAGGCACCAACATGATCCTGATCTCGGTGCGCAGTGAGGAAAAGCCCCCTATATTCACTGCGCCGCTTATATTCATTTCAACGGTGCTCACTCATCTCGCGGGCGGTTCAGCAGGGCGCGAGGGCGCGGCAATACAGATGGGCGGAGGAATAGGGTACTGGATAGGCCGCCTGCTAAGGCTTGACGGAAAGGATCAGAAATTAATCATAATGTGCGGCATGAGCGCGGCATTTTCCGCGCTTTTTGGCACGCCTGTGACAGCGGCCGTGTTCTCGATGGAGGTCATTAGCGTGGGCGCGATGTACTATTCCGCACTGGTGCCATGCGTGCTGTCGGCTCTTGTGGGCTATTGCATTGCCGTGCGCTGCGGGGTGGAAAAGACATTCTTCCAACTGTCCGCATATCCGGATATAACCATTCCTTCGGTCGTAAAGGTGACACTGCTCGCCATAGCGTGCAGTTTGCTGAGCATTGTGTTCTGCATAACAATGCACGGCGTTGGGAATCTTCTCAAGGCTCTATATAAGAATAAATACATAAGGATCGTGGTGTGCGGTCTTGTGCTCATAAATTTGACATATATAATGGGCAACGGTGATTATAACGGCGCAAGCATGAATCTTGTGAACCAGGCGGTGCTGTACGGGCGGACCATGCCTTATGACTTTATAATGAAGCTCCTGTTCACGGCAATAACGCTCGGGGCAGGCTTCCGAGGCGGCGAGATAGTTCCATCGTTCGTAGTTGGTGCAACTTTCGGTTGCCTTGTGTCGCAGTTTTTGGGGATAAACGGTCCGTTTGCCGCGGCCATCGGCATGATTGCGGTGTTTTGCGGAGTTACAAATTGTCCCATAACATCTATGATTCTGTCTATCGAGATGTTCGGTGCGCATGGACTGATATTCTTCGCCGTGGCTGTCGCAACCAGCTATATGCTGTCGGGCTACTACGGGCTGTATATGGGACAAAAAATTCTGTATTCAAAGGACAAGGCGGAATTCATCAACACAAGCGCTCACTAAAGGAAAGTGAATTTGCATTATGACTGTAAAGGAAAAAATTCTCGACATATTTGAGGGTAACAAAGGTGAGTTTCTCTCAGGAGGAGAGCTTGCCGCCAAGCTGAACGTCAGCCGCAACGCCGTGTGGAAGGCGGTCAGGCAGCTCGAAGAGGAAGGGTATTGCTTCGACTCTGTGAGCGGCAGAGGATATCGCCTCAGGGAAGAGAGCGACGTGCTTTCAGTACACGGCATAAAGAAATACCTTGGCAGCACGGGAGACAGATTTGATTTGCGAGTGTACAAGTCAATAACATCGACCAATACGGTGCTCAAAGAGATGGCGGCTGCCGGTGCGCCCGAATTCACAGTGCTTGTTGCGTGTGAACAGACTGCGGGAAGGGGAAGAATGAACAGAAAGTTTTATTCTCCCACATCGACAGGGCTGTATCTGAGCATATTGCTTCGTCCCCATGTGATGGCTCAGGAAGCGTTGTTCATTACAACGGCTGCCGCCGTTGCTGTGGCACGCGCGGTGGAGGAAATATCGGGCAGACAAGCTGGCATAAAATGGGTCAACGACGTGTTTGTGGATGGCAGAAAAATTTGCGGAATACTCACAGAGGCGACATATGATATGGAGAGCGGCACACTGGAATACGCCGTTGCGGGCATAGGCGTGAACATATGCGACCCGACGGACGGTTTTCCCGATGAGATAAAGGACATTGCAGGCTCGGTGTTTGGCAGACAAATGCCTCCAGCCGACATGCGAAACAGAATCGCGGCGGGAATAATAAGTTATTTCACTCAGTGGTACGACAATCTGCCTCAGCACCCCTTCTTTGACGAGTACGTGCGGCGCTCCATAGTAGTGGGAAAAGATATACTTGTGCTGGGCAAAGAAAAACCCCGCCCCGCCAAGGCGCTCTCGATAGATTACAATTGCAATCTTCATGTGCGCTATTATGACGGCGGCGAGGAGATCCTCTCGTCGGGAGAAATAAGCGTTAAACTGATGGATTACTCCATCTGAACTTTTCTCACATTTTCTCACCTTTCAGATATTTCAAAACGTCAGCGGCGTTTGTGTCGGGCTTAACCTTTGGCATAATCCTTTCGATAACGCCGTTCTCGTCTATAATAAATGTGGTGCGGACAACTCCCATGCTCACCTTTCCGTAAAGCTTTTTCTCCTGCCACACGCCGTATGCCTCAATCGCCCGGCGTTCGGGGTCGGAGAGCAAAATAAACGGCAGCGAATTCCTTTCGGCAAAACGCTTGTGCGAAGCGGCGCTGTCCTTGCTTATGCCTATAATCTCAACGCCCATTTCCTTAAATTCATCATAATTCGCCGCAAAAGCGCACGCTTGCCTTGTGCACCCAGATGTGTTGTCTCGTGCATAGAAATACAACACTACCTTCTTTCCGCGAAACATCGTCAAAGAGACCTCATTTCCGTCCTTGTCCAAAAGCGTGAACTCGGGTGCGGCCATTCCATTTTCCAACATAACAAATACCTCCAATTTTGTTTTTATCTTGCGCGGCGGTATCAAACTCCCAAGGGGAATACAAACATATAAAGCGCAAAATCAACCGCAATAGCCGCCAATACGCACACCATTACGGGACACTTGCGCCATGCGAGCAGCGCCGCTGCCGCCACGCCGACTATCCCTATCGCGTAATTATCGGAGTCAACAGTAAACACTCCGGGAAAAATAAGCGCGGCCATTGCCGTGTAGGGTATGAGATTCAGAAACTTATTTATTTTAGGTCCGAATTTCAGCTTGTCTACCAACACGGCCGGTATGGCACGCGGCAAGTAAGTCAAAACTGCCATCAGCGCTATGAGAATGCAAATCTTACTGCCGTTCACTGTCATTTTCCCCCTCAGTACCCAGATCGACGAAAAATACCCCTATAAACGCGCAAACAAGCGTGGATATTATCAGCGCCCAACTCGGAGAAATTACCAGGCCCAATATTGTGTTGCATACGGCGGTCATCAGCACCAGCAATGCAAGCCGTCCATTATGGGTAAGCTCAGGAGTGAGCAGCGCCGTAAACATGGCGTAAAGCGCTATCGAAAGGCTTGCCGTAACTATAGCGGGCAAGAAATCCGACGACAACGCTCCGATAAGCGTCCCTACATTCCACGACAACCATATTTCGGCAAATACGCCTATCAGAAACCTGACATTTGCCTTGCTATCGTCAACCGTGCAGAACACTGAGAAGCTCTCGTCCGTAATGCCGAATGCAGCCATCAGCTTGGGCGCGGTTTTCTCTTTTCTCATTGACGGACGGTTCATGCAGCAAATACTCATTATAATATGCCGCAGTCCGAGTAGTGTGGTGGCAATCAGGATAGCCGCCATCGACGCGCCCCGTGCGTACATTCCCACTGCCAGCATTTGTCCCGCGCCTGTGAACACAAACATCGACATGGCGCAGGTCTGCCACACTGTAAATCCCGCCTGACGCGCTATCAGAGCATATGCTATCGCCGCAGGGACGTATCCCAATATCAGCGGCACACCGGCGCGCAGACCGTCTATGTAACAATTCAGTTTATTTCCATCGGATTTCACTGATTTGGTCAAAAGAAAAACACCTCCGATACAATAGAAAATACTTTTAATTATGATAATATAACCCACGAAAAATGTCAATCTCAATTCTTCAATGAGTATATAGGTAATATTCACTTTTTGCAATCCAAAAACGGCAGGAGTTTATCTAAAATGGGCAGTTGGTTTGTATTTGCCCAAACTCTTCTTTAATCTTAGTGCGTTTTGCCCGCTCAGCTTACAGTCTCACCCTCAACGAGGACGCTGCATAACCATGAATGCTTATCATTCATGGTGTTGACGCTGCCAAAAGAGCTGCAATAAATACGAATGTATTTATTCTCCCTCTATTGTAATCCCACAATTCGATATTTATTTTTATACCAAACTTCAATTAAAAAACCGATCCCGCAAATTTCTGCCAAGGAAACTCACGGAATCGGTTTTTATACTGTTCATAACAGGAATTACAAATTAATAATAAAGGCTGTCTTTGCGGGGATCTCCAAACCTCCGCCGAAATCTATCATCTGACCTGTGAGCATATCCGTACCTCTGCCCGCGTTCGCATTAAAGTGCGCGACATAGGGAGAATCGTCCATATTCACTGCGAATATCACCCGAGCGCCCTCAAACTCACGGCTGAATACAAGCTGCTTTGAATTGACATGGAGCTGCCTGTAATTGCCCCGACAAAGTGCGGGTGACGATTTTCTCACTGTGTAAAGTCGGCTGACATATGCGGAAAGCGCGTTTCGGCTGCTCTCGGCAAGTTCTTCGGAGAATTCGGGACGAAGAGCATCGTCGCCCTGTGCCTTATCCGCTATAACGCCGAATTCGCTCCCATAGTAAACTGAGGGAATACCGGGCATTGAAAACAGCACAGCGTAAACCAAGGGAAGGTTGCTCTTGTCGGTAAGTATTGAAGCTATGCGCGTAACGTCGTGGTTGTCAACAAAGCAATACAGATTCTTGCCCTTGTAGATCGTCCACTGTTCATCAGCAAACTGGCGGTTGAGAGAGTAGCCTATCTCGTGCATATTAGCGGAGTTGAATGAGGAGTATAAACCTTTGTAACATTCGTAATTCGTCACAGAATCCAACATATCATTATTACACCATATGTTGTAATCGCCGTGCAGACACTCGCCCAGAAGGAAGAAATCCGGCCGCTTGCTCTTGCAGAAGGTGCGCAGCTCACGCAAGAAATCGCGGTCAAGGCAGTAGGCAACGTCAAGACGCAGACCGTCAATACCGAATTCATTTATCCAGCCCTCAATGCAGTTGAATATATGCTGTTTGACGCTCGGATTTCTGAGATTGAGCTTGACAAGGTCATAATGCCCCTCCCAGCCTTCGTACCAGAAGCCGTCGTTGTAGTTGGAGTTTCCGTCAAAATTGATGTTGAACCAATCCTTGTAAGGGGAATCCCACCTGTGCTGCTTTACGTCGTTGAATGCCCAAAAATCGCGCCCGACATGATTAAACACGCCGTCAAGCACAACCTTTATGCCTCTGCTGTGAAGCTCCTCACAAACCTCGAAGAAATCGCGATTGGTTCCGAGGCGTCGATCTATGACGCGGTAATCGGCGGTGTCGTAGCCGTGCTTGGTGGATTCAAACACGGGACCGAAATACACAGCATTTGCGCCCAGCTCGCTCAAATGCTTGGCGAATGGTATAATTCTTCTTATCTTGCCGCTCGGCTGCGATGTAAAATCATTATATCGATTCTCTCCGCAGAAACCCAGCGGATATATGTGATAGAAAGCCGCGTCACGATACCAATCGGGCGCGTCAAGCTTCGGTTCAGCTTTCATTACGTCTTGAATAACCTGTGGAGCGTTTATTTCCACTGAATTATCCGAAACATTATCGCTCTTCTGAGCGGCAGACGGATTATTCTTCCTTTTTGGAAGCGTGGGAACGTGATTGTCGCCCGGGTAAACCTGCCGCCAATCCGCGCGCAGCTTGTCGCACGTACTGAGAATGTCGAACGATTGCCATGTAGGATACATCGGCGACTCGGTCAGCCCCTTGTTAATACATTCTATAACGTGCTGTATCTCATACACATACTTACGCTCGATACTGTCGGAATCGCTGTACTCGCGAATTATCTTGCCGTCCTTCATCACGTATGCAGAGCTCGCGCAGTTGAAATTTGGGATTATGATGGCGCCTTCTGTTCCAGTTATCTCGGCATGGTTCGAGTCATATTCAAATCCGCATGACAAAGAAGCCGTGCCACCGTTGTAAAATTTCATCACAGCTGCGGATTGCCAATCAATGCCGTTCTCACAGTGTACCGCGTTCGATTTAATATCGCCCGGTCTGCCGCCAAGCAACCACTGAGCCAGAAATATCGGATACACACCCAGGTCAAGCAGCGCGCCGCCGCCAAGTTCGGGAGCCGTTATTCGGTCGGTGACATCGTATGGCACTTTGTGGAACAGAGACGCGTTGACCTCCTTGACCTCGCCTATTATTCCCTCCCCTATCCAGTCGTAAGCGTTGACTATCGCCGGAAGAAATCTGGTCCACATAGCCTCCATGAAAAATACCTTTTTTTGCTTTGCTGCGTCTATCACAGTCTTGGCCTGCTTTGCGTTCAATGCAACGGGCTTTTCACACAGCACAGCCTTGCCGCAGGAGATTGCCGCCAACGCCGTATCTGCGTGGCCGGTGTGCGGCGTGCCAATGTAAACCACATCGACGCTTTCGTCCTCTGCCATTTCCAGAATATCATCATAAGTCGCCGCTATTCCAAATTCAGCCGCGAAGGAGTGCGCTTTGTCCATACTGCGGGAGCATACGGCCACTGCCTCAGCATTGTCCGTCAGTGCCAAGGCTTTGCAAAAAGTGTGGCAGATTCTGCCGGTACCGACTATACCAAAACGGTATTTTTTCATAAGAATATCACCTCAGAAATATATAAAGCGGAAGAGTGCAGCTTAAGTGGCACAAAAATAAGTCATAAAAGCCGAGCATATTTTTACGAATGTTTCAACTTGCTTTTATCGAATATCAATGCCAACGCACCTTCCCAATTTGACCTAAAATATTATAACAAACCCCGAAACGCTTTGCAAGTGGCAATTATCAGAAAACCACGGCGACAGCCTTTAACCTTGATGTATTTTGTCTGTCCTGCTTACACCTGGCGATTATTTTTAATGTCTCCTCCGTGATTAGAAAGCACAAAAAATCCGCATCATCTGCAATCATAATGCAAGTAATGCGGATTTCCCACAATATGCAAGTCATTCTAATGGAACTAATTGCCATTAAAAATGACTTTGGCCGGAACCAATCTAAAATTTAAGCAAGACCTGCCTTTTTGAGATTGGCATTGTGCTCGTTGAGCGTCTTGGCAAAGTAGAACTTGCCTTTGGCGTCTGAGCAGAAGTAATAGTATCCGGTATTTTCATGATAAAGCACCGCCTCAATTGAGTTCAGACTGGGAGTACAAATCGGTCCGGGCGGCAGACCCTTGATTCGGTAAGTGTCGCAAACGCCAGTGTTATTGTTGATCCAATCGTCCTTCTCTGCCTGAGTGAGTTTATCAGAGGCAAGCAGTTCTTTCTTAGTGGCATACGGATACCAGCGCGTAGCGTCTGACTGAAGCTTGCCGCCGGTTCCCTTGCTGTTATTAAGACGGTTTATAAATACAGAAGCGACATTGTATCTGTCCTCTGATTTGCTCGCCTCACGCTCCACGATTGAAGCAAGAATGACAACCTGGTCCATGCTCATGCCAATTTCTTTTGCCTTTTCGGCATATTCGCTCGTCCAATGCTTATCGTATTCGTTGAGCAGACGGTTTATGGCATTGACTGATCCCTCGCTCAGGTAGAAGTTGTAGGTATCGGGATAGAGATAGCCTTCGACACTGTATATGCGGTTTTTATTCTTTGTATCCACATTTGACAGGAACTTTTGGGTAAACTCCACCTCTTTTGCGCTCTTTATAAAGTTTTCCGCTTCACAAACGCTGTTTTCTTCCATGATAGCGGCAACCTGCTCGACGGTGAGACCCTCGGGAATTGTCACGGTAATGGTACTCTTATCCGCGCCCGCCGGGAGACGAAGCTTTGTCAGAAGCTGTTTGTAGTCGGATTTGGTATCGAGCGTGAACGTACCCGCCTTAAAGCCCGTGTTTCTTTTGGAAAAATTGGCATAAGTCTTAAAGAAGAACGGGTAATCAACGACACCGTTCTCATCAAGAATATCGGTGACATCATCCAGCGTAGCGCCTTTGGGCACATCAATTACGATCTCGGTGCTGTCCTTAACCAGCGCAAACATATCATTCACGCCGACTATCATATAATATGCAAGCAGCACTGATATAGAGCAGACCGCCGCCGAATAAACCAAGGCAACCACGCAGCCGCGATTTCTTTTTCTTACAGATTTTTGTTTGCTTCTCAGCTGACGCGGCGCAATAATACCGTCGTCCTGAATCTGGTATGTATCGCCCATGCTGCCCGTAACGACCCGCCTTGCAGTGGCTGCATTCGCGTCCATCGGAACCAGCGCGCTTTGAGATGCTGAGGAGCTCCTGCGTCTAACAGTTGGAGCGCTGCTCTTTGCCACGCTGATTTCCTGCATGGTTGTATCAGAATCATAATAATCGTCCTCGGATATATTGACAGTGAAGCTGCCCTGGGAGCCGCCTTTGTCGCTGATAGCACGTGTGGAATTCTCTGAGCCGTCCGTATATCTGCCCACTGCCGAGCGATGCTCGCTGTGCTGCTGCCGATTTGCGGGGGGATTCGTCTTGGGCAAAGTTTCACCCGAGTCAAACGCATTTGCGTTTACACTTTGAGTGTTATTATATCGGCTGTATCCTCCGCTGTAATTGCCATACGCGCTGCTTATATCGTAGCCGCTGCCCGCGCGCTGTCCGTTGGTTCCGCGCTGTTGCGAATTACCCGCGCGTTGTCCGTTGGCCCCGCGCTGCTGTGAATTGCCTGTGCGTTGTCCGTTGGCCCCGCGCTGCTGTGAATTGCCTGTGCGCTGTCCGTTGGCCCCACGCTGCTGCGAATTGCCTGTGCGCTGTCCGTTGGCCCCGCGCTGCTGCGAATTGCCTGTGCGTTGTCCGTTGGCCCCGCGCTGCTGCGAATTGCCTGTGCGTTGTCCGTTGGCCCCGCGTTGCTGCGAATTACCCGTGCGTTGTCCGTTGGCCCCGCGTTGCTGCGAATTACCCGTGCGTTGTCCGTTAGCCCCGCGCTGCTGCGAATTACCCGTGCGCTGTCCGTTGGCCCCGCGTTGCTGCGAATTACCCGTGCGCTGTCCGTTGGTTCCACGCTGCTGCGAACCTTCCGCATATTGTCCGGCACGGGATGATGTGCTCCGAGTGCTTCTGCGGCTTTTGTAAACGCCGTCCTCATCAATTCCCCTGTAATTATCGCTCATAAATATGACCTCCCATAAAATCTGTTTTCTGATTCGTCGGGAAAATATTCTATCCATCAAATTAACTTGGAGTGTGTTTAGTAACGCCGCTTTCTGGGCGGTTTGCAGTTCGGACGGCTTTCCGAACACCGACGCAAAAATTTCTCCGTTATAAGTCGGTCGACAGCGCGGTCATACCGCCCGTGCGGCAGCCTGTATTCCACGCACGAGTTGTAGCAAAGTCCGACAGTCCACCCTCTGTAATTTGCGAGAAATCTGTCGTAATATCCCTTGCCGTAGCCCAGTCTGTAGCCCCACCGATCAAAGGCAAGCCCCGGAACAATGCATATCGGGTGCAAAGCTCCCTGATAAAGCCGCGAGGGATCCTTCTCTGGCTCAAGCACGCCAAAACTCCTACGCTCCAGATCATCGAGCGAATCTATATAATAGAATTCCATGTCACGCGTTCCCTCAACACACCTGGGACACGCCACGCGTTTGCCGTCGCGGAGCGCCGCAAGTATTATCTCAAACGTATCCACCTCTATATCTGTGGACACATATGTCAGAATCACGCTGCTGCGCGTGTATGAGGTGCTGTGAAAAAAAGCGCGCTGTATGGCGCGGTCGCACTCGATCTTAAACTCAGGCGGCATATTGCGTCGTTCGGCCTTTATGCGTTGCCTGAGGTCGTTTTTTACCTGCCTTATATCGTTTTTCATGGCTGATAGACCGCGTCCGAAACGGCAGTTGCCTTTTCGGGACCGAGTAACACATTAACAAGCTCACAGCCAAAATTTACGGCATATCCGGCGCTCTTGGCAGTCGTAATCCCCTTGTCTGTAATTACGGGCTTATCCGAAATCTTGCGGCAGTTAAGCTCACTCTCGTAGCCCGGGAAACAGATGGCGTATCTGCCTCTGAGATATCCTCTGTGTCCGAGAATTGATGGCGCGGCGCATATCGCGGCAATGTGTATGCCATTCTCGTAGCAGTATTCCAAAGCCGCCAATACGTACTCCGACTTTTCCAGATTGAGTGTTCCGGGCATACCGCCGGGCAGAACCACCATTTCCACGTCAGACATATTCATTTGTTCGGCTGTGATGTCGGCCGCCACAACTATTCCGTGAGAGCCTCGCACGGCCTCACCAGTCACGCCAACCGTCACCACATTGACGCCTGCGCGCCTGAGCATATCCACAGGAGCCAGAGCCTCTACTTCCTCAAAGCCTTCTGCAAGCATTACATAGACCATAATCCAATCATTCCTTTTCATTATATCATATTTACGCGATTTGACAATTAAAATTTTTTAAATTATCACTGCCCACCTAATTGTTAATTAATAACAGAGGTTTAATCGAGCGGCAATCCCAAATACGGCGTGCGCACTCCGTCCAGCGTAGTTATCGAAACCGGATTTTTTCCGTCATTGCGGGATATCATACCGAAGTCCAAAACCTCGCCGTATTCTTCAAAAAATGTATCGCACACCGGAAGCCGAAATATAAATTTACACGCCTTTGGATAGCTTTGCATTATACGGCTTATAAGCGCAGACGCAAAATGCTCCTTAACTATGAATTCCGACACAGTCAATGTCTGCCCTTCAAGGCTGCAAAAAGCATATCCGCAGTCGCCCTCATACGCCAGCGTTATGATGTGTCCGCCCTCATTCTCGTGGCAGCTCACAGCGTAACGGAACGCCCTCATATCCCAATTCACGTAACCCTCACGGTCGGCCAGCATATCGCGTCGGAACGCATACGTCTCATTCAGTTTCATCATAGTATCGCGCGGCGTACCCGGGACCTTTATCCTATCCCTGCAAAGGAATTCCAAATCCGAGCGCTCCATGTACACTATTCGCACTTTATAACACTTGTGAAAGCCCAGTTTTGAATAATATCGGAAAAGTTCCAGTTCCGCAGGCACAGTCAACGAGTATTTTATTCCGCGCGAATGTCCAAGTTTGCGAGCCGTACCAATAAGCTCAGCCATTATACCCCGCTTACGATAGTCAGCTCTGGTGCAGGCCGCGTAAATATACTGCGCGCCCGCGAACCCTCCATCTTCGGAAACAGCGGCGGGCAACAGATGAAGCATGGCAACAGGACGGCGTATAGACTCATCGATATAGGCAAGGCAGTTTTCGGGCACATACCTGTTATCAAAGAAATATCTCACGTAGTCCTCGGAATCATGGAAACAGGCGCGCCAAAGGCGTTCCAAATCGCTCTTCATACTGTCTCTGGGGAAAATAATCAACGCCTTCACCTCCGCCACAAAGCGTTACCGGGCCGAAATGTCCTCGATGCGGTATTTTTCGAGAAGTATATCAGGATTATACGAAAGTTTTGCCTTGCGAAGACCCTCAAGTCCCAAATCCTCCTCGCGATTTATATATTCATATGAAGCCAATTGATTTATGGCAAATTGGTTATTTATCACTGCATATGCGCCTTCAAAGTCGGTGTCCGCTTTCTCAAAGTGCGTAGCAAAAACGCGGCTGTTTATCGGTTCTCCCAGCGTTACCGCTATCACTCTGCCTCCAACCCTGAGCAGACCCCCGACAATGCCAAGCGCCACGTAATTCTTCAAAGCAAGGGCAATAGCCGAATTTTCCATGCACAATTCCAGAACCTGTTCCTCATCTTGGCCTTCGATGGATTTTTCAAGCCAATTTCCAACGAAATCCAGACATTCGTGCAAATTATCCTCGGATATATTCTCATATTTCCAATCGGGATACATTCGCACAAATCTACTTATATGGTTGCGCTTGGAGTGGAATTTCTTTCCGCTCAGATTTATCAGATTATCCGAGCGATAGATGTAGTCAAACTCGTTGCGGCTCTCGGAATAGTCAAATTCGTCGGGAAACGCCGCTCTCAGCTCGCCGCATTGCCATTTTTCCGCGCAGTATATAAGCAGATTCCTGCCGAGCAACGACGCGTCCGCCCTGAGCGCGGCTATACAATCGTTTATATCATAGCTTTTGCCCAGCGGGTACATATAATAGATACTTCCATCCTCATCTTTGCCGCGTATCAGGCAGCAATCGCCAAGCCGCGCCACCTCGGTGGAATATAAATCTTTCCATAAAAAAAGCGTGGCAAAGCTGCAAAAACAGCCAAAATACTCAGTACCTTCAAAAATTTCATCTATCCAGGTCTTGTCATCCAGAGTCGGACTGTGAAAATCCAACATATACATAAATCAATTGCCTTCTTTTTGTTATTGGGTACATCCCTTAACGGCGGCAGCACAGTTGCACTGGCTCCGAATTTCTAATTCAGAATAGGCTCGATGCTCTCCCAAATGTTCTGTGAAATATCCACGATATTTCTAGGCTTGCCGTTCTCACTGCAATTTATTACATTCCACCCCAACAGGGCAGCGGCGTATAGCGCGGACTCGCGGCACTTATATTGGAACGATATGTTTGCCTCATGTATATCCTTCCTGGATTCGTCGCCGCGATACCTTTCGGACATAAGCCGCTGTGAAACTTCAGGCGGCATATCCAAATAAATTACCGCGTTCGGGCGTGGAAGCTCCAGCAGACGATATTCATAATCCCCAAGCCATTCGATAAAGCTGTCCCACTCGCTGCGCGGAAGTTTGGTCATCTGATAAACGGCATTTGACGTGGTGTATCGGTCGGCAATTATATACGTGCCGCTCATGTAATCACTGCCCCAATGCTTTTTGTACGCGGCGTATCTGTCCACCGCGTAGAAGCTGGAAGCCGCATAGGCGTTCACCGCGTCGGGGGAGCTGCCGAATTCCCCCGCCAAGTAGCTCTTGACGAGCGCGGCCGACGATTCCCCGTAATTTGGAAATGAGATATGTCTGACCGCGCGCCCGCTTTGCTCGATGCCTCGGCAGAGAAGCTCGGTCTGTGTTGCCTTGCCGCTGCCGTCGAGACCCTCTACAACGATGAGGTTTCCATAGGCCAATCCACTCACCTTCCTTGGATATGCGACAAATAAAAGGTTTAACTTCGTCTTGAAATTACAACTTACCTTATGGCGGTTCCCTCAGGCACTATATCGTCAACAAATATCACCTGACAACCGCAGGCGTTGTTGGTTGCCGCTAAGAGCATACCATTGCTCTGAACGCCCGAGAAACGCGCTGGAGCGAGGTTTGCAACAACAATTATCTTTTTGCCTACGAGTTGTTCCGGGGTATAATCGTGCTTTATGCTCGAGACAATGACGCGCTCCTTAAGACCGTCAAATACCGTCAGCTTCAGACAGTTGGCAGATTTGCGTATCTCCTGACATTTCACTATTTTGCAGACGCGAAGGTCAATTTTTCCGAATGTGTCAATGTCAATCTCATCCTTAATATTCTCAACGGGATCGGGTTCGCCGTATTCTTTGACCGGAGCCTCTTCGACTTCCTCCACAGGCGGCTTGTCGAGTTCTATTTCTTCTTCAGTCTGCGGATATGAGAAATCCAGCAGCCCGATGTACCGTTCGGGGTTTATTGCAAAAAGGAAGAGATAAAGGCGAGGTCCCTTCTCTTTGTTTATCAGCAGCTTGTAAACGCTCTTGAAGAACGCGCCCTGCAATTTTTTAAGCTCTTTGTCGGTGAGTGAAGAAACATCATACACCTGCTTGGGAATATCGTAAAGCTGTGTGTTAAGCTCGTCGAGCGTATAGCCACCCTTTTCAATGTAATCGTGAAGAAGCTCTACGGCTTTCTTCTCCTCGCCGGAGAGCTGATTGTACACCTCAAAGTTGCGTGTTGCACGCAGCTTGTTGACCTGATCAGGTGCGCACTGCTCAAGCCAATACTTCGCTCTGTCGAGACGATCGGCAAATTGTTCATACTTGTAGGGTGTGCCTATCTTCTCGAACACAGTCTC
The DNA here is from genome assembly GCA_947581635.1 of uncultured Clostridia bacterium. Classification (GTDB taxonomy): domain Bacteria; phylum Bacillota; class Clostridia; order Oscillospirales; family Acutalibacteraceae; genus RUG762. The sequence continues at coordinate 31,403 of CANPVE010000002.1, read as the reverse complement.
CAGCATGGGAATGTTGAAATCCACAACCGAGCCAAGCTGCACAAGGAGGCTCATAGGCACTGTCTCCACGGTTCGCCCGTCTATTGTTGTGTTGTGCATTATTGACTTGACGTAATCGTCCGCCGTACCGTCCTTCACCGCGTTGTACATCTTGTCAAATTCAAAATACTGACGCAGAATTCCGTCGTCAAAGCAAAAATCGAAAGCCTTCAGCGGCTCAGTCTTGGAGTACAGCCAGAGAATAACCTCGGGCTGATATATTTTGAGCAGCGCCTCGGGGGTGAGATTAAGACCTGACGAGCCTGACATCTTGCCCGTTGTTCCCTTTATGCCTATAAACTCATAGCCCTGGAATATAGGAGGATCAAAATTAAATATGGCCTTGGATATCTCCTTGCTGGTGTCGTAGCTGCCGTTGACGGTGGCGTGATCCTTTCCTCCCGGCTCAAAATCAACGCCCTCGAATTTCCAGCGCATCGGCCAGTCGATCTTCCAAGCGAGCTTGCAGTTGTGCTCACTGCGGAAATCGAAACTGCCGTGATAACCACATTCGCACTCGTATTCGGCAGTCATATTATCCTCATCAAACGATGTTATCTTTGTGGTATCCTTACCGCAACAATGGCAGTATATCCCAACAGGGAAATACGCCTCGCGTTCGCCCTCCTTGGCGTCTTGGGTGCGGTGACTGTCCAGAATGTCGAATATTTCTCCTCTGTGTTTTATCGCGTGAAGTATGTACTCGTTGTACTTGCCCGATCTGTACATCTCGGACTGATAGCGATAGTCCATTTCAATGCCGAATTTCTCTATTGACTCCATGAATTCACGCTCAAAATACTCGGCGTAGGTCTTTGCGTCTGAATCCGAGAATGGATTCTTAACGTCAACATATGGCATACCTATGTATTTTTCCATATCGTTGTCAATCTTTGCCACATTTACGGGAACTTTTCTCAAACGGTCAAACTCGTCCCACGAAAAGAGCAGCTTTGCTTTTCTGCCCTTTGCTCTGAGTGCCTTAACCACAAAGTAGCTGGTGGCTATGTCACGGAAATTGCCTATGTGTATCGAGCCGGACGGACTTATACCCGCCGCGCAGACATACTCTTCCTTATCGGGATTGCGCTCAATTATGCGCTGTGCTATTTCTTCAGACCAATGCATTACTTACAACTCTCCTACTTATCACTTTGGTATTTTCAAATATTGTACTTTAAAACCGCACAAATGTCAATACAATAATCCGACGTACCACAAGCGAAGGCTGCGAAAAAGCTGAAACAACTCCCACAAATTTTAGCTGAGCCTCCGCAAGCCCTTGGGATACCGATTCTTTAGCTTCCCGCCCGAACATTTGCCGAATCCTGTAATCGTATTTCCGCAGGTGACAGCGGTATATCCTTTCAATCCGTCAAATTCGGACGGCAGTGAAATCTCCTCGCCGTGCAGAAATGCTCCAAGCTCCGCACTGTCGGGAGAAAGCGAGACTGTCATTCGACATTCCTCAGTCCGTGCCGCCATAAACAGAGCGTGCGAAGGCTCTATCCTGCCGCGCATAGTCTCTCCAATCAGTACGCCGCCCCGCAGCACCCCTAGCCCGTAAACATCGGGCATTTCATCGGGTAAAATATAGCAGTTGTCACCGATTTGTCTTATCCTGCCGTAAGGCTCGCAGTCAAAACAATTTTCAAAAAGCTCCGCCGCCCGCTTTTCATTGTCGTTAAGTCCTGAATTATCTCGAACTTTGACAGAAAACGCGCCGATTGAATCATCACCTAATTTCCTGAGCTTTGTGACAAAATGACCCTCTCCGCCGTCCATCGGGAATATCCTGCGGCTCAGCGTCAAATCAAATTTGCCGCTTCGGTCGAAGCCCGGCCGACCGAATTCCACTCCGCTGTCCTCTATTGAGAATTGCGGGTGATGTTCCAGAAATTCAATCACAACGTCCTCATTTTCGCGAGTGGAGAATGTGCAAGTTGAATACACCAGAACGCCGCCGCACCGCACGCACCTCGCCGCGCTCTCCAATATCGCAAGCTGACGCACAGCACAGGCCGCAGAATGTTCGGGAGTCCATTCTCTTACAGCGATCTCATCGCGGCGAAACATTCCTTCTCCCGAGCATGGCGCGTCGACAAGCACCTTGTCAAAGAATCCTTCCAATTTCTGCGCAAGCGCGTCTGGGTGAACATTGGAGACGACACAATTCCTCACGCCCATTCGCTCGACGTTTGAGAGAAGAATCTGCGCGCGCTTTTTGACATATTCATTGCTCCAGAGCAGACCGCTCCCCCTCAGCGCGGCGGCAATCTGCGTCGATTTGCCGCCCGGAGCGGCGCACATATCCAACACCCTGTCGCCCGGCTTCGGGTCAAGCACAGTTGCGGCTGACATCGCGGACGGCTCCTGCGAATAAAACGCGCCCGCATGGTGCCATGGCGAATTGCCTATGCCGCCATCGCCAGAATTGAGGTAAAATCCGCTCGGCGAGAATGGGCATTTTTCCAAGTCAAAACCGAGTGCGTCCGCGTCCTCAAGACCGAATTTGAGTGTGTTTATCCTTATGCCGCGTTTGTACGGTTGCTCCATGCACTTCATAAATTCGGGAAATTGGCTTCCCAGCATATTTTTCATTTCTTCAATAAATTCTGAATGCAGATTAATGATAATTCCCTCCAAAACAACGCGAATTAAAGCGGCAGTTTTACGCGAAAAGTGCTCCCCTTTCCCTTTTCGCTTTTTACTGTTATCTCGCCGTTGGCAAGTTCCGCTATACGCTTTACTATTGCAAGTCCAAGGCCGTTGCCGTCGGATCTGCGCGAGGTGTCGCCCTGATAAAATTTGTCAAATATCCTGCGAAGCGTATCGGAATCCATGCCCTCGCCGCAGTCGATGATATCGACTACCACACATCCTTCCTTTTTCTTGCAGCGTATTTTTACAGTGCCGCCATCCGGAGAAAACTTTATGGCATTGCCTATCAGATTGAGCCACATCTGCGACAGCATTTCTTCGTTAAAATTGTACTTTACCTCTTCCAAATCAAGCTCAGGCTCTATTGAGCGTGAACTCCACTGCTTTTCCAATATAAGCAAAACATGGCGAAGCTGCTCATCAAGATAAAATTCGGTTTTATCTGTGACGATCTGCTGATTTTCAAATTTTGTGAGCATAAGTATGTTTGATGAAAGCCGCACCAATCGATCGGATTCATACGCAATTATATCGGTGTATTCCTTTCTCTGCCCGTCTGTAAGGAGATGATGTTCATTATCCTTTTGAAGCTGCCGCGCAAAGCCCCTTATGGAAACTATTGGGGTTTTGAACTCATGTGAAAAATTGTTTATAAAGTCATTGCGGAAAAGATTTGTGGATTCCAGTTCGTCCGCCATGTCGTTAAAACTTTGTATAAGAGCATTGAGTTCACCGATCGGCGTCTGCCCCGATACCCTCACATGGTAATTTCCCCGTTTGATTTCCTTGTTGGCTACAATCAGACTGCGGAGCGGGTTTATAACCAACCGCCCGACAAACGAGGATAGAATAGTCCCGATTATCGTACAAGCGAGAAGCGTTACAAGCGGCAGCACTGCGGGCGGCATAATAACCTTTGGAATAAGCCCCATCTTACACAACAAGATCACCAGTACTGATGTTATCATCACTGCGGAAGTGAATATTGCAAAAACCAACAATGTAAACGCCGTGCGCAACGAACTGAGCGACTTGCAATCCGTGTCATTCGATTTGCACCTGTTTTTTGAATTTTCATCCTTCATGCCTTTGCCACCGCCTTATAGCCGAGACCGCGCACCGTAATTATCTCGAAATCACCGTTGTCTTTGAAGCGTTCGCGCAGTCTGTTTATATGCACATCAACGGTGCGCTCGTCGGTATCGCTGTCCATATCCCACAGTTCGTCCATAAGCTGCCGCCGCGTAAATACCTTGTTTTGGTAGGACAACAGCTTGAATATAAGTAAAAATTCCTTTTGCGGCATCTCACTTACAACCCCGTCCTTTTCCACCGTCATCGAATCGTAGCTCAATCTGGTTGTTCCTATTACCAGGCAGCGTTCGCTGGCTATCTTGGCCCGCCTCAGCAGCGCGTTTATCCTCAGCAACATCTCCTCCTCGTCTACGGGTTTTATCATATAGTCGTCGGCGCCCGAGAGGAAACCCTCGCGCTTGTCGGCGAGCGTCTCCTTCGCCGTCACCATGAGTATGGGAATATCGCTCCCGCCCCGTCGCATCATTCTCGTGAACTCGTAACCATCCATTCTCGGCATCATCACGTCCAGCACAATCAAATCCGCCTGCTTCTTTTCCAGCATATCCAGCGCCTCCACGCCGTCGCAGACAGGTATAACGCTATATCCGTTCTGCGTAAGAACGGTTTCCATCAGCCGTCGTGTATTCTTATCGTCCTCAACCACCATTATATTGAACATCTTATATCCCTCACAGTCAAAAAAATTAAATTTGTATTGTATGATTTGAATAATCCCACAACCTTCGGCAACACTAACTATCGGAAAGGAGGTTGTTGAAATGGCAGATTTCAGTGACAACCGCATTAATCAAAACAACAAAACTCAGAACAGCAAGAAAAATAACCGCAGCAGTCAGAGCACTCAAAGCAATGCAGGCTGCAAATCCGAACACAGTGAGCAGAACTTCAAAAATCAGCAGAACACACAGAACTCCAGCAATCAGCAGAGCACACAGAACTCCAATAATCAGCAGAACACACAAAACTTCAACAACTAACTGAATTCTGATTTCAGGATAAAGTGCGATACTAATCTGTAATTAAAAAAGTGCAAAAAGGCCAATCCGGAAAATGTTCTGCATATTTTTCACATGGATTTTTGTGAAATTTTTACCGCAAATTAGTATGAAATGCCGATAATTTGACAAATACGGTGCCGCTTCATTACTTGGAGCAGCACCGTATTTTTATCGGCAAAAATGAACCTCAGTCTATTCGCTGTCCATATTAAAAACACCGTCAATCATATTGAGCCTTTTAGCAGCGATAAGCATTCGCTTGTGGCAAGTAAATATAATTATCTGCCCCAATTCGCCCATTGCGTTGTCGGAGCCTATGAAGGCAAGTGATTTTTCCATGCGCGTGTCGTCAAACTGTGCGAAAGAATCGTCGAGCATTATCGGCAGTTTTTCGTCTGCCATCAGTCCCGCCAAAGCGAGTCTCAGCGAGAGATATATCTGATCGTATGTGCCGGCACTGAGCACCTGACAGCTTCGCGGTTCACTGGTACCAGCCTGTATAACGCTTGGTATCAGCTTATCCGACACGAACACCGAGTCGTACCTGTCCTGTGTCATGCCTCCCAACAGACGCTTGGCACGGTAATTTATCATGGGGCCGAAGTCAAGCTGCATCTCCTCAAACGCTTCAGTAAGCGCAGTCTGAGCCTCGCCTATGGCATCCAGTTCAAATTCATAGTGCTCAATGCGTTTTGTGAGCGCCTTTATCTCGTCGGTCACACCTACGAGGTTCTGATCACTGTAGGGCTTGAGTGAAAGCTCCGTCTCCTGACGGATTATATCCTGATTTATCTCGTCGAGCTTTTCTTGGGCGCTCTTTAACTTTGCGCCTATCTTGTCCGGCGTCGCATTATTGCGGATCTCCAAGTTGATATCCCCGCGAATCTGCCTTCCTCTCTCTTCAAGCTCGTCAAAATCCCGCCCCTTAAGCATAAAGCCGTATGTCTCGCGGGCAGCCGACAGTTCGGTAAACAGTTTGTCGTGACGCTCCTTCATACTGTCGAGTCTTGAAATAATTTCGACGGCCTGATCGCTGGAATCAACCTCGTGATATACAGCAAGGCTCTGGCGCAAACTGTCGTGTATATCGTCAAGTTCGTCCATGAGGGAATTAAGTTCCTTTTTAAGTGCCGCCTTTCGATTCCTGAATTCGATGTATTGCTGCTGCACACGTTCTATAGCTTTGTACTCCCTGTCAAATTCCTCCATACTGTTCACACTGAAATGTTCAAATATGGGACGCATCTCCGCGTTAAGCATTCGCAGATCCTCGTTGACGTTGTTAAGTTCCACGCGCTCATTGCTGAAGCCTTCTACGTTCACGCCCTTTTTGTATATTGCGATATACGCCACTATGCTGACAATGGCAATAAGACCTATTATGTAAAAAATCCAGTGGGCAATACTCCCCAACACCATAGAACTTACAATAACAATACCGCACACTGCGGCCACAAGCAGAGTGTCACTCGATTTGGTCTTCTCCTTATCACTGTTTTCCATCGCGATTTCTATATCGTTCTTCTCGCTTATCAGAGAATCGTACCTGTCGAATGCGGACATTATCTCCTTCGGATATTTGTTGACCACCTTCGTCATCGCCAGTTTATTGCGGTCTATGCTCTCGCCGCTTTTTTGCAGTTCCTCCAGCTGTCCGCGTTTCTCATCAATGACGATTTGCTTCGCCTTTTCCTCTTCGATGAGCTGTTTGGCGTTCTCAAGGAACTCAGTCATCTGCTCGCCGCGTTCACCGCTGAAAAGCTCATCAAGCTCGGCAAATTTTTCTTCCAAGGCGGCGACGGAGTCGTGCTTGGCGATTATTGCGTCTATCTCTTCAAGCTCCTTCTGCATATTCAGCCTGTTAGATACGTCATTGAGAAATTCCATCTCCTTGGTAAGCGAATTTCTCCGTTTATACGCAAGCTCTATCTGCTCCCGAAGCTCGTCCGATTCAGCCAGAGCCTTTTGCATTTCAATGCGGGATTCCAGAAGCTCGTGCTTCTGTTTGCGAAGTTCGGGAAGTATGGCGTTTGCTCTCTTTGAATCAATCGCCGAGGCTCCGTTCTTAAGGCGCTTTTCCACCTCTCCCTTTGATATGTGCTCGTCGCCCGCCGAGGCAAGATTTGTAAGCTTTGTAATTATTTCACCGTTTTCGCCCTCTATCGACGTACCCGCCTGTCCGATGAACAGTGTGTTGACAAATGTCTTGACATTCATTCCGAGAACAAGCACTCCCGGCTCCTGACCTGATGGTATCACGACCGACTCACCCAAGGATTTATTAAAGAGCGAGATCTTGTCCGCTGCCTTGGTTGCTCCAAATGTTCTGGTAAGTACATAGAGCTTGCCGTCATCGGTTTGGAATTCTATTGAACCTCCGGGCTGTCCGCCGTCCCACGGCTCGTATTGTCTGCGCTTGTCTCCGTTGCCCAGACCATAGAACATCGACTTGACAAATGCCATCACGGTAGACTTGCCCGACTCGTTCTCCCCAAATATTATATTGACCCCATCTGTAGGAGCAATTGAAAAATTTTTCAGCTTGCCAAAGCATTTTATATTTATCTCAGTAATTTTCATCTATGTCTATCTCCCCGTCAAACGCGCGAAGTCCATATATCAGCGCGCGCATATACTTGTCGCGATTCCGGCTGTCTCCTTGCATTTTGTTGAATATCTTTCTGACGAATGCGCCCTTAAGCGTACTGTCGTTCATCAGCAGCGCCAGATCAAGCGAGGTGGTAGTGGCGTCGGTGAGGCGTACATAAAACACCGATTCGCGCAGACGTCTGGTTATCTCGGGAATAGCAGGGATAACTCCGTTGTCCAGCGAGCCTATGAGAGTGACGTCGTAAAGATTGTGGGAGAACTTCTCGCCGTGTCTGTCGCGCAGCACCGCCACTATCCGGCCGGCAAATTCCTGTGTGCTTTCGCAGCCGCTCACGTCTATCTTCTCCTCGTAATACATTCGATTATCCAGAGGTCTGAACTCCATGTGGGCAAATCCCTTGGAGGCATAGCCCACCAGCACGCCTTTTTCGCCTGTTTCGTCAAAGCCGCGACCCGCAGGTGCTCCGGAATAGCAATACAGAAAGTCGTTGTCCTCATAATGCTCATATTTGTGAATATGCCCGAGCGCCACATAATCCGCGCCGCAGTTTTCAAGCGCCTGCCTGTAAATCGGATTATAGCGGCAGTCGGAATTGGGTGTGTCGGTGAGTTCTCCATGCATCACCAGCACGTTTATACGGCTGCTGACGGGTGTGAAGCCGCTCAGCAGTGTTTCCCCGCAGGACGTTTTGGTAAAGCCCGCGCCCCACACGCAGGTGTTCTTTTCGGGAATTTCAACCTTTTCCATGCCATCGCGGAATATGTGAACATTTTGCGGCCATTCCTCGTTGTAGCAGGAGTCCGGCGTTGCCGGATCGTGATTACCCGGCGTAATAAACACGGGCAGGTCATAGTGACTCAGCATTTCCTTGACGTCGTTCAAAAGGCTGCGCTCTACCTTCATTGTGTCAAACATATCGCCCGCTATAAGAAGCGCGTCTGCCTTGGTCTCCGCGCATATATCCAAAATCTGTTTCAATGTATCGATCTGCTCGATTTTTCTTTGATTTGCCACCTCGGGAGTTGAGGAGAAAAGCGAACCCAAATGTAAATCGGCTGTATGTACAATTCTAAAGGTTGTCATTAACTGATTCGCCCCCGGTAATTTTTAATATCTTTCTTTTTTATGTTTTTTCGTACTTTCACACTTTAAATATAATCTGTCGATCATGCATCAGCCTATACTAAATATTTGAAATGTACAACGAAATATGATAGCATATTTTTGTCAGATTGCCAATAGATTTATTTGTAATTTATAAAAAAATCAAAAAAACTTCCGGAATGAAAGAATAGTCAAATCCATTGACATTAAGGTGGCAATAGATTAAAATTACATTGACATAAAAATTAAAATTCAGATGGCATAAAAAGGAAGTACAAAATCATGTCGGAAATTTCATTGTTAAAAATAAGGCTGTCGGCACTGTCGGTTTACAACGGTTTGCTGCATGACAAACTGATAGCCGGTTTGAATGATCTGCTCGGCTCCATGAATAAGGCTCCGGATGAATTTGCGATGAATTGGGGAAGATTTTTTTCCCTGCTCAGCGCTGAGGACTGCCGCGCAGAATCGCTCAGCGACGCGATTTACAACCGAGCGGTGTATGACGACAACGTATTCACCCGTTCCGCCGCGGGCGGAGAAATATTCGGCGGCGGCTCGGATAAATCCTGGAGCGACGGCAGAACGCTGGACGCCGTTCACAAGGATCTCTCAACCCTGCGCGAGCTTGCTTCTCTCACCCCCGAGGCGGTTATATCGGCGTATCCCCGCCGAGAGGAATTCGGGAAGAACCCATTCGATATTCTGCCCAGATGGAACTGCGGCAGCACCGAGATAACCTACGACGGCATTGTCAAATTCCACATGGCAAACGGTTGCGGCGAGTATGCAAAATACATAGCGTTTGTTCGCCGCAGCGGACGCAGCGTACCGATAACCAATCCCGACATAATATCGCTGGCTTCACTCAAAGGCTATGAGGAAGTTCGCCAGCCCGTCGTTGACAACACTATAGCGTTCGTAAGCGGCCTGCCCGCCAACAACTGCCTGCTCTACGGGGACCGCGGCACAGGCAAGTCTTCCACGGTAAAGGCGCTTCTCAACGAATACTGCGACAGAGGACTGCGGCTGATAGAACTGCCGAAACCCTATCTCAGCGAATACCCTGACATAGTGCAGGAAATAGCGGGTCTGCCTCTTAAATTCATTATATTCATCGACGATCTGTCTTTTCAGGCGGGAGATGAAAATTACGCCGCGCTCAAAGGCGTGCTTGAAGGAGGCATAGCTTCGCGTCCCGACAACGCTCTGATCTATGCCACCACCAACCGCCGTCATATGCTCAACGAGACCTTTTCCGACCGGCGCGGCGACGAGATACACGCTGCTGATACAATTCAGGAGTCTCTTTCGCTCTCCGACCGCTTTGGAGTTCAGGTGACGTTTCTCGCTCCCGACAGAACCAACTATTACAGAATAGTACACGCGCTGGCTCTGGAACGTCGTCTCAGCGTTGACCCGATGGAACTGGAAATGGCTGCGGAACGCTGGGCGATAACCAAGGGCGGACGTTCGCCCAGAACGGCGGTACAATTTATAGATGACGCGGAGGCGCGTCTTGCAAGGGGACTGAATCTGTGAGCGAATTTCTGATTGACAGCGATAATCAAAACAACGTGGAAAACAGGTTGAACGCCACAACCGGAAAATTCGGGCTTACGGGCGCCGCCTGCAACCCGAGAGAATACGGCAGTGATGTACTTGCCTTTGTTGGCGACGGCGTGTTCGGACTTATGGTGCGCGAATACCTGGCAATAAGCAGCCGCTGCCGCGCCGGCGAGCAGCACAATCGCGCTGTGGCAATGGTGCGATGTGAGGCCCAGGCGGAATACATGGAGCGCATAATTCCCCACCTCACCGAGGAGGAGGAAGGAGTGTTCCGCCGGGGCAGGAATTACCATACTTCCCACACCCCGCGCAAATCCACGGCGGCATATCACACCGCCACAGGTTTGGAGGCGCTGTTCGGCTACCTGTATTTGTCAGGGCAAAACGAGCGTCTGCGCGAATTGTTTGCATACTGTTTGGATTGACGACGGCGCGAAATTAAAACAATATAAAATCAAGACCTGAACATATTATCTGTGTCAGGTCTTATTTTTTGTGAAAATTATATTATAATAAAAAAATTGTAGGTTTTTTAATCCGCCATGCGTCTAATTAAGTGAAAGGAGGAACAGACAATTGATGAATACGGTACCGCAAGAATCAAACGACAGTATTAAAAATCACAACAACGCAGGCGAAATTGAAAGAATGGTAGAACAGTACGGCGATTGCCTTCTCAGATTGTGTTGTATTTACACGGGAAATTTGCAGAGCGCCGAGGACGCATTGCAGGAAACCTTCATAAAGGCATTCCAAAATATAGACAAATTCAGGCATCAATGCTCCGAAAAAACATGGCTCACAAGCATCGCAATAAACGTCTGCCGCTCCTGCATAAGACAGGAAAAAATCCAAACCGGTCATATTCAGCTAATGCCCGACGGAACTGATTCCGAACAGTTTGCCGACAGCGCCTCGGAGATAATATATGACGACACGGTGCTTCGCGAAATACATCGGCTGAAACCAAAATACAGAGAAGTTATACTCATGTATTACTATCAGGAGATGAAATCAAAGGAAATAGCCTCGGCGCTGGGAATAAGTGAATCCGCCGTTACCGTGAGATTAAGCCGCGCACGGGAACAATTGAAAACCAAATTGAAGGATTGGTATTATGACTGAGGGGAGTGTATTTTTATGAATGAATTCAATTACAATGATTTAAAACCGCACATCGACAAAAAAATGGAGGATATAAGGGTGAACGATAATTTAAAAAAGGCAATTTTGGAAAGCATACAAACACAGACGAATGAGCGCAAGCCAGCAAAGAAGATAAACAAAAAGAAAATTGTGATAACCGCAGTGGCGGCAGCTCTGATAATCGCGTTCCCGCTCACAGTCGGAGCACAGGCGGTAGGCCGCGCGATATCAGACTGGGTGTATTCGTCGGTAAATTCGCAGGCAGCCGATAATGTCTACCCGATTTATGATTCATGCACCGACAACGGGATAAAGGTTGAGGTTGAAAGCGCGGTAAACGACAGCCACCACTCACTCGTTTTCTTCACCATACAGGACACCGAAGGCAAGGGCAGGATCACCGAGAATACAGATTTGTTGGACAGCTTCAGTTTGAACATAGGCGAAAGCGTAGGCACAGCCGTACTTGATTCCTATGACCCCGAAACCCAAACCGCGCGTTTTTATGCTTCCGGCACGGTTTACGGTAATATATCCAACAAGGTTGCCAATTTCCAATTGACCAATATCATGTATGGCAAGACGGAAATTCAAACATTCGACACAGGCGTAAAACTGTCCGAAACAGCACAAAAAAATCCCAAGACGGGCGGCAGCGACATTAAAGAAATCTACGGTATCGGCTACGTGAATTTAGATGACGACGACGCCCACAAAAAGCCAAAGGAAAAAGACATTCTCAAGCCCGACGTAATGAATGTTTCGCTGGGCGAGGGCATTGACTTTGTGCATATTTCAAACATCGGCTTCATCGACGGCAAACTGCATATACAGACCAAGTGGGAGCCGAGCTATGACAACCACGGCCAGCTTTATCTCTGTCCAAAAGAAATTACTGATTATACTGACGATAACCTGAGCGAGCATCTGTTGTCAACTCAAGGCATCACCGATATAGATTTTGCTACAGTGGAAGACATTGACAAAAGCACTGACGGTATGACCTGCAAGCATATCGAATATATATTCGACGTCAAGCCAAGCGAGCTTGACAACTACAAGCTGCTTGCAGATTTTACGAAAGACGGCGGGGTGATTAAGGGCAACTGGAATGTAAACTTCAAAATGCACGACACCGAATCGTTAAAAATCGAAAATTGCAAATGCGCCGATTCCGTTGAAATTACCCCGCTTGGGCTTTATGTAACAGGTTATACGGGCAAAAGTGAGCCTGATGTTGTTATTAATCTTAAAGACGGCGGTAAATATGAAACAGACAGCTATGAAATGATATCTATAAACTACTTCTTCGTCCGCAAGTTGGATTGTTATACGACCGGCGTAGGCGACGACAAATGGGGCGATATAAACAATATAGCCACAGTCTCAATCGACGGGGAGGAAATCTATAATTCAGAAAAAGCAGAGAACTGATCTCACACCCGACTGAAATCAACAACTGACAAATAGGTAAAAATTTAAAAAATCCGCCGAGATTACGTTGCTGATTAAAGCAACCAAATCCAGGCGGATTTTTTAGTTCCAACGTGTTTTTAATTCTCAATTTCAATAGTAACTGACATCAATTAAAAAATTTGCCGGGAAAATAAAAAAACACTTGACAAATCCGTTTTAGGTTGATATAATATCTAGGCAATCGCAAATCGCGATGAAATTCTTCTCTGCGGAATTAGCTCATCTGGTAGAGCGCCACCTTGCCAAGGTGGAGGTAGCGAGTTCGAGCCTCGTATTCCGCTCCATTTGTAAGCGTCACAGTAATCAACTGCGGCGCTTTTTGTTTTTATATTTCTCACTTGGAGCAGTGATTCTTAAATGACATTCACCCCTATTCACACGGACAGGCTTATTATCAGAAAATTCCGTACCGACGACTATATAGAACTTTACGCTTACCTTTCAAAAGAAAGTGTTGTCAGATACGAGCCTTATGATCCGTACACACTCGAGCAGGCGCGGCGCGAGGCGGAATATCGCTCAAATTCTGAGGACTTTTTTGCCGTGACGCTCAAAGACGGAAGTCTGATAGGCAATCTGTATCTCAGTCCTCGGGAATTTGACTGCATGGAGCTTGGATATGTCTTTGACAACAAATGGCAGATGAACGGCTACGCCACGGAATCGGCGCGTGCAATATTAAACTATGGATTCGGCACACTGCGCGCTCACAGAATAACGGCGGAATGTGACCCCGAAAACGTGCGCTCGATAAAGCTTATGAAGAGACTGGGTATGCGCCGCGAAGCAGAATTTAAACAGAACGTCTATTTTAAAAGGAACCCGGACGGCAGTCCGATTTGGCGCGATACGGTGCAATACGCTATTCTGAAATCAGAATGGGAAAAATTAAAATGAGGGGGCATTTTAAATGATTCTGTCGGATAAAACCATAGTTAAAATGTTGAAAGCCAAGACCCTCGAAATATCTCCGCTGGAGCAATCGCAAATCCAGCCCGCCAGCGTTGATGTGCGTCTTGGCAATACATTCAGCATAGTTGAGGATCTGCCGTCGGGCATAATTACGCTGGAGGACAAAATAAACTACAAGACAATTGAAACCGACACATATGTGCTGCTTCCCGGGCAGTTTGTGCTCGCCACCACAATGGAATACATATCGCTTCCCGACAACCTGACAGCATTTGTTGAAGGCAGGAGTTCGCTCGGGCGCATGGGACTTTTCATTCAGAATGCGGGCTGGGTTGACCCCGGGTTCTGCGGAGAGATAACTTTGGAATTATTCAACGCAAACCGCTGCGCGATTGAATTGAAATCCGGACGCAGGGTCGGACAATTGGTCTTTGCCGAGATGGACGAAACAGCCCTGAATCCATACAGCGGTAAATATCAGGGACAACGAGGTGCGACAGGTTCACTCGTATTCATGGACAAGGGCTGAGACACGCAAAAAGCTTAAAAACTTTTATAAATATCTTTACATATTTGACACAACAAGGCTGGGAGAATCCAAATGAATAATAAAGAGCTTGCGGCAAATACTGTTGCGGCATTGAAGGAATTATACCCCGACGCGATATGCTCACTTACATATACAAACCCCGTTCAGCTTATTATAGCCGTACGTCTGTCTGCTCAGTGCACCGATGCAAGAGTAAATAAGGTAACTCCAATTTTATTTGAAAAATACCCCACTCTTGACGATCTCTGCAATGCAGCGGTTGAGGAAATAGGTGATATAATCAAACCCTGCGGTCTGTTCAACACCAAGGCTCGTGATATCAAAAATCTGTCGCTCATGATACGCGAAAAATACGGCGGAATCGTGCCCGACAGCATGGATGAATTGCTGAAACTGCCCGGCGTGGGACGTAAAACCGCCAATCTGATACTCGGTGACGTTTACGGAAAGCCTGCGATTGTCGCCGACACGCATTGCATACGCATATCGGGAAGAATAGGTCTGACCGACGGCACAAAGGATCCTGTAAAAGTAGAGCGGCAGCTTCACGCCTGCGTTGAACCAGAAGAGGGCAACGCGCTCTGCCATCGCTTCGTGCTTTTCGGGCGGGATACCTGCACGGCGCGTTCTCCGAAATGCAGCGAATGTCCACTGAACGGGTTTTGCAAATATTATATTGAAAATTTGGACGCCGCACCGCGCTAATGACGGCAAAACGCTGCCGATTTTGGAAAAATCCGAAATTGACAGCGTTTTTTGTTGTACGGTTAAATTATGTTAAAAATTCCATCAGTTTGAGTGAGGAATATAGGGAATAATGGACTTGGCGAGCATATTTATCGGCATTGACTGCAAATAAATCTTGCCCGGGCCTGTAATCACGGTGTTGAAAAGACCTTCGCCGCCGAACAGCACGTTCTTTGCGCCCCGTATCTGTTGAATAGACATAGTACAGCTTTCGGTCATGGCAGCGAGAATTCCCGTATCGACAATAATCTGCTGACCCGGGGCAAGGTTGTATTCCACTACCGAACCATCTATTTCGACAAACGCAATACCATGTCCGCTGAGCTTCTGCATGATGAAGCCTTCACCGCCAAAAAAGCCGGAGCCTATTTTCTGATTGACGTGAACCGAGAGCTGAACGCCCGCCTCGGCGGCAAGGAAACCCCTCTTCTGCACGATTATCGTATTCGTGGGTGTAATCTCAAACGGAATTATTGTGCCGGGGAACGAGGATGCAAAGGCTATCATACCCTGTCCGCCTATGGCCGTGTAGATGTTCTGGAACATGGATTCGCCCGAAAACATTCTTCCCACTACTTTTCCAATACCACCGTTGCTGCTGGTTTCCATGCGCATATTCGGGCTCATCCAGCTCATTGCACCGCTCTCTGTGATCATTCTCTCATTCTCCTGCAATGTACAGGTCACTACGGGCAACGGCGTTCCTGTGATTTGATACTGCATAAATAAACATACCTCTCAGTTCTCAATAAACGTGTGCATCTCCCCACCGGAAACACACCATTGATATTATAATACAATCCAGGAGAATATACAACATAAATTTTAACGCAAAATTAAAAAAACTGTACGATACGCAAACCAACGCACCGTACAGTTTTTATTCTATGCTCTTTTAATACATCAGATTTCAGAATCACTCTTGATAAAACCCAAATCGGTGAGACGCTTCAGAGCGTTTTCACTGCCGTTTTCGGCAGCTATTTTGTAGAATCTGTATGCCATATCGTCATTCTTCTCTATGCCTATGCCGTTCTCGCAACAGAAGCCTATATTGAATTGCGCGGCAACATTGCCATTTCGCGCCGCCTTGCTGTACCAGCGCACCGCTTCGGTGTAGTTAGCGGGAATGCCGTTGCCGCTTATGTAGCAGTTGGCAAGCGCGTTTTGGGCGTCGGCGTAATCCTGATTGGCCGCAGCCAGATAGAGCTGAAGCGCGCGCGACAAGTCCTGTTCAACGCCGCGACCCAATTCAAAGCACACCCCAAGGTTGTATATCGCTGCGGCGTTTCCCTTCTCGGAAGCCTTTACAAACCATTTGACAGCCTTAGACTCATTCTTTTCAATTCCCATACCGTTTCTCAGGCATATGCCGTAATGCGTCTGCGCATTGGAATGTCCCTGCTTTGCGGCGGCGCGGTAAAGATTGACTGCCTCTGTAATGTTCTTAGTTACACCAAGACCCTTTTCGTACATCTGGGCCAAGTTGAACTGAGCGTTCGCGTTGTCGCGGTTGGAAGCGAGTATGTACCAGTGAGCCGCTTTTACATAATTCTGCTCTACACGATCGCCGCGCTCATAGCTCAATCCCAGCTTATACTGTGCGTCGGCATTGCCCTGCTCCGCCGCTTTCATCAGGATCTGTATCTTGATGTCAAGCTCCTGTTCATCTTCCTGCGGTTCTGTTTCGACGGCAAATGCTTCCTCATTGTCGGATTCCTTCGCTTCGCCTGACTCTACATCAAAATGCGCAGGCTCATTACTGTCAATATGGGGAGCGCTGTAGTTTGTATCCGAAATTGATGTAAATTCAAGCTGTGGCTCAAACGGATAATTGTCGAACGCATTGTCTCCATCATATGATTGCTGTTCGTCAATCGATTCGGTTACAGGTTCCGTTTCCGCAAAGAAACTCTCGCCGTTCCAATCGCCATCGCTGTCTATGTCCGCCAACACATTTTGGGTGAAAAATTCATATGAATTCATATCCGAATCGTCAAACGCGTCACCTGTGGCTGTCTCGGTATCGGATTCGGGGTTCTGCTCAGGCTCTATCTCGGTGACTGGCTCAGGTTCCCTCTCGGTAACTGGCTCAGGCTCCGTCTTGGTGACTGGCTCAGGCTCCGTCTCGATAACTGGCTCAGGTTCCGTCTTGGTGACTGGCTCAGGCTCCCTCTCGGTGACTGGATCAGGCTCCGTGTCGTGGAAATCTTCATCTACAGGATATTCCACAACTATGCTGTCAATGGTGTCGTCCTGCGGATACTCAAGTTCAAATTGACTTTCCCCTGTAAATCCGGCCTGCGGAAGTGAAACTTCATCGGTATCGGGAGTGTTTGAAAGCATAGTCGGCTTGTCCTCAATAGTATTTGTCCCCTGCGCTTTGCGGCGCAAAGTAAAGCGCTTGGCGCCCCGTATGGCTCGAACACGCACTATCTTTCGGAACTTTTCCCACACTTCTTCCCCGCCATCTTGGAAATTCCGTTCTAACTCGGTCTTTTGCTCCTGCTCGTCGGTCGGATTGGATTCAGGTTCAGCCTTTTGCTCCTGCTCATCGGTCGGATTTGATTCAGGTTCGGCCTTTTGCTCCTGCTCATCGTTCGGATTTGATTCAGGTTCGGCCTTTTGCTCCTGCTCGTCGGCTGGATTTGATTCAGGCTCAATTTTTTTGCGCACCTCGTCGGTTTCACTCGGGGCAAATTCATCACTGAGTGTTATAGGCTCTATATTGTCAAATTCTGGTTGAGTGTCGCCGCGCTCATTTAACTCAAAGCTCTCATTGAGCATATCAGGCTCCACAGGTTTCGATATATCCTCAAGCTCGCCGTCAACCGACTTAATTTTCTCATCAAGCATTACAGGCTCAATTTTTTCCGTGACTGCGTTCTCGTCCGCTTGAGTTATCAATGCCGTCTCTGCCCCATGTGCCGTGCATTTGTCCAAATCAATGAATTTAAAGTTTTCAAATTCGCTGTAACCGCAATTTTCAGGCAGCTCCCTAAATTTATAGAAGGAAAAAATATCGTCCGACTCTTTTGAATCGTTAGAGCTGTCGGAAGGCGTATGCTCAATTGCCGACGCCGATTTCGGCATCAAGTCGGTCTCGATTTCGCTCAATACCGCGTCTTCTGATTCTTCAAATCCTTGATTTTCTGATTCACAAGACACCATGTCCGAAATACGTTCTTCTTCAGATTCGGTCGGAAACGGTTCGGTCGGCTCATCGATGATATATTCTTCCATCTTCTCAGGCCAAATTGACCGAATGGACTGTCTGAGATACTCGTCATATTCGTCTTCGTCGTTACATTCGTAATCGTCAAACAGCTCAAGCACTTCATTTATGACGTTTTTGTCTGCCCTTGAACGATAAAAATATTGTGTATTTTTCGGTATGATAGGATCGAAGAATTCAACAACAGGCTCGTCCTGCACGGGCGGCTCGGCAATTTCATCAAAATTTACGCTCTCGTTCTGCACGGGCGGCTCGGCAATTTCATCAAAATTTACGCTTTCGTCCTGCACGGGCGGCTCGACAATTTCATCAAAATTTACGCTTTCGTCCTGCACGGGCGGCTCGACAATTTCATCAAAAATTACGCTATCGTCCTGCACGGGCGGCTCGACAACTTCATCAAAATTTACGCTCTCGTCCTGCACAGGCGGCTCGATAATTTCATCAAAATTTACGCTATCGTTCTGCACGGGCGGCTCGATAATTTCATCAAAATTTACGCTATCGTTCTGCACGGGCGGCTCGACAATTTCATCGAAATTTACGCTCTCGTTCTTCACGGGAGCATCGACAAACGTATCGCGCAATTCACCAAAATTTGCCTCTTGGCTTTCAGAGGACATATCGTTGAATTCCTCAAAGGCAATGTTTTCATTACCGTTGAGTTGTTCAAACTCGGACATCTCGTAAATTTCATCGATGTCACCATTGTGTGACAACATACTGTCTGTCAATTCGTCGGGGAGCTTGTATATGTCAAGATACGAATCCAATTCATCTATGATGTAATCGGATGAACTCACGTAAAAGAGCGTATAATTCTTTTTGCAGTCCAAGAATGACATCCCAAAACCGCTGTCGTCGAGACAAACACAAACCTTGTCTATGCTGTTCATAGACGATGCAGCTTTGACAGTGCTCTTTAACAGCTTGGATTTCGATGCGGCCTTTGAGTAAAAAAGTATCAGTGCGGCCGCCTTTCTAATAGCTTCTGTATCTATCTGGGTGTCAAAATTATCATCACACCATACATCATAGCCCTCACGACGCAGGGCTTCAACTATGGGAATTACCTTATCAGCGTCTGCTGGGCAATATTGTACGTATATATACGGATAGGGATTGTACTCCGAAAAAAGATCATCCAATATAAGTTCCCCTCTCAGTTTGATCGATTGTCTATCCTGTTCATTATACAATTAATTCGCTGGTAAAAAATCGACAGTAAAAATCACTTGATAATTCTCCCTCAAAGTATTTTCGTAAAAAGAGAAAATATCCTCACTCCAACCAAAAGTATGTCTTAACCCATCGTGATCTTTATACGAGAAATTCTCAACAGAGAACAAGTTTTTTCAACTTCCGAGTCAGTAAACGCATAAAGCATACCCGACCTCGCCATGTCGTTTTTCCCCATTTTTGGTTCTAAATTTTTTGCCTTTATCGGCTAATTTTCATAGAACTCACGTCATTATACAATGATTGTTTTTCTCATGTCAATACAATAAAATTGAATTTAATTTAATGTTTACAAATGTTTATAGACCATTTAAAAAAATTAAAATTCCGCATATTTCACAAAAATAACGCGGCTTTACTTTGATTAAATAAATTGTCAATGGTGCGGTCGTAAAATTTGAGCATTATAATATTGCAGCCGCAAAATTATTTTTATTGGCTGCTTGTTTATGGGATTAAACGGTAAAGGAGACTCTTTTATATGTCTGTGAAAAAGCAAAAAAGAAAGGGGAAAATGCTGCTGAGTGTTGTAATGGCAGCAGCCGTGGGATTTTTGTCGTCGTCCGTCGGTATTACAATAAACCAGCTCCCGGACGAACTTACGGTAGTAGCATCGGGAAAGGCAAATCTTTCCACATTTTTGCCTACAGAGGTGGAATACGACAGCGATTCGGGGGAAAACGCCTCGGCAAGGCTATTTGGCTTGATAAAACTCAAGACCATGAATATAAACATCTCCGCTCCCACCAAGGTAAGGTTGGGCGGCACACTCTTCGGCGTGAGAATGTATAGCGACGGCGTGATGGTAGTCGGACTGTCGGATTTCAGCTCGGAAGGAAGGAGTGCAAATCCTGCGCGCGACGCGGGTGTGAACGAGGGAGATGTGATAAAGTCTGTCAATGGGCAATCCGTCTATACCAACGATGAATTTTCAGATATGATAGAAAAATCAGAGGGCGAGATACAACTTGAAATTATAACCGGCAACGGCCTGCAAAAAAAGGTGTTGCTCACTCCTGAGTATTCAGACGCGGATCAATGCCTTAAAACCGGAATGTGGGTGAGAGACAGCGCAGCGGGAATTGGAACACTGACATATATTGACGATAAAACGGGTACCTTTGGCGGTCTGGGACATGGAATATGCGACAGCGACACACAAAATATCATTCCCATTCATGGCGGTGATATTGTCGAGGCAGAATTTACCGATATAAAGCGGGGTGTTAAGGGCGCCGCAGGCGAGATACGCGGATATCTAAGCACCCGCAAGCTTGGAAAAATAAGTTCCAATACCGTTTGCGGGACGTTCGGACAGTATACCGCTGAGGTTCCCGATGGCAAAACGTATGAGGTCGCCATGAAACAGGAAGTCAAGGTGGGTAAAGCAAAACTGCTTTGTACAGTGGAAAACGGAAAAGAACCGCAATTTTACGACATAAAAATAGATAAGATAAATTACAACGTGAGCGAACCGGCAAAAAATATGATAATAACGGTTACAGATGAAGAATTGCTCAAAAAAACGGGCGGTATTGTGCAGGGAATGAGCGGAAGTCCCATAGTTCAAAACGGCAAATTCGTGGGGGCCGTAACCCATGTATTTGTGAATAACCCAGCCTGCGGTTATGCGATATTTTCAGAGAATATGGTAAAGCAAGGTAAAAACACAACGCAGATTCCGTAACACGTTTTATATATTACAGCACATCGCTCCCCATATCCGCATCAAACTCCGGCATTGTGATTTTCTTCATTGTGACCTGTGGCGATTTCACTTTGATTTTCTCACACTTTGTTGGAGTTTGAGTGTCCTGCGGGGTTTTTAAGGACTGATACGGATTAAAAAATTATATAAATTTGCCTTGACTATAGCCGTCATTATTGACATTTTATAAGAAGTGACAATTTGATGTTGACATATTGAAAAAATAGGTAGATAATATAGTCTGATGAAAAAACATACACTGAGAAAGGTAAATTTGCTATGCTTTCACTTGATAAATTTTATCGCGCATCATACGTGCTCAAGAATGTGCTTCGCCGCACTGATCTTGTGTATGCGCCCGAGATAAATCCCGGGACGGATATATACCTCAAGCCGGAGTGTCTTCAGGTGACAGGTTCTTTCAAGGTCAGGGGAGCTTACTATAAAATCTCGCAGCTCTCCGAGGAGGAAAAGGCAAAGGGCGTTATCGCCTGCTCAGCCGGCAACCACGCTCAGGGCGTAGCTCTCGCCGCCGCTAAAAACAACATTAAATCGCTTATATGCCTACCGGACAGCGCCCCCATATCCAAAGTAGAGGCAACACGCAAACGAGGCGCGGAAATCTGCCTTGTCAACGGCGTTTATGACGATGCCTATCAGAAGGCGATTGAGCTCCGCGACGAGATGGGCTACACTTTTATTCACCCCTTTGACGATGAGAATGTCATATCGGGTCAGGGTACCATAGGTCTGGAAATAGCCAACCAGCTCCCCGATGCCGACGCCGTTATCGTACCTGTGGGCGGCGGAGGACTTATAGCCGGCGTTTCGTTCGCCATAAAGCAGCTCAATCCCAACATCAAGGTCTACGGCGTACAGGCGGCAGGCGCCCCCAGTATGTTCAACTCCATAAACGACGGCGAAATACAATGTCTACCGAGCGTATCCACCATCGCCGACGGTATTGCGGTAAAGGAGCCCGGCTCGATAACCTTTGACGCGTGTCAGAAATATGTCGACGAAATAGTCACGGTCACCGACGATGAAATTTCTGCTGCGATACTCGCCCTCATCGAAAAACAGAAGATGATTGCTGAAGGCGCCGGTGCCGTGTCAGTAGCCGCAGCGATGTTCGACAAGGTTCCCGTGAAAGGAAAAAAGGTTGTCTGTATTGTTTCGGGCGGCAATATCGACGTGACTATTCTCTCGCGCGTAATAAAACGCGGTCTGCTCATGACCGGACGCACCTGCTCGCTCACACTGGAGCTTATAGACAAGCCGGGTCAGCTTCAGGGTGTTGCAAATATAATTGCGGAGTTGGGCGGAAACGTAATCTCCATACATCACGAGCGCGCCAACGAAGGCTCAGATGTAAACGGGTGCTATCTCAGACTCTTGCTTGAAACCAAAAACTTCGATCATATAGACCAAATCAAGCAGGCCATGCTGAATAAAGGCTTCAAAATAGTAAATATTTAATTTTTTAACGACATACGCGCAACACACGCGCCAAACATTACGGAGGTACATTGAAATGATAAAAACGATTTACACCAATAACGCACCCGACGCCATCGGTCCTTACTCTCAGGCCAAAATTGCCGGCGGTTTTCTCTTCGCTTCCGGTCAAATCGCAATCAATCCCGCCTCAGGCGCTGTCGAATCCGACACGATCGAGGGCCAGACCGAGCAGATAATGAAAAACATCGGCGCTATTCTCGCTGAGGCGGGTCTCTCATTTGACAATGTTGTCAAGACCACCTGTTTCCTTAAGAATATGTCGGATTTTGCAGTTTTCAACGACATCTACGGCAAGTACTTCACAAGCAAGCCTGCACGCTCCTGCGTTGCGGCCGCACAGCTTCCCAAAGATGTTCTGGCTGAGGTCGAAATTATCGCAATCTGCGAGTAACTGACCGCTTAAGATATTTTTTATAGTTTAATAAATAGGAATCGGCACGGCTATTCAATTGGATTTTGAGAATTGAACCGCCGTGCCTTTTGTAAAGGGGTACATTATGTTTAAGGCGGTAATATTTGACCTTGACGGCACCATTCTGAATACCATAGACGATCTTGCTGACAGTGCCAATCATGTGCTGTTGGCTCACGGATATCCCACCCACCCCACCGAGCGATACAAAACTTTTGTGGGCAACGGAATTCCAAAGCTGGTTGAAAATATGCTTCCGGCAAACTTTTCACCCGATGAGTTTGAACGCGTGCTCGACGACTTTCAGCGTTATTACGATCTCCACAAGGAGGACAAAACCGCGCCGTACACCGGAATCCCAGAAATGCTGCGGGAACTCAGGCGCAATGGGCTGAAAATATGCGTGCTGTCAAACAAACAACACGACCTCAGTGTGCAGATAGTTACGCACTATTTCGGAAACGATGTATTTGAAGTAATTCAGGGCAAATGCGAAAAGTTTCCCACAAAGCCCAATCCTGCCTCCTGCAATTATGTGATATCACAGCTCAACATGGATAAACGCGAAATTCTGTATGTGGGAGACAGCAACGTGGATATGCAGACAGGCTCGAATGCAGGACTAAAGAAATGCGGCGTGAGCTGGGGTTTCCGCTCGGTCGAAGAACTGGCTGCGGCCGGAGCGGATTATATCGCCCACAGTCCGAATGACATATTAAAAATATCTCTGGAAAGGTAGGCTGAGCAATTTGAGAACTAAAATCACCCGCTCGGTTTCACTTATAACGGCAATGGTTATGTTGATTGCCGCATTATGCTCATGTGATGTGACAAATTACGTGATAACTCCGAACGGGTTTGAATACAGACCGGCATCGGTGCCAAATCCCATGAAAGGCTTCGTGTGTTTATATCAAAAAATTAACGATGACACCTCGCTTGAATATATAGGTCTGAGGTTCAGTGATATCTATATCATGGAAAACGGCGAGGGAAGGCTCAACCGCGATTATCTTGATCCCATGCTCAAGGAAGTGGCAGGACGGGGAAACAACGCTGTTATACGGGTGTATATGCTCTATCCGGGATATAATGACGACAACAGAAACGGTCTTTTTATCCCCGACGAATTATACGATCGGCTCGGCGCCAACGGCGATATATACTCCAACTCATATGAAGGTCATAAATTGGATTACCCCGATTTCAACAGCGAAATACTCATTGAATGTATGCTGGATTTCATAGATAAATTCGGTAACGAATACGACGGCAATCAGGTTATAGCCGCAATACAAATTGGTATGTACGGTTCATGGGGCGAGTGGAATATGTCAGGATGCAGCGAAAAGAAATGTGTCATGACAAATGAGAATCTGAGCAGAATTATTGAGGAATATACCAGAGCATTCACCAAAACCAAACTCATGGGGCGCAATCCGTCGCTCGGCAACGCGCATAGCTTTGACATAGGATATCACGATGATAATTTCCTGTTTAATACATCGGATTTTCACACCAAAAGTGAGGATTGGAAAAATCTGATGAAAAAAATTGATCCGTCGTACGCCACCCTTCAGCAATTCTATGATTTCATAAACGGTCAGAACGGAAGTTACGAGCCGATTTGGGATAAATGGCAGACGCAGATGTTCGGCGGTGAGATCTCAGGAATGATGAATGCAGATCCTTTTGGAGCACTTTGGAGCGGCACCGAGCGTGAAGTGCTGGACTACTGCATAAAGCAGTTTCACGTCTCATGGATAATGGGCGTGGGAAGAGGCGGTATTCCCGAGATTGGCACCCCTGAATACGATAAGTATTTAGAAGTCGCGAGCAGCTTCGGCTATGAAATAGGAATCAAGTCGGTTAAGTCAAAGGATCACACGGGCAAGATAACAACCACCTTTACCAATTACGGTGTAGCTCCCTTCTATTATGACTGGACTTTGCAGTATTGGCTTATGGACGAACACGGAGAACTTGCCTACACCTACGACGATACCTCATTCAAACTCTCCCAATTGCTTCCCGACACCGACATGGAAAGCATATTCTTTCTTCCCGATGAGATTGACGACGGCGAATACACACTCTGCGCACGTTTTGTCAATCCGTCGGAGAGCATATCAAAGAACGTAAAGCCGCTAAATCTCGCCAACAACAACCTTTATCGCAGCGGAATTTATAAGCTCGCCTCGATAACTGCGGCGTAGTCCACATCAATTCATAAGGCAACCGCAAACTCTCTGATACGCTTATTCGTGGCGGACGCGCTTAAAATCGAGGTGTTCGTACCAATTATCCACAAAATAATAATAAATTAAAAAACATCGAACCGAGGTTTTAAATCGGTCCGATGTTTTTTAATTTATCAGTGAAATTATTGATATTCAAATTTCAATGGAGGTACCGCAATGACCTTAACGCTTTTCAACGGGTCTGTTTAAAATTTTGTAAACGGCATATCCCACACAACAGAGCAAAAGTCCTGTGAATATTGTTATAACAACAAAATTTCGGGGGTTGGGATTCTGCGCTATCATAAGGTTTGGACAGTCGCTAAATGCGCCGTCCAACTCTGCTCCCGGCGGAACTTCTATGTTCTCCAGCGAGGTGCAGCCGCTGAAGGCATCGCCTATGTACACCAATCCATTCGGCAATTCCATGGTGCGCAGCGCGGTACAACCGTTGAAACCGCTGTTGATATAGAGCACCGAATCCGGCAGTTCCAGCACCTCGGCAAATGTGCAATCGTCAAACGCGCCGTCAATCGTAACTATACCTTTGGGTATGTGGATCTTGGTGAGCATTTTGCAGCCGTCAAACACGTCGCCCAAGTATGAAAGCCCCGTCGACCACTCTATCTTCTCGATTGAACTGCACCCACTGAAACTGCCGTCCCCCAGACTGCGGACACTTCGTGAAAATTTGACCGAGCCAAGCGCGGCGCAGTTCCTGAAGCTGTTGTTCACTTCGGAAACTCCATAGGGGAATGTCACATTCTTTAACCTTGGACAGTCGCAGAATACATCTGTAAAAACGCTCACCCCGCCGGAAAATGTGACGCTCTCCAGCTTATCGCAGCCATTGAAGCTGCCCTCGCCTATTGATACCACAGAGGTGGGAAGAGTAAGAGATGTGATTTTATCGTTATCCTTGAGCGTTCCCTCGTCAATCGCGGAAACCGCCCGACCGTTTATCTCCTCGGGTATAACCAAGTCAGTTTTCTTTCCGTCGTAGCCGCAGATGGTAACTCCGGGAATTTCGCCCGAAAAGTTGTAGAGGAAATTGTCCGATGAAATATACACATTCTTTCCGTCAACCCTTGAGTAAAACTTATCGTCATTTACATATTGCGAATCCGCCGAAACTCCTGACGCTCCCGATGCAAAAAACAGCGCGGCAACAGCTGCACAAGTCATTATCTTCTGTGTTTTTTTCAAATTCTTCAACGCCAATTTTATAACCGTCCTTTTCAATATTACTCTACAATCGTAGCGATAAATTTTCCCATTCCGCTCAGAGTAATATCCTTGCTTCCGGCCGCTATGAGTACCGACTCGCCCTTGCGGGCAAACATCTCGTCGTTGTTGATGTTCAGCGTGCCCTCGATCATCAGAATTGATACAAAGGATTCGTCCGGGGCGCTTATGACGGCGCTCTCCTCGACCTCCCACAGCGACGAGGCAAAATATTCACATCGGCCCAACAGCGTTTCATAATGACCGTCTATATCGGCCCGCGGCACCATCACGCCCGCCGGGACGGTGGGCGGCGCCGTAATCGCCACATCTATGGCCTGTTGTGTATTCAGCGGGCGGCTGCGGCCGTTTTCATCTACTCGGCAGTAATCGTACACGCGGTAGGAAAGCTCGGAATTGCGACCTATCTCGGCCAGCAGGATATCCTTGCCTACGGCGTGCAGTGTGCCGGGCTCAATGTAAAATGTATCCCCTTTTTTGACTTCGTACGTATTGACAGCGGATATAAGCGTGTCGTTCTCTATGCGATTTCTGAAGTCCTCTATATTCAGCTCGTCATTAAATCCGCAAATCAGGTACGCGCCGGGCTGACAGTCAACCACATACCAAAGCTGCGCCTTTCCCCAATCGCCGCAAACCCTGCGGGCATATTCGTCGTCGGGGTGAACCTGCACTGATATATCGTCCATTGTGTCAATAAATTTTATCAACAGAGGAAACCTGTCGTATTTTGTGCAATTGCTGCCGAAGAATTCCGGACGCGCGGCGTATATCTCGGACAGCGGCATACCGTCAAACTCGCCGCCGGCCGCCGTATTTTCAAGATTTTCCCTTGTGCTCAGCATCAGTGCCTCGGCAGTGTGCTCATACGGCGTATCAAGCAGAAATTCGGACTTGAGCTTGGTACCTCCCCATATCAAATCGCGAAATGTCGGTCTTAGCTTTATAATTCTCGTTTTACACACAAACGACCACCACCTTACATAATTATTCCCACTTTATCAACGCTTGTAGCGCAGTCGGAACATCGAATTGTGACGCATATTTTTGCGACCTAAAAAATTACTATACTCAATTTCTTCCTCTGTTTTTCGCACCCCCTTAACTATATACCAGTATAACACATCTTTTGTAAAATTTAAACCAAAAAAGCCGAAATTCTCATAAAAATCTCGGCTTTTTGTTTATTTTTGTATATTATGCACAATATGTCGGACAGACAAAAGATAAAGTTACCTGCCCATTATCGCATTTGCACACTTTTCATACTCGTCAAGTTTTGCATCCGCAGATTCGAGTGTGCCAACCGCCGCCATGTAAACCTTGATTTTTGGCTCCGTTCCTGACGGACGAACGATAAATGAGCCGCCGTTCTCCAGTTTATAGGCCAGCACGTTGCTCTTGGGCAGCTTGATCTCGCATTCAGTGCCGTCCTCAAGATTCTTCTTAACTGACAGCTTGTAGTCACTGACTGTAATCACCCTGTCGCCCGCAATTTCTGTCGGGTGATTCTCGCGCAGAGTATCCATAATCTCGCTCATGCGCTTCATACCCGATTCGCCCTCCAAGGCGTAGTTGAGGAGCCTGTTGCGATAGCAGCCGAATTCGGCATAGATTTCGTCCATTACATCGAGGAGAGACTTGCCCTGTTTCTTGTAATAAGCCGCCATTTCGCAAATCATCATTGATGCCACTACGGCGTCCTTGTCGCGTGCATAGGTGCCGCAGAGGTAGCCGTAGCTTTCCTCATAGCCCATGACAAAGCGCTCCTTCTCACCGTCTGCCTCAAGCCAGCCTATGATCTCGCCTATATACTTGAATCCCGTGAGCACCTTGCGCAGCTCACAGCCGTATTTCTCGCAGATTCTGTCGCCCAAATCGCTTGTGACTATTGTATTGACGCATATCGGATTGGCGGGAAGGGTGCCGTTCTCCTTACGGCAGGAGAGTATATAATTCATCATCATTGCGCCGACCTCGTTGCCCGACATAAGCTTGTAGCCGTCGGCCGACCTGACGGCTATACCTACACGGTCGCAGTCGGGGTCGGTGGCGAGAAGCAAATCAGGCTGTTCGGTTTCCGCGAGCTTTAGAGCGCAGGCAAACGCCTCGCGTATTTCGGGGTTGGGATACGGGCAGGTCGGGAAATTGCCGTCGGGAAGCTCCTGCTCGGGGACAACCTTTACGTTCTTAATTCCGATTCTTTTAAGAATAGCGCGCACGGGCTTGTTGCCTGTACCGCACAGGGGTGTGTATATAACCTTAAGCCCTGCGTCCTTACACAGACCGGGATTGACAGACGAAGCCTCTACTGCGTCGAGGAAACTGTCAACAAGCGAGCTTTCTATCCAACTTATCAGACCTTGAGACATCAGCACGTCAAAATCGCCGTGTTTTACGTCGTCAAATATATCCAGCTTCTGCATGAAGGAGTAGACCTCACCCGCAGCGCCGTCGGTCATCTGACAGCCGTCCGCACCGTAGCACTTGAAGCCGTTGTATTTAGCGGGGTTGTGGCTGGCGGTTATCATTATGCCCGCCGAGCAGTTCAGCTCACGCACCGCATAGCTCACTATCGGGGTTGGAGTAAGCTCGGGGAAAATATACGCCTTAATGCCGTTTGAAGCCAGCGTTGCGGCGGCGCACTTGGCAAAATCGGTGGATTTAATGCGGGAGTCATAGCCGATAGCCACGGGGCGTTTGTCGCCCTTTGCGGCCAGATAATCCGCGAGAGCCTGCGCCGCCATGCTGACAGTGTAGACATTCATTCTGTTGGTACCCGCGCCGATAACGCCTCTGAGACCGCCCGTGCCAAATTCAAGACTGCGGTAAAATCTGTCGCTTATCTCGTCATCTTTTCCCTCTACCGCTTTAAGTTCGGCGGCAACATCAGCATCGTCCGCTTTTGCTCTCCATGTTTCATAAAGCTTCATTTCAATATCATTACACGCCATTTTAATCGGCCTCCAATCAAATATTCACAAATAAAACACACTCACGTCAATCCATAAACGCGACCTGTGAGACACAAATCAAAAATTAATTGCAGTTCCCCATGATCACACTGAACTGGCGATATTATACAATAGAATTGGAAATTTGTAAAGCACTTACACTTTAAATTTAAAACACAAATCAACATTTCCACACTATTCACATAAAAAAATCCAAAAAAACGCCAATATTCGTGATTTTAGCGGTGAAATATTTATACGCGATAAAATTTGCAAAAGAGAATTTTTCCATGCGTTTTGGAAAAAATAAGGGCGAAGGAGTTGATCTGGAAATGTCAGATAAAAAAATGACGCCTCAGGAATACAATAAGATGGCGCAGCGCGCCGTTCCCCCCTCGCCAATACTCAAAGACTGTCTTTCGGCATTTGCCGTGGGCGGCGCGATATGCTGTCTGGGGCAGCTTGTCACCGACATCATGCTCAGGCTGAATTTTTCCGAGAACACGTCAAAGTCGGTCGCGTCCATAACATTGGTTGCGTTGGCGGCGATACTGACCGCGCTCGGGCTTTTTGCTAAAATTGCGAAGTACGCCGGCGCGGGAACGCTGGTTCCTATAACGGGATTTTCAAATTCCATAGTCTCTCCCGCCATAGAATTCAAGTCGGAGGGACAGGTGTTCGGAATAGGCGCCAATATGTTCAAGATTGCGGGACCCGTACTGGTGTTTGGAATATCCGCATCAGTGTTGTACGGAATAATCTATTGGATGTTCAGCATGAGATAGTTTCCTGTCGGGCTATTTGTGGTATTTGGAGTCGGCATTTATCGAAAAGGCGCGGTATATCTGTTCGCACAGCATTACCCGTGCGAGCTGGTGCGGGAAGGTCATGGGCGACATCGACAGTTGAAGATCCGCCCGTGACTTCACCGCGCCGCTCAGCCCGTAGGAGCCTCCTATGACGAAATTCACCCGACTCCTGCCGCCCACCGCGATTTTCTCCAGCTGCCCGGCAAGCTCGAC
Organism: uncultured Clostridia bacterium; assembly: GCA_947581635.1. Classification (GTDB taxonomy): domain Bacteria; phylum Bacillota; class Clostridia; order Oscillospirales; family Acutalibacteraceae; genus RUG762. The sequence goes on along the minus strand of CANPVE010000002.1, from coordinate 916 downwards.
TGACGAAAGCTCCCTGCCTTCTATGCACATGGCGGCGACGAAGCTGCCCGCCGCGTTCTTCTCAAGTTTATCCAATATCCGCTCGCCCTCGGTTTCAATCACACGGGCGATATCGGCGTCGGAACACGATTTGGGCAGACGGCTCTCGGGTACTTCAATTATGGAAAATTTACAAAACGCGCCCAGCCGCTTGGCATATTCGTCGCAGGCGTCGCGCCAATACTTTTCCTTCAGATTTCCGACACAAATTATATTCACACTAAGCAATCATATCACCATAAGCCTGAAATTTATTTTATACCCAGTCTTTTAAGTTCTTCCCTTGCAAGTTCATCACCTTGATCGGCGGCCAGTTTGTAATATTTCACAGCCTGCTTGTAATCCCGTGGCACGCCTTGCCCGTGGTAATAGTGATAACCAAGATTATATTGCGCATCTGCATAACCTTGATCGGCGGCCAGTTTGTAATATTTCACAGCCTGCTCATAATCCTGTGGCACGCCTGGTCCGTTGTCATAGCGAAAGCCAAGAATACATTGCGCAATTGCATAACCTTGATCGGCGGCCAGTTTGTAATATTTCACAGCCTGCTCATAATCCTGTGGCACGCCTTGACCGTTGTCATAGCAAAGGCCAAGAATACATTGCGCAATTGCATAACCTTGATCAGCGGCCAGTTTGCAATATTTCACAGCCTGCTCATAATCCTGTGGCACGCCTTGTCCGTTATAATAGCAAAGGCCAAGATTACATTGCGCAGCTGCATAACCTTGATCGGCGGCCAGTTTGTAATATTTCACAGCCTGCTCATAATCCTGTGGCACGCCTTGCCCCTTGGCATAGCAAAGGCCAAGATTACATTGCGCAGCTGCATAACCTTGATCGGCGGCCAGTTTGTAATATTTCACAGCCTGCT
>CANPVE010000001.1 GCA_947581635.1 uncultured Clostridia bacterium | reverse complement strand
GATATCTCTTCGGCCTCTTCGGTTACTTCCTCAGGCTCCGATATCTCTTCGGCTTCTTCAATTACTTCCTCAGGCTCTAATATTTCTTCGGCCTCTTCGGTTACTTCCTCAGGCTCTGATATCTCTTCGGCTTCTTCGGTTACTTCCTCAGGCTCCGATATCTCTTCGGCCTCTTCGGTTACTTCCTCAGGCTCCGATATCTCTTCGGCTTCTTCAATTACTTCCTCAGGCTCCGATATTTCTTCCGGTTTCTTTTTGACCGAATAATGCAAGAATTGTGCGGCATCAAATGTGGCAATCGCATCAAGCGCCGCTGCCAACTGTTCTTCTTCACATTCATCTATAGTGTCAGTTTCATCAAACGACTCAAATTCATCTTGCGCCTGTCCGGATTCGGATGTTCCCGTGAGGAATTCGCTGCTATCAAATTGAGGTTCTCCAAAAATCTCATCGGCGAGTTTTTCAATTTCTCTCGCTGTTATCGCATCAATCTCACCTGTGGAACGATTTTCAACGGGAGTTTCACCCCGTGCAAATGCCTCGCACTCATCAATATGCACCGATTGTTCCGATTCTCTATCGGTTTGTATCTGCTCAATGTTACCGCCAACTTCTGCCTGTTCTGCTTCTTCGTATTCGTAAGATTTCTCAAATCCGTTATTTTTTTCATTCTGCTCTGTGTCCTCTGTCTCTTCTATCTCTTCTGCTTGTACAGCCTCGTTGACTTTTGTTGCTTCATCAATATTCTCGTCTTTCTTAATTACATCTTCTTCAAATTTCAACAGTACATACCGTCCTCTCCACTAAAGTGTGACGTCATTATACCATAAAATAGTAAAAGTATATTTAATTTTTTTTTAAACAGGTTGTTGCAGGCAAAAATACTTCCATCAAAAAAGTCCCGACAGAATTGTCCAAAAGACAAGACCGTCGGGAACATTATTTCTTTAGAATAATCAGAAAATTAAAATGGAATTAGCAATTCAATGATTATCTTGAATTCAAGCCAAATTACGCAAGCTCTGCGAAGTACTTGATCGTACGAACCATCTGGCTGGTGTAGGAATTCTCGTTGTCGTACCAGGAAACAACCTGAACCTCATAAAGATCGTCTGCAATCTTTGCAACCATTGTCTGAGTTGCATCGAAGAGAGAGCCATACTTCATGCCGATAACGTCAGAAGAAACGATCTGATCCTCGTTGTAACCAAAGGACTCGGAAGAAGCTGCCTTCATAGCGGCATTGATGCCTTCCTTAGTGATGTCTGTGCCCTTGACAACAGCTGTGAGGATAGTTGTGGAGCCTGTAGGAACGGGAACTCTCTGAGCAGAGCCAATCAGCTTGCCGTTGAGCTCGGGAATAACAAGACCGATAGCCTTTGCAGCGCCTGTGGAATTGGGAACGATATTTGCAGCGCCTGCTCTCGCTCTTCTCAGGTCGCCCTTTCTGTGGGGACCGTCAAGAATCATCTGATCACCTGTGTAAGCATGAATCGTGCTCATGATACCACTCTGGATAGGAGCATAATCGTTGAGAGCTTTTGCCATGGGCGCGAGGCAGTTTGTTGTACAGGAAGCAGCAGAGATAATTTTATCTTCAGCGGTAAGAGTGTTCTCGTTCACGCTGAAAACAATTGTCTTAAGGTCGTTGCCTGCGGGAGCAGAGATAACAACCTTCTTTGCGCCTGCATCTATGTGAGCCTGGCTCTTCTCTTTGGAGCAGTAGAAACCTGTGCATTCGAGAACTACGTCTACACCGATTTCACCCCAAGGAAGCTCGTTAGCCTTAGCCATAGCGTAAATCTTAAGTGTCTTGCCGTCTACAGTGATTGTGCCTGCCTCGTCATCAGCCTCAACAGTGTGGAGATTTTCGCCGATCTTGCCGCAGTAGCCGCCCTGAGCGGTATCATACTTGAGCAGCTGTGCGAGCATGGAAGGCTTCGTAAGGTCGTTGATAGCCACAACCTCATAACCCTCTGCTCCGAACATCTGTCTGAAAGCGAGACGACCTATACGGCCAAAACCATTAATAGCAACTTTTACTGACATTGGAAAGTTACCTCCTAAAGAAAATTTATGAATATATAATATCCCATTTTTCCATAAATTACAAGACCCAGTTACAAATTTAACAAAAATTTTTTATAAACAATTATCCCAACCATTGCCACAATAAGTTCCGTCATTGGAAAGGCGCACCATAGCCCCGCTGTGCCGAATATAGCCGACAGCAGAAATGTGAGTGGTATTATCACAGCAAAGCCGCGCATCATTGAAATAGTATTGGCAGGTTTGGGATTGTCTGAGGAAATAAGATAGGACGACGTCACAATATTAAATCCCACAAAAGGACACGCTGCAAAATATATCCTCATACCTTCCACCGCCATACGCTGCATTGCGGTGTTGCTCTCGCTGTTGAATATAGCCGCGATTGGATCCGCCGCCAAGGCCGTAACGGCGTACAACACGACCGATATTAATACCACTGTTGTCAACGAGTATTTTAATATTCCGGCGGCTCGCGAAAAATCCCCGCCGCCGTAATACTTACTCACTATTGGCTGGATTCCCTGAGATATTCCGTTGTATATCGACAGCACCACAAGTGATATATTCGAGATTACGCTATATGCCGCCACTCCGTCGTTGCCGCATAACCCGAGCATTATGGTGTTGAAAATTATCATCACCGTGCCGGACGAAAGCTCAGTTATGAGCGAGGGTACGCCGTCAGTGAGGATATTACGACACATAAGCCAAGAAATACGACATCTTTTGACATGAAATTTATTTCGCCCGCTCAGGAAGAACGGCAGCATCACTCCGAGACTTATCATGGGAGCCATGCAGGTGGCAAGCGCCGCGCCAAATATACCCATATTCATCGGAAAGATGAATACATAATCCAATGCTATATTTGAAAAACTGCCGCACAGCATTGCGGCCATTGCAAGCTGCGGCGCACCGTCGTTGCGCACAAAGCAAATTGTCATTTGATTGAGCAGAAACGCGGGTGAGAATATCATCAACGTTTGAATGTATGTGCGACACATCTCGAATGTCTCATCGTCTGCGCCTAGCCATGATGTTACGCTCGACGAAAATGCCCCTACAAGCTCAAATACCGATGCGAATATTGCCGCCATTGTCAGGGCATGAGTGAAGGAAGCATTGTCGCTGTCCCCTCTCCCCTTTATCAGAGAATAACGGTTTGCGCCGCCTACGCCAAGCATAAGACCTACGCCGTCCATGAAGCTGTATATGGGAATAGCTAAGTTGAGCGCTGCGAGACCGTTCGCCCCCAAGCCGTTGGCTACGAAGTACGTATCCGCCAAAATATAGCATGATAGTCCAATCATTCCCAGTACACTGAGTGAAGAATATTTTGCGTATTCTATTAAATCAGAATTTATTTTCATTATTACTTTATTCCAATCTCTCAATATTCTGTAATCGTATGCATTAAATCACTATCTGCAATTTACGGCAATTCAACCGAATAATCAAAGTTGGATTCCCCCGCCGACAGCAAAACGCGCCTAAGCCTGTACCTTCAAAGACCTAACGGTACAGATCTCGGCGCGTATCACACCTACCCGGTGGCAGATGTGTGCCGTATTGAATTTTTATACGCAATTATCTGCACAAAGGGCAATTGCATGATACTCCGCACCCACAGTTGCAGGTTGTTCTTGTTCCGTCCCGCGTAGGATCGTAATACCAATAGTAATCAGTCGGCTCGGTATTTTTTGTTTTCTTTTTAGTAGTCGACGCTTTCTTCTTGGTAGTTGCAACGGTCTTTTCAGTTGTGGACGCCGTAGTTGTGGTTGATTCCATGGCGGCAACTGTGAACTGTTCCGTCGTACTTCCGGTGTTGCTTGCCTCTTTCGAAGCGAGATTCGTGTCTGAAACGCTTCGAGCGTTCATTGAACTGTCACTGACAGACATGGAATCTTCCTGTCCGTTTAACAGCCTGAATAACGCCAAAACAAGGAGCAGGAGCAAAATTAAAATAACGCCGAACAAAATCATAATAATAAAATTTGCCCTTTTCAAGGATCGTTCCTTGGCGGATATATCTTTGACAGATGTGTCTTTGACAGTGGTATTTTCTTTGTTTTCCATTTTCCAAGCTACCTCGCTCTTGGTTGCTATTTTTAATCACTGAACCAACCATGTACCAATTTTAATTTATTTTAACAAAATTGTCAAGTATTTTTAAATATTTCTTTACTGCAATGGCATTTACTTTTTGCAATAAAAACGCAAAACACTTTAGTGAAAATAATCACCCGCTTCATGTCCGCCAACCCGACTTTTTAATCCTGCACATCTTCGCGAAAAATCACTGGCATGATCACAAGCACCCCCAAAAGGCATTCTCACGGATAAACGCGAGTACGCCCCTTGGGGGTGCTATTTGACAAATTCGGCAATATTTCCGTGCGGCAGGATAAATTAATACGGTTTTCGGAGCAACCGCCGATATTTGTTATTCCCGGAAGACGCCGCCGTACAGTCCCGCCGCAGACAGCCTTTTCCTTTAACATATTATGCCTCAATAAATGCCGTGTTATTAAAAAAATAAGCCGGGCGATTTTGGAAAAAGATATTGACAATCAAAATATAAAAATTTATCATATTTATGCGGTACGTGTTGTAATACACCGGCTGACATTTTTATACGAGGACTGATTCAAGATGAAAATTGCAATCTACGGATACGGCAATCTCGGTCGGGGAGTTGAGTATGCGGCGGCACAAAATCCAGACATTCAGCTCTTCGGAGTATTCACCCGCAGAGATCCCCAAACCGTCAAGACAGCGTTTGAGGACACCAAAGTGTACAGCGCCTTAGATATATCCGATTATAAAAACGACATTGACGTGTTGATTATCTGCGGGGGCAGCGCAACCGACCTGCCCGAAATGACCCCTGCGCTTGCGGCTGAGTTCAACGTAATCGACAGCTTCGACACCCACGCCGACATTCCAAAGCACTTTGCCGCTGTAGACAGCGCCGCCAAGCGGGGAGGTCATATCGCCGTGATATCGGTGGGCTGGGATCCGGGTATGTTCTCGCTCAATCGCCTTTACGCAAATGCCATTCTCCCCAACGGCAAGGACTACACTTTCTGGGGCAAGGGCGTTAGTCAGGGACATTCCGACGCTATACGCCGAATCGAAGGCGTTGCCGACGCCAGACAGTACACCTGCCCTGTTCAATCAGCGCTCGACAGCGTAAGAAACGGCGAAAATCCGGAGCTGACGACCCGCGAGAAACACACCCGTCTTTGCTATGTGGTCGCCAAGGAGGGCACTGACAAGGCGCGCATTGAGAACGAAATCAAGACTATGCCAAAGTACTTCTCCGATTACGACACTACAGTTAATTTCATCACACAGGAGGAACTTGACCGCGACCACAAAGGAATTCCTCACGGCGGGTTTGTCATCAGGACAGGCAGAACAGGCGAGAACAGCGAAAACAGTCATGTAATAGAGTATAGTCTGAAACTGGATTCAAACCCCGAATTTACAGCAAGCGTGCTTGTAGCATTCGCCAGAGCGGCATACAGAATGAACAGCCGCGGAGAAACGGGCTGTAAAACGGCGTTTGATATAGCTCCTGTGGATCTTTCGGCAAAGTCGCGTGAAGAGATAATTGCGGAAATGCTTTAATTCGTCAGTCTCAAAATCCAAAAGTTTAATGGTCTGAACAATAAAATTAAAAATATTTTTAAATAACACTTGATTTTTAAACAGCGATGTGTTAATATTACTCGGTAAGGCTTTATTACAAGTTACGAGAACTCTGCCTGTACCCACGGCAGATGTTTGAAGCTGTTGAAAGAGGTGACAGACTATGCAGGAGAATTTGCATCCCACATACGAGGATACAACCATAACGTGTGCTTGCGGCAATGTCATTCAAACACGTTCCACCAAGAAGGACATTCGTGTTGAAATTTGTTCAAAGTGTCATCCGTTTTTTACGGGCAAGCAGAAGTTGGTTGATACAGGCGGACGTGTTGAGAGATTCAACAAGCGTTTCAATCTCAAGTAATTTCTTCGTTTTCGGAAAGCAATATAAGACAGGCGATGTTCGCATTTGTGCGGATATCGCCTGTTTTTTTCGGCTTTGCTCAGCCATTTTTTATGTTGTCCCAATACGCTTTGGCCGCCTGTTCGTTCTTATTGTCGCCATATTCGTAATAACGCGCGTCTTTCAGCACATCGGGCAGATATTGTTGTTTAACATAGTGGCGCGGGTAATCGTGTGGGTAAAGATAATTCTGCCCTTTCACTGCCGCGTCCTCCCCGTCACAATGTTTATTCTGCAATTGACGCGGAATCGAACCAACCTTACCGCCGTGAATATCCGACAATGCCGCGTTTATCGCGCTGTAGGCAGAATTAGATTTCGGCGCGGTCGCTACCAGAATCACCGCGTCGGCAAGGGGAATCCGCGCTTCGGGCAGTCCCACCATCATGGCCGCGTCAATGCAGGCCTTAACTATCGGTATAAGCTGAGGATATGCAAGTCCAACATCCTCGCAGGTACACACCATCAATCTCCGGCATATTGACGGCAAATCGTTCGCCTCAATCAATCGGGCCAAATAGTGAACAGCGGCATCAGGGTCCGAGCCGCGAAGCGACTTTTGAAACGCCGACAAAATGTCGTAATGCTCCTCTCCGTCCTTATCGTAGCGGAAGGCGCTGCGCTGTGACAGTTCCCGCGCCCGTTCGAGCGTGATCGCCCGCACGCCGTCGTGCGGGACACACGACATGACACACAACTCCACCGAATTGATAGATTTGCGAACATCTCCTCCGCACCCCACGGAAATTTGGTTTAAAACCCCGTCCTCAATCTCAAATTTCTCATTGAGCTCATCCTGCATGAAATCGAAGGCGCGTTTTATTCCGCGTTCCACCTCCTCGGGCGGCACGGGCTTAAATTCAAACACAGTGGAGCGGCTGAGTATTGCGCTATAAACATAAAAATACGGATTTTCGGTGGTAGAGGCAATAAGCGTAATCTTGCCGTTTTCTATGTATTCAAGAAGCGTCTGCTGCTGTTTTTTGGTGAAATACTGTATCTCGTCCAAATAGAGCAATATGCCGTTCTGAGCCATAAATGTCCCGAGTTCGCCCACTATATCTTTGATATCCTGGGTAGAAGCGGTGGTTCCGTTCAGTTTGTGCAGGCGGCGATTGGTCTTGGCGGCGATGATACCTGCCAATGTCGTCTTTCCTATACCTGGAGGGCCGTAGAACACCATGTTTGGGATATCGCCGGATTCTATGATTCTCCTTAATGCGCAGTTTTCCCCCAGCAAATGCCGCTGTCCTATCATATCATCAATTTCAGTAGGACGTATTCTGTCCGCAAGCGGTGCCGACATCTTTATTCCACCTTTCCGAATAGTGAATTAAGAATTCACAGGACAGGAAACAGAGTACAAATTGACCGTAAAATTTTATATAATACTTATGAGCAGCTTATTTTTTCCAACATTCTCACAAATATTAATGTCAAATTCAAAATCTGAGATTTTCTTACGTCAGGTTTTAAATAAGTCTTTGTGGTTCGCAGTCATCAACATCAATCTGTATCTGTATTGCTGACAAGTGAATTCGATTTTTCCAACAGTTGCTTCATTCTTTCCAAAGCTTCCTGCACTTTTTGATTATACTCCTCCATATCCTCGGCTGTGGGACTCGGCGGCAGCATTGGCAGGCTCTCAATGTAGTCAGAATGTTGCTTTGCCTCATCGCTGGTCTCTACCAAACTGAAATCGTAGTACTTCAACCCAAGTATGCCCGAATACATATCAGCTCGCGCCGAAAGCTCGCGATTTTCAAGGCGTTTATATTCCTCCTCCGAGATTCTGAAGTTGTACTCCTCGTTTGTCATCAACACCTTGCAGTAATATGACGAATAGTTGCCCAATTTACTTTCATAACCAAAGCTGGAAGGGAAATCCAGTACCTCGGAGCTTATCTGCGAAGTATATATTCGATTAATGTGATTTATAGATGTGAATACATAAAAAAGACATATCATGCCGCAAATTGCCACACGCTTAAAATAATCGACGCCTTTTTTGGATACACAAAAATCGAACAGGCACATCAGTATAAACGAAATGATAAGGCCCAGAATAAAATAATTTTTAAATGAAATCATTGTGCCGAAATTATTTGCGCTCGCCAAAAACAGGCAGATTGTCGGCAGTATCACCTTTATGAAGCACCCCGCTCTGGATTTGTGATATACGGTTTTAGCCGTACCTCCGAACCAAAGCAAACGCAGAATTCCGTTGTATCTCACATAATTGAGGTAAATTACAAGCGGCAGCAGCGCGGCGATACCCAAGATTAGTTGTTTGTGTTGACATTTAAATACGACGCCGCAAAACACCATAAACAATGACACGGCGGTCAATATCCAGTTGATGGCATTAATCACGCGCCCCTTTTTGTTAAAAAATTTTACCAAGGCTCCGATAACGGTTTCTTCGCTCTTATCTAAAAAACGTCCTTTGCAGCCTTTTGGGTAACACTTTGACGGATTGATCTTCACGCCTGTATTTCCGAGAAATTTTTTTACAGCAAATTGGTTATTTTCGCCGATTATATAAAAAGTCAGCTTTTTCAGCCGCGAGCCATTCATATAGGAAACTGTGAGATAACCGCACAGACGGTCGAAGTATCCGGAAAATTCACCGCCGATTTCAGCGCTGACTATATCACATTTATCTATAGAAAAATGTCTTTTGTGCGCACACATTTCATGCTCCGGCATATCGAAATTATACACGGCGTTCAAATCCATGTCATCGGGTTGGTCGCCGCAAAATCCGCTTATCTCCACAAACAGAAATCTGTCGCCCATATCAATCATCTGATACGGAATCCGACGAAACACTGTCAGTGATCTTTCCGCGTCCTCGGTAAGCTCCCGGAATTTCTCGTCCGCCGAATGTATCATATTTTGAGTCAAAGTATCCCTTACCATAAGCTCAAGCTGTTTGTCAGTTTTATTTTTCTTCTTCTTTTGTGACATTACAAAAATCTTCCTCCAAAAAAACGGACACACAATTATCTCGCGGGGGGATCTTTTATTATGCTATCGAGGCCGCGCTGAATTGCCACATCCCAAAATCCCCATTCATGGCCGGCGTCGGCCTGCTCAAATATAAAATCCATCTTGTTGCGATCGAGCATATCCCTCAGACGGACTACAGAGTGATAAAGTTCGTCCTTCTTGCCGCAGGCGATGTAAATGATCGGTTGTATTGCGGAATAAGTGTGGCTTTCATTTATCAGGTTGGTCAGATCCATGTCGCGTGGAACCAGCATTCTGTCGCCCAATATGCCGCGCCACACCGTCGTATTGCCCGCGCTTATCTCCTTATTTACAAAATCCTCAATATCCGCTATGGGCGAAAGAGCTATGCAGCCGGCGTATTGTTCGGGATACGTCAAGGCGCACCTGAGCGCACCGTAGCCACCCATTGCCGCGCCCGCGATAAACGTGTGCTGTCTGCTGAATCCAACACGAAACATATTGTTTACAACTTCGGGCAGTTCCTTTGTCACCATTGTGAAATAACGTCCGCCTCCCGACATATTGGCGTAAAAGCTGCCGTCGCCGCTTGGTATGACGACGGCAATACCCTTGAAATAAGCATATCGCTCGATATTGGTGCGATAAAGCCATGTGTTGCAGTCGTCTGTGCGACCGGGCAGAATATATAGCACAGGGTATCCCTGCGATGGTGGATTGGTCACGGTATCATGCGGCAAAATCGCCGTGAAATGAGAGAGCCTGCCAAGCTCGGAAGATAAGAAACTGCCCTGCAAAACCGCCATTATAAATTCAAGTCCTTTCTGTATCTTTATACGCATTAAAATTTACGAGATTTTTTCACCCCAACAATTTTCATAATAAATAATAGCATTCTGACGCCGATATGTCAAATTTCATTATTGTAAACTTACGTTAATAATAACAAATTTCAATGAGAATACGACAAGAAGTTTCCCCGAAAATTGCATATCAAGCCTTTGCTTCAGATTTCTGTATTTTCCAAATTAAATTCCACAGCATAAAAAATTCCCAAGCAACGCCGATTTAAACGGCATAGTGCTCGGGAATTTTTTCAGTGTATCACTATGTTATATAATTCATCAAAACCATTTGATGTAACGATAATCGCGAATTATCGCTCGATTCCGTTTTGAATCTTTGCCGCCATTAGCGTGTTCTTCATGAGCATGGCTATCGTCATTGGGCCCACACCGCCCGGAACAGGCGTAATTGCAGAGCATTTCGGCTCCACTGAGGCAAAATCTACGTCGCCGCAAAGCTTTCCGTTCTCGTCGCGGTTCATGCCGACGTCAATGACAACCGCGCCTTCCTTAACCATATCGCCCGTGACGAACTTTGCCTTGCCGACAGCGGCAACCAATATATCCGCACGTCGAGTAATCTCCGCCAGATCCCTTGTTCTGCTGTGGCAAATCGTTACAGTTCCATTCTGGTGCAGAAGCAGCATTGCCATAGGCTTGCCCACAATATTGCTCCTGCCTATCACAACACACTCCTTGCCTGCCACCTCAACTCCGCTCTCCTTGATAAGCTCCATGACGCCTGCGGGTGTGCAGGGCAGAAAATCGTATTGTCCCACCATTATCTTGCCTACATTTTCCTCGCTGAATGCGTCAACATCTTTCTTGGGAGAGATGGCTTTGATGACTTCTTTGTCGTCCAACCCGTTAGGCAGAGGAAGCTGACAAAGAATGCCGTTTATGTCGCTGCGCTCATTGAGACACTTGACGAGCGCAATCAGCTCGGTCTGATCGGTATCGGCGGGCAACGCGAATTCCTCCGACTTGAAGCCGACCTCGGCGCACGCCTTCTTTTTATTATTAACATACACTCTTGAGGCGGGGTCGTCGCCGACTATTATAACCGCAAGTCCGGGTGTAATGCCCTTTTTTTTAAGCTCGACTGTTTCGGCTGCAACCTCCGCCCTCACTCTGGCTGAAACCGCTTTGCCGTCTATAATCTTTGCCATAATTAAACCATCTCCAAATTTATTTTCTATTTTATGTTTAAACACAAGCCTCAAATCAGCTTTGCGGCTTTACTTGTCCATTCAAACTTAGTACCATGTGTTTATTTGCAGTTCGGAATATCCCCGATTTCATATAATTTCAATACTCATCTCTCACTTTGATCCAGCCGATAAGTCCGGAACGCCTCATTACGCTTTGCAACGGCGGCAGCATAAATATAAAGTAGGGTACCGCCGCCCCCGCGAGACATACCACTGACTGCGCCAAACTGATGTATCCCGTATCGGTAATCACACGCAATCCTCCCACCGCGAAGAGCAGAATAGCCATTCCCGGAAAATACAAACCTATATTTCGCATCGGTTTTACCAGCAGCAGCACGAAAAACGCAAACGGCATGACAAACACCGCGCATCCCGCCATTCCGATGCTGCCCATTTTAACAATGTCTCCGCCAACATCAAAGCTGATTCCGTCGCGCGCCATTGTCAGCCAATCTATATCCCCAACACCGTCGCGCAACGGTTGAATCAGCGATAAAGTGTACATTGCATACAGGCAGTAGAAAAGAAAAAGCATCAGAGCCGCCAATTTCATTAAAAGGCTCTTGCCAAGTCTGTTGGAGATTAGCGACGCATTAAGCCCGATCGCCCCCAACAGACAAACCGACGTCTCGGCAAAGCAAAGGGGATTAATAAAATACGATTGGTATTTCACCACAGCCATGACGTAAACCCCCACCGCACCGAAGGCAAGCAATATGAGAGTGAATATAATTCTTAACGCATTGGGCAGCCCGCCGCCCTCATCGTTGTAACTGTACGCTTCGTCCTGAGCCTCCGCGAACGCAGCATGCTTTTTCTGCCTGTCGGATTCCTCCTGCATTATAGCCGAAAGCTGCTGAGAATCCTCGCCATCTGATCTGTCAGGCTCATTTGTAGGGTTGGGCGGCGGCTCGTCCAATTCCATATCGTTTTGCCAACCGTCACTTTGGTCTGTTTCATTTGCTTCGACAATTTTCTGTGCCACTGTTTCCTCCGTCACAGGCTCCGAAATCTGTGACACTTCTGACTGCGGTTCCGCCGCATTTGCCTGAGATTGCTTGTTCCGCGCCGCTTTTTCCTCGGCGCGGCGCTTGTGCTCCGCCTCCAGCCTGCGCGCACATTCCGCCTCGAATGCCGCCATTTCATCATCTGCGAGCGATGAGGTATCTGTGCCGCTTTGATTGTCAAGACCGAAGCCGCCCGAATTCAAATTATCCATGCATATTCATCTCCTGACTTGTGAATTTGTGACTGTGAGAATTTATTTCTCCTCGGAATTCCTGTTTATCGACAAATTCCTTTGTAAAGCGCTCCCTGTTCAATTCATGCCCATGCGCCAAATGATTTTTAACAAGTTCGATCGCCTCTTCGGACTCTCCGTATAGCACCATAACTCCGTCAATCAGAATGTTTTTTTCTCAAGCTCGGAATTAAGGGCAGCCATTGCCAACTTTTGATATTCATTTGCGTCAATAAATTCACCTGATTTGTCAAAAACAATTTATCCCTCGACATTTTCCTTGTCGGAGTTCTCAGCCACTCTGAGCGGGAATTTTATGCCCTTTACCCCGATACCCTTCCAGCCTATAACCAGAAGCGCACTGGCCGCAATCACACAGAGAATTGCAAGAAGCTGAGAAACCTTTATCACATTGTCCACAAGCCACAGACTGTCGGTTCTCAAGCCTTCAATCCACGCCCTGCCCAAGCCGTACCAGAAAAGGTAGCACAGGAATATCTGTCCTTTAAACCGATAATACTTCTTGCTGATGAAATGAAGCAGAACAAAGCCCGCCAAACACCAGATAGATTCATAGAGGAAACACGGGTGTACCGTTGTGGGGCCCACTCTATGCGCCGCTCCATCGACTATTTCGGTATAGTATGTGTTCGCGCTGTACATACCCCACGGCAGATTGGTTTCGCGCCCAAATGCCTCCTGATTCATGAAGTTTCCCCAACGCCCTATGCACTGACCTATAAGGAAACCCATACTCGCTATGTCAAATACGGGCAGTACCTCGGTTTTCTCCACATACTTGCACATGATTATTCCCGAGACAAATGCCGCGATGACACCGCCGTATATGGCAAGTCCTCCATCGCGAATATTTATCATGTCAACAAAGCTGTCGTAGCTGTCCAGCCTGAAAAGCACATAATAGGCTCTGGCGCCGATTATGCCGCACGCAAGTCCCACCAGAACGATATCAACCAGCTTGTCAGGATTTACTCCGAAGCGCTTGCAGCTGCGCAGCGCATACCACACCGCCAACATAAATCCGGTCATTATTAGAACGGCATACCAGTAAACGTCAAACCCAAAAATGCTGAATGCCACCCGATCTATAGTAAACTCTATGCCCAGCTTTGGGAAGCTTACCTCCATGTTACTCACTCTCCTTATCTTTTACTTAACAATGAACAGCGCAACGGTCCGCTTTGCGAAGCCTTTTTGCTGCGTTCCCCTTCCCCAATGATTAATTTTGCCATTCAGGTTCCATATAATCCTCGATGTTTGGTGTCTCGTCCTCATGCGAGAAAAATTCCTCGATGTATTCCTCGGGCATCTGTGCCTTTTCGGGAATCGTTTTGCCCGCCTCGTCCAAATTTCGCAGCAAAATTCCACTGATCAGCATTATTACTCCAATCACAGCAACCGCTGCTGTAAGCGCTCGGATAACCAGCATCCTGTCTTTCAAGACGGATCACCGCCCTTTGTTCATCTTATATATTTTTCTATCGCTGAAAGATCAAGGTCACCGCACTCTTTTAGGAATTCATACAGTTTTACGGCGATCTCCCTACAGCCGCCCGCCTTCATACTCTCCAAATTGAGAGGCATTATCGGATCGTGTACGCTCAGGCGAAGCAGGAACCAGCCCTGCTCCCTCTCAAATGAAACACGGATTCCCTCCCTGTTATCGTCGGCAATGAGCCAATCTTCCTGGGACTGCGCGTATTTCTCGAGGTCGTCAAGCACCTTTTCACCGTACTCTCGGAAATCCTCGCACTTTATTCTGAATCGAAGTTCGCTTTCTTCGAGCGGCTGCTCCAAATCGGCGGTAAGGTCGGCGATCGTCCTTCCCTCTGCTTGCAGCTTTGCCATTTTAATGATTATCTCAGTGACGAGATACGCGCCGTCATCCAGGAAATAATTCTGCTTAAATGCGGCGTGACCGCTGGTCTCAATGGCAAGCGGACAATCTATTCCCTGCTCATTAAGCTCAATAGCGCGGTTAATCACATTTCTGTAACCTCTGCGATAACGGTAATGCACGCCTCCAAGCGTACCTTCGATGAATTTTTTCAAGCCCGCCGAGGTGGTTGAATCGGTCACTACAGTGCCTCCCGGGCAATTTTCAAGTGCGATTTCCGAGGCCAGCGCAACAAGCCGGTTGCGATTTATCTCCTCTCCCGAACTGTCTACTGCTCCTCCCCTGTCTACGTCTGTATCAAAGATAACTCCCAAATCCGCTTTTGAACCGAGCACGGCGCCACAAATTGACTTCATCGCCTGCTTGTCCTCAGGATTCGGAATATGGTTAGGGAACATACCGTCAGGCTCCAAATATACGCTGCCTGATATATCTGCGCCGAGAGGTTCAAGAACATCGTACGCATAAAATCCGCCGACGCCGTTGCCTGCGTCCACAACAATGTGGAAACCCTCCAGCGGTTTGTCGTAATTATCGCTGTTGTTCACACCATCACAGATTCTTTTGCGCAAATGCGCGGCATATTCTTTCATATAATCCACATTGTCAACGATTCCGCCGCCGTGTTGTTCGGGCTGTTTGCCGTCGTCGCATAAACCGAGGATAGCATCAATGTCGCAGCCGTCCAGGCCGCCGTGCGGTGTAAAAAATTTAAGCCCGTTCCGATGGTACGGGTGATGGCTGGCCGTGATTTGAACAGAACCGTCACATTCTTTGTCCAGCGTTATCATGAACATTGCGGGCGTGGAAGAAAGTCCGCAGTCAAGAACATGAGCGCCTCCGTCCGCCATCGCATTCACCACCGCGCGACGTATTCTCCCGGCGGAGATTCTGCTGTCGTGACCCACCGCAATTTTCAACTCGTTGACAGCCTTGCCGGTTCTTTGCGACAGCCATATCAGGAACGCGCCCGCCATTGAAGCCACCACATCGTCTGTTAAATTGAGCGGTTCGCCCTCAACCCCTTCAACGGCCACTCCTCGAATGTCGGTCCCACTCTTAAATTGTTTCCAGAATTTATCCATTGTCACTGTTCCTTTCAAAAATAAACTCGACCAAACGGCATCTTGTATTATTATACAATAACAATCACGTCACATCAAGTATATTTTGCAAATTTTAACAGACGACGGATCCGGATTCCGACATAACAACACAATATCGGATGCTGAAAAATTACATTTATACTTTTACGGTAATATAAAGCAATCCAAGCAAACAGGAGGACAAAAGGAGACGCCTGCCGTCTAGCCCAACTTGTCCGGACACTTGCTTGGATTGCCGATAATATAAATTATAAATCAATTTTTTAAATTTTCACCGTGTCCAAAAATCTGAATAAGTAGCGCCGACGCGAGCATAGAGATTCCGACTATCCAGTATAACATATCGTAATCCGACGCCCTTCCGGATATCTCAATTATTCCCTTGATCAAACAGCCGCTAACCAGCACCGCGATTCCGGAATTCCACAGATTATAGCTGACGCGCGACAAGCGGCGCCAACTGCCCGAATGTGCCAGAATTTCAAACGGCAGCGCTCCTCCCGCCAGCGGTGGCAGGAACATCAGCCTCATGCAGTCGGCGTATTGACCATAGCTGAATCGCTCGTAAATTAAGCAGAATATCACACAGAACACCGACACCAGCAAATAAACCAACGCCGTCTTTGAACATTTTCGCCTCAAAAGGGCGCTCTTTGTGCGAAAGCCGTTCCTTGTTGTGTCAGCGTTTGATGTTTCTCTCACACTTTGAGAATAATTATCCCGCCCTACGTTATTTGTGTTGTTCATATTTCTGTTATCAGCGTCCAATATATACAATATCGCTCACTGCCCTTTCCGATATTTTTCTGCCATTAGTTGTGGGGTTGTTGATTACTTTTCCGTTGAAATACATTGTTGAGGATCCTCCGCCGTCCAGATTGTACGCGATTTTGCAGCCGCGCTGTCGCATTACCTCCGCCAATTGATAGAGCGAAAGTCCCTCGCTCTCGCGGGTTCTGCCGTCCGACACCAATATGATGTAGTGCAGATTATCAATTATCCCGACAGCCGTTCTCGGATTGTTCGCCATAGCTTTGCCTACTTCATCATCTTGCGAGACCGTGATTTCACCCTCTGAAACCAGCGTCGGCCCAAATGCGAAGAGATTCACCACGCCGCTGTTTACAAGCTCCTGCGCACTCACGGTACCCTCGTTGATTATGCCGAACGAGCCGTCGCTGTAAATTGCAAGGTCATCGTACTGTGAATCTCTGCGCACCGTATCGCGATATAGAACGCCGTTTTTTATTACATAGCCTCTGCTGTTCGCACCGTAATAATCGCCGTTGACCGCCAATATCGCTCCATTGGCCCGAGCGGTCTCAGAGGTTTTTTGGGTGATATTTCTTCCAAATGTATCGTCCGCCAGCGCGGTTTTAAGATACCCGGGTGAGGACAAAACAGCCTCGGCAACGTATATATCGGTGTCATACAATCTCAGTGTACTTATGCTTATATTTACGTTGCCGTCCGAATATGAATTATCGGTAATCACCGCTCCTTCCGCACTTGAATCCGAATCTTCATTTTCTGTGACGCTCTCATACAATGAAGTATTGGGTGTGTGGGGAGAATATCTCTCGACCGACGGTATCAGATAGGTTCTCAGCAGAACATATACGTTCGCAGAGATCAACATAACGGCAAATACCGCCGCATACGCAAAAGGCTTTTTCAAAAACTCAATCATTTTTATATCACCTTTCCTCTTCACCTTCACTTTATGTGGCCATTGTAATACGCACAACTTAAAATTACTTAAAATATTTTAAATTTTTATATTTTGCTTATGGTGTTCTCAGGGCGCTTTGCTTGGCCGAATCAAAAAACACTGCAACAGCATTTATTTTTGCAATCCAAAAAACGGCGTGAGTTTAGTCAAAGGGGAGGTACTTATTTTTTGTCCGACAAAGCAGATTTTAATCTTGCTATATACGGTTTCCGTTTACTTTATATACAATCTGATCTTAACGGGAGTTAAACAACTCTTTATGACTTTGAAAAACGGATTTCAATCACTGATTGATGAGTTGTGAACAAAAATAGAAAAAAAGAAAACAGCCGAATCTATGCGAAATGGCATAAATTCGGCATTCATCATGGTTGCGGAACTGGATTTGAACCAACAACCTTCGGGTTATGGGTGATTTGATACTAAACTTCAATTAAATCAGGATAAATCAGATTACAACGAGCGATGCTATTAATCATGTCACAAGAGATATTTTCAGGTGCCTGTGATCCCATTGACCTACGGAGAATACCGCTCTTACGGTAACGCGTCAATGGTGGATTACTATAAACAGATTCGCTCTTTATCCGGGGCCAATTCCAGATCACTGCTTTTGAACGATCAACGGGAGACCTGTTCCTGTCCGGAAAATGTGGAGATCAAAAACAGAGCGATAATATCAAGCGCCGCTTCTACAATCAGAGAAATCCCTGTGAAGATCCATAAAACAACCGTGGCGCCAAACGGATTATTTAAAATGATAACGCCACAAATCACAGAGATCGCCGCGCTCACTGCCGGCAAGACCCATCTTCCAAGCTTCAGGCGAATCAGATCCACCGCCCACTGGATCTTAACCAGACCGGCCATCAGCACTGCTACGCCGTAAATGATTGCAACAGCGGGGAATACAGTAATGAACCAACTTGACCGAACTGTACAGAATATGCCGACGGTAAGCGCAAGCAACCCTTTGGAAAGCGACTGACTTGCAGCAGCTTGGACTGCTTCCGAACGGAAATAACTAAGTACACAAATTACCCCGATCATGATTAAAACGATCCCGAACACTGTGACGATCGCAGTGGTGAATTTAACGGGATTGATCAGCAGCAAAATGCCGACCAAAATCTCAAACAGGCATAAAATGATGCTATTCGCATGTTGTCTCAGAAATTTCATAACAATTGCTCCTTTGCGTTTTGATTACTGTGGAATCATGCGATGAACCGCTTAATTCTGCATACGAATCTGCTGCCCCTCGATAAGCGGATAGTTAATCAAATCTGCTTTGTCAAGATTTTCCCGGTGCATATCCACGCCGGTGATCTGGCTGTTCTCATATGTGGTGTAGTAGTAAATTCCCTTATTCGTGTTGCAGCAGGATGAGTAAATCGTGTATTCATAACCGTGCTCAACCTTGCAGCAGCCCCGCTGCTGAGCAACCGAAGCGAGAATATGGAAAAACTGGCTCACGCTTTCTGATTCCGATGTACCCGAGCGGGAATTGAGCCGTGTAAAAGCTGCTTTGATAAACCGCGATGCCGAAGAAAGATCGCCCGGCAGTCCAAGTCCACCCATTCCTCGGCTATAGGGCTTTAAAACCATCTTATCCGTAAAGTGATTTTCCGGATCGGCAGGAGACAGAGCCATGTAATTCGCCAGATTGGTCATATGATAGTCAAAACATGGATTGTTTGTCAAAACTCCAACCGGGTTATCGTAGACTTTTAGCCCGTCCTGCACCGATTCCACCACGATGCTTTCGTTTTGATCCGAAATCATCCAGTGCAGCGGAGAAAGCGGTAACTGTGGGCTGAAATCTTCCTTAAGCAGGTTAAGCCGCGCGAGCTTTTCGCGTGCTTCGCTGACCGCCGCGCACTGTCCCAATATCCAAGGGATCAGCTCAAACGGCGTGATGTTGTCCTTGCACGGCATTTCACACCGATACTCGGCGTTACCGGGAAAATTCAGTCCTGCTATGCTGAGTCCTTTTTCATTGGTGGCGTCATAGTAGAGTGGGTATCCCTCTTGCACAAATGCCATGCCGATCATGGCATAGTGGCTGCGCATTTCGTCTACGCGCCGAAAACGAAACGGGTAGTTTCGCGGCGTTATCGTAACGGTTTGATGGTAGGCAAACTCATAATCAAGATTTCGACCGAAATAATGGTCTCTCGTTTTATATGTGGCTGCAGTACACATGATTATTCTCTCCATACTCTTAATTATTTTAGACGATATAAAGTTGTGACAGAACCGTCTTTGTATAGTATAGTATATAAATGCCAAAAAATCAATAATCCGAATAAAAATTATGTGCCAAGTGGCAAATTTGTTTGACCACAGTACCCCACAGATTACGGAGATATACCATGTCAAGAAAGACACATCGCAACTTAACTGCATGACCGATGTCTTTTCGATATTAAAACTACCTCCTATTTGTGCGCTTACGATCAATCGGTCTCCCATTTCGGAATAGATAACTCTGTTGCACTTTCTTCTATAATAAGTATTTTACTGCATCTACGCCGATTTGTACCCCCCTATGTGAACATACTCCAAATACCATCCGTATTTTGTGAGCAGCATTTCACTATGTTCATTCCTTTTTATCAGAAGCCACGGTTTCACAGGACTATTTGTCTATATTCGCCGCAGTTTTTTCCTTTTAATTGTTTGCCAATGTTTCTTTTGCAAGCATCCAATATTTTTCTTGGATTTGAGAATTTGATAATTGTTTATTTTTCACCAGTTGACGTGCTTTTTCTTCATCCATATTTTCTTTTACCAAAGCATATACTGCTGTTCTCCACTGCTTTTGATAGCCATTAGGGAGTGTAAAATCATAATCCAATATTTTGTCTAAGGGCAATGCCGCTAAAGGCAAGCAGGCAAAATCTCCAGATATACCTTTACGCGGTAAATATATGACTTTACTGTTTCGGGGCTGATCTCTTTTATATAAAACATGGTCATTGTTGTATATACAATCTGTAACCTCTTTGCATCGACCGCATCGTCCACATAGCTCATCCGCTATTTCTAACTGTGTCTTCCACTGATTATTTACAATGGCATTTTTGATTAAAAAAGACAGATAATATTCATCGCTGTCCGTCAGACAAACATCAATGCCGCTGCCATTTGGACAGTGTACATATAATTTATTCAAATTCTTTTGTTGTCTCTCATGAGCCTGTTGTGCTATTTTCCCGTTTTTTCTTGCAGCATGCACTGAAAGATCCGGAAATTTATCTTGGTGATAATAATAAGCTTCAACAAGTAACGGTTCAATGGTCAGAGCTCCAACTTTAATTATGTATTCATTGATAAGTTCTGCCCCTATTTCCTGCAAAATTTTCACTTGTTCTTCTTTATGGTCGCTTTCCAGCTTTGCGACATTTTCAAGTTTTTTTACTTCTTTTAGTTTTTCCATAACTAATGTTTCCATCCTATAATTTCTCCCTCTATAATTTTATTCCGCGCTGATGTTTCAATCATCAGCTATTATTTAATTAAATATTATATCATGGCAATATAAAAATCAAGTCATATCGGGCAGCAATAGTTCAAGTTATCTCAACCCCTCGATTTTTGGGGATGGCACATATTTTTTGCACTGCTTTTTTAGGCACAAAAAAACCCAGAAACCGTTGTGGTATCTGGGTTTTTTAAAGACGGTATCTATTCCGACCGCCATCCATGGTTGCGGGAGCTGGATTTGAACCAACGACCTTCGGGTTATGAGCCCGACGAGCTACCTAGCTGCTCCATCCCGCGATATCGTCCCAATCGGCTGTCCCGATTGCTTAAGTATTATATTACATCCGCTCCCCAATGTCAAGAGTTATTTTTTTAAAATCTGCAATACCGTTAATATAAACAAAAAGATTGATTTGACAAAACTATTATTAACAAAAGTGACATTAATTATGCAAGGGTTTTTAATAAATTTTATATATAATACAGCGTTGAATTTCTTGATATTATAAGATATTTTTGGTATAATTATCGGTGCGGCAGTACATCTGTTCGCTTTTAACCAATAAATGTACATACAAAGACCGGCAAGGGAGTTGAAGTCATTGAATTACGGTAAAATTGTGAGCTTTGACGTGGAGGGCAGCCGCGTTAAAATTAAATTTGAAAACAAGACCGCATTCGTCACTGCCATAACCGATGAGATAATTAATATATTCTGCGGGTTTAAATCCGAGAGCAACCATTCATTCGCCATAGAGGGCGACAAATCGAAAACGGTGAACATAATAGCTAATATGGTGGGGAACTACATAATCATATCTACCCCAAAAATATCTATCTATGTTTACGATAACTTCAGAGTTAATTTCCTGAAATCTGACGGCACGGTGATTTGCCGTGATTACAAGGGCGAACGAGAAGCTCAAGGCGCGGCAATTATCTCCAAGGAAGCGGCGGCGCAGGCACGCATGGAGGGACACGCGCTGACTGACGGGATCGCTCATCACAGTATCGAAGTGATCAAGTCCATGGAAGGCGACGAGTATTTCTACGGTTTGGGCGACAAATACAGCTTTCTTAATAAAAAGGGATACGACTTTGAGATGTGGAACAGCGATCTACCCGAGCCGCATTACGAGTCCATGAAAAGTCTTTATAAATCCATTCCGTTCTTCATAGTACACCGTGAAAATGTGAATTACGGCATATTCTTCGATAACCACCATCGTACGCAATTCGACCTTGGCAGGGAAAACAGCGAATATTTCTACTTTTCCGCAGACGACGGAAACCTGGACTACTATTTCATTTACGGCAGTACAATCAAATCCGTGATAAGCGGCTACACATACCTTACGGGAACTACTCCATTGCCTCAGCTCTGGACACTGGGCTATCACCAATCCCGTTGGTCATACGAAAATCGCGATGAACTCCTGTCCATCGCAGACAATATGCGCGACAACGAGATACCGTGCGATGTTCTGTATTGCGACATAGATTATATGGACGATTTCAAGGTGTTCACATGGGGCGAAAAACAGTACCCAAAGCACAAGGAGATGCTGGAAGATCTCAGAAAACGCGGCTTCAAAGTCGTCACCATAATAGACCCTGGCGTAAAGAAGCAGGAGGGATATTCGGTATATGACGAAGGCATAGCCAAAGACTACTTTGTTCACAGTACGGACGGCAAAACTTATGAGAATGTCGTGTGGCCGGGAGATTCGGTATTTCCGGACTTTGGCAGGCGCGCTGTTCGCAACTGGTGGGCGGATAACCAGCGCATCATGACCGACGACGGCGTTGCCGGCATCTGGAATGATATGAACGAACCGGCGAGTTTCCGCGGAGAAATTCCCGAAGACGTGGTGTTCAGCGACGAGGAAAGGACTACCACTCACGGAGAAATGCACAATGTGTATGGCTCGCTTATGTGCAAGGCAACATATGACGGATTAAAACGTCACACCGGCAAGCGCCCATTCGTTATAACGCGGGCCTTATACAGCGGTGCACAGAAATATACCACAGCATGGACCGGCGACAATCAGAGCCATTGGTCACACCTGAGATATTCCATAGCGCAGCTTTGCAGTCTGGGTATGAGCGGTATCGCCTTCATAGGCTGCGATGTAGGCGGCTTCGGCGCAAGTTGTACGCCGGAATTGCTTTGCCGCTGGACACAGGTGGGCTGTTTCACTCCATTGTTCCGCAACCACGCCGCAAAAGGTACACGTTACCAGGAACCATGGGCATTTGACAAGCGAACTATGGAGATATGCCGCAAATACATCCGCCTGCGCTATCGCCTGATTCCTTATATATACGACTGCTTCCACGCAGCCGAAACAACGGGTATTCCTGTATTTCGTCCTCTTGTGTTGAATTTCGAGAAAGACGCAAAGACCCTTGAAATAAACGATCAATTCATGATCGGCGACTGGGTAATGGTTGCTCCTATAGTTGACCAGGGCAGAGTAAGCCGCGACGTATACCTTCCCAAGGGCTGCAACTGGTACGATTTCCACACAGGCGAACGTTTCGCGGGCGGCACAAGAATTTTGCGCGAAGCTCCGCTCGACACCTGCCCCATATACATAAGGGACGGCGCGGTGCTGCCCATGTGGCCTGTGATGAATTACGTCGGAGAAAACGGAGTGGACTGTCTCGAACTCATGGTGTTCGGTAGCGAGGGAGAATATATCCACTATCAGGATAACGGCGAAGATTTCGATTACCTTGACGGCGAATACAATCTCTACAAGTTCACCCGCAGGGGCAACCGCCTCTGTATTGAGATGATAAACTCCGGGTACTCGGAAAAATACGATTCCTTCAAGGTCACAATGAACGGAAAAACCTTCAAGGTGAAATTCACGGGAAAGAAGCTGACAATCTGACTCTGAATACAGAAGCGGGAATCAGAAACGCTTAGTTTAATTCGCAATTGCGAACGGATTTGTAAAGGTGGAATGATATTATGAATGTAAAAAAGGTCTGTCTCACTCTGACCTCGCTGTTGTTGACCGTCATGGTGTACGCGGGAAATGCAATGACACCTGCATATGCTGCGGTTATAAGCGGTAAGACCGGCATCGGACTTGCCGAGTGGGCGTTCCGCGCCTACAATGAGGGTTGGACTTATTCATATGGCGGCTCCTCGGCAGGCGCGGTTGATTGTTCGGGGCTGATACGTTCCTATTGCAACGGAAAAGGAGGAGGAGCAAAGGCGCTGCTCGACGCCTCCTCGGTCAACGGAAGCACGAGCGATATGCCGAGAATTCACGGGCTGGGTCTGTGGTGCGAAGGTCACGCGGGCGTCTACGTCGGCAAAAACAAAGACGGCGCCGACATGGCCATAGATATGAGAAATTCCAGAGTGAATGTGGTTTATTCGGCCATGAATTCCAGATATTACAGCCCGTGGGTGAAGTGGTTCAAGGTTAATATGATTTCATATCCGACGACAGGCTGGTACGACTTCAACGGCAGTACATTCTACTATAAGAACGGTGAATTCTGCGTGGGTGTTGTCAAAGTCGGAGACAAGACATACGACTTCGGCAAATCCGGAGCACTGGTTCGTGAAATTGACCCAAGCACGCTGACTACCGCTCAGAGTACCACTACCACAAAGACTACCACTACAACTACGACTACAACCACTACTACAACCACTACAACAACCACCACTACTACGACCACAACAACTGTTCCTACGTCTGTCACAACGGCTCAGTCCGCGACCGAAAGTAAAACTACTGCTTCAATAACCACTACTTCAGGAACTACCACGCTTCAGAGGACTACGACTTCCCATGCAGTGACCAAATCAACCGCCACAGGCAAAAAACAGTCACAGTATAAAACAGCTTCAAAAAGTACCTCTTCAACAAAGAAAACCACAACGTCAAAAACTACATCTAAAAAGAAAACCACCACAGGTGGGTCCACTGTCGGAAAGACATCGGTAACATCGCGAAGTCAAACATCAAGTTCCATCGACACCGCCTCGACCACCGAACCTACAAGCACCACCAAAGAGCTTGTAACTACCACCACCACAGGCTACACACCGTATGAGGGTGGTATGAAAGGCGACGGCGTTTCAAAGATCCAACAAAGACTCTACGCGCTGGGTTATTACGATCAGGATATCACCGATTATTACGGTCCGTTCACGCGCGACGCTATAAAGGCGTTTCAGAAAGCTATCGGTGTGCTCCCCACGGGCATTGCGGACGAGAATACACAGCGGGCTCTGTTTGCAGATGACGCCCCGGAATATTCAGAGGACAATTCCCTTATGAACGATGAAGATTACCGTATGGACGGAGAGGAAGATTCTGAGGCAGAGGGACAGGACGAGACTCAATCCGAAGAGGAACAGCTCGTAATCGTAGAATCCGAAGGCATAGGCTCGCTCAGCATGACCGCCAATCCATACAGCTTCACCAAAGATTACGGTGAGTCGGGTCCGCTCCAGACAATGGGTGTGTTTTCCTACAAATCTCCTTCTGTGATGTTCTACCGTGACGGAGAGAGCTACAGCGTCTCGCAGGATATAATGGAAAGCTTGGAAAACTGCGTATTTTTTTGATAGAGTACGGGAATCCGAAAGTGCAAAATGTAATGCAGGTCTGCGCGGCAACTGAGAAATTAAAGATCTTAAATTAAAAAATAAAAATTTAAAATGAGCTGCGGTTCTGTTATTAATTGCATTAATAAATTCAAAATAACTACGAATTATAATAGAAGGATTTTAATGCAAAGATAAGGAGGAACCGCAGCATGGGCACGGCGTCTGCTCGCTTGACAATATTGATATGCACACTGTCGGCGTTGTTTCTGATTGGAATGGCAGGTTTTGGCTTTTGGATGTTCGACCTCGCACTCGTGCGAAAAGACAAGGCAAACTTTGAAGTCGACGAAAAGCTGCTGCCGCACATGGATGTGATAAAGCAGCGCAGCCGAGAGGCTCAGGAAAAAATAGGACACATGAACCCCGAGGATGTCTATATCAAATCGTATGACAAACTCAGACTGCATGGCACTTTCGTACCGTCTAAACACCCGTCACACAAGGTTGTAATTGCGGTTCACGGATACAACAGCTGCGGTATGTTTGATATGTCGAGTGTTGTGCCGGGCTTTCATGCCATGGGCTATAATGTAATCGTCGTCGACAATCGTGCGCACGGCATGAGCGAGGGAAAATACATCGGCTTCGGCTGGCTCGACAGAATAGATGTGTTGGGCTGGTGCAACTACGCTGTGTCGCGTCTGGGCGATGACTGCGAAATTCTGCTGCACGGCGTATCAATGGGGGCTGCAACCGTACTCATGACCTGCGGCGAAAAATGTCTGCCGAATCAGGTCAAGGGCGTAATAGCCGACTGTCCCTTTTCAGGCGCGTATGCGGAATTCAGTCATATTATGCATTTAAATTACCGGCTGCCGGGACGCCCGCTGCTCTACTTTGCAAGCATGGTCTGCAAAATGCGTGCGGGTTACACATTCGGACAGTGCTCCACCATCAAAGCGGTGAGGAACATTCGTATACCCGTGCTCTTCATTCACGGCGAGTGCGATAAGTTCGTGCCGCCAAAAATGAGCGAAAAAATGTATAAAGCGTGTCCGTCCAAGCAAAAGTATCTGTATATGTGCCCCGAAGCCACCCACTGTTACAGCGCCTTTCAGGATATGAACACCTACGTCAGGCGGGTATCAGATTTTATCTGCAATATTTCAACCACGGAGTAATTTACAACTAAGAATTGTTATTGTAAGTTATATACAATTATTAATTCTTAATTGTAAATTAACCTCCTTTTTTATAATAAATGCAAGATTTAAAAAATCTCTTGCAAAATTGATCGTTTTATATTATATTAATATAAGCGTTTCCGTGCGGTCAATGCAAAGACTGAAAGTGACTTGTCTTTTTCATATAAAAGCAGAACATTTCACAATTCTGCATAATTTTTACCGCCCGGTTTTATTTTAAGGAGTGTATTTTCTATGTCATCGTTTAAGAGCATGAACAAAGAAGAGCTTACAGCCGTCAAAAATCAGCTTGAGGCGGAATATGACGCATACAAGGCCAAGAAACTCAGTCTTAATATGTCTAGGGGAATTCCAAGCAAGGCACAGCTCGAGTTGTCGATGGGACTGCTGGACTCGGTCAACAGTTCTACGGATCTCACAGGCATAAACGGGGCCGACTACCGCAATTACGGCATTCTCGACGGAATTCCAGAGGCAAAGCAGCTGTTTGCTGATCTTTTCAACGTCACCACAGACGAGATTATCGTGGGCGGCAACTCCAGCCTTACCCTGATGTTTGACACCATCTCTTCCGCAATGGCTCACGGTCTTCTCGGAAGCACCCCATGGGCAAGCCTCCCCGAGGTCAAATTCCTCTGCCCTGTGCCTGGTTATGACCGCCATTTTGCAATTACCGAGTATTTTGGCATAAAGATGATCCCCGTAGCTATGAACGAAGACGGTCCGGATATGGATTTCATTGAAAACGCAGTGGAAAACGATCCGTACATAAAGGGCATCTGGTGCGTTCCCAAGTATTCCAATCCCTCGGGAATCACATATTCGGACGAGATCGTCCGCAGATTTGCGGCGCTCAAGCCTGCGGCAAAGGATTTCAGAATCTTCTGGGACAATGCCTATTGTATTCACCATCTCTTCCACGAGGACGTAAAGCTGCTTGACATTCTTGACGAATGCAAGAAGGCCGGCAATCCCAACATGGTGTATATGTACTTCTCTACTTCCAAGATAACATTCCCCGGCGCGGGTCTGGCTGGCATGGCATCTTCGGAGGAGAACATCACGGCGATAAAAAAGCGCATGACAGTGCAGTCAATAGGTCCCGACAAAATAAATCAGCTCCGCCACATGAAATTCCTGAAGAATCTTGACGGACTGCTGGAGCAGATGAAGAAACACGCCGATATTATCCGACCCAAATTTGAAGCGGTAGACAAAACACTCACCGAGGAGTTCGGCGACAGCGGCGTCGCCGTGTGGAGCAAGCCGAACGGCGGATACTTCGTCAGCCTCGACGTAATGGACGGCTGTGCCAAACGCACCGTTCAGCTTTGCAAAGAAGCGGGCGTCACGCTCACCAACGCCGGAGCAACCTATCCCTATGGCAACGACCCCAAGGACAGCAATATTCGCATTGCCCCCACCTCCCCTACCGTTGAGGAACTTATCCAGGCGATGAAAATTCTCGCCACAAGCGCCAAGCTCGCCGCAGCACAGAAATTGCTCGGTGAATAATTGGCGGGACGATATATTATGAATTGTTAATGATCGAAGCAAGTTTTTAAACAGAGCACCATTTTGTATTTATTGTATATAAAAGAACGGTCGCCGCACAGAGAATAAAATTTCCTGTGCGGCGATCGTTCTTTACAATTGATATTATATCGATAAAAAATGAGCAGGGAAAATTTTGTTAAAACGCTTATTTGCCCTGTGTTCGCCTTAATCTTTCTCTAATCTCAGTTCGTTTTGCCAGCTTCTCCTAAGGCTTTGTTTGTGAAGCTCCGCTTCACCCCTCGCCATGAGCGCTGCACCCAACGCCGCCGAGAGGTGCAAATCGCCCTTTGGATTCCCACGCCTTCGGCCAGTTATTATTTAAACGATGTTGACATGGGAATTAATAAAAAAATTATTGACATATTGAAGCAATAATTTTATAATATTTTTGTTACGTCTGTTATCATGGGTTTGGTAATGGACTATTTGCTTGTGAGTCGCTGCCGACTTGCGGACAATTTAAGAAAAATTCAAGGAGGAAAACAAATGAAGCGTGTAGGCAAGCCGTGGTTTTTTGTGGTTGCCATACTGATCTTTGCTCTGGCATACACATCATTTTTCGGAGTGTACAGGCAAAACGGTGATTTGCAGGAAACAATAATTCGCGGCGCAAAGGATATAAGGTGGGGCACCGATATCCAAGGCGGTGTAAGCGCCACCTTTGGACCAGAAGAAAATATCGACGCCACTGACGACCAAATTGAGAGCGCAAAGTCGATTCTCGAAATTCGTCTGGTATCTTCGGGCGTGACCGACTACGAGCTTTACGCAGACAAAGACAACGACAGACTTCTAGTGAGCTTCCCGTGGAAAGACAATAATTCGCAGGACGTGTCTGGAACCATCAAAAGCCTGTCTCAGAGCGCCGAATTGCTCTTTCTGGGAGGCGCTCCGAGCGCAATAACCATAACCTACAACGAAGACGGTACCAAAACCGTAACGGACGCAAACGGCGAAGAATGCGACATAGTCCTTGAAGGCAAGGACGTTGAGAAGGCCGAGAGCGGCTATGTGTCCGATGACAACGAATTCGTTGTGTCCCTCAAGCTCACGGACGAGCCTGCGGAGGGAGAAGAAAAGAGCGGCAAAGAGAAGTTTGCAGAGGGCACTGAAACCTATCTCAATAAGCAGATTTCCATTTGGATGGACGATGTGTGTATCTCCGCTCCCACTGTCAACAACGTAATTTCCGACGGCAATGCACAGATTTCAGGCTCATTTACCGCCGAATCCGCCAAGACGCTCGCTGACAACATCAACGGCGGCGCGCTTCCTTTCAAGCTGGCCACAATAGATTATTCATCAGTTGACCCAACTCTGGGTACCGACGCACTCCAAGCGATGGTTATAGCGGGTACTATCGCGTTTGCCCTCATCTGTGTTTTCATGATAGCCTACTACAGACTGCCCGGAGCAGTGGCCTGTATATGCCTGCTCGGTCAGGTTGCGGGTACCATAGCCGCAGTTTCGGGGTATTTCTCGGTATTCGACAGCTTTACGCTCACCCTTCCCGGTATAGCCGGTATTATTCTATCGGTAGGCATGGGTGTTGACGCAAATATTATCACAGCGGAGCGTATTCGCGAAGAACTGCGCAAAGGCAAGACGCTCGACGGCGCTGTCAAGGCCGGCTCGTCAAACAGCTTCTCTGCCATCTTCGACAGCAATGTCACCAACATCATTGTGTCAGTCATACTTATGGGCGTATTCGGCCCTCCCGACACGATTTGGAGCACTCTGCTCACTCCGTTCCTCTGGATGTTTGGCACATCTACAACAGGCGCCATCTACTCCTTCGGCTACACGTTGCTCGTCGGCGTCATTTTGAACTTCATCATGGGCGTTGCCGCTTCCAGAATCATGATAAGCTCGCTCTCGGGCTTCAAGGTATTCCGCGTCAGAAAGCTCTACGGAGACTACAGCGAGAATAAAAAGCGTGAAATTGAGGCGGCTGCCGCAAAAGCGTATACGGAGGAAAAGGAGGCAGCAGAAGACTGATGGTTAAAAATTATCTGGCAAAAAAAGAATTTGACTTTCTGAAATACCGCACAAGATTCCTTCTCATTGCCCTTTGCGTGATACTGGTTGGCGTCGTATTCAACGTGGTGCGCGGCACTAAGCTGGATATCAAGTTCACTGGCGGCGCTATGCTCAAATATTCCTATGCGCTCGATGATACCGTGTCGGATTCAGATGTGTCAGCGAGCGATTATATGCAGCTTGACAAATCCAAAATCGCGTCAATGGTAAAGGAAGTGACCAAGCAGGATTCAACTATAACGATAGCCCAGAGCGCGTCTGCTGAAGGCGGTGTTAAAAATACGATAACGGTTTCCATGAGCGGCAAGAACACCATATCCGAGGACACCGGCGAGGTTCTCGCGGAAAAGCTCACCGAGGAATACCCTCGAATTGACTTCGCCATGATAGAATCCAATTCAGTGGACGCAACAACCGGCAGCGAGTTCTTCGGAAAATGCCTTATGGCCGTAATTCTCGCGGCGGTGTTTATGATAATTTATGTGGCAATCAGGTTCCGCAAAATAGGCGGTATGTCAGCCGGCGTGACCGCAATTATCGCCATAATCCACGACTGCCTAATAGTTTACTTCACATTCGTGGCGTTAGGCTTCTCCATAAATGATAACTTCATTGCCGTGCTGCTGACCATCATTGGTTACTCGATTAACTCCACAATCATCATATACGACCGCATACGTGAAAACCGTGAGACTATGGGAAAGAAGGCGACATATGCCGAGCTTGCCAACAAAAGCCTTAACGACACTTTGGGCAGAACAATCAACACCAACCTCACCTTGATTATGGCCGTGCTCACGATAGTTATTGTCGCGTTCATTTATGACATCACATCTATCATTACCTTTGCCGTACCGATGCTTGCGGGCGTTATCGCGGGAACCTATTCCTCAATGTTCATCTCGAATTCTCTCTGGGTGACATGGCGTGAATACAGCGATGAAAAGCTGGCAAAGAAGAAACTCAACTCATTTTCAAAGCCTGATAAATCCGCCAGAGCAAAGAAATAGTTTATGTAATTGACAATATGAAAAAATTCGGAGACATTCGCGATAAAAGCTTATTTAATCTGTGATGTCTCCGCTTTTTTTATAAAATGGAAAAGAGGTATTTTTTATGACACTGGATGAATTCAAAAAGAAAACCGAAGAGAACAGCGACTTTTGCCCGGGATGGGATGTGATAGACGCGGCGTTTTATGAACTTTATCCGGGTCAGGAACCCAATCACTACGCCACAAATATGCTTAAACGCGCGATGTTTGGCGGAGATCAGTATCTTGACGGTTATTCCGTCTACACCTCTCCAAAGGGATATATGCACATTGTCACATACGGCATGACCGAACTCTACGCCAATGAAGAAGCCTTCGGCGGCGAAGAAAACGGCTGGGGATACGAAATGACCATGAAGCTGAAGGCCGACAGTGCCGACGACTGTATGTGGGCTATGGACATGATGGCCAATCTGGCGCGCTATACATTCACTACAGGCAATTACTTTGAACCTATGCACTATGTAGCGGGAAACGGCAGTTCAATTTGCCGCGAACAACCCGATTCTGCTGTCACGTCGCTGTTAATCATAAGCGATACGGAGATTCAGACGCAAAACTCGGTTTACGGAAAGACTGCCTTTTTGCAGCTTGTAGGCATAACCTATCACGACGCCATGGCGCTCAAGGAAAATTATACGGTCAACGCTCCGAGACTTTTCGATTGTATCAAAGCTGATAACCCCGACTTCGTAACCGATTTGTCATCAACTGCTTCTTATTTATAAAATCGCAAATTTAGACCGCACTTTACCCACAGGGTTGAATGCGGTCAATTTTTCATGCGAAAATGGCGGGTAAATTATTAAATTTAATTAAATTATTCATGAAAACAGTAGCTAATACTTTACAATTTAACAGATTTTGTGTAAAATAATATGGATAAGATTATTGTCAATTTGTCTACGGCAATAAAAATAAACACACAATTAACGGGCAGGATATGATATTGCATCAGTTTGTGTGATTTTATGATTTTTAGGATTGCTATAGGCAAAACATAAAGAGAGGCATGATGTTTTATGCAGTCTAAATATTCCCGTGTGCTGCTCAAACTCAGCGGCGAGGCGCTGGCAGGCGACAGGCACTTCGGGCTTAACAATGAAGTAATTTCCAATATCTGCAAGTCGATCAAGGAATGCGCCGATATGGGCGTGCAAATCGGCATTGTGGTCGGAGGCGGCAACTTTTGGCGAGGCCGCAGTTCGGAGGGTATGGACAGAACCCGCGCCGACCACATAGGAATGCTCGCGACGCAGATGAACGCTTTGGCAGTCGCGGACGCCCTTGAGCAGCTTGGGGCCACAGTGCGTGTGCAGTCGGCAATACACATGGATACCATAGCCGAGCCATACGTCCGCAACAAGGCAGTAAGACACCTCGAAAAAGGGCGAATAGTGATATTCGGCTGCGGCACTGGCAATCCTTTCTGCTCAACAGATTCGGCGGCGGCTCTCAGAGCGGTTGAAATAGACGCCGACGTTATACTCAAAGCGACTATGGTTGACGGCGTTTATGACAGCGATCCCAAGCTCAATCCTGATGCCGTAAAATACGACACCCTGACCTTTGATGAGGTTTTGAGCAAAAATCTCAAGGTAATGGACAGCTCCGCTGCCACCATGTGCCGCGAAAACAATATGCCCGTTCATGTATTCAATCTCGACCATCCCGATGATATGATCAAGATAATGCAGGGCGAACACATTGGCACTGTTGTCACGCCGTAGTGAAAAGCTGAGACAGGCTGTCCTGCGGGTAGATGGCAAATAGAAACGCCGCGCAATGACTTTGAATGAAAAATAAACACAAAGAAGGTAAACCAAAATGAAAAAAGTTATAGACGATATGAAATCCAAAATGGAAAAGACACTCGACGTGTTAAGCAGTGAATTCAAGACGCTTCGCGCCGGCAGAGCAAACCCCGCAGTCATCGACAAAGTGACAGTGGACTATTACGGAGTGCCTACCCCTATTAATCAGCTCGCCGTTGTAAATGTGCCTGAGGCAAGAACGCTCACCATTCAGCCGTGGGACGCAAGCACCATCAGAGCTATCGAGCGCGCTATCAATGAAGCCGATATCGGCATTAATCCCCAGAACGACGGAAAAATTATCCGTCTTGTGTTCCCTCCCCTGAACGAGGAGCGCCGCAAGGATTTGGCAAAAGAAGTACACAAAATGGGCGAGGACAGCAAAGTCGCCATTCGATCCATCCGCCGCGACGCTGTCGACAAGCTCAAGACCATGAAAAAGAATTCCGAAATCACCGAGGACGATCAGAAACAGGGTGAAAAGAAAATTCAGGACTTAACCGACAAGTACTGCAAGCAGATAGACGCAATGAGCGCCGATAAGACTAAGGAAATCATGGAAATCTGATTTTTTATTTTCCCCTTCATTCCGCCTGCGGTAAGGCTTCCGAAATACCGGTATATTTCCGCAGAATTTTGAAGGCTCCCTTTACATATTAAATAAAGGGAGCCTTTGCGATTATAAATTCGGGATTGCATGGGTATTCGAGCGGCGCTGAACAGAGCAAAGCGGAACTTTATAATCTTACCCTCAATTATATGTTAAATGTGTACTTATATAATAAGAATTAAAGCGAGATGAAATTCGTGCTTTTTAAAAAAAACGAGAACAAAGTCGACCGTTCAAACAGGATATTGCCGCAGCACGTCGGCATAATAATGGACGGCAACGGGCGCTGGGCCAAAAAAAGAGGTATGCCAAGGCAGGCGGGTCATCAGGCGGGTGCGTCAAATTTCCGTAAAATAACGCGTTACTGCAACAGCATAGGAATCAAAAATCTCACCGTATATGCTTTTTCCACCGAAAATTGGAGACGTCCCAAAGATGAAGTCGACGCGCTGATGAATTTATTTTACGACTACCTGGTAGAAGCGCTCGCAGATTTCCGCGAGGAAAATATACGCACCGTATTTATAGGCGACGTGACGGCATTCGATCCCAAACTTCAGAAACTGATGAAAGAAGCGCAGGATTTATCCTCGGATAAAACGGGAATGCGGCTTAACATAGCCATGAATTACGGCGGGAGAAGCGAGATGATTAAGGCGATAAAAGAAATTTCTGCCGGGGTCGCTGAGGGCAGCATCAAAGAAAGCGACATCACGCCCGAATTGGTCTCGGCCCACCTCTACACAGCCGGACAGCCCGATCCCGATTTAATAATACGTCCCAGCGGCGAATACCGAACCTCAAATTTCCTGCTGTGGCAATCGGCGTATTCCGAATACATCTTTATGGATGACATACTCTGGCCTGATTTCAGCACAGAAAATCTTGAAGAAGCATTAGACGAATATTCTAGGAGGAACCGCCGCTTTGGAGGAGTTTGATAATACATGAAAACAAGACTATTGACGGCGGCAGTCGGAATCCCGATAGCCCTTGCCGTACTCATATCCTCTGCTTATATCCCGTGGGTAATGTACGGCGCGCTGTTCGTCCTTTGTATAATAGGCATATACGAGGCGCTGAAGGCGTCAGGAGCCGACAATGCTAAAATTATCTATCTGCCATGCTTTATATACGGCACAGTCGTGATGTTCTCCCCTTTCTTCGATCTGTCGGCAGTAGTTTTAACCGCCTCGTTGGTATTTCTCTTTGTGATGTTCGGTATATTGCTGAAAAAACACGATACACTTCGTATAGAAACGCTTTGCACAGCCATGATACTGACAATGTTCGTTGCTTTCCCATTCATGGTTACGGAATTGATATTCGGTTCTATTGCAGACAAGGCGCATGAGACACCTTCGTACTCAGGCGGCGTAATACTGGTGACATACTGCATATTGGTGGCGTGGGTGGCGGACGGAGGCGCGTATTTCATAGGCCGCGCCTTTGGCAGGCATAAACTCGCACCCGTCATAAGTCCCAAAAAGACCATAGAAGGCTCGGTGGGCGGCTTCGTCACGTCAATAATAATATCGCTCGCCGCCGCTTACATCTATGCGGACGTTTTGGGCTATATGCCGGAACAGCTCAACTACATCAATCTGGCGATAATTTCGTCTGTATGTATAATTATGTCGATGTTCGGGGACATTGCGTTCTCTGCAATCAAACGGCAGTATGGCATTAAGGATTTCGGAAACTTGCTGCCGGGACACGGCGGAGTATTGGACAGATTTGACAGCGTACTGTTCGTCTGTCCCACTTTCTATCTGCTGAATTTTGTGCTTCCCATTGTGAAATAGGCAAAGAGGATTTTACATTTATGAATCAATTAAACCAATTCAAAAAACGTAAGAATATAGCCATTCTCGGCTCCACAGGCTCTATAGGCACCCAGTCTCTGGACGTGGTGCGGAGCATGGGATTGAATGTCACAGCACTTTGCGCGAACCGGAACATAGACCTGCTGGAGCGTCAGGCGCGCGAATTCAACCCCCGTGTGGTTGCTGTCATGGATAAAGCAGCCGCCAAAGATTTAAAAATCAAGCTGGCGGACACCCAAATCAAAGTGCTGCAAGGCATGGACGGTTTCATTGAATCCGCAACGCTTGATCAAAATGATGTAGTTCTGAATTCGGTTGTGGGAATGGTGGGTCTTGTACCCACACTCGCTATAATTGATGCGGGCAAAGACCTCGCGCTCGCAAATAAGGAAACGCTGGTGGCGGGAGGTCAGCTTGTCATGGGTGCGGCAAAGGCGAAGGGCGTGCCTATACTGCCGGTTGACAGCGAGCATTCCGCCATTTTCCAGTGCCTTCAAGGTTCTCCCGGAGCACACGCCTTTAAACGGATACTTCTCACCGCATCGGGTGGTCCGTTTTTCGGCAAAAAGCGCGACGAACTACTTGACGTTACGCCCGAGCAGGCGCTTAAGCACCCGAATTGGAGCATGGGCGCAAAGATTACAATAGATTCTGCTACGCTCATGAACAAGGGTCTGGAGGTAATCGAGGCCGCATGGCTGTTTGACAAGGGCGTGGACGATATCGAGGTGATAGTGCAGCGCGAGAGCATCATTCATTCCGCAGTAGAATTTTGCGACAACTCTGTGATTGCACAGCTTGGCACACCTGATATGCGCATACCTATACAATACGCGATAAGCTATCCCGACCGCGCTCCCTCGCCCGCCAAACCGCTGGATTTATTCGAGGTAGGCAAGCTGACCTTTTACCGCCCCGACACCGACACCTTTGTTTGTCTGGCTGCGTGCAAGGAGGCCATGCGCAGAGGCGGTCTCGCTCCCGCTGCGGCAAACGGAGCAAATGAGAAAGCCGTCGAGCTTTTCCTCAAGAAAAAGATAGGTTTCCTCGACATAGGTAAATATGTGTGGGAAGCAATGGAACGTCAACCCAAGGTTGATAGCTTCACAGTAGATGATGTTTTAGAGTGTGACAAGGCGGCGCGTGAATATGTGATGTCCGCTTCGGGACAAAGGTGAACGTATGAAGAAACTGGGATTAGTGGGTGGTATGGGACCCCAATCTACAATACCATATTACCACGATATTGTATATGGTGTGAGTGAAAAAACCGGAAACAATTATTTTCCGAAACTTACAATTGAGAGTGTCGACGTGTTTGAGGTTCTGCGGCTTTGCGGCCTGCAAGAGTATGACCGATTGACAGATTATCTCATGGAAGCTATCAGCAATCTGACGAAAAGCGGGGCAGATTTTGCGGCTTTGAGCGCAAACACTCCGCATATCGTGTTTGACAATCTGCAAGCAAGATCGCAAATTCCGCTGGTGAGCATTGTTGACGCGGCCCGCGATGAAGCCGTTAGGCTGGGTATGAAAAAGATAGGGTTGTTAGGAACAATTTTTACTATGACATCTGATTTTTTCAAATCGCCATTTGAGAAAAACGGAATTGAAATTGTAGTTCCAAATGAGACGGAGATGTTGCTTATCAACGACAAAATATCTTCGGAACTGGAACTTGGAATTGTAAAGGAAGAAACACTGAAGAGCTTTCAGGAAATCATAGGCAGAATGAAAAATGAGCAGGGCATAGAAGCCGTTGTGTTGGGCTGCACGGAACTTTCTCTGATTCTCAATGACAAAGTAAGCGCGGTTCCGTGTTTGGACACAATGAAAATTCACATCAAAACATTGATTAATATGATTGTTGAGGAATAAAATAAGTTTAGGGAAGGACTGATTAATATTTCTGTATTGAACACAATTTTGACGGTGATAATTGCCGTGATTTTATTCGCGCTGATCATAGGCATACACGAATTCGGACACTTTCTCACGGCTAAGAGATGCGGCGTAAAGGTGAATGAATTTTCTATCGGCATGGGTCCGAAGATTCTTTCCAAACAGGGCAAAGAGACGCTGTATTCCTTACGCCTTGTGCCTATAGGCGGCTACTGCGCCATGGAGGGCGAAGACGAGGAGAGCAGCGACGAGCGCGCATTCAACAATAAGGTTTGGTGGAAACGCGCTATAATTCTTGCCGCCGGTGCTGTCATGAACATAATTCTCGGAATAGTCTTTATGTTTATAATTCAGGTTCAAGAGCCGTATTACAGTTCAACTCAGATCGCCTATCTCGTGAGCGATTCCACCAGCATGAACGCGGGAATTCAGATAAACGATGATATCTATTCCATCAACGGCTACCGCACCTTCAACACCACCGACATGAGTTTTGCCCTCTCCACTGCAAAAGATGGTGTCCTCGACATCGTGGTAAAGCGCGACGGCGAAAAGCTGGAATTCAACGACCTGCAGATGGAGGTTGTGTCTTATTCCGATGACGTATCGGTCACGCGGATAGACTTCAAGGTGTATGCGGTGAAGAAAACCGTGAAAACAGTAATTACTTCTACCTTCTCCGAAACAGTATCGTTTGTGCGCATGATATACGCGAGTCTCGTAATGCTCTTTACCGGGCAGGCAGGCTTCAACGAGGTTTCCGGCCCCGTCGGTATGGCTTCGGCAATAGGCCAGGTAGCGGAGCAGGGCTTCGCGAGCGGTTTCCTTGACGGACTGAATAATATTATATATTTCATGGCGCTGATAACCGTCAATTTGGGTATATTCAATCTGCTGCCGCTGCCGGCTCTGGACGGAGGACGTCTGCTGTTCGTATTGATAGAGGCGGTGCGTGGTAAACCTGTGAACCCCGAAAAGGAAGGCCTTGTTCACTTCATAGGATTTGCGCTTCTAATAGCTCTGATGATAGCCGTCACTATAAAGGACGTGTGGTCACTCTTTTAAGACATGAGGCGCAAAACCGACGCTGAATCCGAAAAATAGAATGAAAAATGATGCCGGTTGGATTTTTGCTTTCAATCCAACCGGCATCATTTTTGTTTGCATTATTTTGCAATAACATTCAATTAAAAACTACAGCAAAATCAAGCAAAAATTATGTATGTGTTTTCCTAAATAGATTTTTGTCATACTCTTATTGAAATTTTCTGTTGATTATCTGCGCCGTTTTGATCACAGCACCCGCATGAAAACAATGAATTTTTATATTGCTGCAATCCAAGCAAACAAGCCCACATAAAGAAAAATCCACAGTGACCGCCTGACAAGACGGATGGCGGCGGTTTCCACACAGGAGACCGCCGCCCAAAAACATAATCAAATCAATTTACCGCTCTTATAATCAGCTTTAAATTCTCAATAATTCCCAATTAAATTCATCATTCACAATTAAAGATCCACTTCTACTTTTCCCACTATTACTGTAATGTCGTCGTCCTCGCCCGAGGGGCGGCGGTCGGTCGAGCGTTGGAGCAGGAACCGGGCAAACTGCTCCACATCGTCGCCCGCATACTGCCCAAGCAGTTTCTCGAACCAAAGACTCTCGTCGGTCGGCACCCCGTCCGAAATCATCACAATCAGGTCGCCGTCCTCTGCGGTAAAGCAATACTGCGCCGTGTCAGTCTCGCGCAGTATTCCCAACGGCAGCGACTGAGTGTCTATGCGATTTACCACTCCGTCCCTCACGTGGTAGGACTGGGCCGCTCCGGCTTTGCAGAACATAGCCCGTCCGTTGTACAAATTCAACCGCAGACTGTCGATAGTTGACAGCGATTCTTCCTCTGACTTTATCATCAAGGCCGAATTGACTATTTTTACCGTGCTTTCATACCCAAATCCGCCTTTGAGAAGCTCAGAGAAAAGACCGCACGCCATCGCTCCATCGACTGCCGCCCGTCCACCGCTGCCCATGCCGTCGCTGAGCAGAATATAGGCGCAGCCTTCGCCGTCTTCAAAGCTCTCGTATGCGTCGCCGCAGAGCTGCCCTCCGTTGCAGCAATGCTGTGCCGCACCGAAGCTGAGGGCGTAATTCTGCCTCTGCACCATACTCACGCTGAATTCTCTATAGCCGCCCTCAAAAACCGGCTCACAAAATTGGCAGCCAAGGCTTTCCCCTACAAAATCGCCTATCTCCTCGCGTTCCAGGATTGTATCGGCGGTTCGGCAAAGTTCAAGCCGCACACGGAGTATTCCGTTTTTGTTTTCCGTGCATCTCACGCGGTCCACCTCGTACCCGCAACCCTTGAGCGACGCGGCGAGGCGGGCGGCATTATATTCGTCCTCACGATCCGCCGCGCCAAGTTCTTCGCTGAGTTCGGTCAGCATAAGACCCACTCCCTCAAGCTGGTCATTTATCACCGAACGCACCTGTGACAACTTTCTGTTCGCACTACATGAGGCAATGTGATAACCGTACATACTTTTTATCTCGCCCAAAAGCTGATTTTCATGTATGCATTTTACTCCCAATGCCGACGAAATCTCAATTCCACTGCTCAAATCACCGCCATCGAAGCCAACAGCAAGCCGCCTTATGCGCTCGGCTTCTCCGCTCTCCCCTTCGCCGCAGCAGTTTTCACGATAGCTGCAATTGGCGCATACCTTTTCAACCGCTCTACTGTATATCTTCTCCGCCCCGGGACAGGTCCTTTTTTGCAGCTTACCCGAAACCTGCTCCACCATAGAGGATACACCCGCAAGCGCTGCCGCAGAGTTATTCAGCCTCTTTATCACGGCGCTGTTGTCCGGCGCGCCGCAAACGCCCCTGCGCCCACTCACAAATCCCGCCGCAGTCAACACGCGCTCCCCCAACCGCGGCGGAATAAGACAGGATATCACACCTGCGACAGCTACCTCCACCGCAAAAGTATAATCCAGGTTCCCTGTCGCGAGGTTTCCCATGACACATACCGCTATATATACCGACGCGGAAAATATTCTTCCGTACCGCGCCGCATATCCCGCGAGCAGGGCCGCCACAGGACACACCGTTCCCTGATACAAGCTGTATTGCGAAAGTGCGGTGACGCAGCCTGCCGCCGTTCCCCCCACAGCTCCGCCGACCTCCCTCTTGGTCGGCAGAACCAGCAACACCGCCGTGTGCAGCAGTATCAGTCCCGGAGACACCTTGAATATCTCCGCACGGCAGAGCGGAATTGCCGCAGCACATAATGTGATTATCAGGGAAATCGAAGCGCTTTTGCCAAGTCTCACGCCGCCGTTAAACAAAGCGAGAGCATCCGACGCGCCGCAAAAGAACATTGCAGCTATGCCTGCCATTATTCCCTCTATCAGGAAGAAAAGCGTGCTATAGGATACGATGGATCTTGTTGTTCCGTTTATCACACTCCCTGTCAGCAGGATACCCGCCAATGCTGTGAAAAACGGATAAAATTTTGCGGAATTCACGCGCTTTAGTTCACCAAGCGCCCAGCGTATTCCGCCCACTGCCAGAAGTGCCGACACATGGCGAAGTCCATCGAGCGAAGTCAGTATTCCTCCGTCGGTCAGGCAGCCTATCACGCCACCCACCGCCGCAATTGTCGCGTACTCCGAAGGCACCGCCGCTATGAACGCCGCGCCGAATGGTAAATATCCGCCCGGCAGTATGGCTCGATTCATCAACGCACTGAGCACCGCGATTGTGAGCTTCGGCATAATTCGCCTGAATATCGCCTCGGCTCCCTGTCTTTCCTCGTGCGTCAGCCTGCCGGCTATATCCTGTGCAGTCATAAAAAATCCTCCTTTGCAATGTTCTCCGCGGTTCCGTGAGGGAAAGCGCGTTATTCATTGTAGTTCAAACGTGTTGTGTTTTTTGTCGTAATGTGAGGTCTTGTAAATTTTTTTATTTGACTTATATCTACAAATTCTGTATAATAGATTTCGGGACGATTAAAGTTTGACAGCCGAGTAAAACGGCACAAAAGAAAGGATGGCAAAAATGTCAGGTAAAACAAAACAAAGCGGATCCGGTCTCCTTTTTGCGGCTATACTCCTGGGCATAGCGGTAATTGCGGC
The DNA here is from genome assembly GCA_947581635.1 of uncultured Clostridia bacterium. Lineage (GTDB taxonomy): Bacteria > Bacillota > Clostridia > Oscillospirales > Acutalibacteraceae > RUG762. Next base: position 325,625 of record CANPVE010000001.1, on the reverse strand, counting down.
AGTAATATTATACTGCGCTTATACCATGCGTCAGAATAGGAAGGCTCAGGAGACTTCGACAGAGTTGGTCACAGTGGATATTACCTTCCCCGAGGGGCGCACGGTTCGGCAGTACGGCTCATTGCTCGAACAAAACGGCGTGTGTACTGCGGAGGAATTCTATGCGGCTATGCGCGATACCGACTTCACAAATGATTACAGCTTCCTGCCCTCAAACGATACATTACAGCAGCGCGAGTACCCGTTGGAAGGGTATCTTTATCCCGATACATACAGCTTTTATGTCCCCGAAACTCCAAATTCAGTCATAAAACGGTTTCTGGACAATTTCAGGTCAAAAGTGTCCGACGAGATTGTATCCTATGCCAACTCAAACGGCGGAGGCTTCAAAAATATCGACATGAGTTTTGACAACGCGGTAATTATTGCCTCGATAGTTGAACGCGAATCCCCCACTGACAACGAGCGGCCCAAAATTGCCGCCTGCTTCTATAACCGCATAGAGAATCCGTCAGCATCGGGAACGGGCGGCAAATTGCAATCTGACGCTACGAAATTCTACCCATATGTGGTAGGAGAAACACCCGAGGGTTTTGTAAGCGAATACAATACATACGAATTTGCGGGGTTGCCAAAAGGCGCCATATGCTCCCCCTCAATAAGTTCGATAAAGGCGGCGGTTTATCCCGACACTGACTGCAAATCGTATTTCTTCTACACCGACATAAACGACAAGCACTATTACGCCGACACATATGAGCAGCATTTGGCAAACATCAAGTACTGCAAGGACAACGGACTGGCAAGCTGATTTTTCTCCCGCATAATAATTATTGGCTGATTTTGGAAAGATTATTCATTTATCAAAGCTCAATTTTAAAGCGATAAAAAATAAAATTATCTATGTATTCTGACAATCCGACTTCATTAGTTTTGATTTATTAAAAAGGAAAGACAATCTGCGTCTGCACGTAGATGTCTTTCCTTTTTGTTGTATTTTTATTGAATATTATTTTTATTTATATTTGTCTCGTCCACAAGGTAGTGAGGGCGGCGCTTGACCTCGTAATAAATCCTTCCGATATACTCCCCTATAATTCCTATGGAAATTAACTGCACCCCGCCGAAGAAGCATATTGCAAATATCGTAGTGAAGTAACCCGGTAAGTCGATTCCGTCAAACATTATGCTCAGCAGTAGACTTAACAGGTACAGCACGCTTATAATTATGGCAATTGAACCCAAATAAAAGCAAAATCTCAAAGGCTTGTCATTGAAAGAAAGCACCCCGTCCACTCCATATCTTATGAGTGAACGGAAACTCCACTTGGTCTCCCCCGCTGCACGTTGGCGATTATTGTATTTGATTATCTTCTGCTTGAAGCCTATCCACGAAAAAAGTCCCTTGGAAAATCTGTTGTATTCGTTCATCGAAAGCAGCGCATCTAAAGCTTTTCGGCTCAACATTCTGAAATCGCCTATTCCGTCGGTCAGCTCAACGTCGGTCAGCCTGTCCACCAGCCTGTAATATCCGTGCGCAAAAAAAGTCCCTGCCGCCTTGTCTCCATCGCGGTTGCGCTGCGCTATCACCTGGTCATAGCCCTCGCGCGCATATCGCAGCATCTCTCCAATCAGTTCAGGCGGGTGCTGCAAATCCGCATCCATTATCACGGTGTAATCTCCCGAAGCGAATCTCATTCCCGCAAGCATTGCGGACTCCTTGCCAAAATTTCGACTGAAAGAGATGTATTTAACTTTGTCGCTTGTTTCAGCAAATGATTTTAAACATTCCAGAGTGCCGTCCCTGCTGCCATCATTGACGAATATTATCTCGTAGTCGTGTGTTATTTCGGCAAGCTCGCAGGACAACTCATTGTAAGTCAGTTGTATAACCTTTTCCTCGTTGTAGCACGGAACAACAACCGATATCAGCACGATTTCCCCACCTCACTTGATAATTCCTCATACAACGCCAGATACTCCGATTTTGTCTCGGAAAAAGCCCGCTCGCTGTGCTCTATGTCAACATTAATCTCGGGCGCTTTATCAAAAAGTATGTCCCCATTGAAAACAATAAATTCATGATAAAGCATACAATCGTCGATTTCTCGAACGACTGCGCTCTCGTCGTGTGTCGGCTCGGATATATCCAAAGCCGACAAAATCTTTGAATACAGCCGTTTCTCGTTCTCGCAGTAATACGGAAGCTGCATCTTGAGTGGGCGCGTCATATCGCCTATATACGCCTCGGTGGCATCGTGCAGCAGGCACAAAAGCGCCACACGAGACGAGTACCCACGCGCTGCGGCCTCACGCGCACAATTGATGCAATGCCGCGCCACCGAGAAAAACTCCCGGAAGTGGCCATTTGCACGACAAATGAGGCTCAACGAATGGGCTATATCCTCAATATCTATATCTTTTTCATCAGGCGAAACCGGATCGAACTTCCTGCCGCCTATGGTAGTGATAAATGTTTTGTCGTTTGCCATAGAAATTATTATTCCCCAAACTAATGTAAAAAATCAACAAAAAACAGGCGTGAGTTTCCAGGTAACAGCATTTGCTCTTCGCAGCCGAAAAACGTGAAAAGTTTGGTGAAAGCGATTTTGGGCTTTGTGTTCGCCTTGTTTTTTCTTTAGTCTTGACGCATTTTGCCCGCTTCGCCTGTGAAGCTCTTCTCACTCTCCGCAATTGCTACGACCTTGGATTCCCACGCTTAGCTAATTATTTTTAAATGCTGACATCGATTAGTCTATATTCATTACGCCTTTGATACGCGAAAGTTTTGCGGTGATCTGACTAAGATGTTCTTTGCTGCTGACGGATATCGTCGCCGTGACAACCGCCGTGCCGTCCTTAATCTCGCGCGAGTTGAGCATACTTATATCTATATGCATAAGTGACAGCTGTGTAGTTATATCCGCAAGCAGCCCTTTGCGGTCAATGCAGGTGAGATGAAGTGTGGTTTTAAATTCGCGGTAATCGGTTTCCTCGGTCCAATACACCTTTATCCAGCGTTCTGGATTTTCACTTTTCTCAATGTCCTTTGGCACGTTGGAACAGCTTCTCTTGTGTACCGACACTCCGTAACCGCGCGTTATGAATCCAATTATGTCATCGCCCGGAAGGGGATTACAGCAGTGCGACATCTTGATCTGACAGTGTTCCACACCCTCCACGCGAACGCCGGGATCCCTTCTCTGCGGTCTGCGCCTCTCCTCCGAGGGTTTTATTTTAACAGGCTCCAACGGCCTTACAATCAGTCTCGCATAATCCTCGCGCAGTCTCGGCATTATCTTCGTGATTATAATGCCGCCGTAACCTATCGCGGCATAAAAATCATCTATAGAATCCACGTGGGATTTGCGCACTTGCTCCTGCATGAATTCCTCATATTTGTCCTCAGGGACTATTAATCCCGCACGCTTCATCTCGCGCTCAAATTCCGCCCGCCCTTCGGCTACATTCTCCGGGCGCCGCTCATTTTTGAACCACGATCGGATCTTGTTCTTTGCCTGACTGGTAGCAGCCATATTGAGCCAGTCACGGCTTGGACCGTTTACAATCTCCTTGGTGGTCTGAATCTCCACCACATTGCCGGTCTGAAGCTCGGTGTTTATCGGCACTATCTTGCCGTCTATCTTCGCGCCGATCATTCGATGACCGACCTGACTGTGTATCGCGTAGGCGAAATCTATCACAGTCGAACCCGAAGGGAGCACTTTTAAGTCGCCTTTTGGAGTAAACACATATATCTCGTCAGGCATAAGGTCATTTTTAATCAGCGTGATAACGTCGGCGCTGTCGCTGTCCATCTGATTCTCAATCATCTCGCGTATCCAGCTCACGGTGTTCTCAAACACTGCCTTGCCGCCTTCGGCAGCCTCGCCGGTTTTATATTTCCAATGAGCCGCTACGCCGTATTCCGCCGTACGATGCATATCCTTGGTGCGAATCTGCACCTCAAACGGCACAGCGTTTTCACCGGGATTATCGCTCTTGCGCATTACGGTAGTATGCAGCGACATATACCCGTTTGACTTTGGCATTGTTATATAATCTTTGAAGCGGTTCGGCAATGGTGTGTACGTGCTGTGAACTATACCGAGGGCTGCATAACACTCGGCGACGGTGTCAACTATCACGCGCACGGCATATATGTCGTAGATGTCCTCAAAGCTCTTGCCCTGCATTATCATCTTATGATAAATACCGTTTACCGACTTTACGCGCCCCGACATCACCACACCCGGGATATACTGCACCAAATTGCGGCGTAGCTCTTCCTTAATGCTTTCAAGGAACACTTCGCGGTTTGACTGCTGCTCGGAAAGGCGATCGCATATCTGCTTGTAGCCCTCGGGGTCAAGGTAGCGGAGAGACAAGTCTTCCAGTTCTTCTTTCACCTGACGAATGCCAAGACGGTGAGCCAGCGGAGCATAAATCTCCATGGTTTCGCGCGCTATATCGCGCTGTTTTTGCGGATACATCGCGCTGAGGGTGCGCATATTATTCAGACGGTCGGCGAGCTTGATTATCAGCACGCGTATGTCCTTGTTGGTCGCGATGAGCATACGGCGAATATTTTCAGCCTGATGTTCCTCCTTTGTCTTGAAGCCCAGTTTGCTGAGCTTGGTGAGGCCGTCTATTATCTGTGCTATTGTGCTGCCGAAGTTTTTCTCAATATCTTCCGACGTGACGGGCGTATCCTCGACAACGTCGTGCAGCAGAGCGGAAACCACACTGTCAGTATCCATTCCCAGCGACACCAAGACGTCGGCAACAGATATCGGATGCACTATATACGGCTCGCCCGATTTCCGTGTCTGACCGGCGTGCGCCTTGTTGGCAAACAAATATGCCTTCTCTATTGCCGACATATCGTAATCCTTGCCGCTGAGCAAAATATTCCTTACCAGCTCGTCATATGTGTGGTATTTTTCAATTACATTGTCCGTGTAGTCGCGCTCATTGAATTCATTTCGTCCCGGGTTTGAGTTTTTTGCATCAACTCCGTTTGTGTTGTCAGCCACGCTGCTCTCCATTTTCCTAATGTCATCTGCCATGTGGTTCCCTCCTCAATTTTTTATTCTTTAGTTATCCTCATAAGCAAATCTTTTATACTTTATTTATCACGTTACTTCACTTCTGCTGTACAGCTATATAGCTGTCTACAATCATAATATTAAATTTTTTATTCAATGATTTGTATATCCCACTCTCAAGGCGGTGGGCGTATTTTGAAGGGCTATCTTTCCTCCATCAGAACTGTGTTCAACAGCCTTTACCCGCAAAACAAAGCCGTCGTCCTGACAGTTCAGCAATCCCCCCTCGGTGAGTATCTGCAATCCCGTGAGCAGTTTGCCAAAGCCTATTCCGACGCGCTTCATTCGACAGCCCAGCACATCTGCGGCGCCTCTGTAGCCATTGACTGCGGTGCGGTATATTACACCCGTCTCGGTTCTGGTTGGTCTGAGTGTGCTCAGTTCCCCTTCGGTCAATTCTTCACCGCGCATGAGTTTTTCATAAAGCTGCCTACCGCTGTTTATCTCATCAAAATGCGTCTCGGACAGCCGCATATCCCTTATTACAACGGTGAGGCTCTCTTTCTCTCGAAATATCGTCTTGTCCAGCGTCACGGCTATATCTACCACATCTCCAACTCTAAACGGGAAATCCTCGCTGAGCGTGGAAAATTTCATGGCAGATATCACCGAGCCTCCACGCTCCATGGTGATTTTCTGATGTCTTCCGCCTCCGGCACCGAATATATCGACGATTTTCAAACCCATCACAGCTAACAGCGGAGTGGGATTGTCCGTGCCGAACGGTTCCAGAAGCTCGGCGGCATAGCACAAATCCAGAGTTATCATCGAGGGCGGGAGCTGACAGTCTATTCTCAATTCGGGCGACGGCATCTGCGGAAATTCGCGGGCGGCATATTCATTTATCGCTTTGCGGAAATTTACAATATCCTGCGTTTTCAGGCTAAGCCCCGCCGCCAACGTATGGCCGCCGAAGCCTGTGAGCCATTGTGAGCAGGCGGATATGGCGTCATATAGTGAAAAACCCTCTATACTGCGTCCCGATCCTTTTGCGTCATCTCCGTCGTATGATACTACAATACAGGGCTTGCCGTAACGCTCACATATCCTTGAGGCAAATATTCCGGTTACTCCGCGGTTCCAATTCTCGCCCGATATCACCAAGACACGATCATAGAGAAGCGAAGGATCTTTGGCAATGATATCCCAAAAATCGCGGTTAATTATCTGCTCTATCGCCTGCCGTTCCCTGTTCTCATTGGTGAGCTGTTCAGCTATCTCCACCGCTTCACTCTCATCATCGGAAATCAGAAGCCTCACAGCGCGCTCAGCACTGCCCAAGCGCCCCGCAGCGTTGATTCTCGGCGCTATAACAAACGCCACGCTTGATGATGTGACTGTTTTTTCCGACAGACCCGCCATTTCCATAAGCGCCTTCAAGCCTATGCGCTCGGAGTTGTGTATCATCTGAAGTCCCAGTCTCACCAGCCTTCGATTTTCACCCGTAAGGCTCACCACATCGGCAATTGTCCCCAAGGCAACCAAATCGCCGCAATTCTCAAGCACCGCCATGCTGTCTCCCTCAAGCGCGCAAATCAGCTTGAAAGTGACGCCGACACCCGCGTATTCCGTAAACGGACATTTGCTCTCGTGTCTGTGGGGATTGACAACCGCCACCGCGTTTGGGATTTGCTCGCCCTCGCAATGGTGATCGGTTATGACTACCTGCATTCCCAGCGAATTGGCGTAGTCAACCTGCTGTACGGCGACGATTCCGTTGTCGACCGTGATTATCAGAGACACACCGTTTTCGTGCAGCTTATCTATGGCGGCACAGTTTAAGCCGTAGCCCTCTGTATCGCGGCTCGGAATGTAGTATGTGACTCTTGCGCCAATTGACTCCAGATAGGAATACAGAATTGCCGTGGAGGTGACGCCGTCCACATCGTAATCGCCGTAAATCGCTATGCTTTCAAAGTTCTCCACCGCCTGACGTATGCGCTCAACCGCCTTATCCATGTCAATAATTGTAAAGGGATCAATGAATTCCGCAAAGTCATCATCAATCCCGAGCATATCACCGACATCACCGTCAGAAACGAACCCGCGCGACGAAAGAAGGTGCGCGGTAAAACCGCTGATTCCAAAGCGCTGAGATATGCTTTGCGACAAAGCCTTATCGGATTTTGCTATCTGCCAACGACGAAACGACATCGGACTCACCTCCTGAAAAATAAAGTCATCTCACATTAATTTATTATAGTATGATACCATATTGATTTAATTTTTTCAAGGCTTATTTTTTACAAATTCGACACATATTTTTCGCTTTATAAGACAAATTATCCGTTAGAATGTCTCAATTCATCTAACGGATAATTTATTATTATTTTATTATAAATTCGTCATAAATTTCCGGCCGCTCCACTTTATCTCATATCCTGTCATGCCGGCGAATCCGCTTCGTTTAAGTCTCTCTTCAGGAACACGTCCATCGCTGAATATCTGAGGGTTTTCTTCTGATTCCTGACCATCTGAATCGCAACCTGCTTGTGCCCAACCATTATCAATATCTTCTTTGCCCGCGTGACAGCGGTGTATAGCAGATTTCTGTAGCAAAGCTGCGGAGCCATGGGATACATCGGGATTACAACCGCAGGAAACTCGCTTCCTTGGCTCTTATGAACGGTTATGGCATAGGCATGCTCCAGCTCGTCCGCGTTATCCGCAGAATAAAGCGCCACGCGATCGTCAAACCTCACTTTAAGCAGACCCCGCAGTTTGTCAATTTCCTCCAGAATGCCGACGTCTCCGTTATAGATCCCCGTTCCCTCGCTGCCATCGTCCTTTGTCCACTCCACATTGTAATTGTTACGAACCTGCATTATCTTGTCGCCCTGTCGGAATATCGCTCCCCCGACTTTGATTTCGGGGCGCTTCTGGTGCTGTGGATTGAAGCGCTGTTGGAGCACCTTATTGAGTTCCACAGTGCCAAGCTCCCCCTTGCGCCCGGGGCAGAGAACCTGTATATCTTTGAGCGGATTGAGATCATACGCGTCGGGCAGTCGTGTGAAGCACAGGTCAGATATTGTTTGAGATATTTTCTCCTTTTCACGCATGGGCAAAAAGAAAAAGTCGTTGTCAAGCAAATCGAGCTGCGGCATTTCTCCGCTCACTATTCGGTGCGCGTTCATGACAATGGCGCTCTTCTGTGCCTGACGGAATACCTCGGTGAGCGCAACCACAGGCACACGGCCGGATTTAATCAGGTCGCCCAGCACATTTCCCGCGCCCACACTTGGCAATTGATCGTTATCGCCCACCAGCACCAGACGGCATCCGAATCTGACAGCGCGCAACAGGCTCTGGAAAAGCAGAATATCGGTCATGGAAAGCTCGTCCACAATCAGCGCGTCACAGTCCAACGGATTTTTCTCATTGCGTGAAAATGACTGGGTGTCGTTTTCCCCCCATTCCACTTCAAGGAGCCGATGAATAGTCTTTGCCTCATGCCCCGTGATCTCGGTAATCCGCTTGGCGGCGCGTCCGGTAGGAGCGGCTATCGCAACTTTGTGACCGTATATCTCAAACAGCTGTATAATGGCGTTGAGAGTGGTAGTCTTTCCCGTGCCGGGACCGCCGGTCAGCACCAGCAGTCCTCTGCTCATTGCGGCATCGATTGCCTCAATCTGACGCTCGTCATATACAATGCCCGTCATGCTCTCTATCAAATCCATCTGGCGGGCGTAATTCCTGACAGGCTCTGCGGGACACATGGCCATTGTGGCAATTCTGCCCGCGCAGTACAACTCGGCCTCGTATATATATGGCAAAAAGACAAACTGCCGCCCGTCCAGTTCGTCCTGCATGAAGTCTCTGTCATCTATTGCGGCTTCCAGTTCTTCCGCCACTGTATTACGATCCAATTCGAGAAGGTTGGCCGATACATCTGTTAATTTATCCTTCGGAAGGCAGGTATGCCCGTTGTTCAGATTGTGTGTGAGCACATAATTTATTCCGGCGGTAATCCTGCGCCCGCTGTCGGTGGGCTTCTCCATACCCAGTGCGATAGCGTCAACACGCTCGAAGCCTATATTGAACCCATCTGCGCACAGTATGTATGGGTCTTCCTTTATCATTTCAATACAGTCCGCGCCGAAGCGTTTCCAAACGGCAAGCGCCTGATTCGGATTGATTTTATACTGCGCCATAAATGCCATAGCCTCGCGCAAACCAAAGTGTGAGCGAAAATCCTCCGATATCTGCATAGCCTTGTTTTTGGATATTCCTCGAATCTCCGAGAGGCGCGCCGGTTCATTCTCAATAATCTCAAGCGTGCGGTCCCCAAACAATTCAACTATCTTGGTTGCGGTTGAGGGGCCTATGCCCTTTACGGCACCTGAAGAAAGATAGCGCAATATTGACGTAGCGCCGGACGGCATTCTGCTCTCGCAGCTCTCGGCGGCAAACTGCCTGCCAAATTTCGGGTGGGAGGTCCACCTGCCGTACATATGCACCTCCTCACCCGCATTCACGGGCGGAAGCACACCCACAACTGTAACAGGCTCCTCATCGACGTTCAGCTCCAGCACAGTAAAGCCGCTAAGCTCGTTGCGAAAGGTAATCTCTTCAACCGTACCGTCGATTTCCTCAAGACGCACATTTTTTATATTTTTTGCACTACCTATATCTGACAATCAAATCGCCACCCCTGCCCGCACGCTTTTATTATTCAATATAGCTATTACTACAATTTATTATATTATTATAATGCATTATTTAAAAAATGCAAATTCTTTTTAATACAAAAGAATTGCCGCACGGTTGTTAATAAAAAATCACACGTCATTTGTCTTTCAAATTTTCCTCTATTCTGTCGGCAAGCTCCCTGCGGTTCACCCACTGCGTCACACCGAATTCGCCGCACATTCGCTCGGCAATCTCGGCTGTTTCGCTGTCGGCGCCGAAATCTGCCACATAAACCACCGCGCCCCGCAGCCCAAGCCTCCGTGCCTGAGACACCGCCTCCCTTATGCGAAGCTCCACGTCCTCCATATGACCGGATACCGGAAGCACGATACATTCGCCTCTGCAATCCTTGGCGCCGCTGAACATCATAGAGATTCCGGTAAACATCCCCCACATCATCGCCGCCGTGGTAGCTATCAGCGCCGCGTAAATAAATATTTTATCCACATCAATACCTCCCTCTCTCAGTGATAAGTATATTTTCATACAACTGTATAATATGCGAATAATTTCCAATTGCTACATCGAGCATACGCATGGCGGATTAAACAAAATAAGTAATTACTTTTTGTTATCATTAAAGAATTTGTATAGTTTGTATTGAAAAATTGAAAATTTTATGATATCATTTTATACAATACAAAGTATAAGCTGATACAGATGTATCTCCGTTTTTCTTTTTAACTGCATAAATTCCAAATTTTCGCGGTGTGGCGCCGACTCAATAAAAAACATGATAAAAAATCTTCGCCTCAAAGGCTTGTAATTTGTGCATACAAGTTTTCGCGGTAGATTTTCTACTTTTTAATTGAAGTTGGGTGCTAAGGAAAAACAGCAAAAAATCACACAGGAGTGATAACATTGAAGTCCAGTAAATCCCGCCTGCCTATACTCATCTGCGCGAGCGTGATTTTGTGCGTCATCATATCGATTCTAAGCATGGTTGTCATAAACTCTGCCGACCGCTCCATGATGGAAGACAAAATCAACGAAAACAAAGCTTCTATGCAGCAAATTACCTCTAATGTTCAGAAGGACATAACTGCCAAGCGTGATTTTATCCAAAGCATGGCAAGTGCTGTGTCGTCTAACGCGCCGGATTTCGAGTCGGTCATATCACAGCACAGCCGAGATTTGCAGTCATATGCCGAGAACGGCGGATTCGCTCAAATCCTGATCTCCGACACCAATGGAAGCGCGTACAACTCCGACGGAGAATCATTCGACATAAGCGGCAGAAACTATTTTAAGAGGGCGCTCGCGGGAGGCTCCGGCATTTCCGACAGAGTCAAAACACAAGTTCCCATAGGCTCAGAATACGCCGTTGTCTATTACGCGCCTATATCGTCTGAAGGCCACGCCATCGCCGTGATGATAGGTCTGGCCCCTGCGGAGATTGACATAAGCTCTTATACCGATGCTGAGTCGGATTTGCTGTCCGGTATGTATATATTAAATTCCGACGGAGAACTTGTGATGTCATCGCATTCTGACGGAAAAACCAGTTTTTACAGCTATATAAAGGACAGCAAATATGCGGACGGCACAAGCAACGATTATCTCCCGCTCGAATCTCATAACGCCGAAGAGCAGCAGTCTCCGGACGATTCCTCATCTGACAACGATGAAAAAGCGCCCGTTCTGCCCCGTGAAAATACCGATTTCTATGCGGGCGACATAACCAATTCCAGGGGATTTCTGAGCTGGCTCAGTAATCACGACAACACCAGCAGAATTTACTTCAAAAAGAACCTCATTCAAAACGGCTGGACGCTGTTTTATGTGCGCTCAGTAGCGATGTCGGAAAGCATGGTGTCGTTCATAATAATCAGCCGCGTGATGCTTTTCTCAATAGTAATCATATTTCTGTGCGCAATGATAGTCATGCTGTGGCTGCAATGGCGAAGCAACAAAAAAATAACCAGTCTCGCTTACAGAGACGAGGTAACCGGCAGGGCAAATTGGCAAAAATTTGAAATAACCTGCAACAACCGCCTTAAAAACAGGAATTGGTGGAGCACCAACTATGCTGCCATTTACATCAACATCAATCGCTTTACGATGTACAACGACTATTACGGACATAAAGCGGCTGATCGTATGTTGCAATATATCGCCGAAACACTGGAACTTATGTGCTCTGCTAAGGAGATGTGCGCCCACCGCAGCGCGGATAAATTTGTGGTTATGTGGTCTTACACCGACAAACAGCAGCTCACAGACAGGATAGAAGATTTTTTCAAGCTGCTTGGTGACGCCCCAAAGAGCGAAAATGTGTCTGTATCTGTAGGAGTCTACTTGATGAGCAAAGAGGACAACGACATCGTTAAGGCCATTGACCTCGCGAGTTTTGCGGAGCAGACCACGGATCATTCCAAATCCAACACCATAGCGTTTTTCAATGAAGAGATCAGGGCGGCCAAGACAGAAGAACACGAGCTGGAAAACCTCATGCACATAGCGCTCGCAAACGATGAATTCAAGCTGTATGTGCAGCCCAAGCACAGGGTAAGGGACGGCGCGCTCGGCGGCGCGGAGGCGTTGGTTCGTTGGATAAATCCAGAAAAGGGATTCATTTCGCCCGGCAAGTTTATCCCGCTGTTTGAGAAAAACGGCTTTGTAGAAGATGTTGACAACTACATTCTGGAACAGTTGTGCAAATTCCAGCAAAATCGGCTGCAAGGCAACAAGAGCATCGTCCCTATATCGGTGAATGTATCCAGGGTTCAGCTCAGCAATCCAAACTTGGCACAGGAGATATGCGCATTGGTGGATAAGTACCGCGTTCCTCACAAATACATCGACATTGAGTTGACCGAGAGCGCCTGTTTCGATGACATAGAGGTACTCATCAATACGATAAACACCTTAAGGGAAATGGGTTTCCCCGTATCTATGGACGACTTCGGCTCAGGGTATTCCTCGCTCAATCTGCTCAAGCAGCTCCCGTTTGACACACTCAAGATTGACGGTGAGTTCTTCCGAAATGCAACCGACATTGGGCGTGCGAACGTGGTAGTGAAAAATATAATAAATCTCGCAAAATCACTCAATATGACAATAGTTGCAGAGGGAATAGAAACCGAAGAACAGGTAGAATTCCTCCGAACGACCGAGTGTGACCTTATTCAGGGCTACTACTATTCCAAGCCGATATCGGCAGAGGAATTTGAAGTATATATGTCAAATAACAAAGTCAGATAGCATAAAAATAGACATCTTAAATTGCCCGTTATCTCTTTATGCGGAACTCCAATTAAAAAACAAAAAAATCTTCACCCAAAAGCTTAGTTATAATGGCTTTGGGGTGAAGATTTTTTATCGCAAAATTCCAATCACCTGCCGCCTACATATGACATATTATGTAGAGAAACCAAAAAAAAGGAGGTAAGACGCTATGAACAATTTCTTCGGCTTCGGTGGTTCCGTCACATGGATCATCATCCTGCTTGTTATCCTGCTTCTCATTCAGGACAACAATAATAACGATGATTGCTGCTGCTGCCATCATGACCACTGCAACGGCAATGGCACCCTTGGTGACAACGACACCATCTGCGGCTGCGGCTGTGGCTGCTTCAACAGATAATCTTTAATCGGGTAATCTGATTGAATCCGAAATTATCCCCCTGACCCAACAAAAGACAGCGCCTCTCTTCCGAACAGTCGGAAACCAGAGGCGCTGTCGATTTTTTATTCTGGATACATGAATATATTAATACAATTTGAATCACTGTTTTATCCGGCGACCGGAGCAAAGACCGTGTGAACAAGATTAAAAATCAGATGATGCCAATTGTGGTAAGCGCGCTGATTAAGTACTTGATCAGGAACAGCGCGACTATCACATATACGAGCGGATGGATTTCCTTAACCTTGCCCTTTGTGAGCTTAACCACCACATATGCGATAAAGCCGAAAGCCAGACCGTCTGTAATTGAGTAAAAGAAAGGCATACCCACTACTGTAAGGAAACAAGGAATAGCAACCTCGATATCGGACCAGTCAATGTCCTTGAGTGAGCCGCACATCATAACTCCCACCACAATCAGCACTGGAGCAGTAGCCGCGCCGGGCACAAGACCGACTATCGGTGAGAGGAAAAGCGACAGCACGAAGCATATGCCTGTTACCATCGAAGTCAGACCCGTCTTGCCTCCGGCCGAAATGCCCGCAGTGGATTCAACATATGTAGTGACGGTAGATGTACCCACCACAGCGCCTGCGGAGGTTGCAACGGCGTCGGCAAGCATTGCCCTCTCAATCTTGGGAAGATCGCCGTTCTCATCGAGGTATCCGGCCTTGTCCGCCGCTCCCACAAGCGTGCCTATGGTGTCGAACATATCAACCAAAACCAGCGTTATCATCGTGGCTATCAACGAGGCTATGGGAGCCGAAATCAATTCTCCAAAGCTCGTAAAGCACTTTGCGAACATCGAGAAGTCGAGATAAGGAATCCAGCTTGTAGGGGCAGTAACACCCATCTCTATATGGAACACAAACTGACAGATACAGCCTATCACCGATGTGGTCATCATGGAAACAAAGAGAGCACCGGGAACCTTGGCAACCACGAGCACTATGGTGATGATGAGACCCACACACGCAAGCAGCACTGTGGGCGAAGCAAAATTGCCAAGACCAACCGTAGTTGAGGTGGATTTTTCTCCCACTACTATGCCCGCGTTGACAAATCCTATCAGAGCCACAAACAATCCTATGCCCGCGCCGATAGCCTTCTTCAAGTTGACCGGTATCGCCTTGACGATCGCGGTTCTCGCCCCGGTGACAGTGAGCAAAATGAAGATAATGCCGGAAATAAATACTGCGGACAATGCCGCGCCTGCGGACAGACCGAAGGTGCCGCAGAGCGTGTAGGAAAACACGGCGTTAAGTCCCAATCCGGGGGCCTGAGCCATGGGATAATTTGACAACCAGCCTATAAGCCATGTACCCAACGCCGCGCCGATGCAGGTGGCTGTTATCACGGCCGTATTTGCCATTCCAGCAGGCGAACCTTCGCCCAGAATTGCCGGGTTGAGGAATATTATATACGCCATTGCAAAGAATGTTGTCAAGCCGGCAATTATTTCCGTCCTCACGTTTGTACCATGTTCTTTGAGTTTGAAGAGCTTCTCCAAAAAAATACCTCCCTGTTAATTTCAAAGCACACCAAGTTCCCTGAAATCAATAATTAATGTCTATATAGTGTAAATTCCGCACGGCTGTGCGCTCTTACCCGGGTGTAAACGATTCAAATTGTATTCTTTTGCTGGACGAGAGAATTTACATCAACACACAAATGCTCAGGCGTCAGCCTCTTCTGCCGCTGATCCCAACATCTCCGCACGGCTATAGTCCGCCTTGGCCAGATCTATCTCTCGGAACACCTCATACAGATTGCCACGTGATGATAAAAATTGCCTGAGATTTTCGTTCTTCTCTTTGGAAGAAGGAAGATTTTCCAGCAGACCTATAGCGTTGTTGTATTCAAACAACGCCCCGTAGAACTCCTGTTCGTCCCGCCTGCAAAGGCACACCGCACGTCGGAAGTGGCACATCGCGCGCATGAAAGTGTTGGAATCATCGTGAGAATTTTCATCGGAAGATCTGATGTATTTTGCGGCTTTTCTGTAGGAGTCGGCAGCCTTGCCTGCCATATGCAGACCTTCCTGGCAAACACCCATCGAGAACCAATGAGAACCGTAAAATGAATTCAGTATTTCCTGAGGCATTCCCGAACCGTCAAGCATATCTATGGATTTTGTCAAATCCGAATGCATACTTCGATAGTTTCCGAGTTCTCTGTACGCATCTGAGCGGTTTTTGAGCATTATCGCCATAGTGATTTCGCTGCCCTTGTCGTCCTTTTTGAGGGCAATGGCACGCGTAATATCCTCCACCTCGCCGTGATAATCCCCAAGCCTGTAGCGTATGCAGCCCCGCGCATTCAAACAATATGCAAGTTCATGTCGCGCAGAGTCCGAGTCAATTCTCTCGAAAACCTCTATGGCCTTTGTAAAGTAATCTAACGAGCCGTTGTTATCTCCCATTGAGTCGCATATCTCACCCAAGGCTTTAAAGCACACGCCGTACTGCATAACATATAACGCCTGTTCAGATTTCGGCTTTTCGGAAAATTCCTTGAAGGCGAACATATTTTCAAACGCGCTCACCGAATTGAGGTAATACTTTAGACTTTTATCGTAATTTTCAACGCGAACATAGCACTCGCCTATGTTGGAAAGGAGCGATGGAAGCAGATTAACCACGCCGGAATTATTGGGATCGCAGTTCATAAGTCTGCTGTAGGAGTTCTCAAACGCCGCCAGTTCCCTCTCTGAGAATTTACTCGTAAGCGCCGCCGCGCGCTCGGTAGCGTCGCTCATTTCAATTTCCATACCGTCAGGAACATCTGTTTCAGGTGACGAATTGTACCAGCAAATTCCCTCCTGATTGAAAAGCTCGGCGGCATATAGATTTTCATCTTCCACATCGTCAAAGGCAACGGCCGCTACATGGAGGTATTCCGCGCACGCAGCAGGGTTCAACCCGATATCGCGTGCCACGTTTGCTATACTTACAAGCTGTTTTTTGCTGAGTTCCCCTCCCTCTCTGCCGCGCTGATACTCCACAAATTCCGAGTAAGCTCTGCGCGCCTTCGGCATCTCGTTAAGTCTGACCATGCAAGCCGCTTTGGCTACGGCAGATACCTCCCAAAAATCATGCTCATCAACGTTGTAATAGGTATTGCCTTCTTGGTCAAAGGTGTGTTTGCGCACAGCATCGTAATGCTCAACAGCCAACTGATGCTTTCCCACAATGCGATAGTATTCACCTATTTCAAAGTTAAGGCGGGCGAGATTTTCATGATCTTCTTCGGCATATGGACGTTGGCTGAGCATTATCTCAACGCTGGCGTAATCTCCGTAAAGTTCCAGGAGCCCCAGACGCAACGCGGTTCTTTTGCGCGCACGAAGGTTCTCCATATGCTTGTCATGCAGCGAATCTACGCTGAGGCTTGCAAACGCCAGATACGCACGGCTCTTGCCCATCTCATCAAATTGCCTGGCCGTCTCGGCATCTCCACCCTTTTCAAGCATTTGCGAAATTATATGATAATCCCACGAAATCAACAATCCCAGATATGGCTCACTCTGCTCATTTTGCTCGATAAGCTGTGCTCCTTTGCGTACGATTGACACACACTCTGCGGCTTTGTACTTGTCGTCCAAGGCAAACATCGCAAGACCGAGATATCTGTGGGCAAATTCCGATTTCTCTGCGGAAGTCATACGCATAATTATACGCTCAACCTCCACATAGCCAACCTCATTGAGCCGCCGACCTCGGGCGTCCGCCTCAAGAGCTGAAATTGCCGCCTTAAAATATTCTATGCACTCTTCAAAATGTGAGACGCGATAATGCATGATACCAAGCAGCAAATTCATATCCGCCGCGATATTCTGGATGCTGCCAAAGCTCGATTCTCCCTCGCCATATTTGTAGGACGAGCAGATATCAAGCGTATCATTGCACGCCTTCACACAGTCACCAAACTGACAGTCACGCGCTGTCGCAAGGGCGGCAATTCTCATGGCTGCGGGCAAATAGAAATCCTTATCGCCGGATTTGGTACACTCGTCAATGCAGCATTGGGCCAAATTAGCCGCGTCGCCCGCCTCGGTGTTGGAAACCGGATCGTAACAGGTTCGATAAAGGGCTTCACTCGCCGCAAAGTACGCCGCCTTTTTTACATTGCCGCTGCCCACGTCAACTCCGTGTTCTCTCAGTTCCAGCAGCTTCTTGACAGGCTCGATAAATTGGCTTCCCGAATACGCCCCATCGGAATAGGTGAATGCGGCGGCGGCATTTCCGTAACCCATACACAGGGCATAGCAGTCGTCGGTAAAAACGTATTCTTCCGCTGCCTTCATCATTTTGGACAGCAGCTTGCCTGCGGAGTTATAGTCGCCGCGCTCACAAAGAACGCTTCCGTAATACGCATTGCAGGCAACCCCCAGCCTGTGCTTATCGCAAAATTCCATTGAACAACATTCAGACAGCATCGGTTCGGCCTCATCGCTCCTCCCTTGGCGCATTAGAACAGTGCTGAGTCGATATACAGATGAAATAAAATCATTGTACCCGCTAACGCCACTATCTGCCGAAATCTCTTCACGGCTGAGTGCAAGCGCCTTTCTCCCCAGCTTCTCGGCTGCGGCGAATTTTTTGTCTCTGCGTTTTGTTTTTTCTGCGCTCAGGGCCTCGGATGTCAGTAATTCGGCTTTGGCAAGAATTTTGGTTATCTTTGAATACTTGTTTCCCAATTTACGATATTCCTCCCAAGTGTTATAATTCATCATTAAATAAAAACACAATAACAGTAAAAACAATTTACTCTTGTTACACAGGATTAATTATAGCATATCCCCTAAATTATTACAAGCAAATTTGCAATGTATTATGCTCGCTCCAGCCTACGGCTTCGCTTGTAAAACGCCATCGCGGAGAGTGGGACAGTGCCACATGGATTTCCACGCTTCGATAATTATTTTAAACGCTGTTGTCCTGTGCATCACTATGACCGAATTATTTTTCTACAAAATTTATAAATAAATTTGCACTAATATAGATTAATTAAAATTAAACGCCAAATATTTATTTAAAACAGTGTAAAAAGTTTGTTAAATCAGCCTATGTCAATTTTTACGGAAAAATGATATAATAATACTCGGGTAAATGTCGGCCGTCTGCGTGGTATCCCGGGATCACAACGGACAGCGCCGGGCATTCTGCTGTAACGTGAGGCCATTTTATATTTTGTGAATGAGGTGACTCTTTATGTTGAACATAGGTGATACTGTCGTATTTGGCGCAGAAGGAATCTTTACCATTGAACAGACCACACAGAAAGAAGTCTGCGGTAAAAAGACGGATTATTATGTCCTTAGATCAACAGGCAAGGATAATTCCACCGTGTACATTCCCATGAACAACCCCACTCTGGTAAACAAGGCGAAGCCTCTCATCACAGAGGAGGAAATCGGGGAACTTTTGGACAAGGCTGCCGACACCGAAATTTACTGGGTGGATGATCACAAGGCACGCAAGGAAAAGTTTAACGAGATACTGCAAAGCGGGGATCGCAGAGGCATAATCGCGCTCGCGGGAACTATTTACAATAAACAGCAGGCTCAGCTCGCCGTACATAAGAAATTAAATTCGTCGGACGAGCGTATCCTCAGGGAAGCGGAAAAAATCATAAATACCGAGTTTGCGTTCGTACTCAACATAACCCCTGACGAGGCTAAGGCGTATATCAGGGACCGCATAGGAATGTCGAAATAAAGAACGTGCTAAAACAAAAATCCTCGCAGATTGCATTACGCTGATCCGCAAGGATTTTTTTATATCAATTCATAGCCCTTGCCCCGTCGAACAAACGCTCTGTCTCCTCGGCAAGTCCGGCATTTTCACGCGAAGAAAGCTCGGGATCGTCATGCAATACGTCCTTTGCCGCCTCCTGTGCCATCGTGAATATATGCATATCGGTCATGATGTCGGCTATCTTCATATCGGGCAGCCCGTGCTGACGCGAACCGAAAAAATCACCCGGGCCGCGCTGCTTCAAATCCTCGTTGGCTATGGCAAAGCCATCAGTGGTTTTACACATGGTGCGCAGACGAGAGACCGTCGCGTCGTTCCGAACATCGCTTATCAGAATACAGTAGGATTTCCATTTGCCGCGCCCGACGCGCCCGCGAAGTTGATGAAGCTGGGACAAGCCGAAACGCTCGGCATTCTCTATTATCATAATTACGGCGTTCGGAACATTAACGCCGACTTCAACCACTGTGGTTGAAACCAAAACGTCGAGTTTTCCCTCAGCGAACTGCCGCATAACCTCATCCTTTTCTGCCCCTTTCATCCTTCCGTGAAGCAGACCTACCCGACAACCGCTGAGATAACCGTCAGACAGGCTTTCGGCATAACTCATCGCCGCTTTCAGATCTCCGCTGTTCTCGCCCTCCTCTACCAATGGACAAATCACGTAGCCCTGCCGCCCTTCGGCAATGTGTTTCTTTACGAAATTATAAGCACGCTGCCGCTTGCCGCTGTCCACGAAAAAAGTATCTATAGGCACACGCCCTTCAGGCATCTCGTCGAGAACCGATATATCCAGATCACCGTAAATTATCAACGCCAATGTCCGCGGTATCGGCGTTGCCGACATAACCAGAATATGCGGATTTTTGCCCTTTGCGGCCAGCGCGCCGCGCTGATTCACGCCGAATCGGTGCTGTTCGTCAGTGATTACCAGTCCGAGCGAAGCAAATTCCACACCGTCGGATATCAGCGCGTGAGTGCCTATCAGCAGATCTATCATTCCCAGCGCTGCAAGCTCCTTTGTGTTGCGCTTCTGGGCGGCAGTCATAGATCCGGTGAGCAGTCCCACATGAATACCACACGGCTCCAGCAGCTCCGATATTGATCGGAAATGCTGCTCCGCCAAAATTTCCGTAGGCGCCATGAGCGCGGACTGTACCCCGTTTTTTGCCGCTGTATAGCATACCGCCGCCGCAACTGCGGTTTTGCCTGAACCTACATCGCCTTGAAGCAGACGTGACATGGGACGCTCCCCGCTCATCATGTCGCGCACAGCTTCACGCGCCGCCCGCACCTGTGCATTAGTGGGCTTAAATGTAAGCAAAGACCAGAATTCATCCGTGAAATCCCGCTCGAGCACAACTCCCGCCGCGCCTCGCTGGCGTCCCTTGAGCCTGAGTAATCCAAGTTGTAATATAAGCAGTTCTTCAAACACCAGTCGGTCACGCGCCGTCGCAAGTGTTTCCCTGTCATCCGGGAAGTGTATTTGATTGAGCGCATAGCGGATATGGCACAGCTTGTATTTTGCGCGAATATGCGCTGGAAGCGGATCGCACATATCTTCCGGCAATTCGGCAAGCACCTGCTCTACAACCTTGGCAATCTGGCGGGATGGGAGCCCTTCCGTAGAACGATAGACAGGAACTATTTTGTTGCAGTCTCCTCCGTCAAACATCGGAGAGGTCATCTCCGCGCCGTTTTTGCCCACAAACAATTTGCCTCGGAAAACATACTCACTGCCCTGTATCAGCATCTTTGGAATATACGGGTTGTTGAAAAAGGTAAGGCGGAATCCCTTGCCCGCATCGTCAACGGCACGGGTCGAATAAATTGTCTTGCCGCCTTTTAGGAATACCGAGCGCACCTGAGCTGACACCGTAGCTCGAATACAGCATATCTCGCCGCTCTCTGCGTTCGCCTTCGCTTCGTCAACCGATATGCATTTGCTCCAATCCTCATATTCGCGCGGATAATACCGCAAAAGGGCATCGGAGGAACCGATACCGAGCTTATTAAAAAGCTCCGCGCGTTTCTCACCGACACCCTTAAAATATTTAAGCGGTTTGGATTCAATTTTATTTAAATCAAACTTCTTTTTTTCCATCCAATTATTCCACCGAGAGAATATAGTAGTAGACAGGCTGACCGCCGTTTACAAGAGTTACTTCCACATTTTTCGCGATCTT
This sequence comes from uncultured Clostridia bacterium, assembly GCA_947581635.1. Classification (GTDB taxonomy): domain Bacteria; phylum Bacillota; class Clostridia; order Oscillospirales; family Acutalibacteraceae; genus RUG762. Next base: position 304,252 of record CANPVE010000001.1, on the reverse strand, counting down.
ACTTTCGATGAGTCTGCGCGTCTCCTCAGCCTCATCATCGTCGACACCCTCGCCGTAAATCAGAGTTATAAACGAAGACTTCTTGTCTATCATCTGCTTTGCCAGCCTTACAATAGCCTTGCCGCGATTCTTCTCGGTAAACGCAAGCTTACCGTTGACCAAACCCAGCAATTCGCCCTCCTTGATCTTCCTGTCATCGAACTCGGAATTTCTTGCGGCGTAAGTCACCTGACCCGTGCTCACTCTCTCCGCAGCCTTGAACATCTCCGCAGCATTCTCATCGTCAGCCGCATCGGGGTCATATGTGAGCATTGCCGTCAAACCTTGCGGAATCGTCTTGGTGGGAAGCACTATGATCCGTCTGTCGGCAAGCGGGACAGCCTGTTCGGCAGCCATAATTATGTTTTTGTTGTTCGGCAGGACGAATACCGTTGAAGCCGCAGTGGCCTGCACTGCCTCAAGAATATCCTCTGTGGAGGGGTTCATAGTCTGACCGCCCGAAACAACATTCTCGCAGCCGAGATCGTGGAAAAGCGAGACAATGCCGTTGCCCGCCGCTACCGCGACAAAGCCCACAGCGCCCTCTACCGGGTCAACGCGCTCCAGCTTCTTGGGTGCGCTTGCGCCCGCGTCCTCATGCTGCTTACGCATATTCTCTATCTTGCTTGAAATAAGGCTGCCATATGTCAGACCATTGCTTATAGCATCGCCTGGCTGATTGGTGTGAACATGAACTTTGATTATCTCTTCGTCGTCTACAACTACAACACAGTCGCCGATAGTTTCCAGGAAAGCTCTCAGCTTTGCGGGATCGTTGTCGTTTTCTTTCTCTACTATAAATTCAGTGCAGTATGTGAAATTGATAACCTCGTCAAACTGGGCAACCGTCTTCTTGAAAGAATCCGCATCGGTTGCCGACTCGGACGCACTCTGGGTTTCGGGAGCTGCAATTATACCGTCGCGGAATACCGACTGCATACCGCGGAATATAAGGCAAAGACCTTGACCTCCCGCGTCCACAACGCCCGCTCTCTTAAGTACGGGGAGAAGCTCGGGAGTGGTTTCCAACGCGTCCTCGGCGGCGTTGCATATCTCATCCCAAACATAATTGGCGTCGTTATTAAAGCTGGCAGCGACGCGGCCTCTCTCGGCGGCAACGCGAGCTACAGTGAGAATGGTACCCTCGGTGGGCTTCATAACCGCCTTGTAAGCCGCCTCAACACCGAGCGTAAGCGCATTCGCCAAATTCGCGCCGTCAGCCGCCTCAAGACCTTTCAAGCCCTTGGCGAAGCCCCTGAAGAGAAGCGACGTAATTACTCCGGAATTTCCCCTGGCTCCGCGAAGAAGCGCGGACGCCACCTTTGACGAAACCGTGGCCACAGTCTCGTTATCGTCCATCTTCGTCAGCTCGCTACGGCCGGCGGACATGGTCATTGACATATTTGTACCCGTATCTCCGTCCGGAACGGGGAAAATGTTCAACTCATCTACCGAATGCTTTTTATTTTCGATCACATTTGCACCCGATATGATAGCGTCGCGCAAAACACTGCCTTTAATCAAATTAAGCAACTCCCTAGAATAGAATATATTTTTTACCGCCGCTCCCGCATTAAGGCAAAACGCCCCGCGCGACAAACGTCCGGATAAATCTGCATTTTACGGTTCGTGGAAATACACCGCGTCCCGCAAAGAGTATTACCGAAAGAATTATAGCATAAAGAACATAAATTTACAATGCAATTGCAGTCAAATTTTTCATCAAAAGAATAAATATTTTGTTAACTTTATTTTAATTAAATCAATCAGACACTGCTGTCTGCCGAGCTTTAACCCTTATTAATCCGCCAATTCTGCATATTATAAAACGGCTGGTTTTCGCTCACCTCGCCCACTCCCTCCAGCGTGCGGGAATAAATCATCATACCCATTCTGTAACATATTGGAATAAACGGAAGCTCACTGTCAAACGCCTCGATAAAGTCCTCGAGCGTTCCCATTCCCAAGCGGTAATTGTTGTAAGTTCTCACCGAATCATATGGTCTAGGGCCATTGTAAAGCCCCTCGCCCGGTGTAAACAGCTTGCTTATATCCATATCGTTAAGCACCGAATATTCCGCGAGATACAGATGATATTTTCCTTCGGAGGCGCGTTTTATCAGACCTTCCGCCGAAATTTCGGTTATATCCACATTAATCCCCACGTCCGCGAGCTGTTTTTTTATATTCTCGGCGGCCGCCATATGTGCGGGGTTGTTGCGGCAGATAAGCAGATTAAAAGACAACTGCTTACCGCTCTGGTCTCCAAGAACCCCCTGTTCGTCTTTTATCACATAGCCCGACTCTCCTAAAAGTTCGACCGCTCTGTCGGCATACGTCCGTCCGTTGCCGCTCTGATACTTTGCCGCCTCACTCCAATTCGGGGTAAAAGGGCCGGTTGCTCCCAACGCCATGCCGCCAAATCCAACTGTGGCCACCTCGTCGGTACCTATGGCGTAATATATTGCGCGGCGTACATTCTCATCGGCAAGGGCCGTATCGTTGGTGTTCACGCCCAAATACACAAGGTTGTTTATATCAACTTTTTTATAATTGGCATTCACACTTTTAGGCTCTCCGTCGCGCATATCGGTGTACATATATGACATCGTACCAATCTCTATGCTGTGAACAATGCTCTCAACAGAAGGCATTTCCCTCAAGCCTATGGTTTCTATCTGAACCTTATCGGGATTGTACCATTTCTGGTTCTTTATCAACAGCTTGGTATTGGGCGTAACGCCGTCGGAATAGGTTGCAAATTTGTATCTGCCGCTGCCTATGGGAGGGAAATCCTTGTTTGCCGACGGATCGTAGTGGACTATCGGAAAATCAAGCAGCTTGTAGGCATTTACATTTTCGTTCTGCATGATGAATGTGACAGTCATGCCGCTCATGGAGCAATTCATCACGTCCTTTAATCTTTCCTTGTATATGCTTCCCTCTGTCTTTGCCGCCATGTAGTAGGAATAGCTCACGTCCTCGGCGGTGAGAGGGTCGCCGTTGGAAAACACCAGACCCGAACGCACCTGAACTTTAATTATCGTATGGTCAACCGTAATGTTTTTGGCAACTATGTACTCCGCCTCAAAATTCGGGCTAAGATCTATCAGATTGTCATAAACAAGCCGGCATATATTCTGGGTAAGTGTCGATCGACAGGTGTAAGGATTCACAGTGTCATCGGCAGAACACGCCATAACCATATCGGTTTCTTCGACAGTGCTTATTTCAATTTCATTGTCGGTGTCCAGAGACATATGGTAAAGCTGTGAGCGAAGTTCCTCGGATTCGCGCCAATCGTAATCTGAGCCTTCGCACCCCACTGTCGACCACAGCAACATTAAGGCCGAAATTACAAGGGCCGCCGACCTCATTCCGATTTTTTTGCCTGACAACACATTCACACCCCCGCTTACTTGGCGTCCCGGTCCGAAATATTAACCCTTTCTATCGCGACGGTTTTGCCCGTCTTTTCATCTATTGTAAATATAACTCCGTTTATCATGCATCTGCCCTCGGCGTAATCCAGTCTTACCGGAATTTTAGTGCGCATTTTCTCTATCGCCGCGTCCACTCTGACACCTATTACGGAATCTATCGGACCGGTCATGCCCGCGTCGGTGATAAAGCCTGTGCCGCCCGGCAATATCTGCTCGTCGGCTGTCTGTACGTGAGTATGAGTACCGAAAAACGCGCTTATCCTTCCGTCGAGGTAACAGGCAAGCGCTCGCTTTTCCGCCGTTGCCTCGGCGTGCATATCCATTATTATTATTTTCTCGTCAAATTGCTCCAGAAGTCTGTCAGATGTGCAAAACGGACAGTCCAACGCAGGGTTCATTCCAACCGTACCCATCATATTGATAACACGTATTCTCACGCGCCCCAAATCTATCACATAGCTGCCCACGCCCGGCGCCTTGTCGGGGTAATTGGCAGGACGAATAACAGGCGCGTCTGTCTCGTACAACTCATAGCTTTCCTTGCGCTGAAATGAATGATTGCCAGTGGTAATCAAATCCACGCCGCAGTCCAGCAGATAATCCGCCGAATCGGGCGTTATGCCGTTAGTGTCGGCAGAATTCTCACCGTTGGCTATAACCGCGTCAATGCGCTTGAGGCGTTTCAAATGCGGGAGACGTCTGTGCAAAAAATCCGTGCCTACCGTGCCTATTACGTCCCCTATGCAAAGAATATTCATCTAGCTAATTATCCACTCTTTCTATTTTGAATTGATGTTATTCAAGTTAATTGTTTGTAAACTTTCGGTTTACCAAATGTCAACGATTCAGCACGCTTCTGAGGTAACTGGCAGAATGCCTGAGCTCCTCGCGGTCTCTGAAAGCATCGTCATATACCTCTATTATCCAGCAGGCTTCACCGTCATCGCCGCTGAGCGCGGATTTTATCGCTACAAAATCCTCTGTACCGCAGCCGGGCAGGAGGCAGTCGTGCTCACTGTCGCAGTCGCTGATGTGAATGCCGCATATATGTCCGCACAGCGCCCGAGCGAATTCAATAGAAGTATAGCCCGACCTACGCGCCTGCTTGTTGTCAAAATTAAACTGCGCCTTATCGCCGAGGTATTCTATCAGCTTGCGGCAAAACTCAACGCTTTGAGCCTTGTGAGTATACACATTCTCGTGCAGCAGAACAACTCCGAATTTTCTGCCGCACTCACACAGCATATTATAGCGTTCTATGTACTCGTCATCAGATACACGGCAACGGTTTTTGCCGATAGTGCTTCCGCCGTGAAACACAAGATATTTGGCCCCGAGTTTGGCGGCAGCGTGGAAAAACTGCTTGTATATTTCCACACCGTCCGCAAAACGCCGCTCATTATAATCCGAAAAAAACATCGCGGATTCCAGCATACTGTAAAACGGGTGCAGAGAATGCACGCGTGCGCCGTAATGCTTCAATATTTTATTTAATTCCTTTAAGTAACCGTCGTTAAGCTCCGAAAAGGTACTCAAATGCACCTCGAAATCTCTAATTCCGAGTTCAGCGGCATTTTCCAGCGCAAGCTCGGTTTCCATAGGATAAAAGCATGAGGTCGAAATTCCCACATTCGCCAATTCAGCGCCCCCCACAAATTTATTACCATAATTTGATGTATTCTCAATTTGAATATCATATGATAGAATATAGACACCAACACAACAAAGATATTGAGCACAGGTTATATTATAATTTATCCGGGAGGATTAATCAATGCATAATGAGAAAATTTCTGCAAATCTCAGCAAACACGCACAAATGTACCTAAGCTTCGTCACCACAGTGTTTGTTGTGGCGGGAATAATATGTGCCGCTCTGTTTATGAATATGTTTGGGTTCATAGACAGCGTAAATTCTTACATACTCGCAACACAGCTTTTTCACAGCATGATAAGAACCATTTCGGCGGCCACGATGATGACCCTGCTGATAGATTTCATCTCGCGCAGGTACTGCGATGAATGACGATTTCCTTTTTATTTTTTAACTCGCCGGCGACTTTTTCCTTCCATATAACACACAGCACTCCGAAAAGCGATTGCACTTTTCGGAGTGCTGTCTATTTTATACCAAACCTTACGATTTGATTGAAGAATCACTCGGCTTTGCTGTTCTTCTGCGCCTTTATCACCTTCAGGCGACTGAATTCCTCTCTGTCCTTTTCGTCGAGCGCGTCTGTGATATACTTGACAGTGCTCTCGAATTTTGGAATCATTATGTTCTTCAGGGCGTTGGCACGCTTCTGCGTCTTTTTGATAGCGTCAGCAAGACGGTAAACACAGTTTTCCACCTCGGCAAGCACGGCAGTAAGACGCTTTACCTCTCGAAATTTCAAATAAGCGTCATCTATCATAGAATTCGATGTGTACATACCGAACGGGATTGTCAACGGAGTTTCCTTCAGTCTGACAGTGGGGATTTCCACACCCATTACCGAGCGATAGTCTATAGTAAGTCCATTGTCCACAGGCACTGCGTCCGCCAGCGGTTCGCAGAGGCCGAACACGATATTCGCCCTCTGCAAAGCGATGTACGCGTCAGAATAATTGCTGTCTATCTCGCCTTGAATGGTAGAAGCCTTATCCATAAGCGTCATCATTTCACGGACAAGTATGTTCCTTTTACGGTCCAGCAGGTCATAACCGACCTTTGCCAGCTCGAGCGATTTTTTTGTAGCAATCAAGTTGCCCTTTGTGGGTACGGCATTCACTGCCACGCGACCTCAATCCTTTCAATTTGATTGTTTGGAGTATTTCGGGCCTGGCGAATCACACTTACCTCACCGGCGGTTTGTAATATTTCTCCAATGTCTCGTTGTCCACGCGGTCAAGCTCTTCTCTGGGCAGTTCGGAAAGCAGCTCCCAGCCGAGGTTGAGACTTTGCTCCATGGAGCGCGCCTCGTTTTCGCTCTGCTTGATGAATATGTTCTCAAACTTCTTGCCAAATTCAAGCAGCTTCTTATCGTTGTCCGAAAGCTCCTCTTCGCCTATAACCGAAGCGAGAGAGCGGGCGTCCTGCACCTTGGCATAAGAGGCGAACAGCTGATTGGAGAGCGCGGCGTGATCCGCACGGGTGAATCCCTCGCCTATGCCGTCCTTCATCAAACGGGAGAGCGACGGAAGTATCGACACAGGCGGATAAATTCCTGAGCCGTCCAAAGAGCGGTCAAGAACTATCTGACCCTCGGTAATATAGCCTGTGAGGTCTGGCACAGGGTGAGTTATATCGTCGTTAGGCATGGTGAGTATCGGTATCTGCGTGACGGAACCTTTATGCCCTTTGATCATGCCCGCACGCTCGTAGAGCGAAGCAAGGTCGGAATAGAGGTATCCGGGGTAACCCTTTCTGCCGGGGATTTCGCCCTTTGATGATGAAAATTCGCGGCACGCCTCTGCATAAGACGTCATGTCCGTCATTATTACCAATACGTGCATATCGCGCTCAAACGCCAGATATTCCGCCGCAGTCAGCGCGCAGCGCGGAGTGAGAATTCTCTCTATAATCGGATCGTTTGCGAGATTGAGGAACATAGTAACGCGTTGAAGCACGCCTGATTCCTCAAACGAACGGCGGAAGTAATCGGCAACATCATTCTTAACGCCCATTGCGGCGAACACGATACAGAATTTCGCGTCCTCGTCGTTGGCGATCTTTGCCTGACGAACTATTTGCGCCGCAAGCTCATTGTGCTTCATGCCGGAACCGCTGAATATCGGAAGCTTCTGACCACGAATAAGCGTTATCAGCGTATCTATTGAGGAAATACCCGTACAAATATAATTCTGAGGATAAACGCGTGATACGGGGTTTATCGGGGTGCCGTTGACGTTCATACGCTTTTCGGGATATATCCTGCCCAAGCCGTCAATGGGTGTGCCGACGCCGCTGAAAATTCTGCCCTGAATTTCGGGTGAAAGCTCAAGCTCCATGGGTCTGCCCTTAAGACGGGTGCGGGTATTTTGCAGAGATATGCCGCGAGTGCCCTCAAACACCTGGATAATGGCGCGACTTCCCTCTATTGCCACTATACGTCCATGGCGCACGCCGCCGCCGTCAAGACGTATCTCGACTATTTCCTCGTAGGAGGGGCAGTCCACGTCGTCAAGGGCTATCAGTGAACCGTTGATTTCCTTGACGCCAATATATTCATAAATCATTATACATTACTCCCCTTCCAGAATTTTACACGCTCAAAGAATTGATCACTTCGTCGATTTCACGGGTGTAACCGTCCAAAATTTCCTCTTTGTCGTTTGGCACATCGTATTTTATGCGGACTATCTTGTCAAAAAGTCCGCTGTCGGTGATCTTGGAAAGCGGGACGCCCTGCGAAACGGCATATGCCGCCCTGTCGTAGAGATGAAGCGTGGCGCGCATCATCTTGAGCTGCTTGGAAAGCGGCACATATGTGTCGTCCTTGTGGAACGCGTTCTGCTGGAGGAATCCCACACGGATCGCCTTTGTTATCTCTATGATGAGCTTCTGGTCATCGGGCAGTACGTCCGAACCTATCAGCTTGACTATCTCCATAAGGTTGGCTTCTTCCTGAAGCAGCGCGGCAAATCTCTCGCGGCATTTCATGAAGTCCTCGCCTACATTTTCACAATACCATTTTTCCAAATCGCCAGCGTATTCACTGTAGCTGTCCAACCAGTTAATCGCAGGGTAGTGTCTTGAGTATGCGAGCGATTTGTCCAAAGCCCAGAAGCAGCGCGTAAAGCGCTTGGTGTTCTGTGTGACAGGCTCCGAGAAGTCGGAACCCTGGGGGGAAACGGCGCCGATTATCGTGACCGAACCCTGCCCGCCGCACAGAGATTCAACCAATCCCGCGCGCTCGTAGAATTCCGAAAGTCTCGATGGCAGATATGCCGGGAAACCCTCTTCCGCAGGCATTTCCTCCAAACGTCCGCTTATTTCGCGGAGTGCCTCCGCCCAACGCGAGGTGGAGTCGGCCATAATCGCAACATGATAGCCCATATCGCGGTAGTATTCCGCGAGAGTGATGCCCGTGTAAATTGAGGCTTCACGCGCCGCCACAGGCATATTTGACGTATTCGCAATAAGACAGGTTCTATCGGTCATCGGGCGGTTGGACTTAGGGTCTATAAGCGAGGAAAATTCCTCGAGAACCTGACTCATCTCGTTGCCGCGCTCACCGCAGCCGACATATACTATGATGTCGGCGTCACACCACTTGGCGAGCTGGTGCTGGGTCATGGTCTTACCCGTGCCGAAGCCACCGGGAACAGCCGCAGTACCGCCCTTGGCGACGGGGAAAAGCGAGTCAATGACGCGCTGTCCCGTAATAAGCGGAATATTTGCGTAAAGGCGCTCCTTTATGGGTCTTGGGTGGCGGATAGGCCATTTCTGGCAAAGTGACAGCTCGTGCAACTTGCCGGAATCATCTTTTAGTGTGACAACAGTGTCATTGATTTTGTACTTTCCGTCAGGAGCAACGCTCTCCACCACGCCCGAAAGATCGGGGCGCACAAGACAACGATGCTCGATTATGGAGGTTTCGGGACAGGTGGCGTAAATCATGCCTCCTTCGAGACGATCGCCCGCCTTTACTTTGATAGTGACGTCCCATTCGCGCTCGGGATCAAGCGACGGAACGCTCGCCCCTCGACTGATAAAGGCGCTGCCCGACTGCTCCTCTATGTCTTTGAGCGGACGCTCAATACCGTCAAATATATTGTCGAGTATGCCCGGGCCAAGGGTTGCCGAGAGCAGTCCACCGGTCGCATACACAGGCGCGCCGGGGATAAGTCCGGTGGTTTCCTCATATACCTGAACAGTCGTATATTCGCTGTTTATGCCGATGACCTCACCTGCAAGGCGTTGCTCGCCGACATAAACCATTTCCATCATTGTCAAATTCGTCTTGCCCTGTATGGTTACAACAGGGCCGTTGATGCCGTATATCTTGTATGACTTCTCCATTACTGGCACCACCTCCCGGATAATCTGTATTTTAAGATATGGTCAGACCTGAATTTTCGGCAAACCAGTCATGCTGCTGCTCCAGCGCCATATCCAGAGTGACATTTACAATTCGCCCTATCTGGGTATTCTCCGCACGAAGCCCGCCCAGTACTATTCCAGGGTCAACCTTGACGGTACAGGACGCCCCGAAAGCCGTCTTGATGAGCGGAGAACTCTTTTTGTCTCTGTCGCGTATATAAATAACGGTTGATTCCAGGTTTTCCTCTCCACACTTTATAAAAATTCTGCGGGCTTCTTGTGCCGCCTTTCTGAGATATGTCTTGTAGGCGTCGGTTTTGGTGAACTCCTCGAGCTTTGCGGCGGCCTTCTCAAAGACCTCGCTTTCTATGGCGTTTCTGCGCTCCAGCAGCGCTTTCTTACCCTCAAGTTCCCTGGCGGCCAGCTCACGGCTGATCATACTGCGAATTTCGCCAGTCTTGCGCTGTATGGTTCTATAGGATTCCTCGCGGTATTCCTTCTCCGCCTTCTCAAGCTCAATGCTGTCCTGAGTTTCCATTTCACGCATAATTTTGTCATGCTGTTCCTTGGCGTACTCGTTTATCGCAATCATAAACTTGCTGAGCTTTTCTTCCTGTGTCAACATATTTTTAATTCAACCCCTTCGCTTTTCCACGGCAATCCGGGCAGAGGCACGACGGTTAACGCATAATTCCGTTGTGGCCTCATTTTTCCCACCTGTTTGCTTGAATTGCCATAGGGATATTTTTTCAACTGAGCCGCTAAATCTATCCGAAAACAAGATAGAAAAATTATATTCTCACGCCGATAGCCTCTCGAACGTATTTTGATATTGAATCCTTGGCACGTCCGTTTCCGTGACGATCGGGAATTTCCACGATAAGCGGGCGCGCGGTGTTGAGCTTCAAATCGTACACGAGGTCGGGGCAAAGCGATACCAACCGCTCGGTCATAAGGATAATCCCCACCGATTCGTCTGCCATTGCCTTGCGCAGCTCACTCTCCACCTCGTAATCTTCATGCACTACCACACCCTCTATTCCCGCAAGTCGAAGGCCGGTGGCTGTATCAATATTGTCGCTGATAAGATAAAATCTCAAAACCAAACTCCGTCCTTTCAAAAAATAAAGGTTAAGATTAACAGCAGTCACACATAACGACACCGACCGCCTTTCACCGCCGTCGGTGTCAAATTTAATCTATTCTTATTGAATTAAAGCGAAATTTTGGGTACCTTGTTGAGTATCATAATGGCTATAACAAGGCCGTAGAGGGCAATGGATTCACCCAGAGCCACGAAGATAAGCGCCTTACCGAATGCCTTCGGGTCCTCGCTCGTAGCGCCAATAGCCGCAGGAGCAGCTGAGGCAACGGCGATACCTCCGCCTATACCGCTGAGACTGGTGGAAAGCGCCGCCGCGATAAGACCAAGACCTGCCGCAGTCGCAGCGCCCGACGCAGCAGCCCCCGCCGCATCGGCTGCATTCGCTGCATCTGCACCGTTCCCATCAGCGGACATAGTGGTTGAAATATCGCCCGCCGGCGTATTGTCACTCGAAGCAAATACCGCAACCGAGCCGAAAACGCACACTGAGAAAACCAGCGCGAGAGCCGCAAAATTGACCTTAACTGCCTTTGCGCCGCTGCCGCTCTTTTTAAATGTAAGCCTTGCGAGATAAGCTGCCGCAGCTACCGCGATAACGGGTGTAATATAAAGAAATATGTTCATTTTGTTTTCCTCCAAAAAATAATTTTTGTTTTTGCAATGATTTATGATATTAAGTCTGAAGCGAACCACAAGACTGCCGGAAATTTTACAATTCAAATTTTCCACAATCCTCAATCGCAGACTGCCGCAGACAATTGCTTTTATGTTTTAATAATCTGAATAGTCTATTTCTTAAGTTCCTGAGCAACCATCGAAGCCGACTTGAACGGTCTGCCCTCACCCGTAAAGAATCGGCTGAACATCTCATAGAATTCCAAACGTAAAGCTTGAATGCCCACCAACAGACCTTCCAGAGCCATAATGATTACGTTGCCGAGCACAACCGTGATCCAGTAGCCCACGCCGCCTATCATCTCGGCAAGTGTGAACACAACCGTCATCATGCCCGCGTGAACCAAGATAAACGCTCCTACTCTCAGGAAGCTGACTGTATTTGAAACATAAGAGAGCAGAACTTCTATCATCTCAAATATATTCTGCATCAGAAAATCTCCGATGTTCTTTGGGAACCACTCCTTTTTCCCCGCCACAAGCTCGCTCAAAGGTTCGGAGAAAAAGATCACTACAAGGGGAATGACTATAAGGCAAACCACATATGGAACTGTGAGCAACGGTATTCCGAGAAACATCTGACCCAGCAAACCGAATATCGTCGCGCCGTAGAATATAAAGCCGGCTAAACCGTTTTGGCTGAAAAGCGCGTCGCCGTATTTGTGTTGTTTGCATTTGGTGTAAACATTGAGCAGCATTGCCACCAATACCAACACGACGCCTATGCCGATGGCCGCATAAATAAGCGTTATCACCGTATCCGCATCGTTTACGTTTATCAATTTTCCGCCGTTCAACGGAATCCCGGTCTTTTGATGTACCCATCCCCAAAATGGGTTGAGCGCTTCCTCAAAACCGAACACTGAACCAAATATCAGTCCGAATATAGCGGACGAAAATCCACACAGCGCCACGCACTTGCCGAGTTCCATTTTTTTCATCTTCCACATGAACAACCACGCTATAAGCGAAAGGCACAAACCCTGGCCAACATCGGCAAACATTATGCCAAAAAGTATGAAATAGGTTATCGCCACGAACGGAGTCGGATCCATCTCGTCATAATTCGGCAATCCATACATCTTTACAAAGAATTCAAACGGTCGGAATATACCTGGATTTTTAAGCCTGACCGGAGGTGTGTACGAAGGTTCTTCATCGGCGCCCTCAAATTTATACTCAATTCCGTTGAGCTTTTCGAGCTTTTCCGTAAATTCATCCTGACTGTCCTCCGGAACCCAACCCGCAAGGAAGAATATGCGACTGTGCTGATATTTCGCGGTGTATTTGCGAAGGTCAAAATTGTTCTTATGGCGCTCAAGATAGTTGAGCACCTTTCCGCAACGGACCTGTTCTTCCGCCCAGAAATCATCCATTTGTTTTTTTATGTCGCTGAGTTTCGAGCTCAAATCGCCGCACTGTTCAGACAGCGCGTTGTAAGCCTCCTCCGGCGTGCCCACTGCGTCGGGTATTCTCAATCGTTCCCAGTAGAGACTGCTGAAAATTTGATCGACCTCGCGTATATTCTCAATTGGGGCCATATAAACGCCCCATACGTATTTATCGTCACTCGCACAGGGGAACGTGACCATGTATGGATTATCGCTGTACATACTCAGCTTTTCATAGCTCTCCTTTGGCAGACGGCCAAAGCGAACCTTGATAAACTCGCACTTGAATATTTCGTCAAGCTTCATGTCAAACCCCTGGAAGTGCTTGAACTGCTCCATTGAGTTCGTGCAGCTTTCGATTTCCTGTGTCAAGTTAAATTTCTCATCCTGAAAGCCCGCCAACTTGCTTGATGTACTTTCAACATAGTCCTTTATCTCGTCCCAATTCATCAGCAAATCCGAATCCTGCACCGGCTCTACTTTGAAGCGCGCCAGTTTTACCGCGTCATTGAGCTTGTTTAAGTATAACGTGTAGGGATTTTCATCATTGAGCGGAATGAACTCGGGTTTGTCCTTGAAGAAGCTCATCGCCTGGTCGAGATGAAAATTCTCTGACGAACAGCAGGTATCCAAAACCGGATCCAACTGATCGATGCTTCCGATGACGCTCAGAAGCTTCATTTTTACAACAGCCATATCGTTACTCCTTAAAGGTAATATATATAATTTCCATACGGCAACAATATCGTTTATTTAAATTGTTATCATAGATGCTATTTCATCGGGCGAAACGCGGTAGCGCACGCCTTCAATTATCGTAACGATATCCCGGCGCTCTATGCTTGACAGCATGAGGTATGAGAAAACCGCCACTGTTGGATTAGTGGAAAATCTCATCAGATGACAGACTCGCTTATAACCGATTCGATTGATTATGTGGTCTATATAGTCGTCGCCGATATCCCCAAGTTCCCTGCCGTAAACCGTCTCGTTGCGGAATATCTCAAGTACCTCGTCGGGGCCGTCCGCCTTGAGCATCTTGTCGAATGTGCGCTTCGATATCTTGTAATTGAAGTCAAATACAAGAGAACGCGCCGTGTCCTCGCCGCATGAACTGTAATATTTTTTAAAGCGATATATGTTGAGGAAACTGCTCAGTTCACTGCGTATTCCAAGCAGCCCCAAAAGATCCTCTTTGCCACCGCCGTGAAAATGCTTATTTATCACCGACTCGGCGTATTTGAAAAGGTACGAATACAGCGCATGCTCTATCATCGTGTACTCAAAGGTGCCGTTCTCGCTGAATGACATTCCGCGAAGTATCTTATAAAACACCGTCCCGCTTACAGCTTTCAGAAAGTCGTTGTAGTCCTTAGCCTCAGCCAGCCTTATGGGGTCCAGCCCTTCCTTTTTGCCCGCGTATTTCGGCATCGCGAATATATACTCGCTCGCGCGGCCCGCCGAGAGCAGGCGCAGATACTTCAATATCTCTCTTATTTCCGTATTATATACAAGAAACGTGCGCACATATTCGCTGGCGTCCACCTTATACTTTGATATCGAAGCCATTTCTCTCTGAAACAGCTCGTCAAGGGCCGCCTCAAGCTGCCCTCTGTGAACGGTGGAATCGTCAATATTCCTCAGTGCATAGGAATAGTGTGTGTTGTTCTTGAGATAGGCGGCGACCTCGGAAACTGTCTGACATCCCAGCAAATCAGCAACATTCTGCTCAGTCAGCCGTTTGCCGAACATGGCGCGGCTTTTGGTGAGCAAAACATTTGATGCCTGTGACATTACTTATCATCTCCCGTAACACGCGCCACTATCCCGGCCACCCACTGATCGCCGTTCTCGGCATACAGGTCTTCGAGCCGCTGCCGCACCTGGTTCTGTTTCTCCAAAATCGTCTTTAACTCAACCTTGGCAGTCTTAATCTCAGCTTTCTTGATAAGCTCAACCCGCTCGTTTGCCTTCTCCTGATAGCCCCGGCGCAGTTCCGCCTTTTTGGTCTTTAATCTGTCCTCAGAGCCGACCCTCAGTTTTTTGGCCTCGTCCGTAAGCTCACGGGCGCGTTTATCCATCTCCACAATACGCTCAACCATATCCTGCATATGACCAACCTGCCTTTGCATCTCATCGACGGCACTCAAATGCCCACATAGGCAAATCCCGCCGAATCAATATCGATCTAATTAAATAATATGCATATTATAACGCAATTGAATATATTATTCAAGAACACAATGCACTAAAAGAAATTCCATTTTTTCATGCAAATATGTTAAATTTTTGCAGGCAGTTTCCCACCTGTATGACGGCCGCAAAAAAGCCTGAATTACGCGTAATGACGCCTCACAGAACACACTCTGAAGCCTGTGGAAACCTGTCGGTTGTGATAAATATACAGAATATCAATATATCAAAATCACAGCCACCGCTCAGGCGATGACCGTGATTTTTTCCGATTTCGCGTTAATTCTTAAGGCTTTGAAGCGGTGCGGGGATTCTGCCGCCGCGCGAAATAAATTTGGCGGGTGAATATCTGTTGACGTCCATGATAGGACTGCTGCCGAAAAGCCCGCCGAATTCCATTTCCTCGCCCGGCTTCTTGCCAATGGCGGGTATAAGGCGAATCGCCGTCGTCTTGCTGTTGACCATACCTATTGCCGCTTCGTCTGCAAGTATCGCCGAGATTATTTCGGCTGGCGTGTCACCCGGAATGGCTATCATGTCGAGGCCGACCGAGCAAACGGCGGTCATCGCCTCCAGCTTGGTGATGGAAAGAGCGCCGCAGCGCGCAGCGTCTATCATGCCTGCGTCTTCCGACACGGGTATAAACGCGCCCGAAAGCCCGCCGACGTGTGAACTTGCCATAACGCCGCCCTTCTTGACCGCGTCATTGAGAAGCGCGAGGCAGGCCGTCGTGCCGTGGGCGCCGCAGCTTTCCAGACCCATTTCCTCAAGGATATGCGCCACCGAATCCCCCACAGCCGGAGTAGGCGCAAGTGACAGATCGACTATGCCAAAAGGCACGCAAAGCCGACGCGAAGCCTCCTGCGCCACAAGCTGACCCATTCGTGTTATCTTGAACGCGGTGCGCTTTACGATGTCAGCAACCTCGGTTATATTTGCGTCGGGAGCCTTTGCCAGCGCCGCGCGAACCACGCCCGGACCGCTCACTCCCACGTTTATCACACAGTCAGGCTCGCCCACCCCATGGAACGCGCCCGCCATAAACGGGTTATCTTCGGGCGCGTTGCAGAATACAACCAACTTTGCCGCGCCGAAGCAGTTGTTATCTGCCGTAAGTTCAGCACACTCGCGCACAATCTGTCCCATCTTAGCGACCGCGTCCATGTTTATGCCCGCCTTGGTGGAACCTATATTGACCGATGAACAAACCAAATCCGTCTCGGCCAATGCCTGAGGTATGCTCTGAATAAGGGCATAGTCGCCCGGACCAAAGCCCTTATGTACCAGTGCGGAATACCCGCCGAGGAAGTTCACGCCCACTTGCTTGGCCGCTCTGTCGAGCGCGTGGGCAAATTTTACAGGATTCTTGTCGGGGCAGGCAGCGGCGATCATGGCAACAGGTGTGACGGAAATTCTCTTGTTTATTATGGGAATACCGTACTCCGTCTCTATGTCCTCTCCCGTTTTGACGAGGTTCTGTGCGTAACGGCAAACTTTATCATAAATCTTATCGCAGGCTTTGTCTATATCGCTGTCCGCGCAATCCAAAAGGCTTATGCCCATGGTTATCGTGCGAATATCGAGATTTTCGTCCTGTATCATCTGTATTGTCTCAAGTATATCATTGGTATTAAGCATATCTGCAACTCCCGAATAAATTGAATTTTACAAGCTGTATAAATATATTTATATTCTGTGCATTGAGTTGAAGATATCTTCATGCATGATATGAACCGACAGAGCGCTCTTCTCGCCAAACTCCCGCAAATCCTCGCTAAGTGTGGTAAACGGCACGTCGGAGCCGGAAATATCGACCATCATTATCATGGCGAACATATCCTGCATTATTGACTGAGTGACTTCTATAATGTTCACCTTCCGATTTACGCATATATTGGAAACACCCGCCAGAATACCAACCGTATCCTTGCCTATCACTGTAATTACTGCTCTCATAAACAACAACTTCCTTCCACAATTGAGGCTTTTGACATATATGATACAACATATCTGCCTCAATTGCAAGCGTATTTTTACACCTAAACCAATTTTCAATAACAGCGTTGGAGAATATAAAAAGTTCAGCTGAATTTATTTGTCCACTCGAAAGTCTTTGATTTTCTTATTGTCCGTTATTTTTTACAATTGAAAAAATTGGAATGGTTTGATAAAAATGAGTATTTATTGTGTATCCGCCCAAGCCACACTTTAATCCTGGCTCGTTTTGCCCGCTCAGCAAGTGCGCTGGCTTTGACCCGCCAGGATGAATTATCCCCCTGGAATCCCATGTAGCTCCGCTCGCTTGACTTATACTAGTCTAAAAATACGCCCTCGTCATCTTTGTCCACTACTTCCAGCATTCCCTCAGGCACAATATCATCGGTTATCACTTCGGGGTGAAGTATTTTCGCCATTCTCCATGCACCTTTTATCACGCCCTGATACTGGTCGTCAAATACGGTCATATCCATACTGTAAACACGGTAATTGTCCATAGCCGGAACACCCACGAGGTTGCTTTTGGCGCGCAGTTTCTGCTCCACACCCGCCGGACAAATTATAACATCAGGGTCGCTCCTCATCATGTCGGGAAGCGAATACTCGCCATTAAACGAATCCTTCGCCACATTAAATCCGCCCACACATTCCAACACAGCGGATATAAGTGTATCGCCGGTGGCAAATTTGCTGATGTCGCTGGATACGATTATGCACGTATTCCATGTTTGTTCTCTTTCCACTATTCTCGATATGTCATCGATCTGTGCCAAAACCTGATTCGCCACCTTGCGCCCCGCATTATACCCTCTATTGCCGCCTTGAAATACAGTTCCGAGCGCGGAATACATATTTGCCAACGAGGCCCGTCCGTCAGCCCTTGGAATGACTACCACAGGCACGCCCTTATCCTGTATATCGTCAATGGATTTTTGGGGCATTGTCTCGTCAGTGACAACAACGTCAATGTGATTGCCTTCTATCAGGTTCACCGATGGACTGTCGGTCGTGCCAAACGCAGTAATCTCATCCGCCTCACTGTATTCGCAGTCTGCAGTACGTCCCGCGAGCTGACTTTCGTAGCCCATTGCGTATATTATCCCTATAAATGTACTTGAATAGCACACAACCTTTGACGGCGGAGCGACAAATCTGACGCCGCTAACCTCTACGGGATAATTAACCGAATTATCATCACTGTCA
This sequence comes from uncultured Clostridia bacterium, assembly GCA_947581635.1. Lineage (GTDB taxonomy): Bacteria > Bacillota > Clostridia > Oscillospirales > Acutalibacteraceae > RUG762. The sequence goes on along the minus strand of CANPVE010000001.1, from coordinate 286,180 downwards.
CCGCAGCTGCTCAACGGCAGAATACCCACGAGAATAATTATCGCCAAGAGGAGCGCAGTCAATCTTATTTTCAACTCCAAAGCACCTTCCTCAATACAATAAGTCTATTATTTTTTCAGAAAATTTTGTCTGTTTAACTCTTTTTTGCTGCATCGGTTTTAGACGTCTGCGCATTATCGGACGCCGCGTCTCCGATGTCTTCATCAGGCCCGCTGCTTTCCTCACTCGCGGCAATTGCCGTGTTTATCCTGTCTAACGCGGTTTGGAGCTGTGGGTCATCTTCATCCGAGAGTTGATATCTGTTTGTGCTCTGGTAAGCCGTGAGTATTACTTCAAATTGAGGAACTACCCTGCCTTCGTTCAACACATCATCCAATGAGTCCGACCATCGACCCGTAGTGAGTCTGACGGCACCGCCGTTACTGAGCTGGAAAAGCTCCTGCACGGTGTCATGTCCCGCAGTGGTCGTTCCAACCGTCTCCGCTCTGCCAAAGCTCACCATTGAAGCCGCAAAAAGCTCCGCAGCGCCCTCGGTTTCGTCGTTTATAAGCACCTGTGCGGGCAGGTCTATGTATTCTGCGTCCGATGTGTATTTTAGAATGGAGTTCCCGTCCTTGTCTGTAACACTCATCAACTGTCCCATTGGCAAAAGAGTGTCCAGCACCTCGCAGGCATATTCATAATTAACGCCCCCGTTGTCGCGCAGATCAATAATTATTCCCTTAACTCCGTTGTTGCGGAGCTTGTTAAGCGCCGAATTGAATTGAACAGGGGTTTTGGCGTTGAATTCATATATTGTGATAACACCTATGTTGCCGTCCGTAACGCGATGTACGACAGATTTTGTCTCAAACTTAGAGCGGGTCAGTTCATACGCCTGTTTCTTGCCGCCACGGCTGATAACAAGCGACACTTTAGGTGACGCCTCACCTATCGAAGCTATTGCTCTGTCATACCCCACTGACAGAACTTCGCTGCCGTCTACATTAACTATCATATCTCCGCTCTTTATTCCGGCCTTGTCCGCAGGAGAGCCGTCGTAAACTACGTTGACTAATATATTGCCGTCTGAAGCCCTCGCTATATCCATTCCGAATCCAAAGGTGTAGCCGAGCGTCTCATTTACAGCCAATTGATATTCGTCGGCGGAAAGATATCCACTGTAGGGATCATCCAATCCGAGAATATACCCTTGTGAAATATTGCGCTGCAAATAATTCTCAGATATCTCCCCCGAATAATTCTGTCGGACAGTCATGTCTATTTCTGCGAGAAGCTGATACATACTCTGCCGTTCGGTAACTGAACCCATCCGTCTGTCAAATATGCGTATAGCGGCGGTATAAGTGATTACCACAGCGAACGCAGCGACTATAGCGGCGACAGACACAGCCACACCAAGAGATATTTTTCTGTTCATAAAACGCACCTCTTTTTTAATATAAATACTGCCACAAAAACATCCGCTCAGATAATGATACCATATCTTCAGCAAATATTAAACCACTAATTTATAAAAATTGAGGTAAACACGACAAAAAAGTCCGCCTGTCGAGGAGTTTTGAACTGCCGCAACAGACGAACTTTTTTCGGTTTTGAATTTTACCGTAAGACGGATATTAGAGATAGTTGAGCGGGTTGACAGCCGTGCCGTTTACGCGGATCTCAAAGTGGAGATGCGGGCCCGTGGAACGACCGGTAGAACCAACGAGACCTATCTGCTGACCTTTGCTCACAGACTGACCAACGCTTACGCCGCGTTTGCTCATGTGACCGTAAACAGTCATCTTTCCGCCGCCATGGTCGAGTATGACATAGTTGCCGTAACCGTTAGCGTTGTACGCGCTGGTGACAACCTTGCCGCCGTTGGAAGCGACGATCTTGGCGCCCTTGGGAGCACCGATGTCAATGCCTTTGTGATTGCTGGTTACTTTCTTGCCTTGATAGGTGTAGGTGCGCCAACCGAACGGAGACGTGATTGTCTTATAGCCGGGAGTAGGCCATCCGAAAGATCCACCGTAATAAGTGGTACTCTTTGAGTTGGCGGTGTTTTTGTTTACAAGAGCGTCGAGCGCCGCTCTTGCATCCGCCATCTGCTCGTCAATCTCAGCCTGCTTCCTCTTGTAGGCGTCCTCGTCAGCCTTGATCTGCTTCATCAGTTCTTCGGCTTCCTTCTGCTGCTCGTCAAGTTCGGTTTTCTTCTCGGCAAGCTCCGCTTTCTGGACGTTGATCTGCGCCTTCTGCTCTTCAACGACAGCTTTCTTGTCCTGATAACCCTCCTTGTCGTTGACAAGAGCGTCTATCAGGCTCTGATCGTACTTGGCCATCGTCTCAAGGTACACCATATTCGACATGAGTTCCTGCAATCCGTTGGAGCAGAGAATAACCTCCAAGCCACCAGTCATATCTCCCGATATGTAGATGGCTTTCATGCGCTCCTTGAATTTTTCCTTGCTGGCGTCGATTTCTTTGTCCTTGAGTGCAATTTCCTCTTCGATACCGGCAATCTCGGCATTGGCAGTCTGAATCTGGCTGTTCACAGTGTCAATCTGTGTTTGCAGATTTTCAACCAATTCATTGACCAAATCAAGCTGCTCTTGAGCCGCGGCCTTGCTCTTTTTCAGTGCTGAGAGCTTGCTGGATATCGTCTTCTGCTGGCTTTCAAGCTTGGCTTGCTTGCTCTTCAGTTCACTCGCCGTCGCAGCCGACGCGGTAACGCCCAGGCTGCCTCCGGCAGGCACCAACTCAACCGCAAGCGCCATCATCGACAGCAACATTACAACGCTGACAATAACCTTTGCGGCGGACAAACTAAAATGCTTCTCAACTACGGTTGAATCACTCACCGCTGACACCTCCGTCATCTTTAAGATATTTCCCGATTGACACCAGACTGCCCATAGCACCGGAAGCTATTCCGCAGCCCAAAAATGCCAAGAGGAGTTGTAAAATGATCGCAGAAAGCGGGTAAGCTCCTGCGGACATTACCTGAGAAATCGCAGACGCGGCAGACGAATATATATACGCTACCAATGCGAACGAAATTATTCCCGCAGCCAGACCTATCGTAACGCCCTCCACAAGGAACGGCATTCGTATGAACCAGTCCGTGGCTCCAACCGACTTCATTATGGATATTTCCAGCTTTCGCACATACATAGTCAGCTTCACCGTATTAGTGATTATGAAAAGTGAAACAACCAGAAGCAGCCCCACTATCCATACGCCCACCACTGTAACGGTCTTTCTTATACCTTCCAGTCTTTTGGCATACTCTCTGTTTTCGCGCACGGTATAGACCACATCAAGGTTTTTGAGCTGCTCTACGGTGGCGTCATAGCGCGACTGATCCTTGAATCCCACCCTGAACGCGTCAGGCAGGATATTCGCCGTGTCTCCAAGGGCGTCAATAATTTCAAGTCCCTTGTCAAACCTGCTCATGAGAGCGTTGAAGCCTTCCTCTTTCGGCACAAATTCCACATTGTTCGGATCAACATTGTCAACGCTTTTTATCTGATTGGCAACATCGTCCACACTGTATGAATCACTCCCGCTGACCGCGTCTTTCAGGAACACCATTACGACGTTCTCTCCCTTGAGCCACGTCATCGCGTGAGATATATTGACCGAAACCAGCACCGCACTGCCCATAAGCACCAAACAGCACACCAGAACGCCGACAGAAGCAAGCGTCATCAGACGATTGGACCAGGCGTTGCGCAGACCCTCGCGAACCAGATACTTGAAATTATTAAACATAGTAGTCCACCTCCGGCCCGCTGTCCGCCACAAGTTCACCGTTCTGTATCTCCACTATGCGGCGACGGAACTTTCTGACCAAAGCGTGTTCGTGAGTTACCATTAGAATGGTCGTACCGTTGTTGCGGTTTATCTGATTGAGCATATCCACAATCTCAAAACTCATTCGCGGATCGACGTTGCCTGTCGGCTCGTCCGCGATTATAAGAGCGGGATTGTTTATCAGCGCGCGCGCCAGACCCACGCGCTGCTGCTCACCGCCGGACAGTTCGTTGGGCAGGCAATGCGACTTATCGGTTAGACCAACGTGCGCAAGGACATACGGAACCTTCTTGCGTATAGCCTTAGTGCTGGCGCCGGTGACTCGCATGGCAAAAGCCACATTGTCAAACACCGACATATTGGGAATCAGGCGGAAGTCCTGAAACACCATGCCGAGCGTTCTCCTATAATACGGAATATCCTTATGACTTAGCGTGGAGAGCCTTGTATTGTTGACAATTACCTCTCCGCTGTTTGGTGTCTCTTCATGCATGAGTATCTTCAGCAGAGTAGACTTGCCTGCGCCGGATGAGCCCACTATAAACACAAACTCGCCCTCGTTTACTCTGAGATTAAGGTCGCGCAGAGCTTTCGTTCCGTTATCATAGGTCTTGTAAACATTACGGAATTCTATCAATCTTAATTATCCACCTCTCAGAAACAAACGGCCGCAAGCCAAGACAAAGGAGAAAAACCGCCCGCATCAGGCTCCAAGCCAAATCAAATGACATAAAAACAGTCGGTGGAAGAACCCGCCCCACCAACATTTACAAGTAGATTATAATATAGAAAATCAGATTAAGTGTTACAGAATTGTAACAAACATACATTTTAAATAAATCTACACTTCAACATCACATATAAAAATATATCTTACCTGCGACGCTTTTTGATATACTTTGTCATAAAAATATCAGCTAAAAATTATTACTCCAAAACACTTTAATTTTCAAAAATGATGTGCTACAATGTTATCGTTACAAATTTAACGACCAAACATATTTATACATCGTAGATTTTCTCGAAACCGGATATGTAAAAAATACGTGTAGTAAACTTCACAAAGGAGCAATGCAGTATAATGGGCAAAATCGGAAGAAACGATCCATGCTGGTGCGGAAGCGGAAACAAATACAAGAAATGCCACCTCGAATTTGACCGCAAGCTCAGTATGTTCAGAAGCATGGGTGCGGAGGTGCCAACCCACGGGCTTATCAAAACTCCAGAGCAGATAGCGGGCATACGTGAAAGCGCAAAAATAAACATTGCGGTTCTGGATTACGTATCCGAGCACATCAAGGCGGGCATAACTACCGAGGAGATAGACAAGTGGGTGTATGAACAAACCGTTATACGCGGCGGAACTCCCGCGCCTCTCAATTACGACGGATACCCCAAGAGCGTATGCACTTCGATAGACAACGTAGTTTGCCACGGAATCCCCTCCCCCGACCGCGTTCTAAAGGACGGCGATATAATCAACGTGGACGTCTCCACCGAACTTAACGGTTATTTCTCAGACTCTTCAAGAATGTTCTGCATAGGAGAGGTGTCGCCTGAAAAGAAGCGGTTGGTGGAAGTTACCAAACAAAGCCTTTCAGTAGGACTGGAACAGGTGAAGCCATGGGGCTTTTTGGGCGATATGGGCAACGCGATAAATCAGTTTGCTATCCAAAACGGCTACAGCGTGGTACGCGATATAGGAGGCCACGGCATAGGTCTTGAATTCCATGAGGACCCGTGGGTAAGCTATGTATCGCTACCGGGAACCGAAATGCTGATGGCGCCCGGACTTGTCTTCACCATAGAACCCATGATAAATATGGGCACTCACGAGATTTACGAGGACGAACATGACGGCTGGACAATCTACACCGCAGACGGCAAGCCGTCCGCCCAGTGGGAAATACAAGTACTCGTCACAGACGACGGGTATGAAATACTTTGTTACTGACGGATTTATAAATCCATATTTATTCCATATTTTAAAATTCCCCCGAACGCCTTGAATCAGGTCAGTTCGGGGGAATTTTTTACAGATAAGAACATTACCAGGTGTGATGAACCGCATAGCTATCCGGCTCCAGACGCTCCATTTTGTACCCTTGGGAATAGATGTACTCTATTATTTCGGGCAGCGCCTCCACCGTAGTGAGGCGTTTATCGCCGCCGTCGTGCATCAAAATGTCGGGATTGCGATATCTGGTGAGAGTTTTCTTTACATTCTCAAGCATTTTTTCTGGAGCGAGGTTGCTGGTGGATGCGTCTCCGCTGTCCACATTCCAATCGTGGTAGGAATACCCCTTCTGAGTTGCGCTTGCCGTAAGCGTTTTCATCAAATTCTGCGAGTAATGCTTGCTTACCGTATTGCTTGAACCTCCGGGAAATCGAATTATTTTGGAGCGTACTCCCGTGACAGAATACACATAGTCGCTTATCTCGGTTATATCATCGAAGAAAGCTTTCTCGCTTTTGTAAATCTTGGAGTAATCGTGCGTGTAGCTGTGCAGGGCTATTGTGTGTCCCCTGTCAACTATCTCCTTGTACTTATCCTCCATGTCCTTGTGGTAAATCACAAAAAAGGTCGCCTTTACATTGTAGTAGTCCAGAATATCCAATATATTCTCCGTATTGCTTGATGGACCGTCGTCAAATGTAAGGTAAGCCACGCGACCTTCTTTGGGCGGTGTGAAATTTATATAGTGCTTGTTTGGAAGGGTAAGCGCCGGCTCGGTATTTTCCGCAGAGTTGACGTCCTGACCTGCGGAACTTACGGACTGCCCGGAGTGGTTCGACGAAACATCATTCGTAGAATCCGTGACTTCAGACGATACCTGCGCGTTCACCCAAGTGTCTACAGCATAATCTTCCGAGCCGGGAGCGGCGTCGGAAACGCTCACCATGCGGTATTTCAGCCCGCCGTCTTGCTTGACCGAAGATTTTCTTCGCCGACTGTCAACTTGCGAATCACTTTGCGACACTATGCTGTTTGGCAGGCAGTCGCGCGCGCTCTCGCGGACATCAGCCAGGGAAACCGCGAGACAACCCAGCAAAAAAGCGACAATGAGTATCATCGGGGCATATATATAAAAGCCGGAGCCGTCATTTTTTTGTGACAATTTAAATCTCTCCCCTGCTTCAAATTTTAAAGCATTACAAATATTATATTATCACATTTGAACGTAAATCGACCGGTTTCAAAATAAATTTACAAATTTAAATTGTCCCAAAAATTATCCCAAATTTTTTTATTATGGCTCACAAGCGTAATCAACCGTGTTTGATTACCTTTGAATCCTCGGTTATGCGCTCCATCTCATAGCCTTGGGAGCGTACATACTCTATTATGCTAGGAAGAGCCTGCACGGTGGTCTGCTTTGACTTTCCAGTGTCATGCATCAGAATGTTCACATTTTTCTTGCTTCCAAGTCCGGACTTAACATTGTTTAAAAGCACTTCGGGATCGCGATTATTGCCTTTAGCGTCAGTGCTGTCCACATTCCAGTCGTGATATATATATCCACGCTCCAAAACGTCTTTTTTCAAATTCTTCATTATACCCTTACAGTACTTATTGCTGATCGTATTGCTGGAGCCGCCCGGAAAACGAATTATTTTTGAATCTACGCCGGTAACGGAATACACATAGTCGTGTATTTTGGAGAGGTCGTCAAAAAAAGCCTTTTCACTCGCGTACACCTTCTTGTAGTTGTGGGTGTAGCTGTGCAGTGCTACAGTATGTCCGCGATCAGCTATTTCCTTGTACTTACTTTCCATATTCTTATGGTATATCACAAAAAATGTAGCCTTTACATTGTATCTATCCAATATATCGAGAATTTTTTCGGTGTTTTCGGAGGGACCGTCGTCAAATGTAAGGTAAGCCACTTTTTGGCTGTCTTTCTGCTCCGCCTTTGTAGCAGTAGTAGTTGTTGCAGTCTCGCTCTTAGTCGAAACCTTAGTCGACGTTTTGGTAGACGACTTAGTGGTTGACTTCGTTGATTTCTTAACCGATGTCTCATTGGTGGAGCCAGTAGAATCCTCCGTGGTTGTGACTGCCGCTGTAGAACTCGAGGATGCGGCGTCATTATCAGTGTGGCTGCTCTTGGTTATAAAGTAATATTTTATACCGTTTTTGCCGTCCGCCTCTACAAATTCATATCCGTCCTCAAGATTGATGTCAAACGCTGAGACAGGATTTACCGACGCTTTCTCGCTTCTCGGATTAATGGTAGAAAGCGCCGCCGCAAAGCATCCGAAAATAACCACAAACATTACCATGACAAGGGTATATTCATAACCCTTGCTCTTATTCTTTTTCACAATACATCACCTTTACACAATCCACAAATAGTCGACAAAAACAAAGAGTTTGCACCCTAGTTCATGATATCACAATTCAGTCGTAAAATAAATAGTAAAACAGTATTTTTTACCATTTGTAATCATATTTTCGTTATTCTGTAACATAATTTTTATATATTGTCACTACATCCACGCAAAAATACACCCCAGATAATTGCAACGCGACGCACGATATAATCAACAGAAAATCACAATGAATAACCGCACTTGATATTGTTTGTCATTGCGATTTTTTATATTATACCAAAATTCACAGTCTCACAGATATTCCATTGTCCGACAGATAACGCTTAAGGTCAGGTATCTCGAGCTGCTTAAAGTGAAACAGCGACGCAGCCAGAGCCGCGTCCGCTCTGCCATAGTCGAGCGCGTCCAGAAAGTGCCTTTTTTCCCCCGCTCCGCCTGACGCAATTACGGGGATTCCCACACTCTCGCTGACAGCTCGGGTAAGTTCCAAATCATAGCCCGTCTTTTGACCGTCGCAATCCATGCTGGTGAGCAGTATCTCTCCCGCGCCCCGCCGCTCGGCTTCAACAGCCCACTCGACAGCGTCGATGCCCATATCTGTGCGTCCTCCGTTTTTATATATGGTCCACCCGCTTCCGTTCGCTCTTCGCTTCGCGTCAATAGCTGCCACTACGCACTGGCTCCCGAATTTATAAGCCGCCTCTGATATAAGCTCGGGACGAAGTATGGCGGCAGAGTTCACCGACACCTTGTCCGCACCTGCCCTGAGCAGCGCCGTGAAGTCATCCACCGTGCGTATGCCGCCGCCCACTGTAAACGGAATGAACACCGTCTCGGCAACGCGCCGCACCATGTCTATCACTATACTTCTGTCGTCCGACGAAGCCGTTATATCCAAAAACACCAGCTCGTCCGCGCCCTGCCTGTCATATGCCGCCGCGCATTCCACGGGATCGCCCGCGTCACGCAGGTCGACGAAGCTCACGCCCTTGACAACCCTGCCGTCCTTCACGTCCAGACAAGGAATAATTCTCTTTGCAAACATGACATTTTCTCCCCTTACTTGGTCAAATCCACAAAATTGCGCAATATCTGCAAGCCCATGCTGCCGCTCTTCTCGGGGTGGAACTGCGTGGCAAATATATTTCCTTTCCAAACCGCCGCGTGAAATTTTATTCCGTAATCCGCCGTCGCTGCCACAACGTCCGGGTCGTCCGCATTAAGATAATAGCTATGCACAAAATAAAAATAGGGATTATGAGGAAGCGCCTTAAATATGGGACATTTTTCGTCGTATTCTATCGAATTCCAGCCTATATGTGGAATTTTCAGCCCCATATCTTTCGGAAATCTCCTTACTTCGCCGTTCAGAATCGAGAGTCCACATACGCCATCGGATTCCTGGCTTCGTTCAAACAGCACCTGAAGTCCAAGACATATGCCCAGAAAAGGTTTGCCGCTGTCGGTAAATTTCTTTACGGCGTCAACCAGTCCGCCCGCGTTCAGATGATCCATAGCGTCACCGAAAGAGCCCACGCCAGGCAATATCGCTCCGTCCGCCGCGAGAATTTCCGCCGCATCGCTTGTCACCTTATTTTCACAGCCTATGTAATTCAGCGCCTTCTGCACGCTGAGTATATTGCCCGCACCATAATCAATTATAACAATCAATTTGATCTGCCGCCCTTCGTAATCATTTTGCCAGTATACATTTTACCACCGATTTGAAATATTGACAAGCGTTTTCAATGACAAATTTAATTTAGTACATCATGTAATTAAAGTGTCATAAAAACAAAAGCGCACGGTGGGTTAATTTGCCGAAAATCACCACCGCGCACCGTTAAAAATAATTATTTGAATATTGCTTCAAACTCGTTGATCGCGTTTTGATTAAATTCCTCTGAGTCAAAGAACTTGGCCGGAGGCAACGTACCCTCTATAAATTTGCACATTCCTTCAGCTATACCGTCAACGGATTCCTCCACCAAATGTCCGTAGCCCTGCTGCAAGAAAGCCTTGGGACCCACAATGTCGGTTGAAATTACGGTCTTGCCCATCACCAATGCCTCCATTATGGTAACCGGTAAGCCTTCGTAATATGACGAAAGCACAAATGCCGAGCATTTAGTGAGCACAGGGAACACATTTGACAGTGATTTGATAATGATTATATTATCACAGCAAACGGACTTCTGGGCCTTATCCAGAATCTGCTCATAAAGCACCCCGTGACCGCCTATGACTATGAGCTTTGAATCAGCGTGCTTTGCATTCACCTTTTCAAATGCGTCTATCAATCTGTCTAGACCCTTTTCAGGAGAAAACCTTGAAATATTTATAAACTTCGTCACAGACTGATCGTTTATAATTTCGTCAAGTTTCTCAACAGGAACAGTGCATTCCGTGTCCTCGTCAAAGTGAAGGGGCATTTCCGCACGATGTAAAATAAGTTTATAATCTATAGGATTGTGCGCCAAACACAGCTTTTCCCTCACGCTTTCATCAGAAAGCAGCAATTCTTTTTCCATTCCCTCACGAATCGCTACCAGCTTGTCACATTTGCTGTAACATTCCTCCACAGATTTGACATGAATATTATCACGTACTTTTGATTCCTTTATTAAATTACTGTGAATATATATGATCTTTCTGCAATCTATATTGATCATTAAGCTCATGATTTTTCTTTCATAGCCCGAATAATGAATAAAATGGTCGATATCACAGTTAAAGAACAGTCGCTTCGCCTCTCTTTCATACATTGCTTTCAGCTTGTTACGTATAAATTTAGTGTCCAAACTGAAAGTGTAATATAGAAATTGACAAATCGCCTCTGTACGTGTCATTATTCTCTGACCCTGTATAGGCATATAGGCGTACTCCGAAAATTCATGGATAGTCATACGGTTTTTGTTTACCGCTCTCGCGTAAAACAAAAGTATATAATTCCGCGTGTCCTTATCTATAACATTCATAAGTGATTTAAGAGCGCCTGTAATTCCATTCTTCATCAGTGCTCCCGTAAAAATAATTACATTTTCTTTGTGGTTACGGTATTTGTCACCCGGTATTATCTTTAAATTGCCTTTATCACCACTGCCAAAGATATACTCACAAATCTGCTTTGTCACATCTATGTTGTCATACTTTATAAATTCATGCATAGCGTCGGAATAATCCGGATAATCATTCAGATCCGCCAATTGTGACGCCAGATCATCCACATTGTAGACTTTCGGAAATGGCAGGGAATCATAATCCATATACATTCCGCGGTCACTTACATACTCGTCTCTGTCGTAGGCATAAAGAATAATTTTTCTGCCCGTAACCGCAAAGTCAAAAAGCACGCTGGAATAATCCGTAATCAGGCAATCCGCTGCGGACAAAAACTCGTAAGTTTCATACTCATCAGGAAAATGGTGAATTTTTTCAAATTTGTTGAAATCTGTGCTGCCCTTAACCAAGTTATGCAGTTTAGCATAAAAAATCGTATCTGAATCCAATCTCTTCTCAATCTCGTTCAGGATAAATTCAATGTCCTGCACGTCTTTATCAGAACGGTTGTTGAGAACTCCTCTCCATGTAGGCATATAGACGACAACCTTTTTGCCTTCCATGTTGAATTTTTTTCGGATATCTTTACGCGTTTTATCATCAAACAATATACTGTTTCTAGGATAGCCCGACACAATATAAGTTCCTTTGTACAGTTGATCGAGCATATAAGACTCCCGCATAGTTTCAAACGTAAAGTCATTGGGATATATTAGATAATCAGCACAGATAAAATTCCTTTGAGTGTTGCCCAATTCATTTGGAGAATTTAAAATATGCCGACCCAGGCTTTTCAGCGGAGTTCCGTGCCACGTATTAACATAAATCTGGCCTTCTTTTTTGATAAAATAAGTGGGAAATGTTGAATTATTCACCAAATATTTTGCCGATGCCAAAACCATGCAGTATTTCTTTGAATGAAAAATTAAAACCTCCACATCGTCCAATCCTGCGTTACTGAGCACTGTGCTCACTTGGTCAAAAGCCGACTCGCTGGCCGCCACATAAAACTTTAGATTTTTATACTTTGGATTCCTGTACATTTCCAGCAGCATATAATACGGACTGCAGCTTATACTGCTGGCCGTAAACGACTGAAAAAGCACCGCATTGTCGTCGATAGGTCTATTTTCATAATACTTGCAAAACATAAACCGTGCGCGCTGATTAGCGTGTGTAAAAATATTGAAAGTCCTTCTCATCTTTCGGTGAAGCATTTTTATCTCATCAAACACTTTAGATATTTTATTAGCCATTTCCTTCACAAAAGCTCCTTTATTACAAAGTAATTACAGCAATACCAAAAACACATATACGATTTTAACATGACATAACGCTATGTTGCGTAATTATCATTCTACTACCCAACTTGCTAACTTTTTGTGTTGCTGTAGTAAACTATAAAATCATACAGTGCAACAATGAGAGTAAAAAATCGTCAAGCGATTTTTCTCCCAAACTGTCAACATCAATAAAAGTTCACCATCATTTACGCACGGACATTGTACTATAAACAAATTACCGTCTCAACACCACAAAAATCTCCAGCTACAAACCGTACATTCGGACCTGTGAGCTGGATTTTTTCGTGTTTTTCAATTGAAATTCAGCGTGAATCTGCTCAAAATTACCGCCGCGCTTTGAATATTAAGCGGCAATAAAAATTTACTCCGAGAGGAGCTTCTCAAATTTGTCTATCACCATTCGATTATAAGCATCGTAATCCACGTTCATGTGATTTACCTTTCCGTCGAGCAGCATCTCCATGCCTTCAAACAGTCCGTCCTCCGAATTTTCCACAAGTGTGCCACCGTTGTGCTGCATAAATCCGCGGGGACCCACGATATTTGTGGAAATAACCGGCTTACCGAGAATGTCCGCCTCCACCAGCACCAGGCCGAAACCCTCGTAAAAAGAACTCAGCACGAAGTAATCACACGCTTTGAGAATCGGATATGGATTGGAAACCTTGAGAATTAAAATGACCTTTTCACTCAGGTTCTTTGACTTGACGTAATTCACAAGCTCCTCATATCCATTTTTGAAAGAATTGCCGCCCATTATAATCAAATACGCATCGGGGCGTTCAGCGAGCAGCCTTTCAAACGCGTCTACCAGCCGCTTATGTCCCTTTTCAGGAGCAAATCTCCCGATATTGATAAATTTCGGATTATCCGAATTCAGAACCTGCATGAGCTTGAATTCATCGACAGAAAGCTCGGTGTCTTCGTCGAGCAGAATGGGCAGCTTGGATTTGTCCAAAACGGCACGGTAATCTATGACATTTTCGATTACCGTAATATCTTCTTTCTTGCCTGCCAATTCATACGTAGGCTCCAATATATCTTCGCTTACCGCTATGACCTTATCATAGGTGTTATAGGCATAATGCAGCAGGCTCTTTTGGCTGTTCTTCCTGACCGCTATTTCGGACTTCATGTCATTGTGAACATAGATGTATTTCGGCCCTTTAAAAGTGCTGAGCTTGGCAATCACATTGCAGTCATAGCCTGTAAAGTGAATCATTCGGTCAATGCGGGCGCCCTTGAAGGTCTTGTCGAAGTCCTCACGAATCCGCTTTCCCATCAGTTTCATATAGAGCGGAGCGGATATCCACTTTCTGTTAAACATCTTGTAAATGATATGCTGCGCCAGCGTGAGGTTTACAATGCCCGTGGCAACGTAGTAGTATGTTCCCTCGGGAAGACTCTCGAGGGAGGCCCTGTGAGGATCAACCTGCTTCTGAATGAAGTACATATAGTAATTTCTCTTGCTTACATCGACTGTGGAGAGAAGATTCTTAATAGCAGTGGTAATGCCGTTGGCAGCCATATTTCCCACAAAGATCATCACATTTTCCTTGTGGTTATCCGGGATTTTCTCAGCCTTTAATCCGGTATCCTCATCCAGTATTACGTAATCGCACAGCTTTTGAGACGCGTTAGGATTTTCGTACGGGGTAAATTCCTTCATAAACGCGTTTTCATCATACTGCTTCGGGGCGCGAAGCTCATTCACCAATTCCTGTGGATCGTACACTTTTGGGAATGGCAGGGAATCGATAGACATATACATTCCTCTGTCGCGCAGATAATCCTCTCTGTCATAGGGGAACAGTACAATTTTTTTGCCCGAGCAGGCAAAATCAAAAAACACACTCGAATAATCAGTCACAAGCACGTCCGCCGCGCTGAGGAACTCATAGGTTTCATACTCAGTCGGGAATGTCCTGATATGCCTGAACAATTCAAAATCAATTTCCTTACTGTCTAGGGGGTGAAGATTGACATAAAAGACCTCGTCGTCGCTGAGCCTTTGATCGATGGCAAGCAGATGATAGTTGAGATATATCTGCGACTGACGCCCCACCTGATCCTCCGTGTTATACGGCGAGCCGCGGAATGTGGGCAGATAGGCATAGATTTTCTTACCCTCCAGTCTGTTCTCCCTTCTCACGCGGTCGGCCGCCTCGATATCAAAAAAAATCTCATTGCGGGGATAGCCTCCGAGCAATGTAGTGCCGCTCGCGATATTATTCAGCATATAATCCTCAAGCATATGCTCCTTGGTAAACACATTTGGATACAGAAGGTAGTCGCTGCATACGAAATTCTTTTGTATATTACCCAGAGAGTGACGTTCGGTGTTCACCTGTCTGCCAAGTGTTTTCAAAGGGGTCCCGTGCCATGTGTTGAGATAAACCTGACCGTCCTTTTTTATATATGTCGGGAGAAACGATGTGTCATTAATTAGATATTTGGCGCTCGCCAGCAGACGAAAATACTTTGACGACTCCACCACTACCAACTCGACACCTAAAATGCCGTGGTTTGAAAGAAATTCCCTGATCTGCCTTTTGTTCTCTGACAGGCAGGAAAGATAAAGTTTATAATCGGAGTACTTATCGCTGCCAGCCATATATCGCAACATATAAAAGATATTGCCATTTACTTTTTTGCCATGCTCGGACTCCAATAAAATCGCTTTTTCATCTATCTTGAGCTTTTCGTAATATTTGATGTACTTGAGAGCTGCCCACCAACTTAAAGTCAAAATCCTCGAAAGTTTTATCGCCATTGCAAACTCAATCCTTAATTAACATATTCTTATGGATCCCAGAGCGATTGAGCAACAGCCATGGACCGCCGCTCTGATTCACCGGCATTTCCACCATTATATAACAAATGCCCATCTAATGCAACCCAACAAATTTGATGAAAAACGGGTTGTGCATCAATCGAAAAATAGAAAAAATGCAATATGAAAGATTCACGACAAGATTCGCGACAAAACGACCAAATTCTTGTTAATGATAATTTTTTATCGTACTACTATCTACGAGACACAAAAGATACGCCCCAATGACGCAAAAACATCATTGAAGCGTATTACTTTTCGCGCCAAAAGCGGCTGCTTTAAGTGATTTATCACAAAAACATCATTGATATTCTATGACATTTACCCATTTGAGGAGGAATTCTCTCTCCTCCGGCTTGCCCTTGACCGACTGCGAAGCGGCAACTATCGGGAGCCACTGCTGAACATACTGCTTGGCGGTATCGCTCTTCTTACAGAAAAGGTTGAGATATTTCTCAGCCAATTCATTTTGCCCATGGAGCGAGAAAAGAAGGTATGTTCGGGCGGCATCGGCGGCGCCGTTGCCCTGTGTGGCGTGAGACCAGTCGAGAACATAAGCCTTTCCCTCGGGGGTCACAATGATGTTGCTAGGGTTGAAGTCGCCGTGGCACACCTTGACGTGCTTCTTCATGCCCGCAAGACGCGCTTCAAGCTCATAGCGCGTGGTAGCGTCCAGCCCTGTTTCGGATATCTTCCTTTTCATCTTATCTTGGAGCTTGTTGAGAAGGGGTGCTCTCTTGCTTTGGATCTCAAGCTGCAAATCCACAAACATATCCAAATATTCGTCCAGCTTATCCGGATTCTCCTTCATCAGCTCGGCAAGGGTTTTGCCCTCGATGTATTCATACACAATGGCCCACTTGCCGTCGATCTTAGTCACCTGATCAACGCCGGGAATCGGCAAACCGGTCTCTTCAACTCTGGCTGTGTTGAGAGCCTCATTAAGTATATCTGCCTTGGAAAAATCCTCGGCAAAGACTTTGACCGTGTAATTGCCGCTCTTGTATATGGTCTTATTTGGTCTCTCGGCTATAATTTTGTCAAATTCCATGAATAAACCTCCCTTTGGAATTCGTTCTGTATATAATTTATATAATTTCACGGATTATCGGGCGTTCCGGCGCGCCGGGCCGCATTATTGGATTCCTTGCCGAATAAAGGCAAAAGCTCCACAATTATGCGCTCTCCGGAGCGCCGAGTCCGTGATCACGCTCAAATTATTTGCCGTAGTAGGCCTTGAGATACAGTTCCTTAAGCTCGCTGATAAGCGGATATCTCGGATTTGCACCCGTGCATTGGTCGTCAAACGCATTTTCGCTCATCTCGTCGAGGGTTGCGAGGAAGTCCTCCTCGCTCACGCCGTATTCGGCAATCGTCTTCTTAATGCCGATCCGCTCCTTAAGCTCTTCGATTTTCGCAATAAGTCCTTCCATCTTCTCGTTGTCGTCGGCCCCGTCAATGCCCAGGTACTCAGCAATTTCCGCGTATCTTCTGAGCGCCTTGGGGTGATCGTACTGCGAGAACGAACCCATCTTCGCGGGAGCCTCGGCGGCATTGTAGCGCATAACGTCCGTGACCACCAAAGCGTTGGCGATTCCGTGCGGAATGTGGTGATAAGCGCCCAATTTGTGAGCGAGCGAATGGTTCACACCGAGGAAAGCATTGGCGAACGCCATACCCGCCAATGTAGCGGCATTTGCCATCTTCTCTCTCGCAAACGGCTCGTTGTTGCCGTTGTCGTAGCAAATGGGCAGATATTTAAATATTATTTCAATTGCCTTGAGTGCAAGACCGTCCGTATAGTCGGTAGCCATAATAGACACATAGGCTTCAATGGCGTGCGTCAAAGCGTCAATACCCGAAGCGGAAGTCAGACCCTTCGGAGCGGTCATTTGCATATCTGCGTCAACTATAGCCATATCCGGCATAAGCTCGTAATCCGCAAGCGGATACTTGATACCCTTCTCGTCGGTGATAACGGCAAACGGAGTTACCTCGGAGCCTGTGCCGGCCGATGTCGGAACAGCGATGAAGTATGCCTTCTCGCCCATCTTGGGGAATGTGTACACTCTCTTGCGTATATCCATAAAGCGCATAGCCATATCCATGAAGTCTGCCTCGGGATGCTCATAGAGAACCCACATGATCTTGGCGGCGTCCATCGCGGAACCGCCGCCCACAGCTATAATGCAGTCAGGCTCGAACGCGCGCATCTGCGCAACGCCTTCTTCGGCACAGGCGAGCGTGGGATCGGGCGCAACATCAAAGAATGTGGCGTGTACTATGCCGAGTTCGTCAAGTTTATCGGTGACACATTTAGTGTAGCCGTTTTTATACAGGAACTGGTCGGTAACGATAAATACTCTCTTCTTGCCCAAAACGCTCTTGAGTTCTTCGAGAGCCACAGGCAGACAGCCTTTCTTGATATAAACCTTCTCGGGTGCTCTGAACCACAGCATATTCTCTCTCCTCTCGGCAACGGTCTTTATATTGATGAGGTGCTTTACACCCACATTTTCGGATACCGAGTTGCCGCCCCAGGAGCCGCATCCCAATGTGAGCGATGGGGCCAGTTTGAAGTTATAAAGGTCGCCTATGCCACCGTGGGACGAGGGGGTGTTTACCAGAATACGGCAGGTCTTCATTCTCGCGCTGAATTCCTCGATCTTTGCCGTTTCGGTGAGTGCGTTGCAATATATCGACGATGTATGACCGTATCCGCCGTCAGCAATGAGCTGTTCCGCCTTCGCCAAAGCGTCCTCAAAGTCCTCCGACTTGTACATTGCAAGCACGGGCGAGAGCTTCTCATGTGCGAATTCTTCCGAAATATCCACGCTCTGGACTTCGCCTATGAGAATCTTTGTATCCTCTGGGACCTCAAGACCGGCGAGCGCCGCAATTGTGACGGGCTTCTGACCGACGATTTTGGCATTAAGAGCGCCGTTGATAATCATGGTTTTTCTTATCTTGTCTTTTTCCTCTTCGCTTGCGAGGAAGTAGCAGCCTCTCTTGACGAATTCCGCGCGAACTTCGTCATATATATCCTTGTCGACAATCACAGACTGCTCCGAAGCGCATATCATACCGTTATCAAATGTCTTGGAGTGAATTATAGAGCTGACAGCCAGCAGGATATCCGCAGATTTGTCTATGATTGCAGGAGTATTTCCCGCGCCAACACCGAGCGCAGGCTTGCCGGAACTGTATGCGGCTCTTACCATACCGGGGCCGCCCGTGGCGAGTATTATGTCGGCCTCACGCATAACCATGTTGGTCATTTCCAGCGACGGCACGTCTATCCAGCCGATGATCCCCTCGGGCGCACCCGCCTCAACCGCCGCTTCCAGCACGATCTTCGCGGCTTCAATGGTACTCCTCTTGGCTCTGGGATGGGGGCTGATGATGATACCATTTCTGGTTTTAAGACAAATCAACGTCTTGAATATCGCCGTAGAAGTGGGGTTTGTGGTGGGAATAACCGCTGCAACAACGCCAATAGGTTCAGCGATCTTTTTGATTCCGTACGCCTTGTCTTCCTCTATAACGCCGCAGGTCTTTGTGTTCTTGTAGGCGTTGTAGATATACTCGGCGGCATAGTTGTTCTTGATAACCTTATCCTCGACAACTCCCATGCCGGTTTCCTCGACCGCCATCTTTGCCAGCGGGATTCTGGCCTTATTGGCGGCAATCGCCGCTGCCAGGAATATCTTATCCACCTGCTCCTGAGTGTAGGACGCGAACCGCTTTTGCGCCTCTCTGACCTGTGCGAGCTTCTTTTCCAGCGCTTCCACGCCGTCTACGATTTCGTACTCTGCCATTGTAATATCTCCAATCTTTGGTAATATCTTACCGCCCCGACCGCGCCAAACGACACATCGAAAGCATGAATCAACTCTTCGTTAATATATTAACAAAGTTTCGACAGATTGTCAAGCAAATAAGAAGTCTAAAATTTATTTCCGCCAATATCAGTCATTTGCTTAGTTTTATAAATATTCCTCCGAATATTTATGTTGAATGTGACTACCTTGGCAATTACAACCCAAATCAAACCAACAGTACAAAATTAAACAAAGCCTTACACACATTATAACCGGTATTTGCATAAAATTCAATAAATTTATTGAATTTTATGTGTATTTTTATTAAAATCATTTTATAAGGGGTACAATAAATACGATTTTTGTTGTATAATCGTATTCAGAAAGGTGGTGTCTTGCCATGAGAAAAAGTATTATGTCGGCATTCGGACTCTCGCTCGGCATCGTGGGTACGGTAATCTCAATAACCGCTATCGTGCTTTCCGCCTGCGGACTCGGCTCCGGAAGGAACTCGTACCGTCGATGATCAATATGCTGTGTCAAGAAAAAAGGGATTGCAGCCAACCCATTCCGGCGGCTCCAACCCCTTTTTAATTCATTTTCAGCCTCTTATTCTGCTCAGCGGACGTGAAACCGATTCAAGCCGCAGCCTGTCGGCTATCATGGCTATAAATTCACTGTTAGTAGGCTTGCCCCTGCCATTGTCTATCGTGTAGCCAAAATATGAATTGAGAACTTCAATGTCGCCCCTGTTCCACGCAACCTCTATGGCATGCCTTATGGCGCGCTCTACACGCGACGGCGTACTCCCGAAAATTTCGGCGATTTTGGGATAAAGCTGTTTTGTGACCGCGTTGATTATATCAGGTTCAACCACAACCATGATAATCGCTCTGCGCACATACTGATATCCCTTGATATGCGCCGGTACGCCTATCTGGTGAATTATATCCGTCACCGCTATTTCCAGTTCTTCAAGATTCAAACCAGTGCTCTTGTTTTGCGTTCCAATCTGGGCAACAGATACGCCGCAATCAATTCCGCTATAAGCCGAACAAATCACTTTATAGACAAACTCCGGCTGTACAGGCTTGGCCAGCACCGCCGACGCGCCGGCCTCGTAAAGCTCACATGAAATGCGCGCAGACATAAATTCGCATATTATCACAAACTTCGGCGTATCCTGTCCCATCATCTGGTTGATTTTTTTCATCAGCACAACCGAATCCGTGTCGGTCAGAAACCAATCCAGCAGTACCACATCAGGACGGTAACGACTTACCGCCTCTATAAATGAATTGCCGTTATTTTCCACCGATATATAATCGGCGACAACTCCATAATTCAAAGACGTGTTGTGTGCGGCTTGCTGTAGTTCCCTCGTACGTGTGAGCGTTTTAATGTTTTCTTGCGACATAATTACCTTAATATTATCCATGCTTAATCAATCCCAAAGTAAAATATTCTCAGTCAAACAAGACCGTGAAATATACTACTGCAAAAATCGACTAATTTCAATATTCTGAATCAAGTTTTTTATTTTTGAAAGTATGCTTTGTGCCAACGCACTAAAAATTAATAAAAGCAGCGCTACTATTTTACGTCACATATTTACAAAAATATCGCAAAAGTAACATATCATCAACCCAATATGGCATAATACAGATATTATGTGAAGCTCTGTATTACATTGTCTAAAGACATCTAAAGTTTCTCTTTTTACTACTTTTATACACCTCTTTATATGACTTTTTTTAATATGAAATGGCATCCGGCCCGTAATACAGAGAGATTTTACCAATCTGTGGTCTTGTGATTACATCTCAAGAAAACAAATGTATAAGTTTTTATTTAATACTTAAAGATATCCGGGAATGTTAATCCCATATAGATGTATATTTGTATATCAGCACAAAGCCTCGTTGCGTTAATTCCCTAAAATACGACATAACACCGTGCGGCCGCAGTCAAAATTGAATGCGGCCGCACAAATATTACATAACGGACAAATATTTCTTACAGGATTATGCAGATAAGGCCGCTGCATCCTTCGTTGATAATTCTCTCTATAGTCTCGCGCATTTTGTCGCGTGCGTCTATTGGCATTTTACTCAACTTGTTGTGCAGTCCCTCGTTTACCAGCTCATGCAGCGACTTGCCGAATATGTTCGACTGCCAGATGGACGATGGATCCTCCTCGAATTCCTTGAGCAAATATCGCACCAGATCCTCCGACTGTTTTTCAGAGCCGACTATCGGGGCGACTTCGGTGGTGATGTCTGTCTTAATAATATGCAGAGATGGCGCCGAAGCGGTCAGGCGAACGCCGTATCTGCCGCCCTGCTTCATCAACTCCGGTTCTTCCAGCGTCAATTCGTCCATTCCGGGCATCACTATGCCGTAGCCCGTGCGCTCCACCTCTTCAAGGGCATCGCTCAGCTTGTCGTACTTGCTCTTGACCGCAGCCAGCTCTGTGATGGAACTCATTAAATCCGCTTCGTTCTTTATCTGCAATCCCGTCTTTTCTCCGATTATCCTGTAGAAAAGCTCGGGCAGCAAATCGGCCTTCACTCTTATTTTACCCGTGCCAAGCTCAATGGCGCGAGTTGCGGCGGATACCACATACTGATTGTCTGACAGTGCGCTTACCAGCTTGTCGATCTCGCGTATGCGGCGGATTCCCTTTGCCGCTTGGCGGATAGTCGCAAAAATATCAGATTTGAGCCAATGTCCGCGGTCAAGCGAATTGAGCCAGCTGGGCATATCTATGGCAACCGAGCGGACAGGGAATTCATAGAGCACCTCGGAGAGTATACCCTGAATCTCTTTCTCGGTTATCTGCTGACAATTCACCGCCATAACGGGCACACCGTAGCGCTCTGTGAGACGCGCCGCAAGCGCCTGACTTTCAGGGTTGTTGGTGTCGGCGCAGTTGAGCAGCACGGCGAACGGCTTGTTTATATCCTTAAGCTCGTTTATGACGCGCTCCTCCGCTTCTTCGTACTCGGCACGCGGAATGTCGCTTATACTGCCGTCCGTAGTGACTACCAGGCCGATTGTGGAGTGTTCGTTGATAACCTTGCGCGTTCCTATTTCAGCCGCGAGGTTAAAGGGGATTTCTTCCTCAAACCACGGTGTTTTCACCATGCGTGGAGCGTTATCCTCGATGTATCCCAGTGACGACGGCACAATATACCCAACGCAATCAATCATTCTCACGCGGAACGAGGCCGTGTCGTCGAGATCGATCTCAATAGCCTCCTCGGGAATGAATTTCGGCTCGGTGGTCATGATTGTGCGACCCGCCGCCGACTGTGGCATTTCGTCCGTGGCGCGCTCCACCTTGTATTTGCTGCTCATATTGGGCAACACAAGCGTCTCCATAAACTGCTTGATGAACGTGGACTTGCCTGTGCGCACAGGCCCGATGACGCCTATATATATATCGCCGTTGGTTCGCTCGGCGATGTCTCTGTAAATTTTGGTATCTTCCATTTTTCCGCTCCTCTCTTACGCTGTCACGATAAGCAGTCTG
Organism: uncultured Clostridia bacterium; assembly: GCA_947581635.1. Taxonomy (GTDB): domain Bacteria; phylum Bacillota; class Clostridia; order Oscillospirales; family Acutalibacteraceae; genus RUG762. The sequence goes on along the minus strand of CANPVE010000001.1, from coordinate 263,494 downwards.
CTGTCGCTGACGGTGTCGCCGTCGATGTCGTTATCCTCACGGATAGCCTCCACCGACGAGTTGTATTCCCGCGCTATATCCCACAAATCCTCGCCTTGATCGGCAAAATACAATACGGCTGCGGGACGGCTTTCGGCAGACTTCGGGCGGTTCTCATCCAGCTCGATCGAATCCACCAGCTTGGTCGGAATTTCCTCACAAAGTGACGAATTAACGCAAAACTCCACTTGAATCTCAACTCTGTTGTCACCCGTAATGGTGTAACTGCAAGACTTGACATTCACTCTGCATTCGGGGCGGATTATCTGTCCGTTGGCTTCCTGAGCTACTGCACAGTCAAAGCGCACGTTCTTTTCGACGTATACAACACCCTGTCTTGGATCTCGGATTACCATGCATACAGCCAAATTTCCTGTGGTGACGGTCTTGCCGTCGCGATAGCTGCTGCGGCTGTCAAGCACACTGCACCACAGGTCGCTTATACTGTCAATCTTGACATCTCCGGTATCGACAGACTGTTTAAAAATCACTGTGTCATAAACCGTGCTGCAAAGTCTCTCGGGCTTTATCTGCTTCTGACGGCAGTTCGCCTCATAATCTACGGAATATGCGTCGTTTATCCATTCGACGTGCTTGGAGCGGTAGGCACAAATGTCCGCAACGGCGCGGATATCCACATCTATTCTGCGATACTCGCCGTCCGCATCGGTGCGCAGCGACACATCTATGGAATCACAGGACAGTTTTATATCGGTCATGCAGGTATCGTCGATTCCCGACACATCAAAGAATTGGTTGAATGGAATGACGTATTCCATATGCTCGGGATCATCGCCCTGCTCGGTGCAATATACCATGCTGAATATGGCGTCGCCCTTGACTATCAGCTTATTGACCATAGCCTTGCATTCTTCGAGGCAGAGAACAGCGCCTGTTCTGATTATCGAAGAAATAGGGGGTTTGCCGTCGCTGAGCTCTATCGCCTCGCTTATGTCAAAGCCATTCTGGGTACAGCTTGCCAAATCGCTGATGTCGCAGCTGCACTTTTTCAGGCGAAGCCCCTCGCCCTGAGCGTCGGTCATAAACTCTATCATTTTACCGCAAACAGCTGTAATGTGCAGAGTAAATGCGCCGTGAATATCGAGCTTGCGCTGACTTACCGCGCGGCAGTTTACATAATCAACGTGAGCGTCAACCAAAAGTTTGACATTCTCTGTTGTGTTATCGTATGGCACAGACGCCTTAAAGGGGTAATCGCGGTCACAGCATCTGATCTTCTTGTCTCTGTCATCAAGGTAAATTACGGAAATCCTTGCATTGCCCTCCACCGACAGAGAATCAAAATTGACCTCGCGGGAAGTTATCATAGGTTCCAGACGACACTTGAGCAGCTTGCCTATATCGGGGCAATAGTCGGGCAATGTGAAGTCAACGTCCACAGCCTGCTCGCAGTTTCCTTCAAATAAGACTTCTTTGGTGAATATGGATTCACCTGTAGCTTTACATTCCATGAGCTTCTCTCCTTTGGGGAAGTACCTTTTGGTGCTTCTTTTGGTTTCTGTTGAATTAATATTCACACCATGTCCCAAATATTCATAGAAAATAAAATTAATTTGCAGCGAAGATTAATTTCAAAGGTTAATTGAATGACCTACTGACTTCGCCGGGCAGCAAGGAAAAAATATCATCACCGGATTGCTGAGAGCCTATGAAAAAATCACAGATAAGCAATAAAAGAAAAACACCATGCGAATCTTACCGATTGCGGCAAGATTCGCATGGTGTTCGGTTTTAATTAAAAGATATAAAAATCATTACCCGTCGATGTATTGGCGTTCTATATTGATGTATCCGACACGATCCGTTCCATCGTCATCTGTATACATATCAAGGGAAAGTGTGTACAGATACCCTGAACTGTCGCTGCCCTCGTCAAAATCAATATAATTATACACTGCGCAGTCGTACTCGTCTTTTACTCCGTCACTTGACATATGAATCACATATCCGCACGACGCAACGCCTTCATCAAATAAATTTCCGTATAAATAATATGCGTCAATATTCTCATATTGTTTCAATAGATTGTCCCCGAGATTACGATCTTTGATTTCGGACACAAAATCTATCTTTTCCTTCTTGCCGTTGTCGTAAAATGACGATATAACCTCATCAAAGGTCGAACCCACATGAAGTCCGGTGGTTTTGAGACTAACCTTTTCATTCGAAAAAGTGCTGAAGGAAATTGAATTCACGACATCGTCATCAAAATACACATCGCAGTATCCGTCGCCATAATGCCAAATTTCACCGAGTATATCATCTTGCTCCATATCCTTTGGCTCGCCCATAACTGCCTTGATTTTGTCCTTCGCCATGCCAAGCGAAACATCCCCAAAGTCTTTAACGGTAACAGCCGCATCGTCCTTGGCAAATTCATTACCAGCCTTTACAACATCGCCAGATTCGTCAGAGACGTCGCTTGACATATTGCTGTCGCTCACATTGTTTTTATCGTCCGACTTGCCGCAGCCCGTTGCCGATAATACTGCCGAGCACAGCAGAGCACAGACAAGAATTGTGCCTAATAATTTCTTCACTTTTAAAAACTCCCCGCTAGAAATTATGTAATAAAATACATTTATCCCGGCTTTGGCGGTCGTGGCTCGGCCGAGTGCCGGTGTTCGACGTGAGCACAAAATATAACAGTTCTTCTCTATCCAAATCGACATAATTCACCGTTTTTATGAACCTATTTTAACACTGAATTTATAATTAGTCAACAGCTTTTAATATTTTATACAGAAAATCAATTTTAGACAGCAGTATTGTACAATGTAAAAAATTTGAGCTGACTTTATTTCTCCACTCGAAAATCTTGGATTTTCTTGCTGGTAAATATTTTTTACACGCAAAAACCGGTGCGCTTCATCTCCTGTGATGAAATGCACCGGTAAATTGCTTTCTTAAATTTTCTCTATCGGCAACCCAAAAATCAGCTCAAGAATTACGCTTCCTTCTTTATGCCAAACATAAATCTGAGAATTCCTCCGAGAACTTTGGGGCTTTTTACTACAACAATCTTCATAAGTATTACCTCCGTATGGTGATATAATGATAAATTAAGCGTTTCTCTGTCCTCATCGGACGTTTCCCGCTTTCATTATCATATTACGCCCGCCCACGGAAAAGGTGTCAATCTTTTTTGCACTCCACTACAAGAATTTTTCCCTCGTGAATCCTCATGCTGAATTCCGAATCGTCAGTGACGCAATTGCTCACGCCAAGAGGAAAATCCGAATGTAACCTGTACTCGGTGAGCGGATATTGCACGCCGCTTATGCTCACCACCGCCGAGTCACAGCCAAAGGGGAATATAGACAGATACTCCCCGCTCATCACCGGATGAATTATGTCCCCCGCTCCCAACAGGTGAACCACAGAGTTTTCATCGACCAGCATACCGCCCGCACCGTGCGACCTCAAATATTCCAGTGTCGACAGATTAGCTATGGTGTGGTCAAGTCTTCCTCCAAGACCGCCCAATATTACGAAGCGGTCAAGCCCTTTCAGGAGACCGTGCTTTGCCGCCAGCATCGTGTCGGTATCGTCCTTTTGTACAGGATAGACTTCCGATGGACATTCCGGAGTTCCGCTGTAGGAGTCGAAATCCCCGATAAAGTAATCGCACTTGACGCTCAAATGCTTCAAATGCCTATAGCCTCCGTCGGCCGCTATAATATAATCTCCTTTTTGAATATAATTTCTCATTAAATCATAGTCGGTAATTTGACCGGCTGATAGAATCACACAATTCATCTTACTTCCATTCCTCGCCAGATTCTTATTGCCGAGCCGCTTCACTGACGGCGCGGCTTTTTTCTTTCCCACTCTTTGATATCTTTTACTTCATTGTACAATGCTGTGTAACTCGCGTGGCGCGATTGCGAAATTTCTCCACGCCGCACTGCCGCCAACACTGCACAGCCCTTCTCGCAGGTGTGCGAACAGCCCGTAAACCTGCACTGCCCAACATAATCCGCAAATTCACGGAACGTATCAGGCAAATCTTCCTTATAAACAAATTCGGCAAACTCGCCGTCAAAGGACGAAAAACCCGGCGTATCGGCTATCCTGCCGCCGAAATCAAGACTGAACAGCTCGGTTTCACGGGTGGTATGCCGTCCGCGGCCCAGTTTGCGGCTGGTCTCACCGGTCTCGCGGTTAAGCTGTGGGCAGAGCGCATTGAGCAGTGTAGACTTTCCCACACCCGTATTGCCCGCGAAAGCGCTAATCTTGTTCCGCATCATACTGCGTATTTGGTCGAGAAATTCCCGAGCGCCCGAATAATCCGCCTCAATGACGGTAAAACCCGCCTTGCGATATATATTGCCGAAGCCGTCGTCGGCGGCCTTGTCCAACTTTGTCAGCACTATCACAGGTTCTATTGCTTTGTACTCCGCCAACGAAACAAACCTGTCTACCGTGAGGGAATTGGGCTGAGGCTCACAGGTGGATACGACAATGAACAGATTGTCCAAGTTGGCGATTGGCGGACGCGCGAGGCAGTTGCGGCGCTCCAAAATTTTGTCGAGACTGGCAAGTCCATTTTGGTACACCGATATCACACATCTGTCTCCCGCGAGTGGAGTTATCCCCTCGGACGGATTCTTGCCACCTCTGCCTCTGAGTGCGCCCCGGCCGCGGCATTCGTACACCACGCCATCTGCTTCCACATAATAGAAACCGCCTATGCCCTTTATTATAATGCCCTCGCGCTCTTGGGGCGTATTTCCGCTACTCATTGCCGCCATCTAACCACGACACGTCGTATTCTTTCAATACACTGTAGGTGTTTTCCCCGAAGTTTACAGTGTAATCCTTGTAATTCTTTCCGTTGAGCATAACAGTGACAGTTTGAGTTCCGGCTCCCGTCAGCTTGACCGAGTAACTTTCCTGCGATGCAAGCGACACATTGGCCACTTTGACGCTCTCGCCATTGAGGAATATCTCTATAGTAACATCGCTGGTCAATCCCCGGGGAAGCTCTATATCCATGCGGACGGTGGAAGCGGGTGCCTGACCGTTGCTCACCGTGAATTTAACTACGGTATCCTTGGTTATCTTAGTGCCGTAAGAAGGCTCCTGTGAGATTATCGTACCCTCGGGCTTATTGCTGTCCACGCTCGTGGGATCCGCAACCGAAATTCCCAATGATGCAAGCTCACTCTTCGCCGTGACATACGGGGTATTGACAAAATTGGACATGACTATCTCTTCGGTCTTTGGACCGAGGCTGTAATACACCTCTATCACGTCGCCTGCCTTTACTTCCTCTCTGGGCTGGGGATTGGTGTTGCACACCACGTCCACGGGCGTATTGTTGTCATACACAGGCATCTCAACATAACTCAGTTTCTGCTGCGTAAGAAGCTGGGTATACTGGGTAAACGTCATATTTTTATATTCAGGAACCATAAGACGCTCGGGTCCCTTGCTGACATATAGCGTAATGCGTGATGTGGAATAGACCTGTTTTCCCTGCTTTGGGGTCTGCTCCATTACAACGCCCTCTTCATAATCGCTGCTGAATTTTTCCTCCTTGAAAAATTCATATTCATACTTATTGCTTTGAATAATATCATTGTAAACTTGACCGACAAAATTGGGCACTTGGGTCTGCTCACTGGTGTTCTTTTTGAATATACCGCTGGCGTCTATGAATATGGCGCCGAATACCAGAGCAACCAGGAAGAATGCCGTAGCAATACCCGCCATAACCGGAATTACGGGGCTCTTGTAATCGTCCTCGCTTTCGGATTCCTTCTCCTTGACTGTTTCTATAGCCTTGCGGTAACTGGCGTTGTCCTCAACAACATACTTGTAGTCGAACCTTATGCCGGGGTTGCGCTTGAAATTCTCTATATCCTCCAGCATTTCCGCAGCGCTCTGATAGCGCTTGGCGGGGTTCTTCTGCATGGCCTGCATGGTTATTTCCTCAAGACCCACGGGAATGTTTGGGTTTATCTCACGCGGCATCTTTGGATCCGCTTGAAGCTGCATCACCGCAACTGACACGGCGCTGCTCGCCTCAAAGGGCAACTTTCCTGTGAGCATCTCATACAGCATAACGCCCACGGAATACAAATCCGCACGCGCGTCTGTATTTGCCCCTCTGGCCTGCTCAGGTGCGATGTAATGAACCGAACCTATCGCCTTATCGGTAATGGTGCTGGTGCGGCTGCTCGAAAGACGAGCAATTCCGAAATCCGTCACCTTAATCTGACCGTTGGATAGCAGCATAATATTCTGAGGCTTTATGTCGCGGTGTACTATGCCTCTGGCATGGGCCTGCATTAGCGCACGGAGTATTTGCGTGGTAAAATGCACCGCTTCTTTGACGCGCACAGTGCGCTGCTGCTCTATATAATCCTTGAGAGAAATCCCATCTATGAACTCCATGACGATATATTGAAGCGAGGGGCTGTTGCATACATCAAATATTTTGACTATGTTGGGGTGATTCAATAGGGCTATAGCTCGTGATTCGTTCCTGAATCTGCGGCAGAACTCCTCGTTGTCGAGATATTCCTCGCGAAGTATCTTGACGGCAACTATAGTTCCGGTGTCAAAATCCTTTGCCTTATAGACAACCGCCATGCCGCCGTTGCCCACTTCCTCAAGAATTTCGTATCTTCCGTCCAGGACCCTTCCTATATACTTATCCATATTTGTTACAACTCCTTATTTGCCGCCGTTCGACTCACACTTGCCAATGGCAGCCACATCGAAAACTGTCAGCAGTAAATAGCCACCGCTGTAATATTGTCAACGCCGCCGCAGCGATTTGCCGTATCTATCAGCTTATCCACTGCCTTGCGGCTGTCATTGGAGGAAAGTATGCTACGCATCTGAGCTTCATCGACGTAGTTGGATAAACCGTCGCTGCACATCAGAATTACATCGCCTTTGTAAAATGGACATTCACAATAATCTATATCCAGTCTCGGCTTGACCCCCAACGCGCGGGTTATCAAATTCTTGCGCGGGTGTCTGCGCGCCTCCGCCTTGGTAAGCTCTCCCCTGTCAACCATCACCTGAACGACCGAATGATCGGTCGTGAGCTGAACTACACGCTCTCCCGTTATAAGGTACGCCCGACTGTCGCCGGCGTGGGCAATGTAAGCAGTTCTGCCGCACACCACCACGACCACTACGGTAGTGCCCATTCCCCGCAGCGACAGATCCTCCTGAGCCTCGATGTACACCCTGATGTTTGCCGAATTTATTGAACGACCCACCATGTCGCGTATTTCACTACCCGACATTCCGCTCAGATAATTTTTCCTCAACTGCGAAGCGATTTCCTCCACAGCCGTGCTGCTCGCCACATTACCGCCGTTTGCTCCCCCCATGCCATCGCATACGATGGCCCATGCGTTTCCGTCCTCAAACATTCCGTGCATTTCTGCGTCCTGATTAGAGCTTCTAACCATGCCTTTATCAGTCCTGCTGAATATTTCCATCGGATTCCTCCTTTTTCCTGCGGCGGAGCTGGCCGCATGACGCATTTATATCCGCGCCCAAGGTTCTTCTTACAGTAGCCGTTATGCCGCTGTTTTCGAGAATTCTTATAAATCGCTGTATTTGATGCGGAGATGAGCGCTCATAGGAATTCCCTTTAACAGTATTTACCGGAATAAGGTTTACATGACAAAGCATTCCCCTTAATTTGCCTGCCAATTCACGCGCGCACTCGTCTGTGTCATTTTTATCCTTGATGAGTGAGTATTCAAACGATATGCGCCTGTGCGTAGCCTCCGCGTACTTGCGGCACGCTTCCAGGAGCCGATCTACATTCCATTTTTTATTGATTGGCATCATCTCGCTGCGCAGTCTGTCGTTCGGTGCGTGAAGCGAGACAGACAACGTGAACTGTGGCTTTAAATCAATAAGCTCGTATATCCTGTCGACAACACCGCAGGTTGACAGCGAAATATGTCTCATGCCGATGCCAACGCCGTCGAGGTCGGAAACCAATTCCAAAAAACGCATTACGTTGTCGAAATTGTCCAGCGGCTCACCCATTCCCATAAGCACCACATTGGATATGCGTATATCGTTGTCGCGCTGAGCCGTGGTTATCTGGGAAAGCATTTCCGATGGTCTGAGATTTCTCGCAAATCCTCCCATTCCGGTAGCGCAGAATGTGCATCCCATTCTGCACCCGGCCTGTGTGGATATGCATATGGTCCAACCGTGGTGGTAATGCATAAGAACGCTTTCGATGTACTCACCATCATCCAATTTAAAAAGGTATTTTACGGTATCATCATACGCCGAAACAAATTTTTTTTCAATGGTTACATTAAATATGTAATAATTTTGTAATAAAACCGAGCGCATATCCTTTGAGATATTGGTCATTTCGTCAAACGACTCCACACCCTTCGCGTGAAGCCAGCCGTACACCTGATCCGCTCGGTATTTTGGGAATCCGAGCCGCTTGAAATCCTCGGCAAGCTCGGCCTTTGTCATGGATTTTATATCAGTTCTTTCCCGCATACCCTCTGCACTCTGCAAATCCTGCAAATTCAGCTCATTCTCCTCCTGACGGTTGAAATAAAAAATCCGTCGGTATTCGCCATATGGGGAAATACCGTTATCATATACTCAGGCTCCTTCAAGACCCGTTCGACACCGCAAGGCAGTTCGATGCGGCACGGCTCGAATTCGGGGTGAGCGTCGAGAAATCTGCCCAGTACCTCGGAGTTCTCGGCGGGGTTAAGCGTGCAGGTAGAATAAACCAGCCTGCCTCCCGCCTTCACAAGCCTTGATGAACTCTCCAGAATTCTGTATTGCAGCTCGGGCAATTCTTCCACCTCTTCGCGCGATTTCCGCTTGATGTCGGGCTTCCTGCGTATTATGCCCATACCCGAGCATGGAACGTCGCAGAGCACCAAATCCGCGCACTGCTCACCGTCATCGCTCAACGCATCGCGCACAATTGCCTTCACACAGCCAAGCCCGAGGCGATCGGCGCCCTCAGCTATCAACTTCACGCGATGAGGATGAATGTCGCACGAGATTATCTTGCCCTTATCGCCCATCAACTCCGCCATTGTGAAGCTCTTGCCGCCCGGCGCGGCGCATACATCATACACTCTGTCTCCGCTCTTTGGAGCGGCAATAAGACAGCACAGCTGAGACGAGCCGTCCTGAACGTGAAATTCACCGCGATCGTACTGAGCCAGTTCACGCACCGACCCTGTATTATCCAGCACAAGGCAGTCCGGAACAACACGCGAAAGCTCAGCCTTCACGCCGCTCGCCTCAAATGAACGGCGCAGTTCGTCGGCGGTAATCTTAGTCGTATTCACGCGCGCGAATATCGGGGGACGCCCAGCGAGACTGCTCAGTATGCTCTCGCAGATACCGTCGCCGTATGCGCCGCGCCACAGTTTCATCATCCACAGCGGACACGAGTATCTGACGCTTAAATATAAATCTGGGTCACTGTGGCGATCGGGCAGCTTTATCTGTTTTCCGTCGCGAATGTAATTTCTAAGCAGCCCGTTAATAAATCCGGTCGCTCTGAACAGCCTCAATTTTTTTGCCAAATTGACGCTCTCGTTGACCGCCGCAGAATCGGGCGTGTCAAGAAACGCCATCTGATAAACAGCCATGCGAAGTACACAGCGGACTTCAGGCTCGACTTTTGCCCCCGCTTTGGAATAGCTGCTTATTACATGGTCGAGATAATTACGATTTTCTATCACACCGTAAACCAGCCTGGTTACGAATGCCTTGTCGCGCGGCTCAAGTTTGGCCGCACTCAGAGCCGCGTTCAGCGATATATTGGAGTATCCGCCCGCGCCTTCCACCTGCATGAGCACTCTATAGGCGATCATGCGTGGATTGGCGTGGGTAGATTTATAGATGTCGTTTGCCATAAGTTGTATCTTCAGCGCCTGTCGTCATCTCTGCTGCGAACTATCAGGAAAAGTCTGAGCAGATTGGCGAGCGAGGTTATCAAAGCGGCCACATAAGTCATCGCGGCGGCAGAAAGCACCTTTTTGACGCCTTTTTGGTCGTCGTTGTTGGCGATGCCAAGTTCCTTAATGTGCTTCATGGCACGCGCGCTTGCGTTGAACTCGACAGGCAGCGTGACAAGCTGAAAAAGCATTGCCGTCGAATACAGGATAACGCCGATATACGCCAGCCATATAAAACTGCTCATCACCAGTCCCAGAATTATAAGAATAATAGATACCTGCGAGCCAAAATTCGTCACGGGGATAATTGCCGAACGTATCTTATTTGGCATGTAATTTTCAGCGTGCTGAATCGCGTGTCCCACCTCGTGAGCTGCTATGCCGATAGACGCAATAGAGGTTCCGCCGTAAACGGCAGACGAGAGATTCACAGTGTTGTTTGTCGGGTTGAAATGGTCGCTCAATTCGCCCTGCACCATGTTTATCGGCACATAGGTAAGCCCGTGGCTGTCGAGAATCATTCGGGCAGCCTGCGCCCCCGTTAGATTACGGGAATTGCCGATTTTTGAATATTTGCCGTACGTCAGCTTCAGCTTGAACTGTACGATAAGCGCAATTATAATAGATGGAATGACGAGAATAATGTAGTAATAATCAATTCCTATGCCATAATAACCACCGCCAATGAAGTTGGAGTTGTCGCTGTACATTCCCTGTGCAAACAAAGTCAATGCTTCATACATAAATTTAAACCGTCCTTTCCATGACTTAATTTTGCCCGTCTTAAATAATTTTATTGCAGAACTGTTCCCAATTCTATCTTATGCCCTCTGAGATAATCCTCGGACGTCATGCGCTTCTTGCCCTCCGCCTGAACTTCAAGGAGCACAATGGCACTGCCGCCGCCGCATTTGACGGTCAAAGGATTTGTAGAAATCACCTCGCCGCACTTTGCCGAGTGATTTTTCATATCCGAGAGTGCGGAGCGATGAATTTTCAGCTTTTTGCCCTCCAGCACGGCGACCGCCACGGGCCACGGAGAGAGACCGCGTATCTGATTGTGTATATCCCGCGCGTTCCTGCTCCAATCCACGGCGCAAAGCTCTCTGGTGAGCATTTTGGCATAACAGCTCTGAGAATCATCTTGCTTCTGCGGCTTTAATTCGCCTTTTTCCAATGCCTCCAAGGTTTCGACAACCAGAGTCGCGCCCATTTCTGAAAGTCTGTCGTGCAGTTCTCCCGCCGTTTCGTTGGGATCAATGCCGGTCTCGCACTTCATGAGCATATCGCCCGTGTCAAGCCCGACGTCCATCTGCATTGTGGTAACTCCTGTTCTGCTCTCGCCGTCAATCACGCTCCACTGAATCGGAGCTGCGCCTCGATACTTTGGAAGGAGCGACGCGTGTACATTGATGCAGCCGTATTTCGGCGCATCGAGAATTTCCTTCGGCAGAATCTTGCCGTATGCTATGACGACGGCCACATCGGGACGAATTTCCTCAAATATTTTGAGAGCCTCGCCGTCCTTCATCGTGACAGGCTGATACACAGGAATACTGTGCTCAAGCGCCTTGACCTTGACCGGCGGCGGCGTGAGCGCATAGCCCCTGCCCTTCGGCTTGTCGGGCTGAGAAAACACGGCGGCTATCTCGTGCCCCGCCTCAATTATGGAATCTATGGCAGGCACGGCAAATTCGGGAGTACCCATAAATATTATTCTCATCGGTATTTGTATTCACCTCGTTAATCATTGTATCCAAAATGCTCCTGTATGCGCCTCAATTCTTCAATTGCATCTTCCAATTGAATTTCGTCTGCGCAGCCCATAGCCTCAATCACTTGGAAAAGCTGCTGCCGCGCCCCGCATCGCCCTGCATATTTGCTTCGGCAAATAAGGCAAGCATAAGCCCTTTGCTGTCCCGCAAAAAAACGGTACAAAAACTCTGCTTCGCTTTCATCTTCACAATTTCGGTTTGGACATATTCTCATGAGCCACTTCGAATCAAAGAGTTTCATTTTGTATAGAGTTACTCACTGTCCTCCTCTGATTCTTCCAACTCCGAGGGATCTACCATGCGTATGACCTTATCCTTATAAAGTATTCCCTCGAGATGATCCGTTTCATGGCTGGCGCATGAGGCAAAAAGCCCCTCGCCTTCGACTTCATACAAGTCCCCGTTGCGGTCATGATAACGCACCTTCACATATTCGGGACGGTTAAGTATTCCCCACTCGCCAGGAATGGAGAGACATCCTTCCATGCACTCCTGCTCTCCCCTGGTCTCGATTATTTCGGGATTTATCATCTCGAGAACCTCGTCATTCATATGAATAACCACTATTCTTTTGAGAATACCCACCTGTGGCGCGGCAAGTCCGAGACCCCGCGCTTCGTTCAGAGTTTCATTCATATCGTCCAGTAAGGTCCACAGTTTATTGTCAAATGAAGTGACAGGTCGGCATTTCTTTCGCAAAATACTGTCGCCTTCCTTGACAATCTGTCTGAGTGCCATAGCTATCGTCCTTTCTGATTTTCTAAGAGAATATCACTAAATTTACATTTATTTTTATATTTGACAAAAACCCCGCCTATGCTGCCGATACAACTAAAGCACATTGTCGGGGTTGATGTCGGCGTATGCCGTTATCTCCCTGTTGGAAAGATCCCTGCCAAATTCGCGCAGCAAAATGCTCATCAACTCGCGAAATCGGGCATTATTACGGCATTTTAGTATGATTTTATATCTGTATCTGCCGCTGACTTTCTTGACCGAAGCAGGCGAAGGCCCCAGCGCCCTTATGGGGACATCGGAATACTCACGCTGCGTGTGGAACTTAAGCGTGTTCATGAAACCTTCCGCTGCTCGCGCCGTGCCGTCGTCATCGGCGCCCACAAAGCCCACCATGCATATGTCCGCAAATGGCGGGTACAACATGGCTCTGCGCAGAATTATCTCGTTGTTGTAAAATCTTCTGTAATCTTGGGCCGCAGCCATATCAATGACGGGATTTTCGGGCGTCATCGTCTGAATTATGGCTCGCCCCTTGCTGCTGCCGCGTCCGGAGCGTCCAACCACCTGTGTGAGCAGAGAAAACGCCCTCTCGTAGCTGCGAAAATCGTCGCTGTACAACGCCTGATCCGCCATAAGCACGCCCACCAGCGTCACTCGCTCGAAATTTAAGCCCTTAGCCACCATCTGAGTGCCAATCATTATGTCATAAAGCCCGTTTGCGAAATCACTGAGCTTTTTATCATAGGAAGAACGCCTCGTCATGGTATCCGCGTCCATGCGAAGTATACGCGCCTCGGGAAAAAGCCGCGCAAGTTCTTCCTCCGCCTTCTGGGTGCCATGCCCGGCAAAGCGCAGACAAGGCTCACCGCACGACGGACATTGACGCGGCACGGGTATCGAATATCCGCAATAGTGGCACATCAGCCGCCTGTTGTCGCTGTGAAAGGTCATGGATACGCTGCAATTCGGGCAGGTAATCACACTATCGCAGGCGCGGCACGAAACAAAGGTATTGAAGCCGCGGCGGTTGTTTAGCAGTATAGATTGCCTGCCTCCCTCAAAATTTTCTTTCAACGCCTGATACAACCGTGGGCTGATTATACCGTCATTTATATCCATCTGCGATATATCTATTTTTTCTACGTCGGGGAGTATCGCGTTGCCGTAGCGCTTGGTTAGTACCTCGTAATCGTACCGCCCGGCCTCTGTTGCATTATAATAGGTTTCAATCGAGGGAGTCGCGGAGGCCAGCACCAACAGTGCCTTGTTGTAGCCGCATCGGAAACGCGCCGCGTCACGGGCGTGGAATCGCGGTGAACTTTCGGATTTGTAGGTATATTCCTGCTCCTCGTCAATTATCACCAGCCCCAGACGCTCAAACGGCGCGAATACCGCCGAGCGGGTTCCGAGGGCAATCTGTGCATCGCCATCGCGTACACGCTTCCACTCGTCCATTCTTTGAGCCAGAGACAGACCGCTATGAAACACTGCTACTTTTTCACCATATCTCTCGTGAAATTTGGCCAGGGTCTGCGAGGTAAGCGCGATTTCGGGCACCATGACTATAATTCCTTTGCCGTCACAAAGTACCTCATCTATTAACCGTAAAAACACCGACGTCTTGCCGCTTCCGGTGACGCCGAACAGCAGCGAGACATTGAATTTATCTTCGTTGTAAAGTCTGTACAGGTTTTCAAATGCGGTTTGCTGCTGAGGAGAGAGCACAACTTTACCGCCGTTTGACGGCCGGGCGTTCGCATACGGGTTTCGGTATATTTCCTCTTCATAATAGTTGACAATGCCTTTTTTTGCAAGAATATCAACAACCGCCTGTGATATTCCCGTAAAATAGCAGATTTCCTTGAGAGACGCAGTATTCACATCTCTAAGCAAATTTACTATCTCGCTCTGCTTTGCGGTTAGCTTAACATCCTCAAGTCTGTCATAATCAGCGGAAAGCGACACCATTTTTATGTTGGCGTCCTTTATTTTGCGCACGGCGTCGTCCAAGCGCACAAGACAGCCTTTATCCACCAGCTTGTCGGGAATGGTGGAATTTACAGGGAGATTCATGACCTCGGTTATATGCTTTTTCTCCAGCACCAATCCGCGATTCGCTATGAACATATCCAGAATCTTGCGCTGCTGCGGGGGAATGTCGTCACGTTGATCGAGAAATTCGCGACTGAGCTGTTCAGACGCCTTATAAGAGGTAACAACGCGGACATTTATCCCGGAAGGAAGCATTGCCTTGGCGGCCTCGTAATATGTGCAATAGTAGTTGTCACGAAACCACACCGCCATCATCAGCATTTCCGCCGACAACACAGGAGTCTCGTCCAAAAGCACGGATATCGGTTTTACTTTTTCATACCCGGCTGTATCCGATATCTCAAAAATCACGCCCTGCCGTTTTTTGTTGCCCCTGCCAAACGGCACAAGCACTCGGCAGCCCGCCGCGGCAAGCTCACAGTATTCTATGGGAACGGAATAGTCAAACAGCTTGTCAAAGTCATAAGCCGTATTTTCCACCGCAACCCTTGCATACACCATACCAGCTCCGCTCCCTGCACTATCTCCCAGTCAAATGTGACTTATTCCTCGCTTTCGTTTTCATCGTTTTCATCATTTTCATCGTTTTCGCCGTCATCATCGGGATCGAAATCTCCGTTTTCGTCCTCTCCATTGTCCTCAGCTTCGGCGAGCTCGGCATAAACGGGCATGGCAGTTTCGACCGAATGAGCCGGGCGAGCATCGTCATCAAATAAATTGTCCGCTTCAATCTCTTCTATATGTTCAATAGTGGCGCGACCGTCCAGCAGTCTGTCGATCACCATATTCACAGGCTTGCGATAAAGCACGTCATTGTTGTTTTCCGCCTCGTCCGCAATCTCGCGCGCCTTACGGCTGATCGCGTTTACAAGGGAATACCTGCTGTCTGACATATTGAAAATATCATCAATTGTCCTTTTAATCTTTTCCATAAGTTGCAAGCACCTCATCAATTTTGTATTCTATACGTGAACGGCTGTTTTGTTCTGCCTTTATTATGCTTAACAGATTATCCGCCGATTCTTCGATAATCTCATTTACCAATATGTAGTCGTACCAGCGGGCTTCGGGAATCTCTTCTTTGCCCTTGGCAAGACGATACTGTATCTTTTCCTCACTGTCGCGTCCGCGGCTTCTCAAGCGAAACTCCAGTTCCTGAAACGACGGCGGAAGAATGTAGACCGTCACCGCTTCGGGGTACTGCTCAAGCACCTGTTTGGTCCCGTTTACATCTATCTCCAGAATGACGTTAAAGCCCTCGTTCAGCCAGCCTTCCAGTTTATCCTTCGGCGTGCCGTAATACTCTCCTGCGTAGCTGTTGTACTCCGCCAAATTATTCTCGGCTATATTCTTTTCAAATTCTTCCCTGCTTACAAAATAATACGACTCTCCGTCAACTTCGTTTTTACCAATTTCACGGGTGGTCATGGATATCGACAACTGCACATCGACGCGCGCGTCGTCCGCCTTTTCAAGAACACGGCTGACTACCGTACCCTTTCCCGAGGCCGATGGGCCTGAGACTATAACTATTATGCCTTTATTGTTGAGTTGATTCACTTTCCTCGTTTACCTCACTTTCATCAGGCGCGTTGTCATCGCGGTTTTCCAGTCTGTTGGCAATATGCCGTGGCTGTATCGCCGACAATATCACATGATCGCTGTCGGTGATAATCACCGCTCTGGTGCGCCGCCCGAAGGTGGCGTCAATCGCGCTGCCCCGCTCCTTTGCGTCCTGCACCATGCGCTTTATCGGCGCGGAATCAGGACTTACTATAGCTATAATATGACCGACGGCAACCATATTGCCGTAGCCCACATTTATTAATTTCATGCGGCAGACCCCCGAATTATCGTCTATTCTATGTTCTGTATCTGCTCGCGGATTTTTTCGATTTCCGCCTTGACATCAACCACCATGTGAGAAATCTCGGAATTCTGTGCCTTGGAGCCTATAGTGTTGATCTCGCGGTTCATCTCCTGCACGATAAAATCCAGCCTACGCCCCACAGCCTCTCCGGAATCCAGCATAAGCCGCATTTGGTCGAAATGGCTTCTCAGTCGAACAGTCTCCTCGTCCACAGCTATCTTGTCAGCAAATATGGCAATCTCGGTCAGGAGCCGTTGCTCGTCTATAGCGGCGTCGCCCTTGAGCTCTTCTATTCTGGCGCGGAGCCTTGCGCTGTAATCCGCCAGAGTTTTAGGTGAAAGCTGCTCTATCTTTCCAACAGTTTCCAATATACAGTCCATGCGCTCCATCACGTCATCGCGCAATTTTTCTCCTTCAGTCTCACGCATCGCTATGAATTTGTCAACCGCCTCGTCAAGTATAGGCTGAATGTCCCCCCAGATCTGATCCTCATTCTTCTCTGCGCGCTTTATGGTGAATATATCGGAATACCTTGCCACTGTGCTGACCGAGAGATCGTCCGCAAGACCAAACTTCTCACTCAGTCCTCTCAGCGCCCGGATATACCCCGCCGCGAGCGATTCATTCAAAATCACATCTGCCGCCGTTTCGTCAACTTCGAGTACGGTGACATAAACATCTATTTTGCCGCGGGAGACACGTTTCTTAACAAAACTTCTTATTTTATCCTCAACAAAGGAATAACCGCGCGTGGTGCGGACGGAAAAATCAAAAAATTTGTGATTTACCGACTTTATCTCAACCGTAATATCCCTGCCGTGAACGGTCCTTTGAGCGTGACCGTATCCCGTCATGCTTCTTATCATACGCTTCGTCCTTTCACGCCGATGTATAATTCATATGCCAAATGGCAACACACTTGTGTAAATTACATTATACCAGTTTTTTACCGCAGTTGTCAATAGCAATTAAAAAAACGACATCGGGCGATGTAAAGAGTTTGGCTAACCTTATTTTGCTATCCCAAAATTTTCGATTCTCTTGTTGATATGTGTTTTTACGGCCCGAAAAATCGGCAATATCTGACAAAGAGGGAAATTTATTCTGTGTTCGCCTTAATTTTTCTTTAATCTTGGATCATTTCGCCCGCTCCGCCTCACTCTCCGCCATTGTCGCTGTCCCTGGAATCCCATACAGCTCCGCTCGCTTGACTTTAGTTTTTAATAACTGCATAAAACAAAGCAATCGCCCTCAGACTCAAATAAAGCTGTGGACAATTGCAGATGGTTTTAAATTCAATGCAAATTCCCGTTTGCGGGATTATCCAGAACTGTTCCGTTCTTATCAAAACGTGAGCCATGACACGGACAATCCCATGAATGTTCGGCGCTGTTCCATTTCAGAGCGCAGCCGAGGTGAGGACATCTTTTCTTGGATGGGGTAAGCAGGCTTTTTGTGGTTTCAAAACCGTTTACCAAAAGTTGAGGTTTCAGTATGTTCCTTGAAGGACTGAAAACCCCCGAAAATTCATTTGATTTTCCCAGCACCATATCGCTCAGAATCATAGCTGCCACCATAGCTCCCGTCATTCCCCATTTGTTGAAGCCGCTTGCGGCGTAAAGGTTGTTGGTACTTTTGGAATAGCAACCTATATACGGTATTCCATCAAGGCTCATGCAGTCCTGTGCAGCCCAAAAATACTTTTCCTTTGAGTTTGGATAAAACTCGCTGGCAAATCTCCTCAGTTCACTCCAGTTTCCGCCTTTTTGACCGGTGCGGTGACCTCCCCCGCCCAACAGCAGAAGATTATTGTAATTTCTGAAAGATAGCCCTGTCTTGCTCTCGTCAACGTACATTCCGTCTACATTCTGCGCGTTTTCGAGCGCAATGACGTAGGAGCGGTGTTGATACAATTTAATGAAATAACTTCCATGCTTGTTGATAAACGGAAAATGTGTTGTAACAATCACTTTGTCAGCGTAAATTTTGCCATAATCAGTGACAGCGGTATTTCCTATCATTTCCCGCACAAATGTGTTCTCATATATGTTCAATCCGCGGGCCATAACAGAAATAAATTTCAACGGATTGAACTGGGCCTGTTTTGGGAATTTAACTGCACCCGCATTTTTTACCGGAATGGGAATATCATCACAAAAATCAGCTTCAAAACCGATTTTCCGTAAAGCTTTCATTTCGTTCTCAAGCTTACTTTTATCATCAACCGCATATACAAAATTGTCTTTTACTTCGTAGTCACAGTCTATGCCGCCGCACAGATCTGAATATTTTTCAAAGGCCAATTTGTTGGCGGTAAGATATTTTCTAGCAGCTTCAACTCCGTAGGCCTTTAAAATTTTCTGATAAATTAAACCGTGCTGAAAGGTTATCTTAGCCGTAGTATTTTGGGTTATTCCCGAACATATTGCGTTCTTTTCCACAAGTACATATCTTACTCCATTGTTGTGCAGAGAGTATGCCGTAAGAATTCCCGCGATACCGCCTCCAATGACGAGAACATCTGTGTGTATTTCCCCCTGCAGCGAAGGATATTGCGGAAGATTGGATTCTGCACTCCACACCGAATTCTTAATGGATTCTTGTGACATATAATAACCACCTCATTTTCATTTTTTGCACAGGAGAATATTTTATACAACCTGCCAATGGTACAATATTAATTTATTGTGAAGAGCAAATATTCCATTGACAAATATAAACTACAAATGTAGAATAATAAAAAGACATTTGTAGAAAGCAGGTTCATAAATGGAAAAATTGAAAAAACTGCCCGATGCGGAATTTGAAATCATGCGTGCGATATGGCGTTTGTCAATGCCGACAACTTGCAGACAAATTATGGAAACCCTCGATTCAGATAAGGCTTGGAAATCGCAAACCGTTTTAACCATGCTTAAAAGATTGGAAGAAAAAGGCTTCGTGACAAGTGAAAAAATCGGAAAAGAACGCGAGTACACACCAATTGTATCCGAGGACGAGTATTTGAGTATCGAAACAGGTTCATTTATAAAAAAGTTCGGCAAAAGATCTGCTTTTAGCATCATAAGCGCGCTCTATTCAGAGGAGTGCATTTCTCCCGAGGACATAGACGATTTAAGTAAATGGCTTGAAAAGAAAAAGGGGGGACAACCGCGATGAAAGATTTTATTGTAGTCATTTTACTTTGTTCGATCAGACTTTCGGCATTAGTGCTCATTTTCTCCATAATATTAAATCTGTTCGGCAGTAAAATTACTGCCGGTGTCAGATATACAATATGGCGGATTTTGGATTTAATTGCTGTGATTCCGATTAATTTTAAGTCATCTTTTATAAAAATAACCTCTTGCGAATATGTAGCCAATACCGCTGATATTTCGGGCAAAACGCAGGAAATAATAACAGATACATCAATTTGGAAAAGTTCAATTGACGTTTGGCAAGTGCTGTTTGTTTTTTGGCTTACGGGCGCCATGTTTTTTTTGATTCATCATGTAATCAAAAACTTTTCCACGATGTCGTTCATTAAACGCTGGTGCTTCTCCGACGAGAATTCAGAGAAGTTTCTCGCTCAAGTCAAGAATGAATTAAATATTCACAGTAATGTTAAATTTTATCGAAGTAAAACTGTCTCCGGTCCTATTGCCTTTGGATTACTGAATCACACTGTCGTAATTCCGTTGGAAGAATATTCTAACGAAGAATTAACGCTTATTTTCAAACATGAATTGATCCATATTTCGCGCAGAGATTCCCTTTTTAAACTTATTGCCATGTTGGCGGCTTCAATTCATTGGTTCAATCCTTTTATTTACCTGTTCCTGCACCAATTTAACTCTCAATGCGAGCTGTCGTGCGATGAAAAAATTACATATGATTGTAGCGGCAAGGACAGATTTAAATATGGCGAATTAATTTTAAACAGTGCCATAAAATCGCGGAATTATTTTGAATTGTACACCTCTATGTCGATAAAGAACTCCCTTCTTAAGCTGCGCTTGGAAAAAATCATATGTGGCGGGACAAAAAAGAATACTGTATTGTGTACCGCAACTCTCGCGATATTAATTGCATCAGCGCTTGTAATGCAATGCACTGTGGGATATGCCAAGTCCACGGTTAGTGAATATCAGTCACATAACTTGACGCCAACCGATAATATCGAAAATATGCATGACGGAACGCGATATCAGGAAACCATACATACTACCGTCACTCTGTCCGAGGGGCAATCCACAAAGAGTACAGACGTAACAGTCCGGCAGTCTACTCACGCTACGAAGCAACGCACCTTAAATAAAAAGTCAACCGCCAAGACTACCGCACAAACTACTCAGTCGACAAATGACGTGAACGATACCATTGTCAAATCTTCCGCATACGGCACTCAGTCAACAAAATTTGTGAATTCTACCACAATAAAGTCTGTCGGATCGACGAGTGCAGCCACTCACAGTGTGACAAGTACAATTCGACACTCTGCTGTAAATACTACCACACCCCGGACTGCTTCAAACAGTACAACCCGAACTGTGGCCAATAATTCTTTATAAAGGAGAAATATATGAGAATTATCGATAATTTAAAACAAATTCCCGCACGAATTTATATTTTGGATTTAACAGCAGCGTATCTATTCACCTGTGCTGTCGTTATGATGACAATGAATATTCCTTTTTACGATATTGCGTCAATTAGTGAAATACCTGTTGCCGAGTTTATTCTCTTGATCGTCTCATTATTCATCACAATGCTGATATTAGAATCGTTTTTAGAGATTAAGGGATTGCCCGTTCTAATTTCGGATGTGTTTTATTGCCTGATGGCCGTTTGCACAAAGACATCTGATGTGTATTTCACCGTAAGTTGTATTGCGGCATTAGGAGTTCTTACTTATTATCTTTTGAGAGAAAATTTAATAAATTTTGAATGGCATATCTCTGACAAAATGTTGGCTGCACTAATCGCTGCCGAATACGTCATCGTGGGAGGGTTCACCGCTTATGCCTGCGTTCTGCGATACCTCAGTTACAACTCATCCACATTCGATTTTGGTATCTTTGCGCAGATGTATGAGTATATGGCCAAAACCGGGTTCATGGGTGTGAGCTGCGAACGAAATATTATTGATAATCACTTACTGCGGCATTTTTCTCCGATTTTCTATGTTCTTCTGCCGTTTTATATGATTTTCCGCACACCGTCATTTTTGGTGGCAATACAGCCGATGATCGTATTGAGCGGTGTACTGCCGCTGGTTCTTATTTGCAGGCGGCATAAGTTGTCCAATATGGCAACAGCGGTTCTTGCTTCTGTATTTTTGTGTTTTCCCACGCTCACTGCCGCCTGCTATTATGATTTTCATGAAAATCTGTTTTTAACACCTGTAATTCTCTGGCTGATGTATTTTATAGAATACAACAATCCAAAAGGGATCGTAATTTTTACGGCGCTCACAGCGATGATAAAGGAGGATGCCGGACTTTATCTTTGCTGCATTGGTTTATACCTTATATTCTACAAATGTAGAATTAGACTTGGCATCTTAATGACGGCTTTCGCTTTCACTGCTTTTTTTATTACAACCTCATATATAAATACCTTTGGCGATAACACACTGTCTACACAGCACTACAGCAATTTAATACCGCCCGGTGAAAGGGGAATGTTTTCTGCTTTGATAACAATGGCGCTTAACCCGGCTTATTTAATGACGCAGCTGCTCTCCGCAGATAAGATCACTTTTTTGCTGCAAATGTTTCTGCCGCTCATGTTGCTTCCTTTTTTTAACAGACGGCTTTCACAACAGTGCTTGATGCTTCCGTTTTGTGCCGTCAGCCTGATTACCGCATATCCGTACCAATTCAATATTGATTATCAGTATTGCTTTGGCACAGGTGCGCTCCTGGTATATATGTACGTAGAAAACTTTTCGTTATTGAAACATAAGAAATTCAAACGGGGCATTTTAATAATTACACTTTTTGCATCACTCATGTTGATGCTTAGCAATAATATACCAAAATACAACATATACCGCGACGCATACCAAAATGAACGATACAATATTGAACTTACAAACGAGGTTATCGACGCCATCGACGAAAACGCCTCCATCACGGCAAGCACGTTCCTTGTGCCAAAGCTTTATAAGCACGAGAAACTGTATATGTTGGATAATGATTGCATTGCATCCGATTATATCATGATTGACAAAAGATTCAGAGAAGAACACGAGCAAGCTGAGATTTATTACTACAGGATCGGATACACGAAAATATTGGAACAGGGATATATTATTTTGCTCAAGAAGCCCGATTAAAATTGCGGCATTACAAAAGATTATCACGGCACATTGTTTTTTTCAACAATGTGCCGTGATAATTTTACCAAAGATAAAATTTTAATCAAATCTCATCGTCCCGAAGCTATTCACTCCGCACAGTTCCGTTTAAAAGATTGCAGGTTCTCTCCCTTGTCTTGCGTTCAAAGCTGCTGTACATCGAACCTCGGCTCATGGCTTCGTCAAAATCAACTTCAAATCCGTCAAATTCGGGGCCGTCCACACAGGCAAATTTTGTCTGTCCGCCCACGGTGAGACGACAGCCACCGCACATTCCCGTTCCATCGATCATGATTGGATTCATGGACACTACAGTTTTGACATTGTAAGGCTTGGTAGTCATCACTACATATTTCATCATAACAAGGGGGCCTATGGCAATAACCTCATCGTAATTCTCGCCCGCCTTTATCAATTCCTCAAGCGGACGGGTGACAACGCCCTTTTCGCCGTAACTGCCGTCGTCTGTCATAATTATCAGCTTGTCTGAGGCGGCTTTGAATTCGTCCTCGAGAATAATGAGATCCTTACTGCGGAAGCCGATGATGGAATGTACTTCGCAGCCCTGAGTATGCAGTTTCTGCGCGACAGGCAGGGCTATGGCGCAGCCCACGCCTCCGCCGACTACAGCCACTTTCTTCAAGCCTTCGGTATGTGTGGCGTTGCCAAGTGGTCCCACAAAATCCTCTATGAAGTCGCCCTCGCTCCTGCCGCCAAGCCATTCGGTAGAGGAACCCACTTTCTGAAATATTATCCTGACCGTCCCTTTTTCCCTGTCATAGCCCGCAATAGTGAGAGGAACCCTCTCGCTGTCCTCATCTACGCGAAGTATTATGAATTGACCCGGCTGCGCCTTCTTGGCTACAAGCGGAGCTTCAATATCCATCATTGTAACGCTGTCGTTCAATTCTCTTTTATAAGTGATTTTGTACATATGCATTTCCTCCGTGAAAATAAGTTCCCTAAGGCTGTCTATGAACGTCATTATACCACTATAAACCGATAAAGTGAAGCACTATTTTGCAGAAAATAAGCCACATGACAAAAAATCACAAATCGGAATATACCAAATAAAAAACAAGGCAGAGCCTGAAAAACAAAGCCTGCCTTGCTGCAATTTCAAATGGATTTTACGCGTCCGGAGAACATTGTGAAACTCCCTAGAGCTTACGCATCTTCAAATTCGCTCACCAGCGAGGAGACGGTTTGCTTTGCGTCACCGTAGAGCATTATCGTGTTGTCGTTGGTAAAGAGAGGATTCTCTATGCCCGAGAAGCCCGTGCCCTTGCCGCGCTTGAGCACGAACACTGTTCGCGCCTCGTACGCATTGATGATGGGCATACCGTAGATCGGGGAAGTCTCGTCATCTATAGCAGACGGGTTTACAACGTCGTTTGCGCCGATTACGATTGCAACGTCCACATTAGGCATCTGGGGATTCATTTCGTCTGCCGTCTTGAGCTGCTCGTATGGTACATTCGCCTCTGCGAGAAGCACGTTCATATGGCCCGGCATTCTGCCCGCCACGGGGTGAATTGCGAAATTGACCTCCGCACCGTTCTCCTCGAGCTTGTCTGCAAGCTCCTTGACGGAATGCTGTGCCTGAGCGACAGCCATGCCATAGCCGGGAATAAATACAACCGAGCTTGCGGCCTCGAGGATAAGATAAGCATCCTCAACCGACATCGACCTGGGTTCTTTGTCGCTGGCTGCGCCCTTCTTGGAGGACGCGGCGCCGAACGAGCCGAAGAGCAGACTGTAGAGCGTGCGGTTCATGGCCTTGCACATGATGAGCGTGAGAATAAGACCCGATGTACCCACAAGGCAACCGGAAACAACCAGAACGGAGTTGCTGATCGCCAGACCCGCAAACGCAGCCGCGAGACCCGAGAATGCATTGAGCAGAGAAATGATAACAGGCATATCGCCGCCGCCGATGGTAACTACCATTGTAAGGCCGAGAATGAGATATGTTGCGGTTACAAGAACAATGCCGACAAAGCCGAGCTTTTCATTTGCTCCGCTGAAAGCATACAAACAGACGCCCGCAAGACCCGCTATCGCAAGAACCGCGTTGATGAAATTTTTCGCGGGAATAGTGACAGACTTCTTGAAAAGTTTGCCGGAGAGCTTTCCCCACGCGACGACAGAGCCTGTGAAGGCAATTGCGCCGATTGCTATTGTGAGACCGAGCGTAATCCCGACAAAAGGAGTTGTCTGCTTATCGTTGATATACTGGGTCAGGGCAACGAGCAGCGAGGACAGACCGCCAAAACCGTTGAACAGAGCAACGAGCTGCGGCATACCCGTCATTTCGACCTTCTTCGCCCAAATCGCTCCGATTACGGCACCCAGTGCCACGGCCACTATGATGTAGAGATATCCGTTGTGAGCCACATTCGCGAGTGTGAAGGAATCTCTTACTTCTTTCTCCGCAAGCACAGTGACTACAGCTATCAGCATACCTACGGACGACATAAGATTGCCCTTGCGCGCCGTGTCCGCCTTGCCTAGCAGCTTGATACCGCGGATAAAGAGAACCGCCGACACCATGTAGAGAACAGTGATAAATACGTTTATAAGTTCATTGGTGTTCATTACTTATTCTTATCCTCCTTTTTCTTGAACATACCGAGCATACGGTCTGTTACTAGATAACCGCCCACGACGTTGATTGTCGCGAAGACGATAGCGAGGAATCCGAAAACAGTTCCCAATATATCATTGCTTGTGGAAACGGCAATCGCTGTGGCGGAGATAGCGCCGACAATCGTGATGCCTGAAATAGCGTTTGTACCCGACATAAGCGGAGTGTGAAGCTGCGAGGGAACTTTGGAGATAAGCTCAACTCCCAGGAAACCCGCGATAACAAAAACGAAAATCAACAACATTATTTCACCCATGATTAGTCCTCCTTAAAACGCTCATGAATGATCTTGCCGCCCTTTGTGAGCAGACAGCCCTTCATAATTTCATCGTCAAGATTTACCTCAAGCTCGCCCTTCTCCTTGTTGTAGAAGTGTGTGAGGAACGCCGTGAAGTTGCCCGAGAGCATCTTTGAAGCGTCATATGGAACCTGACGCTCAAGCAAATCGCCCGACATGATTATAACACCATTGTCCGTGACGACTTCCTCAAACAGCTTGGAGCCTTCGACATTGCCGCCTGTGGAAACAGCCATGTCCACCACAACGCTTCCGGGCTGCATACGATCCAGAACGTCTTTGCCTATAAGCCTGGGGGCCTTTCTGCCGAACACCTTGGCTGTGGTGATAACTATATTGGAGCGCTCACACACCTTGGCCTGACCCTCGCGCTGCTTGGCAATCTGCTCAGGCGTAAGCTCCTTGGCATAACCCTGGTCTGTCTGTCCCATTTCGCCGAGATCAATTTTGACGAAGCTGGCACCCAAAGACTTTACCTGCTCCTCAACCACGGGACGTGTATCGAACGCGTCAACCCTCGCTCCGAGCCTCTTTGCTGTGGCTATCGCCTGCAGACCCGCAACTCCGACGCCTATGACGAAAACTCTTGCCGGATTGATAGTGCCTGACGGAGTAACCATCATGGGCAGAATCTTGGGAAGACGGGCAGCCGCGTTGACAACCGCGACATAGCCTGCCAGAGATGTCTGTGAGGACTGCACGTCCATCTTCTGAGCAAGAGTGGTTCTCGGAATCATTTCGAGCGAAACCGCCTGAATGCCCTTGTCCGCAAACTCGTGCAGCAGCTTCTTTTCATTAAACGGGTCGAGATAGCTGAGGTGAAGCGTGTCGGATTTGAGACCGTCCGCGCTTTCAGGCTTCATTATGCGCAGAACAATCTCACTGTCGCTGTAGCCCGCTTCTTCATTCTTGATAATCTCAGCTCCCGCCTTCTCGTATGCGACGTCGGGAAATCCGCTCTTGACGCCCGCGCCGCTTACTACCTTGAAGGAAAAGCCCATGGCCGCAAGCTTCTTTATGTCGTCAGGAACCAGAGAAACTCTAGTTTCCAGTGGATCCTTTTCACGACAAACCAGTACTTTTTTCATGTGTAATGCTCCTTTCGGCTGATAGACGACAAAAAGTAAACTCCTGCCGTTGCACAGGAGAAATCAATTTACAGACGAAGCAAAAACTATCCGACCATAAATCTGTTTACAATATTGTCACCATCGAATTCTACCATATTTTCATATTGTTGTCAACACAATACAAAAAGAATTTATGCAACAAATATCTCCAAAGACTTCATAAACACGGACACTTTTTTAATCAATTGGCTCGCCGTCGGAACAAACCGGAATTTTCAGATTAAAATAATTCATTTTCTACTTGAAATTTGTTGTTGAATATGGTAGCATAGTTTCCAAGGGAATGAGGTTCTCCCCATATCGTTCCGAGCGCGTTCGGAGATTGATATAAACCGCTTTTTATGAGCTGATGACTTCTGTGATTTTTTATCGCAGGGGAAAGTCGGCTCTTTCTGTTGTCGGCTCCCTGCGGAGAGGAGATTTATTCTATGCTTTTGAGCTTAGCTCTGATTTTTCTTTGTGGAATTGGATTAGGCGGAATTTTTGCCAAACTCAAGCTGCCGAACCTGCTTGGAATGATCGCCGCAGGTATGATTTTGGGTCCGCATATTCTCAATGTCCTTGACCAGTCCGTGCTGTCAATATCCTCGGATCTGCGCCAGATAGCTCTGATTATAATACTGACCCGCGCAGGACTTAATCTCGACGTGTCGGATCTGAGGAAGGTAGGGCGGCCAGCCGTGCTGATGTGCTTCGTACCCGCCTGCTTTGAAATTACAGGGATATTGCTGTTTGCCCCGCGCCTGCTGGGAATGAGCCTGGCCGAATCGTTTGTGCTTGGCACGGTGGTAGCCGCAGTCTCTCCGGCAGTGGTAGTGCCGAGAATGTTGAGGCTGATGGACGAAAAGTACGGCGTGGACAAAGGAATACCCCAGATGATACTGGCGGGAGCGTCGGTAGACGACGTATTCGTAATCGTGCTGTTCACCTCCGCAACGGGTATTGTCTCGGGCGGGCGATTCGACGCGCTCAATCTGGTGAGAATCCCCACATCAATACTGCTTGGCATAGCGGGCGGCGTCTTGTGCGGCATTCTGCTGACATTGCTGTTCGAAAAACAGTCTATACGTGACAGTCTTAAAATCGTGATTGTTATGAGCATCTCATTTCTGCTCGTGACCTTGGACAGCGCATTAACCGGATATATCGGATTTTCCGGACTTCTGTCCGTGATGAGCATGGGTCTCACCATGCGCGTAAAAAACATTGACACTGCTCAGCGCCTTTCACTCAAATATTCAAAATTATGGGTCGCCGCAGAGCTTCTGCTGTTCGTGCTGGTAGGCGCGGCGGTGGACATCAGATATGCGCTTTCATCGGGAGTATCTGTTATACTGCTGATTGCATCTGTGCTTGTTTTCCGAATGGCGGGCGTGTTTGTGTGTCTGTTGGGAACAAAGCTGTGTCTCAAAGAGAAAATATTCTGTATGCTGGCCTACACGCCAAAAGCAACAGTACAGGCTGCGATAGGTTCAGTGCCGCTGGCTATGGGACTTGCCTGCGGTAATACTGTCCTTACAGCGGCGGTTGTGTCTATTTTGATAACTGCTCCGTTTGGAGCAGTGGCAATAGATCTGACTTATAAAAAGTTTTTGGAGAAATCTTCGTGAATTTTCCTGCACTATTCGGCAGTATTTTTGAACTTTTTTCCAAATTGCGCTATGGGTCTTGTGGAAAAGGCACGAGTGTGGTATAATTAATTGATACACAGTGATACCCTTTTATTTTACATTAAAATTCTGATATTTTGGGGGCTATAATCTTGGGAAGATTGTTTGGAACAGACGGCGCGAGAGGCGTTGCGAATACCGAGCTTACTTGTGAAATGGCTATGCAGATAGGACGCGCTGCCGCGCTTGTATTGTCTGAAGACAACGGCGGCAAACGTCCCGTAGTGATGATAGGTATGGATACGCGCGCTTCCGGCGCAATGCTGGAAGGCGCGCTTACAGCGGGACTATGCTCTGTAGGGGCAAACGTAGTTCTGCTTGGAGTAGTGCCTACTCCCGCCGTGGCATACATGGTGGTAAAGCACGGAGCCGACGCCGGTATAATGATATCGGCCTCGCACAATCCCTGTGAATACAACGGAATTAAGATATTCGCCTCTACAGGCTACAAGCTGCCCGATGAGGTTGAAAACGATATCGAGGCAATAGTTCTCGACCATGCTCAGGAAATTCCCCGTCCCACGGGCAGCGGCATCGGCATGGTCAGGCGCAAAGAAGACGCGGTGGACGAATATGTGGAGCACGTCGCCATGACAATTGACGTAAGGCTTGACGGGCTGCGTATTGCGCTGGACTGCGCAAACGGCAGTTCTTCTGTGACGGCAAAGAAGCTGTTTGACAGGCTGGGAGCCGATTGTGAAATATTCTTCAATGAGCCCGACGGGGTGAACATCAACGACAACTGCGGCTCTACCCACATCGGCAACTTGCAGAAGATTGTCAGGGAAGGCGACTTTGACGCGGGCTTTGCTTTTGACGGAGACGCCGACAGGTGTCTCGCCGTAGACAACAACGGCAATTTGGTTGACGGCGATTACATACTCGCGCTTATGGCGGATGATATGAAGAAGCATGGAGTGCTTGCCGGCAATGCCGTAGTCGGCACAATTCTCACAAACATGGGCTTCCACAAGTTCTGCGCCGACCGTGGAATGGATTTCGTCGCAGCAAAGGTGGGAGACAGATACGTGCTTGAGGAAATGCTCAAAAACGGTTACAACCTTGGCGGTGAACAGTCGGGACACGTGATATTCCTCGACCACTGCACCACCGGAGACGGTCAGCTCACGGCCGTTCAGATATGCGGTCTTTTGGCGCGCAGCGGCAAAAAGTTCAGCGAATTTACCGATCTGGTGAAACCTTATCCTCAGACGATGGTAAATGTCCGCGTTACATCCGAGGGCAAGGCGCGTATGAAAAGCTGTAAGGAACTTAATGACGCCATAGCCGCCGCCGAAGCGGAGCTTGGCAGCACGGGCAGAATCGTTGTGCGTGTTTCCGGCACTGAACCACTTATTCGCGTGATGACCGAAGGTGAAAACGAACAACAGATACTCAGAATTGCCAACGAGCTGGCGGAAGTGGTAAAAGCGAATTTGGGATAAAAAACCTGTACAGGTACAATTTTGCATAATATCGGCGGATTCAACGCTTATCTTGGACAAAAGTGCGGCGAAAAATCCTCGCGAAAGCATACGAGAGTTTTTATGTTTCTCAGTTTAAGATTTCTGTTTACTTTTTAATTGAGCGTTGGTGTAAAGCGAAGGAGAAGCTTGATATAATGAAAAAATCGAAGATTTATAAAAAACTCAGCAAAATAGCGGCTGTATTCACTCTGTTGACAATGAGCTTCGTGTATTGTTCTGGTATCACCGCGTTCGCAGCGGTCGACCTTGACGTCACCATAATACCGCCGGGAGACACCGTACAAAACGGTCAAAATTTTGACGTGGACCTCAACATCGTCACAAAGAGTGCAAACGGCTACGTTGAATTGGTCATAAATATAGAATACGACGCGGATTTGCTGGCGTTATATTCGCCTGTCAATACGGACGGCTACAAGGTAACAGGATCAAAAGGACAGCTGACTCTGACGTATTTTGATCCCACCGGCACCAATACTCCAACTCCCATAGGCAACGATATAACGGTCACCATACCATTCACGGTTCTGGAGAACGCCCCCGACACCACCACCAAAATAAAGGCGTCGGTGGATCACGCGTACAACAATCGCGGCAAAAACATCACATGGACCCCAATTTACGACAAAGAAATAGAGATAATCAAGATAAACGAGGGTACATCTTCCACCGCCGACGGTTCATCGGAAGAAGAATCGTCGCAGTTCGTTGTGGGCAATAACGCGGGCACAGTTTCGCGCTCCTCGTCCGGCGCGGGCAACGGCGTCAAGGTCGCCTCTGTCATCATAGGTGCTCTGGTCGTATTCGCGGCGGGCATGGCAGTCGGGTACATAATGTGCATGAGAAAATACGAAACTGCGGGGATTAAAGCGCATTCCACAGGTCATCACAGCCGCAGTGACCGCGATGATTACCATGATGACCGCGACGACTACGATGACGAGTACGAATATAAAAGCCATTCCACAAAGAAGAAGCGCTCCACCATAGACGATTACGACGGCTATGACAACGACGACGGATTCTACACCAAACCAGAAGAAAATTCCTCCGCTGCCGGTCAAAGAGAACCTTTCACATCAATTCCGGGAGACGGCGTGCCAAACGGAAATTACCTTGACGCATTGGCCACGCCCATGGGATCACGCAGCATAAGTGTTGAAGAATTCAGCAACATCATAGACGGAAAAGCCAAGCTGAATGTCAATGATGAGGAAGAAGACGATTATCCGATACTTTTCATGACACGGGACAGCGGCAATCCGTCAAAGCGAGGCTCCGGCGCCCAGGCAAATCCGGTATTTGATGAGGAAGAAGACACAATATTCGGTAAATTCGCCTCAAACGTAGAGCGCAATGTCGACGACGGCTACGGAGGAATATCGCCAAACAGACACAGGGACCGCTCCGAGCGTTCACGCCGCAACAGGTAATTGCAAACCAAAAACCGCGATGTTGAAAGGCTGATGTATTTATGAAAAGGATTCTTACCCTTGATATGAATGATTACACCAACGATATGCCCGTACTTGAAAAACACACCGTTCGCGCCGTAATACTTCGCGATGGCAAAATGGCGATGCAGCTCAGCGCAAAGGGGGAATACAAAATTCCCGGCGGCGGTGTGGAAAACGGCGAAAGCCGCGAGGAAACACTGATTCGCGAGGTGCGTGAGGAGACCGGACTGCTCATAAAGCCCGAGAGCATCACCGATATAGGGGAAATACTTGAGCTTCGCGAGGACGTTTTCAGCAAGGGTACAAAATATGTATGCCATTCATATTTCTATTTCTGCGAGATATTGGATCATACTGTCGAGCCTCAAATGACCCCAAGCGAGATCGCCAAGGGTTTCCACCCCGTGTGGGAGTATCCCGAGGTGATTTGCGCCGAAAACGACAGAGTTCAAACTCAAGTGTGGCAAAAGCGCGATACTGAATTTGTGAGAATGCTCATGGAAGGTAAAATTAAATAATAGTTAAAAATGTCGCACAAGGGAGGGACGTTTCACAATGAAGCGTCCCTTCTGCAAATGACGAAATAAATCAGTCCAGATCAGAATACATTGGAATCAATTGTTATGGATGATTACGACAGACTCATTCAGCTATGTGATTCATTGGCCGGCACAGAATGTGTACTGGATATCGAAAGTCGAATGGAGTACGTTAAACACAGATATGGCTCATATCCCCAAAGAAAATGGGACAGCAATTTACTTCTGAAAAAATATTTTGAAGAAAAAATCGGCAAGGATATATACGCCGTGGTAGATAAAGACAATTTTAGAATTTAAAATGCAATTTATAATAGTTTATATTTTTATCTCTTATGAAAGGAACCTGATAAATTATGCCCAATATGTCACCCACCAAAAACCCCATGCCGGTGCAGGAGCCGGATGTGAGGAAGCACAATTTTCTCGAAGTCGCATTGGGCTACGACGAGGACACCGCTCTCAATGAGGCGGCCAGATGCCTCGACTGCAAAAATATGCCGTGCGTGAGCGGCTGTCCGGTAAATATACGCATACCGGAATTTATCGCCAAGGTCAGGGAAGGCGATTTTGAGAGAGCATATCAGATAATCAGCAGTTCTTCCACCCTGCCCGCCGTCTGCGGGAGGGTATGTCCGCAGGAGACTCAGTGCGAGAGCAAATGCGTGCGAGCAATCAAGGGGGAAGCTGTGGGGATAGGTCGTCTCGAACGGTTTGTAGCCGATTGGCACAACAATCACTGCGCCGAGCCGCCCGAGGTTCCCGAATATAACGGGCATAAGGTGGCCGTTGTGGGATCGGGTCCGTCGGGACTTACCTGCGCGGGCGACCTCGCCAGGAAAGGCTACAAAGTGACAATTTATGAGGCGCTTCACCTCGCGGGAGGAGTGCTGGTCTACGGAATACCCGAATTCCGACTGCCAAAGGCCATAGTGCAAAAGGAAGTTGACACTCTGAAAGCGCTCGGCGTCGATGTGCAAACCAATGTCGTGATAGGCAAGACACTCACGGTTGACGAACTTTTCGAGATGGGCTTCGAGGCAGTGTTCATCGGATCGGGCGCGGGTCTGCCGCGATTCATGGGGATTCCGGGTGAAAGTCTCAAGGGAGTGTATTCCGCAAATGAATTCCTCACCCGAAGCAATCTTATGAAGGCATATGAACATTCCTCAAACACCCCGATAATGCACGCCAAGCGCGTGGCAGTGGTCGGCGGCGGCAATGTGGCAATGGACGCCGCGAGAACCGCCCTTCGTCTGGGTGCGGAAAGAGTGGATATCGTTTATCGCCGGGGTTTTGACGAACTGCCCGCCCGCAAAGAGGAAATTGAACACGCTAAAGAGGAAGGCGTACAATTCCGCCTGCTAAACAATCCAAAGAGGATAATAGGATTTCAAAATCCCGACGACAAACGCGATCCGAGAAACGGCTTTGTCACTGGAATGGAATGTGTAAAGATGGAGCTTGGCGAACCCGACGCTTCGGGCAGAAGGCGGCCGGTGGAGATTGAAGGTTCGGAATACATACTTGATGTGGACTGCGTAATAATTGCGATAGGTACGTCGCCAAATCCGTTGATAAAATCCACCACAAGTGGTTTGGAGGTCAACAAGCGCGGCGGCATTGTCATTCAAGAGGACGGCTTGACATCGCGGAGCGGAGTATACGCCGGCGGCGACGCTGTGACGGGAGCTGCCACCGTCATTCTCGCCATGGGCGCCGGAAAAACCGCAGCCAAAGCTATAGATGAACGGCTTTCGGCAAACAGAAGCTGAATCAGTCCCCTCCAAAACCAAAACCGACTGTCATCTTTACAACACAAAACTGACAGTCGGTATATCCTGCGGAAAACTGCCGCAAGATTTAATAAAAAATCCTCACTCAAAGGTCACAGGAGCCATGCACACGGGTTCTTGTGACCGATTTTTTGTATTCTTTTAATCAAAGTTCTGCTTTAAGCAGCATAGCGCTGATCTCACACCGTATTTCTTATGGTCCAATAATAGGGTCATCAGGTCTTGGCACGGGGCTTTGCCAGAAGTGCAGACACATAGCCGAAGATTATCGCCGCAGCTATTCCGCCCGCTGTCTGGGTTATGCCTCCCGTCAGCGCCCCAAGCAATCCCTTCTCCTGCACGCCCTTGCGCACGCCCTCGGCCAGAGAATGTCCGAAACCCGTGAGCGGCACCGTCGCGCCGGCACCGGCGAAATCCACAAGGGGCTGATAAAGTCCGACCGCGCTCAGTATAACGCCCGCCGTCACGAAACTTACCAGTATTCTGCCGGGCGTAAAGTTGGTTTTATCTATCAGGATTTGACCTATTACGCAAAAGATACCCCCAACTACGAATACCTTCACATATTCCCATAAAACTTCCATGTGTGCCTCATTCCTTTCAAACTACTTGAATTACTTCGGAATTAGTATGCGCTCAATTGTAATAATAATGCAAATTAAATGTAAACTGTTATTCAACAATTTATCAATCCGCTTGAACCTTTCGCCCAATTAATATATAATAAGTATAATTGGTTTGAGTTCGGCAACTTAAATTTATTAAATTTGATTGAATTGTTTTAGTTTTGATTCAGAGGTGTTTTTTCGTATGGCATTCGCACCTATCCCCGAATATGAGGGGAAGTCGCCCTATGTGTTCATAACCTATGCGCAGCAGGACGAAAAGATAGCTTATTCCATTGCCGTAAAAATGTACAATGAGGGATTCAGAATATGGAGCAGCGCCGCTTGCGGCAACCCCTCAAATATGCGTATTGCCGAGCGACTGGGCAACTCCGAGGTTGCGATGGTGTTTCTCTCCAAAAGCTATCTTAAATACGCTTCTTATAGGGAGTTTGAGCCGCGCGCCGTGATGAACAGCCCAAAAAAGAAAATAGTAATATGCCTTGACGACACACCGCTGGGAACAGACTGGAATACGGTGGATTTTCCCGCCGGAATCCGCTACAATCCTCATATTCCCCAAGAACTGTGGCTCAGAATAAATTCCTCCGACACGCTCGAAAAATGCCGCGGTGCATGGCCAAAAAACCCCATGCCGCTGCCATTCGAGGAATCCGGGGCTATTAACATATCCGTGGACGATGACGACGATATTTCAGACGAGCTCAGCAGCCTCAACTCCGTAATGGCTTCATTCGGAGCGGGACTTGACGAACAGGATATTAAAAATATCACCCTGTTCCAGAAAAACGGCAAGGCAAACAACAACCGCTTTAATTGGCCCGAAAAACAGGAACGCTCTCAGGAACAGGAATATTACGCTATAGAAAACCTGATAGACAATTCGCCCATGCCCGCCAACGCCGAGAAAAAACAGTACGACAGTATGATAGGGCTGATAGAGAGTTTCATGGAAAAGAGCAGCCGGGCCAAGGAAGAAGAACTCCAAAAAGTTCTCAATGCGCCAAATGAGGAGCCAAAGCCTGAGCCGCCCGCAGTTTCACACCCAGACAATCCCTACGGCTACCAGCCCATTCCCAAGAACGAGTTCCACAAGGTTGACCTGTCAAAAGATATATCATCAAAACCCGTAATTATAACGGAATCATCAGATATAAATTCCGGAATGACGCCAATAATCATAGATTACGGCGACGACAGCGAGGTTTCAAGCTATAACATGAAGCGAACGGGATCCCGATCGGCACGAAATTCCAACGTGATGTATTATCCCGGTGACGATTCCGCCGCGCAGCGTACGGACGATATTCCCGCAAGTTCCAACAATGAAATAACGCACATTGAACCAACCCCGCCCGTGGCTGCGGCTGAACCGGCAAGTGTGCCTGCGAATAAAGAAAAGACTGCGCAAATATCCGAGGCGACATTTGAAAAAATAGTCGATGACCGCAAGTTCATGACCTCGACTGAGGACAATATAGCAGACGCTCGTCTTACCTATCACTTGGGCGCTCTGGACGCTTTTGACGAGCGCAACTATGTTCAGAATGAACCGAAATATGAGCCGGTGGATCACACACCCGTCAGATTCAAGGACGAGGATATTCCGCTGCCCGCGCTCAGCTTTGACAAACCCAAGCTTCCGGAACCGGCTCCCCAGCCCGCTCCGGAACAGCGCAAAGGGCGCAGACGCTGCATAGTGTCGGTGAGAACAAGAATTCGGCGCACGGAATACGAAAGCGAAATGTACGAGGTAAATGGCAGATGGATTCCGAGCGAAATGTATCACAGGCTCATGCCTAACGCGAAATACACCATGGTTCGCCGCATAAGCCGTCCGCGTCAAGCCGAATATTCCGAACCTACGCCCCCTCCGATGCCTTCTCCAATCTATCGCGCTCCCAGCCCCCGATTGAATTCCAACAGCCGTCTTTTCGGCGCGGTAAATACGTTCGTTACCCCGCCGCAGCGCACGTCGAATTCTGCGGAAACAATCCCCGAATCGCTGCGGTCAGCTGTGCGGGAACGCCGTGAGACGCGCCGATACGAAGCGATCAAACAACTGGAAGAGGAATCTTCGGCTCAAACGGAGAGCAGCCGTACATCATATAAAAACAATACGGTTCAAGTCGAAGGCGACAATTCACCCGCCCGCAAATACAGATTCTCGCATGAGGGCGGTATAAAGAAATCACTCATGGCAAATATGGAAACGCCTGTTGACACCGATATCGAAGAATCCCATCGGCAATACGGATCCAGAGCGGAGCTTGCGGCTTCAAACGACGGCAAGTTGGCGGACAAAAAGTCCGAGGCTAATAATGAGTGGTATGAAAAGCAGAAGGAAGAGCAAAAAGCCTCCAAGAAGTCCGCGCAAAAGGCGGCGGAAAAGGCCGCCAGAAAGGAAGCCCAGAAAAAAGCGGCCCGCATGAGAGCCGAGGAAGAAAAGAAGAACAAAAAGAAAAAGCAGTCGAAGCAATCAAATGAGCAGGAAAAATCCACATCACGGCAACCATCGCGACTTCCGCAGAGAACGACACCAAGCGTATTTCCCGATGTGGACGACGACAGCTTGATAGAACTTCCGAGCGGAAATCTGCCAAAGATAAATTATGACCCCGAAGCCTACCGCGATATGAATCTCAGTGAGATACTGTTTGGTGTCAACGTGGACAATAAGAGTAACAAGAAGAAAAAGAAAAAATAATCTCTTATTTGAACTCAAATAAAAAAGCGCCGTTTTTGATAACGGCGCTTTTTTACATTTCAAAGGCAAAAAATCATTCGGCGGCCTTGAGCCCTATCCCCCACACTGTTTCTATATACGGCTCGTCGGTGACATTTTTAAACTTTATCCTTATATTGCTTATATGGACATTTATAGTCTTGTCCTCACCCTCATAGTAATCCTCCCACGCGTAGTTGAATATTTCCCTTTTGGAAAATACCTTTTTTGGATTTCCGAATATAAGCTCCAATATGTTGAATTCCTGATGAATGAGCGGGATCTTTTGTCCGCAAAGCTCGGCGGTGTATAATGATTTATCGAGCACAAGTTGTTTATAGGATATCCGCCCATCATCGGACGTACCGCTGCTCTTGCACAAATGGACATAAACGCGCGCAACAAGCTCTTTCATTTGGAATGGCTTGGTAATATAGTCCACAGCACCGCTCATGAGCAAATCAACCTTGTTGTCAAATTCATCTTTGGCGGAAATTACAATTACGGGAACGCTCGTAAATTCCCGCTTTTCACGTATCTCACGCAACACATCCTCACCGCTCTTGCCGGGGAGCATCAGATCAAGAAGAATTAAATCGCAGCCGTATTGTTTGGCGCACATCAATCCTTCCGTACCCGAATAGGCCGATATGCATTCAAAATTGTTCTTGGCAAGCGTATCGGCTATCATATTGTTTATTCCGGTATCATCCTCTATTATCAATATCCTTTTCAAAAGACACCTCCGCAATGTTTTTATTGCCTTTATTGCCTTAAAAATTCAAGCCTTATCATAAAATCTCCGTCTGAAACGTCGGCGGAAATTTTTCCGTTCATTGCCTCGGTCAACTGCCTTGCAACCGGCAGGCCAAGACCCGAGGAATGATTGGTACGGGATTTGTCCGCCGTATAAAATCTTTCAAACACCTTGTTTATATCTCCGCTCCAATCCCTGTCCAAATTATTGCGGAATGTGAATACAACTTTTGTGGCTGTGGCGCACATGGATATTGAAATGCTGTCGCGCCCGTGCAACAGGGCATTTCGCAAAATATTCTGCACCACCCGCCCAAATGCCACCTTATCCCCGAGAATCATGCACTCACTGTCGAGTATATCTATATTCGGCTCTATACCGCGTAAGCGAAAATCCTCATAGAAAGATAGCAATATGTCGCAAAGCATTTGGCCGCAGTCGAATGTCTCTATCTCGGGTTTATATGAACCATTTTGCAGCTTGGCATATGTGAAAAGTTGCTCAAGCAAATCCCACAACAGCCGCAGCCGCTCGGTAATTATATTCTTGTATTTTTCCCGCTCATCGTGCAAATCCGCGTCGCAAAGCAAATCAAAATATCCGTCGAGCGAAGTGAGCGGAGTGCGAATATCATGTGCCAAATCCGTGATAAGCTCCTTTGTGTGGGTCTCCTGCTGAATGTAATGGGCGCACTCATTCCTTGCATCAGTCAAAACTCCGTTCACGCAGTCCCGCAGCTCGATTATTTCGTGGCAGTCAAGGCTCGTGCGAATGTCAATGTTGCTTTTCTCTCTGCGGTTAAACGCTAATTGACGACAGATATCAGCAATCTGCCGTCTGTAGCGCGCATATTTAATTATGAGCAACACAAACGCCGCGAGCAATAAGATAAACGCGATTTTCAAAACGATAGCCTCTCAAATACTGAAGGTATTGTAAATACAGTTTAATCCAAATCAAGGCGTCTTTGCAGGTACAGGCTGCAGTTGTGGAATGTCTCCGGCTCATCACAATCCAAAGGGAATTCCAAATATTACTGTGTCTATCAGATCACATCTCAAACTGACGTCATTGGGAGATATGTCGACAAACGAACGCTTTTCGACATTCCGCTCGGAGAAACTCACGCCTTTTAGAAATACCTATGCTAAGCACGTGGGACACTATTTCCGCACTAACATCAGACCTGCGAAATTCTTCCTTTAATATGCGCAGATATTTCATAGCGTCAACAAAATTCTCTTTATATAAATTTCAATTAAATAGCATGAAACTGCAAATAGCATGAGACTGCCGGAAGATCCCTTTTTTCCACTTTTTATCGTTGACAATCAGTGTTTCTCTCTGAGTAAAATGATAAAAGCTTCTTGGTCTCACTTACATCTATAACTTGCTTTACTCCCTTATGCCATATCTCTGCTTGATACGAAAAACGCACTGAATATATTATACAATATTATTGAGCAAATTGCAACCGTTGCGGCTGTCCCCCACAGTTCGCCGTCAAAGGCAATTGGAAGCATTTTTGCATTATATACGATGGTATGTTGCGTTACAAGGAAATTATTCAGCTTCAGTATCTCGTCCAATTTGTTGAAAAAGAAACTGCCAAAACCCATACTGAGCAGGCACGTGACCGTAATTCCGGCGACCTTGCTGTGAACTACCTCCACAATAAACATTATGAGGGTGGCAAAGGCATAGTAAAGCACTGCCTGCATTCCCATATATTTAATGATATTCGCGGCGCTTCCGAGACGAAAATTTTCAAAGTAAAACACGCTAATTATCAACAGTATGAACACAATAAGTAATATCTCAGTCACAGTAAAGGCGAGCACCGCAATGTTTTCCGATGCTGTGAGCTGCCATTTTTTATTGGAATAAGTGCTGAGATTTTTCTGAAACCCACATTTATACTTATTGCACACGGTATTTGCGGCAAATATTCCACAGAATATCAAAAATACTCCACTGGAAAGAAAGCTGTGAACAATCGTTTCAAATTTAATATCCGTGTCGCGTGTAAAATCTACCCCCACGAATCCTATGCCGCCGCTTTTAATGTGCTCCTCTTCTTCAGTTATTTCCGCATACAATGCATTGTCTTCCTCAAGCATATTAGCCTTTGACTGCTCACCAAATGATGACGACATCATAAATAGCAGAAAGCTGAATATTACGACAAACAAAATCGTTAGATATGTGCCTTTTGATTTAACCAATCTGAAAAGCTCCATTTTTATCAAATTAATCATTCCACTCAATTTATTCGGCCGCCCTTCCCGTGATATTTACAAAAAAATCCTGTAAGCTCTCCTGTTTAAGCGATATCCCATTTATAACAATTCCGCGCCTCGCAAGCCCCATGTTTATTTCACCCAGCCTGTCGCAGCAGTTATTTACACGAATCGTTACGCCGTCGCATACCTCATAATCTCCGCAGCCCATTTCTTCGAGTGCAATGCATATCTCCTTGACGGAATCTGACTTTATTTCAATACACTCTGAGCATTTATCCAATAATTCTTCTTTTGAAAGCTCTTGAATCAACCTGCCTTCATTTATAATCGCATAGTGAGTGGCAATTCGCGAAAGCTCGTCAAGAATATGGCTCGATATTATGATCGTAATTCCGTATTCACGGCTGAGCTTTGCTATAACTCCGCGTATTTCAATGATCCCTTGCGGGTCGAGACCGTTTATAGGCTCGTCCAAGACAAGCATATCGGGTGTACCTATCATGGACATAGCGATACCGAGACGTTGTTTCATTCCAAGCGAAAACTTTCCCGCCCTTTTGCTGCGCGTTTCCAACAATCCCACCAAATCCAGAAGTTCGTTTATCTTATCGCGGTTGTAGACGCCCATGGCGATTGCCTTCATACGCATATTATCAAACGCCGTCATATCTCCGTAAATGCCCGGAGCTTCAATCAGAGCGCCAACGCGGTGTTGCTGCGTATATACGCGCGTTGCGTCGTCCCCGAAAAGACGTATTTCTCCCGAGGTAGGCGCCGCCAAACCCGAAATCATCTTCATAAATGTGGTCTTGCCAGCGCCGTTGCGCCCTATCAGGCCATAAATCGCGCCTTTTTTTACATTCAGACTGAGCGAATCAACGGCTTTTTGTTTGCCATAAATTTTTGTAAGACATACGGTCTGCAATAAATAATCATTCATGCTCTGTATTACCCTCTTTTCTTTTTTAATCCGGAGAAAAAATTCAAGTAACGCGCTACTTGTATGGATAATTATAAATGGCGTCGGGTAAATTAGTCGCAAAAAAACTATAAAGAAAGTGTAAAGTTAATTAAAAAATAGCCTTGATTTGAAAAAAACACTTGACAAACCTCTCCCAATATGATAATATTAATTTTGCCAGTCAGCGGACTGAGCCGAAATATGCGGATATGGCGGAATTGGCAGACGCGCTAGATTCAGGTTCTAGTGAATGCAAGTTCATGCAGGTTCAAGTCCTGTTATCCGCACCAACTATGGAGGGGTGTCCGAGCGGTTTAAGGAGCTAGTCTTGAAAACTAGTGATAGGGCAACCTACCAAGGGTTCGAATCCCTTCCCCTCCGCCAACACCCTTTCTTTAGATTGAATTTTAATTTATTGTCAGCACATTCGGAGAAGTACTCAAGTGGTGACGAGGCTCCCCTGCTAAGGGAGTAGGCTGGTTCAAAGCTGGCGCGAGGGTTCAAGTCCCTCCTTCTCCGCCAATTCCCGCAAATGTCCGATTTACGGCATTTGCGGGAATTTTTTGTTTACGCAGTTTTGTTAAAAATTGCGTTATGGTAATTTTAGAGTATCGCGTGACTGATTAGGATAATACCAGGCAATAAACCCTTTCCATCAAAATTTTCCCGTTTTTTCACCTGCAAAAAATTAAATGCTGTTGCAATAAAATAAAAAATCTGATATTATGATTGTAGTTTAAGTTTACTCGCTGCCACATCAGGCAGTAGGTTCGGAGGCATTATTTTGGCTGAAAGCTATATGGAAAAAATAGAAAGAATTTTGCTCAGCGTGGAAAAGCCTGGGCGCTATGTTGGCGGCGAGCCTAACAGTGTTGTGAAGGACAAGTCTGCGGTAAATATACGATTTGCGTTTTGTTTTCCCGACGTGTACGAAATAGGTATGTCTCACCTCGGAATGAAAATACTCTACGGACTTTACAATTCAGTGCCAGATGTATGGTGCGAGCGAGTGTTTGCGCCGTGGCCTGACATGGAGGCAAAAATGCGTGAGCACGATATTGCGCTCTACGGTCTGGAGAGCGGAGACCCTCTGCGCGAATTCGACTTTGTGGGCTTCACGCTGCAATACGAACTGAGCTATTCCAACGTACTCGCCATGCTCGACTTGGCGGGAATACCTCTGCTCTCTTCCGACCGCGCAAATGATGACCCGCTGGTGATACTCGGCGGACCATGCGTGTGCAATCCCGAACCATTGGCGGATTTGGCGGACATTGTGTCACTTGGCGAGGGAGAAGAGGTGAGCATAGAGCTTTTTGACCTCTATCGTGAACATAAGAGACAAGGGTTTGATCGCAGGAAATTCCTGCGCGCCGCAGCGGATATAGAGGGAATTTATATACCTTCCCTTTACGATGTGGAATATAACGCAGACGGTACAATCAAGAAATTCACCCCGCGCGACGGCGCGCCCGCCGTCATACGCAAGCGCATAATACAGGATATGAGCAAGGTCTATTATCCTGAGAATTTCGTTGTTCCGATAATCGAGATAGTTCACGACCGAGCCGTCACCGAAATATTCCGAGGCTGCATACGCGGCTGCCGATTCTGCCAGGCGGGTTACATCTACCGTCCAAACCGCGAGAAGGACTTCCATACCGTGGACATGCAGAGCCGCAGCCTTTGCGACACTACAGGCTACGACGAAGTGTCCCTATCGTCGCTCAGTTCGAGCGACTATACCGAACTGCCCGAGCTGCTTGACAATATGCTCAATTGGACTGAGCAAAATAAGGTCAGCGTTTCGCTGCCGTCGCTAAGGATAGACGGTTTCAGCGACGAGCTCACCGAGAAATTGAAGAAGGTACGCCGGGGCGGTCTTACCTTTGCCCCAGAGGCGGGAACTCAGCGTCTGCGCGACACAATAAACAAAAACGTCACTGAGGAAGAAGTTTTAAACACCTGCCGCACAGCTTTCAATGGCGGATGGACAAATGTTAAGCTGTATTTCATGCTGGGTCTGCCTACTGAGACATTAGAGGACGTGGAAGGAATAGGCATACTCTCGCAAAAGGTTGTGGACGAATTCTACCGAAATCCCAACAAGCCCAAGGGTAAAGGAGTCAATGTCACATCCAGCGCCTCGACCTTTGTGCCGAAGCCGTTCACACCTTTCCAATGGGAGCCGCAGGACGACATAGAGACGATTCATATGAAGCAGCAGCATTTACGCAATAGCGTCAAGAGCCGCAAAATCACGCTGAATTGGCACGATGCGGATACCAGCTTTTTGGAAGCGGTATTTGCCAGAGGCGACCGCAAATTAATCGACGTGTTGCTGCGGGCTTTTGAGAAGGGCTGCCGCTTCGATGGCTGGGACGAGTATTTTTCACTCCAAAGGTGGTTGGAGGCATTTGAAGAATGCGGCATTGACCCCAAATTTTACGCCAATCGTCGCCGCCAATACGACGAGATACTGCCGTGGGATCATCTTGACTACGGAATAACTAAAGAATTCCTGATACGAGAGCACAAAAAGGCGCTTGCGTCCGAGACGACGCCGCATTGCAGACAGAAATGCGCGGGCTGCGGCGCGAATAAATTGACAGGAGGCGTGTGCAGTGTCTTTAAAACCAAGTATGAAGAACGTAGTTGACATTCAAGGCACACTTTGTCTGCCGATAAGGATATATTTTGAGAAGAAAGGTCCGTCCAAATATATGTCCCATTTGGATTTGATGCGCTGCATGACACGGACTATTCGCCGCGCGGGTGTGCCAATATGGTACACCGAGGGTTTTAACCCTCATCCGTTTATGACTTTCGCCTTGCCTCTGCCGCTGGGTACGGCGGGAATGTGCGAAAGTATGGACGTTCGCCTGACAACTGATATGAGTTTTGACGAGATAAAAACGCGGCTCAATAACTCTCTTTGCGAGGGAATTGTTGTAACCGAAGTAAACTAT
Organism: uncultured Clostridia bacterium; assembly: GCA_947581635.1. Taxonomy (GTDB): domain Bacteria; phylum Bacillota; class Clostridia; order Oscillospirales; family Acutalibacteraceae; genus RUG762. The sequence goes on along the minus strand of CANPVE010000001.1, from coordinate 219,416 downwards.
GTCGGCAAAAAGGCAACGGAGATTCATTCCGCGATTTACAGCATAAGACTGTCTGCGACGGAGGCCGGCGGAGAGATATTATCCAAGAATATTGAGAGATATCTGTCCCAAAATGAGATAACGGTGCAGAAAAAGAACAAGAAAAAGCAGCTTGTGGATATCGACATCAAGCCTCATATTATGGATTTCTCCGTAAAATCCGAGGGAGAATTTGCGATATTAAACATTCGCCTGCCCGCAGGAAATGATCTGAATATCAACCCCGCCATAGTGCTCAAGGGCTTTGAGAATGCAAATAATATTGCATTTGAGCGTTGTGACATAGTGCGTGAGAAGATGCTTACCAAATCCGGTGAGAAATTCCTATGATTTCAAATAGCGAGAATAAATTCACATATACTGTTTCATAAATATTCTGAAAATGAAATTTATGAAATTCTGAGTAAAATATTTCCATAGATGTAAAAATATAACAGGAGTTGATTTGTATGAAGAAAAATATCCTTGTGATTATAGCACTTCTGCTCTGTGCGGGAATTTTGGTAAGCTGTGGAACTGACCGTTTGCAAGGCGGTGAAGATGGTGATATTGCATCGTCTGAAGTCCAGCCTGCTCCGCACAAGTTCGGAAAATCCGACCTTACGGTAAACGACAAAATATCGCTAGGCATGACACTCGATGATGTCAAGGCGGTAATGGGAAATCCCCAAAACGAAGATACATTTACCAATGACGATTTTATTTACGGCGCATATACCACAGCGACATACGACGGTTTGACGCTGACTTTTTTTGATGCCGCGGGCGGGGATAACCTTACGCTTGGTACGGTTTACTCCGAATCCGAGTCTGATACCTTTGCACGGGGGCTTCATATCGGAAGCACTGCCGACGAGGTGCTCGCGGCGTTTACCAGCGATGGAGAATCTCAGCCGCTGTATTTTTCCGGCGTAGAGGAAAAATATGGGGACTATATTTACGGCAACTACAACCGCGAAAATCTGATTGATTTAAAGCCTAAGGGGGCGCTGGAATTTGCTTATGTCACCCGATGGCAGGTTGAAGACGATGCTTATACACAATATACGATAGAATATTACTATGGAGACCCCCTCAATTGGAATGAGGATGAAACCGCATACAACGGCAATCTCTATTCCATAGTATTTTATGTAGACGTCGAGACGGATTTGGTCCAGAATATTATGCTGGCGTATGATTTCATAGAGTAAAGTCAAAAAAGGAGAAAATCTATCCTAAATTTCGTATAAGACTAAAGCGAATGGGATAAAGCGGGGCACAGATTAAATATTGAAACGGTGCCCTTCGGAATTCCACGCCTTCGGCTAATGGCTCCGAACGCTTTACTCGACAAATACAGTGCAAAAAAAACGCGGCTTGAAATTTCTTTGATGAGAAACTCGAACCGCGTTTTTTGTTGAAGTTCAATTAATCAATTATTCTTCCGCTTTTTTGTCGCGATTGGTACGAAACGCTGCTACAAACATTCCGATTGCTCCGACAGCGCACGCCGCCGCCGCCAACATATAAGGAACCGCTTCCTCGCCCGTCTTTGGAACGTCAGGAGTAGGTTTTGGCTTCGGCTTATCGGGTTCCGGTTTATCCGGCCCCGAATTGACGGGATCGGAACTGACCGGATCCGAACTGACCGGATCCGAACTGACTGGATCTGAACTGACTGGTTCCTGTTTCTGTAGCTCCGCAACAAATATCCAGTCGATCATCGCCACAGTTCCGTTATATCCGCGAGTTAGACCCGCATTGGCTTCTTCGGTTCCCGGGCTGTAACTTCCTTTCAAATCCATGGGTACATCTAAGGTAAGATTTAACTTGCCTTTTTCGCCCGGCTCAAACTCGCCCAGATCTATTGCTCTATACTCTGTCATGGTATGGCCGCCGCTGGCCGCCGCCGTACCGCTCAACGGCCCCTGATACACCGCAGCGGCCGACCCGTCCGCTGCGGTGTAATCCACTTTCAAATTAAGCTTTTTTGTAAGCAGATCCGAGCCTTTTTTCAAGACGTCCCAAGAATAATCCGTGGCGTAGGGTATATCGGTTGCCGCCTTTTCCGCAATTTCACCATCACTATGACCGTAGCTCGAATTTGCATTCGCGTAAGCCTGAAATTTAGTATCATCGTTTGTGCTGGCAGCATAGAGATACAAATGAATGATCTGATTGCTTTTGTTTTCAATGTCAACCTCACCCGTCTGACTTGAGCCTGGCAGGAGCACTTCATTCGCTTTCACCGAGTCGCCGTAGGAATACGGGCTGAAAAACGAATCTGTGTTCTCAAATGACATGGCGTCTTCGCCGTCACCTTGGATATACACAAAGTCGCTGAATGTCGATCTGCCGTTTATTATGGGCATCTTGGTTATGGCCCTTGAACCGAGATAACCTGCGGAAATGCACAGACCACATGCCGCAATGACTGCCGCAAAGGCCCTGAGTTTTTTCTTCAAAACTGCACACTCCCCTCTTAATCAAAGACCAAGTCGCTTGACCATGATGTAACTTTTCCGTCTGTTATTGTGACTGTGGGGTTCTCGCCATCGGTGGTCACATACTCGCTCTGCACCGCCTGGGCGTAAACGTAGATGTGTCCCACATAGCCCCCGTATTTTTCCGGATCATAACCACCTGAGCCGTCAATCTTAAAGTTTTCAAACAGCGGCTCGGTGGTTTGACCTGCGGGAAGGGCACTTCTGTAATAATAACAGTCATACATCTGACCGTCCTGACCGTCTATCGGAGAGGCGCCCTTAGTCCAATTGACGTTGTCTACAGCGGGAACTATCAAATCGGCGGACAACCCCTCTGCTATTTCACTGCCGCCGGGCTTAGTCCACGCCCTTCTTACCAGTACGCGAACGTAGCATGATGTGTTGCCTACATTCTGCACCTTGACAACCTTGTCTATGTCAACCTCCGGCGAGACGCTGTCATTTTCCTCATATTCATCTATCAAATTCACTTTGACGTTACCTATGGTTACGACGTTGGTTTCCCGGGTCTCAGGCCACGCGGCGAGCGTTACACCGACGCTCACCATCGCAGCGGCAACAATCAGCGCGCATAAGCCCAACAAAAATTTTTTATCTTTTTCCAGAGCAATCACCTCCGATTGCTGTCCTTCTATTTTGTTTAGGGCTTGACCCCGAATCAAAATCACTCAGTCTTAAGACCCGCTATTATCAGAGCCTGGGCTGCTGTCTTTTTACCATCAGCCTCAGACCCCAACGAACTGTCATCCTTGACGCCGTAGCCATTTATCACTATCTTGAATTTGAAGTTCTTGAATACGCATTTGGTATTTTTTACGCCGTCTGTATAAAAAACATTACCCTCTTTGGTAATGTTACTAATAGCGCTATTTTCCGTTACATTAGCTTTAAGACCGACGGATTCATCGGAAATTGTAATATTTGCGTCGGCTGTCACTGATGTGAAAATAGGCTTGGTATTATCATTATCATCGTTAGTATAACCGATGCCACCGTCTTCCACTTTACTGCTATCGTATGGCTCAAGCACTTTGTTGTACATAAAGTATTTTGATTTATTATCTTGTGATGAATCAGCAGTTGCTGTAATATCGGTCCACGTCTGAGTATCGCCGGTACCCGTGTTAAACTCCTTGCTATCATACTTAATATTTACAAACTTATTGAAGGTTTCGTAAGACACCTGTTCCCAACTCTCTCCGTCCGTGACGTCAATGTAAAAATCCAATCTCGCGCCGACATACACCGACGCATCTGTTGTTTCATTTTGGATCATCGGGTCTTTTGATACTTCTTTGCCTGGCAGATATTTATTTGCCTCTTCCTTATCAAATTTGGGTTCCAGAACCTCGCCGGTGATACCGCCGCTGGCCGTGAATTGGTTATCCAGCACCTTGGTCTGAGCGGTGAGATACGCGAGCGTAAAACTCACGCTGACAGCCGCAACAAGCACCACTGCGACCGCCATAAACAGTATCTTGCCCGCTTTGCTGTTTTTATTTTTTTCATCAGATTTATCCTCCCTCGAATGAATTAATATTCAAAAATCATTTATTTTAAACCGTAAATGCTTATAATCTGTTCAATGGCTGTGTCCCCACTGTTTACTCCTTCGGCCTGTATCGCATATCCTGTGAGCTTGATTTCAAACTTAGGCAGCTTTTCAAAATAAGCTGGTTTGCCGTCGCCGAGCTTTATTTCATAGCAGGGAACTTTTGTTTGCTGAACCCAATTCGTTATTACATCTGTCGTTGTGAAACTGCTATTAATCTCAATGGCGTCGAATAATGGAGTTGTCTCACTGTCTTTGTCCAACTTAGAGTTATAATAGAACAATGTTTCATTTTTTAAAGTGTCTACAGAGCCATTATATTGATACCAACCTCCCGGAACGCCACTTACGCTATTAAGATTAAATCCATCTTTGTACGTATCAGAACCTTCTTGTAAAGTCTTAACTTTCGCAATTGCATTTGAAAAGTCTTTATAAGATGTATAGGTAGCCTGTTCGTCAGAAAAATGACCTATTTGCGATGCAGGTGCATGATCTGAGCCTTTATCTGAGTAAACATTGATGCTGTCGTCCCACACAAGCTTGTATTCCACCTTGATTGCAACCCACTCGCTTTGGTTGGTAGCATCAGCCGAATCCGACGTATTCTTGAGAGTGGGATTCTTGGGAATAGTCATACCTGTGGAGTAGCTTGAGGCTAAATCTTCACCCTTATCTCCTTCTACACCCTCCTTGTCATTTCCATCGTAATCTTTGTGATCCCACTTTGTCTCTGCAATGCCGAGCTTGATATAGGGACTGTTGGTGAATGTGTTTTCTGCGTTTCCCATGTTTCCGGTGACCGCAGCCAGGGTTACGGCGACAGCTACCACCGAAACCAAAGCAAATGTAAGCACTGCGAGAAGCACGTTTTTAATTTTCTTCAATTTCATAAAAAATCCTCCTAATCAACTTTTATATTGAAGCGGCGTCCCTCAATACGCCGCTTGTTATCCTTCTGCTGATTCAGGCACATCTATGGCCTTCAATCCCTCTAGCACTTGGGTGAAAGCCGTCTTGTTGGCGGTTGTGCCTTCCTTTGAAGCTATATCTCCGACCGTCTCGGCGTTGACGCCATAGCCGCTTATCAGAATCTTATACTTGAATCCGTTGTAGACCGTGCGTTTCACGTCGTCATCATACCAACTGAAGCTGTCGAGAACCTCCGACGACGCGCCTTCTTTTTTTTCATATTTATCCAAATCCGCCTTAGTGAAGTTTTTGGCGGGCGTGACACTGTTCGACGCACCGCCCTCCGCATCCGATGTCGTAGTAACGGGATTTGCGTTTATCATCAGGCCGGGTCTTATCTTCACCGACGTAAAAACCGGCGACGACATATCCTCGCGCTGTCCCGAAAAGCTCGCTCCCTTGTATGCGGCAAGCTTGTTGTTGTAGAAGTAATACTTGGCGTACTCATCGTCCGACACAACATACTCGTACCACGCGGTCGACTTGTTGTATTCGTCCGCCATCAGCTTACCGTGTTCAGTTCCTATACTGTCGGCGTTTTCGGCTTTAACCTCGGGAAGGCCGATAATTTGGACAAACTTGTTAAACTTGGCGTACGGCACTCTAACATATGCCCCGCCTGTTTCCGCGCCGTCGGGGTCATTCCAGCAGTAGATGTAAAAGTCAAGCCTCAGCCCAGCGTACATCTCGTATCCGCCGTCGCTCGTGTTGAGCACTCTCGGGTCCTTGGGAACCTCCACGTCGGGAAAACTGTTGTCCGCCTGTTTCTGTTTGAAATTCTCCTCAACGATCTCGCCGTCGAGATCGTACGCACTGTAAAACTCATTATTCAAAGTCGACGTCATTGCGGTCAGATATGCCCGAACCACACTCACACTCACAGCCGCCACCAACACCATGGCAATCAGCATCAACCCAACCTTGTATAAAACCTTACTTTTCTTTTTTTCCATAAGATTTATCCTCCGTTGCTCTAATTGACAGGTGCGGTAGTGCCGTCATTCATCAATTCGCTCAGTTTATCCTGAATACCGTCGGTGTTGTAATTTTCGTTCTCCTTGCTCACCTGTAGAGCATATACCTTTAATTTGATATCAAAATCCGGCAGCGAATAGGATTCAACCTTACCCGTAGGTTTGTTGCCGGCGGTCGGCTCCGTGGCGTCGGCTGCACCGTACACGGGGATTTTATACATACCGCTGTCCTGATCCAAGGTTATAACGTATTCCTCACCGTATGAAGTGCCGTCCTTGGAGTAGGGACCGTTGCGAACAACCACAAAATTGAATATCGGGCTGGTATTACTATTATTATAAAGCTGACTTTTATAATAAAATTGCGTGTAATCATCATTGGCCGCCCAATTGCCGTTGATTCCCTCGACACGATTCGTGCTGCTAGAAGCGCTGAAATAAGCAATGCTCTTGTTGAACTGCTCGCCTGTGTAACGGTAGGTCGATGTAGTGCCGTCAACATTTTCCACAGTCAAAACATACTCGGCCTTAACCCCCGCCCACACTCTCGTACTAAATTCGGATCCCAACGTGTCAGGATCGGTGATATTGTGGACCAGCGGTTGCTTTGAGATTGACGAACCGGGAAAATAAACGCCCGACTTCTTTTGATCCCAGTTCTCTTCAATCAATTCAACGGCTATCTCGCCGTTAGTGAAGGTATTGTCCTTTTGCTCAAAGGAAGCATTGTCTCGGAGGGCATATGTTATGGCAGCCGCCGTCACAGCAGTCATAACCAGTGTGAAAAATACCAAAAATCTTTTTTTAGATTTCTTCATCTCTTAATCCCCTCACTCCCATCAGCTTCCTTCCCATGTCAATGTTACCTCGTACGTCTGCGATTTCTTTTGACTGTCGGTCAAAGTCTCCAGCAACGGACTGATTTTGGGTTTAATTCCCCAAGCCGTCTCCACCTCGGTGGATTCATAAAAATCAGCGACCGTCCACTTGGCGGAATCCAGCGAAACCGCCTGCACCGTGTCGGACATAACCACTATTTTTACCACGGAACCATCGGGAATATTCTCCGCTCCTTTAATCTTCACGCTGCCCTTAACAATAAAAGGTGTGGTCGACTTGCCCGGCGGAAGAATCTTATTGTAATAATAATATCCATCGGTCAGCTGTGTCCACCCATCTCCGGTTGTGAAACTCAACGAGCAGTCTCTGCATTTTGAAGTGATGTTGTAAGTCCCCGTCGAGTCATAAACCATCATGACGGCATTGGCACGCACAAATACTGGTTTCTTGTCCTTGCCCTTTTGATTGGAAATGGCAGCGGTTTTATCCTTGAGCGTACTGCTGCTATCTAAATTACCTTCCTCATCTATGACGACGCTGAAGGTATTTTCGGGCTCCTCGATGTCCGTGTTGGTATAGGTGAGCTGGCTGAAGCTGTTTGTAACCCAGTCGGTCTCAGTATAGATGTACGCCCTCACAATCGAAATGATCGCAAATGACGACACCATAATCGACATCACGCAGCATATTTTGGGAAACAGACTTCTCCTGCCCACGTCGGTTTTTTTCCTTTCATTCTTCAATAAAACTCACCTTACCCATTCATATCACCGTGCCGTCGTTATCTTCTTTTTTTCCGTCCAATTCGTCTATCTTGCCCAGAACAGTGCTCAACATGGCAAGACAGATAATGATAACCGCAGAGATAATTCTGCCGTTAAGCGTTGTAAACCACGCAGCGAAATACCCAAGCCCCGGTACGGCGAAATTCAACGCTTTGCCTTTAAGATTATCAAACGACACCTTCTCAGAAGCTGTGTTGTTATCGCCCTTGGTGGTAAAGACGCGATTTTCTTCGTCTATGGCAACAACCCTGTGGGTAATAACCAGCGTTCCGGAGGAAAAGGTTATGGGGTCACCCACTTCAATTTCCTCCGGAGAGGCCCCCTTGACAAATATCACACTGCCAACGGGAAAACTCTGCTGCATGGACGCGCTGACCACCATGTAAGGCTGATATCCGAAGATTCTTGGCAGCAGGAACACCGCGAAGAGCGCAACGACCGCAACTGCAATAACAAAATTGATTACCTTTCGTATGAATTTCAGCATTTAATCTCCTCCCAAGCGATTATTCGCGCCTCAAACGAGTGTTAGGACGCTTTGTTATTGGTTACATTAACTGTGTTTTCCGCCACGGTCACGTCACCTTCGACAGTGGATTTTGGAGATCCCTGCTTATTGTTTGTATACTTGAGATGCGCGTAATTTGAAACCATTATGCCGCTTTTTTCACCGTCTGCGGTAATAACATTATCTATCGTCGCGCTTCCTGTCGTATTAAAACCCGTTATGGTGATTTTAGCTTTGGTGGAATCAATAGTGAACGTCGCGCCCGAATCTACCGAGCTGTTATTCAATGTATATTTCCACGACCAATCGCTCAATTCCTCCACGACATAATTCTTGCTCTCGTCCACGCGAATCAGCTTGCTCCTGCGATAACCGCCGACGCCTGTGGAAATCGCAGTGGAGCCTATCGGGAAACTTATTTCTTCATAAAAGACCCTTGTGGGATGCTCGTAACCTGTATCCGTCTTTTCATATTCGCTGATCCTGTAAACGAATGTTTGTTCGGCCTCGGTCGCCCGTTCATATCCGTGGGGATCCTTTGTGCTATCAAGTCTTGTATCATTATCATTTGTAACACCTCCGACTATAAAGCTCTCCGTAATATCAGTGGGATTTTCTTTACAGTAATAAAGCTCGTTTACAGTCTTGGTGATCACAAGAACGGCGCTGGGAACATTGTTGTTGAAAGTGTAGCTGTTATGCTTGACGTCTACCAAATAATCTCCATCGTATGCGGCGATGTAACCGCTGTATCCGTTGGCCGAGGTTCCTATATTTTTGTTTTCCGTCGCGGGATCGGCGGTATTGGCCTCGGGGGTGTTATTGGCTGTGATTTTTCCCTCGAGCCTGTAATTGGTGCGCTTATAATCGCCGACTTCTTCGACTGACTGTTCGCATTCGACAGCAACGTCACTCTCGCCGTCTTTCAACGCGACTTTCACGCCTTCCAAAGCCCATTCGCCTTTCTTTTCTTCTGCGTCCGGCAGAATCTCGGTCACACTGTAGCTTGTGTCGACCGGAATGCCTTCGATCACAAATGTCTCGCCCTCCTTGATGGATATCACGCCGTCGGCTGCGGTTTTACAGAAATTATCGAATGATGTATAACCAGCATTTGGAGAAGTGCTGACCTTGCCGTCGGCATCCACATAGTAGAACTTGCCATCTCGATACTCGAATGCCGAACCGTGATTCGATCCTGACTGGTCAACATAGTAGTCCCCGCGCTTCACCATATACTTGCCCGTGTACGGCTTCTCGGTCGAATCACCTCCGAACACGTGAGAGAAACTGACTTTGAAATCGAATCTGTACTGATTGTCATACTTCTTCGCCGAATTAAATTTGTCAAGATAGGACTGACCATCTGTGCCAACCGTTTTGGTGACATACAGGTCGGATGTGCGAATCTCGTTTTCATACTCGACAGTCACCGTGACAGTCAAATCGGTTCTGTTTGCCGAGGCATCTCCCACATAGTCCATGAGGAATGAGCCAATATCGGTCGCTCCGTATTGTGATGAAGAAGGGAATTCGATCGCATTCTCGTATTGATGCGCGGAATAGACTGAATTCGCCTTCGTCCAACCTTCCGTAGCCTTTTCACTGTCGTTGGAAATAACAACGTCGCTTTCACCTTCAGGAGGTTTTCTGTCGTCGCTGATTTTCCATGTGGTTTTGTACCTGGCCGACAGCAGCTTTTCCATTCCGCCTTCTCCCGACAGCTTGGATTGTGCCGGAGAGGTATTATCCGTGTCATTCCTAAGATCTTCAAAGCCGTAGGACGAGCCGGTCTGCGCCAGCTTGAGTGCGGAGCTTCTGGAGAACTGCATGGTGAACTTCGCCTGCTGATTGCCCAGCAGATTAAATTTTCCATCGTCACTCTCTCTGGTCTGACGAACCACCGAATTCTTTGCGTCCATCCATTTGAGGCGGTAATTCGTCCCGGTGACAGGCGAATACTGATCGGGGGTGGAATTCACCCAGCGCCCTCCTGTATTGCTGTTCGTCCCTCCCGAAACGGGCAGCGGCAAATCGGTTTTCTCCTCAGACTGCGCCTCTCCGCCTTCCTGACTTTCGGTTGGCTGAGTTTCCTGCTCGGCGGGCTGCTCGGGTTGGGCTTCGGAAGTGTCGTCTTGAGGTGCGCTCCCGTCCTGAGAATCCGCTTCGGATTCAACGGTATCGGTACCCTCTTCGGGCGCGCCTTCTTCGGGATTCTCTTGGGGTTCAACAATCCCGGGTTCCTCTTCGGAAGATAGATCGTCTTGAGGAACGTCAAAATCTACGGTTGACAGAGACTGTTCATAAGCGGCAAGCTTATTTGTCATTTCGTTAAGCTTATTCACGGTAGCCGTATAAGTTGTCGCGCCCTCAGTGGAACTGTACTTAGCCTTTTCGTACACCGCAAGCGCGTCGGTGTAGGCCTGCTCCTGCCCCGCCTCTTTCCAATTGCCTCTTTCGGTCACTCCGTCTCTGGTTACTTTCAACGCGTTATAAAGGTTGCAGTATGCCGTGAACCAGTTTTGCAGGTCGGTGTTTACGATCGTAGTGCTTGGCGAACTTCCAAATGGATCTTCAAGTTTACCCGTACCATTCAGCTTATATTTGTACACATTTTTTGTTCCTACATTAACCACGTACAACCAACCGGCTTTAAAATGAATAGTATCTTGGCCCAAATCGCCACCGGTGTGATCTGTGTAGCCACTGTTAGTTCCGGGCTGAACATTGTTATACTTAAACCATTCATTGCGCTCTTTGTTTTCATCATCAAAGTTGAACGAGTAAGTCATGTTTGCAAACAACTGCGTTCTGTTTGACACAGTCACTTGCTCAAAATCCATATGTTCCACGCTGTAAACATTGCCGCTGCTGCTCATAACCGAGATTACAATCGGCAGCATAGGCGCGGTGGGCGGCTCGATATGCACCTCGAACACACCGTAAAGATTTACGTCTCCGGTAAGCCTGATAAAATCGTTCGAATTGGGAGGGTACGTAACCGTGCCGCTCTCGGCGTCTCCCTCGCTTGTCGCCCAGCCTCGGAATACGTAACCGTCGAGCGTCACATCATTTGGTACCAACACTCTGGTTCCCAAATCATACTGCGTTTCCCGATAAACCTTCCAGCCCCCGCCGTCGTCCGGAATGTAAAGCCTGACATTGCATTGGTTGCCGGTTTGCCCTTTTTTAATCCTTTCCAGAGGAACATTGTATAATATATCGCCCTCGGATTCCGTATCGGGTACAATTTCACTCTCAGCTACGGAGGCGCCTTTGTTGAGCATCAAATACTCCACGCCCTCGGACTCCGCCGCAGCTATGGCATCATTCTTAAATTCGGGGTTCACTTTGTCCGCGTTTACCTTGTTCTGTATTATGAGGGCGTCGGCACGGGCAAAATTGAACGAAATCTTGCAGTTAGATTCAATTCTGCCTCGTTCCATATAGAATACTGTCATGGTGTGGACTTCGGTAGGATCGTTATACATTCCGATGGAGTTCAACACGCCGGTTATATCTTCCGTGACGTCAGAAGCGATACAGTCGGCGACGTCACCCTGCGCCCTGTTATAAGCGAAAGCGTCGGCTGTTTTTACCGCGCTCACATGGCTCGTACCTGTGTGGAAATTAACTTCTCCTGTCACCGCACCGTGCGCGCCGCCGATGTCCAACACAAGCTTGCCGTCGACAAACACCCACAGGTCGTCGTCTCCCTCAAATCTGAATATCGCGGGTTTGTCTTTCCTGCCAAAGAGCGTACCGTCCTCGGTCATTGTAAATCTAATCTCAAATTTGGCTCCGAAACCGTAGTTTTTCTCCCCCAACGGGAAAAAACCGGGTTTACCCTTTTCATCATTGTATTGACTTCCCTCGCTGGGATCGACAGCCTCATATGTTTTTTTATCGTCTAACATTTTGATACCATCTTTACTGCTGTCATAGACGTAGTAAACCTCGCCAGTATCCGAACCGCTATCCACTCTCCGTCGGAACTTAAAGGTCAGGCCTGACTCCACGCTGCCGACTCTTCCCTGCACAAATGCGGGATCAAAATACGGCACTTTAACCCTTCCGTTGCCCTGAGTGACCGTGCCGTCATGAAGCTCGGAGTCTACAAGTCCCTGTGCCGCGGCGGCAACACCATTATCCCCGGTGGCGGCGGAGTTGGCAGCCAAGCTGTAATTATAGCTATTCGGATTGCTCTTGACATATACGTTGTTTACTTTGGGATCGGGAGCACTGGAATCGGCATACTGCAATCCCAAATAAAGCGGAAAATAGGTTCCGGGGTGATCCGGTGAAGAACGCAAATCACCCAACGTTGAATAGGTTCCCCGGCCGTTAGTCGCGCCGGTCACGTAATTATTCCAATTGTACAACGCGGTATTGAAATTTGAAAAGGATCCTATCTCACTGTTGCCGGGATCATTGTCATCATAATAGTCATACAAGGTCAAATCGGCGTCGTAATAAACGTCGCCATCCGCAGCCTGAATATCAAGCAGGCGTACTATCGACGATAAATTGGAACCAAGCGCAGAAAAGGCCATGACGAACGCCAAAAATATGGCGACTGTCATGACTGTCTTGGAATGTTTATTAAAAGGCATTTTAACTCTATTCCCAAAGCGCTTTATCAAAGTCTTGATATTATTCACAAACGCGCACCCCCTAAAATCTGCATATCATATCTCCTGAAAGCTGCATTCTATTAAAAATTCAACGTAAAAAGACATAAAATAAAGAATGCGAAATAATCTACTCATGAAGATTATAACATTGTTGACAAAAAAATTCAACGTCTCACAAGAAAAAATTTATCTTTTGTATATTTTTAACAAATGGATGATACTTTTTGGTCATTATATACAAAACTCCCATATTGAAATTCATGAAAAAACATAATTATTTTAAAAAATATCAGCCTAATCGGTATATATAAAATAAAAATTCTCTGTTTACCCGAAACAGAGAATTTTTATTTTATATTAAGATATTAATATCCAATCAGGTATTCTTATCGACCTGCTTGAAAGTTTTAAGGTTGCCGCTCTTGAGGCTGCGTTTGTCCAACTCGGCATAAACGTCCTCCAGCGGTATGCCACGCTTTACCATCAGCACGGTCAGATGATAAATCAAGTCGCTGATTTCACCCACCAAATCGCTGTCGCTGTCGTTTTTGGCAGCGATGATAGTCTCGGAGCACTCCTCGCCCACTTTCTTGAGTATCTTGTCAAGCCCGGTATCGAGCAGATAGCAGGTATACGACTTCTCCTGCGGGTGATCCCTGCGCTGGATTACCGTGTCATACAACGCCTGCCATACATCATTTTCATTTGCCATTTTAATAAAATCTCCTTTTCATCTTTTCATTGGGTAAGATAAAATATATTATAATTACACGTCAACAGCATTTTGCCCGCTCAGCCTACAGCTTCACTAACTTCCGAGCTTCGCTAATTATTTGCGCCATGGCTTGAAGCCGATTTCATTAAAGAAGCACGAATGGCTGCCGGTGTGGCACGCCGCGCCGATTTGCTCCACGCGAATGAGCAGTGTGTCGTCGTCGCAGTCGCCGCTGATTGATACCACGTGTTGATAATGACCCGAAGTGGAGCCTTTGTTCCACAGTTCGCCGCGCGAACGGCTCCAGAACCACGTGACGCCGGTTTCGAGAGTCAGGCGCATGGATTCCTCATTCATGTATGCGAGCATGAGCACCTCGCCTGTAGACGCTTCCTGCACAATAGCGGGAATAAGCTCCGACTTGGCAAAATATCGTGATAAGTCGCGCGGTTTTGCTCCCTCCGCTATCGCCTGAGCAACGTCCAAATCACCCGTGTATATGGCCTTCCCCGCGATAGCTCCGTACAAGCCGTCGTCGCGCAGGGAAATTATGTCGTTTATGCCCGACACGCCGCCGCTCGCAATGATATCGCACGACACAGCGCAATTGATCTCACGCAGCTGTTTGAGATTGGGTCCGGTAAGCGTGCCATCGCGGGAAATATCGGTGAAAATTATCGTTTTAACTCCGATTTTCTCCATTTCCTTCGCCAAATCGACAAAATACACGTTTGATGTATCCAGCCAACCCTCGGCCGCTACCATTCCCTCGCGCGCATCGATGCCGATTGCTATTTTATCGCCGTATTTGGAAACCGCTGCCTTGGCGAACTCGGGATTTTTTATCGCCGCCGACCCAAGTATCACGCGTGAAATTCCGTTTGAGAGGTAGTAATCCACCGCCTCCATTGATCGGATTCCGCCGCCGACCTCCACTTTAAGTCTCGTTTCGCGTGCGATTTGAACGAAGATATCCTTATTGACGAGCGCGGCGTCCTTAGCTCCGTCGAGATCCACCATGTGAATCCATTCGGCCCCCGCAGCTTCAAACGAACGGGCAGTGTCGAGAGGATTCTCGGCGACCCTGTGGGCAGTGGAGTAATCGCCTTTGACCAGTCGCACGCAATTGCCGTCCTTTATGTCTATTGCAGGAAATATTTTCATAGTTTACTGCTCACTCCTGTTAATCAATATTTACAAGTCTGTGAATTTCAATTTCACTCCAAAATTCATTCTCCCAATAAAAACACTCCGTCTTTCGTTTCTCAAAAATCCTGTAAGTAGCTCAGTGTTATCATGATACGTCCATTATATCACACATTTTTACCAACTCAGTTGTCAGGCCAAATGCCGGATTCACGGGATTTGACGCGTGCCACATTGATGCAATATCAGGATATAAACGTATAACCCCACGCATAAATCGAGTTGTAACTTAAATTATTACAGCACACCTTTGGTTGACAAGGTGCCTTCATATTCAATCTTGCAGGCGGCTTTCAGTGCATGGGCAACCGCCTTGAATATCGCTTCGATGATGTGGTGCGAATTTCTGCCGTACATAGACTTGATATGCAGCGTAACGCCCGAATTCATTGCGAAAGCGCGAAAGAATTCTTCCGTAAGGCAGCAGTCGAATTCTCCGCAGCGCCACTGGGGGAATTCCGCGTCGAATACGAGGAACGGTCTGCCGCTGATATCGAGCGAACAAAACGCCAATGCCTCGTCCATCGGTATATAGAAGCTGCCATAACGTGCAATACCTTTTTTATCCCCGACAGCCTGCGCGAAAGCCTGCCCCAGCGCGATGCCGATGTCCTCCGACGTGTGGTGTCCGTCAACTTTCAAATCCCCCTTGCATTCAACCGTCAGCCCGAAGCCGCCGTGAACGCCCAGAGCCGTTAGCATATGGTCGAGGAAGCCTATGCCGCTGTCAATCCTGACCTCTCCACCGTCGAGATTCAACCGTATTCTGATGTCGGTTTCTTTGGTAGTTCTGGTAATTTCTCCGATTCTAGCCATCACAAATTCTCCTCCAGCAGTCTTAAAACCTCGGAATTCTCGTAATCCGTGCCGCAGGTAATTCTAAGATGATCGCCCATGCTGCGTACTATCACTCCGTCCGCCTTCATCGCCTCGAATACGCGCTTTGCCTCACCCGAGGGCATTTTGACATACACAAAATTTGCCGCAGTAGGCAGAAGCGAGAGTTTATCGGGAAATTTATCGGCAAGCGCTTTGACCGACGCATACAACTCGTTTCGGGACCTTATCACCGCGTCGGTGGCACTGTTGAGATCTTGAGGGTAGTCAAAAAGCGCCTCGGCGGCTGCCTGCGTTATCGAATTGACATTGTAGGGCGACTTAACCGCGCGCATTGCGTTGGTAATTGTGCGATTTGATACGGCAAAACCGCAGCGGATTCCCGCCATTCGCAGAGATTTTGAGCAGGTTTTGAGCACCATGAGATTGTCGTATTTTTCCACACAATCCAGCACCGACTGGTTCCAGAACTCCATGTACGCCTCGTCAACCACCACAAGGCAGTCCGGAACGCTCTCGATAAGTCTGACAACCTCCGCGCGCGGCAGACCCACACCCGTGGGGTTGCAGGGATTGGAGAATATCACCATGCGCGCGCGCTCCGAGTTAATCAAATTGGCAAGCGCGTCGACATCAATAGTAAAGTCCGCGTTCTTTTTGAACTCAACGCACTCGTTCTCCGCAAGGTATCCATAGCATTTATACATTGAGAAATCAGGTGATGTGTACACCAACTTCTCGCCCTTCATCATAATGGTCTGGGTAAGCAAGGTCAGCAATTCGTCCGAGCCGTTGCCCACCGTAACCAGGTCGGGATTTACGCCGTAGTATTTGCCAAAGCCACTGCGCACACCCGCGGCAAGCGGATCGGGGTAGCGATTGAGATGGAGTTCGGAAATTCGATGGAGCATATCCGCTTTTATACACTCCGGGACTTCCAGAAAGGACTCGTTAGCGTCCAAGCGTATTCTGTATGTTCCGCTGATAGGCTCATAAGGCTCCATATCGCGCACTTTTTCGTTAAGCTGATATGCCATGCTATTACTTCCTTCAAATACGTCAATATTTTATAATCGGGCAATACAACCGAAAATGGTATTATTAAATAGTTTATATTATTACTTATCTCGCACGCCGACAGCGGGCAAATTGTGCCTAAAGTACGAAAACAGCGCCATAAACTCAAAGGTATTCGCCACGTTCAAGGCTATGCGTCAGAGTAAATCAATCCTCAAATCTGACCTTAACCGCGTTTGCATGAGCTGTGAGACGCTCGGTTTCAGCCAGTTTGATCACATCGTCCTTTACCTGTCGGAGGGCGGGTTCATTATAATAGATAAAGCTTGACTTCTTTATGAATGTATCTACCGACAACGGGGAGAAAAATCTCGCCGTTCCGCTGGTGGGCAATACGTGATTCGGACCCGCAAAGTAATCGCCGAGCGGCTCAGGCGCGTAATTGCCGAGGAACACGGAGCCGGCATTGTCAAAGCGTCCGATATACTCCATCGGATTGTCAACGCAAACCTCAAGGTGTTCGGGGGCAAGCTCGTTTGCCATGTCAACAGCATCATCGAGGCAGCCGCATACGATAATTCCCCCGTAATTGGCGATAGACTCCTCAATTATATCACTGCGCTCGAGCAGTGCGCACTGTCTGACAAGCTCCGCGCCGGTTCTCTCGGCAATCTCCTGACTTGTGGTGACGAGAATAGCTGAGGCGAGCCTGTCATGCTCTGCTTGGCTCATAAGGTCGGCGGCCAAGAACTTCGGATTGGCATTTCCGTCGGCCACTATCAGGATCTCGCTGGGACCGGCTATCATGTCTATATCTACGGCGCCGTAAACAAGGCGCTTGGCTGTGGCAACGAATATATTGCCCGGACCTACTATTTTGTCGACCTTGGGTATTTGCGCCGTTCCGTAAGCAAGCGCGCCCACTGCCTGCGCCCCTCCGCACAGGAACACGCGGTCAACTCCAGCAATCGCCCCCGCCGCCAGAATGTCGCGATTGGCGGTTCCGTCCTTGCATGGAGGCGTAACCATGATTATTTCCTTTACGCCCGCAATTTTGGCGGGAATTATGTTCATCAGCACTGAGGAGGGATAAGCCGCCGTGCCGCCCGGTACATAAACTCCCACCCTGTGCATACCGCGTATTCTCTGACCGAGGATCACACCGTTCTCCTTCGGGGTGAGCCAGCTCTGCTGAACCTGACGGGCGTGGAAATCTTTGATGTTGCTTGCCGCACGCTTCAGCGCGCTTATGAATTCAGGCTCGCAATCCTTCTCGGCGCTGTCAATAACCTCGCGCGGCACCTCGTAAAATTCGGGATTTGCGTTGTCAAATTTCGCCGTGTATTCCTTCACGGCCTCATCGCCGCGCTTTTTGATATCTTCCAACATGGCGGAGACAATCTCCGTTACTTTTTTATCGGTCTCGCCGCTTCTTTCTCGAAGCTGCGCGAGAAATTCTCTCTCAGCGATACCGTCCGCCTTGACTATTTTTATCATAATTTTTAATGTCCTCCTCAACGAATATCTTAAAAGGGCGAAGTGTCTGTCTCAGATGCGGCGCTCTTCACCCACGAAAATGAATTTCAATAATAGCATCACACAATGTAAAAAGTTTGGCTTATTTTATTTGTTCGCCCAAGGCTACCTTTAACTCTGCCGAGTTTTGCCTGCTCAGCCGCAGCTTCGCTTGTGAGGCTCTGCTGCCTCACTCTCCGCCATGGGCGCTGCCCTGAATCCTGCCAGAAGGAATTATCCCCCCGGACTCCCATATAGCTTCGCTCTCACTTGACTTGAGCTTCTGAAAATTGATTTACGTGTTATTCCCCAAACCCCACCCCGCAGAATTACAGTCAACGTCATGGTCATAAATATACGCCATTATGATACATTTGTACGCGATCGAGGGCTGACAATGCTATTTGATGTCCGCCCTGAGACACCTGAAGCAAAAGAAGACGGCTTGAGCCGTTCCGAGGGGTTGACATTCGCCCTGTAATCTGCTGCCATTTTTTTATTTTAATCCTCGATCAATTCGGTTGTCCAGTTGGTTTCCTGGAGTTTATTGTCGAGCATACGAAGTTCCTTTGCTATTCGATCCACCTGCTTTTGAATTTCCGACACGGGAACAGCTGCAATTATTTTAATTTCGGTGCTGCGAGCGCGATATGCGATATTTCCCGCTGTATTGACCAGTTGCCGATATATGGACAATTTCAACGACAAGGCGTCCTTTCTGGCGATCATCTCGGTCAGCGTTTGCCCGTCAACCGACGTGCCGCAATTGGTAAGATTAATGCGGCCAATCAGATAAGTGAGACGCTCAATGCAGCCGTCAAGCTCTTTTTGAAGTTCATTCGGATCTTCAGACGGTTTTTCGCCCTCTTGAACCAGAGCATTATTCATAATACGGCTCTCGAGCTGCCTTATCTTTATATTGAGGTCGGAACGCTCCTGTAAAGCCTCTGCTAATTTCATAACAAATTACCCCCCACGCCGTTAAAAATCAGAACTGTGTGCCGTACCAGAAATAAGTCTCGGAATTGCCTGCGAAACTGAACTTGTTGGAGCGGCTGTTCTGAGAGCAAAGGCAGGTCGCGTTGAATTCATCGCCGCCGACGGTGTAGCCGAAAAAGCTGCGCTTGCGCTCGTTGATATCCGCGTATTCGACAATTTCCTCATCGCTGTCCTTCATCACAAAGGCGAGCGTATAATCTTTGATTCCGTGGTTTTCAACTCTTTCGGAAAATTTGACAGTGTATAACTGCTCAAAATCTATGCTGCGCTTTTTGGTGATATATTTATCTACCAAACCCAGTTCCCTGTTGTTCATGTCGTCCAGTATCTTCTGAGATGTCGCATCGGAATTGCTCACAGGTTCGAGCGTTATATCTCCATTTTCAAACACAAACGCATCATTGCTGCAAAGCATGGCATAAAGGCCCTCAACGCCGTTTACCTTGACAAACTTATGTTTTGTGGTATTTTTAGTCTCGTTAAATGTGAGCGCCACCACGCACCCGTCCATAGTCTCATCAACCTTCGCGGGGTCAAAGCTTGAACTGCCGTGGCAGGAATTTGTTACAATATAAAATCTGACATCGTTGTTCTTTCCTTTAAAATAGGTATCCATGCAGGTTTTAATTTTTGATGAAATCTGTGAGTAGCTGGGATTGTCGCTCACCAGAATGAGATTATCCGACCGCACCGATACATAATGAGTTGACGTGAATTTCTTTGCGTCGCCGTAATAATACTCATGATACATACAATATTTAAATTCCTCGCCGCCCTTGTTGTATTTATACACAAGGTTGAAATCCTGCGACCACGAACCTACATTATCAAAAACGAGATTTATGTCATCAATCAAAGGCATCCATATGTTGTTGTAAATATCGTCATTGAGCACGCTTGTCTGTCTGTCGTCGTAAAATTTCTCTTCATCAGAATTGTAAAACGCGTGTATGTCGTTGTTGAATGTTATGAAAAAATCTCCCTCATACTCGTCGCCAGTCGCCATTTCGCACTTTTTTACGCTGAAGCCGCGATTGTACTTGCCGAGCATATACTCTTCGGCCATCTCGCTTATCTCGTCAATTTTCTCCCTGCGCGCCGCCAATTCATCGGCCGAAACACAGCCCGAAAGCAGTGTTGGAATAAGCATAATGATTGCCGCAAAAAGGGCCAATTTTCTTTTCATTATAGTGTACACCTCTTAACAAATTAAAAATAAAACTCACGGATCGTTTTATTGTGCTTACCGCTTTTCATAGTGCTTTGACATAATGCACATCTGTTGGCTGGTCTTAAATCCGTGCTCAATGTAGAACCCCTCTGTATTCACACCGCGCATTGTCAACAGATATATGCTGGCTACACCTCGGCTTTCCAGGTATTTGGTAAGTTCAGTCAGCATATCGCTGCCTATCCCTTGCCCCTTCATGTCGTTGGCAATGCACAATTCCAATATCTGGAAGTGAATTCCGTCAAATGACTGCTCGCCGTGTCCCATTATCATGCCGACAAGCCTGTTATCTCTGTAATCTGCTATACCGAAAAATTTTGGCCTTTTCATGATGTCGTGCAGGCGTATTCGGGCTTGCTCCACGCTCCACAGATCATTCCATGGAGGCGAGTTGAATACGTCAACGAAAAGCCCTGTAAGTTCGTCAAGCATTCCCTCCGTAATTCGCTTCATCATAACGTATCACTCCGAAATAGCGTCTTCCATTTTCTGAGCCAAATCTTCAATTTCAGCCTTACGCAGCTTTAAGCTCGCTGTATTGCATATCAGACGGGCAGATATCGGACAAACGTCCTCTTTTACTTCCAGTCCGTTTTCTTTCAGAGTGGTGCCGGTCTCCACGATATCCACTATAGCGTCGGCAAGCCCCAGCAGCGGAGCAAGCTCCACAGAGCCTTCGATTTTGATAACGCGGACGTCCATTCCCTTGGATTCAAAATATCTGCGGGTGACATTTGGATACTTGGTGGCGATGGTTTTTGTGTTGAAGCCCTCAAGACAATCAACGCCCTTCTTGCCCGCGACTGCAAATTTGCAGCGTCCAAAGCCCAAATCGAGAATTTCATAGAAGCATGAGCCGTTCTCCATTATAGTGTCTTTGCCCACAACGCCCAAATCGCACACGCCGTTTTCCACATAGGTGATAACGTCGGGAGCCTTGGCAAGCACCACCTCTATGCTGTCACCCACGGGAAGTATCAGCCTTCGTCCTTTTTCGCGCACGGCGGAGCAGTCGTAGCCTATCTGTTCAAACAAACCTACCGTGTCCTTTTCCAGCCTGCCCTTCGTCAGCGCAATTCTCAAAGGTTTCATATTTACTTCATTCCTCTCACAGCTCAAATTTCTCGATATCGTCGCTCACAAAGTCCACACGGCCTATGCCCTTGGCTCTCGCGTATTCCTTTGCCTCCTCCAGAGTATCGAACACGGAATACTCGTAGTTCTGCTTATCCTCTGCAAGCCCGGCCGCGTATTCCAACGCCTTTATCTCAAAACCATCGGCGGAATGAACCAGAATTTCAGGTATTTTGGCCTTTACGTCCTTTGATTCCGAGCAGGCTTTTGTAAGCTCGTCGAGGTGTACCGCAAACCCGCAGGCCGGCGTCGGAAACCCGAATTTATCCAGCAGGTTGTCATATCTTCCTCCCGAAAGCACTTTGTCTCCCGAGCCGTGAGCATACGCTGTAAAAACTACACCTGTGTAATAATCGTTGCGGTGAACTATACCGAAGTCAAATATCAGCTTGTCACCCAGACGCAGCTGTGAAAGAGTGTTGTAAATGTCACCAAGATAATCCAGGTAATCCGACACGCCGCAGCCTTCAAACAGTTCGTATGCCTGTTGCAAAACCTCGGCGCCGCCGAACATTCTTGGAAGCTGACGCAGCGCGCGCACAATATTGCTCTCGGGAAGCTGATCCAGAGTCTCGGCAAGCGCGCCGTAATTTTTGGACTCAATATAGTCGCGTATCTCCTCACGTTTTTCATCATCTACATCGAGATTTTCCGACAGCGCCTTAAAAATTCCCGCGTGACCTATCTCAAATCGGAAGTCGTCGAGGTTTGATCTGAGTGAATTTATCGCCATCACAATTACTTCCAAATCCGCCTTCCGTCCGCCCGCGCCTATCAGCTCAATGCCTGTCTGCGCAGTCTGGTCGCTGCCTCCGCGAAGGCTCTGGCTTATGGCAAAGCTGGTCTGGGAATAGTACACGCGAATCGGAAGCTGCGCATTTCTGAGCTTGGTTGCCGTCATGCGGGCTATAGGCAATGTGTTGTCAGGACGAAGCACCATAAGTCTCCCTTTATTGTCGGTGAGCTTATACATGGTGTCCATGGGAAACGCCGCGTCACCAAGGCTGAAAATGTCGTAAAACTCCAAAAACGGTGTGCGTACTTCATTGTATCCGCCGCGCGCAAACATCTTACAGATTTTCGACTCGACCTCGCGGCGCTCCACACACTCCGAGAAAAGCAAATCGCCTGTCCCCTCGGGAGTAATCTTGTAATTTTTTCTCAAATGCAACACCCCATTGTGATCTTTGGGTCATATTTTAAAGCCAAACTTTAGCGTGCTAATACGATAACATATTATTACGAAAAAGTCAACCTTTGACATATACGCCCCGAGATATTTTACTTTATCAACAAAAAAGTCATCTTTGTCATATGTTTTATTGGTAAGATGTGTGAGAATAATAACTCAGAAATCGAAAAAGCTCACCTGATTGCTCTCCGCCATTCCGTCGAGTACACCCGCGCCTTCCAATATATCCATAACGCCCTTGGACACGCCCGAGCGCATCTGCACATCGCTCTTCGACATGAATTTGTAATTACCCTCTCGCGACTCCACGAGACTTATCGCTGCGGCCTCGCCCAGACCTTTCAACGTGGTAAACGGCAGGCGAACCTGTTTTCCTTCCATAAGAAACTTCTTGGCGTCGCTCTTATACAGGTCAACCGGCAAAAATACGACGCCGCGCTCCCTCGCTTCATTCAGAATTTGCAGCGTGGCGAGCTTATTCGCCTCCTTGACAGTGGCTGCGCGCCCCTTTGCCTCCAATTCCTTGATGACTGCTTTAAGCGCGCGTATATCGGTTGTGGCAAGCTCCGCGTCAAATTCGTCCGCGCGAACCGTAAAATAGGCGGCGTAATATTCGTCCTTACAGTGAACCTTATACCAACCCAAACGCAGAGTTGCTATCATGTAGGCGGCGGCATGAGCCTTGGGAAACATATACTTTATCTTGAAGCAGGAATCAATGTACCATTCAGGCACACCATTATCCCTCATCATCTGAACATATTCGTCCGTAAGCAGTTTCTTGGCGTTGCCTTTACGAACAATCTCCATTATCTTAAACGACGCCTGATTTGGCACTCCCTTTGCAATAAGATATGTCATGATACTGTCGCGTGTTCCGATAACCTCCGAAATGGTACAGGTTCCGTTCGCTATCAAATCCTGCGCGTTGCCCAGATATACGTCCGTGCCGTGGGAAAGTCCTGCGATTTGCAGAAGATCCGCGAAAGTCTTGGGCTGCGTGTCAATCAACATCTGACGCACAAAATTGGTGCCGACCTCGGGCAGCGAGAAGGTACCCGTAATGCTGCCGCATTGTTCCTGAGTGATACCCAGCGCTTCGGTTGAAGTGAAGAGGCTCATAACCTGAGGGTCGCTCATGGTTATACCGGAAATCGGCACACCTGTATATTCCTCCAGATACTTGTATATGGTCGGCACATCGTGTCCCAACTCGTCAAGTTTCAATATCGTATCGTGTATTGAATGGAAGTCGAAATGGGTAGTTATTGTGTCAGAATCCTTCTTGTCCGCAGGGTGTTGCACGGGGCAGAAATCCTCTATCTCGTACTCGCGCGGCACAACCACCATGCCTCCGGGGTGCTGACCAGTAGTGGACTTAACCCCCATACATCCGCGCTTGAGCCGTTCTATTTCGGCTGAAGGCAGATGAAGTCCCATTTTTTCCTCGTAGCCCTTGACATATCCGTATGCTGTTTTTTCCGCAACGGTGGATATCGTTCCGGCCTTAAAAACGTTGTCTTTGCCGAACAATTCCTCCGTGTATTTGTGAACCTTGGACTGCACCTCTCCCGAGAAATTGAGGTCAATATCAGGCTGCTTGTCGCCGTTGAAGCCGAGAAAGGTTTCAAACGGTATCTCGTGTCCGTCGCGGTTCAATTCCTCGCCGCATTGCGGACACTTTTTGGACGGCAGATCAAATCCCGAGCCGTATTCCAGACTTTTTTCAAAGAACTGGCTCCACTTGCACTTGGGACAGACATAGTGCGGCGCGAGGGGATTCACCTCCGATATTCCTGACATCGTAGCCACAAACGATGAACCCACAGAGCCACGCGAGCCGACCAGATAGCCGTTTTTCTCAGAATAGGCTATGAGCTTCTGCGCGGTCATATACATAACTGCGAATCCGTTGCCTATTATGGAATTAAGTTCCTTATCCAACCTCGCCTGCACGTATTCGGGAAGCGGGTCGCCGTAAATCTCGTGGGCGCGCTGCGTGGAGATATCGCGAAGCTGCTGCTCCGCGCCGTCTATCGATGGCGGAAAAACGCCGTCGGGTATCGGCTTGATATCCTCCACCATGTCGGCAATTTTATTTGTGTTGGTCACAACTATCTCGTAAGCCTTCTCGGGAGTCAGATAGTCGAACTCCGCCAGCATTTCCTCGGTAGTGCGCAGATAAAGCGGAGGCTGTTTGTCGGCGTCCTCAAATCCCTGATGCACCATAAGCACCTTGCGGAATTCAGCGTCCTCCGGATCAATAAAATGTACATCGCAGGTGGCGACGACGGGTTTCCCCAGCTTTTCTCCCAAAGCGATAATTTTCTTGTTTATGTCAATAAGCCCCCGACGATCCTTGACTGTGCCGTTGCGCAGCATAAATTCATTGTTGCCCAGCGGCTGAACTTCAAGATAATCATAGAAATCGGCTATTTTTTCGATATCTCTGTCGCTGCTTCCCCTCAATATCGCCTGATAGAGTTCCCCCTGCTCGCAGGCGCTTCCGAGGATCAATCCCTCGCGACGCTTGAGAATGTCGCTGCGTGTGATGCGCGGCTTGCGGTGGAAGTGCTCCAGATTCGAGGCGGAAATCAGCTTGTAAAGATTTTTCAGTCCCTTGAGATTTTTGGCAATGATTATCTGATGGTATGGGCGAAGCTTGGTGGTATCTGTGCTCTTTGCCTTGGTATTGATGTCATTCACGCACACAACCTGATATTCTTTGCTCAGCAATTCAAATTCCTTTTGGACAATCTGAGCCAGAGCAAGCGCATCGTCGCAGGCGCGGTGATGCTCAAAGGGCGGTATTTCCAGATAATCGCCCACCGTGTCCAGCTTATGATTTTTGAGCATTGGGTGAAGCGCTCTTGCCAGCGGAACGGTGTCTATATAAACCGGATCGAATTCTATGCCGCAGCGCTCACACGCCGCACGCATGAAGCCTATGTCAAAATTTGCATTGTGTGCGATGAACACCGGATTCTCTCCGCTGTATTTAAGGAATTCGCGCACAGCCTCGTCCTCATCCGGGGCGTCGCTCACCATGTCGTCGGTAATACCCGTGAGCTGGACTATTTTTGGAGGTATCGGCATATGGGGGTTGACAAAGGTGTTAAACTTATCCAGAATTTCTCCGCCCCTGTAGCGCACTGCCCCTATTTCGGTAATCCGCTCGGAAACAGCGCTCAGTCCCGTAGTTTCAAGGTCGAACACTATAAATTCTCCGTCTATTCCTCGGCTGTCCTCCCCCTTGACGATATCCACCATGTCGTCAATGTAATAAGCCTCTATGCCGTAGAGTATCTTGATCGGCTTTCCGTTTTTCTTGCAGGCTTTTGCGGCGTTCATCGCGTCGGGAAAGGCCTGGGCAACGCCGTGGTCGGTTATGGCAATGGCGGGCATTCCCCAATCGGCGGCGCGCTTCACCAGCTTTTTGGTGGGCGTCATAGCGTCCATCGCGGACATATTGGTGTGCAGATGCAGTTCGACGCGCTTGACCTCAGAATCATCGGTGCGTTTGGTCTCCTGAATTACGGCGATGCACTGAGCGCGGACGGCAAACTCGTGGTCGAAATCGTCAAATTTATAATCGCCCTGCACAGCAACGCACTTGCCGTCGGACAGTGAGCCGAGAAATTCGCACTCGTCCTTTTTGACTATCATCTTGACTGTGACAGACGACGTGCGATCGGTGACGGCAAAGGAAACTATCACTTTGTCGCCCGACTTGGTATCCTTCTGTGAAAAATTGAATATGGTCCCGTACACTGTAACTTTCTTGTAGTTCGGATTCAGATCCGCCATAGCCGCGGCGGGAATACTCTTTGGGATACCGTAAATAATCTCAGGGTCATGGTATCTTTCGGGTATTCCCTCAAATGTAAGTGCGGCGGCGCCCTCCTGCACCTTGACCTTCTTGGCGCGTACCTCGCCCGTGAACTCGGGGCGCGACGGCGGCGGCGCGTCGTCCCACGGCAGCGGATCACTCGGAGCCGCCGCCTGCTTGAGAGGCATTGGTGAAAGCGGACGCTGTTCGGGCGGAGGGGGCGGAATCGGCGTGCGCACTGAGGCATTTTCATCAACAAAAAGCTTTATCTGCACATTCCTGCCAAATTCCTCCCGCACCAGTTTGACGAATTCATCGCTGAAATGCTTTTCCTCGAGTATAGCCAAAGCGTTGTGAGCAAGCTCACATTCCACCACATTGTTTGCGCTGTCAAACGTCCACCTGCAATTCACAAATGAACCGTTTACTGTGGATATCTGCCGTTTAAGTTCCAGCACCATGTCATTAAGCACAGATTTGCCGAAGCATTTTTCGGGAAAATGCGGCTTTATCACAACCGAACTGAAACCATAACGTTCGCGTATCTCCCGTTCCGCCTTAAACAAAAGTTCGCGCTCGATGTATTCGCAAAAATCGGCGAGGACGATCATCGCATGGCATTTCTCGGCAAAATGTATCTTTGTAATATCGCCGTCGCCCACCTGTTTTACATAACAACCGTCTGCCGCCTCTGCGAATATATCAGTAATTTTGCTTGTCATGCCTAATTATTTTCTCCTTTATATCAATCGGCAATTTTAATATATATATACGCTGTTAAACTTCCGCTCTTCAAAGCAATAGTGCTCAAATTCCTCCATTGTCATTGTCTTTTCGCAGTCCTTGAAGCAATCGTCATAAATGAGCGTAAAGGACGAAAACGGAATATGCGCCATACAGCCTCCGTTGCGCATGATGAATAGCTGCCGGTGGCTGCCTTCGACCCATTCTTCTTCCTTCTTGTATACGATGAAATTCTTTCTGTTTGCCTTGAGCGCGGCGTCATCGTCCACAACGTGCCAGCAGTCCCCATAATAATACGCCAAGGTATATGTGTTTTCGTCGCTTGCCGGAATAGCATTGAGCGGACGGCTGTAGCCCGAGCCGACATTCTTGTACTGATCATTGTCAAAGGTAGGCAGCCAAAAGAACGTAATGCCTATGTATGCGTAATAAAACAGCGGTATGGCTATTGCAATGCCCACAACCGGAATGGCTATCTTCAGAGCCGTGCTCATTCTTCTTTTGTTCTTTACCTTCTTTATTTTTTCTTTGGTTGAAAGATTCCTCTTTGCCATACGGAAAACCTCCCTAAAGACTTATTTTTGTCTGCTGCATTGGCAACAATTTATCAACACTGAGTATTCGACATCCAAGCGGCATAAACGGCGCAAATCTATTTGCGCAGAGCTTTAAGTATGTCTATAATCACATTTGCCGCCGCATCAATAACCTTGTTGGCAGCGTTTTTAACCTTCCGCTTGCTCTTTCTAGAAAACTTTATTTTTGACACAATGAAACACACCCGTAACGATAACAATTTTGATATTTGATAAAGTTGACAGCCTGACAACTTGACAACGCATCATATGTCGGGCCTATTTGAGCATTTTGGCGGCGGCGCTGCCTATTGCCTTGACTGCGGCGGGAATCGATCCCTCCACGCTCTTCTCAAGTTCCTTCTTCAATCTCCTGCAAACAGCGGAGGCGGCGGTCGGACCCGCCGATTTAAAAAGTTTCCTGCCTGTTTTCCTAAATTCTCTCTTGAGCCTTCGTTTGTTGCGGTTTGAAAGTTTTATTCCGGCCATAACAGAACGCCCCCCGAAATTTTTCAGTTATCTGAATTCATTTTGATTTATACAGCGCTCACAAAATACATACAATCTCCGAATTATCAGCGTCAGCGGTGCCACGGCAATCGTGTCTTAATTACAGCTTGTCGATTTCTTTAAGCAGTTCTGTCAACAATTCTTCCTCCGGGACCTTGCGCAAAATCTCTCCCTTTTTGAATATAAGGCCGCAGTTCACGCCTCCCGCAATGCCGATATCGGCTTCGCGCGCCTCGCCGGGGCCGTTTACAACGCAGCCCATTATGGCCACCTTGATATCCTTGTCAACGTCCTTGAGCGCCTCTTGGGTGTCCTCGGCCAGTTTTATCAAGTCAATGCGGGTTCTGCCGCAGGTGGGACACGATACAAATTGAATGCCGCCTTTGCGTATCTCCAATCCCCTGAGGATATCCTTTGCCGCGTACACCTCTCGCACGGGGTTGGCGGTAAGCGACACCCTCACGGTGTCTCCAATGCCGTCCATAAGCAGCGCACCCAGACCCGCTGCGGACTTAATCAAACCCATGCGTTCGGTTCCCGCCTCGGTCACGCCCAAATGCAGCGGATAATCGCATTTTTGGGCGGCCAGCCTGTAGCACTCAACCATAGTCTGTACGTCGGATGACTTCATGGAAATTACGGTATCATAAAAGTCGAATTTTTCCAGCAGCGACACATGATAGAGCGCGCTCTCCACCAATGCTTCGGCCGTAGGCGCTCCATACTTGGCAAGAATGGACTTCTCGACGGAGCCTGAATTTACACCCACGCGAATTGGAATATTCCTGACACGGCAGGCGTCCACAACCGCCTTAACGCGGCTTTCGTCGCCTATGTTTCCGGGATTTATGCGAATTTTATCCACACCCGCTGAGGCAGATTCCAGAGCGAGTTTGTAGTCAAAATGGATATCGGCCACTATCGGCACCGAAACCGCCTCTTTGAGCGCGGCAATCAGTTTCACCGCCGGCATATCCGGCACGGCGGCGCGTATTATCTCGCAGCCCGCCGCTTCGAGCGCCTTCGCCTGAGCCACGCTTCCTTCGATATCGGTCGAGGGAGTGTTGAGCATCGACTGGATTGTTATGGGAGAATCACCGCCTATGTAAATATTCCCGAGCTTGATCTTTCTGCTCTTTCTTCTTTCCATAATGAACTTACCGTCCTTTCAGTGTCAATTTAGCGCGGAATTAACCGAGTATAATTTGACTTAATTATAACATATAATTACAGACTTGACAAGAATTTATATATTTTTATAATAGATTTAATGCTGAAATTGAGTAAAAATACGACAAAAAACTTTTACCCTAAAAGCTCAAGAGCCATGCGCGCAAGCCTTTGTGTTAATTTTTTTCAGTACCTTTTAGCTGATCCCGCTATTTTTTATCCTTTTTTCGCAAGAATATGATATAATGAAATCACACAAAAAAATAGGAGGAACCACACATGAAAGAAAAATACTTCCTACAGCTCAATGAAAATTTTCAGCGTTTCTACTACTCACAAAATCCTGTGCTCTCGGGCAACGAGGTAAAGGAGTATCCGCTGGATAAAGGCGTTGAAATTTCCACTTACTGCGGGTTTCTCGAGATAAGCGCCTGCATTGAATCGGAGGGAGAGATTTGCGGTGCGTGTCTGGATTATTATGACAACGATGGACAGTTCCAATCAGCTCGGATAACTCCAGACAGACAGGCCCACATACGCCTAATTGAAGGCGAGGGCGACGTATACAGGATTTCGGACTGTACTTTCAAAATCGTGAAAAAACGGGTGGAATAAAAAGCGCGCACGGCGGCTGTGTTCAGACAGCTTTCACCGTGCGCATTTTCTTATTTATCGGAAGAATATTAGCTCACTCCGCAACTTCTTGCCAAATTATTGATATCGGCCTCAAATATATCATACAGCGATTTTAATTCGTCGAGCGAAACCGCCTTCATCATCTTTTCGTATTCTTCTCTGTCGTCCTCCATATAAGTTGAAAAATCAGTTGATGTAAAAGCGACCGAGCAATCAAGATCATCGCCGCTCACTGTGACGGTCATCAGCTTTTCCGATGATACGGTAAGCGACAGAACATCATAAGGCGCATCACCCGATGAAGTCTGTGAAGGTTCGTATTTCAGTATGGTAAATTCACCCAGCACGCTGTCCTTGAACTGATAGATAACCAATTCTTCATCTACGTATTTGCAAAGCGCCAGATCCTGCACATATCCCTCGGCAGGCTCATAGCCATACGCCGCAAACGCCTCCGAGTTATCCTCGTAGCCTGCAAGAAGCTCCGCCCTCAGAGACATAAGATCCGAATCCGCCGACGAATTCTGCAAGATCTCCGAGCTGCCGGACGGCTGCCCACCGCCAAACTTATCCATCAGCTTGCCTGTAATAAACGCAATTAATGTGATAATAGCAAGCACGCCTATAGTCGGCATGAGAACCTTATCAAAGAATTTGTTCATATTCTCAACTTTGTCTATACCTTTTTTCTCCTTATCGGTATAATTCAAATCAATTCCCCCAATCAGTATAATTCGACTTCAGACCTTCAAGCTTTAGGACAAGCGCCGAAACACCGGCAAATCTCCTGGCAGGATCGTACTCACACATCTTCAGCAAAATTTTGTTTAATCGCTCACTCACTCCGTCAATCGGCGGTATCGGCTCTCCGCTGAGCCGCCGTTCTATCGCGCGATAAACCTCGCCGTCTTCCAGCAGTTCGCACGGCTTGTCACAAAACGGAATCCTGCCGCCGCTCAGCAGTTTATACGCCGTTATTCCCAGTGAGTACACATCAGAGCGAATGTCACATGCCCCGCCCCGCCGAGCCTCAGGCGAGCAATAGCCCTCACTCACGAATTTCGGGCGCTCTCCAATTTTCATAACGCTGCCGAAATCGCCAAGTTTCCAGCCATCGGATTCGGTGTAATATATGTTTGAGGGTTTTACGTCGCCGTGTACTAAACCCTTGCGACGCATGAATGACAGAGCGTGCAAGATGTCCACGCACAATTCTATAATTCTGCGTTCTTCCGCCCTGCGGCAGCCAAATACTTCCGTGCAGCAGCACAGCCTGTCCATAAGGAGAAATATTTCGCAGATACCTCCTCCGGTTTCCCGTATGCTATAGTCACGCAACCTAACTGTATAGCGGCATTTTTTGAGTTTCAGCGCTGCTTCAATTTCTTTCATCGCTCCGATCCAAGCCTCGCTGCCACGACGGCAGATATAATATTTTACGACAAAAGCCGAACCACAGCCGCCCTTGATCAATTCAGCGGAATGGATTCGGCTGTCATTGCCTTGATGTATCGGTTCTCCCATGCGGTAATACCGATCACCTATCGCCACAACGTCGCCGCATGAGCAGGTGTGCGGCTGTGAACCGAGATCATCGCTCATCGCTTGTCGTTCTTGACGCTTTTGAGAACCAACGCGCTTATGAAGCAGAATACCGCTATTGTGAACAATATTATGCACCATGTTGCGAGGAGATTGAGCGCCGAATGATGATACAGCGCATTGCGGTTAAGCTCGTATGCGTGCTCGAGCATTTCCTCAGACTTGTAGCTGAGCGAGAGATTGTTCCACAGAACTCCGTTGAGATCGGCGGTATTGCTGAACGCCTGCATTCCCCAACGGCTCACGCATACCCAGGATATAACCTCTGTGACGCCCTTCAATTCAAAGAGTATTCCGGAGAAAAGGAGCTGCGGTATAAGAATTATCGGCGCAAAGACCATAGCGCGGTCGGTATTTTTGACCATAGACGAAACTAAAAGTCCCAGCGACGACGACGAAACCGTCACAAGCACCAGAGTTATCATCATCTCTATCATTGAATGGTGGAATATAACGCCCCTCTCGGGAAGCCCGATTGTAAGCGAGAACACCGTCAGCATCAATCCGCACTGGACTACGGCAAGCAGCGTCTGCACAGCCAGCTTGGAACAGATATAGGCGCTCAGTTTCACATCTGACATATACTCGCGCCGAACTATATTTCGCTCCTTGCATACTTCCTGAATGGAATTCATAAGTCCCACCCATATTCCGGCACAGCAGAGGCAAAACAACATCGACTGCGCGTCAAAGTACGACTTGAAGGTATTTTCAACCGTGACGAACGAGAAGAGGTATGCTATAAGCGGTCCTTGCAGCAGGAAAAAAAGTAATCGCATCTTGTCATTCCAGATGAGATTGAGGTATCTCTGTGAAAGCACGCTGAACTGATGAAAGAACGACTTATGCTTTTGTTTTTCGAGCTTCTTTTTACGCTCCTTCTTCTCCTCTGTAGACACCGCAGGTTCTTTAATTTCACCCATGGTCTCTGTCTTGTTGTACGGCGAGGCATTGAACTTCGTCTCCCAGCCTGCGGGATCTTCCTCAACCTTGGTGTATGCGTCTGTCAAATCCTGATCCTTTGGTATTCCGAAGAACGAGCGCGCATCAGCCGGATTTCCGCAGAAAGCAACATAACCGCCCGCGCCAAGGAATATCAGTTTATCGCAGAGATGAATATTGTTGGTGTTATGTGTTATCATTATGACAGTCTTGCCATCATTGCTCATGCGCTTAAGGGTGTGCATAAGCGTACGCTCGGTGCCCGGGTCGAGACCCGACGAAGGCTCGTCGAGAAAAAAAAGCCCCGGATCGCTCATAAGCTCCACAGCTATTGAAGCGCGCTTTTTTTGTCCGCCTGACAGCTTGCGTATCATCTTATCCTTGTGCTTGGTAAGCTCAACTATCTGTAATACATCATTCACACGGGACTCACGCTCGGCCCTGGAGGTATCCTCGGGCAGACGAAGCTTGGCAACATAACGCAGCATACTTATAAGCGTAAGATTTTCATGAACTATGTCCTGCTGAGGTACATAGCCTATTTCATTTTTTAGCTCGTCATAATTCTCGTAAAGGTCACGCCTATTTACCAATACCTTACCCGTTGTCGGCTTGTCGAAACCGTTTATGCAGTTCATAAGTGTGGACTTGCCCGAGCCTGAACCTCCAACTATCGCTACAAAGTCACCCGGCTGAATCAGCATACTGGTATCATCGAGAATTTTTTTGTCCTTTCTGAATGCCTGCCTGACGAATTTTGAGATATTGACAAGTTCCAGCGACATTCCCGCCTTGTCGCGCTTATAGTAGAGCACACCCTTGGAGTAAGAGAACTTTGTATTGCCTATGCTGAAAACGTCCTCATCGTGCAATTCGTACCGCCTTCCCGCCATAGGCGTGTTGTTTACTAAAATTCCGCTGTTGTCTGTGGGAGATGTGAGAATATATCTTGTGTTGTCCACAATGTGTATCTCCGCCGCGTCCATTCTCGCCTTTGGGTCGTCTATCACAATGTCGGACTGTCTGTCTCGCCCTATTTTGGTCGTATCTCTCTCAAGTTTTAGGGTATTCCAATCCGCACCTGAATTTTTATCCGAAAATATCATGCTTATGCCGCTGAATACCGATTGGGATATATCGTCAATGCGAATAGAATCGCCGTCTTTCAGTTCAACTTGTGCAATACGTCTGCCATTTACGTAGGTGCCGTTGGTGCTTTTGTCGTCGGTGATATAGCATCTTCCGTCTTTTACGGTAAAATGGCCGTGTCTGCGGGACACTATATCCGACGCGATCATTATATCGTTGGTGTCATCTCTGCCGAAAGTAACCTCTTCCTTGCCGAATGCCATAAGGTTGTACTCGTCGGGGATATGGCTGTAATCAAACACCGTTATTGAACAGCCCGAGCTTCCCTCCGTTTCGGATGATACTCTATTATCGCCCGACAGATTCAATATGTCATTTTCCAAATCTTTTCGGTCCTCCGTTTCCTTGTGAATGTATAAAATTTTCCTTCATTCGCGTTATTCGCGAATTTCCTTTGCCATACCGTCAATCGCAGCAATCAGTTCGTCGAGCCTGCCCGCGTGCAGCGCCCCGAATATATCCACGCGGAAAGCGCGCGGAGCGAGCGCGGCAGCATTCTCAATATTTTTAAATCCTCGGCACGCCTTGTCGAAACACGAACGTCTGTGAACGTGCAGCCGCCTTACATACCTGTCAAAACCAGCATTGCCCACAAACTCCACGGCACGCGCACAATGCTCCTCGCTCTGTGCGATCACAGCAAGCGCCCCAAACGAACTTTTTTGTTTGTTGCCGCCGCGTTGTGTCCAGAAATCCGAATCAGACAACGCATCGTTCATCAATCGCGCGGCTGAGCGGCTCTTTTCAAGCACATTGTCGATGTTGTCAAAGGCTCTCAGCAGACTCTCGCCGTAAATGTCATCTATAGACTGATATTCGTCATCGTCGCAGAACACTATGGTGTCACGCAACGGACTTTCACCCAATGAAACCACCACAGCTCCGCTGCCTCCCGTGCCAAACAGTGACGAACTGCCCAGCGATATCAGAGAGTAGTCGGCCACCGAGCCGCATGGAACGCCGTCAGACGTGCCGCCGAAATACTCGCCGCAGTCCTCTATAAACACAAGCCCCATACGGTCGCACACAGATTTCACAGGATTGAGTGCGAACGGCATACCGCAAAAATTCTCTGCTATCACAGCCCGGGGATAGAGCCGTTCGGACTCCATCGTCTGCTTGACGGCAGTTTCCAATGAGCGGCAGTCTATGGTTAGACTGTCGGGAGTGACGTCGCACAACATAGGTACCGCGCCGCACGAAATCACAGCCTTAATCAAACGGCTCGGAGCCAGCGCGGATATGTAAACACAGTCGCCTGCGCCGAGCTGGAACGCTTCAAAAAGCGCCATAATGCTCTCGGTTCTGCCCGAAAAAGCCATACATTCCTCCGCAGCCAGCCTTTGAGTAATCTTTCCAACAAATGCCTCAGTGTTTTGATTGCTCATAAAACACTCCCCTTAATACTCAAAAATTTGCAATATTCGGACAGGTAAATAATTTATTTACCGAATTATAAACCCAATAAGCAAAACACCTATTATCATGATTATAACACATATCGTAAAAAAATCAACAAAAAACTGTCAGAAAAAGGTCTAAAAACGGCGCGTTTTTAGGTAATACGCACACATCGAAAAATTTTTTTAATATAGCAAAAAAAATGCTTGACATTTTATTATCACTGTGTTAAAATATCAACGTTGCAGAAATCCGGGTGTAGCGCAGTTTGGTAGCGCGCTTGAATGGGGTTCAAGAGGCCGTGAGTTCGACTCTCGCCACTCGGACCAGCAATAAACCGTCAAATGCTGTAAATACGGCATTTGACGGTTTTCTTTTTGCACTCTTGAAAATTCTTACAGTTTGAGGATACATTAAGAAACTCTGATTTAGCTGCGTGAAAAAATAGAAAAACAGAAAAAATCACCCGAATAAAGTACAAAACCGCCCTCTGCGGTAAGGACGGCTTTGCAATTTGTGGATGGGGAACGATATAAAAAGACATAATCAAACTGATAATTGAAGGAACTGCGGAATAAATGTTACACAGCCTGTCCGCAACAGCAACGCCATGCAACAGCCAAAAGACCAAAGATCTACAGGAAGTATCCCTTCAACCGTTAAGACTATATCATAAAAAAATCAAAAAGTCAAGACTTTTTTACAATATAATTACAAAATATTGTCATATGCGCTCGAAGTATTAATATAAGGTTAAGAATTTCAACTTTTAATCCTGTTTAATTGTTGTTTACCGGGTATTCAACATTTTCTCCAGGGAAACGAGGTAAGCCCGAATCGCTATGATGAGGTTAAATGAGAAATAATTGAAACCGTACTTTTTTGACCAAAATATATTTACAAATTACCTTTTTCATGATAGAATAGTTGTTAATATATTTAAATTAATCTCAGGAAAAGAGGAATTTCAAATGAGTTACTGCTCAAACTGCGGAGGCAGACTGAACGACAACGGCTTATGCCCCAACTGCGGCAGCGTAAGCAAGACTAAAATCACTCCGGAAGAAAATGAAGTCACCGAGGTTGCGGCCTGCCTCAAGGCACTCTTCTCCGCTTCTCCTCTCAACGGCGTAGAAAAGGCAGCGCGCACTCGCTCGGCTTCGGTGTGGGTGACGTTTGGCGCACTGTATATCGTGACAACTATCATGGCACAGGTGTGTTTTTTTACATCAATGCCGCCAACGGCACTGCACGGTATGCTCGACAAAAATATGGCGCATATAATGGAAATCGCCGGCACAGGCGCATCTCCGGAAAAAGTAATGCCTGCGTTCGCATCGATTGTGGGGTATTCCGCTGTGATGTCGCTGCTCTCGCTGATTCTCATATCTATAACCACTTCATTGCTTTTCCTGCCCGCTAAGGAGAAGCCATCATTCTCGCAAGCGATGAATATATCCACTTTCAGTACGCTGCCAGTGTCAGTGTGCGCGCTGTTGTCGCTGCCTATCTCGCTGCTGTCCGTGCCGTTTGCTGCGGCTGTACTGCTGCCGGGCCTGGCTATGGCATCTATTATGTATTACTTTGGCGTTCAAAAAGCGTCGGAATACGACAGAAGCCCATTCTGGTTTTTCGTAATCGCCATGTTCGTTGGCGAACTTGTATTGTGGTCGTTGTCAATGATATTCACAATGCTCATCTTTTAATTTGAGGAGGGTGGGCTAAAAAATGGATTCTGTTTCTTACATCGCAAAAAAACACTGCCGAAATGCCTTTAATATGATATCCGTCCTGCTTTTGGCGATCATGTCCGCGATAGCATTCGTGGGAATTGGAGGATACGCGGGCTTGGCGTGCGGCTTGTTCTTTGGACTAATGGCTTTAATCACTCTTTTTCACACACGCGGATCAACGATTGGCTGCACTTCAGTTCAGATACCGTCGGCAATAATTTCATTTGCGTCATTTTGCTTGGCAATCGCTGTGGGAGCGCTTGGATTCTCCGTAATTCATTACCCTGGAGTGTACGATTACGTCAATGAAATCTTGCACCAAATGGGATATACGTTGATCGTTCCGCCTGAAACTGCGGCGATTTTGCTGGGTGTGTGTTCGCTGGCAATCTTTATCGTGTCATTCTTTGCCTTCTGTGCGGTAAAGTATATGAATACTTTGAAAAAATGTCTGAAAAGCGTGATATCATGCCACGGCGCCGGCATCTTCGTAGCGGCTTCAA
This sequence comes from uncultured Clostridia bacterium, assembly GCA_947581635.1. Taxonomy (GTDB): domain Bacteria; phylum Bacillota; class Clostridia; order Oscillospirales; family Acutalibacteraceae; genus RUG762. The sequence goes on along the minus strand of CANPVE010000001.1, from coordinate 181,983 downwards.
TCATAATGTTTGTAATCGCTGTCGCAGTTGCTTTTGCATTCGTTTTGTCACACGGCGGATTGAATGAGATCACATCAAGCGGTGTGAAATTGTCCTTACTCGCCGAAATAGCGATATTAGCAGTACTGATGGTAATTGCCGCCATATCCGCAGGCATATTTATCCGTGAAACGTCTTCCTTTAAGGAGATCCACAATGAAACAATGAAGGTCGAGACCAATGCTGACGGCACCGTGTATGTTCCGATAAAAGTGTATTCCGACAGTGACAACTACGACTCTTTCGCTGCCGACCACGATAATGACAAACGTGAGGACAAAAAAACACTCGGCTCAAAGAAGCCCTTCATAACGACAGATCCCCATGACAATTTACACGAAATAGACGGTTCTAACAACGAGCACGACATTATTTAGATATTTTGTGTATTCTTACAAAAACTTCCGACGCTGCAAAAGGTTTGAATTACGCCTTCTGCGTCGGGAGTTTTTCCGTATAAACGCAAAAGCGGCCGTGACGCTGAGTGGCGTCACGGCCGTTTTTATGCCGTCAAATCAGTTTCCGTTTGCGGTGAAAACAATTCTAAAGGTTTTACAGATAATCTTTATATCTTCCCATACATTGCAATTGTGTATGTATTTTATATCCATTCTCATCCAATCCCCAAAATGAACCTTGTCGCGGTCCTTGGTACACTGCCAGTAGCAGGTAAGGCCCGGTCTGACCAAATGACGCTGCATACTGAAGTCATCAAACCTCTCCACCTCAGATGTGACAAGCGGTCTTGGGCCAACGATACTCATATCTCCTTTTATTACATTGACGAGCTGAGGCAGTTCGTCAATGCTTGTCTTTCGGATAAACCTGCCCATGCGGGTAATTCTTAAGTCGTTCTCCACCTTATACGTCGGATCTTCGGGTTCCTTCATGGTATAGCCCATTGCTTGCATCATCTTTTTAAGCTCCTCCGCATTGTGAACCATTGAACGAAACTTGTATATCTTGAATTTATTGCCGTTCTTGCCTACGCGCTCCTGAACAAATATGGGACCTGCTTTCGGGTCGTCGATATATATTGCAATCGCCACACCCACCATCAAAGGAAATAGCACTGTCAACGCCAAAATACTCAGTGTCACATCGGCAACTCGCTTGATAAAGCTGTAAACAGGTCTCTTCTTAAGAATATCTGTACTTAAAGGGAGTATTTCACCGAACTCACCTGTGTCTTGGACAACTACTTTATTTTTCTCGGGGCAGTCAAAACCGCTCTCTTTCGCATTTCTCACCTGTACTGATGAACTTTCGCCATTGGCAACCCCAATATCAGTAAATACAGTGTCCATAAATAATCAACTCCATTCAACTCGCATAAAACCAACAACTTAACAAATCCTATTATAACATATCGAAAGTAAAATTACAATCAATCTAACATACGAAGATTACACTGATCTTTAAATTCACTTTATGCATATTGCATAAATTATTAACAATTGCAAACAAATAAAACAGACAGTATATCCCGATAATGGATAATATCACCTCGCAGAAGACTCGTTTGTGGATAAATACAGACAAATTTCTGTGCAATCTGCGAAAAATATTCTTAAACCGAAAATTGGCTGTTGTAAAGTTCGGCATAAAAGCCGCCTTTTGCCAATAGCTGGGTGTGGCTGCCCTGTTCTATGATGTGTCCGTCTTTCATCACCAAAATCACGTCGGCGTCGCGTATGGTAGAAAGTCTGTGCGCGACAATGAAGCTTGTCCGGTGTTTCATCATCTCAGCGAACGCATTCTGTATCTTTATCTCGGTTCGCGTGTCAATAGAAGATGTGGCTTCGTCCAATATGAGCATTGGCGGCAGACAGAGCATGACGCGCGCTATACAGAGGAGCTGCTTCTGTCCCTGCGAAAGACTGCCGCCGTCCTCTGTTATCACTGTGTCATAGCCATCGGACATCCGCTTGATGAAGCCATGGGCATACGAGGCCTTAGCCGCCGCAATTATTTCCTCATCAGTCGCATCGGGTCTGCCCATTGCAATATTCTCACGCACCGTCCCGTTCTTCAGCCACGTTTCCTGAAGCACCATTCCATAGCACCTGCGCAGGCTGTGGCGCGTCACGCCGCGTATATCCGTGCCGTCAACCTCTATGCTGCCTCCGCTCACGTCGTAGAACCGCATGAGAAGGTTTATAAGCGTGGTCTTGCCGCAGCCCGTAGGTCCAACGATGGCCACGCGCTGACCGTGATTCACCTTCAGATTCAGATTTTCGATAAGACTTATCTCGGGCACATAGGAGAATGAAACATTCTCCAGCGAAACCTCCCCCCTTACAGGCTCAGGCAGTTCCGGATAACCTTCATCAGAGCTTTGAGGCGGCTCCTCTATGAGTTCAAATATCCGCTCGGCACAGGCAAGCGCGTTTTGCAGCTCGGTAATAACTCCGGATATCTCGTTAAACGGCTTGGTGTACTGGTTGACATAACTGAGAAATGATGAGAATATTCCCGGAGTTATGCTGCCGTTTATTGCCGCGAATGCCCCCGCCAAAGACACGGCCGCATATACCATGTTGTTGACAAAGCGCGTGGTGGGATTTGTAAGCGACGAAAAGAATGTCGCCTTGAGTGAATACCCTGAGAGTCTTCGGTTTATCTCATCGAACCTCTCCATATTCTGCGCTTCATGTCCGAACGCCTGCACCACCTTTTGATTGTTGATCATTTCATCTATAAAGGCAGTCTGCTCGCCGCGGGTCTCAGACTGCAAACGGAACATTCTGTGAGTGTGTGTGGAAATAAATCTCGCGATAAGAAGCGAAATCGGGGTCATAATCACCACAACCGCTGCTATTCCCGGGTTAATCCCAATCATAAATATCAGTGTTCCAACGATAGTCACCACACCTGTAAAAAGCTGCGTAAAGCCCATCAGCAAACCGTCGCCCAATTGATCGGCGTCCGATATCACGCGGCTGACTGTCTCGCCGTAAGAATGAGAGTCAATGTATCTGAGCGGCAGTACTTCTATCTTTTTGAATGCGTCGTCGCGGATATCGCGCACTACTTCATAAGTTATCTTGTTGTTGACGGTATTCATCAACCATTGCAGCAATGCGGTGATCAGCGCGACAATGCCTGTCTCCGCCATAAGCCCCGACAAAGCCGTAAAATCCACTTGACCCTTCTGCACGATGCAGTCTATCGCCCTGCCTATCAACAGCGGAATGTAAAGCGTCAGCGCCACTGACACTCCGGCGAATATTACCGACACCGCAAGCCAAATTCTGTAAGCGCCTATGTAATGCAGCACTTTGAGCAATACGGATTTCCTATCCGCGCTTTTGTTTTGTGATTTACTCAATGCCCGCACCGCCCTTTCCGCTCTCTTCCTTAAACTGGGAATTGTATATCTCCGCATAGACCTCGCAGCTTTTCAAAAGTTCGTCATGCCTTCCGATTCCGACTATCCTTCCATCGTCCAACACAATAATTTTATCCGCATACATAAGAGACGCCGCCCGTTGCGACACTATAAACACAGTGGGCCTGTGGGGCATATCTCTGATCGCCTTGCGGAGAGCGGCATCTGTGGCAAAGTCCAGTGCCGAAGCGCTGTCGTCCAAAATCAAAATTTCCGGCTTTTTCACTAACGCGCGGGCTATTGTGAGGCGCTGTCTCTGACCGCCCGAAAGATTTTTGCCGCCCTGAGCTATCTCGCAGTCAAGTCCGCCCTCTTTGCCAGCTGCTATCTCGGCAGCCTGAGCGACCGATAGCGCGTCATTTATTTCCTCGTCTGTGGCAAACTCTCTTCCCCACTGCATATTCTCACGCAGGGTGCCTTTGAAGAGCACTGCCTTCTGCGGCACCACTCCCACCTTACCGCGAAGTTCCGACTTGCTGTAGTCCCGCACATTTATTCCGTTTACAAGCACATCACCGCTCGCGGCGTCGTAAAACCGCGCTATCATATTTACAAGAGAGGTTTTGCCCGAACCGGTGCCGCCTATTATACCCACCGTCTCCCCCTTTTTCACCGAGAAATTCACATCTGTGAGGGCATTCGCACCCGAATTTCTGTATCTCAGGTCGGCGTGGCGGAATTCCACGGCGTACTCACCAAAGGGTTCGGAATCGCGCCGCTCGGACCGGTCGGGGAACTTCATATCCGGCTCTATCTCCAGCACTGCCTGAATGCGATTCCCGCAGGCCACCGCCTTGGTCATGCCTATGATAAGGCTCGCCAGCTTGATAAGCTCCACCAGTATCTGCGACATATAGTTGTAGAGCGCCACTACAGCGCCCTGCGTGATTATGCCCTCGTTCACACGAAACGCACCCGCGTAAATCAGCGCAATTATAGCGGCGTTCACTATCACATAAGTAACAGGGTTCATCAAAGCCGAGATTCCGCCGACAAATTCCTGCGCGGCGGTCAATTCCCCGTTGCGCCGTTCAAAGCGCTCAATCTCGTCGGCTTCCTTGCGGAACGCCCGTATGACGCGCACTCCCGTCAAATTTTCACGGGTGCTGCACAGCACTCCGTCGAGCTTGTCCTGAACGCGCCTGTACAGCGGTATGCAAATGAGCATTATGCCGAACACCACCAGTGACAGCACAGGTATAGTCACAACAAAAATCAAAGCTGCCTTTGCATCCACAGTGAATGCCATTATCATCGCACCGAACACCACGAAGGGCGAGCGCAAAAGCAGACGAAGGGTCATATTGACACACGACTGCACCTGATTCATGTCGCTTGTCATGCGCGTTATGAGCGTTGACGTCCCTATGGTGTCAATCTCGGAGTAAGAGAAGCTTTGTATATGGTTAAAAAGTGCATGGCGCACTTTCTCCGCGAATCCTACAGCGGCCTTGGCTGCAAAGTACTGAGCTGTCACCGAGCTTATCAGCCCCACTATTCCCAGCGCCGCCAGCAGCAGACACATCTTGACGGTATACGCGCGGTCGGCATTGGCTATTCCCTTGTCGATTATCGCCGCAACCACCAGCGGAACCATAAGTTCAAGCAGCGCCTCCAGCAGCTTGAACAGCGGACCCAGAATACTCTCTTTTTTGTAGCCGCTGAGATATTTCAGTAATTTAAACATTCACACCATTCCTCTATTTTCATAATTCTCCAAACTCATAATTAAGTATAACACCCGCTTAAAAAAATTTATAGCATATTTTGAAATTCTTTGTGTTTTTATTTTTTAGTTTATGTCTTTTATACTTTACAAAAATTTACAACACCTTGTATTGACTATTTTATGCACTTATGATAAAATTTAATGAAGTTTAAATTGGGGGTGCATATGCACTGTGAACGCATCTGAATTTTCACGGATATGGCACGGCGCGCCGATGGTGAAATTCGCCCTGTCCACCGCTTCGGCACAGGGATTGAGTACGGATTCCCGCGAATCAATAGGCCAGTTCGGACTGCCAAAAACCGCCGAGCCGTGGCTCAATTTTATGGAATTTGTGCTGATGGAGGAAAACACCGCCGCCCAAATGGAAAAGCTTAATTTTTATCCGATAGGTTATCTGGCAAACGGCGACATCATCTGCATCGATAAATCATCCGACAGGATAATGATTTGTGACCATGAGGATATGACTTACGTATGGGTTCTCAACTCGTCGCTTAACACCCTGTATGAAAGCATTAAAATATTTGAGGAATTTACAGAGCAGGTGAACACAAGAAACCCGAATTTTTCATCTGATTTCAAAATTCCAGACGGTATGCTGGCCGATCTCGAAAGCCGGTTGAGAGCCTGCGACAGCGCGGCATACAATGAGAAGGGGTTCTGGTTCACTGAAATTCAGGCGCTCGACGACAGCGCGTGGTAATACTCGCATTGAGCAGACAAATCGCGTAAATATTTTATGGAGGGGACGGTGTCTTTGAAATGAGCGGCAGGCACACACTTAAGTACGCTAAAGAGGCAAAAAAAGACAGCAGATTGTTTTCGGGTGCCGCACTGGCGGCAACCCTGATTTTCGGCGCGATTTTTTATATATTCGCCGTTGTGCTCATGCCCCTCAAAGTGAACAATTCCATAGCGCATATGTCGCCCGAGACCATCGCGCTCTCCATGCAGCCCGCTGTTTCCAAAACTCTTGCCGACCGCAGCTTCACGCTTCTGGTTGACGGCAAGGAAACCACGTTTCGGTTGGGCGACTACGAATTTACAGCCTCGCCCGACGGCGACGGACAAACCGAGCAGGTGGAGTACACCGATGACAACGGCAAAACGCAGAGCAAGCTGATAACCACAGTGGGCAATCTCTGTTTCAACGAGACTGCCGTGCGGCAATTCATATACGACCTTGCGAAGGAATACGGAACTCCGATGATAGAGCCGCGCTACACTATTGACGGAGATACCCTCACGGTACATAACGGCACGGACGGAGTCGGAATAGACTTCGCCAGCCTTATATCCACAATTTCACAGAGAATTAAAACAGGCGACTACAGCCCTATATCCACACAGATAATAACACTTGAGGCTCCAAAAGTCGATATAGACCAAATCTACAAAGAAGTAAAATGCCCTCCTTCAAATGCGGAAGTCACAACAGATTCGGCGGGAAATCCGAAATTTATTGCAGACATAGTGGGGAAGAACTTCGACCTCGAGGCGGCGCGCGAAACAATTTCAAAGGACGCAAAGAGTTGGAAAATAAAGCTCACACTCACCTACCCCGAAGTCAGCTTGAAAGAAGTGCGCGCTCCCTATTGTCTGGACGAGCTTTCCTCCTGCACCACTTCCTATTCAGGCTCGAACGCCGCCAGATCCAACAATGTTGAACGCGCCGCAGAAAACATCAACTGTTACGGTGAATTCACTGACGGTTACATAATGCAGCCGGGCGAGGAATTTTCGTTCAACGGCGTTGTCGGCGAAAGAACCGAGGCAAACGGCTTCATGAAAGCTCCTGTATACCTTTCCACAGGCTCCACCGATGACTACGGCGGCGGCATATGTCAGGTGTCCACAACGCTTTACTGCGCCGTTCTCTACGCAAATCTGGAAGTAACCGAGCGCCACAATCACCTTTATGTGATACACTACTGGCCCACTGAGGGCTGCGATGCTACTGTGGACTGGGGGCATCTCGACTTTAAATTCAAAAACAACAAAGAATACCCCATAAAGATTAAGTTCACATATGCGAAAAAGAAGCTCACAGTTAAAATAACCGGTACGGAGGACGGAATTACTGCCAAAATGACCAGCAAGGTTACTAACACGGTCAACTACAACACCCATTACAAGCGTCCCAACGCCGATCACCCCGAAGGAGCCACATCAGGCGGCGATAAGGGCAAGACCATCAAGGTTTGGCGTAAGGTTTACCAGGACGGCAAACTCATAAGCACCGAGGTGGAATCCAACAATCTCTATAATCCCCTTGACAAGACCATCTATACCAAGAATCTGCCAAAAGGCGCGGAATATTCATAAAAACCGAAGCCTGTATGGTAACTCGCGATGAGTAATCATACAGGCTTCAATCTATTGTCACGTCAATTTTCGCTGAGCTTTTTCTTAACCTTAAGCGTTATTCTCACATCGCTGCCCACAAACTGATATCTTACATAATTCCCCGACAGCCGAGAAGTTATTCTGTCATCGTACTTTCTCTTCAGTCCGTCAATATTGAAATTGGTGCTGATTATGGTGGGGCGGCGGCGAAGTATCCTCGTATTAATGATGTCATACAGCGTGGCGGTGGTAAACTGCGTGATAAATTCCGTCCCCAGATCGTCCAGAATGAGCAGATCGCAGGACTTGAGAAGATTGAGTGTGTACTGCTTGTCGTCGCCGCGTCCAAAATGCTCGGATTCTATACTGTTGAAGAAATTCTGCGCCGAACCGTATATGACGCCGTAGCCCTTGCTTATCACCTTACCGGCAATGGCAAGCGAAAGATGTGTTTTTCCCAGACCTACGCCGCCCTGGAACATGAGATTGGGTGAATCAGAGGTGAATTTGCTGGCGTAATCCCAGCAGTTTTTCTTGACCTTATCCATAATCTGGCGCGGTGAAAGATTGGAATTTTCAGCCTTATCAGGATAAAAGTCTATCGAAAAGCTGCGGAAGGAGCAAAGCTCCAGAGGTGTAGATCTGTTCAGCTCCTCGTATGCTGTCTTTTGCAGAATTTCCTTGAAGCAGGAACATACCTTTCCGTCGACAAATCCCGTATCGCCGCACTTGCCACACCTGAATTTCGGCTCGAGGAAGTCTGCCGGGCATCCGTTTTCCTTCAATATCTCAAGCTGACGTCGCTGCATGGCGAGATTATTGTCGCGAATCTCTGCAACCGCGTCGGTTATGTCCTTCTGACCGCTCAGCATTACGCGGGTAAGTTCAATTGACGTCTGTGCTATCTTGCGGTCAAGCTCGGCATATTCGGGATTAAGCGCAATAAAGCTCTTGCGGCGCTCGTCATTCTCGCGTATCGCAAGCAGTCTCAGGGCGTCCAATCTGTTTTTTGCGGTTTCGTAGGTTTCTCGTGAATACGACACTTCACACACTCCTGTCAATCGTCGTAATTGTAATCGCTGTCGCTTCCCACACCCTCAGACATCCATTCCGCATCAAGTATCGCCTCGATGTCCTCGGTGGCATATGTCTCTGCATAACGTCCACTGTCATCGCCGCCCCCCGCCAGCTCGGTGACGCTGTTGGCGGCGGCCTCACTGCGCGCGGCGCGTTTGCTCTCCATTTCGGCACGGTTTTGCTCGTCGAGCTTGAGCGCGGACGCTATGTCAATAATTCCCCGCTTGAAATATCTCTTGATAATTCCGTTCATATATGCAAAGCTGATCTTCCCGTTTTTATTTATGCACTTGTCATAGGCGTGACGCACAAGCTCAATGTCAATGTGCTGCACATTTATCCACAGGTCGGAATATTTCAGTTCGGAATCGGTTGCCCTGCGCTCGGGTATCTCCAACGCCGAACGAACTATGTTCCAAGCCTTGCGTTTGGAAGTCATGGCGGATATCTTGCCCTCCGCCTTCTCGAAGCTGTCTATTTCCTCGGCAGCCCAGCCTATGCCGGTGGATTCTATGTAGGATATGCTGGATTTTCCTATAGACTTGCAGTATTGTATCAGCATTGGAACTATAGTGCATGGCATTCCGTGCCATTTAACCAAAGTGACAAAACAGGTGACTTCAGTATGTGTAAGCTGTTTGCCTAAAGTGGCTTCAACCGCCGTCAGCATATTCTTAAGTTGTTCGTCCTCCGCGACAAATTTCATGCATTCGTCGAACGGATAGCGTATTTTATCCTTAACCCTCGCGCCTGTTCCCTGTCCAAAAGCATTCTTTATCTCGACGGCGGGCGCGTTTGAAGCTGCGGGAAGAATGGGCATATTTAAATCCGTTTGCGAATCGCTCTGAGCCTGTGCCGTGTCGGATTCCGTCCCGGCGGGGGCGTCAGACCGAGGAGGCCGCAGCTCTGACTGGGCGTCCGACAGCACGCCGCAGTTTATCCAATAATCCACGGCGTCCTGCGTATCAGCGGTTTTTTGTCCCACCGCGAAGGCAAGCTCCTCAAGCGTGACGCATCTACCGGCGTGCCTTAGAAGATAGAGCAGCACTTTGAGATGTGCAGTTCCTGCCAACTTCATGTGTTCGTCAACCACACAGGTTGGGACGGCAAATATTGAATTCCACTGTCCCAAATTGATTCCGTAATTCAAAATCAAGGCTCTCCCTCTACTCGGAGTTTTTAATCAGGTGATATAATACTAAACTTCAATAAAACACAGCAAAAAGCCATGTATTCAACAATTGGCAAAGAAACGAACTATAAGATTTCAAATTCTCTGAATTAGAGTTATTCTTTGACTATTTATACAGCCTGTAGCCGAGGCCCCACACGGTTTCAATATACTGTCCGGTGGGATTTGCCCTCTCCAGCTTGCTGCGAAGATTGCTGATATGCGTTTTGACGGCATTCTCATCGCCCAAATAATTCTCTTGCCACACCGATTCATATATGTTGGCCTTGGTGAACACCTTATTTGGGTTGCGCATGAGCATTTCAAGAATCTGAGTTTCCTTGGCTGTGCATTTCACTTCAACGCCGCCCACGGCTATGCGCTTGTCGGAACAGTCAAGTACTATGTCCTTGTAGCGCAGTATTTCCGAAGGTGCGTTGATCGAATATCCCGCACGGCGCAGCACATTCTCCACCCGCGCCACAACCTCGCCCAAATCAAACGGCTTGGTGATGTAGTCGTCAGCGCCCATTTTGAACATATCTATCTTCGTGCTTACCATGTCCTTGGCAGATATGACTATTACGGGTATGTTGCATTTTTCGCGAATCCTGCGCAGAATTTCATCGCCACTTACGTAAGGGAGCATTATATCGGTTATAATCAGACTGAACTCGCCGAACATCGCCGCTTTGAGACCGCTCACACCGTCAAATGCCGATTGAGTATCAAAGCCCGCCTCATTGAGCGTCTCGGCGAGAAGATTGTTAATATCAGCCGCGTCTTCTATTATCAATATGTTTCCCATAATACACAGCAGCCTTCCAATAAAACAAGCGGCGGAATTTCGTCAAAGCTCAATGTGACAAAAACCCCGCTGCTGCTTTTTATTCAGACGATATCCGCAAAATTACTGGATAGAATAGTTGAGATAGTCCTCCAGTTCCTTGTCTTCCTTTTCCTTCTTCTTGATAAAAATCATGGCCGTGGTGACAGAAGCAACAACAGCGGCAACTGCCGCGATAAGTCCTATAACTGTCCAAAGGCTGAGCGAATCGTTCTTGTTTGTCATAAAACAACACCTCTGTTAATTTAAATAATTCGTTAAAATAATATAATGTTAGCCACTAATATATTTATAAAACCGCCCGCGACTATTCAAGCAAATAAAATATACCCGCTAAACATATTCCTACTAAATGATACTTTTATTTTTGCAATTTGTCAATCCATAATTGGTACAATTTACACAACATTCATTAGTTTTCCGCATCAACTGTGAAAAAATAAAAGCAGAATGCGTTTACACACTGTAAACCACTCTGCCTTTGACGGAGACTCACAACGCCTCCGCACAGCCTGTCTCCGAATTTTTCAACTGCATCGAAAAGGTCATCTGCGTCATGCAGCGTGGACCCGATTACGCGTTGTTGAGCTTGCGAACGAGCTTGGACTTTCTTCTTGCAGCGGTATTCTTGTGGAGAATGCCCTTAGCGCAAGCCTGATCGATCCTCTTGATAGCGAGACGGATAGCCTCCTGATTGTCGCCGCCCTCCGCGATAGAAGCTTCGGCCTTTTTGATTGTGGTCTTAAGGTTAGACTTGATAGCCTTGTTACGAGCCGTTTTGTTGGCTGTGACAAGAACTCTCTTCTTTGCCGACTTAATATTAGGCACTATAAACACCTCCTTAATCTGGTTCAGTCGCATACGTCAATTTTATCATGAATCAAAATAAATTGCAACATATTTTTTTATTTTTTTCAAAAAATATTTCTTATACAGGTGTTTTTCGCCATTCGGCCAAAAATAACATGGTAGTTTGTATTCTCCATGTTCTGTATACCTTGCTTATTGTGTATATTTTACTGTTTTGATATTTTTCATAATGAGTTAATATTTTTATGATATACTGTTCGCATCAAAAGTACAAGTATGAAATGCGGAGGAATGCTCTTTGGATCGCAACTATCAAAATGATTCAAACTCAGACGTGATACGTCAAAAGCATACAAACAGTCAAAATTCCTCGAATGGCCGCCAGGGGACACGCCAGCAAGGTTCGGGAAATTCACAAAAAGCTCAGAATTTACAGCAGGGCCGCGTGCCTGCCAATTCCCAAAATGCGGGCAGAAATCCGAGAAGCGGAGATCTCAGAAGCGCCCAACCCCCCCGGCAGAACGACCGCCAAAGCGGCGCACAGGCCGGCTATCAAAACGGCCGCAGCAGCGACCCGAGACGGGATCCACGGCAGAATCCACAGCAAAGAGGGCCGCAGCCCAACTATGGCGGCTCACGCACGAATTCACAGCGAAGTTCGGGAGGATCGGGCGGCGCAAGGCGTCCGCCCATGTCGGATGAGCTTATGGACAAGCGCGGAGAACAGCAAAAACAAAGACCCACGGGTATTTCCTTTGACAACGGAACCGGTCGAAATACACGTAGCGACGAACACTATAATCCTTCGCGCGCAGCAGACACCAGACGCAGAAACAGCGGTTCCGGTCAATCCGTCCAACGTCCGACGGTCCGCACCGATACATTTGACCTGAGCTATGGAGAGGACGCCGAGGAAGAAAAGCTCAGAAAAATTCCCAAGCAAGGCGACTCCAGAAGACCCATTATGATCTCAGCCGTAATATTGGCGGTAGTGATGCTCAGTGTGGTTATTTACGCGATTACATCAAGCGGACGCAGGAAAAATGTAAGCGGCTCGGATTACACGTACGAGCAGTTTCCCTATATAACCCTCGACGGTCAAAAAATTGACACGACGACGTACACCATCGACCTTTCCGACAGGAATTTAACAAACATAGACGATTTGCGCTATTGCTTTTTGTTAAAAACCCTGATTCTCAGCAACAACCAAATCTCCGATATTTCTGCTCTGAAAAACTGTATATCTCTCCAGACACTCGATCTCAGCATGAATAATGTATCGGATTTACGCCCGCTTGAAGACATAAGCTCCCTGACGGACTTCAATATCAGCAATAACGATGTTTTACAGGATATTTCGTATTTATCCGGCATGACAAACATGGAACGTCTCAACATAAGCTATAACGCAATAGAGACTATAGAACCGCTGGAAAATATGACGTCGCTAAGACAGCTCAATGCGTCCAACAACAACTCTATTTCAGACATATCACCGCTGGAAAACCTGACAAATCTTAATACATTAGAGCTCAGCACTAATGGCATAAGTGATCTCTCTCCCGTTGAAAATCTCACCAATCTTTCCACGCTTGACCTCTCAAACAACAATCTTTCCAGCATTGTATATTTGGGAAAATTAGTTAATCTTGACACGCTTGATTTAAGCGGCAACGTAAATATAAGCGATGTTACGCCGCTTATGCAGCTCAAAAAACTGTCGTCGTTAAACCTCGCCCAAACCGATGTCAGCGATGAGGACATCGGAAAATTAAAGGAAGCCCTTCCCAATTGCAATATAATAACAAAAACGGAGTATTGAGATTTTCGGCAAATTTAAATGGCTCAGGTCTTAAGAAAATTTGTCCCTTTGTTTGATGTTCTGTTCACCTTGCCTCTGTTACGCCGAATTTCAGATATATTTCCTTGTTGTTTTATAATTTGTGTCATTATAGTCTTATGTAAATTATTCAAAGGCTTTACAAAAGCTTTCTCAAAAGTCAACCGCTGTGCGCTGTGCGTTATACACCGTAAAGGGGAATGTTAAATTACCATGGAGACAAACGAACAATTCAATGCGGAAATTCAGGGGATACTCGTACAAATGATGAATTGGTTCCACCGGTTCTGCATGGAAAATGACATTCGCTATTATGTAATCGGCGGAACAATGCTTGGAGCAGCCAGACATCAGGGGTTCATTCCATGGGACGACGATATTGACGTGGGAATCCCACGAAAGGACTATGAGAGACTTGCTGCGCTTTTATCCAAAAGAACAGATCAGCGGTATGTATTGGAAACCCCTCACAGCGACGATCGAAATTTTATATACACCTGTTCTAAATTGTATGATACCACTACAACATTGGTGGAACACGCCCGCATAAACATCAAGCGGGGCATCTTTATCGACATATTCCCACTCGATGGTGCGGGTAATACCCTTGACGAGAGCAAAAAGAATTTCAAAAAGTTAGACTATCTTTTCAGATTATACATGACGCGGGTGATGGCAATCGATCCCCAAAAAAATCTTTATAAAAGAGCCGTGGCCTGTGCCGCTCATGCGATTCCCAATTTTATAATCGACAACAATAAGCTGCGGCTTAAAATCCATGATATATGCAAAGAACACGACTTCGATAAATGCAAGTACGGTGGGAATATGCTTGGGGCGTGGCGTTTTAGGGAGATTATGGAGACACGAATCATGGGTACTCCCACTCTGTACAAATTTGAAAATATAGAGGTTTTCGGAGTAGAACACTATGACGAATACCTAACCCACCTGTACGGAGACTGGAGAAAACTTCCGCCAATCGAACAGCAAGTCACTCACCATAACTTTGTTGAGTGTGACCTGAAAACCCCGTTTATCGGAAATTAAAGTCTAAATAACGATGCCCTGTATACCCGAACTGCGTTGTGACGTAATTCAGGTATACAGGGCATAAAATATGTGAAAAATAAATTCTGACAATTCTTTATTTTCCTACAGCCGCTTTGTGATATACAAATAATTAAACTGCTCAGGGCGTCTACAGGTTGGGCAACAAAAAAACAGTTTCGGAAAAAATTACAAAAGTATTACAACGGCGACAGGCTGATGAGATAACCCGGCACAACAACCAGAGCGAAAAAGGCCAGACTTATCAGGGTAAAAACTTTGATAAATTTAGCGCCGTTTCCCGGGTATTCTCTGATATAAATTCGGTAATTAATAACCGACGCCAAAGAGCCTATTATAGTACACAGTCCTGCCGAATCTAGACCGTACAGCAACGCGCCTCGGTTTTCCGCGAATTGGTAGAGCACTATGGACGCAGGGACATTCGATATAAGCTGGCTGAGGAGTATTCCCCAAGCGTATTCGCGATTTGCGACGGCTCCGCTCAAAAATTCGGATATTTTCTCATTTGAAGCGATGGACGATGAGAAAATGAAAAAACAAAAGAAGGTAAGCAGCAGCACGTAGTCGGTTTTGAGCAGAATTTTTCTATCGATGCAGAAAACCGCTACCGCTACCGCCGCCGCAATATATGGCCATAGGTTTGTCCTGCTTACTATAGTCCAGATCACAACAGCAAATATGCAGATATAGCCTATCCTGTGTGCATTCCTCTCTTTGGGCCATTCGCCAACAAAGGAAGAATCGCATATGCTTGTCCGCTCCCTTATATTCTTTCGGTACAGAAACACTACGAATAAGGCGAGCAAAACTGCCGAAATAATCCAGATAGGCAGCATATACAAGATAAATCTGCCCGCAGACACACCCGACTGACCGTAGATAAAAAGGTTCTGCGGACTTCCAAAGGGCGTCAGCAGAGATCCCCTTACGGCGGCGATATTTTCCATGGTGATTATGGGAAGTATATATTTTTCTTTTTCTCCGGCTCGGAACAGAATTATAGTGATCGGAACAAAAATTATCAATGATACATCGTTTGTCACAAACATTGATGAGAAAAACACCGAAAACACCAGGAACAGCGACAGTCCCGCCATGGAACCGATACTTCCCGCAAGCTTCAAGATGGGTCGGAAAATGTTTTCCTTTTTGAACCCTTCAAGCACAGTCAGCATCATAAAGAGAGTGCCGAGCGTCCTGAAATCAATATGTGAAATCAGGCTTGCTGATGGAGGGGTGATAAACATGGCAATTAACGCAGCCAACACCGATACCGTCAGCATTGGCTCCTTTTTCAATAATCCAATCATCTTATTCATCATATCATTTATCCTTTTATCAGGGTTTATTTTCGTCTGTCGTGCCAGCCGAAGAAAAAATAAAAATAAAAACAAAGCCGAATGCATGAACGCATCGTTAAAAGGTGCGGCGCATTTCGGCTTTTGTTATGTGACATGGAAAGTTATTCCTCTACATAGTCTCTTATGCTCTGGATATAATAGGATTGGTCAGGGTTCAGCGCCAATACATACTCCATATATTTATAGCATTCAACTTCATCGTCCGACGAGGTAAGCGACATCTCGTCTCCATCGACATAGCCCACGACAAGCGACACATAGTCGCTCTTCTGCGCCATCTTGGTTATTACAGGTGACGGACCAAGCACTCCCCCTGTAGATATGTGAAAGCTGTTGTCTACGCTGTCGTAGTAATAAATCGCACTTCCGTCGGATTCACTCAGTACATTCATATTGAGCTCAACTTCACTGCCGAAGAGTTGACGCCCGGCCTTTGCCACGTCATCGGCCGAAATAACTATTTTCCTCGTGGCATCATAGGTGTATTCATAATCCTCCGTTGCACTCATCTCACCCAAGACGCGCCAAATAGAGCTTTCAAGCAACATTTGGTTATCTGCCTTATCAATGGTCTCAAAGGGAGCGGGGTCATTCATCACAACCGGTGTTATAAACTCACTGTATTCCAGCTTCTTTTCGTTGGTGCTGCCTATATTGCTGAAGCCCGTAACAACGGTGCTCAGCACACTCACAACCACCATAACTACGAACAGTATGGCCACGCCGCCAATAAACGCCGATATCCTGCGGCGGGCGCGCTTGGTTCGTGTTGCCATTTCGTCACCGTCCTCGTCTTCGTCAAGCCAATGCTCTCTGAAATCTGTGTCGTCCATGTCCGGGGGCAACAGTATCGGATCGTCAGGCAGTTGAAACACCGCTGTGGGATTCTCCACAGCCACCGAATGTAAGAACTGCGTATCGTCCTGCTTCTGCGCCGCTTCACTGTCAACCACACCACGGCTGTCATCAACGATAAGCACCGACTCGAACACATTGTCGTCCTTGTGCCGCTCTGCGTTTTTGTGCGGCTGATATTCCCTTATTACCTCTTCCTCAGAGGCAATCACCGTCTGCTCGAACTCATTTTGAGAATCGCCTTCAGCAGGTACCACAACGCTGAATATGTCAACGTCGTCGTTCGACTGCACACCCGTGGCAGATGAATCCTCGCTTTCCTGCCTGAGTACCTCGGCGAGTTCCGCCGCCTCTACCAGCTTTTCGATCTTTTCCTTGACGGCGTCTTCGCTCGAATCGTCAGCTGTCTCCTCGGCGATATTTTCTTCTTCAAGATTTGATATGTCTGTTTCAGCGAAAATGTCATCTTCTATTTCAGAGATATCAATATCCACGGCAACGGTATCGGACGGCTTTTCAGGCTCTAAGGACTCCACGGACCCCGAAGTTTCAGCAATGGTCTCCTCTGGCACGACTGTAACCTCAACATCAACCTCTGTAGGCTCGACAACTTCTGTCGGCTCAAAGAATCGGTTTAAATCCACGGTTTCAGTAGGCTCCGCTCCTATGCCGAATTGTTCGGTAAAGTCTTGGTCTGTGCCGTCATCGGGAATATACTCCAGCGGCTGATCCTCCAGTTCCATGTAGGATTGCATTAACCTCTCCGACAGCAAACTGACACTGTCGTCCTCTTTCGGATGCTCCGATTTTCCCTGCTCCGTCTGAGAATCGGTGTCTTCCAAGGGGGGAGGCGCTATTTCATGCCACCCCTCGGATTTGTCGGTTTCAAAATTCATGTCTCCTAATGCGAAATCCGGCAGTCCGGCGGCAAACACAGCCGAAGCCGCCTCTTTAGATGCCTCAAGCTTTTCCCGTTCTATGGCGCCGATGATCTCCTCAATTGAAACGCCGCCCGAAACGTCGTCTATTGTGTCTTGACCCGCTCCGACGGAATCTTCCTCAGAGTCCGCAGCATCCGCTGTCTTTTCGGTTTCTTCATCACTATCCGCTCCGGCAGCCTCCGCGCCGTTTGCAGGTTTCTCGAAATCCAGCACGGGTATGAGATCCGAAGGGGCGAGCGGCGGATTCTTAAAGGAACCGGCCTCCTGCTGTAAATTCTGAGCGGGCGTGTCTGCGGAGGCTTCGGCTCTTGCCTTTGCTTCCTCCGCCTCACGCGCGTTTTCTTCCACTATCAAATCATATGGGAGAGCCTCGTCCTCACCCAGCACAACTGGCTTGACCGGCATTGGCTCGCTCTGCTCCGAAACCTCATCAAATTCAATCCTTCGCTTTTTAGTTCTGGATTTTTTTTCTTCCTTAATCGGCTCCTGTTCCTTCGGAGGAAACGCCGCGTCATAAATTTCTTCCCAATTTACTCCGCCGCCGTTATCGCTCTGCCCCGCCCTCTTGGCGTTTTCTTCTTTTGACATACCCTCTATTACCTTTGACATATTGGATATGTCGTCTATCATCTGCTCCGACACTGAATGTGCCTCCACACCTTGAGCTATTTTATCGACAGCCGCCCTTTTGGCCTCCATCTTAGCCCTTCTGTCCGCTTCGCTGTACTGCCTGTTGGTGTGTTTTTTTCGATGGCTCCCGCTCTTTCGGTGTGACGTGCCGTTTGAATTGGGCGAACCCGCCTTATTTTCGAGCTTGGCCGCCGTCTCCTCCAGATCGGCGATATCGCCGGAATCATGTTGTACCTCTTCTTCTCCGTATTTCTCCGCCGGCTTTTGCGGCTCACGTGCGGAATCAGAACGCGCAGACGCAAATTTATTTGCCTCAGCCGGCGCGGACTCGGGATCGGATTTCGGCCGAGACTCGCTTGGCGGCGGCCATACGGCGTCAGTCATCGCGGATCGGCTGTAATCATAATTCCGGTCAGATGCATTACTATCCGTACTTGCGGATGTCCCCGATTCAGACGTCCTCACAGTGTGATTTTTTTCAATCGAGCGCTTCTTCGCCTCGGGGTGATAATTTCCGTCCGATGAATATCCTGTGTAGGGATTCGGGCGGTTATTGTACTCTTCGCTGTAACGCTTTACAGGTTTCTTGTTTCTTTTGCGGCGCGGCTGATTATTGTTATTGTGATTATTGTTGCTTGCCACGGAAAGTCATTCCCCCTGTTTTTGATTATCTTTAAATTGTCTTGCCTTTTATTAGATTTATCTGATTTGCCCGTCTCCCTGAATGATAAATTTGGAGCTTGTAAGCTGCCTTATGCCCATGGGACCGCGCGCGTGGAGTTTCTGAGTGGATATGCCTATCTCTGCGCCCAGCCCGAATTCGCCCCCGTCGGTGAACCGCGTGGAACAGTTGACGTAAACCGCAGCGCTGTCCACCGCCGCGGTAAATTTCTCGGCGCAAAAGTAGTCTGATGTCACTATGCACTCGCTGTGTCCGGTGGAGTACTTGGCTATATGATCGATCGCCGCGTCTATGGAATCCACAACCCTGCACGCAAGTACGTAGTCGAGAAATTCCACGGCGTAATCCTGCTCTGAAACCGGCACGACACAGGGACCAAGAATCTCCGCAGTGCGGTCACAGCCTCTGATTTCCACATTTTTCTCGTCAAGTCTCGCCTTGATTGCCGGGAGAGCCTGCGGCGCGATATCCTTATGCACCAGAATGGTTTCGATCGCATTGCATACGCTCGGACGGGAGGTTTTGGCGTTGAATATTATATTCGCCGCCATATCTATGTCGGCCGTTTTGTCAACGTAAACATGACAATTGCCAACCCCTGTCTCTATGACGGGTACGGTTGAATTCTCCATCACCGCTTTAATCAGACCTGCTCCCCCCCTGGGTATCAGCACGTCTATATACTCATTGAGCTTCATCATCTGGCTGGCCACTCTGCGAGAGGTATCGCCCACAAGCTGAATGCAGTCGGCTGGCAGTCCGGCCAACTTCACCGCCTCGCGGAGGACATCGGCAATAGCCATATTGGAGCAGATAGCTTCCTTGCCGCCGCGCAGTATACAGACATTTCCGGATTTCAGGCAAAGCGCGGCCGCGTCGGAGGTGACGTTTGGACGAGCCTCATAAATTATTCCCACCACGCCGAGCGGGACGCGCACTTTGCGTATTCTCATGCCGTTGGGACGAACGCTTCCCTCTATTACCTCTCCTATCGGGTCGGCAAGGGCCGCCACTTGGCGGATTCCGTCCGCCATGCCCTCTATTCTCTCGGGCGTAAGGCGAAGGCGGTCAAGCATACTGTCTTTCATGCCTTGTTTTGCGGCGCTGTCCATATCTTTTGCATTGGCTGCGATGATATCGTCGGTCCTTTCAATCAACGCTGCCGCCATGGCCTCCAGCGCCTTGTTCTTTAAATTCGTGTCGGCCGTTCCGAGTATTCTCTCGGCGCTGACGGCTTTCTCTCCCATAATCTCAAGCTTCATGCTGTCGTTCCTCCCAAAACAAATCTTGTTTTTAAACTATCAGAGTATGTCAGGCGTTTTTAACTCTTCGCGCCTGTGCGCACAGGCACGAAATGTGTTCCCGTGATTTTGCCGTCTACAAGGTAGTACAAATTATTCGGATCGTCGCTCACTATGTAAGTGTCAATTCCCGCGCCGCAGGCAAACTCCGCCGCCTGCAATTTAGTAACCATTCCGCCCGTGCCGCGCTTGGAACCGGAACCGCCCGCCATTTCTTTGAGCGCGTCGGTAATCTCCAGAACTACGGGTATTTGTACGGCGGAATCGTCGTCGCGCGGGTCGCGGTCGTAAAGCCCGTTGATATCGGTTATCATAACAAGAGCCTGCGCACCCACCATGTTTGCCACTATTGCGGAAAGATTGTCATTATCGCCGATGTTATTTCCCGTGAGTTCATCGATTGCTACCGTGTCGTTCTCGTTTACTATAGGTATTATTGACATATTTAGCAGCGCCGAAATACACTCTATCACATTGTCTTTGTGGTGCTGGTTCTCCACGTCGTAACGGGTAAGAAGAACCTGTGCCACGTTCATTCCGTACTCTGAAAAAATTTTGTCGTAAAGAAACATAAGCTCGCACTGACCGACCGCAGCCATGGCCTGCCTGCCCGCGACGTCCTTCGGACGTTCGGAAATTCCGAGCTTGCCAACACCCACGCCCAGCGCACCCGATGTGACGAGAACTATCTCTCTGCCGGAATTACACAAATCGCTTATGACGCGACAGAGATGGTCTATGCGGCGGATATTCGGCTTGCCGTTTTCGTATGTAAGGGTGGACGTGCCAACTTTTATCACTATCCGCTTTGCGTCTGTTATATTTGCCAAATGATTCACTCTCCGGATATCTGTCAATATTGTTTTGTATTTTTCGATATCTTTCCAATATCAAAAATGTAAAACACACAAAATGTTCATTCGTAATATTATATCAAAATACCGGCGCTAATTCAATCGCTAAATATACCTAAATTTGCACACAAATACCGTAAATTACACTACACATTGAATTGATTTATCGGGGCCGACAAAAATTATGACCCAATCCAAAGCGAAACAACCGGTTATATGAGATATTTGGACTGTTTTAATTACTGCAATTACAATAACATTATTCTATATCGTTTTGCTTCGTTTGTAAAGTTAAAAATCGTTACGATTTTCGAACATGAATTTAATTTCCAATGTAAAAAGACACCATATATTTCAATTTCCGGATTCATTACCGTATTGTGACTTATTATTTGGTTGACTTGATCTATTGAATGTGGTATTATTGAACTCAAACAAATTACTTTTCCAAGAGGGTATTTTACAATGAAATCATTCAACAAGTCTCACAAGCTGGATAATGTCTGCTATGATATACGCGGTCCTGTAATGGACGAAGCCAATCGCATGATTGCCCAAGGAGAAAAGATTCTCAAGCTCAACATAGGCAACCCCGCTCCCTTCGGTTTCCGCGCCCCCGACGCGATCATTCGAGCGATGTCCGACAACCTCACTTCTACCGAAGGATATTCCGATTCAAAGGGTCTGCTCCCTGCGCGTCAGGCCATCGCAGACTACTGCGTTAACGTAAAGCATATAGCAGGCGTCACTCCCGACGATATCTACACGGGAAACGGTGTGAGCGAGCTTATCACCATGTCGATGCAAAGCCTGCTTGACAGCGGTGACGAGGTTCTTGTTCCCGCGCCCGACTATCCCCTCTGGACGGCTTCCGTCACGCTGGCAGGCGGCAAGGCGGTGCATTACATATGCGACGAGAGCGCCGACTGGTATCCCGATGTGGACGACATTCGCTCCAAGATAACACCCCGCACCAAGGGCTTAGTTATAATCAATCCGAACAATCCCACAGGTGCGCTTTACCCGCGTGAGCTGCTGGAGGAGATAGCTCAAATTGCTCGTGAAAACGGCATTATCGTCTATTCCGACGAAATTTACGACCGCCTTGTGATGGACGGTTTGGAGCACACTTCAATTTCCGCCATTGCGCCCGACATATTTTCCGTCACCTTCAACGGCCTTTCCAAATCGCACCTCATAGCCGGATACCGCTGCGGTTGGATGACTCTCTGCGGCGAAAAATCTCATGTGCGGGGCTACATAGAGGGGTTAAATCTCCTTTCGTCCATGCGCCTTTGCTCCAACGCACCTGCGCAGTCACTCATTCCCACGGCTCTGGAGAACGCCGACACAAGCAAGGAACTGCTGGCTCCGGGCGGACGGATTTATGAGCAGCGCGAGCTGATATATAACGCGATAAACGATATCCCGGGTATGAGCGCGGTTAAGCCAAAGGCCGCGTTCTACATATTCCCAAAAATGGATATCAGGAAATTTAACATCACTGACGACGAAAAATTTGTGCTGGATTTCCTCCGCGAAAAGAAAATCCTGCTTACCCACGGCGGCGGATTCCACTGGGAGACACCCGACCATTTCCGCATAGTCTATCTGCCACAGCTCGATGAACTTAAATACGCGGCGGACAGTCTGAGGGATTTTCTTGCTGATTACAGACAAAATTAACTTGGTTCAACCACACCAAAGAATTTTAAAAAATACGCCTGTACTCGGCTGCTAAAGTCGTGTACAGGCGTATTTTTACTTGCTCTCCAATATATCTCCAATGATTTGCTGAATGTGCGTGATCTGCCTGTCGGTAAGTCCTGTGGTTTCTATATAACGTCTGTTATCCATACCGAGAAGATAATCGGTGCTGACCGAAAAATATTTTGCGATTTTGATTAGCATATCCACTGACGGCGCGATATTTCCATTTTCCCAATTTGAAATACATTGCTTGGTGACGTGCAGTTCCTTGGCCAATTCTACCTGATTTAGCCCTTGGTTCAACCTCAGTTGTTTGATAATATCTTCAAACATAATATTTTATTCCCTTCCAGAAGTCAAATATCTTTGTACCATTGTATAAATATTACTTGACAATCAAAGAATACTAAAGTATACTAATATTGTACCCGAGCCACAAATAAACATACTTTAATTCATAAATACATTCTGTATATGAGACGGAAATTTCACGTCAATGATTCGGTCAGCCCCAAACCTACACGCAAGCACGGAAATTAATTTTCAATAACAGCACCGGGCAATGTAAAAAAGTTGGACTGGCTTTATGTGTCCACTCGAAAATCTTAGATTTTCTTGTTGGTGCGTATTTTTTGTAACTGAAAAATCGGGAAAGGCTTTATGAAAAATGGTTACTTGTTCTTGTTCTGCGCTCGACCAAACCGTCGTTAACTTCGATGTGTTTTGACCGCTTTGCTTGTGGGATCCCATGCTTTCGGCCAATAGCACCCGCTCTCTTCACTTTTGTTTTTGAAATAGGGTTAAATTATCTCTGAAAAACGCAAGCGACAAACAATGACTAAGACTCATTCACCTCATAATAAAACCGCGCCTGCACTGAGATTTACTACAGTCTCAACGCAGGCGCGGTTTTTTCTATTTGTTCAATTATAATTTCATTCTCAAGACTGATGAAGCCAAAGCCAATCGAATTGGATTATTGGTAAAGCGGATACGCTTCAAGCAGCTGGGTAACACCCTCGCGGATCGCGTCCGCATTGCCCTCGAAGTCGGTAATGGCAAGAGAAATATACTCCGCGATCTTCTTCATATCCTTCTCGACCAAACCGCGCGTAGTGACTGCGGGCGTACCGAGGCGAAGTCCGCTTGTGACAAACGGGCTGAGCGGCTCGTTGGGAATGGTATTCTTGTTGGCGGTGATATAAACCTCGTCCAGACGATGTTCAAGCTCCTTGCCCGTGATGCCCGTATCGCGCAGATCAAGCAGAATGAGGTGATTGTCGGTACCACCCGAAACCATCTTCACGCCGCGCGCGTCGAATTCCTCGGCCATAGCTGCCGCATTTGCGACAATTTGTCTGCCGTATGCCTTGAATTCAGGCTTAAGAGCCTCGCCGAGACAGACAGCCTTCGCCGCAATCGTGTGCATAAGCGGGCCGCCCTGCGTGCCAGGGAATATGGCTTTGTCTATAGCCTTTGCGTACTCCTCGCGACAGAGAATCATGCCGCCGCGCGGACCGCGGAGCGTTTTATGCGTGGTAGTGGTGACGATATCGGCGTACTCGACGGGGTTCTGATGAACGCCTGCCGCTACCAGCCCCGCTATGTGAGCCATATCTACCATGAGATAAGCTCCGCAGGCCTTAGCTATCTCGCTGAACTTGGCGAAGTCGATAGCCCTGGGATACGCGCTCGCACCCGCGACAATCATCTTGGGCTTAATCTGCATTGCGGTTTCATACAACTTGTCGTAGTCAATTCTGTGTGTCTCGGGGTCAACTCCGTACGCGACAAAGTTGAAGTATTTACCCGACATATTTACAGGCGAGCCGTGCGTGAGGTGTCCGCCCTCCGCGAGATTCATGCCCATAACAGTGTCGCCCGGGTTGAGCAGGGCGAAATACACAGCCGTGTTTGCCTGTGCTCCGGAATGGGGTTGAACATTGGCGTGCTCTGCGCCGAAAAGCTCACAAGCCCTCTTGCGCGCGATGTCCTCCACAACGTCTACGCACTGACAGCCTCCGTAGTATCTCTTTCCCGGATAACCCTCGGCGTACTTGTTGGTTAGAACGCTACCCATCGCCGCCATTACGGCGGGAGAAACAAGATTTTCAGAGGCTATCAGTTCGAGGTTCCTTCTCTGTCTGGCAAGCTCATCGCCCATTGCTGAAGCGACATCGCTGTCATAAGACTTCAAAAATTCAATTGAATCAAGCATATCTGCGTACATAATTTTG
Source organism: uncultured Clostridia bacterium (assembly GCA_947581635.1). Classification (GTDB taxonomy): domain Bacteria; phylum Bacillota; class Clostridia; order Oscillospirales; family Acutalibacteraceae; genus RUG762. Next base: position 157,082 of record CANPVE010000001.1, on the reverse strand, counting down.
ACTTCCTTTCGGGATTTTTAAATTTGCAAATGTGATACAACAGTTTGATTATATCAAATATGCTTGGCTCTTGCAACATATTTTATGTTAAATTTTACAAATTGATGTCATGCTTTTTCTATATTCCGGATCGCAATTCACACTCACATCAAAGCCACGGCGTGTTAAACGCCGCCGCCTTGATCGCAGGCATTTCAGAAAGTACGGAAACTGTGGCAGTCACGCAGTAGACCGATTTTGCACCTGCCTCCAACAATGTTAAAGCACACTCGTTGAGAGTACTGCCCGATGTGGTAACGTCGTCGCAGAGAAGCACCGTGCAGCCGCGAATCATTTCGGGCATTGCAACGCGAAACACGCCTTTGATATTTTGCTGTCGTTCTTTGAACGAAAGCGTGTGCTGTGCGCTGTTTTTGCGATACTTGACCAATACGTGAATGTAATGCGGAAGCTCCAGTTCCTCTGCGACAATCTTGGCGAGGAGTGCCGCTTGATTATAGCCGCGGTTTCGATAATCGTCGGAATGCATTGGAACGCCTATAACGCAGTCGAAATTAATGCCTATATCTGTGTATTCTCTCCTGACAACATTCGCCATGAGCTTGCCAAAATATGTGCATGAGGAAGGAGAGTTGTTGAATTTCATGCGTCGTATGCCGCGCTTGGCAGCCCTGGTATAGACAAGAGGAGAGACATTGCGCACGAAAGCATATTGTCCCCTCCTGCAATCGCACGTATAAAGCGGACGCCCACAGGTGCGGCAAATCGGGCGGCGGATAAATTCTACGTCCTTTGAACATCTGCTGCAAATTCGCTCATTGCGATTTATCACCGAGCCGCAAAGCGGACATCTTCGCGGAAAAAGTATATCGGTTATATTTTCCTTTAGTTGAGCTAACATTCCCACATGAATTATTCCTCTCATCGTTCTTATAAACGTCTGTTCGGCAGACAAATTTATCTTCCCTTATCCGCTCAATTAAAACATTGCGACGACTTCTGCCGTGAGTTTTTCGTATAAATAAGCGCTCTAAATCGCTCGCTTTATTGGTCGCATTTCCCGCAGGTCTTCTTCTTGCGAAATACATACAGATCCGCATCTGCATCGTCCTGACCGTTTTCAATGTCGTCATCGTCAAAACCCAATTCATACATATGATTCCTGCCAATATTGTAACCGGCATCGCACCGACATCTCTGATATAAGCGAATTGAAATTGCAACCGCCAAAAACACTGCAACAAAAATAACAATTCCCAAAAATCCATAAAAAGTCATAAATTGACGCTTCTTTAAATCTTCTGAACTCAACAAATCACTTACTCCATAAATTATTCTTGTTTATTTCCTCAACAATTCCCTTTGTCAAGTACTTTTGTAGTTCCTCTTTTCCCGCCCATTTGTAGTCCGAATGTTCGTCTGAAATTCTCACCCTGCTGCAATCCCCGCAGCGGCACAGATACATTATCACAATTACCTGATAATTTGGGTTCATATGCACCAACGAGACACACAGCAGTCTGTCGGACTTTACTTCAAGTCCCGTTTCCTCACGGTATTCTCTGACAAGCGTTTTCCTCGGGACTTTCTCCGAATTCCAGCGTGCCGCCCTTAATCAAGACGCCCTTAACCGCACACATATCCCGTTTTCAAATTCTTCCATTTCTCCTATTCTCCAATCAATTGAATGATTCTCACGTCACTCAATTTATCTTCAATTATCTCGGCTGCACAATTGAGCCAGCTCACGCACTCGTTGAGAATTATCGCATCGCTTGTAATCACATTGCACTTATCGCGCAGCATCACATCTGCATTTGGTACAAGCCGAATGTCAAAATCAAAGCTGAACTTCTCAAAGCAATCGGCAATCAGAGCCTTGAGCCGACCCGTATTGGACACGGGTGCATCAAGATATATCGTAACGCCGCCGGCGCCGATTTCTTCCAGGTATTCCCCCAGAAGCATGACAGCGGTACGGGTGTGTCCAATCAGACGATAAGTACCGCGAATCGCAGCCAAATCCCGCACGGTTTCGTCCATGCACTTAAACATGGTTGTCCGCGACAGCGCAGTTTCAAGCGTGATGATAACATTCAAGCCGTCAATATACACACATCTGCCGTCTGCGCCGCCAATGACCTGCTTAAATTTTCGTGCCCGAATATCGGCCGTTGAGGAAGTTGCCCGAACCACCGCCAATCTCTGGCGCTCGGTCAATTGAAGATGATTTCCGACCAGCACGGAAATTCCCTTGATCGGATATCCGCGGTCGAGCATAACCGATATATCCGATTGCGCGCGTCTCAGCAATTGAATTTTATCCTCAGCAAAATCCACGGCATCTGTCGCGATAAATCCACGTCTTGTATTGTCACTCATTTTGCAGACCCTGCCATAAAAACTCAATCACACTCTCTCACCCGCCGCACAAATTCGCGCACTTTATCGGGATCCTTGCCACTGCCGCCGGAATTTTCAACTCCCGAGCTGACGTCAACGCCGTACGGCCGCAGATATTCAACTGCTCCCGCTACGTTTTCGGGATTCAATCCCCCCGCCACCAGCATTATTTTACCATCGGAACATTCGATATTTTTCACAGCAGACCAGTCAAAGACCTTGCCGCTGCCCGGTTCAGCGGCATCAAACACAAAGCCCGCGATTTTCGGGCAGCCTTTCCACCTTTCAAATTCACACATATTCGATACATTAAATGCCCGCAAAATGGGAATCTGTGCCGCATCCAGCACATCATTGCTCAGTTCGCCGTGTATCTGAATGTAGTCAAAGCTGCACCGTTTTTGTATTGTGTCGAGCTGCTCCAATGTGGGTGAAACTACCACCGCCACACTTTTAACAGACGGTTCGAGATATCTCATCAGTTCAACGACTGCCGCAGGTTCCATATTGCGCCTGCTCTTTGGAAAGAACATTACGAATCCTGCAAAATCCACATTATTTTCATTGACGCATTTTATATCATCAATATTTGTCATGCCGCATATTTTTATTTTTGTCAATAATTGTCTCCCTCCGAAGAAAACAGTATATCAAAAGAGGAGCATGGCAAACCCATGTTGCCAAACTCCCCTTTTTGCAAACAAAGCATTATTAAACTTAAAATCAAATGGTTTTGTGGGATAAACAGAGGAGAGACACTCACTAAAGGACTTACCTCTTATCTGACCGACCGGGTGAACGACTGAACGACAAAGAGACTTCTCAAAATGCACAGCTCAAACAAGCCTGAACACAGGCACAGAAAAATCTCACATCAAAGGAAATTAAGAACCAATCAGTTGTCCAGATCAAATTCAAGCTTCTCGCCGCAGTTCGGACACTCCATCTCTCCGACATTAATTAGATCTTCATCGAGGCATATCGTGTCGCCACAGGTGGGGCACGTCACCTCATAGTATAGTTCATCTTTGGTTTTCTTCGATTTCTTCTTTTTATTGCTCTTTGTATTGTCCGACTTACTGCTGTCGGCCTCATAAAGATCTCTTTCAATAGCACCGAGATCCTCGTCAACCTCGTCAAGCTGCTGCTGGAACTCGCTGAAGCCGTCCTCGAGATTTTCCATATCGAGCACCATATCTTCCAGAAGCTCCATAAGATACTTAATTACTTTTGTATCTTTCTTATCATCGTTAAGATTTAAACCGGCAACCAAGCCCTTGAGATAAGCCAGCTTCTCCAACTTATTCATAATAAATTTCCCCTTCTGTCTATTATTTTTCAAAACCAAATGCTAGTAAAAACTCAATTATGCGCGTTCCATATAGAGTCCGGTTCTCGTGTCAATTCTTATCATGTCGCCTTCCTCAATAAAAAGCGGAACCTTGATTTCAGCGCCTGTCTCAAGAACCGCAGGCTTGGTGGCGTTGGTGGCTGTATCGCCCTTGAATCCGGGGTCGGTTTTTGTAACCTTCAACTCAACAAAGTTCGGGGGTTCCACGCCAAAGACATTTCCCTTGTAGGAAAGCACCTTGCAGGTCATGTTTTCCGTTACGAACTTAAAGTTGTCGCCGAGAGTGCTCTCGTTAATAGGAAGTTGCTCGTATGTCTCAGGGTCCATAAAGTAATACAGACCGCCGTCCTCGTAAAGGTACTGCATATCCTTGCGCTCAACATAAGCCGTCGGGAACTTTGCGGACGGATTGAACGTGGTTTCAGTCACGGCACCGGTTATCACATTGCGCAGCTTCGCGCGAACGAAAGCGGCGCCCTTGCCGGGCTTAACGTGCTGAAATTCAATAATGGAATAAACGGCCCCATCCATCTCAAACGTAACGCCGTTTCTGAAATCTCCTGCTACTATCATTTAGTTTTAACCTCCATGAAATAACTTACCGCTTAGTATTATAATACAAAAACATCATAATTGCAAGCGATTTTTAAATTTTTTTGTAATTTTTTTGAGCAAATGCGTATGATTGTGTGTTAAGAATAATCATCATCCCAGCTCCACAAGCTCCCTGTCCATACCCGTCAAATTGACCGCTCCCTTTTCGGTCTTATACATCATATTCTCTATTCTCACTCCGTACTTCCCGGGGATATAAATACCGGGTTCAACCGTTATAACCGCACCCGTAGGTATCTTGCCGCCGCGAAATGACACCGTCGGAAATTCATGTATTTCCAGACCGACGCCGTGCCCTGTGGTGTGTCCGAAATACTGTCCGTATCCCTCCGCACTGATGACATCGCGCGCCGCCGCATCACACTCGGCCAGGTCATCGCCGCCCGAAATAAGATAGTCCATCGCCTCCTGCTGAGCTCTGAGCACTATATTGTAAATTTTGCGTTGCTCATCGCTCACCTTACCGTAAGCGACCGTACGGGTCATGTCGGAATGATAGCCTCCCACTACCGTTCCCACATCAAATGTTATGAGGTCGCCCCTCCTTATTCTTCGTCCGCCGGGAACAGCGTGTGGCATCGAACCGTTTTCGCCAGAGGCCACGATAGAATCAAATGCAAGCCGCTCCGCGCCCATTCTGCGGGCATGAAATTCAAATTCAAACGCCAGTTCGGCTTCGGATACTCCCTCGCGAATCAGTCCTAACACATACTTGAGAGACTGCTCGGAAATCGCCTGGGCCGCCTTGATGAATGATATTTCCTCAGCGTCTTTGCGGACGCGCAGCGCCTGTATGAAGCTGTCAAGCCCGCCATCGCCGCTCAGCAGCGCGGGTTCAAACACTTCGGACATATCGCCGTATTGCTGAAGCGTCATGCGGCTTGATTCCACCAAAAGTCGTTCGACGCCCAGCTTGGAAATTGCTCCGCCGCATACCTGCTTCATTTTACCGCTGCCGTATTCCTCCACATCACACCACGCTATTGCCTTACGCGCCGCTTCGGTATAGCGTGAATCAGTTATGTACGCACAACCGTTTTTAGTCGCAAGAAAATATCCGTTATCGCAATTGAAGCCGGTGAAGTAGTACCCGTTCACCTCTGAAATAATCAACGCTCCGTCATACTGCTCAGGAATAAGTTCGAGCAGCGCGGCAGTTCTCTGTTGAAATTTGTTTGCCATAAGCAAGAACCTCTTTCTATTGCTCAATGAGCGAGGCGAGTGCCTGAACGCCCAAAATGTAGCTGTGCGACCCGAAACCGCATATCTGCCCCGCGCACACGGGTGATATCACCGAATGATGGCGAAATTCCTCGCGCGCGTGTATATTCGACATATGCACCTCTACAAATGGCAGCGGCTTGACTGCGGCAATGGCGTCGCGCAGCGCGTAACTGTAGTGAGTCCATGCACCCGCGTTTATCACAACGCCCGCATATTCTGCCTTCGCACCGTGGATTTTATCCAGTATAACGCCCTCGTGGTTGCTTTGGATAAAATCCGCCTCCAGCCCCAGGGAATGCGCGTACTCGGCAACCCTGTCGCAAATGGCCTCCAATGTCTCGGTTCCGTAAACCCCCGGCTCGCGAACGCCAACCATATTGAGATTGGGGCCGTTTATTATAAGAATTTTTTTCATATCTCGTCGGACCTCTTTCCATGCGGCCTGTAAATTAATAAAAAAATTTAAAACCGTCTTATACCGCCCGCTTGACTTCAGCTTTTTCTATCGGCTGTCTCAAGCAACCTATAATACCTCATCATTTCCGCCGCGTCGTCGGTCTGCGTCCCCGCCGATTCACAAATCACCGTCGGAGACATATCGCGGCGCACAAATTCCTCCATCAGCGGCTCATACTGCGGACCGTAAATATCGTCGGCAAAGGTCAGGTGGCGTTTCTCTCCACCCGATGTATATTCGATTTTTGAGAAATGTATGTGCATACATCTCAGCCTGTCAACACCCAGCTTATTCTCAATTTCGTCCAGAGCCTTGGCATAATCCATAGTTCCCTGCATACGGCTGTTCAAATGTCCGAAATCCACACACGGAATTATCCTTTCGTCCAACGTGCAGAATTCCAGCACCTCCGACAAATCCCCGAGCTGATTTATCTTGCCCATCACTTCGGGACACATATGCACGTGCCCTAATCCATGCCCGTCAAGATACTGCTGAGCCGCCGCTAATGTCTCCATGGCCATCGCGGTTGCCTCCTCGCGGGATTTCTTGCCCAATCCTCCCGGGTGAACTACGATTCTGTCCGCGCCCATCCAATCCGCCGCCTGAGCGCTCTGGAATATATATTTTATCGAATTAAGGCGCTTTTCCTCTTCAGGTGAGGCGAGCGATATGTAATACGGCGCATGGATCGACAGTTTTATGCCGCACTCCGCCGCCTTCTTACCTATTGCCGCGCCCTTTGGCTGCCTTACCATAACGCCGCGCCCACACTGGTATTCAAATGCGTTCAGACCGTTTGCGGCTATAAATTCCAGCAGCTTTTCAGTGGATTTTATGTTCTCGGCAGCCGCGCGCTCACAGCCCCCGGCAGGTCCGAATTTTACATCAGCCATTCTTATCAGGCCGCCTCCTTCAGTCTCTCCAAAATTTCATCACGACGCGCTCCAACGCCCGTTTAAAGCGAAAAGGCACGCTCTTTTCGAGCTGATAGGGCTTTGTCAATATTGTATAAGCTCCCAGCAGATTGCCGCCCATCATGTCGGTGAAAAGCTGATCACCCACCACGGCAGTATTCTCGGGATTTACCCCCAACCGCCTGCAAGCGCGGCGAAACCCGAATGTGAGCGGCTTCTTGGCCGATCCTTCAAATTCCAGACCCAAAAGACTGCTGAATTTACTCACGCGTTCTCCGTTGTTGTTTGATACAACCATCATATTCACGCCCGCCGCCTTCATGCGTTGTATCCACTCGGTGACGCCCTCAGCGGGAACCGGATTGTTGTGAGTCGTCATCGTATTGTCTATATCCAGTAAAAGCGAATTCACACCCACCTCGGCCAACATCTCGGGAGTTATACAAATCATTTTATCAATTCGCTCTTTGGGTTTAAATAAAGCCATGATCGCCTCCGTATTGGATTAAGCAAAAAGTGCAGGTACGCCGAATCATTCAGCATACCTGCACTTGATTTTCAGAATCGGCAATATGAATCCGATGTGTTTAAGCGGGCAAGCGATTACTTGTACTTGCGCTTTCTTGCAGCTTCGGACTTCTTCTTGCGGCGTACAGAGGGCTTCTCGTAAGCTTCTCTCTTGCGGACTTCCTGAATTATACCCGAACGTGCGCAAGACTTCTTAAAACGTCTGAGTGCGCTGTCAAGAGACTCCTTGTCCCTGACTTTGATTTCTGATGACATTTAACTTCCCCTCCTTCCGCACAGTCACGGAACCACCATATCACTGTATTGTGATTCCGTATAATTATACAATACAGAAAGCTGGTTGTCAAGAGTGTCGACGAAAAAAATACTAAGTTTAAAGGATATTTTTTGCACAATTGGCAAAAATAATTATTTTGCGACTATATTTACCAGTCTGCCCGGGACATAAATCTCCTTGACAATATTCTTGCCCTCAATAATCGCGGCTATTGTTTCATCTGCTTTGGCAGCTGCAACGGCCTGTTCTTGAGTGGCGTCTGCTGGTATATTTATTCTCGCTCTGACCTTGCCCGTAATCTGCACGGCAATTTCTACGGTTTGGTCAACGCACTTCGCCTCGTCATACTTTGGCCACTGCTGATTGACGATCATATCTCCAAAGCCTTGGTTTTCCCATATTTCCTCACAGACGTGGGGAGCGAACGGGTCAAGCAGCAAGAGGAATATTTTGTACTCTTCTTTGGTAATTGAACCGCATTTTTCAATATCATTGAGCCATGTCATAAGCTGAGCGATCGCAGTGTTGAACTTCAGAGCCTCTATATCCTCCGTTACCTTCTTTATGGTTTTGTGAACGGTTCCCTCGAATTCAGGCCGGATACCGCCTTCAATCACCTTCTCCTGAAGGTTAAAGGTTCTGTCGAGGAAGCGCTTACAGCCTTTGATGGAACTGGACGACCATGGAGCAGCCTTTTCAAAGTCACCCATGAACATCTCGTAAAGTCTCATTGTATCCGCACCGTAAGTTTCGACTATCTCGTCGGGGTTGATCACGTTGCCGAGCGACTTGCTCATCTTCACATTGCCCTCGCCCAAAATCATGCCGTGGCTGGTTCTCTTCTGATACGGCTCATTGGTTGGAACTGCACCGATGTCATACAGGAACTTGTGCCAGAAGCGACTGTAAAGCAAATGCAGCGTGGTGTGCTCCATGCCGCCGTTATACCAATCGACGGGCATCCAATAATCGAGAGCCTCTTTTGAGGCAAGCTCCTTGTCATTGTGCGGATCGCAGTAACGCAGGAAGTACCACGACGAACCCGCCCACTGGGGCATAGTATCCGTTTCACGTTTTGCAGGGCCGCCGCACTTGGGGCAGGTAGTATTCACCCATTCAGTCATCGAGGCAAGCGGCGATTCGCCATTGTCGGTCGGCTCATAGGATTCGACGTCGGGGAGCAGGAGCGGAAGCTGATCTTCCGGCAGAGCGACCGCTCCGCACTTCTCACAATGCACTATCGGGATAGGCTCGCCCCAATACCTCTGGCGTGAGAATACCCAATCGCGCAGCTTATAGTTGACCTTGGCGTGACCTATGCCCTTTTCGGTGAGGAATTCAATCATCTTCGCCTTCGCTTCTTCAACACTCAGACCGTCGAGGAAGCCTGAATTGGTCAGTATTCCGGTGGCGCAGTCGGTGAAGGCTTCCTTCTGCACGTCCTCGCCGCCCTTGACAACCTCGATAATCGGCAAACCGAACTTCTTGGCAAATTCCCAGTCGCGTGTATCGTGAGCGGGAACTGCCATAATGGCGCCTGTACCGTATGAAACGAGAACATAATCAGAAATGAATATCGGAATTTCCCTGTTGTTGACCGGATTTACAGCCATAACGCCCTCCAGACGCACACCTGTCTTATCCTTGGCGACCTCGGTTCTCTCGAAGTCGGACTTCTTGGAGGCGGCGAGCTGGTATTCGCGCACCTCATCTATATTCGCGAGCTTATCCGCCCATTTTTCAATAAGCGGGTGCTCGGGAGAAATTACCATGTAGGTTGCGCCGAAAAGCGTGTCGCAGCGCGTCGTATACACAGTTAGTGTGTCGCCGAGAGTGGTTGTGAAATCCACCTCCGCACCTGTGGAACGACCAATCCAGTTCTTCTGCTGAACCTTTACACGTTCGATGTAGTCCAAATCGTCTATATCGTCAATCAGACGCTGCGCGTACTCGGTTATCTTCAGCATCCACTGGCTCTTGACCTTGTGTACAACCTCACTGCCGCAGCGTTCGCAGACGCCGCCCACCACTTCTTCATTGGCAAGCACGCACTTGCAGCCGGTACACCAGTTCACCGACATTTCTTTCTTGTAGGCAAGATTGTTTTTGAAGAGCTGGAGGAAAATCCACTGCGTCCACTTGTAGTACGAGGGATCAGTGGTATTGACCTCGCGTTTCCAGTCGAAGGACAACCCCAGACTCTTGAGCTGGCTCCTGAATCGATCGATGTTGTTCTTGGTAACTATGGAAGGGTGAATGTGATTCTTTATCGCAAAATTCTCGGTAGGCAGACCGAACGCGTCCCAGCCCATTGGATAAAGCACATTGTATCCCTCGAGGCGGCGCTTCCTCGCCACTATATCCAGTGCGGTGTAGGAACGGGGATGCCCCACGTGCAGACCCGCTCCCGATGGATAGGGAAATTCCACGAGGGCGTAGAACTTGGGTTTGGATCGGTCTATCTCGGCGTGAAAACAACCGCATTCCTCCCATTTCTGCTGCCATTTTTTCTCAATAGATTGAAAATCGTATTTCATAACACTATCATTCCTTCTCTTAAAATAGCGAAATAATATTAAAAAATAGTCGTGATACTAATAATTTACAGCAATTCGCCTGTTTTGTCAATGAAAATATGCAAAAAAGGAAAATTCAAAAATCCAATTCCACAGCTGTATTGTATTCAGCCCCCAAACTTAATATATCCCTCAATTGATATATCTCTTTGCTTTATTTACGCGCTGCCACGATAAAATGCGGACTCATGCCTATAATCTCCCTGTCGTGCTCTGTGAGGCGCACTATTTCAAGCAGCCGCTCGCGATCGGCGGCGTGTTCCCACTTCTCATACAAATGCGGCGTGAACCAAACGCATCCTTCCACCGCGTGAAAATCAATTACCTCAAAGCCCTCGCTTTCCATTTCGGCGGCGAAGCTGTCAGGCGTGGAGAAATACGATTTCGCTATCAGATAGGGATATTCGCTCGGTCGATTGTGATTTCCTGTGGTAAGTTCGCAGCGCAGCATATCGAAAAATATCGGGTCATCAATGTAATTATTTTCTTCGCCGTACACCGATAACGCCCATGTGGTGGAGCTGTATTTTGATATTCCCGCCGCAATGAGCAGACCGCCGTTCTTGAGTACGCGATAAGCCTCACTCAATGCCGCCGCTCTATCCCGGGCGCTCTGCAAATGATAGAGCGGACCCATAAGCAGTACTGCGTCGGCACTCGCATTGGGTCTGTCAATGTGCCGTGCATCGGCGGTCTCGGCAGTAAATTGGCAGTCGTTCATCATATTCTCTTTGGCGTAATCCACCGCATTTTTTGCAAGTTCAAGCAAATGTACATCATAACCTAGTTTTGCAAGCCACCTCGAATATACTCCGATTCCGCCCCCTATGTCGTATATCACCAAGCCGCCCTTCTCGGGCAGATATTTGGTGAGTATTTCTTTGGTGCGGTAAAATTCCACCTTACCTAAGCCGCGCTCAAGTCTGTCTATTTCCGCGCCGCCGTTGTAAAAATCGTATATTTCTTTCATCTCTCCCGTTTTTTCTGTTTTTTCAGGCTCATTCATCTTATCTCACTCCACCTTTGCAAAATATTCACCACGCAGTATGCCGTACCACGCCGCATCGCATATTCCCTGATTGTTGAGATCTGCCTGACGCAGCGTACCTTCGTACTTCAAGCCACATTTGAGCATTACCCTGCCCGAATTTGGATTGTTCGGGTCGTGACGCGATTCTATCCGATTTACCCCCACTTTCTCGAACATAAACTTGATTACTGCCGCGAATGCCTCCGAGGTAATGCCCATATGCCACCAGGCGCGCCCTATGCAATATCCGACATGAACCAGCTGCGTGTTTTCGTTAATATCGACAACTCCTATACTTCCAATCGGCTCACCGATTTCTTTAAATTCAATCGCCCAATCATAAAATTGATTGTTCATGTAATTATTAAGCAGGTAATCAATATACTTCTTTAAATCGTCAACATTTTTATAGGTCGGCCATGTCAGAAACTTTGTCACCTCATCGTCACTCGCCCAGTTGTTGAACATAGCCTGAGCGTCCTCTGTGCGGAACTTGCGCAATATAAGGCGCTCCGTCTCGATAGTCTGCGTTCCAAGATGTTTCATAACAAAAAATCCTCCTCAAAAATAAAATATATGAAAAACGGCGTTCGACTTCACCTGCAATTTGAAGTCAAACACCGTTTATTTCGCGATATCAGCAAAATCAATCGAAGTTAAGCTCCAGCTTTTCGCCGTCCTTCCACAACCTTTCCAAATCGTAGAACTCTCTGGCCTCCTCGCTGAACACATGGACGACAACACTTCCGTAATCCATCACTATCCACGAATTTGAACCGTGTCCCTCAATGTGATCCGGAACAATCTCCTCCTGCTTGAGCTTGAATTCAACCTCGTCGGCAAGCGCCTTCACATGGGTCGAGTTGCCGCCTGTCGCTATAACGAAATAATCTGCCAATGTCGTGACTTCACGAACATACAATACAGACAGATTCTGTGCAAGCTTGCCGTTCAATATCTTTGCGCACTCAAGTGCCATATCCTTTGATTCCATGTGCATTCTCCTTTGTAATTTTTCATTATCTCTATTATTTGTATTATTGTCATTGGGTAATCAATCGTAGAGAATCGGGAAATTTATATCTTCCTCTGTAAGCTTTTCACCGTATGGCATCATGCATTCGTTTATAGCCTCTACAGTCTGCTCCGGGTAACATACATAATACGAGGGGTTGGGCTTGACCCAATGATCCGTACCCGGCATGGTGAACATATTCAGCGATTCGGGCGTGCATTTCTTAACGGGAGCTATGAACGAACGTATTTCCTCCAAGCTCATGTCGGTGTTGAAATTGCCGTACGCCGCCCTGAGAATTGACAGCATCTGGAGTGCGGACATATCCGACGCCTTATCCATCATGGCGTGAATTATACTTCTCTGCGCCTTGACCCTGCCGAGATCGCCGTCAAAATAAGCCTTGCGGTTACGCATAAATTTAAGTGCCATTTTTCCGTCAAGGTGATTTTCACCTGCGGGGAGCACTTCATATTCATTCTTGTTTGGATAGACCCTGAGTTCCTCATCAAGATATATGTCAACGCCGCCCATAGCGTCAACCACTTTCTCGAAACCCGTGAAATCAAACAGTACATAGTGATCCACCGGCATCCCGAGGCGATTGTTAATGCAGCGTATCAGGGCGCTTATGTTGCTCTCGGTCTTTTCTTCAACCTTCTTACCGCATACGGTGTGCCTCCCGTCCTCAATTTCGTCGACCGTAACCGCACGGTTGCAGTTGGCGCACCAATCAACGGTCTGGGGATTGGAGTAAACGGCGTTTATCTTGTGAGGATAAAGGCTGTCCCGACCCACGTATGTATCTCGGGGTATCTGCATAACATCCATCCTGTGCGCCACATTGTCAAAGCACATCAGCCATATGCAGTCGGTGAGCATACTGCTCTTATCCACTCCCACTATAAGAAAATATGTAACTTTGTCCTTGTTCGCCTCGTCTGTGATAAGCCGCTCCTGAATAGCGCTATCGTCAAGCGTGCCGTCGGAAAAAATTGATTTTGATTTATACAGGGACGTTATTGCAAAGGTAGACAACACCACAATCGATATCACTATACCGACCACGCAAATCAAGGTTTTCTGCCTCCGCGAGGAAGATTTCATTTGGGACGGGCGGCGTGGCACGGTTGCCGGTCCGTGAAACACATTGTCTTTACGCTTGGCAAGCCGCGTCCAAAATGTCGAACCTGACGACGATTTTTTAACGGACAGTTTTTTTGGGGACGGCTTTCTGGAGGATACTTCCGCCCGCCTTCTGGCCATGGCCTCTTCTCGGGCGCGTTTTCTCCCCGGATCGCGCTTTGTGTAGTGGGACTGTATCTCATTGTTTCGGTGTCGCACCGCACCGCCGCCATAAACTATGTCGCCTTTGTTCTCAGCATCATCGTCAAAATACTCTTCGTATTCTTCGTATTCCTCGTATTCCTCATACTCATCAAAATCATCGTAATGATTGTCTCCGTTATAAGCCAATTTGAAGTCCTCCCCGGCGTATGTAATTGCTTCTTTCTCGCGGGATTATTTGTTGCCTTTTTCCTCCCTGCGGCGTTTTGCCTGCTTTTGGAAGATAATTTCATTGTATGCCCCCACCGTATCGGGGTGCATCGGAGTGCGGTCGTCAATCCTGTCCTGCAAAGAGGCGGCGGCGGCAACTTCAACAGCGTCCTCCAAACTCATCTCTGCCGCCATGCGTACCTCGTCCACGCCTTCATAATCGCGCTCCTCCGAGGTGCAGTCCGCCACATAGATTATTTTTTCAAGCAGGCTCATGCCCTCGCGCCCGGTAGTGTGATAGCGTATTGCGTTAATTATGTCTTTATCTTTTATATCGAGTATTTTTTTCACATAGACCGCGCCCGTAATCGCGTGCCATAGCTTGGGCGCATTTTCCTCATATCTGCTGAGCTTTATGCCATACTGTTCCATAAATTCAATCTGACCCTTTTTGCCCACGTCTTTCATAACGTCATGAAGCAGTCCGGCAAGCTCCGCTTTGTGTACGTCGCCGCCATACTTTTCGGCTAAACGCACCGCTTCCCTTGAAACATTGACCGAATGGCTGAATCGCCACTCGGTCAGACGCACTCTGATGTGCTGCGTGTAATATTCCCTCTCCATGTCGGTCATACGGAGGTCATTCCTTTCCATAAAGAATCAAACATAAAGTCCATGCTCGCGAATATATCTCTCCACACCCGCGCAGACAAGTCCGTCTATAGGCAGGAAATTCTTAACCCGTTCCCTGATGGCTGACGACGAAATATCCACCTCGGGTTCGTCCGCCACAATGCCGCAGCAGCCTGCCTCGCGCAGATGATCGCAGTATGCAATAAGCTCGTCTGTAGAAATTCCGTCACGCGGCATGGTGCAAAAGGTTGCGAGCGTTTTCAACCTGTCAAAATCATACCATGTCTCGAGCGTCACGAACATATCCGCGCCCATTACCATATATATATCGCTGTTGCAATACGCTTCATGAATTGCTTCCAGAGTTACGACGGAGTAGCTCTTCCCGCCGCGCCTGACCTCGAAATCGCTCACCTCAAGAAGCCCTCCCGATTCCCGGGCGGCAATACTGCACATCTCCAGCCTCATCTCTCCCGAAACGTCGGACTGCTCCTTGTGCGGAGGCGTACCCGTGGGAATTATCAAAAACTTATCCAAACTCAACCTGTCGCTCCAATGGCGCGCCAAGTTGATGTGGCCGTTGTGCGGAGGGTTAAACGTGCCGCCAAAAAAGCCTATTTTCATCTTGCGCGCTTATCCTTCGGCAGCTCGATTACGGGATTTTCTTTGTTTACGCGAAAGAGAACGAATTTTCGCCCTATCACCTGAACCACATCGGAATGCGTTTCACCGGCAAGCTGATCGGCACACTCCCGAACATCAATCGGTGCGGTTTCAAGCACCTTGCCCTTTACCAATTCCCTCGCGGTCAGAGCATCCTCAGTCTGCTTTATTATATTGTCGGCAAGTCCGCCTTTGCCCACCATGACAATAGTGTCCACATCGGCGGCGAGTGAACGCAAAAAGGCTCTCTGCTTGCTGTTTAACATTTATCTTCCTCCAAAAAAATTCAATAGAACAAATCATAAGAGTTATTGTAACTCATTTTTTTATTATCTGCAATATCCGCAGCAAATATTTTTTCAGATCGGTAAAAAATTATTTCTTCGTTCAAAATTTTTAAATAAAATCGGGCTTTATTTATACAGTCATACCAGATAAACTCCCATTCACACAGACTCAAACGGCAATTAATTCAATCGCTCCATCACAATGCAAAAACCACAGCACCTTTTTGGAGCCATTCATCACATTGATATCATTCTCATATGTACCGCACTGCAATGCATAGTTCTCACCACAAGCCCAGACTGTTCCGTCGTTTGACAAAACCATAATGTGACCTGAACCTGCCGCTGTTTGCCTTGCGCCTTAAAATATAACGCTGTTTGTCAGATAAATCACATCATTATGCTTGTTTGAAATATACCCGAGGCTGATGCCGTTGCGGTATTCTCTCCGTTTTTTTGCAGATTGTTGCACTAACATACGGGTATCAGCATCAGTATCGAAACAACAATACAGACAATTTTTAAACTGTGAAATTTCATTACCATCACAATCTTAATCGTTGTCACTCCATAAATTCACCGACCAACCGTCAACAGAGTGAAGAAAAATGTAATGCCGCACTAATCCCGAAGCTTGTCGGCCAGCAGTCGGAGCGCCTTGCCGCGATGGCTCAACTTGTCTTTTTCCTCGCCCGAAATTTCCGCGAAAGTCTTGCCGTTCTCAAAGTAAAACAGTGGGTCGTATCCGAAGCCGTTTTCTCCCCTGTATTCAAAGCCAATCCTGCCATCACACTCTCCCTGCACGGTAAAGTATGTCCCGTCGGGATAGGCACAGCATATCACACACACATAACGGGCCGTGCGCTTTTCAAAAGGAACGCCCTTAAGATTTTTCAGCACAAGCTCGTTGTTGTCGTCGTCGCTGCCGCCCGAATACCTTGCGGAATACACTCCCGGAGCGCCGCCCAGCGCGTCAATACATATTCCCGAATCGTCTGCCAGCGCGGGTATTCCCAGCTTGTTGGCGAATTCCGTCGCCTTGATTATCGCGTTTGCCTCAAAGGTGTCGCCGTCCTCCACAGGCTCAATTCCCTCGCCGCCGCACTGTGCGGGGGTCAGTATTTCTATACCCAGAGGTTCAAGGATACGCGCGAATTCCTTCAATTTGTGAGGGTTGCCGGTAGCGACAACAAATTTGTTTTTTTCTCTGTTTTCAATATTTTCCACTTTATTCACCGTCCTCACCGCCGTCTTCTTCGTCTTCATCTTCGTACAATTTTATGTCAAAATCGCCTATCTTATCGGTGTTTTCAAAGAGTGCCGCAGCAAACGCCTTAGGATTGAAAGGCTGGAGGTCGTCTATCTTTTCGCCAACGCCTATGAACTTCACAGGTACGCCAAGTTCTTCCTTGATCGCCAGTACGACGCCGCCGCGCGCCGTGCCGTCCAGCTTAGTGAGGATTATGCCTGTCAAGCCTGCGGCGTCCTTGAAAGCACGCGCCTGATTTATGGCATTCTGCCCTGTAGTCGCGTCCAGCACCAGCAGCACCTCGCGGTCACAGTCGGGAGCCTCGCGATCGATAACGCGGTTGATTTTGGCAAGTTCATCCATCAAGTGCTTTTTGTTGTGAAGCCTGCCGGCGGTGTCACAAACCAATATATCAGCCTTTCGCGCTTTAGCCGCGCTTATACCGTCAAATACAACCGCTGCGGGGTCGCTGCCCTCCGTGTGCTTTACGATATCGCACTTGGCGCGCTCCGCCCAAACCTCAAGCTGCTCGATAGCGGCTGCGCGGAAAGTGTCCGCCGCCGCGATTACCACCTTCCTGCCTTCCTTACGGAATTTTGAGCACAGTTTGCCTATAGTGGTGGTCTTTCCCACTCCGTTCACGCCTATCACAAGAATTACCGACGGTTTGGTGTCAAGCTTCAATTCCATGTCGCCTTCAAGCATCTCCGCGATTGTCTCAACAAGCAGGCCGCGAACCTCCTGCGGGTCCTTGGTTCCCGTTTTTTTGACCTTATCGCGCAGAGTATCGCAGATTTTCTCGGACGTAAGCATACCCACGTCGGCGGCAATGAGCAGTTCTTCCAACTCCTCAAAAAGCTCCTCGTCAACCTTGGTGAATCTCTTAAAAAGCGCGTCGATCTGACCCATGATCCCGTCGCGCGTTTTCTTTAAACCTTCCTTTAAACTCTTAAAAAAACCCATGATGTCTTTCCTCCCAAAAACTATGTGAACTTATTTATAACCACTGTATAAAAGCGGTCTTGTCGTTTCGATTATAGCCCGCGCGCTCGTAAAACTCAAGTGTGCTTTCGGATTTGGAACTGGTGAGCAGCATAATTTTATAGCAATTGCTGTGAGCGGCAATTTCTTTGGCGTAATTCAGACAAGCTGTCGCGAAACCCTGCCCTCGGTATGCGCTGTGAGTCACCACATTCTCCACAAGAGCGTAAGGACGCACACCGCGCGTCAGATTGGGTATTATTACACAAACGCAGGACGACACGATTATGCCGTCTTTTTCCGCCACAACTATGTGATGATTTTCGTCCTGCAAAATTTTCCTCCAAACCGACTGCGTTTCCCCGCTCAGTTTCGGAACGCCGGTTTCATGCAGGTGAGTGTAAAGCTGCATCAGACCGTCGAAATCATTTTCATTTATTTCGCGTATTATCATACAAATTACTCCACTCCCAATTTTTCGCTTATCTCGTCTATCTTCAATTCAAGCAGTTTGGAAACTCCGTCCTGCTGCATTGTCACGCCGTAAATCATGTTGGCGGCCTCCATTGTGCCGCGCCTGTGAGTAATTATAATATACTGAGTGGAATTGCTCATTCTGCGGCAGTATTCGGCAATGTTGTCGACATTGCGCTCATCCAGCGCAGAATCAATTTCGTCCAGTATGCAAAACGGCGAGGGGTTTACCTTCATTATCGCAAAGTATATCGCGACGGCGATGACCGTCTTTTCGCCGCCGCTGAAAAGGTCAATATTCTTGATGGTCTTGCCGGGGGGCTGCGCGTGGATCTCTATTCCACAATTGAGCACGTCGTCGCGGTCGGTAAGCTCAAGATATCCGCTGCCTCCGCCGAAAAGCTCGGTGAATATCGACTTGAAGTGCGCGTTTATCTGGTCAAATTTCAGTACAAAAAGCTCCTTCATCTGCTGTGTGAGAGTTTCTATGAGTTTATTCAGCTCTGACTTGGACTTCTGAACGTCCGCAATCTGGGTCTTATACATAGTGTATTTTTCAAATACCTCTTTGTATTCCTCTACGGCACCCAGGTTGACGGGTTCCAGCTTTTTCATAGCTGAACGAAGCTCCTTGACACGGCGATCGGCTTCTCGGACATTGTCGGCGGGTTCAAACTTTGCTTCAGCTTCTCGCCTTGTGAGGTTGTATTCCTCAAGCAGCTTCATTATGATTTCATCGTATTCACGCTGTGCGGCAGCCCTGCGCTCCTCAAGGCGCGTTATCTCGCCCGTGATTGTCTCGCGCTGTTCGGATTTATCCTTGGATTGACGGCGCAGCTCGTGAATCTCGCGCTCGGCCTGTTCGCGCTGTCTTGCAAGCTCGGTCATACCTTCTCTGGAACTGACCGCCTCTGTACGGCTGTTTTCCGCATTCCGACGCATTTCGGCGGCCTGCACGGTTGTCTGCCTGTTGCTGGCATCCAAAGTCCGAATTTCTTCCATCATGCCATCAATGCGCTGTGCCTGTTCGCTTCGGCGGCTCTCCATATCTCTTATGGAACTGAGCGCCGCTTCGATATCCTTGGACAGCGACATCACAGCCATGCTCGCTTCGCTGAGCGCGGCTGTAATTTCCTCACGCTTTCGCGCTGTTTCCGCACGGATGTCGCTGCTGCCCGAAATTTCCGCATCGGTATCGGCAAGCTGCCGGTTGAGTTCGGAAATTCTGACTTCCGCCTCCGAGATACCCGCGTTAAGCGAAGCTGTGCGCTCGTCCGCTCCCTCGCGTTCTGCGGTAAGGCGCTCCGCCTCGGCAGTAAGGGTATCGATGTTTGCGACATAATTCTTTAAATCGCTCTCAAAACGGATCTTGTCGTTGCTGACCGTCTGCCGCTTTTCATCGTTGACTCGAATTTCATTCTCGACGCCCTCCGCTTCCCGCTCAAATTCTGAAAATCTGTGGCGAAGCGCCTCGGCTTTCTTCATGCAGTCAGCCGATTTTCTCCGCAAGATTTCAATTTCACCTTTTCGCGCCAGCAGGCCGGCATTCTTTGCAAGAGAACCGCCCGTCATCGAGCCTCCCGCATTGATAACCTGTCCGTCAAGCGTCACTGCTTTGAAACGGTAGCCGTATTTCCTCGCAATGGCAACTGCGCAGTCGATATTTTCAACCACGCATATTTTACCCAGCACATTGGAAATGATGTTGGCGTATTTCCTGTCGTACCCGACAAGCTCCGCCGCCATTCCTATGTAGCCTTCACATTCGGCAAGCCCGTTCTCATTAAATCGGGCGGGCTTGATCGTAGTGAGCGGCAGAAACGTGGCTCGCCCCGCCTTGCTCTGCTTTAACTGCGCAATGGCTCGCTTTGCGTCGTCCTCATTGTCAACGACGATATTCTGCATATTGCCGCCCAACGCAATTTCAATGGCGGTCGCGTACTCGCTTGGCACGTCGATAAGACGCGACACAGGACCGTGAATTCCCTTGAGCGTTCCGTTTTCAGACATCTTCATCAAGGATCGCACGCTGCCTGCAAAGCCCTCCATGCTTTTTTCCAAATCCTCCAAGATACGAGCCTTTCGCTCGTGCCCTTTAGCGTCAAGCTCACAATTTTCGCTGTCGCGCCTGACCTTGGCTCCCTGCTCACGAAGGATCTGCAGCCTGCTTTTGAGTTTTTCGTTGTTATCGTCAATCTCGGCCAAGCGCGTCTGTGCTCCCGTTATAGCCTCCTCGGTCAACTTTCTGCCCGACTTCAGCTTTTCAATTTCAAGCTGTCGGCGCTCTATCTCGCTATCCACATTTTCCAGACGCGCGTTTATTTCGTTTATTTGCGATTGCGCGGACACCAAATCCACTTGTGCCGCCGATAATTCCGCTGCAATACCGCTTCTCCGCGACGTCAGCTCAACGATTTTCCGCCCGAATTCGCTGTCGTCGGTGCGCAGTTCCTCCGACTGCTTCTTGAGATCCCCGGCAAGCGCCCGTTTTTGCTCAAGCTGCTTTTTCTTGTCGGCAGTTTCGCGTTGCCTGCGCTCAATTTGCAGTTTCATACCGTCGCCGCTGCGCCCAAATTCCTCAATTTCTGCGGTAAGCCGATCAATTCTCTCGGCGCGGTGGGAAATATCGTTTTCCAAAACGGCCGCCTCACCATCAATTCTGGCGGCGTTCTCCTCCAGTTCCGCCGAATGTCTCATCATCTCATCGCGCTTGGCGGCAAGCGCGTTGCTGTGGTTGAATTTCTTCTCTATATCCGCCTCAATTTTTTCGATAGCCCCGTCTATTTCCTCCTGCTGGGAGCGCGCCAGGGTTTCCTTGTAGTCCCAATCGCGCAGCATCTCGGCGGATTTACTCAGCGTACTGAGCCATAGACCGATTTCAACTTCCTTTTTACGCTCCATTAATTCAAGGTATTGCTTAGCCTTTTCCGCATCCTTGCGCAACGGTTCCACACGTCCCTCTAATTCGGACATGATAACGTCCAAATGCACCAGGTTATCCTCGGCACGGGCAAGGTTTCTCTCCGCCTCCTGCTTGCGGTAGCGGTATTTTGAAATTCCCGCCGCTTCCTCGAATATGCTTCGGCGCTCCTCCGAGCGGACGTTTACCACGTCGGCAACTTTGCCCTGACCGATAATCGAATAGCCGTCGCGTCCCATACCCGTATCCATAAAAAGCTCGTTGATATCCTTGAGGCGGACCGACTTGCCGTTGATTTTATATTCACTGTCTCCCGAGCGGTAGTATCTGCGGGTGATTGCTACCTCATCGCTGTCGAAGTCCAGCGCCCGATCGGAGTTGTCTATGGTAAGTATAACCTCGGCGAAGCCCAGCGCCTTGCGTTGAGCCGTGCCGCCAAAAATAACGTCTTCCATTGATTTGATACGCAGTATTCGAGTCGCCTGCTCGCCCAACACCCAGCGCACTGCATCGCTTATATTGCTCTTGCCGCTGCCGTTCGGCCCCACAGCCGCCGTAATTCCGGGCACAAAGTTCATCTTCACCTTGTCGGGGAAGGATTTGAAGCCCATTATTTCAAGCGATTTTAAATGCATACAGCCGCTCCTTTTATCGCTGCAAAGGCGTAAATATAAATTTTGTCAACGCTCGCGTCCCCCGTCTCCAGAGCCTCCAGACACAGTGACACTAAGCTCGACTGTATATCCATAAATTCATCTTCAAAACCCCTGCCCAACTTTAAATATCTCCTCCAGTTCGCGATATAATCAATTCTTGAACTCCATGTATCTGCGGTACGTTTTAAAACCCACCGATTCGTAAAATTCCAGCGCGCCTTCATTGAATTCCCACACATCTACTTTTGTCACATAATCAATTCCGTGTTAAAATACTGCTCCTGAAAATGAACCTGCTTCATTATTTCGTCAGCTGTGAATTCGGTATTTTCGGGCGCGACGACCCATTTTTCCTCAACGTCATCATTACGGTGAACTATGGCAATCACACGCCCTGCGAATTTTTCTAAAGGTTCGTCAATTCCGAGAATATAAGCGTCCTGTTCCTCGCCGTCCCCAGCCATAAATCCGCGCACATAGCCGTAGTTTATCGGATAGTAAATGTCGGGGTGTTCCGGGTGGTATGTACCCATTGCCCTGTCCACAACCACTGTCACGCGCTGACCTATCATCGAACGGGGAAGCAATTCAAAATATTGCGGCGGCACGCGCTTTATCTGCCAAACTCCATTCTCCGAGATCATGAATTCATATCCGTCAGCCCACATTCTGCCCGCGTGAATTTTCAGCACCACGGGAGGATTCGGCTTGCTGTGGCGATATCCCACTGCCACGGCGGTTTCATAGTCCCACGACAAATGCACGAAATTTCTTCTGCGCGGCAAAAGTCCGTGATGCCTTATGCTCTCCAAAAAATTTACGGATGTGCCGTGATAGAGAAATTCCGGTGGTTCACGCTTTTCCATCTCTATCACAACATCAATCGAATGTCCCTGATTTGCCCGTATTTTCGTGCCGTCCGAATTAAAGTTGTAACGCCTTTTGCTGTCTTTGGCCACTATCTCATTCAATAATGCGCGGTCGATGTGATGCCTACCTGTTTTGTTTATTCCGTCTATCAATTCGTCGACATTTGCCCAAGCGCCGCAGCGTTCTATTTTTATTCCAATAATATCCGGATCGTGCCGCAGAATTTTACTGATAAATCGGCTCAATCTTACATAATCTTCGCCATTTTTCTCCACTATTGAAATCCTCTCCCTTAATTTTAATTCTCCAACCCTCTTCCGCAAGCGCCGAAACATTGCACTTCTTTTGTCCGCTCGCCTTGGAAATCTCGCGCTTGTCCACATATACGGTGAATTCGCCGCCGTCGGGGTAATTCTCCTTGAGATATCCGCGAATCTTGTTCAGGTAAATGCGTCCCTCGCACAGTTCACGAAATGCCGGGTGATACGCTCCTCCCACCTTGTTTCCGTCCACCCCGTCTGAGGCGTGAAGTCCAAGTTTTATTACATTTATACCCTCGCCCTCAAAAAATTCAAGCAGATGGGCGCACAAATCCGCCGCGCCCTCGTAATTCTGCGGTCGATAGTCTCCCTCTCTCATTCTTTCGGCAAGTTCCGTGCCTTCCAGCACCACAGTGGGATAAATACGAACCGTGTCGGGACGCAATTCCGCGAGCCTGTGCGCCGTGTAAATTGCTCCCTCGTCGTCGTCGCCGTACAAGCCCGTCATCATCTGCAAGCCCAGCGAAAAACCGTACTGCTTTATCAGATTGGAAGAATTCACTACGTCCTGTGCTGAATGACCGCGCCTGTTCATTTCCAATACTTCGTCGCGCATGGACTGCGCGCCCAATTCGATTGATGTAACCCCGTATGCTTTGAGTATATCCAATATCTCCCTGTCAATGGCGTCGGGGCGTGTAGATACCCTTATTCCCGACACATCACCGCTTTTTACAAACTCAAACGCCGCTTCGAGCAATTCAATCATATATCCGCGCTCTATGGCGGTAAAGCTGCCCCCGAAAAAGGCAATTTCCGTCTTGGTTCCGTCAAATTTCGTCGAGGAAAGCGCGGTGTTTACAGCCGCACGAACGTCGTCGGACGTCGGCTGTTCCGATGCCCCTGAAATGGTGCGCTGGTTGCAAAATGAGCATTGATGCGGACACCCGTTGTGAGGGATAAACAGCGCAATATTAGCGTGTTTCAATAGCCCATCAGCTCCAATGCCTCTCTTGCGGCGTTCTGCTCGGCCTCTTTCTTGCTCCTGCCTCCGCCCTTGCCTATCACATTGGAATTCAAATGCACCTCTACCACAAAATGTTTGTTATGATCAGGTCCACTCTCGCCTACCAGAACATAGCTGAGCCTTTCCTCGGCATTCTGCTGGATTATCTCCTGAAGCATGGTCTTGTAATCCTTTCCGCGATGGAGGTTAGGGTGCTCCAATTCTTCCAATATGAAGCCCATCACGAATTTACGCGCCTGCTCCATACCGCCGTCGAGAAATATCGCCGCTATCAGCGCCTCAAAAGCGTCCGCAAGTATTGAGGGACGCTTGTCGCCGCCCGAATGACGCTCGCCGCGCCCGAACATAATGTATTCGCCAAGCTGTATCTTCTTGGCAAATCCGCACAGGGTCGACTCGCATACAAGCGAAGAACGCAGTTTTGTCAAGTCTCCCTCCTGCTTGCTGCGGAACTTAGCATAAAGGTGCTCCGACACCACTATGCTAAGCACCGCATCACCCAAAAATTCGAGGCGCTCGTTGCTCTGCAAATGCTTTCCTTCATTGGCGTATGAAGAATGGGTCAGCGCGGTAAGGAGATACTTGCGATTTTTAAATTGATACCCGATGGTATCCTCAAGATACGACGGATCAAGATGAGTTTCCGACATTTTTTAACACTTCCCTTTCTTAAATCTAATTATTTTTTTGCTCTGTGAAATTCGTCCATTTCCATGTCAATAAACCTGGAAATCATCTCTCGATACAAAGCTTCAACCATATCGGCGTCGGCGCCGTAATCACCCGCTTTGGCTCTGACCTTAGAAATAACCTGCTCCACGCGCGCGGGCGCCTTCACACCGTTTTCATTCTTTTTAAAGGCTGACGCCTGTGCGACATACTCGCCCCTTTCGGCTATCAGCTTTATGATTTCGTCGTCAATTCTGTCTATATTGGCGCGAACTTCCGACAAATTGCTGCACTTGACGCTCTGCACTTTTAATTCCTCCCATCAGGATAACACAAATCACTCTGTAACTCTCCGTATGAACCGCTCAACTGTATCCAGCGCCTGAGTTGTCCAGAATTCCCGCCCGCCGTGGTGCGCTCCAATTATCTGATAGAATGTGACGTCCTTGTTTGACCTATTCAATGCGTCGCAAAGCTCACAACTCTGGGCAAACGGAACAAGCTCGTCATTCGTTCCGTGCATAATAAGTATGGGCGGAATGTCCCTGTCGCTTGAAACATAGGAAGTCACTGCGGCAGCGTTGGCAAGTTCGGGATTTTCCAGCACGCTGACACCGCCCAGTTCCATGCCTTCGGGACTGTCGGGCGCGCTGTGATCCATTGAGGAAGGCTCAAAGTTCATCGTTGTGAAATTCACAGGGCCGTACAAATCCACAACTCCCCTGACCTCCGAGGTAAATTCGCCGCCTTCCTCCTCAAGTTCGGGTATCCCGCAAGTGAATCCCGCCATCATCGCAGTATGCCCGCCCGAGGAATCCCCCATTACAACAATTTTGTTCGGGTCAATGCCGTACTCGTCGGCGTGTCGCTTCATGAAGCGTATACCCGCCTTTGCGTCGAGTGTCTGGGATGGAAAAGGCGCGTCTCCCGATCCTCTGTATTCCAACAGCGCCACCACGAACCCCCGATTGGCAAGGTACGCAAGCTGCGGCACGCGCTCCTTCACATTCTGCCTGTGGAATGCCGAGCCGGGTATGAATATCACAAGCGTTCTGCCGCGCTCGTCATTTATGGGGCCGATTATCTGCAAATGCAGCTTCATCTCGGCCCGCTCGGCATACACAATATCGTCATGGTAAAAAATTTCGTAATTATCGCACACGGGAGTCATGGAAATCATGCCCTCGGCGCTCGCGGTGCTCATCGGGAAGTCCTCTCTTGACACATTAAGAACAGACATTTTTATTTGCCACCTTTCTGTCATTTGGGAAGATTTATTTGTCTCTCTTTGACATCTCCCCGCTGATGTCGGCAGCGATCTTGCCTATTACGTCGCTGGACACAAATTCTCTCGTCAGCTTTATCGCGTTGCAAACCGTAACCGCCTTACTGCTGCCGTGCGCCTTGAATATGGGTTTCCTGACGCCGAGGAAAGGCGCTCCGCCGTATTCGTTGTGGTCGAGGGATTTTTTCAGTTCGTTGATGTCTCCCAGCATGACGGCGGCGGCAAGTTTGTTCTTAACGCTCTTCTTGAAAACACTCTTGAATTTGCCGGATATCATCGAGGCCACGCCCTCATACGTTTTAAGGATAATGTTTCCCGTGAATCCGTCCGCGACAACAACGTCCGCGCCTTCAAATGCTATGTCGCGCGCCTCGAAATTGCCTATAAAATTTAAGTTCGGCTCGTTTTTAAGCAATTCATACGTCGCCTTGCGCAGCTCATCGCCCTTGGTTTCCTCTGTGCCGATGTTGGCAAGACCCACGCGGGGATTCTCCACTCCCATTACATTTTTCATATAGACCGAGCCCATGTGGGCGAACTGCACCAGCATTTCGGGGCGGCACTCGGCATTCGCGCCGCAGTCTATAAGCATGAACTTTCCGCTTGCGTTGGGCATTATGGGTGCAAGTGCGGGACGCTGTATTCCCTTGATTCGCTTGACAATAAGCGTCGCTCCTGTGAGCATTGCTCCTGTACTGCCCGCGCCAACCATGGCGTCGCCCTTTCCGTCCGCGAGCAGCCTAAGCGCCACGGCCAGTGAGCTGTCTTTTTTGGATTTCATAAGTTCTGTGGGGTGATCTGCCATTTCAATGACGTCTGGGGCATGGACTATCTCCATTCGATCGAGCGATATGTCGTTTTCCGACGCGACTTTCTCAATGGTTTCCTCGTCTCCGGTAAGTATAATCTCAACATCGTCAAATTTCTCAACAGCCATGGCGCAGCCCTTAATTATCTCCAGCGGCGCGTTGTCTCCGCCGAATGCGTCAACAATAATCTTCATATTTTTCATTGATCCTTTCTTTCACAACAGTTCAGTCTGCAAAAGCTCCTTTGCCATCTTAACGTGAGGTATTCCCGCTTCAATAAATTTATCCGACATTCTGGCGTAACCACATTTCTCATAGAATCCCGCAACGTCGAACTTTGCGTCCATTTCAATGCGGTTTATACCAAAAGAGCGGCAGTAGCTTTCCAGAATCTTCAATATAATCTTTCCCGCACCCTGTCCTCGGAATTGCCGCAGTATGCAGAAGCGCTGAAGCTTCATCACGCCATTGCCCTCATTAAGACATCTGAAAGCACCTACAGGGACCGAGTCCGACAGCGCGAGAAAATGAGTACAGTCTCCGTCAATTGTATCATAGCCGTCAACCTCTATTTCCTCCGGCACATTCTTTTCCTCAATGAAAACAGTGCGCCGAATTTTGCGGCAAATGTCAAGCCCCGCCTGATCTTTCACGGCAATAATCTCAATCATAATACGACATTCTCCATGTATTCCAGCGAACGGCTGCTGAGGGCGGCATATCTCTCTCGCTTGTCGCGGATTTTCGGCTCTATCGGCGGCAGTATTCCAAAATTTGCGCCCATTGGCTGAAAGTCCTTTGTGTTCCGGTTGCATACATGACCTTGCAGCGCGCCCAGCATCGTGATATTCGGCAGAATCAGACGTTCCCTCCCACGCAGGGTGCGCAGGGCGTTAATGCCGCAGAGCAGCCCCGAACCGGCGGATTCCATATATCCTTCAACGCCCGTTATCTGCCCTGCAAAAAATATATTGGGATGCTCTATCATGGAGTAGTCGCCGTTCAACAGCTTGGGTGAATTCAAAAAGGTGTTGCGATGCATAACTCCATAACGCATAAACTCGGCATTCTTGAGTGCGGGTATCATGCCGAAAACGCGCTTTTGCTCCCCGAACTTGAGATTTGTCTGGAAGCCCACAAGGTTGTAAAGCGTACCTTCGCGGTTCTCCTTGCGCAGCTGCAAATTTGCCCACGGCCTGTGTCCGGTATTTGGGTCGCGCAGTCCGACTGGCTTCATCGGGCCGTAGCGTATCGCGTCTCTGCCGCGCGAGGCGAGAATCTCTATCGGCATACAGCCCTCATACACCTTCACCCCGCCGCGCTCGAATTCGTGCAGCGGCGCGCGCTCAGCGTTTACCAGTTCCTGTTGAAACGCCTCGTACTGCTCTTTATTCATAGGGCAATTGATGTAATCGTCCTCTCCCCCTCGGTCGTATCTCGACGCGGCGAAAGCACAGGTCATGTCAATGCTCTCTGCGGTGACAATAGGCGCTGCGGCGTCGTGAAAATTCAAAAATTCGTTTCCGCAAAGTTCACCTATCGCCTTGGAAAGCGGTTCGCTTGTCAGAGGTCCCGACGCGATTATCACAACCTCGTCGCCGGGAATTTCCGTCACTTCCTGCTCAATGACATCGATATTGGGGTGATTTCGTATCACCTCCGTGACTTTAGCGGAAAAAATATTCCTGTCCACCGCCAAAGCTCCGCCCGCAGGCACCGCACATTCGTCGGCTGTTTTAAGCAGCAACGAACCGAGCAGCCGCATTTCCTGCTTCATCAGCCCCGCAGCCGAATCAAGCCGCGCCGCTTTGAGCGAATTGGAGCAGACAAGTTCGGCGAAGTTGGGATTTTTATGGGCGGGTGTGAATTTGGCAGGCTTCATATCATAAAGCCTGACCTTGACCCCGCCTTCTGCGCACTGCCACGCGGCCTCGCACCCGGCAAGTCCAGCGCCTACTATGGTCACGCTCATTCCGCCTGCTCTCCGTTCTCCTCAATATTCCGGCTGTAGCCGCACTCCTTGTCGGCGCAGTACAACTTGTTTATTTTCTTGGTCTGCTTCTTATACAGGATCTTCCCGCACTGCGGACATTTCTCGCGGGTTGGTTCGTCCCACGACACAAAGTCGCATTCGGGATACCTGCCGCAGCCATAGAACACCTTGCCGCGCTTGGATTTCTTTACAACCACCTTGGCGCCGCATTTTGGACATTCGGCGTCTATCTCTTGGACTATCTTCTTGATGTTGCGGCATTCGGGGAAACCCGGACAGGCAATGAATTTGCCGTACCGCCCCGTTTTGATAACCATATTTCTGCCGCATTTCTCGCAGATTATATCGGTCTGTTCGTCGGGAATCTTCATGTCTATTCCCTCCATTGCCTTCTTAACGTCAGCGAGAGTAGTTTCAAAATCACCGTAAAACTCTCCCAGAGTTTCTATCCAATCCTTTGAACCGTCAGCGATACTGTCGAGATTCTTCTCCATGCCTGCTGTGAATCTCAGGTTGACAAACTTGGAGAATCGCTCCTTAAGCAGCTTGTTTACAAGCTCGCCCAGTTCGGTGGGTCTAAGCGCCTTGCCGTCGCGCGCCACGTATTCACGCCCCACAACGGTGGTGATAATGGTGGCGTAGGTAGAAGGACGTCCTATTCCGTTTTCTTCCAACGCCTTGATGAGCGTGGCTTCGGTGTATCTCGCGGGGGGCTGAGTGAAGTGCTGGAAACCGCCGATTTCCTTTACCTTGAGCGGCATTCCCTCTTCCAAAGGCGGAAGGGCACCGCTGTCCTCGTCGGCCTCGTCCCTGCTCTCCTCATAAAGCACGGTGTAGCCGTCAAATTTAACAGTGTAGCCCGAAGCCTTGAATATATACTTGCCCGCCGAAATATCAGCGCTGACCGTATTGTGAACACACTGAGCCATAAGGCTCGCGGTAAAACGCGACCAGATGAGTTTGTATAGCTTATATTGATCGGAAGTCAGGCTGCTCTTTATGCTTTCGGGGTCGAGCGAAGGCATAGTCGGGCGAATCGCCTCGTGGCCATCCTGAGCGCCCGCCTTGGTTTTAAAATTGTAAGGCTTGGCGGGGAGGTATTTTTCTCCCCATCGGTTGAGAATATATTCGGTGCCCTCGCTACGCGCGTCGTCCGAAATTCGCAAAGAATCCGTTCTCATGTAAGTGATGATACCGACGGCGCCCATTCCCTCGATTTCCACGCCCTCATAAAGCTCCTGAGCGACCTTCATTGTGCGCCGACTCTGGAAATTCAGCTTGCGGCTGGCTTCCTGCTGCAAGGTGGACGTTATGAATGGAGGTGCGGGCGTCTTTTTTCGCGTACCCTTTTTGAGCTTGGATACTGTAAATTCGGCATTCTCAAGCTCAGCGAGAATTGAGTCAGTCTGCTCCTTATTTGCAATCTGAATTTTACCGTCCTCGGCGGTTCCGTAGAACTGTGCCGAAAACGCCTTGCGGCTGCCTTTTGGGATAAATTTACCCTCTATCGTCCAATACTCTTTGGGCACAAAGGCGCGTATCTCCTCCTCGCGATCGCAAATGACGCGCACCGCCACCGACTGCACCCGCCCTGCGGAAAGTCCACGGCGTATCTTCTGCGAGACAAACGGACTGAGCCTGTATCCCACGATTCTGTCGAGCAATCGACGGCATTGTTGGGCATTGACCAGTTTCATGTCAATGCTGCGGGGATTCTGAATTCCGTTTTTCACTGTGGTTTTGGTTATCTCATTGAACGTGACACGGTTCTTATCATCCAGATCAAGCCCCAGAATATACGCCAAATGCCAGGAAATAGCCTCCCCTTCCCGATCGGGGTCGGTTGCCAAATAGACATAGTCGCTTTTTTCCGCAGTCTTTTTGAGCTTCTCCACCAAATCCTCTTTGCCCTTTATTATCTCATACTTTGGCTTAAAATCGTGTTTTACGTCAACGCCCAGCCTGCTCTTGGGCAAATCTCTGACGTGTCCCATCGACGCAACCACCTCGTATCCCGAACCGAGGTATTTTTTAATGGTTTTGGCCTTGGCAGGCGACTCAACTATAACCAATTTTGACAAACAATATCATGCCTTTCATTACACTGCCCAACCAAGGACAGCAATTTCTTTTCATGTATTCCTGATGTATCTTTTGCCGGGAAGAGATTTCACAAGTCCGTAAAGCTCCAGCTCGGTAATATATTTCATCATTTCTGAGGCATTTATTCCCAGATTGTCTATAAGTTCCTGAACGGGCTTTGGATCCGAATTCAACGATTCCAGTACCTTTACGGCGCCCTCTGATATTCCTATGGGATATTCAGTTCGGATTTTGCGCTCACCATTGACGCCCGTATAACTCTCCGCGTTCTGCGACCCTGTGCCGCTTTGGTCAATATCATTCTTTTTGACGCGCTTATCCGTTTTGCCGCTCAAATCCGAATCTAATGGCTTCTTTCGTCCGTGCGACGAAGTGCCGACGGAATCGGACTTCTTAGATATATCCTTTGTTGGGTCTTGATCCTTCTTCTCCCATTTTGGTCTTACGCCCTTATCGGGCATTATCGAATTTTTGCTGCCCAGATTTTCAAGCCTCAGTCTGTGAGGATACGACATAACATATTCTTCCAGCACATCATATGCATTTTCGATTGGTTTGGCACCGTCAAAGATCAGGCGGTTTGTCCCCTTGGCCTGATAATTGCTTATCTCACCCGGCACGGCAAATATATCCTTGCCCTGTTCGAGAGCCAAATTGGCAGTAATCAAAGAACCGCTCCTCGCTCCCGCCTCCACCACTATTACACCAAGCGACAGCGCGGAAATTATTCTGTTTCTTATCGGAAAGTGATAGCTGAGAGGCGGTGCTCCCGGAGGATATTCAGAAATCATAGCGCCGCTGGAGGATATGACCTTTCGCAGGCCGTCGTTTTCCACATTGTAGCGCGTGTTTATTCCACAGCCCAGCACACCCAATGTTCTGCCGCCGGCCATGAGCGCGCCTTGGTGTGAAGCGGTGTCTATGCCTCTGGCACAGCCGCTCACCACAATGGCCCCGCAGGCGGCAAGTCCCATCGCGATGTCATTCGCGGCCTTATACCCGTAACGGCTCGCGCGGCGCGTTCCCACCATACTGATGCAAACTTCGTCGTCTATATCAGGCAATACTCCGCTGATGTACAGCGCCGCAGGATAATCGGGTATGTTGCGCAGCCTGTTCGGATAATCCCCGCTGTCGGGCGTTATGACTCTGTAATTCAACCGACGACAAGCCTCCATTATCTCAACTGCCCCGTCCAACGGAATATTCTCCATTTTGTTTATATCGCTCGATGTCAGCAGTCCGCTGAGCCTTCTTTCAATGTCATCAGATTCGTATATTGTACGGCATGAACCGAAATAATCCAGCAGCGGCGGCACCTTGCGGCTGCCCTCTCCAAAAACGAGCTGAAGCCATACTCCGTAGACCGCCTCGTCCATACCAACACCCCCAATTAAATCTTCTTTAATAATTCACATTCGTTTAATTAATATGATTATTTTCCCTTACTTTTTAATCTTTTCATATTTTGCAATTACATATAGTATATAGTGTTGCCACAATAAATTTATGAATTTTTTATTAAGAAAGCAAAAGTTTATCTCCTTACTCAAACATAAACGCACATGATTTTTTAATACGATATAAAAAACAAGGGCATACACCCCGACGTGAAAGCCCCTGAATTATTACTTTTTATCACACTGTGCAAAGCTTTAACAAAGGTATTCCCGCTCAGTTGCTCAGTCTCTCACCATTTCCCACATCAGTATTGACGCGGCTGTTGCCGCATTAAGCGATTCGGCACGTCCGTTCATGGGAATTGTGACGCACATGGTGCAAACCTCCGTCAGCACATCGGTCAGACCGTTTCCCTCGTTGCCTATACACATTATAGCGCCTTCAAAAGAGCATACCCCAGTCACATCAACCGAGTCTCCGCGCGGGACCGCCGCCATCGGCGTCATGCCCCTCTCGGCAGCGCGGCGCATATCCCCGGCGGCGTTCCCGGTCTGATATATCGGTATGCGGAACATGGCTCCCATACCTGCCCGCAGTGCTTTTGGCGCAAAGCATGAGGCGCTGTTGTCCGTAAGGATAACGCCGTCAACGCCGAGAGCCTCCGCTGTGCGGAATATGGAGCCGACATTTGACGGGTCCTGCAAATTCTCCAACAGAATATATCTTCCAGAAACCTTAAGTTCGCTCAAATCACAAATTACCTCGGGGGACTTTGCAACCAAAAATATCCCCTGCGTGGATTCTGTATCGCTTATTTTATCGGCAATTTCATCTGTTATCTCGTAAACCGCGCGGCAGCTTCTCATCAGCCCTTCAATATAATCCGAATACTTTTCTGCAGCCTTCGCCGTGCAAAAAAGCTCCTCGCCCGAAACTCCGCTCTCAGCGGCGTCACGGCAGAGACGCGCCCCTTCGCATATGATAAGCCCGCGCTTGCGCCGCTCTCGCGCGCTGGTCATAAGGCGGACGGCGCGGCGAACGGAGGGATTATCGCGTGACATAATTTTTTTCATCATTCCACTCCAATCTCAATGAAAACAACAAAACAAAAAACTGCGCCCGAATTTGGTGTAAATTCTGCGGCGCAGTCAACTGCTAATTTTTAATAAAGCACAACAAAAAATCCTGTTGAAAAATACACGCCTGATTTTCTGTCATGTCAGCTAAACATCAGTAGAAATACCGAACAAAAACCACATTCGAAACAAATTCTCAAGGTTACTTGCGTGCCGCCTTTGCAGCCTCAACAAGTTCGGTAAAAGCCTTGGGATCGCTGATGGCAATTTCGGACAGCATCTTTCTGTTAAGCGCAATACCCGCCTTCTTGAGACCGTCCATAAACTGTGAATAGTTTGTGCCGTTGAGCTTGCAGCCTGCGGAAATTCTGGTTATCCACAGACGGCGGAAATCGCGCTTCCTGGCCTTACGACCGGCATATGCATAGTTGCCCGACTTCATAACGGCTTCTTTAGCCATCTTGAAGTGCTTGCTTCTTGCGCCCCAGTAGCCCTTAGCCAGCTTTAATGTCTTTTTTCTCCTCTTGCGTGTTGCGAGAGCTCCCTTTACACGTGCCATTATATGTTACCTCCAAATATATAGTCTTGAATAATGAAGCTTCTTCCGGAACCTGAAATTACCGATTATTTGTAGGGAAGAAGTCTCTTTACCTGAGCTACATTTGTCTTGTCCGTAACGGCAATCTTTCTCAGGTTTCTCTTGCGCTTTGTGGATTTCTTAGAGCTGTTGAGCTTATGTCTTCTGTTTGTCTTACCGTGCAGCACCTTGCCGTTCTTTGTTATCTTAAAACGCTTTTTTGCACCGCTGTGTGTCTTAATTTTAGGCATTTTGAATATCCTCCTCAATTTAATCTCACTTGTTGGGCTTAGCCGCAAGGAACATCATCATGCTGCGTCCTTCAAGCTTTGCGGGCTTTTCCACGACCGCTACGTCCTCCAGGGCCTTGGCAAATTTCCTCATGATTTCCAGACCGTGCTCCGGATGCCCCAGTTCACGACCCTTGAATCTAATGGTAGCCTTGACCTTGTCTCCGCCCTGAACAAATTTAGTCGCCTGCTTGACCTTGGTTTCAAAGTCATGCGTGTCTATGTTGAGCGAAAGTCTGACCTCCTTGATATCAACTGTGCGCTGATTCTTTTTGGCTTCCTTTTCTCTCTTTTGCTGTTCAAAACGGTATTTTCCGTAGTCCATGATTTTGCAGACGGGTGGAGTTGCCTGCGGAGCTATCTTAACCAAATCGAGGTTAGCCTCCGCCGCCTTATTCAGAGCCTCCGACGAACTCATTATACCGAGTTGATCCCCGCCGGGCCCGATGACTCGCACTTCCTTGTCACGAATATCTTCGTTGATCTGCACCTGTTGTTCTTTGCCTATGACCAAGCACCCCCAAATAAAAAGATAATTTTTAAGTCAACAAAAAAGCACGGAGCAAAGCCACACTTTCCCCATGCAATACACCAACAAAACACGCCAAAAACAGCGCGTTTCAAAAGCGAATATTGACCGTCCGCCTGCGAGCGAGAGCGGGGGTGAGGGAGGATAAGCCTGCCAACTGCTTTATTGTCTGATTAAATATACCATACATCGGCGTATTTGTCAAGTATTTTTTTCCGTGTTAAATCAAAAAAAGGGCAAATTGTATATTGAATATGCACATCAACATATGATATAATTATCTGACAGTATGATTTTTTTATCCGGCACAGGCCAAAACACCTGACGAAAGAGGGAAGCAGCTATGATGATTATGGGAGTTGATCCGGGATACGCTATCGTGGGATTCGGCTTTGTGCGTTACGAACCGCCGAGGTTTATTCCCGTGGAATACGGCTCTATCGTCACCAGGGCTGGCGAGCCGTTTGACAAGCGACTGGAGGTAATATTCAGGCGCACGGTGGAGCTTATAGACAAACGCAAACCCGACGCGCTTTCAATAGAAAGGCTGTATTACGCCAACAATGCCAAGACCGTAATAGGAGTTGCGGAAGCGCGCGGCGTTATACTGCTGGCGGCGCGGCTCAAGGGCGTGCCGATCTACGAATACACTCCGCTCCAGGTCAAGAAGTCCGTAACAGGCTACGGTCAGGCGATCAAACCGCAGATGCAGGAGATGACCCGCAGACTGCTCTGTCTGAAAGACATACCCAAGCCCGACGACACCGCCGACGCTCTGGCAATAGCAATATGCCACGCTCAAAACCGCACGGTAAGACGCAGACTGGATATGTCTGAGTACAATTACAAAAACAACAATAACAGGAAATAAAGAGGACAAACCAAAATCATGATATACAGTCTCACAGGCAAATACCTCACCGCCGAGCCGAATTTTGTGGTAATAGAATGCGGCGGTGTGGGGTTTCAGTGCTACACATCCATGTCGACAATAACGCGGCTGCCCGAGCAGGGTTCGACGGTTACGCTCTACACCTACATGAACGTGACCGAGAACTCCATAACGCTCTACGGCTTTTCCGAAAGAACCGAATTAAGCTGCTTCAGAATGTTGATATCGGTATCCGGCATAGGACCCAAGGCCGCCGTTTCCATTTTATCCACCCTCACCCCCGAAGAAGTGGCGCTGGCTGTAGGTTCGGGCGACTACAAGGCGATAACCCGGGCCAATGGCGTGGGGCCAAAAACAGCACAGCGCGTGGTTCTCGAATTAAAGGATAAATTCAAGAGCATGGGCGCTCCCACAGAAATGCCATCGGGAGCGCGCGGCGCGGCGGCATTGTCCACGCCGTCAAATGCGGCGGCGGCAGTCAACGCGCTTATGGTGCTGGGCTGTCAGCCCTCCGAGGCGGCGCAATTGGTGGCAAAGCTCGATGCAACACTTCCCACCGAGGAAATTATCCGCCTCGCGCTCGTGGAAATGGCAAAGGGTATGTGACTAATGGTTCAGCCAAAACCGTTGGAACACGCGGCGGCGTTGGGATTGATAAGTTAATCGTTTCTTGCAGAGGGATTTTTGAAGTATGAAAAAAAAGAAAGATAACGAAATGAATTCCGTGTCGTTCGACGAGATGGAAAGCGCGTATCTTGACAGCGCGAACGACATGGACTACGAAAACCGAATAGTTGACCCCGAATACACCCCCGAGGACGCCGAGGCCGAGAACCCTCTGCGTCCGCAAAATCTGAATTCTTATATCGGACAGGATACGGTAAAGGAGAACCTTTCAATATATATAAGCGCCGCGCTCGCACGTCACGAGAGCCTTGACCACTGCCTGCTCTACGGTCCGCCCGGTCTGGGCAAGACCACTTTGGCGGGCATTATAGCTCACGAAATGGGCGTAGGTCTGCGGATAACCTCGGGCCCCGCAATTGAGCGCCCCGGGGATCTGGCCGCGCTGCTCAGTTCACTGAACACGGGCGATGTTCTTTTCATAGACGAAATTCACCGCCTCTCCCGCACCGTCGAAGAGATACTCTATCCAGCGATGGAGGATTTCGCTATAGACATAATGACCGGCAAGGGACAGGGCGCGATGAGCTATCATCTTCCGCTGCCTAAATTTACCCTTGTGGGAGCGACCACACGCGCGGGGCAGCTCTCGGCGCCTTTGCGCGATCGATTTGGCGTGGTACTGCGTCTGGAATTGTATACACCAGAACAGCTTGCCGACATCGTGGAGCGTTCTGCGGGAATCCTCGGCATAGCTATCGACCGCGAAGGAGCACTGGAACTGGCTTCGCGATCGCGCGGCACTCCGCGCATAGCCAATCGGCTGCTCAAGCGTGTGCGCGACTTCGCCCAGGTGGTGGGTAACGGCGTAATCACCTGCGACATAGCTCGAATGGCTCTCGACAGGCAAGAGATAGACGAGCTTGGCTTGGACAAGATCGATCGCCTGCTGCTTTCGGGCATAATTAATTTTTACAACGGCGGCCCTGTCGGTCTTGAGACGATCGCCGCCGCCATTGGCGAAGAGGCCGTCACAATAGAGGACGTGTACGAGCCGTACCTCATGCAGATAGGCTTTTTGGCGCGAACTCCACGAGGACGTTGCGTCACCAACGCGGCGTACCTTCATCTCGGTATGAAACCGCCAAATCCCACCGGAGTCTCGGAGCAGCAGTCGCTGTTTGATTGAGGTGATGATATGGATTTTTCCCACGAATTAAGATTTGTCCCCGCGCTCATCGAAAATTTAGAAGATATTTTCACTATATTCCGTGCCGCCGTAGAAAAGATGGAGCACGACGGAATTCACCAATGGGACGAGGTTTACCCCGACCGACAAACTCTGCAAAATGATATATTGAAAAATCAGATGTTCATTTCAAAGCTCGACGGCGAAATAGTGTGCGCCTATGTAATAAACCGCGAGTGTGACGGGGAATATAGCAGCGGCAATTGGAATTATCCCGATGAAACCGCGCTGATTGTGCATCGGCTTTGTGTGAATCCAAAATATCAGCACAAAGGGATCGCACATCAAGCCATGCTTTACATAGAAGCACAGGCAGGAAAAATGGGCGCGCGTTCAATTCGGTTGGACTGTTTCACTCTCAATCCCTTCGCGCTCAGGCTGTACAGTAATTTGGGATACCACAAAACAGGGGTAGTCACATGGCGAAAGGGCGACTTTTATTTAATGGAAAAATCAATTTAAATATCCCGGCATAGTCAACAATTCTGCCCGAAAGGAATGTATAAACAAATGAAAATCACAAACGACAGAGCCGCCTTTTACGGCACGCTCGGAGAGACAATAGACATCTATCAGGCGGAACACGCCGCCGCCGCCGCATTCAATCGCCTGGGCGGACGCGCCAGCACACGTGGCAACAGGCAGAGAGTGATAGTGGGACACGATACCAGTCCCGCCTCGGATATGATGGAAGCTGCGGTGTCCGCCGCTCTGTGCGCCGCGGGCGCCGATGTGCTGACCCTCGGAACCGTGCCTTCGGGCGCTGTCTCATTCCTGACAGCCAGGTGCGACGCTCTCATGGGCGTGATGATAACGGGCGGTTCGTTTGACTACGACGTGAGCGGTCTAAAATTCTACCGGAGCAACGGCA
Source organism: uncultured Clostridia bacterium (assembly GCA_947581635.1). Taxonomy (GTDB): domain Bacteria; phylum Bacillota; class Clostridia; order Oscillospirales; family Acutalibacteraceae; genus RUG762. The sequence continues at coordinate 118,804 of CANPVE010000001.1, read as the reverse complement.
AACCCGTTACCGGCGAGCTTTTGCAGTCCATACACGCTACCATAGACAGTCATGCATCCCTCAATAGCAAGCAGGCGGGCAAAATAAAACGGGCGGACAGCCGAATTTTAAATATGTACCGTCACAACCTTCTGGGCGCATCTAATTTTACGATCTTCGAGAAAATGAAGGTCGCGGTGGACTGCATAGACAGCGCGTCCGCGATGTTCGCTAAGGATTTGTTTGAACAAATGGGAATAGACGTTGCCGTTTATGAGCGTGACAATACGTTTCAGAACGTCCCCTATAAAAAATCCGCCGCCATTATTGAGTTTGTAAAGGATTCTCACAGTGATGTAGGATTCGCTTTCACCGCAAACGGCGAAACCTGCTTTGTATCCGACGCTGACGGCAGGCTCATCGATACAGAGAAACTTGCCGCGATATTCGGACGCATCTTCGGTTCGGAGACACATGACGACGCGGCTTCCAAAACCGTAATGTTGAGTGAAAGCTGTCACGCCGCTCTTGCTCCATATATAAAGTCAATGGGCGTCGATTGCCGAACAGTTACCGGCGATTACAGCTATCTGATCGAGGAATTTGAGAATTTCGACTCGGCAAGCCCAGAGGGCAACGGCGTTCTGATGGCTGTTGACAGGGACGCGGGCATAATCTTCCCCAGAATTTCGGCTGTTCCCGACGGTCTGCTGACAGCCGTAATGCTGCTCGCCTGCATAAACTACACCGGTATGTCGCTTGACCAGCTTTCGCGCGATATTCCAAAACTCATACGCAAGGTTTCGATCGTCAATATCCCGTCCGGGGCGTGTCTGCCATCATTCAATTCCACCGATCTTCCGGAGCAGATAAATACACTCCGTTCATACCTTTCGGGCGACGGCAGAATTACACTGGCTAAACCTGAACGCAACAAAATCGAGATAATTGTAGAAGGAATAAATCCGAGACAGGTTGAGGGAGTAATCGAACAGACCGAGCGGCTTGTCCGCAAGAGCCTTAAAGAGAAAAACGGTCCGATATATGAGGCAAAGCCCTCCGATAAAAATGACGGCAAGTCGGATAAAAGCGATAACAATGATACAGGGGATAAAAAACAGCCATGAGATATTCAAAGGATTGGAAGGATTATGAACTTATCGACGCATCATCGGGCGAAAGGCTGGAGCGCTGGGGAGACATAATATTGATACGTCCCGACCCGCAGATAATCTGGAACACCCCGAAGAAAAATCCCCTGTGGAACAATGCGCACGCACGCTATCACCGCTCGTCATCGGGCGGCGGTAAGTGGGAAGTGATGAAAAAAATCCCCGATGTATGGCAGATTCGCTACAAGTCGCTCACCTTTAACATAAAGCCCATGGGATTCAAGCACACCGGTCTTTTCCCAGAGCAGGCGGTCAATTGGGACGATATGGCGCAAATTATAACTTCCGCCAACCGCCCTGTAAAGGTGCTCAACCTCTTCGCTTACACGGGCGGCGCGACGCTGGCGTGTCTGTCGGCGGGCGCAAATGTATGCCATGTCGACGCTTCAAAAGGAATGACCCAATGGGCGCGCGAAAACGCCGCTTCATCAAATCTGGATAAGCTGCCGCAGCGCTGGATAGTGGACGACTGCATTAAATTCGTACAGCGCGAAATTCGGCGCGGCAACCGCTACGACGCGATTATAATGGACCCTCCCAGCTACGGCAGGGGTCCCGGCGGAGAGGTCTGGAAGTTGGAGGATCAAGTGTATTCGCTGGTAGAGCTTTGCTCAAATGTGCTTTCGGACGATCCGCTCTTCTTCAATATAAACAGTTACACCACGGGACTTAGCCCGTCGGTAATGAATTACCTCAACGGCGCCATATTGCAGCCAAAATTCGGCGGCACGATAAGCGCGGACGAAATCGGACTTCCGGTGACTGAAACGGGGCTTATTCTCCCCTGTGGAGCGACTGCTACGTGGCGCAGGCAATAAAAATTTCGGAGGGCTCGGCCTTTCGGAATATCTTCTAACACAAGACAAAAGGAATTTACTATGGAAAACATTAACATCACCTCGGACATCTCTCAAAGCGCCTCAGATGTACAGATCTCCGCGCAAGATGTGTATTTTGAATACGAGAGCACCGATGGCACTGAGCCGAAGAAGGTTCTGCGCGGCGTATCAATAGACATACGCAAGGGAGAATTCGTGGCGCTTCTCGGACACAACGGTTCAGGTAAATCTACCATCGCAAAGCATATGAACGCCATTCTCCTGCCGAGCGGCGGCAGAGTACTGGTGAGCGGCATGGACACGTCGGACGAATCCCTGCTCACCGAAATACGCCGCACAGTCGGTATGGTGTTTCAAAATCCCGACAATCAGCTCGTGGCCACCATCGTCGAGGAGGACGTGGCATTCGGTCCCGAAAATCTCGGCATACCGTCGAAGGAAATCCGCGCTCTGGTGGACGACGCCCTCAAAGCCGTCGGAATGTACGAGTATCGCCGACACGCCCCACACAAGCTCTCGGGCGGACAAAAACAGCGCGTGGCAATCGCGGGAATTATAGCCATGCGCCCGAAGTGTATAGTTTTCGATGAACCCACCGCCATGCTCGACCCGCGCGGCAGACAGGAGGTCATGGACACTATCGACAAGCTGACCGGCGAACTTGGAATCACGGTCGTGCTCATCACCCACTACATGGACGAGGCAGCGCGCGCCGACCGCGTTATAATTATAGACGACGGAAAGATATTGACCGAGGGCAAGCCGAGCGAAGTGTTTTCTCACATAGATATGCTGCGTAAACATCATCTCGACGTGCCGCAATCCACCGAGCTTGCGCAATATCTGCGCGGCATGGGCTACGACATTCCCGCCGATGTGCTGACCCCGGAGGAATGTGCAAGGGCTATATTTGCCGTAAGGCACAGATAGCGGAAATTCACGACGGGAATTTGAAGAGGAATAATTAATACTTCGCGCGCTCATTTTAAAAAATTTGATGTTTTTTGCTATTTTTTTTTGCTGTTTATTAAATCGAAAAGGAGGAATTGCCCGTGGCATTAATCGAAACACAAGATCTGCGCTTTGTTTACGGCAAGGGTACTCCCTTTGAAAAGACCGCGCTTAACGGCGCCAATATTTCAATAAACGAGGGGGAATTTATAGGCGTTATCGGACATACGGGTTCGGGCAAGTCCACGTTAGTTCAGCTTCTCAACGGACTTCTAAAGCCCGAATCCGGCAGAGTGCTGTTGAACGGAGCTGATATCTGGGAAAAGCCAAAGGAAATAAGAAACGTGCGGTTTCAGGTGGGATTGGTATTCCAATATCCCGAATATCAGCTCTTTGAGGAGACCGTTTACAAAGATATAGCCTTTGGGCCTACCAACAAGGGGATTAAGGACAAGGACGAGCTTGACAGGACTGTCCGTAAGGCGGCGGAATTCGTGGGGCTAAAGGAAGAATTGCTGGATAAATCGCCGTTTGACCTCTCGGGCGGGGAAAAACGCAGGGCAGCCATCGCAGGCGTTATCGCTATGGAACCCAGAGTTCTGATTCTGGACGAACCGACCGCAGGACTTGACCCTCGCGGGCGCGACAGAATACTTAATCAAATTAAGAATTACCGCGAGCAGACCGGCAGCACTGTGCTGCTCGTGTCGCACTCGATGGAGGATATCGCGCGCGTCGCCGACCGCGTGTTGGTGATGAATCGCGGCAATGTAGAGATGTTCGACACAACCGCGAACATATTCAAACAGGGCGGTCATCTCTCCGAAATCGGACTGAAAGTGCCGCAGGTTACACAGGTGTTTTTGGAACTCAAACGGCTCGGCGCGGACATCGACGCGGGTATATATACAATGGAGCAGGCAAAAGCGGCGGCTCTGGAATATCTCAGTGGAGCGGGCCGCAAGGGGGGTGCGGTTCAATGATATCCGATATCACGATAGGGCAGTTCATGCCGGGGAGATCTTTCATTCACAGAATGGACCCGCGCATGAAGATAATCACAATGGCCGCGCTCATAATCTTTGTATTTCTTGCGAGAAATATGCTTTCCATGGGGCTGATGCTCGGCTTTACATTCATATCAATGCTGATTACGCGCATATCGCCCAAGATGTATTTCAAGGGGTTAAAGGCAATCTGGTTTTTGATAATTTTCACATCAGTGCTCAATATGCTGTATATCGGCGGCGACACGGTGGTGTTTAAATGGTGGATATTCACCATAACCGCCGAGGGCTTGTGGCAAAGTGCGTTTATCGCAATGAGGCTTGTGCTGATAATCATAATCAGTTCGATGCTCACCTATACAACCTCCCCCACCGACCTCACAGCCGCAATTGAACGGCTGCTGGCCCCGCTGAATTGGATCAAAATTCCCGTACACGAGCTTGCAATGATGATGACAATAGCGCTCAGATTCATTCCCACGCTGCTCGAGGAAACCGAGAAGATAATGGACGCCCAAAAGGCCCGCGGCGCCGACATGGAGAACGGAGGCGTGATGAAGCGCGCAAAGGCTCTGATACCCATAGTCATACCGCTCCTTATCTCGTCATTCCGGCGCGCGTTTGATCTGGCTACCGCCATGGACTGCCGCTGCTACACGAGCGGCAGCGGGCGCACCCGTCTGAATGTGCTGCGTTACAGATTCCGCGACGCTGTGGCATTCGTTACAACAGCGGCTGTATGCACGGGTATAATTTATCTCAATATGCTTTCCCCGTCGCTGGTTCAGTAAAAAAGTGCAAAGTAAACAGAAAAACCGCAGACAGCTTTACTGTAAAAACAATAATGCCGCCTGCGATTTTTCTGTTTATGATGCAATATGAATGAAGGTATAGTCTGAATTAATGTTTGCTTTGCGGCAGACTTTCTCTTTTTATGAACCGCAAAGCCGACCGGGGATCTGTCAGCGTCATAGTATTTCGATGTTTTTACATCTACGCAGTTTTACCATCTACCTTTATTTACCATTCTAACACATGATATCGGGTTTGAAAAGGGGTTACAACTAATTTCACAAATTTTGTCAGAATTTCACAATATTCAGATAAGAATTTGTCGTATTACACCAAAATATATTATACTACAGATATCAGACAACGGATCATTTTTTGAACCTAAAAGCAAAAAGCCGCAGATCAATTGCTGTAAGGCTTGCATTGAACCCACGACTTTTGCTTTGATTGTCAATTAATTAATTATTTGGCGGATTCCCCACTTTTACAACCCATTCGGGATTTAACCCCAAATCGGAACCCGGTTGCATTGATTGATTGTCAGTTATTTTGATCAGATCAGTGAGAATTAAATCTCAAGAGTGCCTGAATTACTCAGCCTTTCTCTTCTTGTAAGCAACAAAGCCTGTTGCGCCGAGAGCTGCTGCTGCGAGCAGAGCAACGGGAACCGCGCTGAAGTCGCCTGTGCCGGGGTTATTTGTGGACGTGCTTGTGCTTGTTGCTCCCTTGGGAGTGAGGATAAGAACATAGGGAGAGAAGTCGTTGGCCCAGAACGCTACGTCATATGTGCCGACGTCAAGACCTGTGACCTTCTGCTTTGAGCACCAGCCCTTTACGTGATAAACAGTTACCTTGTAATTGCTTGTGGTATAGCCCTCGGGCAGAGTGAGCTGAACTCTGGCGTTCTTTGTGGTTTTCATGAAGCCGTCGGGAGGGGTTACTTCATAAACCCATGCAAGCTCGTTAGCGTCAACATCAACGCCGGCAGCCTTAAGGTCATGGTACTCAGAGGTATTGTCCGTAGGATCAATGGGAGCAGTCTTGCGCTCGACCTTAGCGGCCTTTGTCTCAACGCCTGTACCGGTGTTTATGTTGTCCGTAGCGTTGTGGTTCTTGTCCTCTTCCTTAAGGTGCTCATCGCGGGTCTTAGCTGCGTCTTGCTTAGCCTTTCTCTCTTCGATAGCCTTCAGATTCTTAGCAATCTGCTCGTCATCTGTGGTTGTAGTATAAGTGGCTATAAGCTTATTCATACCACTTGCTACCGTTGTGGGGGCGCTTTTCACGTTGGCGACAACAACCGTTGTACCAGCAAGCGGAGCGACATTCGCACCACTCTTTTTCTCACTCTTAGCCCAACCGGTGAATGTCTTTGTGCCGGTATTCAAATCAGTGTAGTCCTTCAGATTCAACTCGTCCAGAGTGATCTTATTATCTCCGTTTACGTCCAGTTCCGCTGCTTCCTCTTTGGTAATCTTAATAGCAGCTGTTACCTTTTCAAGAGTTGCATCGGCTCCGCCATCTGTGTACGTAACAGCGGCGAAAGCGGTTGTGCTAGCCATTGAAATAGTCATAGCGGCGGTCAATGCGAGAGCTACGAGTTTCTTCGATTTCATAAAAATCAATCCTCCAAGATAATAAAGTATACTTTTTTATAATAGTACCCTGACTAAAGACAATCAAAAAAGTCAGTGGCAAATTATACAGCTTACGGTGAAGTTCGTTTGATTGAACATCACAATCAACAAAAATTAATCACTATGCGAAGTTTTTGTGGTGTTTTCTTGTTGTGTCTGTATTGTACCACTGTTTTTTACATATTGCAATACGTTACAACATTTTGGAGTAAGAAAATATTAAAAACATATACTTTATTGATTTGGAGGATTGATTTTTTATGAAATCTAAGAAGATCGTTGCTCTCGCACTGACCGCCGCTATGGCCATTTCGATGGCTAGCATGACCGCTTTCGCTGCTGACGTTGCTCCCGGTGATGACCAGACTTATGTAGTTACTGCTACAAAGGCTGACTCGGCTGGAGTAAAATTTAGCGCTATTAAGGATCAGCTTAAACCGCTTGATAATACTATGACAAAAGAGTTCGTGGGTTGGGCCCTCACAAAGGGCGCTACTACCGCTTTAACAGATAAGAGCGACGTTATAAAGGCAAGCACTGCTGCGGGCACCTCGGTTGTTTTGTATCCCGTCTGGAAGCCACTGAGCGATGAGCAAATCGACGCAAACTATAAGGCTCAAGCTGAAGCTGAAAGTAAGGCAGATAAGAGTGAGACACGCGAGGACTACCTTAAGAAGGCAGATGCAGAACACAATGCTGATGGCAAGAACGGCTACAACGGCCAGGGAGACGTAAGAGTCGAAACTACTGCTGTTTCTAAACAGAAGGCTCAGGACGTTATCGATGACTTTGCGTATCATGCATGCAAAGTAGCTAATGTTGATCACAATTCTAGTATGGTTTGGGTCTTTGACGTCAATAAGATTAACGGCGATCTTTATCCCGGAAACAATGCCAGAGTTACACTTGATCTTACTAAGGCGAATGTTAAGGGTGAGTCCGTTAATTACGATCTCAATAAGTTCAGTGTTAAGGTTTACCATATTAAAGACTGGTGCAAATCTTACTCGGTGAAGGGTCTGGATATATCCAACGATACGAAAGATGTAACATTCTGGACGAATGATTTCAGCCCGTATGTTGTTGTTCTTTCTCCCAAGGAGGCTACAACCAGCGAGGGTAAGAGCACAAACAACCCCGGTACAGGCGATTTCAGCGCAGTTCCCGTTGCTCTGCTCGCAGCGGCAGCTCTCGGCGCGACAGGCTTTGTTGCTTACAGAAAGAGAAAGGCTGAGTGATTCGAGTTTTTGTGAGGTTTTAAGTTTTAATTAATCCCATTTAATAAAATAACTGACAATCAATCAATGCAACCGGATTCCGATTTGGGGTTAAATCCCGAATAGGTTGTAAAAGTGGGGAATCCGCCAAATAATTAATTAATGACAATCAATCAATGCAACCGGGTTCCGATTTGGGGGTTAAATCCCGAATGGGTTGTAAAAGTGGGGAATCCGCCAAATAATTAAATAATCGACAATCAAGGCATAAGTCGCGGGTTGAATGCAAATTGCAGCAATCAATCTGCGGCTTTTGCTTTTTGTTATGTAATTCGACAGAAAGTTGTGGAATTTTAACATCTTTATACTAAGAAATACTGTAAAATATTGCAATATTCAATAATGCAGCAACAAAACAAACCTCAAAATATAACACTGCATAAAATTGCATAGCAAAAAAGCGAAAAGCCGCAGATTTACCGCTGTAAAACCAACAGCCAACCCACGACTCTTCACTTTGATTGTCAATTAACTATTTGGCGGATTCCTTATTTTTACAACCCATTCGTAACTTTTACTCGAATCGGAATCCGGTTGATTGATTGATTGTCAGCTATTTTGATTAGATAAGTGAGAATTAAAACTCAACAGAGTTTGAATTACTCAGCCTTTCTCTTCTTGTAAGCAACAAAGCCTGTTGCGCCAAGAGCTGCTGCTGCGAGCAGAGCAACGGGAACTGCGCTAAAGTCGCCTGTGCCGGGGTTGTCTGTTGATGAACCGCTTGTTGCTCCCTTAGGAGTGAGGATAAGAACATAGGGAGAGAAGTCGTTGGCCCAGAATGTCACGTCATATGTGCCGATATCAAGACCTGTGACCTTCTGCTTTGAGCACCAGCCCTTTACGTGGTAAACAGTTACCTTGTAATTGCTTGTGGTGTAGCCATCGGGCAGATTGAGTGTAACTCTGGCGTTCTTTGTGCTGCTCATGAACTTGTCAGGAGCGGTTACTTCATAAACCCATGCAAGCTCGTTAGCGCCAACATTAACGCCGGCAGCCTGGAGGTCATGATTTGCGGAGGTATCGCCTGCGGGATCGACAGGATCAGTCTTGCGCTCGACATTAGCGGGCTTGGTTTCAACACCTGAACCGGTGTTCACGTTGTCTGTAGCGTTGTGGTTCTTGTCCTCTTCATTCAGGTGATCCTCGCGGCTCTTAGCTGCGTCTTGCTTAGCCTTTCTCTCCTCGATAGCCTTCAGATTCTTAGCAATCTGCTCGTCATCTGTGGTTGTCGTGTAAGCGGCATGAAGCGTGCAAGAGGGTGGATCGCTCTCCTCCTGTGCACCCTTTATTGCAGGTCCGAAAAACACTGATTTATCGTCCTTAATCTTGAAAAGAACACTCTCACCACTGAGAAGCGTCTCTGGCTCCTCGCCACTTTCTTCTGCTGTCCAGCCGATAAACGTCTTTGTGCCGGTATTCAAATCAGTGTAGTCCTTCAAGCCGCCAAACTCGGCAAGGGTAATGTTGCCATCTCCGTTTTCATCCAAAGCCTTGGTAGCCTCTAAACTATCTTTCGTAATTTTAGCCGTTACCTTATCAAGACTTGCAGCGGATCCACCATCGGTGTACTCAACGCTGGCGAAAGCGGTCATGCTGGCAGCTGAAACTGTCAAAGCTGCGGTCAGTGCGAGAGCAACAATTTTCTTAGATTTCATAAAAAATCAATCCTCCAAATCAATAAAGTATATTTTTCTATAACAATATCTTGACTAAAGACAATCGAGAAACCATCGGCAATTTATACGGCTCACAGCTGGATTTATTCTATTAAACATCACATTCAACAAAAAATAATCACTATATGAAACTTTTGTGATGGTTTCCTGTTGTCTTGTATAACACTGATGTCTTTTGCATATTGCAATATGTTACAACATTTTGAGGTGAAAAACTGTTAATATTGTTCAAAAAGCTGAAATTATGCAGATATTACCGCAATGCGCAGTAAAATGTTGCAATTTGAGTTTTATTTCTGTATAATAAATCTGGAATTATTAACCAGAAAGGAAGATTATTATGGAACTTGTAAGATTAAGAGAAATTCGCGAAAAAAATAAGCTTTCACAGTCAAAGGTCGCAAGCCATCTGCATTGTTCCCAGCAGGTTTACAGCAATTACGAGCTTGGCCAGCGCGACATTCCCACCAACATTCTGATTAGTCTTTCACATTTCTACAATGTCTCTGTTGACTACATCTTGGAAATAACAGACAATCCTGAAATCAACCGTTGAGCTCGAGGCGGCAAGCGGCGGAACCGTTCCTCAATGTGTCGGCAAATTTCCACCAATGCCCAAACACATGACAAAAAAACCCCCTGAACATCACTCAAAAGGTGAATTCGGGGATTTTTTTGTTCTCTGAAAATGTTCACAATATTCAACAAATACTGTATAATCAAACAAAGGCGGCGTTGTCCGCGATTATAATTGCATCGACGGAGACTGATTTGTTAAATTCACCCAATTAATGCGCTAAAGTTTCTTGACAATTAATCCGTAATTTAGTATTATTAAAGGTACAATTATTTTTATCTTCTATTAGTAATGTCAAAGGACTGAATTTATTATGATTGAGATAAAAAACATAGCCATAATCGGTCTGGGATTGATAGGCGGCTCGCTCGCCAAGGCAATCTCGCAATTCACCGACTACCACGTTATGGCGCAGAACCGCACACGATCCACCCTGCTTCAAGCCATAGAGGACGGCGCGGTTCACGAGGAACTTACCGACGAAAATATAACCGACGCAGACATGATAATTCTCGGGCTTTACCCCGAAGAGGCCGTGGAATACATGGATAAGCTCGGCGGCAGGCTTAAAAAAGGTGCGCTCGTAATCGACGTTTCAGGCATCAAACGCTACATATGCCGAGAAATGCCGCTCATTGCGCGGAAATACGGCTTCGTATTCGTAGGCACCCACCCTATGGCGGGCAAGGAAAAGGGCGGATATGTCAACAGCGAGGCGGCATTGTTCAAGGGCGCCAGCTTCATTATAACACCCATTGACGACACAACCGAGCAGGAAGTTGAATGGCTCAGACAATTCGCACAGCGCACGGGCTTCGGAATGAATGTAGTGTGTTCGCCCGAAGAGCACGACAAAATGATAGCTTTCACATCACAGTTGCCTCACGTGCTCGCCAACGCCTATGTGCAAAGCCCTCAATGCCTCAATCACAGGGGATTCTCGGCGGGCAGCTATAGGGACGTATCCCGCGTGGCGCGGTTAAACGAACACCTGTGGGCGGAACTTTTTCTGCAAAATTCCGACGCGCTCACAGAAGAATTGGACCTTCTAATACAAAATATAACCGAAATATGCGCCGCCATAAAGTCGGGTGACCAGCATAGACTCGAAGAAATGCTGGCGAGAGGGCGCAGGGTCAAGGAGGAATTAGGCGAATGAGTGTTTCGTACAGAAAGATAATTCATGTAGGTGCGGGAATTCCCTACGACGTTATCATAGAGAGAAATTCGCTCGACAGGTGCGGCGAATTGGTAAAAAATCTGCTCCCCAACGCGGAACGTGCGCTGATTATATCCGACAGCAACGTAGCGCCGCTCTATGCCGACAGGGTTAAAACTTCTCTGGAATCGGCCGGTTACGCCGCGTTTATCCATGTATTTCCCGCCGGCGAGGAAAACAAACGCCTTGCCGCCATTGAGGGAATGTACGCAGCGATGTCTGCGGCTCAGTTGTCGCGCACCGACTTCGCCGTTGCACTGGGCGGCGGCGTGACGGGCGATATGTGCGGCTTTGCGGCCGCCACCTACCTTCGGGGGATAAAATTCGTACAGATCCCCACAACAATTCTTGCTCAAAACGACTCGTCGGTTGGCGGCAAGACCGGCATTGACCTGGAATGTGGGAAGAATCTGGTAGGCAGCTTCCATCAGCCGTGTCTTGTGCTCGCGGACGCGAACACACTTAACACCTTGCCACCGCGATACATAACCGACGGATTCGGAGAGATAATCAAACACGGCTGCATTAAATCCTCCGAGCTGTTTGAACTGATAGAGAAGCACGGCACAGACGTCAATATGATTGAGGAACTCACCGCCCGATCAATCGAGATAAAGAGCGGCGTTGTTGAACGCGATGAACGTGAATCCGGCGAACGTATGCTGCTGAACTTCGGACATACGCTCGGACACGCCATAGAAAAATGCTGCAATTTCACCGGCTTTGCACACGGCGAGGCAGTGGGAATCGGTATGCTGATGATGACAAGGGCGAGCGAAGCGGCGGGCCTGACCGAGCGCGGCGCCGCCGACAGGATTGAGGCTGTACTGAAAAAATGCGGTATGCCCACAGCCTGCGACTTCACATATGATGAAATATGCGAAGCGGCAATGCTCGATAAGAAACGCCGTGGCGACAGCATCAACATTGTGCTGCTCAGGTCAATAGGCGAATCATTTGTGCATAAGATAAAGTGCGCCGATTTGACCGACTTCATTCGCGGGGGTGTCAAAGCATGAACAACGCGATATGCAGATGCTCGCGCGGCATTCTTCAGGGAACAGTGAATATTCCCCCATCCAAGAGCGCGGCGCACCGCGCCATGCTCTGCGCCGCACTTGCCGAAGGACGAAGCGTGTTGTCGCCCATAGAGCTTTCCAATGATATGCGCGCCACGATAAACGCGGTAACCGCGCTGGGCGCGAGAGTACAATTCAATGACGGCGCACTCACCATAGACGGAATCGGCGGCAAAATTTCAGCAAATTCAGCCGACAATGAGCCTATCGACATAAACTGCATAGAATCCGGATCCACACTGAGATTTATAATTCCCATAGCCTGCGCTGTAGGAATAAACGGGCGGTTTATAGGCGAAGGCACGCTCCTTCCCCGCCCCATCGGACTTTACACTGAGCTTCTGCCCAAGGCGGGGGTTGAGTGCGAAACGGAAGGAGGACTTCCGCTGATATGCCGGGGCAGATTGCAGGCAGGCAACTACGAAATGCGCGGTGATATAAGCTCACAATTCATAACCGGAATGTTGATAGCCCTGCCGCTGTGCGAGGGCGACAGCCGCATAATTCTCACCACGCCGCTGCAATCATCGGCATACGTCGATATGACTGTGTGCTGCATGGCGGATTTCGGCGTTCAAGTGGAGCGCAGGGATTACGGTTGGTTCATTCGCGGCGGACAGAGCTACTCGCCGCGCGACTACGCCGTTGAGGGCGACTGGTCGCACGCTGGATTTTTCCTCGCGGCGGGAGCTTTGGGCAGCGTCCTGAACCTGCGCGGACTGCGCATGAATTCGGTTCAGGGCGATATAGCGGCGATCGAACTGTTTCGCGGCTTCGGCGCGGACATCTCTGCAAACGGCGATGAATTGACGGTGAAAAAGGGAACTCTCCATGCGCAGCACATCAACGCCGAGCAGATACCCGATCTGGTGCCATGTCTGGCAATATGCGCCGCTCTATGCGAGGGTACAACCGTGATTGACCACGCCGAGAGGCTTCGCATAAAGGAGAGCGACAGATTATCGTCAACCGCAGCGATGATAAACGCGCTGGGAGGCAGAGCGATCGAACTTGCCGACGGACTTAAAATTGAGGGCGTAGGCGAATTTACGGGAGGTTCGGTTGACGGCTGCCGCGACCACAGAATAATTATGTCGGCAGCTATAGCCGCTCTCAACTCATCCGGCGAGGTGACAATCACCACGCCTTACAGTGTAAACAAAAGCTATCCGTCATTCTTTGACGTTTATAATTCTCTTGGAGGTAAAGCGAATGTCATCAACATGGGGTAACAATTTAAAGATTTCAATTTTCGGTGAAAGCCATGGAATAGGTATCGGCGTGGTGATTGACGGTCTGCCGGCGGGAGAACGGCTTGATTTTGAAGAAATTCAATTTCAGATGAACCGCCGCGCGCCCGGCAACGATTCCACATCCACTCCGCGCAAGGAGGAAGATATGCCCGAGGTATGCTCCGGCATACTCAACGACATCACGACAGGAGCGCCGCTTTGTGCCGTTATCGAAAATGCAAACACACGCTCGGTAGATTACGACAAACTTCAACGCCTGCCTCGTCCGGGTCACGCGGATTACACCGGAGCAGTGCGCTACAACGGATACAACGACGTGCGCGGCGGCGGTCACTTCAGCGGACGCCTCACCGCACCTTTGACATTTGCGGGAGCGGTGTGCCGTCAGATACTCAAGCGCAGAGGTATTACCATAGGCGGCCATATTTACGCCATAGGCAATATATTCGACATTCCGTTTGATCCAGTGGAAGTTACGGCGGAGCATCTGAGCGGCTTGCAGCGCAGCTTTTTCGCGCTCAACAAACCGGAGACCGAGGCATCGATGCGCCGAATGATCGAAGAAGCGAGAATGCAGCGCGACAGCGTGGGCGGCGTCGTGGAGATTGCCGCCGTGGGCGTCCCCGCAGGCATAGGCTCGCCCATGTTCGGCGGCGTTGAAAATGTGCTTTCTTCCATTATATACGGAGTTCCCGCCGTCAAGGGCGTGGAATTCGGCGCGGGCTTTGACGTTGCGCGAATGAGGGGCAGCGAATCAAACGACCCGTTCACGGTAGTTGGCAATCGTGTGGTTACTACGCGCAACGTATGCGGCGGAATACTCGGCGGCATTTCGGACGGTATGCCCATAATCGTCCGCGCGGCGGTCAAACCTACTCCCTCCATATCGCTCGAGCAGCACACCGTAGACCTGAAGGAGAAACGAGACGCAATTCTTACGGTGGGCGGCAGACATGACCCCTGCATAGTCCCCCGCGCACTGCCTGCCATCGAGTCGGCAGTTGCCATAGGTATAACCGACATGATGAAAGAGGTAGGCAAACTGTGAGTACAATAAATCTGAACAATATACCGGACGATATCGACCTTTCCGATATCCGATCTGAAATAGACTGCATAGACAATCAAATTTTAGAGCTTTTCATTAAGCGTATGCACGCTTGCGAAAAGGTGGCTATGGTAAAGAAGCGCGACGGCACTCCCATTTTCAATCCCGAGCGTGAGCAGGAAATTCTCGACCGCGTTGAAAAAGAGGGCGGCGAATTCGGCAGCGGCGCGCGCACCATGTTGGCCACACTTATAGACATAAGCAGCACCCGCCAGCAAATGCTGCTTTACGGCGAGGACGGGAAACTCCGCAAAAAGTTTATGACGGCGGGCAGCGAGCTCAAAGGCTCAAAAATCGCCTGTCAGGGAACAGTGGGCGCATATTCCCATCTGGCAGCAAAACAATTTTTCGGAGACGGTGTGGAGCCTATGTTCTTCGCACAATTCAACGATGTATTCGACGCCGTCACGGAAGGCTACACCGATTTCGGAGTGCTGCCTATTGAGAATACCACGGCGGGCGCGGTCGATGATGTCTATGATCTGCTCACCCGACACGGCTTCTACATTGTGGGCGAAACCGACGTTGACGTAAATCACTGTCTGCTCGCACCCAAGGGCGCCAAAATCGAAGATATCAAAGAGGTTTATGCGCACCCGCAGGCCCTCAGTCAGTGCGCCAGATATATCCAACGCCACGGTTTTGAGACTAACGAATACAGCAACAACGCCGTCGCCGCAAAAAATGTGGCGCGTTGGAACGATCCGACCAAGGCGGCGATAGCTTCAAGCGTGGCAGGAAAGAAATTTGATATGGAAATACTGGAGAAGGATATACAGGACATCGACGGCAATCAGACCCGCTTTATTGTAATATCAAAAAATATGGTAATACGCAACGGCGCCGACAAAATAAGTCTGACATTCTCTCTGCCACACCGAACAGGCAGTCTCTACCGCGTGTTGTCCAGATTCGCCGCAAACGGCATGAACATTTTCAAGATAGAATCCCGCCCGCTCAAAGGGCAAAATTTCCAGTACAGATTTTACCTCGACTTCAATGGCAGTGTCCACGATGAGAAAGTGTGTTCCCTGATTTGTTCGCTCAGCACCGAGATGTCGGATTTTAAATTTCTGGGGAATTATTAAAAACACAGAACAGTAAAATATTTACCAATTTCCTCCAAAATCTTAACCTTTTTCAAACCTTTCCTCCCTATAATCGGTACATGATAAATCCGCGGCGAGGGTGGTGAGAGATTTATGTATAAAACGGAGATTATCGGATTCACAAAGAATAGAGAGACACGCGCTCAGGCAATTCAAGACAAGGCAAACGAGATGTACAACAAAGGCTATGAGCTGGTAAGCGTCACATCTACCCCCAATGCCGGTGCTATTCTCATATTCAAGCAGAGATAATTCTTACATTATAGGCATACTTGATAAAAAAATACCGCGTCACCGATGTTTCAATGAAAGTTCGGTGCGCGGTATTTTTTGTTAATGATAAATATTAGACTATTCCTGCTCGGAATTTCTCTTTTTCCTCATAATTACTACAGATACCATAGACGTGACTGAGGACAGCGCGGCGATCAGGCATATTATCAACGGCATTGGATCCGTTGTTGTGCCGGGATCGGTGGAGACGCTGCCCCATGTAAGGACGTAAAGACCGAATTCGGATGTGGAAAATTGTATGGCATCAGATATGACACTTACATCAATCTGTAGAGCCTGTCCGTTTTCGTCCATTCGATACATAACAAAATCCCTGTCACTTCCGCAGGCCTCGGGAATGTCCAGCGATATCGGTATGGTGTTGCCCTCGGTGACAATCAGTTCTCCGCCGTTGCCGTCCGTGATTTCAATGTCATACACCAATGCGCTGTCCGCGCTCACACCGACCGTACTCAAAGCCGTCTGAGCCACGTCATCGGACACTTCGTCTGTCAGGACCTTGATCTGATCAATAGAGAATAAATCTCCGGTGATGTAATTTTGCGCAACAATGTCGCTGTTATATACTGCTTCAGGATAAGGTATAGGGTTATCGTCAATTATAGTTTGTGTGGTTGTGCTCTTTTTCTTGGTTGTTTTCTTTGTGGTCTTCTTGGTGGTTTTCGATGCGTTGCTTTCGGCGGTTGTAGTCTCAGTATTGTCCGAAGACGCAGTTGTAGTTTCCGTCGTTGCCGCCGTCGTAGTTTCCTCGGCTTGGGTCGCGCTCGACGAACTCGTGCTTTCGTCGTTCTCAGCGCTCACAACGATGCCGACCGAGGAAATTGCAATCAAAACGGCTACAAGCATTGATGTCAGTCTCTTTAGCTTCATATATATCAAACTCCCCAATTGACAAATTGTCTTTATAAAAAACCTCTCTTATAATATAACAATTCATAGTAAAAAAGATATATTTTTTATTAACTTTTTTTATTTTTGGCAATTTTGATATGTATTCAGATAGAAATATGTATAATTTACCGATTTTTTGAAAAATATGTCCATAAAAATAACACAACGCACCGTGTCGGGGATCTGTCAGAACTTCGGCTCGATGCGTTTTTATATTTTGGTGAATTGTAGGTTAATTTTAATCTTTACTGTATTTTATAAATCGTTGCGGAGAGCCTTGGAACATTCAGAGCAAATTTACCGCTCCTGCCTTTGATTTGGTTTGCAATCATCTCAATGCTTCCGCCGAATTGCCGCCACTCGCTGCAAATTAAAGGTGTAATCATATCCACGCCATCGAGAACCAATTCATAGTCCGACTTATCATCATCAGAGAAATTGAACACAGCCAGCAGTCTGCCGCCGTCAGAGCTGCGCAGCATGGAGTAAACAGAATCGCTCTCACTGTGGCAGTCCGCCCAATCAAATCCGGAATAATCACAGTCAAGCGCCCACAGAGCCGAATTGTCCAAATATAGCCTGCTAAGCGAGGTTATGTATTTATTGAATCCGTCGTGCATGGGATATTGCAGCAAATTCCAATCCTGCTCACGTTTCTCGTCCCACTCACGGAGCTGCCCAAACTCGTTGCCCATGAAATTGAGCTTTTTACCGGGATGCATATACATATACGCATAGAACGCCCGCGCCTGACGGAATTTATCTTCGTATTCACCGAACATTTTGTTGACAATCGTTGCCTTCCCGTGGACAACTTCATCGTGAGACAGCGGCAGAATATATCGCTCATTGTAGTAGTACATCATTGAAAATGTGAGCTTATGGTATATTTCACTGCGCTGTTTCGGCGGCTGCGCAAAGTAACTGAGGGTGTCATTCATCCAGCCCAGGTCCCACTTGTAGTCAAAACCCAAACCGCCTTTGTCAACAGGTTTGGTGACGTTGGGGAATGACGTGGAATCCTCCGCTATCAACATTGCTGTCGGGAAATGCTCGCGCAGTCCGCTGTTCATTGTTCTCAGGAATTCCACAGTGCAGTTGTTGACGCCGCGATTTGGATCGCCCTGCCAATATATGGCGCGGCTTATAGCGTCCATACGCAGGCCGTCAAAGTGATAAACCTTGAGCCAGAATTCGGCGGCGGATTGCAGGAAACACGCGACCTCGCGACGGGAATGCATAAAGTTGCAGCTTCCCCATTCACTGTACCCAACGTCCTGATGGGGATATTCGTAAAGAGGGGTGCCGTCAAAATTTTTAAGTCCGTACTCGTCCAACGCAAAGTGAACAGGAACAAAATCCATTATCACGCCAATTCCATTCTGGTGGCACTTGTCAACCAGTTCCATAAGGTCGCGCGGCGTACCGTAACGAGATGTAGCGCTGAAGAATCCCGTGTTCTGATATCCCCACGAACCGTCGAACGGATGCTCGGCGAGAGGAAGGAATTCAATGTGTGTGTATCCGTGATCTTTGACGTATTCAATAAGTCGGTCTGCGATTTGGCTGAAGCTGTACCAGCCGTTCGGATTTTCGGGATTGCGGCGCCACGAGCCGAAGTGCATTTCGTAAATGTTGAGCGGCCTGTCATAATTCAGCGTGCGATTGGCAAGCCACTTGCCGTCGTGAAATTGATATTCATTCATATCTGTGATAACCGAAGCGTGTTTCGGACGAAGCTCCATGCTGAATCCGTAAGGGTCACTGTGATGAACCGCACCATTGTTCCCGTACACCACATATTCATAATTCTGCCCGACCTGAGCGCTGTCGGCTATGAAGCTGAAAACGCCGCTGTTGTAGTAGCGAATCATTTCCGACTCCTGCCAGCCATTGAAATCTCCCGTTACAGTCACGCGCTGTGCATTTGGAGCATAGGTGCGGAAAAGACATCGCCCATCGCCCAGCATATGCGCACCAAAAAACTCATAGCAGTTGAAGGCTTTGCCCTCGTAAAAACTCTGCATATTAAAATCTTCTATTTTCTCTATTGGTTCTATCTGCACAGTAGTTTTATACTCCTCCTCATAACCGTCAATTAAGTACAGTTTTTCTTGAATTGCCCTCTCTGCGTTCTCCGCCAGCTTTCGTTCGGTTTCCACAAGCCGCATCAATTCGTCCTGGGGTATATTTCGTGAGATCAGATTATTGAAGCGGTCGTTCATCTTATTCACCTCTGACACAATCAAATCCCTGTCAGCCCGCTGGGTAAGCCTGAGATGCGTAACTCTCCTGTCGCGCACGTCCTGCTCGCCCACGATAAAACCTTTCTGCATTAAAGAATACACACCTTTGGATACGTTCGATTTTGAGATAACCCGATTTTCGGCTATATCTTTGGCGGTGTCGTCTCCTGCCTCTCCGAATGCGTCATGAAATGCCAGATATACCAGCACCTCGCTTTCAATGCTATTGATATCGAATTTTTTCAGAAGCTCGTCGCGCAGCAAATCATAAAGCCTGTTCAACTTGTGCCAATAAATTAATGTGGAATCTAAATTCACTAAACACACCTCACAAAATAAAAACTCTGTCGCATACAGTTTCACCGTAAATAGTTCATTTGTAAACTGTTCATAACGACATTATATACTGTCCGTTTGGGAAAGTCAAGTAATTTGGAAACAATTGTAAAATTTAATATAAAAAATAAAAAATACAGCGGTTTAGGTTGAGATATTGGGTTAATTATGATATAATTTCATAAAATAATTTAGTTAAATTATTCGATTTTACTGTAAGGACGGTTCACTACAAATGCATACTAAATACACTTTAGGGAAAAGCTCATGGCGCACACCCGAGCAGGGGTTGGAGCGCGAATGGCTGCTCACCAACGGCATCGGTGGCTTTTCGGGCTGCACTGTGACGGGCGACACCGCAAGAATTCACACAGGCTATCTGATTGCATCGCTTAATCCTCCGGTTGACAGGGTAAACATTCTCTCGAAGGTTCAGGAAAAAATCACAGCGGGCGACCGCGAATTCGACCTTGCCTGTCAGCAGTTTGTCGGAGAAACCAAAGACGGCTGCAAATATCTGGAACAATTCAACATCGACGTAGTTCCGACGTATTGCTACCAAACCGACGAAATTTCCATAGAAAAAACAATAACCATGGAGCACGGCAGGAATACTGTCGCGGTGTGCTATACCGTGAGCGGTGTGACAGAGCCTGTCACAATCACCCTCACTCCGCTCTTTGCCATGCGCCCGATCGATCGCGTGAACTACCCAGGCGACATGGAAAATTTCAGCTCGTCGGTTTACGGCAGAACAATGCTCGTGGGGCGCAGCGACGACACCCGTTTCAATGTAAAATTCTATATCAGCGAAGGAAAATTTTTCGACAGGGCGCTCATTCCCACCAGTATGGCAAATCCGAATTTTATTGCTGAGGAAAATCAGCTTCTTGCTATTGACGCGCGCAACGGCTTCAAAGGTCTTGACACACAATACACGCCATACGACGTGGTAATCGAGGTCGAGCCGGGCGAAACAAAGCGCTTCTTTGTGGTGTGTTCTACCGAGGACGAGGATATCACTGCCAAAGACGGCTTTGCGATGATTAAAAGCTATGTTGAGCGTATGCAAGGCATAATCGCGCTCAACCCCAACAGGGATATCCTTTCCAGCCACTTGACATGGGCGGCGGACGCATTCATTGTTGAGCGCCGATCTACCGGTCTAAAGACGATACTTGCGGGTTTCCCGTGGTTCACCGACTGGGGGCGCGATACCATGATTGCAATGACGGGACTCACGCTCTGCACCCACCGTTTTGACGACTGCGAGAAGATTCTGAAATCTTTCGCTCAATATGAAAGAAACGGTCTCATTCCCAACGTATTTCCCAGCTCGGCGGATGACGAGCCTATGTACAACACCATGGACGCATCGATGTGGTATTTCTACGCGATCGAACGATACCTCAGCTACACGGGCGGCGAGAAAAATTACGCCTTTATCAGAGACGAGATATTCCCCGTTCTCAAAAATATAGTCTATGCGTACGAAAACGGGACAGATTTTTCAATAGGCATGGACTCGGACGGCCTGATTCACGGCGGCAGCGAACTCGACCAAATCACTTGGATGGACGTGCGCGTGGGAGGTTGGGTGGTGACGCCCCGTCATGGCAAGCCTGTCGAGATAAACGCGCTGTGGTACAATGCTCTGAGAGTAATGCAGATGCTTTGCGATAAGTTCAACAAAGACGGCTCTCACTATGCCGAACTTGCAGACAGGGTGAAGGTGTCGTTTGTCAAAAAATTCTGGAATGAAGAAAAAGGCTGCCTTTATGACGTTGCCGATCCGTTTGAGGACAGGATCCGCCCAAATCAGATTTACGCCGTATCGCTGCCATATACAATGCTCGACCGTAAAAAAGAACTCGCTGTGGTAAATTGTGTCACCAAGCACCTTTTGACGACCTACGGATTGCGCTCCCTCTCCCCTGCCGATCCCGAATACAAAGGCAAATACATCGGAAAGCTCATTAATCGCGACGCCGCCTATCACATGGGCACCAGCTGGGGATTCCTCATTGGCGGCTATATCTCCGCATACTGCAAAGTGTACGACCACTCGCCTCAAGCCATTCGCCGCGCACGCGCCATATGCTCGCGATTCCTCGACCACATGAGCGACGGCTGCATAAACGGAATTGCAGAAATTTTTGACGGCGACTTCGCCTGCACATCGCGCGGCTGCTTCACCCAAGCGTGGAGCGTGGGCGAATTGCTGCGCGCCTACACGGAGGATGTATTGCCATACCTCAAAAAGCCGGAAGTCCAGAGCAATTGACAGATAATAAAAAAATCCCCGCCTGAGGCGCACTTGAATGGTGCGTTAAAGGCGGGTTTGTTGTATTTTGTAAATAAAATATTTGAGAATTGTCAAGCAGACTATTGAAAATAAGTATAATATTTGATATAATAACGAAGGGAAAACAATGAAAGGGGCGGATAGTCGTGGGGGACAAAGACACATTGACCAAGCAATTCATGCGTGACCCCGAAGTGTTCGCCGACGCGTTCAATTATCTGATTTACGACGGCGAGCAGGTGATAAAGCCAAGCGAGCTTGTTGAATTAGATACAACTGCGATCTCAATGCCGTACGATTCTGACAATTCGGGAAATGCCGTGCAAAAAAACAGAGACGTATTTAAACGCTGGGTCGGTATGTACGATGACAACGCGACATATCTTATGCTGGGTATAGAAAATCAGTCCAATATCCATTATGCCATGCCTGCAAGGAATATGATGTACGACGCAATAAGCTATGACAGCCAAATAAAACGTATCGCGGCCAAGCATAAGGAACAAAATCGCGGCAAATCGGGAAATTCGGGCAACGCAAACGATAAGTCGGGCGAATATATGTCGGGATTTCGCAAGAACGACAAATTGGTGCCGGTGATAACGCTGGTGATTTATTTCGGTGTGAAGGAATGGGACGGTCCTATCGCTCTTCATGATATGTTCAGAGACACAGACAGCAGAATACTACAGCTTGCTCAGAACTACAGGATAAATCTGATAAGTCCTTATGCCCTCACCGAAACACAACTGCAAAAATTGCAATCCAAACTGAGAGAGGCAATGGCTTTTATTAAATATTCCCAAAACAAGCAAAAGCTCGCTGAGGTGATCAACCAAGACCCGATGTTCCACAATATGGACAGAGATACAGTGGCGATGCTGAACGAAATCACAGGTTCACACATAAAAATATCCAAAGGAGAGGAGAAGGTAGATATGTGTTTGGCGATTCAACAGATGATAGATGATGGTGTACAGCAGGGCCTAAAGCAGGGCCTAAAGCAAGGAATGGAACAAGGCATTGAGCTAGGCATGGAACAAGGCATTGAACAGGGCCTAAAGCAAGGAATGGAACAAGGCATTGAACAAGGCATGGAACAAGGCATTGAGCAAGGCATTGAACAGGGCATAGAACAAGGCATTGGACGAGGCATTGAACTAGGCATGGAACAAGGCATATTGGGAAGTATCCGAATTTTGCGTTCTTTGGATTTATCTTACGACGAAATCTTTGATAAAATTAAGGTTCAGTATGGTTTGACCGACGAAAAGACCCGCGAGTATATGGATTTGGCGAAGGCGTGATACTGCAAAAATTCCCCCGAATTTCACCGCATTGATGAAATTTGGGGGATATCTTTGGCTTTATAAAAAATTCAACATCGTCAGAATTATCAGCCGCAAATTACTCGGCAAGCTCTCTCTTTCTCCTTATGATCGTTGAACCCGCCGCCGATAGGGAAGCCGCCGCGAGAAGCATTACGGGAACCGCGCTCTCATCGGTCGTGGGGGGATTTTCATATTTTGCGCTGCCGGGGACAAGGCGCAGAACATAAGAACCAAAATCACGGGTGAAAAACATAACGTCCCGTTTACCTACATCAACTTTTGTCAATCTCTTGACGCCGGAATGGGTTACATAGTAGACATAAGCCGAATAGCCGGAAGTTTTGTACCCGCTTGGCAGTTCAAGTCTTGCCATCAGATTTTTCCCCGATATCAAAGACACGTAATCCTTGTTTATCGTACTTGGCTTAACTTCATACACAAACGCAATCTCATTGGATTCCTCGGTAATTCCGACGGCTTTCTTTATGCTCTTAATATCACCCTTAGTGTAAACTCCGCTTGTGCTGCGGGTGGAAATAGTTTCGAGGGCGGATTTTATCTCACCGTCTTTGTCGATTACGTTGTTCTTCGCACCGTTCTTCCGCGCGAGCCTAGTGACGTATTCCAAGCGTTCTTTTTCTTCCCTCTCCCGATTTTCCTTAATCTTCTGCGCTCTGAGCTTCTGCAAAAGCTCTTTCTCGGTCAATTTTCTGTACACAGGGCGAAGCGTAATTTTGATATTCTCAAACCCTGTGCATACAAACCCGTCACCGCTGACATTTATAGAACCGCCGTTGAGCTTATATACTCTAGCGCCTCCTTCGGTAGTGATTCCTTTGTCTGTCAAATCTATCCCTTTAGCTTCAGGATCTGTGATTATATTATGACATAAACCATCCGATCCGTACGTCCTTGTAAATGGCTCTATACCACTGGTCGAACCTACAACGCTATACAGACACCATCCGTAAACCTCATAATCAAATGATTTCATTCTATCAAGGTTGAGAGAACATACATCTGTCAGGTACGAAAATGGAATCACATACACCTTCGCAGGTTTTCCTTCGTATTCATACTCATTTATCTCATCTCCAGTGATATCAAAGTAATCCTTGGTTTGCCAGTCCAGAGAGCTCTTAGGCAGAGTATAAAGGTGATTATTTTCCCATTCTCTTTCAATATCAGCAGTAGACATCGTAAATGTGACATAACGATCGGGGGTGGGACTGATGTCCGAGCTGCCGTCGCTATAGGTCACGCCGGCAAACGCGGTAAGTCCTGTACTCTCCGCTCCCATGGCATACACGCACAATGCCGAAATTGACATGACCGCAGCCATAACGAGCGAGAGAAATTTATTTGATTTCATTTGAATCAATCCTCCGGGTAATAAAATACTAACCGCCAAGTCATATGAAAAACGTGGCGGCTAATTTTTTATTAACTATTTACAATAATTCCGAATGGAGCTAAATCACTCGCCCAATTCTCTTCTTCTCCTCATGACTACAGAACCTGCCGCCGAGAGGGAAGCCGCCGCGAGAAGCATTACGGGAAGAGCGCTTGCATCGGCCGTGGGGGGATTATCATACTTCTTTTTGCCGGGGGTCAAAATCATGACGTAAGTACCGAGATTCTTCGTGAAGAACATAACGTCAGTCTTGCCGACATCAAGGTTGGAAGTAATTTCTTTAACGCCCGAGTGGGTGACATAATAAACAATGGGGGAAAAGCCGGAAGTCTTATACCCGGAAGGCAATCCAAGTCTTGCCATAAAGTTCTTGCCGTTCACCAACGCATTCTCGGGATAGTAACCTGAGTTCAAGTGATGCGGATCAACGTCATAAACCCACGTAAGAACACCAGAGTCGTCGGTAATACCCGCCTTCTTGAGCGCCGCCTTTCTGATGCTTTCAACATCGCCCTCGCTGTAAGCCGAATTCGATTTGACGGGATCGAACACCACATTATGCATGGACGTGACGCCGCCAATCTTGCCGTTGTCGATATAATAAACATTATTCATCGCGTTGTTGCTCCAGCCACGTGCCGCCACATGATTCGTACGAGAATCACTTTCGTTTTTCTTAGCCTGAGCTTCCAGATTTGCATAATAGTTGTCCATAACTTCTTCGTCGCTCAAGCTTCTGTAGACGGGGTAGAATTTAATTTCTTCATTGTCATTGAAATACAAAATCGTATCGCCACTAAGCACCTTGGCCTCACCGTCTTTGTCATTAGTGACTGAGACCGGACCGTTCATCGCCCAACCGTACACAGTACAAGCATTTGACTTCATTCTGTTGAGATCCAAGATATTATCTCTGAACATCCAGAAACCGGCTCTATAACTGTATTCCGAAGAATCGTCTGATTTATCCTTAGAACCCTTTGCCGGACTACTAGTATTAACCTGGTTCGAATAATAGGGATTGCTAAGGTCGTAATTGTAAAGCCACAATCCTTTCTCTGAACCATCTTCTGAACCATCTTTAGCTTTAAAAAACTTCTGAATACGACCCGCTTTCCACTGCGCCTCAATCTCAGCGTTACTCAAATTAACAACGGCAGAACGCTCACCTGTAGGCTTAGCTTCCGATGAGCCGTCGCTGTAGGTAACGCCGGCAAAGGCTGTAAATCCTGTATTATTTGAGCCGATGGCATACACGCCCAACGCTGAAACCGACATGACCGCAGCCGTGGCAAGCGCGATCAATTTCTTTGATTTCATTTGAATCAATCCTCCAAATAATAAAAATACGACAATCTATCAACACGCGACGAAACCTGAGACAATCACGGCAGGTCACGCCGCACAATGCACGACACATAAGCCGCCCGGCACAACGCACCGGGGGCAATTTATCGTTTATGCCAAAATTATACCACGTTGTGATAGGATTGTCAATATTTTTTCCAAAGAAAAGCTAAAAAAATCATCACTAAACACTAACAAAAATCTAACAAAAATCGCGGGCAATCTAAAGCGCTTGCCCGCGATTCGATTAGGTCAGATTAGTGAGAATTACATCTCAACAGAGTTTGAATTACTCAGCCTTTCTCTTCTTGTAAGCAACAAAGCCTGTTGCACCGAGTGCTGCTGCTGCGAGCAGAGCAACGGGAACTGCGCTGAAGTCGCCTGTGCCGGGGTTATTTGTGGACGTGCCTGTGCTTGTTGCTCCCTTAGGAGTGAGGATAAGAACATAGGGAGAGAAGTCGTTAGCCCAGAACGCTACGTCATATGTGCCAACGTCAAGACCTGTGACTTTCTGCTTTGTGCACCAGCCCTTTACGTGGTAAACAGTTACCTTGTAATTGCTTGTGGTGTAGCCGTCGGGGAGTTGAAGCTGAACTCTGGCGTTCTTTGTGCTGCTCATGAAGCCGGTGGGAGCGGTTACTTCGTAAACCCATGCAAGCTCGTTAGCTTCAACATTAACGCCGGCAGCCTTAAGGTCATGGTACTCAGAGGTATCGCCTGCGGGATCGACAGGCTCAGTATCACTCTTGCGCACAACATTAGCGGGCTGAGTCTCAACGCCCTTACGGGTGTTTATGTTGTCTGTAGCGTTGTGGTTCTTGTCCTCTTCATTCAGATGATCCTCGCGGCTCTTAGCTGCGTCTTGCTTAGCCTTTCTCTCTTCGATCTTCTTCAGATTTTCAGCAATCTCATCGTCATCTGTGGTTTCTGAATAAACAGCCTTAAATTTCACTTCCTTCGAAGCTTGATCAACTGCATCATCCGTACCTTTAGGCAATGATTTGCCCTCACTTGTACTGCCACCATTTGCTTCTGTATTCCAACCAAGAAACGTCTTTGTACCAGTATTCAAATCGCTGTAATCTTTCAGACCCAATTCATCAAAGGAAACTTTATCATCATCGCCCTTTAACTCATCAAACTCTTCCTGAGTAAGATTAACGGTAGCCGTTAAGTTCTCAAGGCTTGCGGCCTTTCCGCCATCATCATACTCAACGCCGGCGAAAGCGGTCATGCTGGCAGCGGAAACTGTCAAAGCAGCGGTCAATGCGAGAGCAACGATCTTCTTAGATTTCATAAAAATCAATCCTCCAAATAATTAATTAATGATTTATAATTTGTGACTCGGCTTGCGACAATCAAAACAAGCCTCACGTCAAATTATACTTGCTTACTAAACAACTTCACGATTTTGCCCGTCTCCGAAACCGTTTTAGTAATTTTAACAGTTTCCGTAGGAATCATTCATTGTTTATGTCAGAATTATACCACCGCAATTTGCGGTTGTCAAGTACTTTTTCAAAAAAAAAATAACTTTTTTTCAAAAAATCTTCACTTAACCCAATTTCCACCGGGAGCTGCGCGAATATCCCGCCATTCTTTCCTATTTGAAGGAAATATCCCTTTTTATTCCTTATCATAATCCTCACAATCTCTAACATTCCCTCACATTTTCTCACACTTCCGCCACTAATGCGGTGCGTGACTCATAATTATCGTGAATTTGACTGCGGTTCTTGACGAACTCTGCCCGACTGGGTATAATATTAATGTAAGGACGAAGGCGGCGTTGCCATGCGATTTACAATTGCAGCGGCGGTTGGTCTCCTCTGTCGATTAAAAAATTAACCGCCTCAAGTTTGGAGACCCGTGGCGGTTAATTTTTTCATTATTGTTGTAATAGCGCTCTTTCATCTCGATTTATCCCCAAATAAACTAAAAGGAATTTATCACTATTTGTGCTTTAAGTGAAGTTTTTTTGAAAAAATTTTATTCTTTTTTTGATAAATCCCTTGACATTCATGTGGCACGGTGATATAATTTCTGTATAGATGATAATTGTTTTTTCCGCTATCCGCGCGGTTGTCAGAGCTGTCGGGTTGCGTTGTGATTATCCCGGCGGATTGGGATTGTCGGGCTTTGGGGAGGATTGATTGAATGAAACTTAAGAGAATGGTGTCATTGTTTGTGTCGCTTGTTCTTGCGGCTTCCGTATCGTGTGCCACGGCGTTTGCCTCGGGCGAAGATAAAGTGAGTACATTGAGCAGCGAGCAGGTCTTAAGCGGCGTAACAAAAATGACAGGCGATAACGCAGTCAGATTCGACTATTCGTATTACACCACCAGAACCGCAGCCGCCAAGTCCAGAGTTACCAAGACCTATGAGGCCGTTGACGGCTCTGCGGCTACGCTTGCTGACCTTAAACTTCCCGTTATAAAAGAAGGCGGCGCGATTACGGCGGGCTGGTCCACCGTTAAAAATGATACCGTTTACGAAAATCAGGCCGAGGCCGAAAAGGCGGAAGGCTTCGTCAAGCCGAGCGATGAAATAATCGTCGCGCACGATGCAGTTTACACGCTCTACCCTGTTTTTCGCAATAAAACAGAAGATGAGTTGACAGCCGAGGCGGCCGCCGAGGCAAAGGCCGAGAAGATCGCTGTAGACGAGAACGGCACACAGATTTCGGCAGCCAAGGTCAACGTCAATGTCAAAGCGCTTTCGGGCGATGAAGTTTCCAATGCGCTCAAAGCATCGGGAGCTGATGCGACAACCTCCGCTCTCTATGATATAACGATAACCGATGATAACGGTCGTAAAGTTGAAGTGCTTGAAGGCAAAAGCGTCACTGTGACTTTGGAGCGTCCAAAGATCGACGGAAACGTAAACTTCAAGCTCTATCATATAGAAAACGGCAAGGCCGAGGAGGTAAAAATTGTGGTAAACAACGATTCAATTATTTTTAACAGTGACAGCTTTAGTCCCTATGTCCTTACATGGAAGATTTCTTCCGGTATATCCGGTTCAGGCAACCCCTTGACGGGCGACGACTTCAATGTAGTTCCGATTATAATAATCGCGGGTGTGGCCTTGGCGGCGGTAATCGCCGTGCTGGTGATAAAGAAAATCAGAGACGGCAAGGATGACGAGTAATTCACAGTCAAAAGTTTAAGAATCTCGCGGGCATATTTCCGATTGGATTTGTGCCCGCTTTTAATTTTATTCTGAATGCAAATCAAAAATCTCCAAGCGCAAGCCGCGCCCGGAGATTTTTTGATTCATTCAAACTTTCAACAGAAATCACACATTTATCTCTACTTTGACGCCCAGTTCGTCCTTGTATTCATCAAGCACAGGCGCCACACATTCCGAGAGGAATTCCGTAACCTGCTCGGGACTTCTTCCAACATACTTCGACGGATCGAGCAGTGCGTTCAGCTCGTCGAGCGTTACCCCGAACATCTCGTCACCCGCTATTCTCTCGAGCAAATCGTTATCATTGCCTTCTGCCTTAACCTGCTTTGCGGCCTCCATCGAGTGAACGCGAATCCGCTCGTGAAGCTCCTGACGATTGCCGCCGCGCTTCACCGCGTCCATCATGATGTTCTCGGTGGCCATGAAGGGCAGTTCCTTCATCAAACGCTGATTGATAACCTTGGGATAAACAACCAAGCCGTCAACAACATTCAGATACAAGCTCAGAATTCCATCAACCGCGAGGAATGCTTCCGGAATACTGATGCGCTTGTTTGCGCTGTCGTCCAAAGTTCTCTCAAACCACTGAGTGGCCATCGTAATGGCGGGATTGAGCGCGTCAACCATTACATAGCGTGCGAGTGATGCAATCCGCTCACTGCGCATTGGATTGCGCTTGTAAGCCATAGCCGACGAACCAATCTGTCCCTTCTCAAACGGCTCCTCAATTTCCTTGAGATGCTGAAGCAGACGGATATCATTGGAAAACTTTGTGGCGGACTGTGCGATTCCCGACAGCACATTCAGTATTCTGCTGTCGAGCTTGCGCGTGTAAGTCTGACCTGATACCGCAAAGCACCCGTTATAGCCCATCTTTTCCGCAATGCGTCTGTCAAGCGCGCGGCACTTCTCATGATCGCCGTCGAAAAGTTCAAGGAAACTTGCCTGTGTGCCAGTCGTACCCTTGCAGCCAAGCAGTTTCGCGCCATTGATAAGATAATTTACGTCGTCCAAATCAATCAGCAGATCCTGAAGCCAGAGCGAGGCGCGCTTGCCAACGGTGGTAGGCTGCGCAGGCTGGAAATGAGTGAATGCCAACGTAGGCAGCGACTTGTATTCTTCCGCAAATTTTGAAAGCTCTGCGATTACATTGACCAGTTTTTTGCGGACCAGTTTCAAAGCCTCGGTCATAACGATAACATCTGTATTGTCACCAACGTAGCAGGAAGTGGCGCCGAGGTGAATTATACCTGCGGCCTTTGGACACTGCTGACCGTATGCGTAAACGTGGCTCATCACATCGTGACGGACTTCCTTTTCGCGCGCCTGAGCGACATCGTAATTGATATCATCGGCGTGTTCCTTCAACTCGGCAATCTGCTCGTCGGTTATCTCCAATCCAAGTTCCTGTTCGGTCTCGGCAAGGGCAATCCAAAGCTTGCGCCATGTGCGGAATTTCATATCAGGCGAAAAGAGATACTGCATTTCTTTGCCCGCATATCTTGAGGCGAGCGGGGTTTCATATATATCCTTCAAATCATTCAGTCCTTTGTTTTATTTATTATTAAAATATGTTAATACATAAATTACATTAGTTTATCGTCTTTGCTCATATGTTTTGTAGTAACGCCGTCCGGATATTTACCGTCAAAGCAGGCGGTACAAATTGGAAATTTCTTCCCGCAGGTCAACTTGCCTATAGCGTCAAGGTCCAAAAAATCAAGCGAATCCGCCTCGATAAGCTCTGCAATTTCTTCAATGGTGTGCTGATTGGCGATAAGATCTTCGGCAGACGGAATGTCCACACCATAGAAACACGGGTTTCGGAATGCCGGCGAACTTATGCGCACATGAACCTCGCTGGCACCCGCCTCACGCAGCATATTTACAATGCGATGCATGGTGGTGCCACGTACGATTGAGTCGTCGAGCATAACTACCCTGCGCCCGCCCACTACGGATTTAAGCGCGTTGAGCTTCAGCCTAACCGCATTGGTTCTCTGCGATTGATCGGGCTTGATAAAAGTTCTGCCTATATAGCTGTTCTTGACTATGCCTTTGGCATACGGGATTCCCGACTGTTCTGAATATCCGATCGCCGCGTCTATTCCCGACTCCGGCACTCCTATAACTATATCGGCTTCAACGGGCTTCTGTTTTGCAAGCTGCCGCCCCGCCTGTCTGCGTGAATCGTACACTGAGACTCCATCGATCACCGAATCGGTGCGCGCAAAATAGATATATTCAAAAATGCAGTGGGCTATGTCCTTTGTGCAGAGTGAGCGATCGCTGTGAATGCCGTTTTTATCGCAGGTAATTATCTCGCCCGGGTCCACATCGCGCATGAATTCCGCGCCAACAGCGTCAAGAGCGCAGGTTTCACTGGCAAATACGATGTCGTTGTCAATGCGCCCCATGCAAAGCGGGCGGAATCCCTTGGGGTCGCGCGCCGCAATTAGTTTTCGGGGACTCATCACCAGCAGCGAATACGCGCCGTGAAGCTTCTGCATTGCCGCCTTGACAGCCTCTTCGACCGAGTGATAATTCAGCCTTTCCCGAGCGACCATGTAGGCTATAACCTCCGAGTCGATGGTGGTTTGAAAAATAGCCCCGCGCTGCTCCAGTTCACTGCGAAGCTCGTGCGCGTTGGTAAGATTGCCGTTGTGGGCAAGTCCAAGCGTTCCCTTGACGTATCGCATAACAAGCGGCTGGCTGTTCTCGCGAACCGACCCGCCCGCCGTGGAGTAACGCACATGACCTATGGCGGCTTGTCCTTGAAGTTCGCTGAGAATCTCTTTGTTAAATACCTCGCTCACCAACCCCATATCCTTATGGTACGAGAAAACGCCGCGGTCGCACACTGCAATGCCGCAGCTCTCCTGACCGCGGTGCTGTAGGGCAACAAGCCCGTGATAGACGCTCTGCGCCACCGCCAATTCCTCTGAATACGAATAAACGCCGAACACGCCGCATTCCTCATGAAGTTTGCTGCGGTCAAGTTCGTCGAAATCCACTCCGCAATTGCCGCAATCGCGACAGCCGCTTTGACAATGACCGATTTTCAATTCTTTCATTTCCATTATCATTTTCCTTTACGTGATTATTTTAAATACGTCGATGGAATTGAATTTACGCGCTAAAGCGCCGCAATAAGATTACACTGTGAAAACACAATGCTCAGGGTAATATTATAAGTGATTTGCGGATAAATGTCAAATAATTGAACTGTTTTTGTACTGTATTTATGTGAAAGTATGTCATCAATTATTATGCAATATTTATAATAACAAATTTCAACAAAAACACGGCAAAAGATCTTAACGTCAAAGTCTCAAAAGCTATAGTACCGAGCTTTTCTGCCCGATTTTTTAATAAATTTCAGCATGAAAACAAAAAGGCAGGGCGAATACCGCAAATGTCTGCAAATATTCGCCTTGCCGAAAAAATTAAATCAGTCGAGATTAAGTCTCTTAAAGACCTCTGCATAGGCTTCCTCTACGCCGCCCATGTCGCGTCTAAATCTGTCTTTGTCCAGTTTCTGGTGTGTCTCGATATCCCACAGACGGCAAGTGTCAGGGGAAATCTCATCAGCCAGAATGATATCGCCGTGAAAACGGCCAAATTCAATCTTGAAGTCGATAAGCTCAATGCCGATTGTGCGGAAGAACTCAATGAGAACCTCGTTCACTTTATACGCCATGGCCGCTATCTTGTCAAGCTCTTCCCGAGTTGCCGCGTCAATTGCGAGAATCTGAGTATCGTTGATCATCGGATCGCCCAGCGCATCGTCTTTAAGGCAGTACTCAAGGGTAGGACACTTGAGCTTTGTGCCCTCGGCAATGCCGAAACGCTTGGAAAAGCTGCCTGCGGCGGTATTTCTGATGATTACCTCCAAGGGAACGATATCGACCTTCTTTACAAGCGTCTCACGGTCGCTAAGCTCCTCAACATAATGGCTGGGAACGCCCTTTTGTTCGAGAAGTTTGCAAAGCATATTGGACATTCTGTTGTTCACAACGCCCTTGCCCGCAATCGTGCCTTTCTTTTCGCCGTTGAATGCGGTTGCGTCGTCCTTGTAGGAAACTATGCAGTAATCAGCGTCATCTGTAGCAAAAACCTTCTTTGCCTTGCCTTCGTAAAGCTGTTCTTTCTTTTCCATAGCTTGTATTCTCCTTAATATTTTATTAGTGACAAACAAGGCCGCCGAGAGAAAGCATCCGACGACCATAGTTGCATACAAAGCCCACAGGCTTCCGACCGTGGTACTGACATAATACCACGATTTTCATGCAATTGCAAGTATAATAAAACAAAATCAAACAAATATCATAATCAATTAAGCATCAGCTCAACGGAAACGCCTCATTGCGGGCATACAGGTTCTTATAGGGTCTGGCTGACGTGGGTGCGAGCTTAGTAAATCTTTCATTCATTATTTCGTGGTAATCCGAGCCGAAATATTTGCAGTAGTCTCTCACGAGATCGGAAATCTCCTTCATGTCGTCCTCATTCGGCTCCAACACAGCCACGCCGGGGGAGATTCTGTCATCGGAGTACTCGCCGCGAATATAGATAACGCCGCCGTGCATACCTGTGGCACAGTAATGTCCGATTACCTCTCTTCCCTCTTTGAGATTCAGACCCAGAAGCAGTATCACGCCGCCCGCCATATATTCACCGAGATAAGCGCCGGCCCTACCGCCGATAACTATTTTCGGTCTGCAATTCTCAAATTCCTTCATGTGAATTCCGCCGCGGCAACCGACATTGGTTTGAACAAATATTCTTCCGTCGCGCATACCGTATCCTACGGTGTCGCCCGAATGTCCGTATATGACGATTTCGCCGCCGTTCATCGTATTGCCTACGGCATCCTGACCGTTGCCCTTGACGGTAATCCTGCCGCCGTTCATATAGCACGCCATATCATTGCCCGGGGTACCTTGGACAATTATGCTCTTACCGGCGTCCATACCGGTTCCAATGTACCTCTGACCGCCGACATTGGCAATTATTACCTCGTCCTCGGTCTCGAGCGCGTCAAATACCATATCATTGAGTGTCTTGAAATATGTTTCCTTTGCGTCTATGACCTTCATTCGGCAACCCTCCCGTAAATCATTTCGTCCCGCACGGCTTTGGGAATAAGCATATACTCGGGAGTTTCCTTAAATTCACCCGCGAGAGAATCCAGCGGAACGGCTCTTTTTATCAGAGTGGTATACACCCCGCCGCGACTGATATCGCCTATCAGCATATATCCCTTGAGCAAGCCGTCCTTCATGCAAAAGCGCCTGTAATTCCCGCCGTCGCAGGTGACGCTGACTTCATAACCGTCCTCCTCGGCGCCCATAACGCCGGCGGTGAGCACGTGCAGATCGAAAAGGTCAATGGCGTTCATGGCATAGCCGCCCTCGTAGGGAAGCTCATTTCCAGTCATTGCGGCGCCCGCAACCTTGCCCTGCTCCACGGCATTAGGCCATAGCGCGATAATTTTGTCGCTGCCGTCGAGAATATTGTGAGTAACCACACAGTCGCCTGCGGCATATATTCCCTCAACAGACGTCTGCATTTTGTTGTCAACCAGAATTCCACGGTTGACCTCGCAGCCCGCCGACGCGGCAAGCGCGGTATTCGGGCGCACGCCCACCGCCATTATCAATATATCGCAGGGAATGGTATCTCCCGATTTGAGCGTAAGGCTTTCCACCTTATCCTCGCCGTTCACGCGCACAGCTGTGTCACCCGTGCGACACACAATGCCTGATTCAAGCACATGAGCGCTCATCATGTCTCCTGCGGTTTTGTCGAGAATTGTGGGAAGGATTCTGTCCGCCAGTTCCAGCACTGTCACTGATTTGCACTTGGCATTCAGACCCTCGGCAGCCTTCATTCCTATAAGACCGCCGCCTATCACCACCGCGTTCATTTCGGGGGTGACATAGCCGTTCACGGCTTCGGAGCTTGCCATATCGAGGAAAGTATAGATGTTGGATTTGCCTTCAGCGTTCTCTACGGGCGGCACGAACGGCACCGAACCGGTGGCAATAAGCAGTTTGTCGTAATCGAGCGTGCTGCCGTCATCAAGCTTCACGCTCTTTGCTCCGGAATCAACACTGACAACCTTTTTACCACTGATGAAATTTATATTGTTGTCATCAAAGAAGCTCTCGCTCACGTAATTTGTATTTTCAATTTTGACCTTGCCCTTGAGCACATAAGAAATAAGCGGTCTGCCGTAAGGTTTGTAATTCTCCTCCGTAACGACGGTTATTTCGCCTGCCTTGTCGTATGTGCGAATGGTACGGGCTGCGGAGATTCCTGCGGCGCTCGCGCCAACTATCAGATATTTCATTGCAGCTCTTCCTCCTCTACATAAATGAGTGCGTTGTTCGGGCAATTCTTAACACAGGCAGGCTCGCCCGTCTCGCGGCACAAATCGCACTTCATGGCGATGTGATTTACCTTGATAACGCCGTACGGACACGCGCCCAGGCAGGTCATACAGCCCACGCACTTGTTCGGATCGGGCGCTACAATGCCCGTCACAGGATCCTTCTGCATGGCGCCCGTAATGCAGGCGTTCACACAAGCAGGGTCGGCACAGTGGCGGCACTGCATAGCTATCGAATGAGCGTTGTCGCCCTCTACCATGATTCTGGCAACAGGCTCGGGACTTTCAAATTTATAAGCCTTGACCACATTCTTACTTTTGGAATGCGCCGTCTTGCAATAGACCTCACACAGGCGGCAATTGAGGCAAAGCTCCTCTATAGCATAAACTTTCTTCATAACTACTGTGCCTCCTTATTCGCCCGCGTGCTTGATGCCGAGTATTTCGAGTTCCTTCTCGGACAGCCCAATACCTCTGAGCATCAGTCGGTTACCTCTCAGACTTTCGATTGCGTTGATACCCATGCCGCCCATCATCTCCTGAATCTCATGATTCCAGGCATGGAGCAGATTTACAACGCGCTTGTACTGAATCTCGGGGTTGAGACGCCTGGTAAGCTCGGGATTCTGTGTCGCAATGCCCCAATTGCATTTGCCCGTCATGCAGGTGCGGCACATATGGCACCCCATGGCGATAAGGGCTGACGAGCCGATGTAACAGGCGTCCGCGCCGAGCGCAATCGCCTTTACAACGTCCGCGCTGTTCCTGACAGATCCGGCGATTACGATAGAGCAATTCTGGCGAATGCTCTCGTCGCGCAGTCTCTGATCCACGGCCGCCAGCGCGAGTTCTATCGGAATACCTACATTGTCGCGCAGACGCGTGGGGGTGGAACCCGAGCCGCCGCGGAAACCGTCGATTACAATAATATCCGCACCCGCGCGCACAGAGCCGGAAGCTATGGCGGCGATATTGTGAACGGCGGCTATCTTGACCGCTACGGGCTTCTTGTATCTGGTGACCTCTTTCAGCGAGAAAATGAGCTGTCTGAGATCCTCTATGGAATATATATCATGGTGAGGCGCCGGAGAAATAGCGTCGGAATGTTCGGGTATCATACGGGTCTGGCTGACCTCGACATTGACCTTTTCACCCGGAAGATGTCCGCCGATACCCGGCTTTGCGCCCTGACCTATTTTGATTTCGATTATCTGGCCCTTGTTGAGATAATCCTTGCTCACGCCGAAACGACCCGAAGCGACCTGTACTATGGCGTGATCTGCGTATTGATCCAGTTCCTTATGCAGACCGCCCTCGCCCGTGTTGAAGAAGGTGTTACATTCCTTTGCGGCCATTGCCAGAGACTTCTGCGCGTTGAGCGATATCGAACCGAACGACATTGCCGACATCATGAGCGGAGTGTCAAGTTCCACTGTGGGAGGCAGTTTTGTGAGAATGTTGCCCTCCTCGTCAAATTCAAGCTGAGTAGGCTTCGCGCCGAGATAAGTTTTGGTTTCCATAGGCTCGCGCAGCGGATCGATAGAGGGATTGGTCACCTGGCTGGCGTTGAGCAGTATCTTATCCCAATACACAGGGTACTCCTTTGGCGTACCCATACCCGAAAGCAGTATGCCGCCGGTTGAAGCCTGCATCTCCACCTCGCGTATAGCCTGCTGTGACCAGTTGGCGTTGTCGCGCGTCTGATTGGGATTTTTGATTATCATAAGGGCATTTGTGGGGCAGAGACATACGCAGCGCTGACAGTCAACGCACTTGGTCTCATCGCTCTTGACCTCACCCGTGTCGAGATCTATGTAGTGTGCTTCATTTGAACATTGACGCGCGCACACACCGCAATTTATGCAGCGATCCTTGTTGCGCTCAATGAGAAATTCTGATGTGAAATATCTCATATTTATCAGACCTCCCCTTCTACTGTGGCTATTATCGGCACGCCGCCTTCAACCGAGTACATATACTCGGGATTCGGACATACCACGCGTATCGCGGATTCTTCACTGGCAAGATAGAGCCTGTCGCCGCACTCCGCCGCAACGAGAGCGCGAAGCTTGAGTCTGTCGTTGAGCGCCATCAAACCGCCCGTGTATCCGAGTATGATGGAGAAGGGACCGTTTACCAGAGCGCTGGAATAAACCTGTCGGAGAGCGGTGTAGTACTTGCGCTCCTTCTCTGGCATTTCGGCAATCTCCTCCCACATCGGGGCCGCGATCACATTGGCGGCTGTCTTGAGGGGAAGTCCTTTCTTTCGGACAAGGTAGTCAAACAGATAGGTAATGACCTCAGTGTCTGTCTGGAGCGAGCAGTCATAACCGAACATCTCTATATAGCGTCTGTTGGCGTCGTATGAAGAAATTTCGCCGTTGTGAACCACCGACCAGTCCAGAATGGTGAAGGGATGAGCGCCGCCCCACCAGCCGGGAGTGTTTGTGGGAAAGCGTCCGTGAGCCGTCCACAGATAGCCGTCGTACTCGTCAAGCTTGTAATACTCTCCCACGTCTTCGGGATATCCCACAGCCTTGAACGCGCCCATATTCTTGCCTGACGAGAAAACATACGCTCCCGGGAAGGTGCTGTTTATTGTGATAACCGCGTCGGCAACATAGTCGTCCTCGGTCTTTTCGGAGGAAATCAGCTTGCCGGGTTCGGGCTTGGCAAAATATCTCCAGATAATGGGGGCATCTTTTATTGATGACACCTTGCGTGTGGGAATACGTCCGCTCATTTCTATGCTGAAATTAGAGTTTATATATTCCTCGGTCTTGTTCTTAACGTCAATCGAGGTATAGAAAACGTGGAACGCATACCAATCCTTAAATTCGGGATAAATACCGTAAGCCGCAAAGCCTCCGCCCAGACCGTTTGAGCGATCATGCATTAGGGCTATAGATTGAATTACGTCACTGCCTGAAAAGCGATTGCCTTTTCTGTCTATTATGCCGCTTATTGCACATCCGGCAGGAATCCTTACTTCGCCTTCTTTTTTCAGCAAATTGACTACCTCCTTAAATTCACAAGCATTTTTGATTATTGCAACAAACAACCGGTCGCAACATGAAATATTTTAAACATTAAATTTCATGTTAATGATATCGGCCCGCTTTTTGATTGACTGACACCATTGAACGCGAAAAATTAAACGAGTTGTACGATATATTTTAACGTATCGGCCTTCATAAATCAAGTGATTTGAATAAAAAAATAAAGATTTTTGCAAGTTTTCTAAATTAAAAATTCACCATTATGGAAAATCAGTTAAAAAGTAGTTAGAAAAAACAAGTCGAGCCAGAAACCAAGCCCGACTTGTTTTGAAATTCAGTGAAATTCTGTCAAATCATTCCTGCAAAGTTAAAAGTGTACCACGCGGGATAATGAATTAATATACAGACAGATATCTGTCGATCTCCCACTCGGTTACGCTCGTGCGGAAGCTGTCCCACTCCGCCTTCTTGCCGGCGATGTAGCTCTTGCACACGTGCTCGCCCAGTACATTCTTAACAAATTCGTCCTCTTCGAGGGCGTCAATAGCCTCCTTGAGGTTTGCGGGAAGACTTTCGATACCTGCCGCCTTTCTTTCCTCGCTAGTCATGGCGAAGATATTCTCGTCGGTGATGCCGTCTGCGGGCTTGAGATGGTTCTTAACGCCGTCAAGACCTGCCGCGATGCAGACCGCGAGTTCGAGATATGGGTTGCAGGCGGGATCCGGGCAGCGAAGCTCAACGCGCGTGCCTGCGCCTCTGGAAGCGGGAATACGAATCAGAGCGGAGCGGTTGCTCGCGGACCATGCGATATAGCAGGGAGCCTCATAGCCGGGAACGAGTCTCTTATAGGAGTTGACCAGCGGATTTGTAACGGCGGCCATACCTTTGATGTGCTTCATCAGACCTGCAATAAAGGAATATGCAACCTCGGAGAGACCCAGACCGTTGGGATCATTCTCGTCATAGAATGCATTTTTGCCGTCAAGCGTGCAGAGCGACATATTGGTGTGCATACCGGAGCCGTTGATGCCGTAGCGCGGCTTGGGCATAAAGGTGGCATAAAGACCATGGCGGTACGCCACGGACTTAACGGCCAGCTTGAATGTCATAATATTGTCGGCTGTTGTAAGGGCGTCGTCATACTTGAAGTCGATTTCGTGCTGAGCCTCTGCGACTTCATGATGAGAAGCCTCTATCTCAAAGCCCATCTGACCGAGAGTGGTGCAGATATCACGGCGGCAGTCCTCGCCGAGATCGGTGGGAGCGAGGTCAAAGTAGCCCGCCTCATCGTAGCTGTTTGTGGTGGCATGGCCGTGCTCGTCGGTGTCAAAAAGGAAGAATTCCGCCTCGGGGCCGATGTTTGCCCTGAATCCCATTTCCTCGGCCTCTTTAAGAACCTTCTTGAGCACATATCTCGGGTCGCCCTCAAAAGGTGTTCCGTCGGGCTTGTAAACGTCGCAGATAAATCTTGCAACCTTACCCTGCTGAGGTCTCCACGGGAAAATCACAAAGGAATCGAGGTCGGGTCTGAGGTACATATCGGACTCCTGAATTCTCACGAAGCCCTCGATAGACGAACCGTCAAACATACAGGAGTTATCCAGACATTTTTCCAGCTGGCTTGTTGTGATAGCCACATTCTTCATATGACCGAACGTATCGGTGAATTGAAGTCTGATGAACTTCACATCTTCCTCTTCAACTATTCTTATGATGTCTTCTCTTGTGTACTTTGCCATAACAACAATCCTCCAAAAGTATAAATTTATGTGCTTTAGTAATTATACCGCGAAAGCAAAAACAAAACGGTATTCTCATCACAATAACATTATATTACTGCAACAAGGAAAGGCGCTCCGAAAAAAAGATTTACTCTTTCCGGAACGCCTTTGTTCTCTCAAGCATGGCTACATTTTAGCACAAGTTTTGCAAGCTGTCAATAGAAAAATTGCAAAATTATTCGTTTCTGTTTATTATACCAAAATGCCGAACCGGGCGATGATTCTTTGGCTTGATTGAATAATTATTGAAGAAATCGGACATAAGTGCCGGATTGTCAATGATTTTTTATCTTGTTAAGCGCCCCTTTTTCCAGTCTCGACACCTGTGCCTGTGATATTCCCACCTCGTTGGCGACTTCCATCTGGGTTTTGCCCTGCATGAACCTCAGTGTCAATATTCGTTTTTCTCTGGGCGACAGCTTTTGTATCTCCTCGCGGAACAGTATTTCGTCTATCCAGTTGCTGTCGTCATTCTTGTCGCCTATCTGATCCATGACGTATATCGTGTCTCCGCCGTCGGAATACACAGATTCATACAGCGACACAGGCTCCACTATCGCTTCCATCGCCAGCACAACGTCTTCCTTGCGCAGATTAAGCTCCTTGGCTATCTCCTCAACCGAGGGTTCTCGCCCCTGCTCGCTCATAATGCGCTCCTTTATCTGCATGGCCTTGTACGCCGTATCGCGCATGGAGCGGCTGACACGCACGCTGTTGTTGTCGCGCAGGTAGCGGCGTATCTCGCCTATCACCATTGGCACCGCGTAGGTTGAGAATTTCACATCAAGCGTAGTGTCGAAATTATCTATAGCCTTTATGAGACCTATACAGCCCACCTGAAACAGGTCGTCCATATTTTCCCCTCGGTTTGCGAAGCGCTGTATCACGCTGAGCACCAGCCTGAGATTGCCTTTCACCAATTCGTCGCGCGCAGCCTTGTCGCCGGCCTGTGATTTTTTCAACAATTCGTTTTTTTCGCTCTCGGAAAGCAGCTTCAAATCGGCGGTATTCACCCCGCAGATCTCAACCTTATTGTACTGCACAATACTTCCTCCCCAAAAAATTGTTATATTTGAAGTATTGGCATTTATTTAAAAATTAATTCAGATTACAAATTTATCCAACAAAAGAGAGATAAAATCGAGAAAAATGACCGCCTGACTTTAAAAACCAAGCGGTCATTTTATTGAGGCTCCGTATGAAGCTAAATAATAAACCTATCCGTTGAGCAAAAAGACTGCGCCGTTCAGGTATGTGGCGAATAAAAGCCACAGCAGATACGGAATTTGCAGCAGGGCGGCGGGCTTGCTTATGAACCAGAAATCCGAGATCATCTTCAATACGGCGGCAAGCAGCACGATTATCCATATGAATGCGCCCAGTCTCATGTCAAAATAAAAGAACAATATCGGCCATATCAGATTTACTCCCAGCTGTACGAAGTATTGCCACAGTGCGTCCTCCCGCACCCCCTTAGGCGCGTCGGAAGTGGTGATTATATACGCCGACACTCCCATAAGCGTATACAAAATCGTCCACACCACAGGAAACAGCCAGGACGGCGGAGCAAACGGCGGCTTGAACAGCTCTGAATAAGTGTCAAATTTCCCCGAAAGGGCCAAAAATATTCCGACCGCACCGCCCAGTCCAAGCGGTATGAGCAGGGATATCAACAAGGGCTTGAGTTTTATCGTTTTCACAAATTTCATTCATCATTACCCCCTGACGAAGAATTCATTCAACACAATTATATGAATCCTCGCTCGGGATAATTACATTTGAAACAAAAACGAAACGGGTTTGGTGAAAAGGGATAATCTTGACCCCCAAAGAGGACTTGTCCCCCTTGGATTCCACGACTTCGGTTAATAGCTCCGCCCCCTTGACTTCAGTTTTTTAAAATTGATTTCCATTCTACTCGAGAGCTTCCGTGTATTCCCTCAGCGCGTCTTTAATATCGCCGTAATTGTACCCGTAGCGGATAAGCGACGCTATGGTTCTGTTTATGCCCTTGGGGTCGTTGAGATCCTTTGAGAACTTGCCCTCCAGCAGTTCAATTATCATCGCCCGCTCGTCAAGAGCAAATTCGTCCAAAGCCGCCTCGGCCGTCTCGCGGTCAATGCCCTTCAGCGACAATTCCTGCAATATCCGCCGCCTGCCGTAATGCTTGCATTCCGCAAGATGTCGGATAACCGTTTCTGCATACCGTTCGTCGTCCACCGCCCCTGTCTCAACCATGAATTCCACGGCGGCGCGCGCACAGTCCTCGTCGAAATCTCTGAGCAGCCGCTTTTCCAAATCACGGGCGGAATAGTCCTTAAATTCCAGCAGGTAAAATGCCTTTGACCTCGCCCTCCTGCGCTGTGACTCCGCAAGGAGATTGCTCAGCAACTCCACCGGATAATCCCTCATGGGCTGCAAACACATCTCTTCCGCCATGTCGCAGTCCAGCGAAACTATGAGTTCGCCTTCGCTGTAAAGCCCTATCAAGTGACCCTTCTGCCGCCTTATTTCGTCTATTATCATGCTCAGTCTACCGAGATGTCGATATTTTTCTTTGGCTTCTCGGGCTGCACATCGTCGAGGAATTCATCGGGAATCGGGATATCGTCAACCATGTTGTCAATCGGAACCGCCTCGACAGAAGCCTGCGTTCCCTCCGACCCATCGTCGTTTTCCTTTTTCCTGGCGGCTGCCTTGGCGGGCTTCTTGGAGTTAAGCAGCTTGTCTGCGTTCGCCCTGACCTGCGCTTCTATCTCCTCGGCAACCTCGGGATGTTCCACAAAGTAGTTCTTT
This sequence comes from uncultured Clostridia bacterium, assembly GCA_947581635.1. Taxonomy (GTDB): domain Bacteria; phylum Bacillota; class Clostridia; order Oscillospirales; family Acutalibacteraceae; genus RUG762. Next base: position 75,806 of record CANPVE010000001.1, on the reverse strand, counting down.
GCGTTGTCGCGTCCCTGTCCAAGCCTCGTTTCACCGTATGAGAACCACGCTCCGCCCTTCTTTACAATGCCCAACTCAACAGCGAGGTCAAGAAGCTCGCCGTTGTGGCTTATTCCCTCGCCGTACATCACATCAAATTCTGTTGTGCGGAACGGCGGCGCTATTTTGTTCTTTACCACCTTTGCCTTGGTGCGCGCGCCTATTATATCAGAGCCGGATTTGAGAACTTCGCCCTTGCGGATCTCTATTCTCACAGAGCTGTAGAATTTCAGCGCACGTCCGCCCGGCGTAACTTCCGGATTTCCGTAAACCACGCCAACCTTTTCGCGGAGCTGATTGATGAATATTGCGATGCAGTTTGACTTACCTATCGCGCTTGTGAGCTTGCGCAGCGCCTGGCTCATCAAACGCGCCTGCAGTCCCACAAAAGTGCTGCCCATGTCGCCTTCCACCTCGGCACGGGGTACGAGTGCCGCCACCGAATCCACCACGATGACGTCAATCGCGCCCGAGCGCACAAGCTCTTCGGTAATTGCCAACGCCTGTTCGCCGTTGTCGGGCTGTGACACAAGCAGATTGTCTATGTCGACGCCCAACGCGCTGGCATAGACAGGGTCGAGCGCGTGCTCGACGTCGATGAATGCGGCGTCCCCGCCCTTTTTCTGCGCCTCGGCAATGCAGTGCAGGGCAAGAGTAGTTTTACCGGAGGATTCGGGGCCGTATATTTCGACAATTCTCCCGCGGGGTAAACCGCCTATGCCAAGCGCGATGTCAAGTCCGAGTGAACCAGTGGATATCGCCTCCACATTCAGCGCGGAGCTTTGACCCAGCTTCATTACCGCGCCCTTGCCGAATTGTTTCTCTATATTTGCCAATGCCGTCTCCAGCGCCTTTTTCTTGTCAACCGCCATATATAGTCATTCCTTTGTGTGGGCGTTGCCGCCCTTTATTTCTGAGATGATTATATATTATTTTTACCCGCATTGCAAGAGAAAATTCATAGGTTGCGGCTAAGTAGTACCAAAAATGCACCTGTCGATTCCGGAAATATCCTTCCACAGAGAAATGTGACCTATGGAATTTTGCCTCATAATATTTTCCACACCCTCGCGGATATCGTATCCTGTTTCAAACGCAATTATTCCGTCTACCGGCATCAGTCGTGTCCATTCCGAGCAAATCACCCGATAAAATTTTAATCCGTCCGCGCCGCCGTCCAACGCCATTCGCGGTTCCCGAAGCACTTCCCATTGCAGAGAATCAATGTCACCCGTGGGAATGTACGGCGGATTTGACACAATGCAGTCGAACTTGCCAAATTCCGCACCTGGAGGTTTAAGCACATCGGCAATTACGAAGCTGACCCGACCGCCGCCAAATTCCGCGATGTTGCTTTGGAGGTAAGGCAGAGCCATATCCGACAGTTCAACGCAGATCACCTCGGCGTCTGATATCCTGCGGGACAGCGAAAGTCCAACGGCGCCCGTACCCGCGCAAAGGTCTAATATTCGTGGGTTAGGCCTGCCGCGAAGTGCAAACTCGGCGGCTTCCACCAGCGCCATTGTATCTTCGCGCGGGACAAGAACTCCGTCGCCAACATTCAGTGACATTCCGTCAAACTCCCACCGCCCCAGAATGTATTGCAGAGGTTCGCTTGTGCGCCGGTTTATCAATTCAAAATACAGCTCCAGCCTGCCGCGCTCGGCGAGATTATCACCGTGAACCGCCAAATCCGCGCGGTTGTCTATTCCGAACGCGGCATTAAGCAGGCTCATTGCGTCAAAGGCAGGACTTTCCAGCCCTGCCTTTGTTAAAATATCCCGACCTTTTATATATGCCTGCTTTATTGTAGTATTTTCCGCCCACATCAGACTATCTCTCCCTCGGAATTTTCGGGAATTACCGCCTTCATAGCCGCTATAGCGCATTCTATCTGATCGTCCGACGGCTCGAATGTGGTGATATGCTGCATCCACATTCCGGGAGCGGAAAGTATCTTGGTGAGCGCGTTATCATGTTTGCCGCAGAATCGGATTATTTCATATCCCACGCCCATCACAATTGGGAGACAGCAAAGTCTCACCAGCGTGCGCAGCCACACTGTTTCGATTCTTATGCAAAACCCTATCACTATGCCCAAAATGAGCATTACGGTTATGAAGCTCGTGCCGCATCTGGGGTGAAAGCGCTTAAATTTGCGTATATTTTCCACTGTAAGTTCCTGCTTCGCCTCGTAGCAGAATATAGTCTTGTGCTCGGCGCCATGGTATTCAAACACCCTGTGCATATCCTTCAGACGCGTGCAGAGAAAAATGTAAAGCACAAACATAATTATTTTGAATACGCCCTCGAATATCGAGCGCACCAATATGTTGCCCTTCAGAAAAGGCATGAGATAGCAAAGTCCCGAGTACATTGCCGACGGAACCACAAAAAAAAGACCTACCGCGACAGCTATTCCCAATACCATTGACACTGAAAGAAGCGCGTTAAAGAGTTTTTCGCCGAATATATCATTCAACTTCTGCTCAAACGGCGTAAGCTCCTCGTCCTCGTCCGCCTCCCCCGCAAGTTCGGCAGAGCGCATGAGGCTCTTTGATCCCACTCTCAAGGAATCAATAAAAGCATAGACGCCTCTGAGGAGCGGAATCTTATATATTTTGGGACGTTCAGCTTGATTTCTGTTCTCAACGTCTTCAATCACTATCTCTCCACTCTGACTGCGCACCGCCATCGACGTCTTGAACGGCCCCCGCATCATCACTCCTTCAATAAGTGCCTGACCACCTATCGATGTGTATTTTGTTTTATTTTTGCTCATTATTGTTTTCCCCTTTCTCTGAGGTTGATTCACTCGGGGGTGAAATTTCAATCGCGCTGGTCTGGCGTACTATCGGCAGAGTTATGGTGACATTTGTGCCGTCACCCTCCACACTGTCAATGTTGAATTCACCATTGTGTCTGGATATTATCTCGTCGGCAACTGCCAGACCTATTCCGAACCCGCCCTTGTCGTTGTTTGCCTTGTAGAATTTCTGTTTCACCTTTGGAAGCTGTTCGGCGGGAATTCCACAGCCGTGGTCGCGCACGCCTATGGTCATCTTATCGTCGCAAACCGAGGTGTAAATGTATATCTCTCCGCCGGGCTCGCTGTATTTCATGGCGTTGTCTATAACTATTATTATCACCTGCCTAAGTCTGTTTCGATCGCCCATAACAGGAATAACTTCCTCCGGTTCATAGAATGTCAACCGCTTTCCCTCGTTCTTGGCCTTTTCCTTGAACATAAATACAACGTCGTCTATCTCAGCCACAATGTCGAGCATTTGGAAGTTCATAACCATTCGCCCGCTCTGCATACGCGAGAAATCCAGAAGCTGTTCAACAAGACCGCTCAAACGCTCCGTCTCGTTGATTATAATTCCCAAACCGCGCTTCATCATAGCCTCGTCGGACGCGCCGCACATGAGCACCGTCTCGCTCCAGCCTTTAATCGCAGTCAACGGAGTTCTAAGCTCGTGCGAAACCGAAGATATGAAATCGTTCTTGGCCTTCTCACTCAAGGCGAGCTCCGCCGCCATCGCATTTATGGAATCCATAAGGTCTCCAATTTCATCATCATGTTCTTTTTCAAGTCTGATAGAAAAATCGCCGCTTGCAATGTGCCCCGCTATATTGGTAATGTTTTTCACGGGATTGACGATGGAGCGTATGAAATAGGAGCTTGACACAGAAATGAACATAATCACAAGCAGCATTACAATTGTTATCATTATAATTGTCCTGCTCACGGCACTGTCGGTAGGCTGAAGTGACACCACCATGCGGATCGCCTCAGCCCCCCTCAGATTAGGGCTGTCCAGCATATAAGTCACGGCGAAAATGTGCTCTTTATTTTCATTATCGCCGTTCCATGTGCCGTATTTTCCCGAAATCCGCGCTATTTCATAGTCGGGAATGATCTCATCGGCGGGAGGCTCAAATCCGGACGATGTGACAACGATACGCCCCTTGGAGTTGATAAACTGGACCTCCATTTTATTTTTGTCCTCGAAGCCTTCTACGAAACTCTGTGCGGCAAGCTGATAATCATTGTCGCTGAAGGATCCCGTAGTACTCAAGGCGGTCTGAGAGAAATAATCTGCCGCGACCGACACCCTTTGGTCGAGAATCTGCTGTATGTTGTTGTAATAATAGTTGTTTATCAGCGACACGGATACTATAAATATCAGCACAATCATTGTACCCAGTATCGAAAAGGTGGTAAACAGCCAACGGCGCGTTATGCCCTTTCCGCTTATCATCTCTATGTAGGGGAGAAATAACTGACGCACCATTCCCCGAAAGCCCGACGGGGTCTCACGCGGCTTTTGGTCGGACTTGGATTTTGACTTCAAAACATTGTCCCAAAGCCCCTTCAATCTGTCGAGCAAGAATCAGCCCCCCTCTACGCTTCCCATTTGTAGCCGAGTCCCCACACCGTTACAATATGGCGGGGGGACGATGGCTTCTCCTCGAGCTTCATGCGCAGCCTTCTGACATTCACGTCCACTATTTTTTCTTCCCCGTAAAAGGCCTCGCCCCAAACGTGCTTCAAAATATCAACTCTGCTCAGCGCCGTATGCGGGTTGGAGAAAAAATACTCCATTATCTGAAACTCAACCTGAGTGAGCTCCACAAGTTCGCCGTTTTTGCTGAGCGTGCGGTTTCTCAGATTGAGCACAAAATCCCCCGACGTCAATTCCTCGCGGAATGACCTGTCGCCGTTTTCCTCACTAAGCGCCACGCGGCGATGCAGGGCATCTACACGCGCCATTAGCTCGCTGGGGCTGAATGGCTTTGTTATATAATCGTCCGCGCCGTTCATCAGCCCGTTCACCTTATCCATTTCCTGGGATTTGGCTGTAAGCATGATTATACCCAGATTGCTGTTGCGTTTGCGAAGCTCGCGGCAAAGTGATATGCCGTCCATGCCGGGCATCATCACGTCAAGAAGCGCTATGTCAAATTCGCCGCTGCGACTGTCATAGATCTCGAGCGCGTCGCTTCCGTTGGCGGTGTCAACGACGTCATAGCCCGAACGCTTGAGGTTGATTACAACAAACTCTCTGATTGCGTCTTCATCTTCTGCTACAAGTATTTTCTTCATTTCCATCGTTCCCTTTACATTACTTACTGTGATATTTTTTTACAGATAATTATTTCATAAGGCTGAAATAGGATACCACCGAGTCCTCGTCTACGTAACTCTGTCCCTGTGCGAAAAGCGCTATATACAAAGTGTCGCCGCTGCGGTCAAGCACGATGTAATCCGGTAAGCTTCCCGCCGTCGCCAACTCGTCGAGCTGAGATTCCCATTCCTCAACCGAAAAGACCCTTATGCGGAAAATCTCGTCACTGAACGCAAATTTATCCTTTTGATAGTGATAAAAATAAAGTATGCGGTTCTTCTCATCTATACGGCAGGTGACGTTGTCGTCCCATGAGGACTGCCATGTGACGCTGTAATTCTCCGCGGTATTTATAACAGTGCGCTTGCGCCTGATGAAATTGTAGCCCGACTGCTCGAAATCGGCATTGTACCACGACGTGAGATACATCGGACTGTCCGAAGCATCGTCATACCCCGGCAGATACTCTGTCACAGGTATGTCCAGGACATCGTCGGAATCAATATCCCGCGAGGTGGTGTAAATGCTGCGCGCGGTACAAACCACCGACTTATCCTCCTCGCTGTAAAACGGCGTCTTTAAATCGCCGCTGAGCGAATCCCAGTATATGTATTCAGTCACCATCTTGGAATTATCCTTGTATCCGTCCAAAGCCACTCCGAATACGTTATCGTCGAGCTTTGCTTTCTTGACGCCCACGTAGTACAGCACATGACCATCCAGAGGTGCGGTGTCGGTCACGCTCATGGCGTTTGAATCATCAACGCCCCGGTGAAATTCGATAAGCTTGGCAGTGGCAGTAACTTCCGAAAGATTTATGTACGACGCTATTATTTCGTCGCAGCCGTCGTTGTCGAAATCGTGTATCTGCATATCGGTATAAGCTACCGATATATTTGAGGCCTGCGTCTCTGAAAATTCCCTTACATCTATAGGATTTATTCTGTTTTCATTAAAGCTGTAGGCGGAAATGATATTGAGTCCGGTGCTGTACATAGTCCAGCCTACGATTATCTCAGTGCATCTGTCGTTATTCACATTGCCAAACATAACGCGCTCGACCTCGCCGCCCTCGCTCTTTCGCGTATCGAGCACCTGCCAGCCTTTCTCATTCTGTCCCAGCACGGCCAGCGATATAGGCTCGGACGCGTCCTTGCGGTAAAACACGAGAGCCTCCTCTGTGCCGTTTCCGTTCAAATCCACTCGGATTATGGCGGAGCGGTAGTCCCCGTTTTTGGGATATTTCAGAGTGAACACACCCAGCTCTTTGGTAAGCTGCTCCTGTATTTTTCTTGCTTCCCCAGCCGGATACGGCGGACGCATCAGCTGACTCTCGCCGCCTATCAAATACTTATCGCAGCCGCAGAGCAGAACCGTCATCACAACGGCCGCAAGCAGCCTGAACATTCTGGAAACTCGCATAATCAAATTTATCCTCCGTAGGAAACGATTGATACAATTATAACACAGTAAAATGTAAATTTCTACAGACTAACGGTTAAAATTTTAATTTTTGGCGCACCCCGCTGCATCATATCAGAAAATACGCTGCGAAAAACAACGCGCACAACACAAGCTCCATTATTTTCAGCGATTTCAGCTTGAATGATACGATAGCTACCGTTATGTGAGATATAATTCCTATTGCAATGCCGTCCACTATGCACGACGTGAATATTATTATCATAGCGGTTAAAAACGCTGGAATACTCTGTGTCCAATCACCGAAATCTATGTCCTTGATTGCACCCATCATAGACATTCCCAACAGCACCATGGCACAGGAGGTGACAACAGGCGGAATTATATCCACAATAGGGGCAAACAGAGCCGCCGCCAGAAACAAAAGACCCGTCGTCACGGCAGCAAGTCCGGTTTTTCCTTCAACCGCAACTCCCGCTCCCGACTCGGCAGTCACCGCCACCATAGGCGCCCCCATGCAGGACGAAACGACAGATGACACCGAATTTGCAAACATCGTCTTTTTTAAATCGGGAAAGTTTCCTCCATCGTCAAGCGTGCCGGCATTGCGGGCAATGGCGTATATCACTCCTGTTGATTCCGCAGAATTAAACAGGGCGCATATGACGACGACCAACAAAACCATAAGTATTGTCTTCAGATCAAATTTGAGGCCCGAGAACAGTTCCGACATACCTGTGGTTACATTTTTAAACAGGCAATTTGAAGCCCACTCCGAAAGCTGCTTGCCGTTTATACTTGAAAAATTCGGCACAAGGTTGGACAGGCTGACATATCCTCGGCTTGCCCCTACAAAGTAATACAACCCTCCCGACGAAATTATTCCAAAGAGCATGGGAAACGGAATTCTTGATTTTTTCAGCCACACAGTGACAATCACGCCTATCAGCATAACCACAGTGGTAAATAGAGCCTTGCCAGAAGCAGAAAAATCTACCAGTTTCCACAATCCGTCTGACGCATATGTAATGATACCGGCATTTTTGAACCCGACAAGCGCTATGTAAATTCCCAATCCCGCCGAAACGCCCCTTTTGACGCTCAACGGAATTGCCGAGTAGATGGCATTTTGCAGACCCGCCAGAGACAGAAGCAAAAATATCAGTCCCCCCAGCAGAGTTATGGCGAGCGCCTGGGAATATGTGTACCGCATTTCGACAACCAAAGTTGAGGTGAGAAAAACTGTCATTCCTACGCTGGGGGCGAGGGCAAACGGCTGATTTGACAAAATTCCCAACAACAGGCAGCCCGCAGCAGCCGCAAAGCATATCGCCAGATAGGCCGAAGCTTCGTTGATGCCTCCCTCGGCCATGAGTTTTGGACACTGCACAAGCAGATATGACATAGTGGCGAAGGTAGTCATACCCGCCAACATTTCGGCTAAAAAGTTTGTGTTTTTATCCTGCAATTTGAAAAGATTCACTTCCGAAACCATCCTTATTCCCAGAGTATTTTGCCGTTTTGACATATTCTATATTATATAACGGAGGTACCTTAAAATCAACAGGATTTACACACAAATTACGGCAACAGCATTTACTTTTTTCGCAATAGGAAAAACAGAAAAAGTTTGATAAAAACGATCAATCGCTTCGTGTTGGCACAAATTCGGCGCGGCGGTAAGCGAAAGCTCTTGTGCCGGATTTTTAACTGAAATCTTAAGTATCAGGCAACGGTAAAAGATGTCGTGCGTTATCATTTTCCTGTTTGCCTGTCGCCCATCATTTCCCTGCGTTTCTTTCTCCTGACACGGTTTATATGACGCTCAAAGTCCCCATTGTCGATAAGTTCCGTCAGTACAAGCTGTTCAAAGGTTGGCACGGTGCATGAATAGAACCCCAGTTTTCTGTCAAACGCCGAAACCAAATGCTTCGGCAAAACCATATACCCCGCTCTGAGCGCGGGAGATATGGTTTTGGAAAAAGTGTTCATATAAATTACGTTGTCATTTGACGTATGCGAGAACAGTGTTTCCTCTGGTTTTTTCGAGACGGAAAACTCCGATTCAAAATCGTCCTCAATAATATACCGATTTTCCTTGCTCGCCCAGCGCAGATACTCGTGGCGTTTCGAGGCGGTGGCAGTTACGCCGCTTGGAAAGCTGCGGTAGGGGGAGATGTGCAGGATATCGGCGTCACACTTCCACAGAGCACGGCTTTCAATGCCGTCATGGCTGAGCGGCAACATCTCGTATTTTACGTCAAGCGCGTTATACACCTGCTCGATTTTGTTGTATGAGGGGTACTCAATGGCATAAGCCATGTCTCTGCCCAAAAGTCCGACTATCAATCCGTAAAGATACTCGGAGCCTGAACCGACGACAATCTGTTCGGTGCTCACCTGTATTCCCCGACTTCTTGCAAGATACTTTCTCACAGCTTCCCTTAATTCACCGCAGCCCGAATTCGGGGACTTTTCCAGCATAGCTTCGCCGTAGTCGCTCATGACGCGGCGCATGACTTTGGTCAAAAGGCAGCATGGAAATTCTGACTGCGCTCTGGCGTGTTCAGCCGCAGGGTAAGGTTTTTCGGATATTGTGCCTGAAGAACCGGCAAATCCATCTGCGGCGCTGAATATGACAAAATATCCGCTCCGCTGGCGCGGCTCAATATATCCCTCGTCGCAAAGCAGGGCATAGGCGTGTTCTACCGTTACTGTGCTAACTCCCGCCTCGTCGGCAAGGATTCTTTTTGAGGGAAGCTTACCGCCGTGCGGGTATATTTCACTCTCGATATCTTCCCGTATCTGTTTGTACAACTGCAAATATGCTGGCGCTTTATCGTCTCTTTGAATTATATATCTCATCTGGTTATATAAACTTCTCCTAATCTGGCTATTTTCATAATGTCAGATTTATTATATACTTCTTGCATATGAAAAGCAAGGAGGCGAATAAAAATGTCACATAACAATCAAAAAAAGATTGCGGTAATCAACGATTTCTGCGGTTTTGGACGATGCTCCATAGCGGCGTCGCTGCCCATTATTTCGGCCATGAAGATTCAATGCTGTCCCCTGCCTACTTCAATTTTCTCAAATCACACCGGGTTTGACAGCTTTTATTATACCGACTTTACAAGTCATATGGACGCCTATATGGACGAATGGTCAAAGCTGAATTTGCGGTTTAACGGCATTCTCACAGGATTTCTGGGTTCTCCTGAGCAAATCGACATTGTAAAGCGTTTTTTTGAGCGGTTCAAAGGCGAAGGCACTGTCACCGTTATAGACCCGGTGATGGGCGATTACGGCAAGCTTTATCCCACGTATTCACCGCAGCTCGCGCGGCAGATGTGCTCCCTCGTTCCCTACGCCGACATACTCACCCCAAATCTCACGGAAGCCTGTATTCTCACCGAAACAGAATACCGAGATGATATGGACGAGGCATCGCTCGAAAAGATATGCGAAAAGCTGAGCGAAATGGGTCCTAAAAAAATAGTCGTTTCGGGTCTCGAGCGCGGGGACGACCTCGACAATTTTGTTTTTGAGGCGGGAAATCCTCCGGTATCTGTCCGACAGCACAAGGCAGGTCCATGCCGCTCGGGAACGGGCGACGTATTTTCATCCATCATAGCGGGAGACGCCGTCAACGGCGTGGATCTCATAAGCTCTGTGCGCCACGCCTCTTCTTTTATCGCCAAGGTTCTGCGGCGCACCATTGAGATGGATATTCCAAAGACCGACGGAATTTGTTTTGAAGAATTTCTATTGGAAATTTAACAGTGAATTTATTTGAAAGGTGACTTTAAGCTCCATGAAAAATGACAAAATCAGAAAAATGTGCCTGGCTGGTGTTTTCACCGCCGTGGTATTTGTATTTACCGCCTATCTTCACATTCCAAGCCATACGGGATATACGCACGTCGGAGACGGCTTCATTTATCTTGCAGCCTGTATTCTCCCCCTGCCCTATGCCACGTTTGTAGGCGCGAGCGGGGCGCTGCTTGCCGATTGTCTCACGGGTTACGCCATTTGGGCACCCGGTTCTGTCGTCATTAAGGCAGTGTCAGTGTTATTTTTCTCTTCAAAAGGCGAAAAGATAATCTCTCCGAGAAACCTGATTGCTTTAATACCCGCCTGCGCAATGTGCATCGGAGGGTATTACATCTATGAAGTAATAATAACTTCAAATTTTATAGCCCCCCTTTCAGGCATTCCGGGATACATCACCCAATCCGTGTTAAGCAGTATTCTCTACATCTCGCTTGGACTTGCGCTTGATAAAATCAAAGCAAAGCAACATATTTTAAGCGGAGGAACACAGATATGATGACAATAACGTACCCTGTAAAAAATGGAATTTATGTAAACATGACCAACCGCTGTCCGTGCGCCTGTACATTCTGCCTCAGAAATAACGGGGACAGTATCTACGGCTCCGACCCGCTTTGGCTCGACCGTGAACCTTCTGTCGAAGAAATATGCGACAGCATTGATTCATGGGATTTGACGAAGTACAACGAGATTGTTTTCTGCGGATACGGTGAACCTACGGAACGTCTCGATGATTTGCTTAAAGTTGCCGCCCATGTCAAGTCGGAAAGCGACATCAAAATCCGCATCAATACCAACGGTCTGTCGGATTTGATATGGAAAGAGAGAACCGCGCCCAAGCTCAGCGGACTGATAGATACCGTGTCGGTAAGCCTTAACACCGACAATAAAGAGGATTATTTCAAAACAGTGCGTCCCAAGTTCGGCATTGACTCTTACGATGCTATGCTGCAATTTACAAAAGACTGTGTAAAATATGTTCCCAATGTCATTATGACTGTGGTAGATGTCGTGACTTCTCCCGAAGAACAGGAGCGCTGTCGTGAAATTTGCGAATCAATCGGCGCGAAACTCCGCGTGCGCCCGTTTGAGAGTTGAATTATTATCAGTATAGACAACATAAAAAACACCCGTGTCTTTGCCAGTGAATTATTCACTGTGCCTGAACACGGGTGTTAATGTTATAGCAATACAAAAAATTAACAACATGACTATTTAAAAAGCAATGTATTCATATTATATTCATCTTACTTCTTCATTAATGATTTGTATACCTATATCATTATCATCAATATCATTTCCCCATTTTTTACTAAATAACGCCTATATCCATCTTTATTTGCTCCAATCTGCAGCTTTTACATAAAACTCTTCCAGTTCTTCAGCATCTATTGTAAATTTTTCCCTCTCTAATCAAGAGACTTTTTTCCATCAAAGCAATTGTACGTAAAATTTAAACCTTATTCTTGCAGCACAATTGGCACAGTTCAGACAGCTTAATGGCTCTGCTGTTGCGGTAAATGGTCAAAAGAGCAAAGGCGCGTGCTTTTGATTCTGTATTTTTCATTCCATCAACGTCAATTTTATTTGAGTATCCCGATATATTAAAAATTATTCAACCTCTTAAGCATATATATAGCATTTAGAGTTGTCTATATCCTAACATTTCGATTATACGGCAAACCCGTTGGAATGTCAATAATCTATCAAAAAAGTTACAGAGCACGCCGAGCGAGGACTCGTCAGCCGATTTGACGCGGCGAAAGTAAATCAACAACATACGCATAAAGATTCGCATTATTCTGGGTACAATAACTGAGATAGCATTGGTGTTACCGCAATCACCTTACGGTGGGCGAAAAACATATAAAACAACGATATGATGAGTACGGCATATCAAGAGGAGAAAATCGACGAGCTGACGGACAAGCTCATGGCAGAAAACGGAGGAAACCGACATGGCGAAACTGTTTGATATATCGGAGAATTACCGCGCGCTGTTCGACGCATTTGACGACTGCGACGAACTGACCGACGACCAAATACAGGCGTATTTTGATACTCTGGATGGAATTGAAGGAGAATTTGCCGATAAGGCGGAAAATACGGCCTGCTTCATCAAGGAGCTTGACGCTGACGTAAAGGCGTTGGATGAGCTGGCAGAGGAATTCGCGGCGAGAGCAAGAGCCAAGAAAAATCTCATAAAACGGCTCAAAGAAATGCTGCTGAACAATATGCAGGTGTGCGGAATAAAGAAAATCGACCGTCCCCGAGCCGTAATCAGCCTGAGGAACAACGCCGAGAGCGTGACCATTGAGGACGAGCGGAAACTTGTAAAATGGCTTGAGAAAAACGCCCCTGAAATGCTTAATTACGAAGATCCGGAAATCAGCAGGACGCGTGTAAAATCGGCATTGAAAGATGGAATAGAAATCCCCGGCGCGCAGTTGGTTCGCAGGGCATCGGTTATTATCAGATAAGTTTTAGAGGTAATCTATAGCAACACCAAAAAACACATTATGATGTTGGTAAGCTCGTATTCCTTTCATAAACAGCAAAAACCTCTGAAACGCCCAACTAAAGGCAATTTCAGAGGTTTCTACCTGGCGCGCTCGAAGGGGCTCGAACCCCCGACCTTTTGATTCGTAGTCAAACACTCTATCCAACTGAGCTACGAGCGCATTTAACACATCAACCATGTGCCACTCCTTTTCGAGTGCTAAGATAGTATAGCACTCTCGGATTTAAATGTCAAGCATTTTTTGAGTATATTTTTATTTTTATTTTTATTTCAAAAAACACTTGACATTTAAATTTAATTGATGTATATTAATTAAGCGCTTTTTTGAGCGTATGTTTGACCGGTTTTGGAGAAGTCGCGTAGCTGGTCGAGCGCGCACGATTGGAAATCGTGTAATCGTTAAAAGCGGTTCGAGGGTTCGAATCCCTCCTTCTCCGCCAAATAAGGATAATACGAACGCACCGGGGGTTATATTTATCGGCTTGGTTGCAGTTATTGTTATCCACACATGACAAAATCGGCTCATGCAAGGATTTAGTTCCAAGCATGAGCCGATTCTTTTGTTATTTTGGAGTCTATTGTGTTTTATTTAATTAAGATGTTTATAGACGTAATAGAACAAAATTTTATGTAAGAATCGCGCCATACCTCCGTGGCTGAGCAAAACGGCCGAAAAACAGGCGTAAACTTGTCGGCGGCACTTCAGCAGACATTAATGGAGCAAATTGGCATAAATTGTTAATATCGACGGCGCGTATCTTAACGGATATGCGCCGTCTTTTGTGTTTGCGAGGGTTTAATTTATCTTGTATTGACATGACTGACATAGGTTCCACTATCTTGTCCGTGCCTGACTTCGATCTTAATTATCAAAATAACACGGTATGGCACTTGCGTTGTGTCTCAATTCTGCTGCCATACAAAGCAGCGTTTTTTCTGCGTCTTATTATATATTGCAAGTCCCGTTATTCTCTTGTTATCTATTCTGATTTTTTCAACCTCGAATCGATCGTAGCAATTGAACCGATTATCGTTTGATGATATTCTGCAATTTTCATTACTCACCCATATAAACGGGGCTGTATAAAGTTCCCGACCTATTCCCCAATTGAAGCAGGCCCGCTTGAAGCTGTCGGACGCTTCGCCCTTCTCCGCCTCGGTGTTGCTCTCGGTTCCAACGTCCTGTTTCCATATCCAATTTGAGTCTCCCTGTTCAGTAGGAAAATTTATCCCCACATTGCAGAATAAATGTCCGTTAATCAACTCATGCGAGCGCTGCCAGCGTTCAGGTCCCACCGTTTCATCAAGAATGCCCATATCTACTCGGGCATTCTTGTAGAGCAGCAGCACAGCGCCGTTTTCCTTGGCGCTCTGCACTCTCACATCTATATCGTCTTTAGTGAGATCACGAAAGGATATTCCCATTTATCATACCTCCCATTATATTATCTCTCAAAACCTGCCCGAGATTATGTATGGTAAATTTACTTAACATCGTGTGCGATGTCCGCCCCAGTCATTTTTATAAGCCAATCTGCATCAACAAAATAAGTCAAAACTGATAAATGTGATTTATTTGATACCCCAAAGACGCTCATTTCATGTAATATAAAATTTCTTGGATTTAAGGATTATTTAATAATTGGCATTATATAATCAACTCGTAATTAATTACAAAACAAATCTTAAATTCGGAAGGAAAATCATGTTCTTTCACATCTTGAAACGCGATTTAAAGCGAAAGCGGACTATGAATTTTATAATCTTAATTTTCGTAGTTCTCGCCGTGACTTTCATGTCATCAAGCGCGGGCAACTTTGCGGCTGTGGCAAATTCTCTGGACAATTATTTTGACCAGGCGGGCGTGGGTGATTACGTGATACTGGAGCGCGGAAATATTGGCAAAAGCGCCGCCCAGATTGCCAAAGGACTTGACTGCGTTGACAAGGTAAAAGTGGAACCCGTTATTTACAACATCGAGGGCATTAGGGTTAATGACGAAACTTACACAGCCTCGGGAATCAACCTCGTCAGTTCGATTGACAATCGAATTGAGAAATACTATGACAGTGAAAACAACGAGCTGACCGAGGTTCCCGAAGGCGGCGTATATATCAGGAAATCCTATCTCGATACCATAGGAGTCTCCGCCGGCGATGAAATTACTTTGAAAATCAGTGATACCTGTCTCACCCTCGTTGTCCAGGGTTCACTCAAGGACGCCGCGTTAGGCGGCAGCATGGCAAATTCACCCAGATGTCTTATAAATCAGGCGGACTATGATAAATTCATGGCAGACCCAAATATCGACACCTACAAAGGCACAGTGACCTATATTTATACCGACAATATTTCGGACGTAGAACAGGCATTGAACGACTGTCAAAATATTTTGTTTTCAGGCACAAAAAGTCTGATGAAATTAGCCTACATGATGGAAATGATTGTCGTAGGTCTGCTTATGGTGGTTAGCGTCTGCCTTATCGCAATCGCCCTCATCATTTTGAAATTCACCATAACCTTTACGCTGAGTGAAGAATTCAGAGAGATAGGCATTATGAAGGCAATCGGCATACCGAACGGGAGAATACGCGGTCTGTACATGGTGAAATATCTGGCAATTTCGATTGTAGGGGCCGTTATCGGCGTTGAGGCCGCAGTCCCCTTCGGGGAACTTCTGCTCAGTCAGACGTCCGAAAATCTTATGATTTCAGACGGCAGCTCGATTGTAATACAGGTGATATGCGCCTGCGCGGTCGTAGCAATAATTCTGCTTTTCTGTTGGCGCAGCACTCGTCCCGTAAATGTCTACACTCCTGTCAACGCCATACACAACGGCTCTACGGGAGAGCGTTACAAAAAGAAGAGCGTGCTTAAAATGTCAAAATTTCGTATCAAGCCCGTGCCGTTCATGGCTGTCAACGACATTTTGAGCGACATGAGAAAATACGCTATAATGCTGATGACGTTTACAATAGGTTTTCTCCTTATATCAATAGTATTGAATTCAATTTCCACGTTGAGAAGTCCAAAAATGGTAGGCTGGTTTGGATTGGCCGAGAGCGATGTGTTTATAAGCAACAGCAAAAAATTAAGCTCATATTTCTCCGAGGAAGGCAGAGAAAAGCTTGAGAACGATATAAAAGACATGGAGTATGTGATGCGGAATAATGACTTTGACGCAAAGGTTTTTGTCGAAGTGAGCCATAAATTCAGCATAACTAAGGGGGAACTTACGACAAAATCTATGACATTTGAGGGAGTGAACACCACTACCGATATGTACGACTTCTACATCGAAGGCACACCTCCTCAAAATACAAATGAAATTGCAGTCACCCATGTGATAGCCGACAAAATCCAGGCTGCCGTCGGCGACACCGTGACAATCACCTCACCCGACGGAGATAAGGAGTATATTGTTTGCGCAATTTTTCAAACAATGGACAATATGGGCGAGGGAATTAAATTCCACGAGGACGAACACTATGGATTTGAAACCTTGTCGGGTGTATTTCCCATTCAGATTAAATTCAATGATAACCCATCTCAAAAAGAAATACAGGAGAGAATTGAAAAGATAAAGGAACTATATCCGGATTACAGCGTGCAGACTGCGGGTGAGTATGCCGACGCGTGCACAGGCGGCGCGGGCGGATATCTCGACGACACCAAGCTGCTGATAGTAATTGTTGTAATCCTGATAAACATTCTGGTTGCGGTGCTTATGGAAAAATCATTCCTCACCAAGGAGCGCGGCGAAATAGCCATGCTCAAGGCGATAGGTTTTAAAAATCGCTCGATCATCGGCTGGCAGGTGATGAGAATTACAATAGTCATGCTGACCGCCGCGATAATCTCCGCTGTTCTTTCCAATCCGGTAAGTCAGCTCACAAGCGGCGCGATATTCAGGGGAATGGGTGCCAAGGCAATAATTTTCGACATCAATGTGATGGAAACCTATATTATCTATCCTGTAATCATAATCGCAGCCACGATATTCTTTGTATTCCTCACGACACTTTCGGTCCGCAGTATAAATTCAAATGAAATCAATTCTGTAGAATAAGACGGGAGTTTATAATTATGAGCAAAATTCTTGAAGTAAAGAACCTCTGCAAAACATATGTAGTAAATAAGCGCCAGAACAACGTACTGAAAAACGTAAATTTTGGGGTGGACGAGGGTGAAATGGTCGCTGTGATGGGGCCGTCAGGCTCTGGCAAGTCCACGCTGCTCTACACCGTGTCGGGCATGGACAGCATGACGGCAGGCAAAGTGGAATTCTGCGGCAGAGACATCTCAAAGCTCAACGCAAAGGAACTTGCGGGACTGAGGCTGAATCAAATGGGATTCATATTCCAGCAGATGTATATGCTCCGCAATCTCAATGTGCTTGACAATATCATACTGCCCGCCCGACAGTCAAAGGCAAATAAGCTTTCCGCCAATGAAAAGACTGAGCGGGCCAAGGAACTTATGCGCAAACTGGGCATAATTGAAATCGCGGACAACGACATCAACGAAGTATCGGGTGGACAGCTCCAGCGCGCCTGCATATGCCGCTGCATGATAAACAATCCGAAAATGATTTTCGCGGACGAACCGACAGGCGCCCTCAACCGCACAAGTTCCGATGAAGTCATGGAGGAGCTTGGCAAAATTAACCGCGACGGTACCACAATAATGCTCGTCACCCACGACGCAAAAGTCGCGGCAAAATGCACCAGAGTGATGTATATAGTTGACGGCAACATAAAAGGCGAGTATAATTTAGGCAGATATTCCGCCGATACCGAGCTGCGCGACCGTGAACGCAGTATCAATAACTGGCTCATAGAACAAGGGTGGTAACGTCCGAAATAAAATTCTAAATTATTGTCGGGGGGAATTGTAAAATGACGGATATTCTTGTGGTGGAGGACAATACAGAAATGGGTGCGCTGCTGTGTGATTTTCTGAGGAACGAGGGCTATTCCACGGAGCACCGCACCGACGGCAAATCCGCGCTTGAATATTTTGTCGGCAGCGGTGCAAGGCTCGTCATACTCGATATAATGCTTCCTAATATGGACGGCCTCGCAGTTTGCAGCAAAATCCGCGAGACTTCTAATTCCCCCATAATCATCGTCAGCGCCAAAACCGATAAGCACGACAAATTAAGCGGACTGTTGATGGGTGCGGACGATTATATCGAAAAGCCGTATGACATAGATATACTCCTTGCCAAAGTAAAGGGTATATTTGCCCGTCGATGCAATTCGGATATTATCTCGGACGGATTTTTAAAAATAGACAAGGGCAGGCGAATTATCAGCAAGAGCGGCGCGGATCTGGAGCTTAGTCAGAAGGAGTTTGATCTGCTGTGCCTTTTGGCGGAGAATAGCGGAAAAACGCTGAGCAAGGATTTTATTTTCAACAGGATATGGGGATTTGACAGCTTCTCTGAGCCGCAGACATTGACGGTGCATATTAAATGGCTCAGAAAAAAAATCGAGGACGACCCGAAAAATCCCAAGCATATTATCACGGTGTGGGGTGTGGGCTACCGCTATGAAAGGTGATTTGACCAGGAAATGGAGAGCTTCAGAAAATTATTCGCCACGGTTTCAGCCGTAATTATCGCGGTGTTCATCTGTGCAAATTTAATATTGGCGTCGGCGTATAAGAACGACCCTGCAAGCCGTCCATATCGCGTCGAAGCAGAGAGAATGGCGGCGGAGGTGCAAAACGGCAGCCTCACGGAGGAAAGTCTCCATAACTGCAAATACATCACCGGCGTGGAACGGCTTTCAAAGCAAAATGCCAACAGTTTCTACAATTCAAACAGCGATTATTTGATTAGGGAAATAAACGGCGGCGTCTACCGTTTCGACTATATCTGCCGCCCCGAAAATAACTCCCCTGCCGTTGTGACGAATGTATGTCTCACCGTCGCCGCGATTGCCTCCGTGATTCTCCTGCTTGTAATCAGAGAAAAAATAATCAAACCGTTCGACAGAATAAGAGAAGTTCCGTTCGAGCTGGCCAAGGGCAATTTAAGTCTGCCTCTCAAGGCGGACAAGTCCCGCTATTTTGGAAGATTCCTCTGGGGACTTGACCTGCTGCGCGAAAAGCTGGAGCAGCAAAAGTCCCGTGAACTTGAACTCCAAAAGCAGAAGAACACACTGCTGCTTTCGCTCTCCCATGATATAAAAACTCCCCTCAGCATTATAGGTCTGTACGCCAGAGCGCTCGACAGGGGATTGTATGCCGATGAAATAAAAACAAGGCAGGTCGCACAGGGAATAAACAACAAATGCGTTGAGATAAGCGATTATGTAAGCAGAATCGTAGCTGCGTCGAGCGATGATTTCCTGAATCTCGACGTAACCAACGGAGAATTCTATCTCTCTCAGGTAATAGATCCGATAAATGCAATGTATTCTGACAAATTGGAACTGCTCAAGATTGATTTCAAATTGGGGAATTTTACCGAATGTATTCTCAAGGGCGATTCTGACCGCGCAGTGGAGGTTCTGCAAAATATAATTGAGAACGCCGTTAAATACGGCGGCGGCAGCGCAATTGACATCTCCTTTGGCGAGGAAGACGAGTGTATTCTGATATCTGTCACCAACGGTGGCTGCACACTAAGCGAAAACGAATTGCCTCACATCTTCGACAGCTTTTGGCGCGGATCGAATGTCGGCTCGACAGCCGGCAGCGGGCTGGGGCTGTATATATGCAGACAGCTCATGCGCAAGATGAACGGCGAGGTGTTCGCCCGCATCGACGGCGGCACAATTACATTGACCGCCGTATTCTGCAAGGCGCAATAATATTATTAAACAAAAGCTCAAATCGGCCGTCGAAGGATATAATTCCAACATCTTTCGACGGCCGATCCATATATTTTCACATTGGCTCTGCACCGAATTTTTCCAGAAAATTATCGAAATCCGGCAGACTTTTTTTATTTTCACACACAAAGTTCACAAGGGCGTTAAACTTTACAATATAGTCGGGGTTGTTTCGTTCAACCCCCAGCCCATTAATATCCTTCACCAGTTTGCAGCAGTTTGAGAAAATACCGCCGTCACTTGCCGGATTGATGTGCATAGAACGCGCCATATTGTCAATTTCTCCGCCCGTCAAGCCGAACGCCAGGGCGAGTGAAAGGAAAAAGTCGCTGCGTGGCTTGTGACCGTGGCAAAGACGGCTGTAGGTCGATTTAAGCGCATTTGCATTGTATCGCCTGAAAAGCGAATTGTCACCCTCCTTGTCGTTTGTGGCCGCGAGCGTTCTGCGCCTCTTGTCAAGGCAGTCCTGAATTATCATGATAAGCTCTACTTTGTCGTACAAAAAACCTTCGCGTATATCCTCATTATCGAGCAGCTTCATAAAATCTTCCGGCGTGTCGCAGTCGTTTACATTTTCAAGAAAATTCACTGTGCCGTTTTGAATTGCCCTCGGAACTTTGGCGCGCTCGTACGCCTCGCAGCGCTCATAAAGGCTTTTATCGTAGTATTGCTCCAAAAGCCCGAAGTTGCCGCTCACACTGTTGTAGGCTATCTCATCAAAGTTCACAAAACCCTTCGCCGCCCCGTATATGAGTATCTTGCGAAGCCCCTTTCCCTCAAGGGTTTCCTCGCAGAATCCTCTGCACGCCTCGTTTATATAGTCGAAGTCCCGCACGCCACAGGCTATGCACAGCGAAACCACGCCTTCAAGCGATTTCGGGGCGGAATTATCGTTGTACATTTTGCGTATACTGTCGGCGCTGAGAGGATTGAGGCAGTAGATCTTGTAATCGGAACTTTCAGTATCGCCGCCCGTGGATTTTGTGAAATTCCATTCCTTTAGAAACCGCCTGTAATTTTCAAATTCGTCCAACTCGTGTTCTTTGAGCATACAGATTCCGCCCGAATAGACACCGCGCTCAGAAATCTTTCTTGCTTTCTGCTTGATCGGATCATTGGGAAACACGTTGCCAAAGAGCTGATCTATAAATCTGTCCTTTTCAAACTTCATGCACTCACCTCCGTCAAGAGCCGATTGCACGCAGCAGCATATAAATTATGAGCCACAGCGCCAGCCTGCACATACCCGCTTCACTCTTGGGCAAACAGCTCAGGTCGAAGGGTTTTCCGTTTTTTATGGTGTGGACAGCTATCACAATGCCCGCACACAGCGCGGTGAAAACCGCAGACACAATATCCCTGTCCACAACTCCGCTTTTTCTGAAGATAAAGCCTGCCAGCCATGCCATAACCACCATCAGGAGTTTAGTCACAGTCGACAAAATTTTCATCATGATATCGGCTTGTGATTCGGGATCGCCTTCATCATATTCTTCCGACGAACGCGGCACTGTTTTGTCACTGTTATCGGTGTAATTTTCAGGCAATTGCCTCGATTTTGTTTTTTTTGTGTCTGCGGCACTGCTCTCATTGGCTATATCCAAGGCTTCACACGCTTCAGTATTTTCCGCTCCATTTGACCGCCCGCTTTCGGCGCCTGTTCCACTGCTTGAATTTTTTCTCTTGACAACGGCGCGGTATTTGCTGTCGGGAAAACCAAGAGAACTGCATATCTGCGTGAGCGTTCCCTCGTTAAAGCTGTCATCGCTGAGATAAGCGTTTGTCACCGTGTCCCATAATGCGCCGCGATCTATATCAAACGCCGCCGCAGTTCTGCTGCAAAGCCTGCACAGTTCATCTGTTCTGCATTGATTGTAGTGATTGGCGAGTAAATCGTTTATTTGCTCAAATGTGTATCCGCAAAGCTCACTGTACCATGGAGGATTGAATTTTTTGAGTTTTCCCGCCGCTTGATTTATGGTTTCCTTGGGGATATCGGAATATATTGCGTGGAAAAAACTGTCAAACACGGTGTTCTTGCTGCGTTTGTCAAAAAGTATGTCGCGCCTTGCAGTGTCGCAGCACATGATTGTAAACATACTCACCGAGAATTTATCCGGTCTCTGCTCCAGAATATATCTGCAAAACTCGCCGCACCAGGTTCTTTTGCAGGAGTTGAAAATATCAAGGGCATTTTTTAATTCCAAGTCGGATATGCCTGAATCCAACGCGCACGAGAATGTGTTAATTACGGTGGCCTTATTGCGATCGTCAAAGACAATGCGGCGGGTTATGCCGTTTCCGCACATCTTTATAAAGGTTTCGACAGAAAACTCACTCGGCATTCTCCCCAGAATGTCGACGTTCTTTATATTCGACGCTATTTCTTCGGCCGTTGACGGAGCCACGGCGTATTCTCTGCCAAAAGCCTCATTTGCGAGCGAATGATATCCCGCTTCAAACATACTGTCCAGCAGTCGCGCGCAAAATTTGTCTTTGCTTGTGCAGCCTTCTGGAAACGGCATATCGTAAACAATCTTTATGATGTTGTCTCCCATCTCGGTTTCACCGTCTATTGCATATTTTTGGACAAAATACATCGTGAGACGCTCGTAATCCCTGGTCGAATAGGGCCACGACTGATAAAATTTAAGACCCATTTTGAGCGACTCCAGGAGACTTGCCGCCTTAATGTCCGAAATATCCATTTTTTCTCCGCCGGTAAGAAAGAAATAAGCCGCCATATTTTCCGCGAAGCTGTTGCTGCGGCTTTCGGAAATCAACCTGGTGTAATTTGCGAAAAAGTTCTCCGCCGAAGACATGAACCTTTTAGCCCCGCGCATACCCGCAAGATGTCTGCACACGGCGCGCTGCAATTCAAACATACCCAAGTCCTGCCGGTCGGCGCGTTCAAGCGAGCCATCCGAATAATTGAGCAGGAACGCGTCATTTGCCGCCTTGGAAATATCGACGTTCGCCGTAACAATGTCAATCTTACAACTTTCGGAAAGGCGCGCCGCGCTCATGCTCACCGACAGCTTTTTGCGCAACGGTTCAGGGGCGAGACTGTATATAAATACGGTGAGAGAGCGAAAATCCTCCTCGAAGCTCTTGGCATCACGGCAGCGTATAATCAGGCGTTTTTTGTCTCTGTAAAGGCAAAAATACAGCAGATATATTACCTCGGTCAGGAGTTCATCAGATACGTTTATATTTCTCATGCGGGAGGGCCTGACCTCAAAGCTCGCGCGCGGCAGAGAGGTTGCGTTCAGTTCTTCCGGAGTGCCGCAGCGGAAGTCATTCGGCGCAACATAATCTGCAGCGTCAAAATTGTCGCCAAGCGGTCGGTAAATGTGTACAAACGGGGTCATTCTTCCGTCGAGGCTTTGGCGCATACGCCTCGCGCACAAAAATACAAAGCTGCCAAGTTCAGCGCAGTATGTCAGTCTGTATGTGGGTTCAAAGCCCTCGGTGTCAAAATCCGTGCTGCGGCAAATGCTTTTTAGACAGTCGCGGCCGCCTTCACACGACGAAGCATACACTGCTGCCCCGCCCATCGACGGTACCCAGGTAAAGTAATATTGTTCGTATTCTCTTATCATTTCTCAAACTCCACGGTGGTTTCCCGCCTTGCTTTTTCTTCTTCGGCCGCTTTTCTTTCCGCCTGCTTTTTTGGAATTATTTCAGAGAGCAGCCACATGAGCGGCTCGTGAATATTCAATGTCTTTGACTGCTGACGCTGATCAACATACGGTTTACCGCCCTGCTCCCGTCGTTTTGCCTCACCGCTGAATGAGGATACCGCAAACCACTGAATGTTTCCGAAGCTGCAATTCTGAGCTATGGGCATCTTAAAATATAGATGGAGCAGCTTGTAGGCGGCTATACAGTTATAGGTTGCGCGAGCGGAATCGAAAATCTGCGTCCTGCTGTCCGACGTCGAGTACTCGTCGTAAGATGTGAGATTGTGCCAAAAGGGAATTTCGGAAGTATCTATGGCACTCTGATACTTTCCCTCTCCGAGATAACGGTCAAGCTTGGACAGCACGAATGCACAGTACATCTTGCTGTGCGTGCTGTCGTTCACATTAAAGTACCTCTTGTATATATAATCCGCAGTTCCCTTCTTTGCCTCGCTCCTGTCGTCCATGAGGTTGTCGGAGGACTGTGGGCGCACCACTCGCGCTTCCCTGTGACTGCCGCGGCTGGGCGCTCCGCCGTTGGATCTGGGCGTGTCGGGCGGATCGGAATAAATGCCTTGACTTGGCTCCACCACATATATCATTCCGTCACATTCCCTGATAAATGGCGCCACGGTATTTTTATTTTTTCCGTTTTCCCATCTCTCGCCCTCGGTATCTATAAGACAAAGGTTGTGTTTATATGTGGCTCTGTGGGGCAGGCTCCATTCAAAGCTGAGGAAGAGCGGAGGTAATGGACGGCTTGTTCCGGGCGGCAGATCACCAGACGAATCGAATTTGCTCAGGTCGTCAAAGAACTGCCTGGTACACACGTCGCAGTTTTCCATACTGCGAGTTATCTTTAATCTGCCTGTGTTGCCCGTGAGATTTATAAAGTTGTTTTGCAGCATCGACATGACAAAAACCGTCTTGCCAACCGAGCTGGCGCCCGTCAGGATAATATTCACGCAGTCTTTTTCAAAGTAATCCAATGGAAGAAGATTCTCGCACTCAGGGCATATCAGCGCGTAGGGCGTGCGCCTGTCGCCGCCTGTTTTCTTTACCAGAGGCATCTCGCACGCCGACAGCGTTTTGTCGGGGTCGACATAGTTGAAGTCGATTTCATACTCGCCTATTTGATACATATTCGGCGTTATGAGCTGGATATTGTACCTCTCCAATTCGTCCTTGTCCATTTTATCTATAGCCATGTTGATGACGTCGCGGCGAAGCACAATGCCCGAGGTGCTGTTTTTTATCATGTCGGATTCAATGCCGAATTTGCTCTTCCAATATTCAAAGTACTTGCTGCCCTCACCGCCGTGCTTTTGAAACACAGCGTTGCTTATGGTGGCTATGAGTGAGTCGGGCGAGGTTCCCGAAAAGAAGTCGTCGTTGTTATTGTAAAAGCTGCAAGTTTTCTCCTTGGTAATCTCCGAATCACAATACGGGCAAAGGTGCATATGTTCTCTCTTCCTTTCTCGATCACATAATAAAGCCGCCCTTTGACAGCAGGGTTTGCTTTGAGACGTCGCTGTAAATCATTACACGGAGCCTATGGCCGTTGTATGTAATATCGTATACTTCGTCACATTCGAGCTTTGCCCTAATCCGCTTGACCGCTGCCGCGTCTCCTCCAGCCTCTGTTTTGAATTCAAAGCTCAATCTGTCGGGAAGCTGTCGGAACGTATCGCGCGACCCCAATATCGCTCTCAAAATATCCACGCGAACACGGGGCGAACCCTGCGCAAGCTCGAGCACCAGAAACACACCGTTCAGCACAATGGTTTCGTCATAGCCGTGAATCCGCTTTAACTCGATTGAATTAAGTGGACAGTACGCCTTGTTTACATCAAATATATTTCTGCGGCAGGGTATGGCACAGCCGTAATCCTCAGAATTATGACTCATCACTACAAATACATTATAGGCGCGCGGCGCAGATCTGCGCTTATAGCTTTTGAAGAAAAAAAGTGCAATCACCATAACGCATATTATAACCACCGCCTCCGCCCTTGCGCCACTGTCTCCGAGCCAAAGCGCCAGAAGCACGGACAACGTCAAAAACGCAAAGGTCAAAAAAATAGCGGTCGTTTTAAGCACACCGACGACATTCGCAAGTTTGAATGAAATTCGGTCCAAATATTGCCCGACTGCGGATTTTCCCGGAGTGGTTTTGATATCCGCGCCTCTGCCGAGTTTACTCTTTATGTATTTTACAAGCCTTTCATACATAATGGCTTTCTCCTTGTACGTCTTTTTATCTCAGGATCAATTGACTAATTCGGGCTGCGCAGGCTGTGCAACCAACCGCTCCACCTTATCAAATATCTTTTTTATGCTCTCGGGATCGTTTATGCTGTACCCGTTTTCCCATCTGCCCTCGTGAAGATATACCGCGTCGAATCTCGCGCCCAAATCCCCCTTGAGTTGCTCCACGCATTTTGACACCTTGCCGGAATAATCGCTGTCGTCATATGGCGGTAGAAGCACAAACATCAGAATATCGGAATCTTCGTCGAAAAGTCGAAGCATTGCGTCCGCCGCCATATAAGAATGCATAAACCGCGACATATCGCTGTCCTCCTCGTGGTACTGTATGTTTGGAATGTAATCCCCGTCAAACGGCGCAAAATTCCTCACGTTGGTTTGGGTCCCGCCCATATACAAATCCGGCTTGCTGCCCGTCCACGCATAAGCGGCGTATACAGGCTTGCTGACGCCCTTTGAAATTGCGGTGGATATCGCGCTGTTTATCAGGGCGATTTGATCATAGTAACGCTTGACGCTCAATTCCGACGTGCATGGAGCCGCCACCGTACATACTGCGGCGTTTTTCCTCTCGCCAAACGGCTTGTCCTTCGGGCTTTTGGCCTCCGCCGCTTCGGTCAATGCCTTGGCAAAAGCCATAAGGCACTGTGTAGAATAAATCTTTTCAGACGCCAGCTTTTGCATAATCGGAGATTTGTTTTCTACGTTGCCCAAATTGTCGGAACGTGCTATCAGGATTTTCACAGCCAATCTGGTGTTGGCTATATATTGGAGTTCCTCAGTGAAGAAAGGAAGGTTATATTCGTCTCGGTTGTATTCGGGCCACGTCTGTCTGAGACAACCCATTTGAAAACGGAACACATTTTTTATATACGGCTCAAATACTCCGTCTCTGTCATATATTATAGAGCCGAGATCGACACATCCGGCAAATATTCCCAGCTCTTCCACGCGCTCGAGTATTTCAAGAACACCGTGTGCCAGCTTTGCGCGCTGTTTGAGCGGCATTGACTTCAACGTCTCAGCCGAAAGCGTATCGATCCTGTAATTCTCGTCGATATTTGTCAGGTCGTCGATAAAAAGCCCTTTGACATTCCACAATTTTGCCGCGTCCGACGCAGCTCTTTCAAGATCTTCGTCGCCGTCTGTAAATTTCTTTAGGGTCCCGCTCTCATTGTGAAGCAGCATTTTCTTTGCCGCATCGCAGAGCATTGTATTTATGTCCTCCTGATTAAGCCGAAAATCCGAGACCTGCTCACCGCTGACCGCGTTTGAAAAGTCAATCATCTTTTTAAATTCACCTGCCGTAATTTATATGCTGAACTCGATGCCCGCCGCAAGCGAGTGATTTATTTTTAACGCGCTTTTGAGCAGTCCGTAAATGCTGTAAGCCAGACCGCGCCGCGAATCAATTGAGTAATTCACAGCGTTCTTTATGTTGATATTGTCTGTAAGGTCGTTGTAAAATTTATTAATGTCCGCTTCCACAGAATCAAAGCTGATTATGCGGGCGTTATATCTGCCCGTGTTGAACTTCGCGAGCAGGGCGGCTTCTCCGTCCGAAACGCCGTTCAGAAAGAAGAACGACAAATCGGGAATGTTTTCGGCGCTGAGCAAAACATCATCCGCGCTTGAATTTGCAAATATGTTTGGAGTATAAGACGCAAACACAAGAACGGATACACCGTCGTCGTCCCTGTATATTTTCGACAGTGCTTCGTTGACAGACTGAACGGCACATAATCTGTCGGAGTGACTTTCGATATATTCACAGTCATTGTGGGCGAAATCCGTCACCATATAGCCGGAGAACAGATCACAATATTCTTCTCCGCCGGACTGCTTCCTTATCCAATCCCACCTTGTTTTAAAAAACATGAGTTTGACCTCGTCAAACGTTACGCTGTCGTTCTGCCTCAGTCTCTCCGCGACGGAATTCATCAGCTCAAACACTATTGCGCCAGTGCCGTAGGAGATTTTTTCGCTGCCGGGAACATAATTGGCGCCCATCTGAGCGCACGCTTCGGATACCATAATTATATTTAGATTTTTATTCAATCGCCGCGCCCTCCCGTCTGCAAACCGTCAGCCTGAATGTATCCTCATCGCCCTCTCTCAGCGAGAACTCCAGAGTTGTGTCATGGGTGAATTCGCCAAACGACGAGCCGACGTAACGCAGCCTGTTTTCTATGAGGCTTGTCGCCGTGCGGTAATACACACGGTTATTCTTCAGATAGATGAACAGCAAATCGTTTATTTCTTCGCGAAAACCGCCCGCTATCGGACGCAGCCTGTGTATGGTAATCGGCACATTGCGAATGTCGCCATCGCTCATGTTCAGACACTGGTATTCCTCCCATTCGCTCAGGGAACCGTCACCGCACAGCATTTGCACCGAAAGCGTTATTACAAAGCTCCTGTCCCCCGTCCGGATATCCTTTCGGGGCAGATATCTGTAGGGTATTTCCGTGTCATCTGGAATACTGCCGCACTCGCTGAGCATTTTGCAGTATTCGCTTATAATATCGTCGCACACGTCGGATTTGCTGCCGGAGTATTCACCGGGAAACGACAGCATTTTCTCCGCCAGGGCCGCTACGCGTTCGGGCGCTTTGGCAAAGTGGAAATCCGCAGGCCGTATGTCTCTGAGCATATCCTTGGGACGGTTGGGACTGTCATAATAAAATTGCAGGAAGTCCTTTTTGAAAACAGCCTCATATTGGTACATTCTTTTTGAACCTTCCGCCTCATAGGTGGCGTTCCAATGCTCGCCGCTGTTCCACGGTTCCTTCCATATGCTCCTGCCCTCGGAATAAAGCCAGTACAGCATTACACCCATGGAATATATGTCACAGTATTTTGCGGCCTGGAGGGCAATGGTGTTGTTGCTGTCGCGGTTGTAGGATATGTATGGAAGCACGGGCGAAAGCCATGTGAGCGAGGCGTTGATGGCGTGAAAGTCATTAAGACCCGAGTGATAGTAGCTCTTAAGCGTAGTCTCAAAGAAATCAATAACTTTTATAATAAGTCTGTCGTCACGTATTTTATACACCACGTTCTCCGCCTTGATGTCAAAATTTGAGTCGTCCGAGCAGCAGTAGAGCGACCTTACCGTAAACATCATCTTAAGGAAAACCGAAGCGGCGATAAGTTCCTTTTCCTTTTTTTTCTCCCAGTCCTTTTTTCCTTTCAGCCTGGCATTGAGCCATTCATTCAAAACAGTGCCCTCAGTGAATAAATCCATAATCGTGCCGTCGTACTGCTCGTAAACGTAGTAAGTCCTTCCACCCTCGTCAAAACGGCCTATCTCGGGCAAAGCGTAGGGAAGTGCGTATTCCGAGGATTTTTTCTGGGATTTTACAAAGAATCTTCCGCTGCCGCCGCACTGCTCGGCGCAGTATTTTTCACCACCTTTGTCGCAGGTGATCCTTAGACTGCCGCGCGGTATGTCACACTCTGTACAGCCTGAGAAGGGAATGCAGCGAAATTCATATTCCCCGCCGACCTTGAGAATGCCTTGATTATTGTCACCACTCATCATCTATACCCTCATTTAAAAAATGAAAACAGTCCCTTTGCGGCCTTTTCAAAGTACTCCACAACTATAGCCGTCTGATTATCGTCGGTAAAGCGCGACGCCTGCGCAAAAATACGCCTGCACAGCGAATCGGCAGACACGGCGGCGAATTTTTCTTCCAAATCCTCCGCGCAGTTTATCCCGCCAAACGCTCCGTCGCTGCCAAGTATCACTATGTCGCGCTCCAAAAGCTCCCTCCTGCAAAAATGTGTAGCAACGCCACCGCTCTTTTTTCCGATGTAGCTTGTCAGACTGCCTGACTTTTCGTAATACTCATCGGAGCCGCGTTTCAGCCGCCCCTCCCTTACATACCTTTCCGCAATATTGTCACGCACGCTTAGTTCCGCCGCCTTGCCTCCGCTCAGCAGATATATCGGAGAATCTCCCGTGTTAAAAGCGAAAAGTGTTTTATCGATCACCACGCAGGCGCTCAACGTCGCGCCACCTGCTCCTATTCCCTTTTTTTCAGCTTCGCTCACAACACGGGTATTGATCTGCCCGCATATATCATCTGCTACGGACTCAAAGCTGCGGCAAAGCAGCTCGGTCAGAGATACACGGGGATCGCATATGCTGTCTTGCCCGGCGCGGAACACAGCTTCCGTCACACACGCTGCGGCCGCCGACAGCGCCGCTTCTGCGTATTGTTCGCCGCATTCCATGCCGCCCATGCCGTCGGCAACGGCCAGGAATTGTGCGGACGAGCCGTCTTTTAGCGAAAGTTTTATACACGTGTATCTGTCCTGATTAGTTTCCCGTCCGTTTATGTATGTGTCGCTGAAGATGCGCAGCATAATATCACCCTTAGTCTTTAAGAATCCGATTGAATAAACAAATTAAAAATGCTATAATGTATCTGTCAAAATCAATTACTACCTTTGATTATACGCCAAAAGGAAAGGATAGGCAATAGGGTATATCATGGAAAATAAAATTGTTTGCTCGCACGTATATCTCAGCGGCGTCGAATACAACAAAATACACAACATCAAAACCGGAGATCGGGGCGTTATGATATTGGAGGACGGAGAAAGGCGCCGATATGTCTTAAAGCTTGTAAAAAATACGTCACGAGAGGCGGAACTTTGGCGGGAGACCTACAGCCGTTCCTATCAAAAGCTGCACGGTTCGTCACTCAGGGACAGCATCGCGGGCACGAACATACGAATTCCGTGCGCGCTTGCGGAGTTCAACAACATAATCTGCGGCGGCGGCAGCGCATATGGAATATTATTTGAGCATATCGAAGGCAATTCGCTGGAAACCGTGCTGCAAAGCATCATGACACGCGACCTGCTCGCAATATGCCAATCTGTTATTGTGATACTACAATATGTCAACCGCAATTTTAAATATTATCACATGGATATATCCCCCGACAATATAATAATAGACCACGACGGCAACGCATGGCTGATTGACTTTGAAGGCGCCTATGCGATTAATACCGGCAGCCGCATGGCTGTGTACAGTTCCACGGCGTCCCACAGAGGCGCGTTTGGAAATATGAGCGCACCGGAATGTGAAGTTCAGCAATGCAGAATGATAATAGACCTGCTCGAAAACCGGCTTGGAACGCATGAGGCGGCAGAACTTATCGCGCGGTGCGAATCCGCAGAAGATCCCTTGGAACAGCTTTATTCATGCATACATACGCTTATTGGTTCCTTTTAACAAGCGCATCCGCTATCGACGAAAACTCCTGCTTGAGCTGATTGCCGAAATGCCCCTCCTCCGGAACCTCAAACCGCGCTATGGTAACTGCGTATTTTGGCAAACTGTCGACAAATACAAGTCCTGTCATCCAAAGATTTACCTTGTCGCCGTCTATCTGGGCGGTTCCCGTCTTGACAGCGGCGTTTTTTATGCCCAAATCCTTCGCCCTGGCGGTCATGCCTTCAATTATTACGCCGCGCGCTTTCTGAGACACAGCGTTTTTGGTGATGATTTGACGCTTTCCATTCATCGACTTGACAGTGCGGCCATCGGCGTTTATGAATTTGCTGTAGAGATACGGCTTGCAGAAATCCCCGTTTTCATCTCCGACTGCGGCGGTCGCCATGCACACGTACAGAGGAGATACATTAAGATCGCCCTGACCGTAAGCGGTGTTGTAGAGAAGCTGCCGGTTGTCAAGACAGACCTCGGGTGAGAGAGTAACAAAATCCAATTCTATGTTTTGATTGAACTTCCACTTTTGCGTGAGATATTTTTCCATTGTCTCCGCGCCCACTTGCTTTCCCACACTCGCAAAGTAGACGTTTGACGAATGGCGGATAGCCTCGGTTAGACCTATCATGCCATTCTTTTCGTCACCCGCGTTGGTTATCTTGTACTCCCCGTTGTATTCAAACGCCTTGCTGTCATCTACCTTTACATTCTCCATTCCCGCGTCGCAGAACACGGATGCAGATATGATTTTAAATACCGAGCCGGGAACCTGTGGACTTGTGGCAAACTGGTACAGAGAGTTTTTAGGAATAACTGCGTCGTAATTCTCCTTTGTGCCACTGCCCACCACGGCGGAGGTGTTATAAGACGGAGTATCGGTAAGGGCGAGTATCTCACCCGTATTTATGTCTATCACAGTGACCGCCGCCATGTCGAATTCTCTTATCTGACTGTAACAAAGTTCCTGGAGTCCGCTGTCCAGCGTGAGAACTATGCTGCCTCCCACAGATCTGTTTGTATTGTCGCCCGTGAGTAGCCAATCGCTTTTTGTGCGTTCCACACCGCCCTCGTTGTGCTCGAATTTGACAACATAGGTTTCGTCGTCTCCATTTGAATTCTTCCTCACAGCAGTCTGCGTCACTACCGTGTGATATCCTATAACTGCGGAATACGCCTCGGTGCAGTTATCGTAATTCCGCACCGGATTGCCGCTCTTCATCTCGTTGTAAACTATCTTATTTCCGTCCCGGTCGTAAATTTCACCTCTTGAGCGATCCCACAGATAGGAATTGAATCGTGCCGCAGAGTCAAGCGACTTCCTATCGCTGTCAACTGCGCCCAGAAAATTATTGATGTCCGACGAAATCAAAATTATGGCTGCAATCAGCAAAATGGCGTATATCCTCCTCATTTTGGCGCGTAGTCTGTTCACACTCCAACCCTCCCGACTATTCGTAGAGATATTCGCAGATGTACCTGTAATTTTCCATAAGCTGCGGCTCGATGTAATCCGTGCCGTTTACCCTTATATTGTCATAGTGCTTGCCAAACGGCACGCTTTGGCTGTCTATGCTGTCGGATTTCGCGAAGCTGTTCAAGGCGAACAGCATATCGGGCAGTATTTCCTTAAACTCGTCATTCGATATATCCGTTGTGACCGTAGCGGCTGCGGTATTTACAACCTGATTGAGTTGTCCGAATCGCCCTGCTTTGATCATTGCGTCAAGCTCCTTTGAAATTGCCGCCAACGCCTTGCGTTGACGCCCGGTTCTGGCGAAGTCCCCGCTGCTCCCCGGTATCTTGCGCGCCCTGACGTATGCAAGCGCCTGTTTTGGCGTCAAATCAACGGCTCCCGATGAAAGATTGCCCTGTATTCTTTCGTTGATATATTCCGCCTCCGCGTCGGTTATGGTTAAGGTAAGCTTGTCCAGCTCCTCCACCAGATTAAAAAAGCCGTCCATGTCAATCTCTATATAATCATCTATCTTAATTCTGAAATTGTTTTGAATTGTCTGAACAACAAGCCCCGCACCGCCGTACGAATATGCGCTGTTTAACTTGTCCTTGCCATCTTTCCCCGGAATTTCCACATAATTGTCTCTTTGAAAAGACAACAGTTTTATTTTATTTGCCTTTGTATTCAGGCTCATGAGCATTATCGCATCGCTTCGGCAAACGCCGTCCTTTTCCTTGTCGCAGCCCAGCAGCAGTATATTTTTGACGTACTTCTTTGACGCAAGCTTAACCCCAGACATTTCCTCCGGTGGGTTGTCGCTCCACCCGCTCCGATCAAGTGCCGTCACGTGCATCAGGTCAAACTTGCTGTCAATAAAAAAGCCTGCCGCCGCCGTCAGGACAAGAGCCGCCACCGACACCGCACAAACGGTTGTCAGCATGGCTTTGACAAATCTCCTGCTTCTAATGAACCCCATCATCTTTTTAAACCGTTCCAGCCTGTCGTTTGCCGCTTTGGCACTGAGCTTCCCGCTTATTTCTCTGTCAACGGCGAGGCAGGCTTCATAATTTTCGCTTGTACAGAAATTGTAATGGTCCCGAGTTATCACCCCGAGAAGTATAAACTCGGTGATATAAGACATTCCGCCCTTTGAGACCAGCGGGGTTGTAAGACCTATGAGCGGCAGCAGACCTATTGCCGAGGCTATGGCGATAAATGCCTGAGCCGAAAACATGAACGAAGCTATTACAGCATACGTGCGGCTTCTTAATTCGAGAGATTTTGCCGCCTCGCTTTGACTGACATAGGCAAACAACACATAAAGCACAATCAGAACCAGCCCCCCGAGCTGACCGAAAAATTGCAGTACCATTGTATAGGTAACGTCGCTCTGAGCAACCGGTACCGAAATCATGTTTCTTATGTCCCATATGCCAAAAATTCCTCCGTTCATTATGGCATATGTCATGCGCTGTTTGTGCTCGTTATTTGTAAGCCCTATCCAAGGCAGTATCCGGCTCTCGTATTTGCCCTCAACAGCGTTTGCCACTTTGTCGTAAAATACAATGCAGAGCACCACGAACATCGCCGCCATTATTGAGAATACGATTTTGACGGGCTTCTTTCTGAGAGCAGTCCTGACCGAAAATGCGATGTTTGAAAAATCCACGACAGTGCAAAGCGACA
Organism: uncultured Clostridia bacterium; assembly: GCA_947581635.1. Classification (GTDB taxonomy): domain Bacteria; phylum Bacillota; class Clostridia; order Oscillospirales; family Acutalibacteraceae; genus RUG762. The sequence continues at coordinate 41,672 of CANPVE010000001.1, read as the reverse complement.
ATACATAAACCGTGACATACACGAGCAGCGTGCCGAATTCATTCATTATAACCATGGACGCGCCGCACACCGTTAGAAACAGAAAACTCAAACCCAGCTTTGCGCCCGTGCCAAGCGTCTCTGAGCTGAGAATGTATCCCATCAGTATGACAAAGATTATCTTGATAAGCTCGTGAAGCTGCACTCCAAACAGACTGAGATTCGCGTCGTTGTCACTGATACCGAAAACTCTGCCCGATATGATCGTCGAGGCGTAAATTACAACTGCCGCCGCCGCAAGCGCTGCCCTGACCCACCTCAGTTCAATAAGTTTCAGAGCGAAATTGTACAGAAAAAACACGGCGGCAAAGCATAACATCGCAACGGCAACGTCCTGAATGACAATATCATTTATTTTTGACACATAGTCTCTGTCTGTTATGACCAGAGCGCATTGCACCGCCGCTCCGAATGCAAATACAGTGGGCGGAAAATACATGATAACGGTATTGGCTTTGAAGCCTGAGCGCCACGATATCACAGCGGCGGCGATATCCCACGCTAAAATCAGCCAAAAGGCGGCGAACGCTGCCGCGCCCACTCCATTGACGGCCACTCGCAGCAGTATGAGCGACTGTGCGGAGACGAATCCGAGCAGTTTAAGCAGCTCCTTCCTGACGCCGCCCGCAGCGGCAAACCGCCCCTTGAGTTCCGATATTTTGCCGGACATTATTCATTCCCCTCTTTTGACATTGTTGTCAGCTCAGACTACAAAACATCAATATCCACTAATATTGCCTCGTCAACAACCTTTTCCCCATTCAGGAACTCAGATGAATCTACGGACGGTTCACTGTGGATATCATGCTCGACGCTCTTGTATTCTTCTTCGTCCTCCGTAAACGGTCTGGTGGGAATGCTTATTTGAGGATTCGCGCCGATTTTAGAGCGTGTACGTTTGAGGTCGGGCCTGAAAACCGAAATCGGCTTGTTGTTCATAAGATTGACAATGAGGAGGCTTATAAATGCCACCACCGCGCAAATAATGATAAATCTGAGCATAGACTTCTACTTCCTTTCAATTTTTTCAGTCGTTAAATTTTATTCCGTCAAAGAACTCAACCACTTCAAATTTATATGGGCCGCTTGAGAATGAGGTATCCGGAGCCAGCTTGACCTCGCTCACCTTTTCTCCGTTCGTCAAGGTAAAATACTTCATTCCATCAATTGCAATCAATCTGGCTCCTTCATGCGTAATTGAAAAATGCCCGAGGAATCGGTGAGCGGTCTCGTCCGCCAGCGGAATGTCGCCGCTCGCTCTTCCTATCGTGTTCCCGTCGCGCGCCTTCACTTCGTATGGCTTCTCGCTGCTACCGCGCGTGTTAATAACGCGCAATATCACAAATCTGTCGCTGAGGAATTTTGAGATTTCCGGCATAAGTTCACAGCGCACCGTGACAAATCCGATTGACACGCTGAATTGACGTTGAGCAATTTCCACCCCGTCCTCGTTTATCCCGTCCCCGAGGATCTTTACTCCGCACTTTACGGACACCTTGGTTCCTACGGTGGAGCCGTTGTCGGTTACGATAAGCCGACCGTCACGCACATCAATAGAACAATGCGAGCGCTCTACACCGAGTATCTTGTCTGTAAATACAAATTGGCTGCCCTCCACCGCGTCGGGCGCGGAAGTAAAACTCATGGGAAGTTGATCGCGCGTCACATCAACGGGCGCCACCTCATGTGAAAACGGCCCCAAAAATGTGAAGCGCATTATAGGAGACGCGCCTTCCGTATCTTTTTCCGATATGAAATAGGAATAAGATTTTTTTACCCCCGCCAATTTATCAAAGGCATTTTCGGCGTCCTCTTGTATTGAGTCGGATTGATTTATCGGGCAGTCCTGCTCAAAACCAAATCCCCTGAATACACTGAGGACGGTGAATTTATAGTGACCGCAGGTAAAAACGGCATTGTCGTAAAGCTCAACCTCACGACATCTTGTTCCGTCGGCAAGAGTAAAGATATCCGAATCCACAACGGATATCATTTTGCTGCATTCCTGTCCCAGCTTGAAATAAGCAAAATATCGGCTTATCGAATTATCGTCGAGCCGAACGTCAGCGTTGGCGCGCCCCACCGTGTAATTATTCTTTACAACTGTGGTTATGGGCCGCACGTCGCGGTTCAGGGTGTTTTCAATTGATATGGTCACGTCGCTGCTCGACAGATATTGTGCTATACTCGGGAAAAGCTCAAGCTCAAACGACAGCCAGCCCACACCGAAGGTTATGCGGCGCTGCTTGACATTAAATCCCACGGGGGAAGCTCTGTTGCCTATCGAAACCGTAGTCTCATCGTTCAATTTGATTCGGATTCCCTGTGCGGACGCATTGTCATAAATAACCAGATTTTCGTCTTCTATTTTAACAATGCAGTGCAGCCGGTCTACCGCCGAATTGGGTGAAGAACACACTATGCACGTTTTTAATCCCGATTCTTCTCTGTTGGAAATACCGAAAGGAAAATTTTCCCTGCCAAGGTATTCGCATATGCATTCATCGGACGTAAGGCCATGGCAGACTATTTTTGCCAGAGCAGGCTCGGATTCGTCTTTTTTCTTTCCCGCAAGGTATATCCCGTGTGATGTATGCGGTTTTTTTTCAGATTTCTTGCCTTTTATCCCTGTCTTAGTGGGCAGCTTTTCTTTTACCCAATCTGCACATTTACTTGCAAAGCCCCGCAGCGCAGCGCTCCCGCGGCCGAGTTTTGACGATAAATCGTCAGGCGAATTTTTCATTTGCGGTTCATCTCCTTCTCGCCCTGTCAATGTCATTTTATAGCAGGACATTTTAAACTTCAAGGGTGATTCACTTTTTTATCAGCCTCTTTTCGTGGTGAAAGTAAAATTTTTTTATCTAACCGTCAATGTAAGGCAAATGTGTTATATTTTATGTGCAAAATTGGAATATTACAATTAAAAAAAAGCAGTAAAATCAACACCGCCCATGGTGAAGATTTTACTGCTTTTCATAGTAAGGCAACCCGCAGAAAACAATTCATGCCATTTTGTGGATTGTTTTGCCTGAGGGCCTCTGCAATATGTCACAACTTCATTATTTCATCAAATTTTTTATTTGATAATTCCAAAAATTCCTTCGGGCTGGTGCGTTCGCACATTCCCAATATATCAGGGGTTGAATACCAAATTAGGTATTTGTCCAAATCAATGCGGTCCCTGACTTTAATGTGCGCACCGTCTCTGAGCAGCAAACCGTCTGCGGCCAGCTTCTTTGCATCCAAATAAAACCTTGCTCCCGCAATATAGGATTGATTAATATTGACGTCGATTTTTCCATTGGCTTTTGAAGCTGTCACAATTTCATTGTTTTGCGTCACAATCGACAACATCACATAGTTTGAAAAATCCTCTATATCGCCCAGCAAAGCTCCTATTGGCTTATCTTCCCAGTGAGATTTCTCTCTGCGCAATAAATTCCAGGATTTTAATTTATTATCCGTAAGTATGCCTTGAACATTTTCCTTTGTCGTGCTGTGTACCATGACACCGGTTTCATATTTTCTAAGACTGCGCTCGTTAAATTTATGACTGCCATACAGATTCCTTGCGGCGATTAGATCTTTATCTTCAACATCTAATATCACATCAATATCCGTATCCGCGTAAAAATCAATCAGGTCGCAAAGATCAAAGTACCAATACTTAAATTGTCTGCTGATTTTCAGCGTGTATGCGGAGTCTTCAAAACCGTTAAATTGATTGTATTCATCTGAATCAGTCAATACACATCTTATTTTCACTTATCGTCCTCTCAATTAGTCATATTATTTCAGAGATTAAACAGACGCTCGGCATTGCCATGCATTATCAATTCATAATCCCCCCGCGAGACCTGCTCCTTGAATTCCCCGAAATACGCCTTGTAGAACGGGTGAGCATAGGTATCCTCGCCATCTATTGGGTTGTCCGTGCCAAAAAGCAGCTTTTGAGCACCGTACTTCTTCACCAGCTTCAGACCCGATTCGGGGCGCACCCACGCGGTGTCGCCGTAGAGATTCGGCAGAGCGCCGATAAGCTCTATCGCGTCATCATTGTCGGTTCCAAGCCCTATGTGAGCCATGATAAAATTGACATTTGGATGGGCCTTTGCTGCCTCGTACACGAATTTCGGCTGAGAGAACTCGTCGTCAGCCGAGTGGATCATCACAGGAAAACCGCGCTCAGCGGCAAAGGAAAGATACGGTTCTATTTGCAGCGCCGTCATAGGAAGCATCGAGTAGTACGGATGGAATTTAAGTCCCTTGATACAACTGCCTCCATCGTCAACCAATCTCACAAAATCCTCGTCAAACCCCTCTGTCTTTGGCCTGCACCAAATCAAGGCGCCAATCCTGCCTTCATTGCGGCGTGCAAAATCTATCGTGAGCATATTTGCGCTGTATTGATCATATTTCCAATCGCCGGGAAGCGGATTGTGATCTTCGTCAAACTCAACCGCAACGCCGCTCGACACCAGCGAATAATCTATGCCATACTTTTTCATTGAATTTATCACATATTCGGGGCGCATATCAAAACGACCGAACTGTCCTATATGTACATGAGAATCTATTATCATAAAATCCGCCTTTCTTGTTTAACTCGTTTAATAAGAAAATTTGACAAAAAATCTTAAAATATCTAATGTATCTCACGCGCCGAAAAAAATCAGGCGCGATTAAATGGGAACAGAAAATCAAAGCTGAATTATCTTGTTGTAAAGCGCCGTGTGGCTCTCGTCGATTCTCCAGTCTATGTGAAAATGCCCAAAGTACCAGTGTCGGTATCCCACCGTGTTTTTTAATTCCTCAAAGAAAACCATGAGATCGTCGTCCTCTGTCTTTTCGTAGCAGATCATTCGGGCAAGCGAGAGCGGCGCGTCATGCGTTATTATCAAATCAACCTGATTGTCGTGAAGCGCCAGATTCTGACGCGCACGGGTTATTTCTTCATCGCCGGGCATTTCCTGGGGCCACCACGAGATCCCCTCTCTGCGCATGGCCCTGTCCATTGAGCGCGCGCCTCCCATTGCAAACACGCTCATGCCCTCGATATCGAAAACATAGCCGCGCATGAGGTGAATGACCGAGGGGCGGATATACTGCACTTTGCCCCCGTTCCAGCTGCATTCCTCGTACTGGGCGAGCGCGTCAAAATTCTCGTGGTTTCCGTCCACAAACAGCGTGGTGAAGTTCCTCTCCTCCAGCCAGTTGAGCCAGTAATCGTCTTTGAATGTGCCGCTCCATACTCCGCCGAAGTCGCCGCATATGATTACGTAGTCATTCTTGGTGAGTTCCTTCTGCTTGGGAAAATTTTTTGCATTCAGCTTTGATATATCCAAGGGAATATGCGTGTCGCCTGTAACATAAACCATAAAACCTGCCTGCCTTTCATTGATTGAGTGTGCATACATAATTTGTCTGAAAATATCGCTCTCATACTGACACGCAACAAAAAATACAAAAAATTCCGAAAGAAAAACACAAAAATCGCGCATATGTTTTTGGGCAGGATTTTCTGTCATACGTTCATCGCAGATCAGTACTATATATTATGCATTCTACTACAAATAAAACGTCTTTTCAACCCAAATTTTTTGTAATTTATAAACAAGTCAGGAGACACGCCGGTATTACGGAAGTTTTTTGAAAAAAATCTCTTGACATTTTCCTCAAAATAATCTATATTATTACTCAGCGCTGATTATTAAGGAAGCGAATTCGGCTCGGTTTGCCCGCGTCGGCTATTTTTAAGAGTTACCCCCTTTTCTCCGGGAAGAGGCGGATTTTTTCAGGAGGTGCATTTGCATGGCAAAGTGTGATTTCTGCGGCAAGGAAGTTTCCTTCGGCATCAAGGTTTCCCATTCACACAGAAGAAGCAACAGAACATGGAAGCCCAACGTGAGACGCGTTAAGGCTATCGTCGACGGAACTCCCAAGAGAGTTCACGTGTGTACCCGTTGCCTTCGTTCGGGCAAGGTTACAAGAGCTGTCTGATCTATCTCAAATTTTACCCACTGTACGGTTTATTCGCAGTCGCCTGTACGGTGGGTGTTTTTTATTTTGTGATATCGGCGAGAGGGGGGATAATTCTGGCGGGAAATCAAAAGCAGAAAATGCTCAATTTATTGCAGATATTGTACGAGCAAACCGACGAAAACCATCCGCTCAGCGCTCCGCGAATCGTCGAGTTGCTGCGCGAACGTGGAATAGAATGTGAGCGCAAGACAATATATCGCGATATAGAATCACTTGTCGGATTCGGCTTTGAGATAATGCAGTCCACTTCACCGCAGGGGTATTATCTTGGCGACAGGCTCTTTGAACTGCCCGAACTGCGAATGTTGGCGGATTGCATAAAATCCTCGGAATTCATCACTGAAAAAAAGACCGTTGAACTCATAGGCAAACTCAAAAAGCTCACCAGCCGTCACCTTGCCGAAGAGCTGGACGAATCGGACGGGATTCTGGGCAGACCAAAGAACCGTAACGAAAGAATATATTACAGTATAGACACGCTGCATACCGCCATACGCTCGGGGAAAAAGGTGCATTTCTCTTACTACCGCCACGTGATACGCAGTGGCAGAGTGTTTTTTCAAAAATCGCATGAGTTCACTGTCAGCCCCTACGCACTCATATGGAATGACGGCAAATATTATCTCGTTGCTAATTATGAAAAGTACGACGATTTTTCTCATTACCGCGTTGATCGAATGAAGCAGGTGAATATTGTGTCCGAACCTGTGCGTCCTTTGGGCGAAGTCAGCCGATTCAGTGAGGGCTTTGACGAATGCGATTATGTCAACAGCATATTTGAAATGTACGCGGGCAGCTATGTGGATTACATCGACCTGAAGTGTGCGATGAGCTGTATTGAACACGTCGTAGAGCGCTTCGGGCAGGATATTTGCTATAACGCGCCGGACGACAATTATTTCACCATTCGGGTCAAGGCGGTGATAAACGACGGCCTGATAAGCTGGATTTTGGCACAGCGCGGCGGAGTGTCGGTGCTCTATCCTCCCGAGCTTGCCGAGCGGGTGCAATATACTCTTATGGCAATGCTCGAAATGATGAGAGCTGATTGAAAGCTTTTATTTTTTTGCCGTCTAAAAAACGGGGAAAAGTCTCGTGAAAAAAAGATTGTCTGTTTTGTGTTCGCCTGAGTTTTCCTTTATCTTGTTACGCTCTTGCCTGCTTCGCCTCACCCTCCGCCATGAGTGCTGCACCTGGGTCCCATATAGCTCCGCTCGTTTGACTTCAATTTTTATTGATTCGCTTATGTCGCTTTATTGACAAACCTCGTACAAACTGATATCATTATCTCAGCGATATTGTACTTATTTTTTTATATATAAGAGGTTTTTTTATGAGATATGTCTTTATTGCCAATCCTCAAGCGGGAAACAACAGCTACGAAAAATACAGGGACAGACTCGCTATGGCCTGTGATAAAATCGGCGCCCCGTACAAATTCATGCTCACGCAAAAGCCCGGCGACTTGACCGACTTTGCCCGCTCCGAGGGCCAAATCGGAGATGAAGTGCGCATAATAGTTCTGGGCGGCGACGGAGCCGTCTGCGGCGCGGCGAATGGTATTATCGGCATGGATAACGTCGAATTCGGCTGCATTCCCTGCGGTTCCGGCAACGACTATGTAAGAACCTTCGGCGGCGTCGATGGTTTTTTGGATATAGAAAATTACATAACTGCTCCCTCGCGTTACGTCGACGCGATAAGCACCGGTCACTTCAATTCGCTCAATATTTGCTCTATGGGCATAGACGCAATTATCTGCGACCGCACCAACCGAATGAAAAAAATAAAAAAGCTTCTCGGTTCCGGTACATATACACTTTCGGTATTGATTTCCATGCTTGGAAAGGTGTATAATTCCTTAAAGGTGACTATTGACGACCAATATATTTACGAGGGCGACTTTATGTTTTCGCTGGCAGCGTGCGGACAGTATTACGGCGGTGGCTATAGGGGCGCACCAATGTCGGATCCTTCCGACGGGCTGCTGGATTTTGTGATAATACGCAGAGTGTCCAAACTGAAAGTACCTTGGCTGATAGGCAAGTACAAAAAAGGGGAATACGTCGGCTCCAAAAGGTTCAGTAAAATACTCACGGTCCACCGCGGCAAAAAAATGAAGATAGAATGTGTCAAACCGGCAGTGGTAAACATAGACGGCGAATGCCTCAAGTTGCGGGAGGTTACATTTGAGGTGATCCCTCGGGCGATTAGATTTATCGTAAACAACGGGCAATAGTCAAATACAATTTGAAAAGAAGATGTTTCCTTTGAACAAATATTTGAGAGCATACGCGGAAGTAGATCTGACCGCCATAGGATACAATATATCTCAGGTGAGAAGGAATGTCGGCAGCGACGTGAAGATATGCGCCGTGATAAAGGCTGACGCATACGGTCACGGCGCCGTCGCGGTGGGGCGCTATCTCGAAAACTCGGTTGAATATTTCGCGGTTGCCACTGTTGACGAAGCTGTAGAGCTTCGTGAGGCGGGAATAAAGCTGCCGATAATCATACTCTCCTATGTTTCTCCGAGCAGATATGACGAGATTGTAAAGTACGATATAACGCAAACCATATATTCACTCCAGACAGCCGAGCTTTTGTCAAACACCGCCGCCAATCAGGGCAAGATCGCAAAGGTGCATATAGCCCTCGATACAGGCATGACGCGCATAGGATATGTTGTATCCGAGGACAGCGCCGACGAGATAGAGAAAATAAGCAGGCTCCCGGGCATCGAATTGGAGGGAATGTTCACCCATTTCTCATGCGCCGATATGACCGACAAGTCATACAGCAAAATGCAGATGGAGCGATACGACCTTATGTGCGGGCTTCTTGACAAACGCGGCGTTGAGATTCCTATAAATCACATCTGCAACAGCGCGGGGATAATGGAGTTTACCGACCACCGCTTTCAAATGGTGCGTTCGGGAATAATTACTTACGGCCTTTATCCCTCGGAAGAGGTCGACAAGGCTGCCCTAAACATAAAGCCCGCCATGAGTTTCCGCAGTCACGTTGTAAACGTCAAGACGGTGGAGGCGGGTTGCTGCGTGGGGTACGGCGCGACATACACCGCGTCTGCCCCCACCCGAATCGCAACCGTATCGGTTGGCTACGCCGACGGCTACCCGCGCGCTCTATCCAATAAGGGACGCGTGCTTATACGTGGACAATTCGCCCCCGTAATCGGAAGGGTGTGCATGGATCAAATAATGGTGGACGTGACCGGTATTGACGGGGTAGAAATCGAGGACATTGTTACGCTCTTCGGCAGAGACGGCGACAAATTTATCCCCGTGGAGGAACCCGCCGGTATGTCCTCCTCGTTCAATTATGAATTTGTGTGCAGTCTCAGCCCACGCGTAACGCGGATCTACAATTCATAACAATAATATTTTGCCCGTACATTCAAAAGGCAGAGTTAATCGTCTATGATTAACTCTGCCTTTTTATTGAGCGCACACACCAAAAAGCCGGCAGACCTCTTGGTTTGCCGACCCTTTGGTGTTTTTGCTTATGAATCTATCAGTTGATAAAAGGAGATATCTTATTCAACATCTTGCAGAGCAGCATAATCTTCTTCGCCTGTGCGCACCTTTACAACCTTTGCCACGTTGTAAACGAAGATCTTGCCGTCGCCGATGTGCCCTGTATAGAGAGCCTTCTTGGCAGTTTCAATAACCGTGTCAATGGGCAGCTTGCTCACAACGACCTCTACCTGAACCTTGGGGAGAAGAACAGCATCCATTTCAACGCCTCTGTATTTCTCGCCCGAACCCTTCTGAATGCCGCAGCCCATTACCTGAGTTACAGTCATACCTGTGACGCCAATCTTGTTGAGAGCGTCCTTGAGCACCTCATAACGCGCCTGCTTTGCTATAATGACAACCTTATACATACCTGTAGACTGTTCAACAGGAGCCGCAACAACAGGTACGGAGGCATTCTTCTTGAATTCCGAAGCGGCTTCGTACTCGGGTGTGCCGAGGTCTGTATTCTCGTTGACTTCCATTGTACCCGACATATCTATGATGCTGAATCCGGAGTATGCAGAAGCCAGACCGTGCTCCTTGCTGTCGAGACCGACTATTTCCTCTTCCTCCGAGACGCGCAGACCGATAGTCTTCTTGATCAGAAGGAACGTGAGTGTAATTGTAACTGCCGTCCAGCCGATAACGCAAACCAGACCGAGAGCCTGAATACCGAGCAGTTCGAATCCGCCGCCATAGAACAGGCCTTGATATGTGTCATTGAGCGGAGCGCTCTTTGTAGCGAAAAGACCTACAGACAAAGTTCCCCAGATACCGTTCATCATGTGTACCGCCACAGCGCCGACGGGATCGTCCACATGGAGCTTATTGTCGAGGAACCACACCCCGAATATTACGAGAAGACCTGCAACAAAGCCTATAATGGTCGCGCCAAGCGCGTCGGTGACATCGCAGGGAGCGGTAATTGCAACCAGACCCGCAAGCGAGGCGTTAAGACACATCGAAACATCAGGCTTGCCGTATATTATCCATGTCGCTATAAGGCAAGTGACAGTCGCCACTGCGGGAGCAACTGTTGTGGTCAGGAAAACCGAGGCGAGCTGATCGCCCGACACAGTCGCTGCACCGTTGAAGCCGTACCAACCGAACCACAGGATAAAGCAGCCCAGCGCGCCAAGCGGGATATTGTGTCCGGGGAAAGCGTTCACTTTTGTGACCTTGCCTTCCTTGTTGCGGTTGAATTTGCCAATGCGGGGACCGAGAAGAGCCGCGCCAATAAGAGCCGAAACACCGCCTACCGTATGGATAGCGGCGGAGCCTGCGAAATCGTGGAATCCGAGCTGAGCCAGCCAGCCGCCGCCCCAAATCCAGTGGGCTTCAATCGGATAGATAACTGCCGAGATAACGGCCGAGTAAACGCAATAAGACGAGAACTTGGTTCTCTCAGCCATAGCGCCGGAGACAATCGTTGCGGTGGTGGCGCAAAATACCAAGTTGAACACGAAGTTGCTCCAATCGAAAGATTGGTATGCACTAAATATGCCAAAGGTGGGAATACCGAGGAAGCCCGCCACGTCTTCTCCGAACAAAAGACCGTAGCCCAGAAGTACGAATACAACCGTACCTATACAAAAATCCATCAGGTTTTTCATTATGATGTTGCCTGCGTTCTTTGCTCTGGTAAAACCTGTCTCAACCATCGCAAAGCCTGCCTGCATCCAGAAAACCAGCGCAGCGCCTATCAGGAACCATATGCCGAATATTTCAGCGTCAACATATTCCATGATATTCGACAATTCCATAAACAATCAGTCCTTTCCGCCCCATATTCTCAATCGGGGCTCCTCAAAAATTTTTGTAAATTGCATCTCTGCAACCACTGACGCTATTCTAGCACCACATCCTGCAAATTTATTGAATAAAAAAGACATGAACGCGCATTTCATCAGAAAAAATGAAATTTCATTTTTTAAATCCTGCATTTTGTGCATTTTTCCAATTGTATTTACCTGTTGCATTCGACACAAAATTCTGCTATAATCTACCCGTTGACTTGATATTGTGCGGACGTAAAATTCAGCCGTGCAAAAAATTGACCCAAGCAAAGGTGACATATAACCGAATGATTTCATTTTACAAATCAGACGACACATTCAAGATGCATCAGCCGTTTTTTAAAGACGGGGTTCTGGACTACGCCGAGATTTTGGTGCGCAAACCGTATTACGCCTTGTTCTACGAATTCACCGCGCCGTATTCCGTCGCTTCGGGTATATCGTGCGTGCCTGACGGCTGTGTGGATATCATATTTGTCACCAACACCGACGAACCGTTTATGGAATTTCTGGGTTCGCCAACCTCCGCAAAGATCGTCAGAGGATTTCCGAACTGTCATTACTTCGGAGTTAGACTGAAGCCGGGAATGTATATATCTTATCAGAATATAGCGCTTAAAAGCATAACAGACAACGAATTGTTTTTCCCCGCCAACATAGGCGTTCTCAAGAATTTTTTCGTAAAAATGCGCAAATGTTTTACACTTGAGCAACGAATAGATCTCTTTCAGAACACATTTGAACCGTGCGCCGACTGCGGCTCTGCCGGAGAGATAACACAGCGTATGCTTTGTGGAATAAATTCCTCAAAGGGCGGGATTCATATACTCGAGCTTGCGGAAAGTCTTAACTATTCCGAGCGGCATATTTCCCGAATATTTCAGGAAACCATGGGAATTTCGCCAAAGACCTTTGCACGAATAGTGCGGTTTCAACACGCTCTCGACATAATCTTGAGCGGCGAGACGGCTCGCACAAGCGATTACTTCATAGATCTGGGGTATTCCGACCAGGCGCATTTCCAGAGGGAATTCAAACAATACACGGGAATGACGCCGAAAAACTTTATACGCATTAATTAAACCTATTGCATATGCAGGGGGGTTTGGATTGAAGAACAATAACAACGCACAACGGCAAATCAAGGGGTCGAAACCGCCCGCCGTTCCCTCTTCGGAACAGAATGCGAAAGCGACCGGTTCGAGACTGCCTGACATACTCAATTTGGCGGTATTGCCTGTCTCGCTGCTGTACATGGAAATACTGGCCAAGATAAGAATATTCGGAAGCCTGTTTGACGGTAAATTTGTTTATCTTGCGGCTTTTTCCGGATTTATGGGTCTTATAATGAGCTCGCTCACAATGCTGCTCAACGGAAAGGCCCGAAGAATAGTCAGCCGTGTAATTCTGGGACTGCTTGGTGTGCTGTTTTCATTCCACGTCAGCTATCACAACAATTTCAAGACGCTGTTCTCGTGGCAGACGCTGGGTCAGGCGAAAGATGTTGTGGAATTTTGGAAAGAAGCTATCGGCGCCGCTCTGGGTGTGTGGTATCTGATACTCGCCTTCTTTATTCCCCTTGTGATGATGTGCCTGTTCGGCAGGCGAATCATGGGCGACGACAGGAGGCGCAGTGTTTCATTTGCAGCGCTTGGCGCGATAGCCGCCATGCTCCCCTACTCCTTTATTATGACGACGTTTTTTGAAACCGGGGAAAACGACTCGGAATACGGCCCGCAGTATTACTACACGCATATGCAGAACGATCCCGAACAAACTTTCATGTATTACGGCATACTCAACGCCACTCGTCTGGAGATAAAGCAAATGATATTCGGCTCCCCCGTAGAAGAATTTGATTTTTACGACGTCAACGAGATGGTTGAGGATTTGAATTCCGAGGTATCACAGTCCGATGTGTCCCCCACCGACCTGGACAAACCGCGCGAATACGGCGATAACGTGATGGACATCGACTTTGACAGTGCGGCGGAATCCACAAAAAACAAGACCCTCAAGGCCATGGACAAGTACTTTGCGTCGCTTACCCCAACCAAGCAGAACGAATATACGGGTATGTTCAAGGGAAAAAATCTGATATTCATATCGCTGGAAGGTTACTCCCACAAGATAATTGATCCGGAGTTCACCCCGACGCTCTACAAGATGGCGACCGAAGGCTTTGTTTTCAACAACTTCTACAATTCTCTCTGGGGCGGAAGTACGGCCACGGGAGAGTATTCAAACATGACGGGGAATTTTTACGTCACGGCCAACTGTCTCAAATTGAGCGCGGACACCTATCAGCCCTTCGCACTGGGCAACCAATTCTCGAAGCTGGGCTATAAAACCGTCGCCTACCACAACAACACCTACACATACTACGGCAGAGACAAATCCCATCCGAATTTTGGCTACGATTACACCGGCATAGGAAACGGATTAAAGCTGGCAAGCAGCCATTGGCCGAATTCCGACAAGGAAATGGCGGAGGCAACCGCAGACAACTACATCGGCACAGGAGAAAAATTCCACGCATACTATATGAGTGTGAGCGGCCATGCCAATTACGCCAAATCGGCAAACGCCATGTCGAGCATTCATTACAAAGACCTTCCCGAAAAATACAAAAATTGTTCCGAGGAGGTCAAGGCATATCTAGCCTGTCAGTATGAAGTTGAGCTTATGCTTCAAGTGTTGGTTCAAAAGCTCGACGAGGCAGGAATACTCGAGGACACCGTATTTGCCATGACTGCGGACCATTATCCCTACGCGCTGAGCGACGATGGACTTGCCGAACTGTACGGTCTCAAGAAAGACAGCATAAGGAAGCAGCCCGAGCTTTATCGCAACAGCTTCATTCTGTGGTGTGCCTCTATGACCGAGCCTGTGGTAATAGACAAGCCTTGCTCAAGTATAGACATCATTCCCACGCTGTCCAACCTCTTCGGACTGGAATACGATTCGAGGGTTATTATGGGGAGTGATATTCTCTGCGACGGCGATCACTTCGCGCTGCTCAGACTGAACGGCTGGTCGTGGATAAGCACCCAGGGAGAATATATAGCAAACCGCAAATTTACCCCGAATGAAAACTGCACGCTCTCAGAAGAGGAACAGAAGAAATACGTTGACGGAATGAATACCAGGGTGAAAGCCATGACTACCTATTCCCTGCAAATTCTGGAAAAAGATTACTACCGGCACATATTCCCCGAATAGATTTCTCAACACGACAGCGATCCTGCTTCTGATTTTCATGCGGAATAATTATTGAATATTATTAAAATAGAATGAATAATCGGTAAAAACCGTAGACAAAATCATTCAAAACGTGTATAATCATTGCCGGTATGTGCTTTTTTCGATAAAGCAAAATTTAAAACGAAGGGTATGAAAAATTAAGATGAAATTAATAAAAAAGGCGGCCGCCGCAGTTGCCGCGGCTTCCATGGTATTTTCACTCAGCGCCTGCGGCAGCAACCTGAGTTGGGCGGCTAAAATCGGAGACGACGTGACCGTACCTATCGGTTTGTACATATACAGCCAGGCGGAAAATTACCGCAGTTGTGTGCAAGGTTCTGTCCTCAGCTCGTACACAGAGCTTAGTGAACAGACGGTCAATGTGTCGGGTTCAGATGTGAGTGCGACTAAATATCTTGATGACGAGGCGTCAAAATCGGTAAAATCCTACGTGGGAACTATACTGATGGCTCAAGAAATGGGCGTGAAGCTGAGCGACGAGGACATTAAGAACGCGTCCGAGAATGCCGCGCAGGCATATCAGCAGGACGAGGAAGTGCTGACGCAGAACGGCGTCGCTCAGACCTCCGTGGAGGAGTATTACAAGAATGTGACGCTTAAGAGCAATCTCTTTCAGGCAAAGTACGGCAAAGAAGGCACCGAGCCTGTCTCCGACGACGAACTGAAAGAGTATTTCAAGACAAACTACGCCACAATAAATTTTATGCAGCAGTATTTTTACAATGAAGACGGCAGCGCAATGGACGACAAGGAAATCGAAGCAGTAAAGAAGGAATACGAGAGCGTCAAGAGCCAAGCGGAAAAGGGCAAGCTGAATTTCACCAAGAAGTGCGAGGAAGTAGCCGAAAACGCCACAAATTACAAGAACGCCTACACCGATTCTACATCGCGCTTTGACAACACGCTTGAGGACGGTCAAAAGATACTTGCTCTCAAAGAGGGAGAATTCACCCTCATAGTCACTGATTCCGCTATAGCTCTCATTCAGAAGGCAGAGCTGGATAAGGATGGGAAAAAATTCGAGGAGTACCGCGACGCCCTGCTTATCGAATCCAAATATGACAGTTTTATAGACGAGCTTGTCAAGTACGCACAAAACAGCGACAAAGTTGAATTTAACGACAAGGCATTTGAGAAGTTTTCCTGTTCAACTCGAGATTTCAGCGAACTGAGTGTCAGCACATATCAATAATTAAACACACAACAAGCGCCCTGCTGCCGATAAATTTTTAACAGGCAGACGGGCGCGCTTTGTATGACACTCAGTTTATTGAATATGCGAAAAAATCAGGCTATGCACGTCGTTGATCACGAGCCGACGTATAAAACAGACTGTTAGAATATTCCGAGAGCATCTGTCATAAAATAATATCGCTCAATTGTGAAAGGAAGTTTTATTATGTTTAATGAAATTAAACCGCAGGACATGGACCTAAATCCATTCAAAGCTATAGGCAGCGAATGGATGCTTATTACGGCGGGCAGCGGCGAAAACCTCAATACAATGACCGCCAGTTGGGGCGGCGCAGGCGTAATATGGAATAAAAACGTCGTCACCTGCTATATTCGCCCCCAACGCTACACACGCGAGTTTGTGGACGCACAGGAATATTTCTCAATCTGCTTTTTGCCAGAGCAGTACCGCAGGCAGCTCGCATATCTCGGCAGGGTAAGCGGGCGCGAGGAGGATAAAATATCCAAAGCAGGTCTGACAGTGTGCAGCGATTTCGAGGCCCCCTGTTTCGAGGAGGCAAATACGGTATTTATCTGCAAAAAGCTCTATGTGGGTCAGATAAAGCCGGAGGGCATTCTTTACCCCGAGATAGACACGGCAAATTATCCGCAAAAGGACTACCACATAGTCTATATCGGTGAGATAATCAAAGCTATGGTAAAATAAACAACTCACATTCATTCTGTAATCAGTACTCAACTTCCATAAAAATATGAACGATTCTCGTATCTTTTAATCAAAAGTGAGTGTAAAAAGAGACAGCGCGCACTTTAATGCGTCGCCGCCTCTTTTTTATTTTCTCGGCAGGAATCACAGAAATAACGGGTGACAAATCATTTTTTGAGATATATCTTTGTCTCGCCCTCGTTGAGCAGTGAGGGACATTTGTATGATATTTTTGGGTGATGCAGCTTGTTCTGCACCATGTTTTTTAGCGCATCTCCTCTGCGGTAGCCGTGTATCACATGGATTTCCCTTATGTCTTTGCCTACGCGGTCAAGCAGTCGAATTAAATCGTGGTATGCCTCGTCCGCCGTCATTCCGTGGATATCGACCTGTATTACGCTGCCCTTTCGCGTTGTTATCATATGAAATACGCCGCCTCTCGTGATAATTCACACAAAATTCACCTATATTACAAAAATATGTTGATTTGTTATCGAAAATTAATTATAATATATTCATGCGCTTATTGCAAACAATATTTTGTAATAATATA
This sequence comes from uncultured Clostridia bacterium, assembly GCA_947581635.1. Taxonomy (GTDB): domain Bacteria; phylum Bacillota; class Clostridia; order Oscillospirales; family Acutalibacteraceae; genus RUG762. Next base: position 24,539 of record CANPVE010000001.1, on the reverse strand, counting down.
AGTAAATACCTTTATGGGAGGCTTTTTATTTTGGATATAACCGAATTTGTTGACTCATCGCTGAGAATGCCTGTCACCAGCGAATACGCGGTCAGCGAGGATACGCTCATGGATATCACCGACTGTCTGCAAAACAGCTGTTTCTACGGCGACAAGGGCGCCACCATCGAGGCGCGGCTTACTGCGCTTTGCGATGGCAGACATCCCTATTGGGAGGCTTTCCAGAGCCGTAAAGGACCTGTATATGTCAATTGCAGGTGCAGCGCCACGGTGGACGGCAGAGATGTGGACATAGCTCTGCAATTCGGCATAGGCGACGACAGGCAGAGTTTTGCACTTATCGCAATAATGCTCGACAATCGCCCCCAGACCGATGAATATATAGATGAATTTCTCGAAATGATACGCAAACTGTAGCGCGTTGCCGAATAATAATGACGGAAAGGAATATTAAAAATGAAAGAAAACATTTGCACCATTCCGGTAAACGAGGTGTTTGAGGTAAACGACGGCTGCCCAATTTGCCGTATGCGCAATCTGATAGAGAGCAAATACGTCGATTATATCACAGGGCCGGCGATGATGGAGCCTGACATTCGCATTGAAACTAACCGTTTAGGCTTTTGCGAGAGGCATTATTCCATGATGCTCACTGCGGGACGCGCGCGTCTGCCTGTCGCACTCACACTCGAGAGTCACATGATCGACATACGCGAAAAACTTCTCGCCAAAAAGCCCGATAAAAAAATGCTGGAGGCGATGAAGGAATTGGAGGAGAGCTGCTTCGTCTGCAATTACATCGAGCCGCATCTCGCCCGCGCCATAGAGACAGTATGTCTGAGTTACAAAAACGAACCGGAATTCCGCAGGCTGTATGAATCACAGCCATACATCTGCATGACGCACTACAGAATGATAGTGCAGAATGCCAAGAAGCCGCTCGGCAAGGATTACGACAGCTTTGTAGAAGCCACCCGCAAACTGGTCAGCAGATATGCCGACAGCCTTCAGGACAACATAACCACATTCCGTGACGCATTCGATTACCGCAACGCCGGCAACCCGGTTCCCCAAGAGGCGCGCAATTGTATCGAACGAACCATAGAATTTTTGACTTCGCGTCCCGCTGTCACCAAACAGAACAATTCCGAGGCTCCAGCAGGCGGCTCAAATCAGTAAAAACAAACACCCGATGTGCATGGCGTACCGAAAATTTGCTGCATATCGGGTGTTTTAACAATTTTCAATTTCAGCTCAACGTTATTACTTTACGGCATTTTCTATCTCATCCGCGGCGCTCTCCATATAGTCGCCCTCGAAAAGCTCTATCAGTCCGTTGTCACAGTTGTTGGCAAGCACGGGATTTATAGGCAGCTTTGTCAGCACTTTCAGCCCGAATTCCGCCGCCACCGCGTCTGTTTTGCTTTCGCCAAACACATTGATTTTTTTGCCGCAGTCGGGACATTCCACATAGCTCATATTTTCGACAATTCCCAGAATCGGTATATCCATGAGCTTTGCCATATTCACTGCTTTGGCCACTATCATCGAGACAAGTTCCTGCGGCGATGTGACTATGACAATGCCGTCCAGAGGTACCGATTGGAATACAGTGAGCGGGACATCACCCGTTCCGGGAGGCATATCTACAAACATATAGTCTACATCTTTCCACACAACATCCGTCCAGAACTGCTTGACTGTTCCCGCTATGACCGGACCCCTCCACACAACGGGATCGGTTTCGTTTTCCAGCAGCAGATTTACCGACATCATCTGAATACCGGTCTTGGTGATAACAGGCAGAATGTAATTCTCCATGCCGCGCGCTTTCTGCTTCACGCCAAAGGCTTTGGGGATGGAAGGACCCGTTACATCAGCGTCAAGTATTGCGGTGCGAAAACCACGCCGGTTAAAGGTAACTGCAAGCATTGACGTGACAAGCGATTTACCAACTCCGCCTTTGCCGCTGACAACGCCTATTACCTTTTTAACGCTGCTCATGTCGTTCAGCTTCTCCAGAAAATCTTCCTTAGACGGCTTACGGCTCGAGCAGTCTACAGAGCACGAACTGCAATCATGTGTACATTCACTCATGGTGGAATATCCCCCTAAAAAATTATTCTATATTATTATATCGCAAAATTCTAAAATATCAATGAGAAATTTCAAATAAACGCGGCAGCCACGTTTAAAAAATAATCAGTGAAGCGTGGGTATCCAAGGGGACAAATCATCTTGGTCGTATCAACATCATGAATAACAGGCATTCATGGTTAGCGGCGTGCTTGCGGAAGGTAGGGCAAAACGCGGTGAGATTTAATAACAGCCAGGACGAACACAAAAGCGGCGGGTATCTGTGAAAATACACGCCGCCAATTTTTATGTTGCGTAATACGCTATGAAGCACATATTCGAGACTAAAAACACGAGTGCGAAAAACAACAGGAAGATCCATATCACGATGGCAATTGCGCCGGCGACTGCATACCTGTATTTCTTTTTCACTACCAGAACTACCTCAATCGCTATACAAATTACAAATATGACGGAGAAAAATATCAAGAAATATGCGGTAAATCCCATAATTTAAATTATCCCTCCATACCGTCAGTCTTGAACTTCGGTTATAGTTTCGGTTATGGTTCTCCGCTTTATGGGGGAATAGTATTCGCGTTCAAGGGGAATTGTATATGTCATACCGTCGGTATTGTAAGTCATATCTGTCTTGTTTTTGATAACAATATCAAGGCTTTTGCTTTGAATTTTTTCCGATATATTTCTGGAATACCCCAAAGTAAAGTCAAAACAGATGTTGTAGCTCTGTGGGTATTTAATTACAAACACGTTGCCGTACTCTTTTGCCGCCTTTCGTGATGATCTGACGTATTCTTCCGCCAGTTCTTTTTCATCTTCGGTAACGCCCATGAGATTATCGCAGTATGCGTTGATCTCACAGAAAGTCTGAGACATTTCCTCGCTTATGAGAAATTCAGCTTTGCCATAGTGCATAAGCTCCGAAAATTTGGGAATGTAGCTGTTTTCATCGTTTATAACTACCACCATATAAGAGTATATCATGTTATAGGTGCCGCTGCCAAGGTATGAACTGAATTCGCCGTTTTCGGGCTTGCAAAATGTTTTGGCGTAAATTCCTTTTTTACCGGACTTACATTTTGCAACCCAGTCCTCCGCCTCTTTACCCAAATCCGCCTCACTGACAGTCATCTGATCACATTCACTGTAATACGCATGTTGCTTAAATTCGTTGACCACAAGCTGGTCGTTAAAAACTTCTTCTTTTATCACATCATGTCCGGTAATCGTTCCGTAGGAGACAAACCCACAAAAAGCTATAACTATAAGCACTATAGGTATGAGAAGAATTGCTATAACCACGCCAATCAGCTTTTTATTGTTTGAGCCTTTGTTCATAACAGGCGGGGTGAATGTGCCGATCTCGGTTATCTCCGTGCCGCACTGAGGGCAGAGCTTCCATTCGGGGCGGAGAGGTGTCCCGCATTTGCCGCAACTGGCTGTGAGCTTTTGTCCGCAGTTCGGACATGACACAAAACTCTCCTGCACATCGCTGCCGCAGCTCGGACAGCTCAAGACAATGTGATCCCTGCGCACCACCAGATAAATTATCAATCCGATAAAGCTGGGAGCAAGCACCGCAATGAGCGCCCACAGAAGCGGTTCCATATGACGCAATTTTGCGTCGCTGTAGACGAATACTCCCAAAAATATGGGAAGTGCAATGCAAAGAAGTACCGCCAATATTATAATTGGAATCATAACAATCATTACAGACATTGTATTTTATCCCCCTTCAAGTGTTAGTATTGTTTTGTTTAATCTCTTTGTACCCGCAAAAAGGACAATACATATGATTTCGCGGTATGCTTTTACCGCAGCCTGCGCATTTTACATCGTCTACCTTCGGGTTTAAAAACAACAGGAAGATTATCAGACCAAAAATCCATGTGAAAAACGTGAGTATTCCCCAGCCTACGGGATTCATGCCGCGTTTTGACGCGCTGATTCCCACAGCGATCGCAAAGCCGAGCGAAATTGTCAATAATATCGCTATGCAAACAAATAAGGCGGTGGTTTGGCCGCTGCTTTGTGACACCATAATTAAAACTTCCCCCAATATTATAAATTTTGTCGGGGTACGGATATTTTATCACGATTCTTAAACAGCAGCACCGCGCAGAGGATATATCCCGACACAATAAACACTGCGACCATTGTGCACACAGCACCTATCTCCCGTCCATAGAGTGATACAAAATACATTAAATTGATGTACGCGTTTGATATCTCCGGAATCATCATTATCTCTTTTGAATGAGCTGACAGCATATTAAACGATACTGCAATGATAATCGTTGTCAGCAATACGGAAATTGCCGCCGCTGCCGCCGTTATTCTGAGCTGGAGGTCGCTTTGCCGTCTGGCTCTTTCGCACTCCATACGATAAGTGTTTATTACAGGCGGTCTTAAATTTTCCTCCTCGCCATTTTCTCGATGCATCGAGGACAGCAGCTGCTCCAACCGCTCGTCCGATATTTTTTCATTCGATGTGTTTTTCATTGTGTGAGCCCTCCTTTCAATAATTCGCGCGCCCTGTGAAGTCGATATTTTACCGTACCTTCGGGTACTTTGAGGATAACCGACAGTTCTTTGACGTCATATCCGCCGAAGTAGTGCAATATTATAACCGTGCAGTATTTTTCAGGAAGCCTGCGCACTGCTTCCAAAAGTTCCGCTTTTTCCGCGTCCGCGTCCTCGGCGGGAATCGATTGTATCACCCTGTCTTTATCCTCGTTTGTAGAAAATTTGACAAACAATTCCGTAAATTTGTTTCTCCGAAGCATATCGCGGTAGCAATTGATACAGATTGCAGTCAGCCAATGCTCAAAGGGTTGCGATTCGTTATACTTGTCAAGATTGCAGTAAATCTTGAGCCACGTTTCTTGATAGAGATCGTCGGCCTCGTATTGACTGCCGCAGAGCTTTATGCAAAGTCCGTAGAGGCGTTTACCGTGCTGCGCAATCAATTTGTCAAGCATAAGTCGTCACTTCCCCTCACACTCATTTCCTACACTAACATATACGCGCCAAATTTGCAATAGGTTGGAATTAAATAACATAAAAATCAATTCCGAAAAATTGAAGTAAAATGGGATAATTTCTCCTTGCGGGGTCAAGGGGCAGCGCCCATGGCAGAGGGCTAGTCAGCGCCTCACAAGCGAAGCCCAAAGGCTGAGCGGGCAAAATGCTCCGAGATTAAGGAAAAACTAAGGCAAACACAAAATAAATATCCATTTTATTAAGCGTTTCTCGTCTTTGAATGTAAAAATGATTGTAAAAAAGGCGCGTCAACGAAATAATCGAAAATTGTTGGGTAACAACGATAAAATATTAAAAAAGGTATTGACAAGTGCGTTATACTGTGTATAATGAATATATACAGTATGAATGATTAGTGCGGATGATCATTCGTGCGGTATCGATATATCGAAAATAAAAATCTAATTATCGCAAAAGGAGGTATGTGCTTTTTGAAGATAATTATTTCAAATTCGGATCCACGCCCTATCTATGAGCAGATTACCGCTCAGATTAAAAATCTTATCATAAGCGGCGAGCTTAAGTCGGGAGACGCGCTGCCCTCAATGCGTTTTTTGTCTAAGGAACTGCGAGTCAGTGTGATCACAACCAAGCGGGCCTATGAGGATTTGGAGCGTGACGGCTTTATTGAGACTGTAGCGGGCAAAGGCAGCTTCGTGGCGGGCATGAATACCGAGTTTATCAGAGAAGAGCATTTGCGTGTAGCGGAGGGACATTTGCAGCAAGCTGTGGACGCCGGAAAAATGGCGGGAATTTCCAAAGATGAACTTGTCGAAATACTGGAAATGCTCTACGACGGTTAGGTCTAAAATATGAAATCGGTTGAAATTTTTAAAAGCGGAAAGGGTTAAGGTGACTAATATCTATGGAGAGCAAAAATACCAATAATACAAACGCAATCGAGATCAGAAATTTGAAGAAAAGCTATTCGGGCTTTACGTTGGATATCGGCGCTCTGGATATTCCAAAGGGCTGCATAATGGGGCTTGTCGGCTCCAACGGCGCCGGCAAATCCACCATGATCAAAGCGATACTCGACCTGATAAGACCCGATGACGGAGAAATCAAAATCGATGGTGAGAGCAACAAGAACGAAGCCTCGCGCGAGGATATTGGCGTAGTCTTTGACGAGATAAAGTTTCCACAGATTTTCACCGTCAGGGACATTCGCGCAGTGCTCAGAAGCGTATATAAAAATTGGGATGACGCGCTGTACAATAAATATATCACCCAATTTAATCTGCCTGAAAAGAAAAAGATCAAGGATTTTTCGCGCGGCATGAAGATGAAGCTCTCGATCGCGGCGGCGCTGGCGCATAAACCAAAGCTGCTGATATTGGACGAGGCCACAAGCGGCATTGACCCGATAGTCCGCGATGAAATTCTCGACATATTCCTTGAATTTATTCAGGACGATGATCATACGATTCTCGCATCATCTCACATAATCAGCGATATTGAAAAAGCTGCGGATTACGTCACTTTCATCAACAATGGTAAAATCGTGTTTTGCGAGGAAAAGGACAGGCTTATGGAAAAATACCGACTGGTAAAGTGCGGCAATGACGAGCTGAACACGGTTGACAGTTCTGCAATCATAGGCAAACGCACCAATACATTCGGCGCGGAGCTGCTCATGCTCACCGAGAATGTGCCGGAGGGATTTGTGTCGGCAAAGGCCGGTATTGAGGACATAATGCTTATGATTATAAAAAACGAGGGCGCCAACGTATGAAAGGATTGATTTTAAAAGATCTGCTCGGCGTAAAATCCACCCTTGTCGCGCTGTCTGTTATGCTTTGTATACCGATTTTAATGTGCGTTTTGGGCGCAATCCTCGGTGTGTCAATTGCCACTATGGCAATTGTGTCGGCAACAGCGACGCTTTGTCTGATGAGCATGATAATGGCTATAAATTTCGGCGCGTATGATGAAAGCTGCGGTTTGGATTCATTCGCTCCGGCGTTTCCTGTCAACCGCACAAAAATCGTGATGGCCCGATATTGTACCGATTTGTTGGTCATGCTCGTTTCATCATTGATAATTTTTATTGTTGAGATTATTTGCCTTATGAGTGAAGGTATGCCTCTGGCGCCGGAATATCCCGCAGTGTATGTTATCTTTGTACTCTTAATTTCGGCTATAACAAACCCGATAATATACAAGTTTGGCGCCCAGATTGGCAGCTATGTCATTAGTGGAATTATTGCCCTGCTCGGTCTTTTCGCTACGGCGGCGAGCAACACACTTGGCGACAATATTTCCGACAAAGTGATTGACGCTGTGTTAAAAACCATATTTAATCGTAATACTTTAAATCTCGCCATAATATCCGGCCTTGTAATTTGTGTGATATTTTTTCTACTTTCAATGTTAATCAGTATTTTCATTTACAAGAAGAAAGACCTTTGATTACTTTGATTATTTTTATTATTTCTATAAATAGGGGATATGTTAGATGAAGGGGTTAATTTATAAGGATTTGCTTTTGCTTAAGCAAGTTGTTGTCTCTATGGCGTTTCTCTCTGTTTTCTATCTGGCGTTGAGTCATGCAGGAGGCGGCGAGGTTAATTATTTCCCGATAATGGCCATGATTATAAACATGATGTCCGCTACGAGCTGCTCAGGCTACGATGAGCGATGCGATTGGAATTCATTCGGGTGCTCTCTGCCCGTAAGCCGAACACAGATTGTTATTTCAAGATATATCACAAATATTTTGATAATAATTGTGACATCGTTATTGGTTTTTGCCTCCGATATTTTCTACACGGTGGTATACGGATTGAATATAAATCTTTTTGAAGTATTTATCATAATTTTCGTATCCATGTTTATGTTATCAATTATCAATCCGATAACTTATAAATTTGACATGAATAAAAGCCGTATTATAGTGGCGGCCACACTCGTTATTGTAAGCGTGGCTAGTTCGTTTCTTGTGGTGTGGTTCATATTGAGTCATGATATACCGGAAATCAACCTCAATGTGGAATTAGTAGCCGCAGTCGTATTTGCGGTGTGCATCGCAATTTATGTGTTGTCAGCGATGTTGAGCATTTCAATCTACAAGAAGAAAGAGTTCTAAAAATCGTGGAAGTGGGCGGCTATTTCGACCGCTGCGTATTTCACGGCGTTTGTAAACAGGGTTAGGACAAAGGGCAAAAGATTTTCGCGAAGAGACATATTTTTGAATTCTTTAATTTGACATCAGTATCAACAAAAAGCCGAAGTGCTGCGGGGCGCTTCGGTTTTTTGTCATTTTTTGAATATATTTAAAAATTGCGGTGTTGATATCGCCTCCCCATTGTGATATGATTATCGCGTAAGTACATATAATCTGGTAAGGTATAATCAAAATGTAGGGGGCGAAAAATCACCATGACCAAACCAAAACTCACCACTGTTTTGTCGATTGTCGTCGGGGTAATCGCGTTTTTCTTTGTAGTATTTCGTTTTCAGATAGTCAAAGATGCGCTGGATATGTTTATCTCGGTTCTTCAGCCGCTGTGGGCGGGGATTCTGATGGCTTATCTGCTGTATCCTCTGGCGGCGTTTCTGGAGCGGCAATGCGCAAAGGTGAAATTCATTTCCAGAGCGGCGCGGCAGATTTCCGTGCTGCTGACCACACTCATTGTTTTTGCGGTTGTGGGATTGCTGTGCGCGGTGCTCATTCCACAACTGTGGCAAAGTGTAGTCGAATTGGCAACCAATATGCCAGAACTGCTGGAGACACAGTTCAAAAGGCTGCGAACATTTATGCAGACTGACAGCGAGATTGCCGCCACGGTGACGCAGATTATCGAATCGACCGAAAACAGCCTCATGACGTGGATCAAAACCAATCTGTTTAATACGATTTATAGTCTTGCTAGCAGCGTCATGTCGATTGGCTCGGCGATTATAAGCATCATGCTGGCAATAATCATCACAATTTACCTGCTGCTTGACCGCGAAAGATATCTCGGTCAGTGCAGAAAACTTTTTCATGCGATAAGCAAGAACGATCGCTTCAACGACGAGGTGGACGAAACCATCAAGCAGGCCCACAGGATATTCAGCGGATTTATTTCGGGCAAACTGCTTGATTCCCTGATCGTAGGGATAATCTGCTTTGTCAGCCTGTCAATCATGGGTATGCCATATGCACTGCTGATAAGCGTCGTTGTGGGCGTTACGAATATAATCCCCATGTTCGGACCTTTTATCGGAGCTATTCCCAGCGCCTTTTTGCTGCTGCTGGTTTCTCCGAAGCAATGTCTGATTTTTATTATATTTATCGTGATATTGCAACAGGTCGACGGCAATGTCATCGGTCCGCGTATAATAGGCAACACCACCGGCATATCCGCGTTGTATGTCACCATTGCGATACTCGTATTCGGCAAGCTGATGGGATTCATCGGAATGATTCTAGGTGTACCTATATTTGCTACAATTTACTACATAATCAAACGCCTTACCGAGCATTCGCTTAAAAAACAGGGACTTCCTACGGACACAGCTGAATATGGCATTGGGCGTAAGATAGAGCATATCGCCGATAAAGAAAGCCAAGAGTAAAAGTCGTTCCCTCTGCGGAATTTAAAAAATTACGCAGAGGGAACATCTATTTGCCTGCAAGATCTGCGCCTTCGTATTTGCTTACATTACTGCACGATTGTAAAGCCATCTTCTGCGCTGCCGCAGATTTTCAACGTAGTTGTGGTTCCGTATTGAGAGGGAACTCTTATTTTTTCCTGTATTTTGTATTCCATTCCGTCAGTTGTTTTTATCGTAAACTTCAGAGTAAGCTCGTTTCCCGTCACGTCGTCCTTAAAATTTTCATAGCTGAAATCATCTACCGCAAATCCTCCGCCAAATGAGTCGCCTTTCTTCATCGGAAAATAACGTGAGTTTGATGTGGCGAAGGAACCGTAGTCCACACCGTTGTTGTACATGGAGACATTTATGCTTTGAATTTCGCTCTCGGTGAAGTTTACTATTTCAAACATTATGGCGTGTCCGTTGTCTGAGTTGGAAACGCTGCCAATCGCATAGCTATCGAGTCCCGTTTTGTTGATGAGAGAGTTGAGCAGTCGGACACTTGTGCCGCAGTTTTTGATATCCTGTCCCAAGAATCGCGTCGCGTCTTCTGCCTTGACTGTTTTTATTACCGTTTCCCCTCCAACCTCGTACTCATACTGGACCTCATCAAGATTACCTATGACACCGAGCAGAATGTAGCCAAAAGATTCCATATCGCTCTCCATCACGGTTCTTGCGCTTTCGGAAACTCCGTCTACAAGCCGTAATTTCCATACATACGGCCTAGCCGAGGTGCTTAATTCATTTTGGAAGTCACCGAGGTAGCCGGAGATATTGAGGGCGTTGGCAGTTTGGTTGTTGGCGGGCATATCGCCCATAAAGTCGTGCCTTGTCTCATATACCGCCGAGACGAGTGAGGAAATTTCGTCTCCGTCGTCCCAGAGTATGCGGTCGTTTATGCGTACTTGGCGCACCTGTTCTTTAGCTGTGTATTCAGCTCGAAAATCTCCGCTGTGCAGGAAACTTGTGATGACCGCTTTGGTTGTGACGGTGACAACTCCGTTTTCTTCTTCAAATGTCACCTTTGATATGCCGTGTGCGCTGTCAACCGATGTTCCCTCTATCACAATATGACTGCCATCTACATCAACTTTGCAGGCTATCCAATCGCCGTAGAGATAATCTCCAAAGACGAACGCCCTTGATAAAAGAATCGTGCATACCAGCAGAACAGCGGCGGATATGCTGCCTATAATGATTTTAAGATTGCGCCTCTTGTTCTTTTTGAGGAAGTCAATCTCCTTTTTCTGCTCTTTAATGACAGCGGGCGGTTCGGCTTCGGGAGTCTGCATTGCCTTTAGAATATCGCCACATTCCGTACAGCCGGCTATATGCTCTTCAATTAAAGTGTTGGTAGCGTCGCTTGTCAGCTTGTCGATGTAGGACGGGAATAGATCTCTAATCATTTCGCATGGAATTTTCTCCATTGTTGTTCATTTCCTTTCTCAATTTTTCTCTGCCCCGATAAAATGTAACTCTCGCCCAATTCTCCGTTTTTCCATGCACCTCGCCTATTTCTCTGAATGACAACTCGCCGAATATGCGAAGGTACATAATTTCTCTGTATGGCTCAGCCAGTCCGTGCAGCCTTTTGAACAGTTCCACCCTCTCGGCAGAATCAATAACGTCGGCTTCGGCAGAGCCTGTTGCGGCTTCCTTTTCCGCCAGACTTTCAATATCTTCAGGCAGCGGGTGTTTTCGTGTGTATGTGCGCAAGGTATTCTTTGCAATTGCGCAAAGCCATGTAGACATTGAGCAGCTCCCGTCGTATTTTCCGCTTGAGCGTATTGCCTGATAAAAGGTCTCCTGCGTCAGTTCCTCTGCTAAGTCGCCGTCTCTCGTGAGCGAAAGAAGATATTTGTAAACCGTTTGAGCGTATTTCTGATATATTTCTCCCGGCTCGTCGATAGTTTGCATTATATCACATCCCTCGGTGTTTCACCTTTTACATAATGTTAATGCAAAAAATTACTCGTTCGTTACAATGAAATGAAATATTTTTTGTGCAGTAAAAAAACGCACCCACATTCGGTATTATATCTAAAAAAATACCGAATATGGGTCTGCGTCATAACCAGCCAACGGGAATCAATTTTGAAAAATTAAAGTCAAGCGAGCGGAGCTGCAACGTGAGTCAAGGGTGACTGGTCCTCCTTGCGGAGGGTAAGGCAACGCGTCACAAGCGAGGCCGCAGACTGAATGGGCAAAACGCGCCAACAAGAAAATCGAAAATTTTCAAATGGAGAAATAAAGCCGACAAAATTTTTTTATTTTGTCTGCCCCGCTACTGAAAATTTATTTTCGGGGAGTCTGCCAAAGCCGCGCAGATACAAAAAATTCTTGATTATAAAATTAGATTTCCACCAATTGACCGCGATTTCAAATTCCTTGTAATCATTGTACCACAACCATGTGACGGGGTATGAGCCGTCGTCGCACTGAGAATTGACAATAAAATCACACTCTAATTCTGCTTCTGCGGCATTGTCCAAATAAAAAACGCTGTTCTTTGAATCAAAAAGCTGCGAGGGCTTACAGACATAATCTGTGGCCCATTTTTCTGTATCATGGCAAATTGCCGCGCGGACGTCCGTTCTCAATCTGCTCTCGAACTCGTCCATGTTAATGCGACGACTAACCGGTTGATCATCGCATCGATTGGCGGTTGCTCTCGGCGGCGAGCAGTCTTCGTCTGTGACATTATCCCACGTATCTTTAAAAACATCTGTAGTATCTGTGTCAATCAAGTATTGAAAAAGCTCCATAAAGCAGCGCAGAATATGCGGCTCAGTCATGCTCACCTGCTGCATATACCAGGCAATCGCCTCATGCGCCAGATCGACACCCAATTGGTAAATCTCACTCTCGTGCGACGCAAATTTGAGTATGAATCCCGCAAGACTTGCCGTCGGATTGTAAGAGGAACTGTCTCCTTTGCGATATTCCCACCAAATCGCATGTGGATAATCATTGTTGCCGGGCAGGGTATTGAGCCACTCTCTGTTCGCAAAGTCGGCGCCGCTGCCGAGATATTTCAACATTCCGCGAATTATAGGGTGATCGCCGTCGCTGAATCCTGTCTCGCGCAATATGGAAGCCGCATACCACGTCTGTATGGGCGAAGAATTCGGATTCCAGCAATCCGGCTCCAACGCGTGACCGAAACCGCCGTCCTCATTCTGATAGCACGCAAGCTCACTTATAACATCTTCGCGACTGCCGTCCTCAAAATGATATCTCCACCGTGCCAAATCAATAGGGCGGGCATTACGATGTATAAAGCTTTTTGATTTTTGAAAGAAATCCATGAATTTAAGGCCACCAATCAAATAAAAAATTTACAGTAATATCTTACCTCAATTTTAAATGGACTTATTGTAAAAACGCGCCAATCAATTTCTTCCAAAATCCAGGGACTGTGCTCGGGACAGCGAAATTCCGTGGTATTTTTTAAAATCGTTCAGCAAATGCGCCTGGTCAAAATAACCGAATTTGTAAACCGCGTCATGCACATTGAAAGACGCTCCCAGAGCCTCACGCCAAAGCATCTGATATCGAATCATGTTGATCATCTGCTTGGGAGAAGCGCCGATATTTGACGCAAACAGACGCTCCAGCGTACGTCTGCTCACCGCCGAGTAAGCGGCAAGTTGGTCGACGTTCACCTTGCCTTCACGTTCCATTGTATAATACAGTGAATTCATTACATCGGCGTTTTCCGTTCGCGCCTGAATTTGCAGGATTCTGAGCAGATATTCTTCCGCCGCGCCCGCCCGCTCGTATATGCTGCGGCAGCACAGCAATTTTTCGCAAAGCTCCCGCCGAATCGCATTAAAATAAGTGCCGCTCTCGGTGAGGCAATTTAACGAATCCCGCATATCATTATCCGAAAAAATCACGGCGCTCCAAGCGTAAAAGCGAATCGCAAACGTGAAGCACTCGCCCGTACCTCCATTCTCGAGTGATATGAAGGATTTATTTGAAATGCCGCAGAAATTATCGTAAACCCGATCCTTTGTGAAATCAACAGTTATAATTATATCGGCGCAGGTGTCGGGAATTACACGTACACGCTCTTCAAATTCCTGCCCGCAGCGGACAGAATAACCCGGGGTACCCCAGAAACACCTCACATACGGTCTTAGAACCTCGCAGGGAGGTATTTCAATATAAAATTCGCTGCGTCTGTAGGGTGAAGCGGTTATGGGAATATACCTTCTTTGCAGTTTATTAAGTGAAAACGACATATTAACAGGCCCTTTTCCCGATTATTAGAGCTTACGATTGCAGATATTTTTTTAAATCCTCTATACGTCTCGCGCAGTCCTCCGCGCCCAAGTCGTAAATTGCCTGTAACTTGTCCGTATCCCGCTCGATATGCTTGACCTTCACCAACTTGGACGGGCGAATTACAAATATCTCGCCTTGTTTCTCCATTTTTGCTATCTTTTCAACGCAGGCGTTGTAATCTGCGTGACGATTGTTGATTCTCTCAACCAACTTTGGATATTTTCTGTAAACAGATCTCGCAAATCTTTCGGGGTACTTCTTTTTGCGGTAATTCAGCGGCCGAGTGAGCACGACGATTATCTTGTCGTACCCCATTTCAATGCATTTGTCAATTGGTATGCTGTCCGCAACGCCGCCGTCGAGATACTTTTTGCCCTCATACTCAACTATTCGCGATACAAACGGCATTGCAGATGTAGCCCTCAGCGCCTCCATCTGCCCGAACGCGTTGGTTATCTTGACATACTCCGCCTTTCCTGTCTCAACATTGGTGAGGGTAGCATAAAAATCCACGCCGGAATTTTCGTATGCCTGTTCGTCAAAAATATCTATCTTCGAGGGGAGTTCATAATAGGCAAACTGTTTGTTGATAATATTGCCGGTGGTGATAAGCGAACGGATTCCCATATAATTTCCACTCGGCGCATATTTTTTATTGTACCGCAAAGCCCTGCCTCTCTGATTTGACGGGTAATTTACGCCGAAAAGCACACCCGCCGACGTGCCGATAATTCCGTCGACCTTTATTCCGTTGTCCATGAAGATATCCAGTACACCGGCGGTGTAAAGTCCACGCATCGCCCCGCCCTCAAGCACCAATCCAACGCTCATAACTTTATCAGTCTCCTTATAGCAATATTTTGGTTATACAATCAGCAGTCAAGCACACTGCCCGTCCTGGAAGTAAATTCCTCAGCCCATTCGGGAGTTCGATAGAGGAGTTCGGCCACATCAGCGTCGCGCACGGAATAAATCCGTTTTTGAAGTCCTTCTTCTTTTATAATTTCATTAATGCGATTTATAATTCCAAAGTCAAACCAGTCGTAATAAATCGAACACTCATATGAATATTCGTTTCCGTTGAATTTGAATCTTATATTTCTCTTGTAAATGCCGCTCTCAATATCATTGTCGCTGACAGTTTCCTTCCAGACGTCGGATATTTCAAAATCGGCGCCGTTTATCGATGTAATTCCCGTGACGAAAAATTCAAACATACCGTCGGGGTCGTAAAGCTCCGGATCAAATGTAAAAATTTTATCCGATGATGGAGTGAAAATCCCGTTATCATAGTTGTAAGAGCCGTTGCCTGTATATGAAAGCGCGAGAGCAACCTTGTCGATATTCTCAATGACTTCTTTTGGCATACTGTTCCAATTGTCCTCTGCCTGTTGAAGCGCTTTGTCGTCTATGTCGATATCCAACGACCTGAGAATCTCACCTATCTCGTCAAAGCCAAGCAGGTTTCCGCAGTCGTTGACCAATTCAAAATCATCTGTACTCATATGAATCCCCCACTAAAGTTCCGCATACCCTTCGGTACGAAGTTGGCAGCCGGTCTTGGCGGCAAAATTTTTCGCCCATTCATCGCTGCAATAAAACACCTCGCAGGTGATATTTCCGTCGTTGTAATACAGTCTGTTGGAATTTTTTTGCTGTTTCAACATTTGGTTGATGTATTCTATCAGGTTTATGTCAAACCAATCGTAATAAATTTCTGCGTCATAGGAGCAAGACCTTCCGTTCAGCCTGAATTTAATATTCCTTTTATAAACTCCGCTTTCTTTTTCCTTTTCACTTATGCTTTGGAGTTTCACGTCGTTTATTTCAAATTCTCCCCCGCTTATTGAATTAATACCCTTGAAAAAGGTTTCAATAGCCTCGTCATTGACGCCGTTCTCCAACTTAAAGCAATACACCTTGTCAGAAGACGGTGTGAAAACCTTTGTATTGCTGTCATAAGTGCCTTCACCCACATACGAGAGAACAAATTCTATTTTATTGAGGGGATCCGTTTCATAGGGTTCCATGCCGTCCCACGAATTTTCCGCCATCTCAAGCGTATCGTGATCAACTGATATGCCGAGTTCATTAAGTATTTCACTTATTTCCTCAAAGCTCATGGCGCCCGTGTCTACATAATCCTCAAGATATTCATGGTAATCGCTGTCGGATATTATCTCAATGTCGCTCGGAGAAGTATTATCATTGCTTTTGCCGGCGTCCTTGCGGTGACAGCCGACGAGTAAAACGATCGCCGCTGTACAAAGCGCCGTCCTTAAGAAAATATTCAAAAAATCAGAAAATTTCAAAGTAATCATCTCCCCGCACATAAGAATACGTGCGCAAAGGCTCGGAATTCAAAAAAGGTCTGCACACAAAAGCACAGACCTTTTTTATTTATAACAAGCCTGTATGGTAAGCCCGATTTTATTTGCAACTTATGTCTGAGGCAATCCTAAATTAAATATTAAGCGCCTGGTCGATGTCCGCAATTATGTCTTCTTTGTCCTCGATACCCACCGAAAACCTTATCAGGTCGGCAGACACGCCGCACTCCTCGAGCTGTCTGTCATTGAGCTGACGGTGCGTTGTGCTGGCCGGGTGAAGCACACAGGTTCTTGCGTCCGCCACATGGGTTACTATTGCCGCCAGTCTGAGCGAATCCATAAACTTGGTAGCCGCCTCTCTGCCGCCCTTCACACCGAAAGACACAACGCCGCAGGTTCCGTTTGGCATATATTTTTGTGCAAGCTCATAGTACTTGTTGTCCTTCAGCCCTGGATAATTGACCCATGCCACACGCTTGTCGTTTGCGAGGAATTCGGCGACGGCCTGTGCGTTGGCGCAGTGCTGCGGCATCCTCAGGTGCAGTGTCTCCAGACCTAGGTTGAGCAGGAATGCATTCTGCGGAGCCATCATCGCGCCTATATCGCGCATTATATGGGCGCGGATCTTTGCGGCATAAGCGCACGCGCCGAAGTGATCGGCGTAAACTATGCCGTGATAGGTCTCGTCGGGCACGGTGAACATTGGAAACTTGCCGTTTCTCCAGTCAAATTTGCCGCTGTCAACCACAACTCCTCCCAGCGCCGCCGCATGACCGTCCATGTATTTGCTTGTTGAGTGTACGACAATATCCGCGCCAAATTCAAACGGACGGCAGTTGACGGGGGTGGGGAAAGTGTTGTCGACGATTATCGGAACGCCGTGTTCATGCGCCGCGTCTGCCCATTTTTCCAAATCAAGTACAGTGAGCGCGGGATTGGAGAGCATTTCGGTGAACACGCACTTTGTATTGTCCTTAAAGAGCTTGTCTATTTCCTCCTTGGGCGCGTCGGGGTCGATAAAATCAACCTCAACGCCCATATCGCGAAGCGTTTTATTGAAAAGATTGTATGTTCCGCCGTAGATTGCCGCAGAACTTATCATGTGGTCACCAGATTTACAGATATTCATCACGGAATACATTGACGCCGCCTGTCCCGAGCTGGTGAGTATCGCGGCCACCCCGCCCTCGAGATCTGCAATTTTCTTTTCCACGGCATCAACCGTTGGATTGGCAAGGCGGGTGTAGAAGAACCCGTCCTCCTCCAGGTCAAACAATTTTGCCATCTGCACAGACGAATCGTATTTGTAGGTAGTGCTCTGAGCAATAGGAAGAACGCGCGGCTCGCCGTTCTTGGGGGAATATCCCGACTGCACACATTTGGTTCCAATTTTAAATTCACTCATATATTTGATGCTCCTTGTAAAATTAAGAATAACTCATCGTAAATTTAATACAGACGATATAGCCAATTATATCATTATGGCTTGTAAAAATCAAGCCGATAAGGCTATAAAACAGGGCAAATGCTGTCGCAGTGATGAAATCAAATAACCGCCCTGCCGAAACAAGACGGTTATCGTTATTGTTTACAGTTGTGCTGAAATTAAACGACCTATGGGGTAATCCACTGAAAACCGACAATGCCGATTTAAGGCGTTTAGGTTGATTATCTCTTGGAGAACTGCGGCGCGCGACGGGCGGCTTTGAGGCCATACTTCTTTCTTTCCTTCATTCTCGGGTCACGAGTAAGGAGACCAGCAGCCTTAAGCATCGGACGGAGGTTCTCGGTGTCGTACTGGAGCAGAGCTCTGGCGATTCCGTGACGGATCGCGCCTGCCTGACCGGTCACGCCGCCGCCGTTTACGTTGCACACAACGTCAAAACGATCGGTGAGACCTGTCAGCTCAAGGGGCTGACGGACGATGACCTTGAGCGTATCAAGACCAAAGTAATCGTCTATATCTCTGCCGTTGATAACAACCTTGCCTGTACCCTTGTAAAGTCTCACTCTGGCAACGGAGCTCTTTCTTCTGCCTGTGCCATAGAAAAACGGTGTCTTATCGTACATAATTTATATCCTCCTTCCGATTACATAACCCATGTTTCGGGCTGCTGAGCCTGATGTCTGTGCTCCGCACCTGCATACAGATGCAGTCTGGTAAGAGCCTCTCTGCCGATAGTGGTGTTGGGAACCATGCCCTTAACAGCAAGCTCCATAACCTTGGTAGGGTTGGTTTTCATCAATGTGCCGGCCTTGGTTTCCTTGAGGTGTCCGATATAACCGGTATGGCGGTAATAAATCTTCTTTTCCAGCTTTGCTCCTGTGAGAACAGCCTTATCGCAGTTGATGATAATCACAAAATCACCGCAATCCACATGGGGCGCGAAGGTGGGCTTTGTTTTGCCTCTGAGAATATCAGCAGCAACTGTGGCGACGCGTCCTACGGACTTGCCTGCTGCATCAATAACATACCACTTGCGGTCAATCTCGCCGGCCTTGGGCATAAATGTTGACATAGCTTTTTCCTCCATAACTTTTGCAACAATATATTTTTGAAACGTAAACCGTGCATAGGGACAAATATAAAACCCCCACACAGTCTAAGCTCGCAAGGAGTATATTACCATATAAAAAAAGCCTTGTCAACACTTTTTTTCAAAAATTTAATTTATAAATATCAAACCTCATTTAATCTCTTATTTTCTCGTAAAATCTCTTCGATACTCGTTTGCTATTTTTGTTTTTGAACCCGACGTCAGGGGCAATTTGAGGCTTGACCTTATCCAATCAATGTTCTATAATCATGGATAGAGATTTGGAGATGATATCAATGAAATTACGGGAAAGATTTATCGCCATATTTGCGGCGGCCGCCGTGCTGATGACGGCACTGCTCACCTCGTGCGGAAGTGCGGGCGGCAGACCCGCCTCTAAGTGGAAGGGGACGTGGTATCGCCAATACGACCAGCCCTTCTCACGCTGCTACGCGGAAATAAAGAACGTAAACAGCAAAGGATTTGATTTTTCAATAACGGTTTACAACGGCAACAAGGCAGGACAGCTTACCGATTGTCACGCCATCTTTTCAAAGGGCGGCGTTTCGAGCGACGAATCCCCCATTCCTATTTCAAGCGACCCTGAGCGCAGCGATTCGGCCTATTACTATGCGGAGGATCCGAGAGCATACATAGAGTTTTTTTTCAGCGACAAGGATTGCAATGAGCTTAATATAATTTTCAATACAGACGAAAACAGCGATTATGTGGAATGGACTGCATTTGAGGGACTTGACGAAAACGCACAAATAACCGGAGTATTCGGACGCGAAGAAAACTATATTGATACCAGCCTGTTTGACAGGGGAATACTTGAGAAGAAATACGACGACGCGCTTAAACGGCTTATGGGAGACAACGTGTATTTCCGTCTGCTGTGCTGTTTCCAGAATTACACCACTGAGCGCAGCGACACAAAAGGCGCAAACACTCCATATGAGTACGGCGGTTCTGTGCATATGCACGACGGTATAGGCGGCACTATCTATTACGCTTCTATGGTAAATCAGCAGTATGCCGCCTGCGTGATAACATACGATGACGGCTCGGTGAGCGCGGCGGTCTCAATGGAAAACGGCTCTGTGTCCTACTATTCCGACAACTGGGTGTATGAGGAGGAGCAGCCGTATCCGATACTGATATGGGTAGAGAATTACACCAAAGAGCAGAACGGCGAATTCAACATTACCGTGAGCTGATTTTTCAAAATAAAATTTAACCTTAAAGAGCTTCGGTCTTCAAGAGATCGGGGTTCTTTTGATTTTTCGCGCAGATATTTAAAAATTAAAAAATAATTAGCAAAACGCACCAAAACTAACGGAGAATTTCGGATAACACGAAACAAGTAATTCTTCTTGACAAACTTTTCTTGTTTATTTAAATTTCAAAAAGTAAATGCTGTTGCCGTGAAATCAGATAAAAAAGTACTTGACATATTTAATTTAGTGGTTATAATTAAGTTATACAGATTACAATTGTAGTCGTTAATGAGAGGAGGTGTGATATATCAATGGGCAATTTACCAAAAATCAGCGAAGCGGAGCTGGAGGTTATGCGTCTCTTGTGGGAATACGGTGAACCTATGACCGTTACCATGATACGCACCGAGATGGCCAAGCGCTTCGACTGGGAGGCCACAACCGTGAAGACACTGCTCGGCAGGCTTCACAAGAAGGGCGCTGTGGAGCGAACTCAACCCGAGGGACAGAAAGTCTACAGCTACCGCGCGATTGTCTCCCGCGACGCCTACGGACAGGAATCTGCAGGCAGGCTGATAGGCAAAATCTTCGGAGGAAGTGCAAAGAAGCTTGTAGCCGCCCTTATTCAGAGCGATAAGCTCACCAAAGAGGACATTGCCGAGCTTTACGAGACTTGGGGAAAAGATGAGGAATAAAGTTCCCAGAGGATTGCTCCAAATGCGGCTGAATGTGTGATATGGAGGTGATACTTTTGAACGTGATTTTAATTGTAATCTCAATGTCGATCTCGGCAAGCATAATGTTCCTTTTATACCTTGCCGTGCGGCGTGTTCTGCAAAAGCTCATTCTGGCTTCGGCACTTTACGCGCTGATGATCATAATTGTGCTTCGGCTGCTTATCCCCTATTCGCCTGAGTTTTCATTGATGAACAACTTACCTGATATACTCCAGCCGTTCACGGCAGACGCACATTCCCACGACGCTTTCAATCAGGTGCAGGAAGATACATCAAATTCACGAGTTTCAGCAGAAACAGAATACACCCACGGCGGCAAATCGCAGCCTTACAACTCGAATCAAGCCGAGAGTACTCCCGTACTACAATACGTCGAAGATACGAACGGTGCGAATCAAAAACAGACGGAGCAAATCCCATTGCACACGCTTGTGATATCGGTGTGGCTCATCGGGACAATTTTGGCAATATGCTTCAACATCACGGCATATCGGCTTTGCCGGAAAAAGATATTGATGAGGGCGCACCTCTCCGAGATTCATACTCAAATCCTGAGTGATATTGCCGGCGGCACGCGATACCCGAATGTGTTTATATCGCCCACTGCCGGCACGCCCATGCTCCTTGGGCTGCTCAAGCCTGTGATAGTTCTGCCTAATGAGTATTACGGCCTTGACGAGTTGGAAAATATTCTGCGGCATGAGCTTTGTCATTATCGCCGCTTCGACATAGTGTTCAAATGGACCGCAGTTGTCGCCCGCTCACTGCATTGGTTCAATCCACTGATGCCGATTTTATGCCGAGAACTGGACGACATATGCGAGTTTTCCTGCGACGAGGCGGTGACACGGCGAATGAATTCCGCAGAACGCAGGGCGTACATTCGCACACTGCTCAAAACTGCGTCGCGGCAGGTTAATTCCAACACATTGCCGCTCTCCACTATGTCGGGCAGCGCCAAGAGGATCAACGAGCGTTTCACCGCTATCGCAAATCAAAAATACCTTACTCCGTCACGCGCCGCGCTGTCAATTGCGGCTGTAATTTCGTTGACGGCAATCGGAATGTGTTTGGGCGCCTGCACGAGTTTCCGGGATAGGCAGAATTTGAAGGATAACACCGATTTGCAATATAAAAATGATATAAACAATGGAAGCGTGAACAATTCAAACACGAACATATTTCCAAGCAATTCAACCCTCAGCGACAGCTACGCGTGCTATCAATATGGCTACGAAGCTATGAGGTTTGAAATCGTCGACTCGAATGCATCTGATGTGGAGAATAATAAGGTGTTAAGGATATCGAATGACGGCAGCCCCTACGAATGTAAGCCCACACTCATAGACAGCACAAAGCAAAGAGTTATTATGAGGTCCATGCTTAATCTGCTGAATTATGAAAAATACGAACGAATTGACGAAGTTGAGGATATAAAACTTTTCACACGCAACGCAATACAGGTTGATTTCTACAATGAACTGTTCTTTTATCTTGAAGAGGGCGGCAATATGTTTGTTTGGCTTGACTTCAACGATATAACGGAATTTCCACATTCGCGTGAGTATCCAGACTATCTTGAATCGCCCGGCTCCATATCAGTATTTAAGGTACCCGACGACCTCTATGGCAGGGCGGCTTCGATGCTCTATCCAATGGCTGAACAGTCAGCCGAGGAAGCAACGGCGGAGAAATTGAAGCGATATCCATTTGAAGATATAGACAATGATTTTATCTATGCGGTACTCAGCAGCAAAATTCGTATAATTTCCGACGACTACGGCTGTGATTTTTACGCCGAAGTGGGAAGCCATACCTATGATTTGGTGTGGAATTTATTTAAAGGAATATGGCAGTGTGAACAAATTCAAGCCCACCACGAACTCGATAAAACCGACAGTCACATCATGATAATCGGGCCGGAGGATTACGGAGAAAAATATGTGGGAGAATATATCACAATCTATGGTGACAGCGGCGTAATCTGCGCCAGATTTAAAGGCGATGAAATATGGTACAGCGTGCCAAAGCAACTGGTAAAAATGTGCGAAGAGATAGCCGGACAGGAAAAATAAACGGCAATATTTTGCAATTTGCAAGGCATTAAATGCTGATCGAAAATGATAGGAATGATAAGAATGACAAAAACAAAACAAATAAAATTTGCAGCGTTAATTTTTACATTAATTATGGCGCTCTCGGGCTGTGGCGACTCAAATGCACGGCAAAATACGGAGAGCAACGCCTCATCGGAACCGAGCGTCAAACAATATGTGAACCTGCCTGCGGCCTTTGAATACACAGTGCCATATGACGATGTAAGAAACGACGGCGATGAACTGGGGAATTATCGTATTGTTGACGGAGAAATTTCAATGGAGACAAGCAAAAATTCATACTGCACCGACAGTGAAACTATCGCGGCAATTTACGGCCTGATTGACACAGAAAACATGAAGCCCGATGGAGAAATAACCGATGAGAACCGCAGCGAATACGATAAGCTGAACCAGAATCCGGCGATTCATCTGGTGTTCGACAAGCTGTATTTTGTATCGGTGTATATCAATGATACGGTCGTCACTCAGACGTTCTATACCGAAGGCGAAAAATACGAACAGCTTGCCAACGAATATTACAAAGAAAACGGCACCTATCCCCCCGCAATATCAGACGGACTTTGGAAATATTCCGCAGCTGACCATACTTATTCTCAGTTGTCAAAAATACTGCTTGACTTGCCTGAAGAACAGAAGCCTGAAAGCTGAAAAATCACAATATATAAGAATTTAATAAAAATCGAGCACAAAAGTCCGCGCATATGGCTTTTGTGCTTTTTGATTGAAAATTTTTCGTACTATTTTTTATTCAAACTTCATACTACTGAAAACCCCCTTCAATATTACCATTTATTAAAAATCACTTAAAAAATTCACTCTGTTGAATTTTATTTACAATTTATTATCCAAACCGATAATAAATTGTATTATAATACAACAGTGTAGGTGCTTTGTCGCTTTAACTTATTACAACACGGTCGGGAGGAATTTTGATGCCACGAAATGTCGAAAAAAGGGATTACAGTGAGAAGATGGCAGAGAACCTGAAAAAGGCCCTGACAGAAATGCTGATCCTCTCATTTTTGTCCAAGAAGGATATGACAATTTACGAGATCTTGAATATCCTCGACAAACAAAGTAATTCGATATGCAAAATCCAATACCCGTACGGCGTAATATACAGAATGTCAGACAGGGGCTACATAGAAATAGCCGGCAAAGCGATATCAGACGACAGACGCCGCATACATTACCGCATTACACACATAGGCAGGGAATATCTGGGCAAGATAACCTACGAGTATCACAATTTTCTGTCGGGTATAAATATGATTCTTAACTACATTGACACATTGGAAGATGAGCGCCCGAATGCCGACACGGTACTACCGAAGTGATGAAATAAATGCATAATACAAGACCGCTGTGTGCCTCGGATTGTCTAAATCCACACAGCGATCTTTTTTGTTTCATGCGACTTTGGTTGAATTCTCCCTATATCACTGAAATATCGAAATAAATAAGACAAACAAAAAAAGCGCACCGAGATGCGCTTTAGGGATTGGAGCGGAATACGAGGCTCGAACTCGCTACCTCCACCTTGGCAAGGTGGCGCTCTACCAGATGAGCTAATTCCGCA